>NZ_LFME01000027.1 GCF_001043115.1 Xanthomonas sp. NCPPB 1128 | reverse complement strand
CCTCCACCGCCTCCAACCACACCGCCACCACCTCCGCCTTCAGCGCCAGCATCCAAGCCGGACGCGCACAAGGACGACAACGCCGGGCGTCGCGACGTCCGGCAACTGGAGCGTTGACGCGCGGTACGCTGCCGTGGCCGGCAGCGTGCGCGTGTGGCCAGGCTCAGGCCTTGGCGAACACCAGCGCGGCGTTGGTGCCGCCGAAGCCGAAGCTGTTGGACATCACCGTGCGCAACGTCGCGTCGCGGCTCTCGCGCACGATCGGGAAACCCTCGGCGCGCGGATCCAGCGTGTCGATGTTGGCCGAGCCGGCGATGAAGCCGTCGCGCAGCATCAGCAGGCAGTAGATCGCCTCGTGCACGCTGGCCGCGCCCAGCGAATGCCCGGACAGCGCCTTGGTCGAGGACAGCGGCGGCACCCCATCGCCGAACACCGCGCGCACCGCGTCCAGCTCGGTGACGTCGCCCAGCGGCGTCGAGGTGCCATGGGTGTTGAGGTAGTCGATCGGCGCGTCCACGCCCTGCAGCGCCATGCGCATGCAGCGCACCGCGCCCTCGCCGGACGGCGCGACCATGTCGGCGCCGTCGGAGGTCACGCCATAGCCGACCAGTTCGGCGTGGATGCGCGCGCCGCGCGCCAGCGCATGGTCGTAGTCCTCCAACACCAGCATGCCGCCGCCGCCGGCGATGACAAAACCGTCGCGCGCGGCATCGTAGGGCCGTGACGCCACCGCCGGCGTGTCGTTGAAGCCGGTGGACAGCGCGCCCATCGCGTCGAACATCAGGCTCATGGTCCAATCCAGTTCTTCGCCGCCGCCGGCGAACATCACGTCCTGTTGGCCGTGGCGGATCAGGTCCGCCGCCGCGCCGATGCAGTGCGCCGAGGTCGCGCAGGCCGCCGACAACGAATAGCTGACGCCCTTGATCTTGAACGCGGTGGCCAGGCTGGCCGACACCGCCGAACACATCGTGCGCGGCACCATGTACGGGCCGACCTTGCGCACGCCGCGGTTGCGCAGCAGGTCCGCCGCTTCCACCTGCCAATGGCTGGAGCCGCCGCCGGAGCCGGCGATCAGGCCGATCCGCGGGTCGCTGATCGCCGCCTCGTCCAGGCCGGCATCGGCCAGCGCGTCGCGCAGCGCCAGGTAGGCGTAGGCCGAGGCATCGCCCATGAAGCGCTTGAGCTTGCGGTCGATCGCCGCATCCAGGTCCAGTTGCACATCGCCGCCGATCTGGCTGCGCAGGCCGGCGTCGACCGCCTGCGGATTGTGGCGGATGCCGGCGCGGCCTTCGCGCAAGGCGCGCGACACGCTGTCCAGATCGTTGCCCAGGCACGAGGTGATGCCCATTCCGGTAATGACCACGCGCCGCATCAGAATGCCTCCGTCGAAGTGAACAGGCCCACGCGCATGTCCTTGGCGGTATAGATCTCGCGCCCGTCCACCGACATGCGGCCATCGGCCACCGCCATCACCAGCTTGCGGTTGATGACCCGGCTGACGTCGATCTCGTAGACCACCTGTTTGGCGCTGGGCAGCACCTGCCCAGTGAACTTCACTTCGCCCACGCCCAATGCGCGGCCGCGGCCGGGCGCGCCCAGCCAGGTCAGGAAGAAGCCGGTCAGCTGCCACATCGCATCCAGGCCCAGGCAGCCGGGCATCACCGGGTCGCCGATGAAGTGGCAGCCGAAGAACCACAGGTCCGGGCGGATATCCAGTTCGGCGCGGATCACGCCCTTGCCGTGCGCGCCGCCGGTCTCGTCGATGGCGACGATGCGGTCGAACATCAGCATCGGGTCGTTGGGCAGGCGCCCGGCGTTGGCGCCGAACAACTCGCCGCGTGCGCTGGCGAGCAATTGCTCGCGCGAATAGGAGGACAGACGACTCATGAGCGGAACATTCCCAGGCGAGACAGTCGAGGCGCGCAAGAGTGCATGAGCTGCGCGCGTTCAATCAAACGTTTTATCCGTACGCACGCGTAGTGTCGGCACCGGCGGTGCTGCGTGCACTGCGCCGGATCAAGGCGCGCATTCTCAGTCCGTGCGCAGCGCGGGGCTTATCATGCGCACACCGTTCGCAGGCGTAGGGTATGGGGTCGATGCGCAAGATCATTCACGTCGACATGGATGCGTTCTACGCGTCCGTGGAGCAGCGTGACGATCCGGCGCTGCGCGGCAAGCCGGTGGTGGTGGCCTGGCGCGGCATGCGCTCGGTGGTGTGCGCCGCCTCCTACGAGGCACGCGTGTTCGGGGTGCGCTCGGCGATGCCGGCGCTGCGCGCCGAGCGGCTGTGTCCGGACGCGATCTTCGTGCCGCCGGATTTCGCCCGCTACAAGGCGGTGTCGCGGCAGGTGCGCGAGATCTTCCAGCGCCACACCGACCTGATCGAACCGTTGTCGCTGGACGAAGCCTACCTGGACGTCACCGCGCCCAAGGGCGAGCTGCGCACCGCCACCGAGATCGCCCAGACCATCCGCGCGCAGATCCGCGAGGAAACCGCGCTGACCGCCTCGGCCGGGATCGCGCCGAACAAGTTCCTGGCCAAGATCGCCTCGGATTGGCGCAAGCCCGACGGCCAGTTCGTGATCCGCCCGCATCGCGTGGAGGCGTTCCTGACCCCCTTGCCGGTGAACAAGGTGCCCGGCGTGGGCAAGGTGATGGAAGGCAAGCTGGCGGAACTGGGCATCGTCACCGTCGGCGACCTGCGCGCACGCAGCGAGGCCGAACTGGAAGCGCGCTTCGGCAGTTTCGGCCTGCGCCTGTACCAACGCGCGCGCGGCATCGACGAGCGCCCGGTGGAATCGGACCAGCCGGTGCAATCGATCTCCTCCGAGGACACCTTCGCCGAGGACCTGGCGCTGGAGGCCCTGGAGCCGGCGATCCGGCAACTGGCCGAAAAGACCTGGAACGCCACCCGCCGCACCGAACGCATCGCGCGCACCGTGGTGTTGAAGCTGAAGACCGCGCAGTTCCGCATCCTCACCCGCAGCTTCACCCCGGAGCAGCCGCCGGATTCGCTGCAGGCCTTGATCGACATCGCCCTGGCGTTGCGCGAGCGCGTGGACCTGCCAACGTCCACCCGCTACCGCCTGGTCGGTGTGGGCCTGTCCGGCTTTCACGAGCGTGAGCCGGGGCAGGCGCAGGGGCGCTTGTTCGGGTGAGGTGGTGGCGTTGCCTTGGATTCTGTCTTCCTGGCTGATTGGATGGGAACGTGTGCCACGGGAGACTGTCGTACCATCTATCGCCGCGCCCTGAGCGGTGCGTGGATTGAAACACGTGGGGTGACGGTGCGGCGACGGCGGGTCTGTGTCGCGCCTCGCGAGTGCGTGGATTGAAACCCTCCGATCTTCACTGGTGCGGTGCCGTTCTCGCCGGTCGTACCCTTCAACGGCGCGTGTGTTGAAACAACCATGGTGTGTGCGTGCAGGCCGAGAACCTGGCCGTCGCTCCCACGTCGGGACTGAAGTCCCTCCCGCAGGGGCATGCTGCTCGGGTTGCACCAGCGACTTCATCCTCTGGCATGCGGATCGACCTTGTCGCGTCCTCACGGACGCGTGGAGTGAAACATGCGCGGAGATCGCCAACGGGTGATGTTCTCGGGTGTCGTGCGCACGAACGCACGGATCGAGCGGTTGACTCGGGCCGGGATGGATCGCGCGAGCGTGGTTCGCGCTCTCGGTCGCCGTTGCAGCGCTGCCTCAGCGGGCGTGCCGTGGTCGCAATCGCGTGCCAGCGAAGGCAGGGCACGCGCCGCGCGCGCGCGCGTGTCGCAACCGCGTCCGATCTTGCGCCACCTACAATGCGCACTTGTTCCCCTGTGTTGGCACGACATGACATTTCCGTATGCATTGGTGGTGTTCGACCTGGACGGCACCCTGGTCGATAGCGGCGCCGACATCGCCGAGGCGCTGAACCGCACGCAGGCCGACTTCGGCCTGCCGCGCGTGCCGGAAGCGACCGTGCTCGGCTGGATCGGTGAGGGCGTGCGCAAGCTGGTCGAGATCGCCTGGCGGCATGCCGGTGACGCCACGCCGCTCGAGACGGTCATGCCGACCTTCATGCGCCACTACGCCGAATGCCTGCTTCGCAGTCCGCGGTTGTATCCCGGCGCGACCGAGGCGCTGACGCAGTTGCATGCGGATGGGGCGACGCTGGCGCTGTGCACCAACAAGCCGTCGGCGATGGTGCCGCCGCTGCTGCGTCATCTTGGCGTGGCCGATCTGTTTTCTGCGGTGCTGGGCGGCGACAGCCTGCCCGAGCGCAAGCCCAGCCCGGCGCCGCTGCTGCACCTGGCGCAGCAGTTCGCGCAATCGCCGGCGCGCTGTCTGATGGTTGGCGATTCGGGAACCGACCTCCAGGCCGGCCACGCCGCCGGCATGCCGGTGGCGCTGGTGCGCTACGGCTATCCGCGCGATCTGGATCTGGCCACGGCCGACGTGGTGTTGCTGATGGACGATTTGCGCGAGCTGCTGCAACTGCGCTGAGGCGATGGCTGCGCAGCGTCCCGGCGCAGCGCGAAGATCCAGCGTATCGTAGGAGCGGCTTCAGCCGCGACGGGCTTTCCCGGGAACGCCCGTCGCGGCTGACGCCATTCCTGCAGCCGATGACGCAGTACGCCCCTCTCCCCCCGGAAGAGGGGTTGGGGTGAGGGTCCGGGCGCGTAGTGCGCGCCGAACTGTCAGGTCTGTGCCGCGATGCATGAGCACGAGGGCGGGTGTTTGCGTTCGGCAGCCAGCGGCCCGTATCGCGGGCGACCAACTGCGCGATGCATCGCGCATGCGCGCGCTCGAAAATGCACGCATCTACATCCGGCGTGTTCGCACATACCGCCGCCTTTCGTAGGAGCGGCTTCAGCCGCGACGGGCTTCCCCGGGAAAGCCCGTCGCGGCTGAAGCCGCTCCTACGAAAAGATGCGCGCATTGCCTTGGCTGTGCCCCGCGCCACGCCCGCCGGCGCAGCGCGGGACACCGGCTCAGCGCGCTGCCGGCGCGTAGCGCAGGGTCAGCGCGTATTCGCGGCCCGGCTGGTTGTACCAGTTCACCGTCTGGTAGTCGCGATCGAACACGTTGCTGGCCTTTGCCTGCAGCGTCCAGTCCGGAGTGAACGCGTACTCCGCGCGCAGGTCGACGGTGCCGTAGCCGGCCAGGCGCACGCGGTTGGCCGCGTCGTCGAAGCGGTGGCCGCTGCCGAAGACGGTGACGCCGAGCTTGACCGGGCCGATGCCGCGGTCCACGTCCAGGCGTGCGGTGTTCTGCGCGCGGCGCGCCAGCCAGTTGTCGCGGTTGCCACTGTCGCTGCGGTTGCGCGGATCGGTGTGGCTCAGCTGCGCCGACAGTTCCCAGCCGGCCAGCAGTGCATAGCCGGTCAGTTCGGCGCCGCGGATCCGCGCCTCGTCCACGTTGACCGGCAGGAAACTGATCGCGTCGTAGGAGATCAGGTCCTTGACCCGGGTCTCGTAGGCGTTGAAGGTCCAGTTCCAGCTGTCGGCGTACTGCGCAATGCCGAGGTTGCCGCTCTTGGAGCGCTCCGGCTTCAGTTCCGGATTGCCGGCGAACGGGTAATACAGGTCGTTGAAGGTCGGTGCCTTGAAGCCGGTGCCGACGCTGGCGGTGAGCTTGAGGCCATGCGCCAGTGCCAGGCCCCAACCGAGGCTGCCGGTGGTGTGTTCGCCGAACTGTTCGTTGTCGTCGCTGCGCACGCTCGCCTGCACCTGCTGCGCGCCGAAGCGGCCCTGGTACTCGGCGAACACGCCGGTGTTGTCGCGGCTGTCGACGTCGAAGGCGGTGGTGCTGGCGACGTGCTCGCGCTGCCAGTCGCTGCCCACGCTGAGCAGGTGGCCTTCGGCCAGAGTGATGTCGCCCTGCAGCGCGGCGGTGTCGCGGCGGCTATCGAAGGTGCTGACGAAGCTGCGGGTGCGCGCGCCCGGCGCACGGTAGTAGCTGTCGGCGTCGTCGACGTTGCGGCCCAGTTGCGCGGCCAGGTGCAGGCGATCGGACGGGGTCCAGTCGAGCTTGCCGCTGAACACCTGCTGGGTGTTGTCGGCCTCGTTGCCGGCGAACAGCGCGTCGCCGTCGTATTCGTTGCGGCTGTCGATGTTCAGCGCCTGGCCTTCGACGCGCAGCGTGTCGGTCAACGCGTAGCCGCCGCGCGCGCTCAGCGAGACGTTGCGGTAGCCGTCGCGGTCGGGCTGGTCGACGAAGCAGCCGGCGAACAGCGTGGCCGAGCCGTTGCAGGCATTGATGCCGTCGGTCTTCTGGTAGCCGCCCTGCACGGCCAGCCAGCCGCGCTCGCCGCGGTTGCTGAAGCCGGCGCCGGCCTCGCGCAGTCCGTGGCTGCCGCCGCCCAGGCTCAGGTTCTGCTGGAAGCCCTGGCCGCCGCGGCGGGTGAAGATCTGGATGACGCCGCCGATCGCGTCGGAGCCGTACAGGCTCGAACGCGGCCCGCGCACGATCTCGATGCGTTCGATCTGGCTCAGCGGCAGGTCCTGGAACGCGGCCAGGCCGGCGCTGGCCGAGCCGATGCGCACGCCGTCCACCAGCACCAGCACGTGGTCCGATTCGCTGCCGCGCAGGTTCAGCGTGGTCAGCTTGCCCAGGCCGCCCTGGTTGGAAATGCCGATGCCGGCGCGGCCCTGCAGCAGCTGCGCCAGCGAGGTGGCCTGGCTGCGCTCGATCTCGGCACGGTCGATGACCTGCGCCGGGACCACGCTGTCCTCCACCGAGATCTGGGTGCGGGTGGCGGTGACCAGGACCTGGTCGAGGTCGGTGGCGGCGTCGGCGGCGTGGGCCAGCGCGGGCAGGGACAGGGCGGTCGCGATCGCGACCGAAAGCAGGCGGGACGACATGGGTGGCAACTCCGGCGCGCGGCTGCGCGCTGTGACGGCAAGGGAGTCGCGAACGGAAGGTGCAAGCGGACGGCGCCGGACGCGGCGCGGCACGCCGCGACGCCCTCCGCATCGCAACCAGTGAACTGCAAGGCCGGTCTCCGGGCTGGCGATCAGGGAGGCGGACCTCCCGGCTGCGACGCCTTCCCATGCCCAGGCACAGTGGCGCAGGTCGTCAGCGCGGATCGCTTACCGTTGCGGGGGCAGCGCCGGCCTTGTCGCAAGACGCACCGGCTTCCCGTTTCAACCCGCTGGCCGGAGCCGGCGGGTCACCTTGAAGCGGCGCGATTGTACGCGATCGCCGCTGCCCGCGCGGCTCAGTCGGCGTGCGCGCCGTGGCCGTCGTCGTCGCCGTGGTGGTCGCCCACCGGTGTGTCGTGCGTGTCGGGCGCGTAGGCGCCGCCGGCGTCATCGTCGTCACGCGTGTCGTCGCGGTCGAAATGCGTCGTCGCCACCGGCCCGGCGGCCTGCAGGCCGCGCTGCGCCGGCAGCGCCGCCGTCGCGGTCTCCAGCTCGCCCAGCAACTGCGCGCGCCGCGCCTCGGACAGTTCCTGCCAGTGGCAGCCGCTGAGCGCGCCTTCCAGCGAGTACAGCAGGTTGAGGCTGGGCTTGAAGCCGGCGCGCTTGACCTTGACGAAGGCGCCGACCGCGCCGGCCGCCTCCAGGTCCTGCTGCGTGCGCACGCCGACCTGGCGCAGCCAGGCCGCGCTCTTGGGGCCGATGTTGCGCAGCTTGGTCGTGCTCATTGCAGGCTGTCGACGAAGACCTGGGCGATCGCTTCCAGGCCGTGCTGGTCGTCGGCGTCGAAGCGGGCCAGGTCGGGGCTGTCCAGGTCGAACACGCCCACCAGCGCGCCGTCGCGTAGCAGCGGCACCACCAGTTCCGAGCGCGAGGCCGCATCGCAGGCAATGTGCCCGGGGAACGCCTCCACGTCGTCGATGCGCTGGGTCTGGCCGCTGCTGGCGGCCGCGCCACAGACGCCCTTGTGCAGCGGAATGCGCACGCAGGCGGGCAGGCCCTGGAACGGCCCCACCACCAGTTCCTTGCCGTCGTAGAGATAGAACCCGACCCAGTTCAGCCGCGGCAGCGCGTGGTACACCAGCGCCGCCAGGTTGGCGGCATTGGCGATGCGGTCGGGCTCCCCCGCGACCAGGGCGCGGGCCTGGTCGAGCAACTGGGCGTACTGTTCCGGCTTGCTGCCGGTGAGCGAGGACGAGGCGAACATCGCGCGAGTCTAGCAGCGCGCTGCGTCCGCCGGCACCGCGGCGGCTGACGCGCCTGGCGCACCCGGCTATCCTGCGCGCCGCCGCGCGTCCCGCCGGCCAACCGACAGGGTTTCGCATGGCTGTTCCCGCCTTCTACGTCACCGGCACCGATACCGGCATCGGCAAGACCATCGCCAGCACCGCGCTGCTGCATGCCTTGCGCGCGCGCGGCCAGCGCGCGGTGGGCATGAAGCCGGTGGCCAGCGGCTGCACGCGCGAGGCTGAGGGCTGGCGCAACGAGGACGCGCTGGCGCTGCAGGAGGCCAGTGCACCGCGCCCGCGCTATGACGATCTCAATCCGTATGCGCTGCCGCTGCCGCTGGCGCCGGAACTGGCCGCCGCCGATGCCGGTGTGCAACTGGACCTGGCACCGATCGTGGCTGCCTTCGCGCGCCTGCGCGCGCAGGCCGACGTGGTGGTGGTGGAAGGCGTGGGCGGCTGGGCGGCGCCGCTGTCGGCGACGCTGGATCAGGCCGATCTGGCGCGCGCGCTGGGGCTGCCGGTGGTGCTGGTGGTCGGCTTGCGCCTGGGTTGCCTCAACCACGCACGGCTCAGCGCCGCGGCGATCGCCGCCGATGGCCTGCAGTGCATCGGCTGGATCGGCAACGAGATCGACCCGGCGATGGAGCGCATCGACGACAACATGGCGATGCTGCGCGCGCGGTTGCCGATGCCGTGCTGGGGACGCCTGCCGCACCGGCCGCAACCGCAGGCCGCGCAGTTGGCGGCGGAACTGCAGCCGTGGGCGGGCATGTCTCCCGGCTGAGATGCTGCCGAGCGCGCGCCGCGCTGCCGACGTTTGTGGGAGGGACTTCAGTCCCGACGCATCTTTGCTGAGGGGTCGGGGCTGAAGCCCCTCCCACAAAAGCAAGACGTCCCGGCACTGCGAGATGGGCTGATCCCGACTGCCCGGTTCCACGCTCGGAGCACGCGCATGGATAAGCCTGATAGAAGAAGGAGATCTCTCGGTTTCTGCGGAAGCATCGAGGCTGAAGCCTCTCCCACAAGGAACGCCGGAACGCGCGAAATCGGCAAATCCCGAATCCCAACTCCCGAATCCCGCCCACAAAAAAGGCCCGGTAGAGGGAGGGATCTACCGGGCCTGGGGTTGCACGGGGGGAGGGACCCATGCAGACCGAGGGTGCGTCGGGCGGCGGACCGCAGCGACGTCGAAACGGTGTTACTTGGCGGCGGGCTTCGCCTTCGGCGTGGCCTGTTCGGTCGCCGCTTCGAACTGGTGCTTGGCGAGCTGGCCGATGGCCTCGGAAGCCTTCAGGCCCAGGCCGAACACTTCCTGGTTGGCCGTGGCCAGACGCTCGAAGTTGTCGCGGGCGATCTGCAGGCCCTTCGGCCACAGCGCCTGCACGGTGCCCAGGTCGCGCGCCTCGGTCAGCTCACCGAGGAAACCGGTGGTGGCCGACACGTTCTTCTCGAAGGTCTTCAACTGCACGCCGAACACGCTCTCGGCGCTTTCCAGCGCCAGGCGATTGGCACGCGCCGCGGTGGCGGCGAACTGCTGGGTGTAGCTGCTGAACTGATCGTTGAATTGAGCGGACATCATGCAACTCCGTTGGAATGCCGACTGCTGTTGCAGTGCAACATACGCCCATTCTGCTGCGATGCAACAAAATTTTCTGAAGCCGCTCAGGATTCGTTCAAACTGCTTTTCGGATCAATGGTGTGGCGTACTTCTTCCGGCACCCGTCGGGCGCCTCTGCGTCACTGGCAAGCGCCAATGCGCGCTACGTCGCACAGGCGGGTCGGCCTCGCAAGCCCCTCAGTCGTCGCTGCGTCGCCCTTGCGATTCCCGAATCCCCATTCCCGACTCCCAGCCTTCATCCCGGCCCGCGATGCCGGCAGCCGGAGGTGCAGGTCTCGTGCACCACCACTTCGCTCAGCAGCGGCAGCGCCGGCTTGAGTCGGTCCCAGATCCACATCGCCAGGCGCTCGCTGGTGGGGTTGTCCAACCCTTCGATGTCGTTGAGGTAGTGGTGGTCGAGCTGATCGTAGAGCGGGCGGAACGCCGCCTTGATGTCGCCGAAATCCATGACCCAGCCGCTCTCGGCGCCGGGTTCGCCGCTGACGTGCAACTCGATGCGGAACGAGTGCCCGTGCAGGCGCGCGCACTTGTGGCCGGGCGGCACGTTGGGCAGGCGGTGCGCGGCTTCGAGGGTGAAGACTTTGAAGATATCCATGAGAGGCATTGTACGGTCAGGGGTGGAGTGGCATGGCGCGGTACTGGACGCGCGCAACGACGGCGTTGCCGTCGTGCTGCAGGGCGTGCGACCCGCACGCGATGCCGGTGGTGCGGACAAAAAAAGCCGCCCCGAAGGGCGGCCTGGGTGCGTGCGGAGCGCGTGGCCGCGGATGGCTCAGCGCGGCGCGACGGGGCGGTTGCCGCCGCCGTTGCCGTGGCGGCGGCCCTGGCCCTGGCGGCGGGCACCGTCGGCGTGGCTGCCGCCGGGCTTCTTGCTGCCGGCGTGGGCGTGCGCCGGCGCATCGCCATGGCCGCGACGGGCGTGGCTGCCGCGACGCGGCGGACGCTGGCCGCCCGGACGCTCGTCCGGGGGGTTGTTGTTGCCCCAGCGGATCGGCGTGACCGGCTCGAAGCCCGGCACGTCGCGGATGTCCATCTCGCGCTTGAGCATGCGCGCGATCGCGCGCAGCAGCTTGGCCTCGTCCTGCGCCACCAGCGAGATCGCCTCGCCGGTCGAACCGTTGCGGCCGGTGCGGCCGATACGGTGCACGTAGTCCTCGGCGACCATCGGCAGGTCGTAGTTGATGACCTTCGGCAACTGGTCGATGTCGATGCCGCGCGCGGCGATGTCGGTGGCCACCAGCACGGTGATGCGGCCGGCCTTGAAGTCGCTCAGCGCGCGCAGGCGCTGGCCCTGGCTCTTGTTGCCGTGGATCGCCGCGGTCTTCAGCCCGGACTTGTCCAGGAACATGGTCAGCTTGTCGGCACCGTGCTTGGTGCGGGCGAACACCAGGGTCTGCTTGCGCGAGTCGGCGGCCAGCAGGTGCAGCAGCAGTTCGCGCTTGCGCGCACCGTCCACCGGATGCACGCGGTGGGTGATGGTGTCGGCCACGGTGTTGCTCGGGGTGGCCTGGATTTCCTGCGGGTCGTGCATGAACTCGCGGGCCAGCTGCTTGATGCCTTCCTCGAAGGTGGCCGAGAACAGCAGGGTCTGCCGGGTCTGCTTGGGCAGCTTGGCGAGGATGCGCTTGATCGACGGCAGGAAGCCCATGTCGAGCATGCGGTCGGCCTCGTCCAGCACCAGGATCTCGATGCCCGACAGGTCCACGCTGCGGCGCTCGAGGTGGTCGAGCAGGCGGCCCGGGCAGGCGATCAGCAGGTCCACGCCGCGGCGCAGCGCGTCGAGCTGGTTGCCCATGCCCACGCCGCCGTAGATGGTGGTGCTGGGAATGCGCAGGTACTTGCTGTAGCCGCGCAGGCTGTCGTGGACCTGGGTGGCCAGTTCGCGGGTCGGGGTCAGGATCAGCGCGCGCGGCTTGCGCGGGCCGGCGCCCACCGACTGCGGCGAGGTGCCCAGGTGCTGCAGCAGCGGCAGGCCGAACGCGGCGGTCTTGCCGGTGCCGGTCTGCGCGCCGGCCATCAGGTCATGGCCTTCCAGGGCGACGGGAATGGCCTGCGCCTGGATCGGGGTGGGGGTTTCGTAGCCCTGCTCGGCCAACGCGCGCAGCAGGAAGGGCGCAAGGCCCAGGGATTCGAACGACATGAGAATGCTCCGGATAACGCGCCGACGCCGGGACGGACCCGGCGCGCAGGCGCAAGTAGGTGAGGCTCGGAGCGTTCCCGTGAACCGCGCTGCGAGAGGGTGGATCAACCCGCAGCGCGAGGCTGGGGTTCGTCGGCACCACGAAAGGCGTCGGGCGGGGCGGGCGAGTCGGATCGTTGCGATCCTGGCCTCGCCGGCGGTCCCTGAGGGAAACGGACGGCCGCATGCAGACCGGCGCAGTGTACCTGAATTGGCGCGCTGCACAAAATGCGGGTCCGTTTCAGTTGAAACCAAGCCGCCGTCTGGCCGTACAATCGCCGGCTCAGCCCCCCAGCACTGGACGGACATGAAGCTAGGTTCCCTGAAGGAAGGCGGTCGCGACGGCACCCTGATCGTCGTGTCCCGCGACCTGACCCGCGCGGTGCGCGCCACCGGCATTGCACCGACCCTGCAGCGCGCGCTGGAGGACTGGAGCAATCTCGCCCCGCGCCTGAACGCGCTGTCCGAGTCGCTCAACGACGGCAGCGCCGATGGCCAGTTCGACCTGGACATGGCGGCGCTGGCCGCGCCGCTGCCGCGCGCCTACGAGTTCCTCGACGGCAGCGCCTACCTGCCGCACGTCGAGCGCGTGCGCCGCGCGCGCGGCGCCGAGGTGCCGGAGAGCTTCTACACCGACCCGCTGATGTACCAGGCGGTCAGCGCCGGTTT
Organism: Xanthomonas sp. NCPPB 1128; assembly: GCF_001043115.1. Lineage (GTDB taxonomy): Bacteria > Pseudomonadota > Gammaproteobacteria > Xanthomonadales > Xanthomonadaceae > Xanthomonas_A. Next base: position 61,738 of record NZ_LFME01000027.1, on the reverse strand, counting down.
CTACGGCCCGCGCGATGCGGTCAAGGTAGTCAGCGAGGACTACGGCATCGATCTGGAAGCCGAGATCGTGGTGGTCACCGACGACGTGCCCATGGCGGTCAGCCCGGCGCAGGCCGCCGCGCACATCCAACTGATCGGCCTGGTCAACGACGTGTCGCTGCGTAACCTGATCCCGCCGGAACTGGCCAAGGGCTTCGGCTTCGTGCAGTCCAAGCCGCGCTCGGCGCTGTCGCCGGTGTTCGTCACCCCCGACGAACTGGGCGAGGCCTGGCAAGGCAACAAGGTGCACTTGCCGCTGCTGACCCACATCAACGGCGCCTGGTTCGGCGCGCCGGAAGCCGGCGAGGACATGCAGTTCGATTTCGCGCAGCTGGTCGCGCACGCGGCCAAGACCCGGCCACTGGCGGCCGGCGCGGTGGTCGGCTCGGGCACCATCGCCAACCAGGACACCACGCGCGGCGCCTCCTGCTTCGCCGAGCAGCGCACCGTGGAAACCCTGCGCGACGGCAAGCCGAGCACGCCGTACATGTCCTTCGGCGACGTGGTGCGGATCGAGATGCTGGACCGTGACGGAGTGAGCATCTTCGGCGCGATCGAGCAGCGCATCGAGCAGGCGCCGTTGCCCTGACCCGGCCGGCGGCGCTACCTGGGCGACCGGCGGCGCCGCGCCGCCGGTGTCCACCGGTATCGTTGTCGACTGCGCAGACGGAGGCGGGCATGGACGAGGCACTGCAGCTTTACACCTACTGGCGCTCCAGCGCCGCGTACCGGGTGCGCATCGGGCTGGAGCTCAAGCGCCTGGCCTACCAGTCGCTGCCGGTGCACCTGGTGCGCGACGGCGGGCAGCAGCATTCGCCGGAATATGCGCGGCTGAACCCGCAGGAGCTGGTGCCGACCCTGTGCCACGACGGTCAGCCGATCCGCCAGTCGCTGGCGATCCTGGAATACCTGGACGAACGCTGGCCGGAGCCGCCGCTGCTGCCGGACGCGCCGATCGACCGTGCCCGCGTGCGCGGCCTGGCGCAACTGATCGCCTGCGACGTCCACCCGCTCAACAACCTGCGCGTGGCGCAGTTCTTCGAGAGCGCCTGGAACGTGCCGCAGCCCGAGCGCGAGGAATGGATGCGGCACTGGATGCAGACCGGCTTCGATGCGCTGGAGCAGTTGCTCGCCGAGTCGCCGGATACCGGCAGTTTCTGCCATGGCGAGCAGCCGGGCCTGGCCGATTGCTGCCTGGTGCCGCAGCTGTACAACGCGCGCCGCTTCGGCGTGGACCTGCAGGTCTATCCGACCCTGGAGCGGATCGAGCGCGCCTGCCTGGCGTTGCCGGCGTTCGAGGCGGCGCGCCCGGAGAATCAGCCCGACGCTCAGTGAGCTGGGAATATCGTCGTAGGAGCGGCTTCAGCCGCGACCGGTGCGCCGGTGATGCCCGATCGGCCGAAGCTGCCGCCATCCCTGCCGCATCGGTGAGCATTAGGACGTGGGGGAACCTCAGTCCCGACTGCAGTTTTACGGACACTTCGGCCTCCACGCGTCGCGACTGAAGTCGCTCCCACACGCGCTTGCGGCGCACTCGCTGGGTGGACTGTGGGAGGAACTTCAGTCCCGACGCGGGGTGTGTGAAGTGGCGTTTGCCCTCGCAAGGGCGACCCTACGGCGACCGCCACTGGGCCTCCGGTTCGCCGTTACCGCCGTCGCTGTGGGACCAGTGCGACCAGCGTCTGCGAACGCCCGGTCGCGGCTGAAGCCGCTCCTACGACGAAGCGGGACGGCTCAGACGAAGCCGTGGGTGATGCGCGGCGCCGCGCTGGGGCCGCTGTCGTAGTCGGCGTAGGGGTCGTGCTCGCCGCTGCCGCCTTCGGAGAGGCGGAACTTCAGGGCCAGGCCGTCGCGCGAGTCGGCCGCGCGCAGCGCCTCCTCCTGCTCGATCTGGCCTTGCTTGACCATGCGGAACAGGCACTGGTCGAAGGTCTCCATGCCTTCCTCTAGCGATTCCTCCATGGCCTGCTTGATCTCGTGGACCTGGCCGCGGCGCAGCAGGTCGCGGATCATCGGGGTGTTCAGCAGCACTTCCGAGGCCGGCCGGCGGCGGCCGCTGCTGTCCTTGACCAGGCGCTGCGAAATCACCGCGCGCAGGTTCAGCGACAGGTTCATCAGCACGTTCTTGTGCGCGCTCTCGGGGAAGAAATTGAGGATGCGCTCGATGGTCTGGTCGGCGTTGTTGGAGTGCAGGGTGGCCAGGCACAGGTGCCCGGTCTCGGCGAAGGCGATCGCCGCCTCCATGGTCTCCGCGTCCAGGATCTCGCCGATCAGGATCACGTCCGGTGCCTCGCGCATCGCGTTCTTCAGCGCGTTGTGGAAGGCGTGGGTGTCCAGGCCGACCTCGCGCTGGTTGACGATGGACAGCTTGTGCTTGTGCAGGTACTCGATCGGATCCTCGATGGTGAGGATGTGGCCGGTGGTGGTGCTGTTGCGGTAGTCGATCATCGACGCCAGCGAGGTGGACTTGCCCGAGCCGGTCGAGCCGACCACCAGGACCAGCCCGCGCGGGGTCATGATCACGTCCTTGAGCACCTGCGGCAGGTGCAGTTCCTCGATGCTGGGGATCTTGCTGCGGATGGCGCGGATCACCATGCCGACCTCGCCGCGCTGCTTGAACACGTTGACGCGGAAGCGTCCGGCGTCCTGCAGGGCGATGGCCATGTTCAATTCCAGGTCCCGCTCGAACTGCGGCACCTGGCCTTCGTCCATCAGCGAATAGGCGATCTTCTTGACCATGCCCGGCGGCAGGCCGGTGGCGCCGAGCGGGTACAGCTTGCCTTCGATCTTGATATAGACCGGTGCTCCCGTGGTCAGGAACATGTCCGAGGCGTTCTTTTCGGTCATCAGCTTCAGGAAATAGCCGATATCCATGCGCAATGGTTCCCCAACGATCCGCAATCGCCCGTTGCAAGCGCGCCACAGGCTTCCGACAATGGCCGTGACCGACGTCTCCGTCCACGGCCCCCCTAGATGAAAACTAGCTTCGCACACTTCCGTTGTCAGCAGTATGTGATGGCCTGCGCATTGGCGTTGTTCGCCGCGCCGGCCGCGTTCGCCCAGGTGGCCTCGCCGGAGCTGCTGTCTGCCCAGCAGGCGGTGCAGCGTGCGATCCAGGCCGATGCCGACCAGTACGCGCCGGACCTGCTGGCCAGCGCTCGCCAGGGCCTGGAACAGGCGCAACAGGCCGCGCTCGACCGCCGCCAGCGCAAGACCGCGCCGCAGCTGGCGCTGCGCGTGGCCGCCGATGCCGACCTGGCGCGCGCCCGCAGCGAGGAGGCGGTGGCCAATGCGCAACTGAAGCAGCGCCAGGCCGAGGTGGCCCAGCTGCAACAGACCCTGGGCACCGGGGAGGGCCGTCCATGAGCCGCGCCCTGCACGCAATGCGCCGCCTGGCCCTGCTGGTGTTGCTGCTGGCGCCGTTGGGCGCGATCGCGGCCGACGACCCGGAACTGGCCGTGCTCAACCAACGCCTGGTGGCGCTGCAGGCCGATCCGCTCAATGCCGATGTCGCCGCTTACGAGCGCCTGCAGGCGCAGCAGGCGGTGGCCAACTTCGCCAACGCCAAGCGCAAGGAGCGCGACGAGGCGCGCTACCTGGCCGAGCGCCGGGTCGAGATCGCCGAGACCATGGCCCGCGCGGAAATCGCCCGGCGCCAGGTCGACCAGTTGGAAAAGACCCGCAGCGACCTGCTGATCGAGGCCAGCCGCCGCGAGGCCGCACGCGCCCGCCAGGAGGCCGAGCGCTTGCGCGTGCAGGCGCAGATCCAGGCCGAGGAGGCCGAGAGCCTGCGCCAGGCCGCCGAAGCCGAGCAGGCCGCGCGCGCGGACGCCGATGCGGCCCTGGCCAGCGTCGCCGGGCAGCAGACTGCCAAGCTCAGCGCCGCGCAGCAGAAGTCGGCCAAGCTGGCGCGCGAGGAGGCCGAGCTGGTCGCCGGTACCAAGCTGCCGGCCTCGCGTTTCGACACGCGTGGGGAGGTCTTCACCTTCTCCGGCGCGGCCTTCGGTGCCGGCAAGGCCGCGCTGTCGGGCGATGCCACCAACCAGACCAAGGCCCTGTCGCAGTACCTGCAGATCAGCAAGGGCAAGGTGCGGATCGAGGCCTACGACAGCGACGCCGGCGTGGCGCAGAAGCGCGCCGATGCCCTGCGCGCGGCCCTGGTCAGCGGTGGCGTGCCCGCCAACCGGGTGCAGGCGGTCGGCAAGAAGGGACCCTCGACCAAGGCTCGCTCGGCCGAAGTCGTGATCGCGCCTTGAGCGTGTCGTGCCCATTTGCGTCGGCGTTTAACGGGGTTTTTCCCTGGGCCTGAGCGCCGAGCAACTGAATGCGACAAAGCGGGCCTGCTTCTCTTGTCCGCGGCGGTGGGGAGGCGTAGGGTCGGTACTCCAGGTGGCACTCCCGCCGCCTGGTGCCAACGGAGGAGTCCGAGCCGATGACGCAGTGGCGCGCACCGCAGTCCGACGTCGCAGGAACCGTGGTTCCAGGCGGTGTGGCGGTGCAGCCGGCGGCTCGCGCGCTTCCGCTCCCAGGCAACGCCCCGTGCCGCAGCGGCCGGGGCGTTCTTGTTTCCAGCTGAAGGAGGCTATTCCTATGTTCGAAGGGCAACCGCAGACCGAAATCGACGCGTTGATCAAGTCCGATCCGGAGTTCAAGCAGCTCTACCAGCGCCACAAGACCTTGGACAAGAAGTGCATGGACGCCGAGCTCGGCGTGCTGCCGATCGACGATGTCACCCTGGCGCAGATGAAGCGCGAAAAGCTCGCCGCCAAGGAAAAACTGCTGCGCCTTTACGAGCAGAAGCCGCACTGACGTCCCGTTTCCCCTTGTCGCGGGCGGTGGCTGGCCTCCTCGTCGGCTTGCCACCGTCCGCGTCATCCCCTCCAGAAGCCGCGTTCGCGGCCTTTTTCGTCTGGGTCGGGCGCATTCTCTGACTTTCCACCCCCGAGCGCGGATAATGGCCGGTCCAGCCGCTGCCGCGGCGCGACGCATTCGGACCCGATGACCATTCATGCCTCCGTCCTCGACCTGATCGGCGACACCCCCATCGTCAAGGCCAGCAAGCTCGACACCGGGGTGTGCGAGCTGTACCTGAAGCTGGAGAGCGCCAATCCCGGCGGCTCGATCAAGGACCGCATCGGCCTGTCGATGATCGAGGCGGCCGAGCGCCGCGGTGATCTCAAGCCCGGCGCGGTGCTGGTCGAGGGCACCGCCGGCAACACCGGCATTGGCCTGGCCCTGGTCGCCCAGCAGAAGGGCTACAAGCTGATCCTGGTGGTCCCGGACAAGATGAGCCGGGAGAAGATCTTCAACCTCAAGGCGATGGGCGCCGAGGTGGTGCTGACCCGTTCCGACGTGGCCAAGGGCCATCCCGAGTACTACCAGGACCTGGCCGCGCGCATCGCCGCCGAGACCCCCGGCGCCTATTTCATCAACCAGTTCGGCAACCCGGACAACCCGGCCGCGCACGAGTTCGGCACCGGCCCGGAGATCCTGCGGCAGATGGATGGCCGGCTGGACGCGATCGTGTTCGGTTGCGGCAGCTCCGGCACCATGACCGGCCTGTCGCGTGCCTTCGCCGCCGCCTCGCCGCAGACCGAGCTGGTGCTGGCCGACCCGGTCGGCTCGATCCTGACCGAGTACATCGAGCAGGGGACGGTCAGCGAGAAGTCCGGCAGCTGGCTGGTGGAAGGCATCGGCGAGGACTTCCTGCCGGCGATCTCCGATTTCAGCCGAGTCAAGAAGGCCTATTCGATCAGCGACGCCGAGAGCTTCCACACCGCGCGCGAGCTGCTGGCCAAGGAGGGCATCCTCGGTGGTTCCTCCACCGGCACCCTGCTGGCGGCGGCGCTGAAGTACTGCCGCGAACAGACCGAGCCCAAGCGCGTGCTGGTGTTCGTCTGCGACACCGGCAACAAGTATCTGTCGAAGATGTACAACGACTACTGGATGCTGGACAACGGCTTCCTGGAGCGCCCGCAGCACGGCGACCTGCGCGACCTGATCCTGCGCCCCTACAGCCAGCGCGACACCGTGGTGGTCGGCCCCAAGGATCTGCTGACCACCGCCTATCAGCGCATGAAGCTGTACGACGTGTCGCAGCTGCCGGTGATGGAAGGCGACCAATTGGTCGGCATCGTCGACGAAAGCGACGTCTTGTTGCACGTGTACGGCGACGAAGCGCGGTTCCGCGACCCCGTGGCCACGGCCATGGTCAGCAAGCTCGACCGCCTGGACGTCAAATCGCCGATCGAGGCCCTGTTGCCGGTGTTCGACCGCGGCCAGGTCGCCATCGTGATGAACGAGGGCGCCTTCCTCGGCCTGATCACCCGCATCGACCTGCTCAACTACCTGCGCCGCCGGGTGCAGTAATCCCTGCGGTCGGCACGGCCCCGCGCTGCATGGGGCCGTTCAGACCGCGCTGCTAGAATCACGCCCCTTTTCCGGTAACCCCTCATGACGGACAACACGTCGAACCCCCATGGCGACGGCCCTGCGCTGGCGCTGGCGACCCTGGCCATCCATGGCGGACAGCACCCGGACCCGTCCACCGGCGCGGTGATGCCGCCGATCTACGCGACCTCCACCTACGCCCAGTCCAGCCCCGGCGAGCACCAGGGTTTCGAGTACTCGCGCACCCACAACCCGACCCGCTTCGCCTACGAGCGCTGTGTGGCGGCCCTGGAAGGTGGCAGCCGCGGCTTCGCCTTCGCCTCGGGCATGGCGGCGACGGCCACGGTGATCGAGCTGCTGGACAGCGGCAGCCACGTGATCGCCATGGACGACCTGTACGGCGGCAGCTACCGCCTGTTCGAGCGCGTGCGCAAGCGCACCGCCGCGCTGGAGTTCGGCTTCGTCGACCTGACCGACCCGGCCGCGTTCGAGGCCGCGATCCGCCCGACCACCAAGATGGTGTGGATCGAGACCCCGACCAATCCGATGCTGAAGATCGTCGATATCGCCGCCATCGCCGCGATCGCGCGCAAGCAGGGCCTGCTGGTGGTGGTCGACAATACCTTTGCCTCGCCCATGCTGCAGCGGCCGCTGGCGTTGGGCGCGGACATCGTGGTGCATTCGGCGACCAAGTACCTCAACGGCCACTCGGACATGGTCGGCGGCATGGCCGTGGTCGGCGACAACGCCGAACTGGCCGAACAACTGGCCTTCCTGCAGAACTCGGTGGGCGGCGTGCAGGGTCCGTTCGACAGCTTCCTGGCGCTGCGCGGCCTGAAGACCCTGCCGCTGCGCATGCGCGCGCACTGCGACAACGCCCTGGCGCTGGCGCAGTGGCTGCAGACGCACCCGGCGGTGGAGAAGGTGATCTACCCGGGCCTGTCCTCGCACCCGCAGCACGCCCTGGCCGGCCGGCAGATGGCAGGCTACGGCGGCATCGTCTCGATCGTGCTCAAGGGCGGCTTCGACGCGGCCAAGCGCTTCTGCGAACGCACCCGCCTGTTCACCCTGGCCGAATCCCTCGGCGGCGTCGAGAGCCTGGTCAACCACCCCGCGGTGATGACCCATGCCTCGGTGCCGGTCACGCGGCGCGAGCAGCTCGGCATCAGCGACGCGCTGGTGCGGCTGAGCGTGGGGGTGGAGGATGTGGGGGATTTGCGCCATGACCTCGAGCAGGCGCTTGCGCCCGTGTGCCACAACTGACCTGTTCCACGAGGCGACTTCCTGATGAGCAACTCTCTTTCGCCGGCATCGGCGCTGCGCAGCTTCGCGCAGCACCGCAAGCTGATCTACCAGCTCGCCAAGCGCGAGGTGCTGGGCCGCTACCGCGGTTCCATCGCCGGCCTGGCCTGGTCGTTCTTCAATCCGCTGTTGATGCTGGCGGTCTATACCTTCGTGTTTTCCTACGTGTTCAATGCACGCTGGGGCGGTTCGGTGGAAACCAACCGCGCTGAGTTCGCGATCATCCTGTTCGCCGGCATCATGGTCCACGGCTTCCTCTCCGAGTGCATCAGCCGTGCGCCGATGCTGGTCCTGGCCAACGCCAGCTACGTCAAGAAGGTGGTGTTCCCGCTGGAGATCCTGACCTGGTCGGCGGTCGCCTCGTCGCTGTTCCACATGCTGATCACCCTGTCGGTCCTGCTGATCGCGCAGTTCCTGCTGCTGCATCGGCTGCCGCTGACGGTGCTCTATTTCCCGCTGGTGATCGCGCCGCTGGTGATGGTCGCATCGGGAGTGACCTGGTTCTTCGCCGCGCTGGGCGTGTACTACCGCGACATCGGCCAGATCACCGGCCTGCTGGCGACCGTGCTGCTGTTCATGAGCCCTGCGCTGTATCCGATCACCTCGCTGCCGGAAGGCATGCGCAAGTGGATCTATCTCAATCCGCTGACCTTCATCATCGAACAGTCCCGGAATGTCTTGATGTGGGGGCTGCCGCCGGACTGGATGGGCTTGCTCAAATATTCCATTGGCAGCCTTGTCGTCGCCTACGTGGGCTACTACTGGTTCCAACTGGTACGCCGCGGTTTCGCGGACGTCGTCTAATCGCTCGCTGAAGCATTCGCTTCGATTTCAAAGGTCCATCATGTCGGAATTGGCGATTCGCGTCTCTGGCGCCTCCAAGTGCTATCAGGTTTACGACAAACCGCACGACCGCATCAAGCAGGCGTTGTTTCCGCGGGTCGGACGTTCGTTGGGCCTTGCCTCGCGCAAGTACTTCAAGGAATTCTGGGCGCTGCAGGACGTGTCCTTCGAGGTGCGCCGTGGCGATACCGTGGGCATCATCGGCCGCAACGGCTCGGGCAAGTCGACCCTGTTGCAGATGATCTGCGGCACGCTGTCGCCGACGTCCGGGTCGATCCAGGTGAACGGGCGCGTGGCCGCGTTGCTGGAGCTGGGCGCGGGCTTCAACCCCGAGTTCACCGGGCGCGAGAACGTGTTCATGAGCGCGTCCATCCTGGGCCTGACCCATGCGGAGATCGAGGCACGCCTGGACCGCATCCTGGCGTTCGCCGACATCGGTGATTTCGTCGATCAGCCGGTCAAGGTCTATTCCAGCGGCATGTACGTGCGCCTGGCGTTCGCGGTGATCGCACACGTGGACGCCGACATCATGGTGGTCGACGAGGCGCTGGCGGTCGGCGATGCGGTGTTCGTGCAGAAGTGCATGCGCTTCCTGCGCGCCTTCCGCGAGCGCGGCACGCTGCTGTTCGTCAGCCACGATACCGGTTCGGTCCTGAGCTTCTGCCAATCGGCGCTGTGGCTGGACAAGGGTGTGATGCGCATGCATGCCTCAGCGCAGGAAACCACCCAGGCCTACATCGAGTACTGCGCGCAGGAAAGCTATGGGGACGAGGTGAAGCTGCAGGCGCTCGATCAGCGCGAAGGCAAGGTCATCGGCCCGCGTCCGGTGGCCAAGCCCGTGGAGGAGATCAAGCTCGAGCTGTTCGACAACATCGCCCACTCCGATGGCTGGCAATCGGGTGCCGCCAGCATCGCGTCTGTGGTGCTCACCAACCTCGACGATCCAGGCCGGCCGTATTTCTTTGGTGGCGAGCATGTCGCGCTGCGCATCGTCGCTCAGGTGCATCGCGACATGAAGAGTCCCATCCTGGGCTTTTTCGTCAAGGACAGCCTGGGGCAATCGCTGTTCGGCGAGCACACCTTCACCCATGTGCAGCCGCCGCTGGAGGTGGCCGCAGGCAATCTGCTGGAAGCAGAGTTCGTCTTCCACCTGCCATTGCTGCCGAACGGGGATTACTCGATGACGGTCTCCGTCGCCGAAGGCGATCCTCTGACCAATACGCAGCACCACTGGCTGCACGATGCGGTGATCCTCAAGGTGTCTTCGCCGTCCCTGCGCTACGGATTGGTCGGCATTCCGTTCGAGCGGGTGCAGATGAAGGTGGCGGAATCCCAATGAGCGATACCTACCAAAGCAGGATCGCGCTGCTGAGCAGCGACGATCCGCGCATCAGCGTGGGACGGTTCACCTATGGCACGCCGGCCCTGAAGGTGTGGGCCGAAGACGAGTCCATTGCCATCGGCGCGTTCTGTTCGATTGCCGACGATGTGGTCATCTTCGGTGGTGGCGAACACCGCAGCGACTGGGTGACGACGTTCCCGCTGCGCATCGCCTTTGGCGATCCGCTCGCCAAGCGCGACGGCCTCCCGGCCAACAAGGGGCCGACCCGTATTGGCAACGACGTCTGGCTGGGGCACGGTGCGATGGTGCTGTCCGGCGTCAGCATTGGCGATGGCGCCATTGTCGGCGCGGGTGCCGTGGTCGCGAAGGATGTGCCGCCTTATGCGATCGTCGCCGGCAATCCCGCCAAATTCGTCCGGAAACGCTTTTCCGAACAGCAGATCGAAGCGCTCCTCGCCATCCGCTGGTGGGATTGGCCGATCGAAAAGATCCATGCCTGCCAGCATCTGCTATGCAAGGACGATGTCGATGCCTTCATCGCCCAGTTCCAGTAGCGCATCCAGCGTGATGCGTAGTGTGCATATCCCTTCGGGAATGTCGTGTACGGAGCACAATCGTGATCAATTTTCCTATTAACAATACGATGTTCCTGCATCCGCAGTGCACTCCGGAAAGTGCCTGGATGGGGCATATTCCGTTCGCCGGATGGTTGATCGAGGAAATGCGCCCGGGAATCCTGGTCGAGCTGGGGACGCATCGTGGTGCGTCCTACCTGGCGTTCTGTCAGGCGGTGCAAGGCTGCGCTGTCCAGGCCAAGTGCTATGCCGTCGATACCTGGGAAGGCGACGAGCACGCGGGCGTCTACGGCGACGAGGTGTTCTTTACGTTGCTGGACTACCACCAGCGCAACTATGCGGATTTTTCGCGTTTGATGCGCATGCGCTTCGAGGAGGCGGTGGAGTACTTCGAGGACGGCAGCGTGGATCTGCTGCATATCGATGGATTGCATACCTACGACGCGGTCCGCAACGATTTCGAAACCTGGGCGAGCAAGCTATCCAAGCGTGCGGTGGTGCTGTTCCATGACATCAACGTCAGAGAGCGCGATTTCGGCGTGTGGCGCTATTGGGCGGAGATCCGCCAGCGCTATCCGTCGTTCGAATTCACCCACACCCATGGTCTGGGCGTGCTGCTGGTGGGCGAGGACCAGCCCGAGGCGCTGCGCCAGCTTTGCGCATTCACTGCGGTTGACGGTGCGCCGATCCTGATCAATCGCCTGTTCGAGCATGTCGGGCAGCTGATCTCGACCAAGCTGGACATCGGCACGCTCGCGCGGGAGCAGGGCAGGCTGGCAGGATTGTTGAACGAGAGCGAAGCGGCGAAGGGCGACATCTCCGCCGAGCTTGCCGGCTTGCGCGAAACGCATGCCGCCTTGCAATCGAAGTTGGATGAACAGGCCATCGCTTATCGCAATGAAGTGACGCATAGCGCTGAGCTTTCGGCGAAGGTGGCGGAAGTCCCGGTGTTGATGGGGCGCCTTCAGGAAGAGCTGGTGCAGCTCACCGAAATGCTCTCGGCCAAGGAGGCGGAAATGCAGCGCATTCAAGCGGAAAAGCAGCAGCACGAAGTGGCGCTGGAGCGGATGCGCGCCTCGTTCAGCTGGCGCCTGATGGCGCCGTTGCGGGCGATGAAGCGAATGTTCACCGGTGCTCAATGATGTTAATATTGTGGTAATCGATCCGCGCGCACGGATCTTCGTACCCGGAACTTTTGATGAAGCCATGGCGCGTCCTGCTCCTCGACACCAAGCGGAGTAATCCCAACCATTACATTTGCTTGGCCATCGCCAGGGCGCTCGAGCAACACGGCGGTGTCGAATGCATGATCAAGGCCGACTACGGATCGGCCATCGCGCAGGCGCAGCGGCATGGATGCAACCTGCTGCTCGCCTTCGACGGCGAGGAGCTGGATCGCTCGGTGGTCGAGCGCTTGGTGGATGTGTGCGGTCGCGCTGTGCTCTGGGTCACCGAGGATCCTTACGAGCGCAGCATCAACGTGAAGAATTCGGATCTGTTCGATCTGGTGTTCACGAACGATGCCGGTAGCGTCGCTGGATACGGCGCCAAGGGACGGCATCTGCCCTTCGCCGCGGATGAGCATTTTCATTTCCATGCACTGCCCGAGGCAGACGACGGGCACTACTTCTACGATCTGTTCTTCGCGGGCACGGCCTGGCCGAACCGGTCGGAGTTTCTCGGCAAGCTGCAGGCCGCGATTCCCGATATCCGGTTGAAGTTGGCGTTGCCCGCCAATCCGTACATCCCCGCGCCCAAGCTCGGCATGGAGCTCAGCGAATACGACTGGCGCACGCCGAACACCGAGTTCGCCAAGTTCGCCAATCGCAGCCGCTCGGTGCTGACCCTGCACCGTGCGTTCTCCTCCTCGGGCAACGATCCGGTCGCACATACGCCGGGACCGCGCTTCTTCGAAGTGGCGTTGGCCGGTGGCTTCCAGTTGGTGGATACCTCCATCCCCGAAATTCGGGTGGACGACTTCTTCACCGAAGGCAAGGAGTACGTCGGTTTCTCCAGCGTGCAGGAGTGCATCCAGAAGCTGGAGCATTACCTGGCCTATCCGCAGGAGCGTCTGGCGATCGCGCGCGCCGCGCAGCAGCGCGCCATGACCGAACACCTGTACGCCAATCGGGTGCAGACACTGTTCGCCGAACTGGAGGCGCTGGCGGTGGCGCCGGTGTCGGTGCCTTCGCTGCAGCCGGCGCCCAAGGCGCGCCGGCGCATCATGATGGTGTCGCACAACATACTCGGCGTGGAGCCTTATGGCGGCGTGGAGGTCTATCAGGATTCCGTGCGCCAGGCGATCGGGGACGAATTCGAGCTGTTCTTCTACGTTCCCGATCGGACGGTGACGCCGGTTGGCATGCGCTACGTGGTGTACAACGAGGCGATGCAGGTGGTCCAGAGCTTCGACTGCGCTTCGACGCTCGACGACTCGCTGCTGTCCTGCCCCGAACGCGAGCAGGTGTTCTCCAGGTTGCTGGAGAAGTTCCGGATCGACCTGGTGCATTTCCAGCATCTGATCGGCCATGTGCCATCTCTCGGCTTCATTCCGTCGGCGCTCGGAATTCCCGCGGTGTTGAGCCTGCATGACTACTACGTCGTCTGCTCGCGCTTCAACCTGCTGGACTACCGCGGGGTGTACTGCAACATCCCCGCGCTGCCGGCGGAGACCTGCGATGTGTGCTTGAACGCGGCGCATGGCCTTGGAGCGGGAAGCCAGGCCAAGCGCAGGGCCTTCTTCGGCCGCATGTTGTTGGCGATGGACGCGCTCCATGCCAACACCGAGGGCGTGGCATCGCTGTTCAGGACCATGTATCCGTTGTTGGAAGGAAGCGAGAAGCTTCGGGTCATGGGCGTGCCGATGCCGCTTGGCGACGAGCGTGCGAAGGTGCCGCAGCACCCGCCGGAAATGCCGGATGCGCCGCTGCGGATCGCCATCGTCGGCAACTTCACCAAGAACAAGGGCGGCGACCAACTGGTCCATGCCTTCAACCAGTTGCGTACGGACAATGTCGAATTCACGGTGATCGGGCGGCTTTCCGAGCCGTACAACGACATCTTCAACGTGCTGAAGATCCCGAACCTGCGTGTGCATGGCGCCTACCGCCCAGGCAGCCTGCCGCAGATACTGGCCGGCTTCTCGATGTCGATGCATTTCTCCATCTGGCCCGAGACCTACTGCATCAGCCTGTCCGAGGCGTGGAGCGCGGGGCTGGTGCCGATCGTATCGGACACCGGCGCACTCGGCGAGCGGGTGGCCGATGGCCTCAACGGATTCAAGCTGCCAATGGGGGAGTCTGGCGCCATCGTCTCGCTGGTCCGGCGGCTGATCGTCGATCGCGCAGAGGTCGAGCGCGTGCGCGCGAACGTGCATGCCGGGCTCGGTGTCGGTCACCAGGAACACATGCAGTGGCTCAGCGGGCTCTACCACGGCTTGCTGGCGCAGTTACCGCCGTGGCGCGCGCGTGACGCAGGGACCCCGCCGCGTGGGCATACGCTCAAGGAGATCGGCGTGTTGTTGATGGATCGAGAGTGGACCATCCAGCCGCAAGGTGCGACCGTCGTGGTGAACGAGGTTGCGCAGTTGGTGCCGACGCCAGAGCCGGGACGAGTGCGCCGGCTATACCGGTATTTCAGGAAGAACGGCGCGATGAACACGGCACGCAGGCTCGCCTCCGAAGTCGTGCGCCGCCTCTCTGGAGCTGCGAAATGAGCATGCCCTCTCGCGTCCTGGTCTGCGGCGCTTCGCCGGACAATCAGAATCGCAACGTGGTGCTGCGCAGCTACGTGGCCGAAGGCTTCTGGCAGTTGCGTGGGATCGAGTTGGTGGTGAACGTGCCGCTCGAGCACGCAGCGACCAAGGCCTGGTCGGCCAGGCCGGAGCTGGTGGTGTGCTTCGGTTCTTGCATGCCCGACGATGCCGACTACAGCGGCATCAAGCGCTACTGCGCGCAGACCGGCGCAACGCTGGTGTTCTGGCTGCACGACGATCCCTACGAATTCGATTTCAGTTACAAGATCAGGGACGTTGCGGATCTGGTCTTCAGCAACGACAAGTGGTGCGCCGAGCATTACGACCATCCGCGCGCGTTCCATCTGCCACTGGCAGCGAGCGAACGGGCGCACTGGCGTCCGATCTCGGCGACGAAGGACGTCAACATCTTTTTCTGCGGCGTCGCCTTCGGCAACCGGATCAAGTTGCTGCGCGATCTGGCAAAGCCGTTGCAGGAGCACGCTGCGGTCGTGCTGGGCGACGGCTGGCCGGAGTCGGAGTTGCCGTTCTGCCGCAATCAGCGCCTGCCCAACAACGAGCTCTCGGATCGGTATGCGCGCGCGTGGATCACGCTGAACATGGGGCGCGACTATCACTACGCCAACGACCGCTTCAAGCTGGATCCCTCCACGCCGGGCCCGCGCACCTTCGAGGCGGCGATGGCCGGTACGACCCAGCTGTTCTTCGTCGAAAGCCTGGAGATCGTCGATTACTACACGCCCGGCACCGAGGTCCTGCTCTACAACTCCGTGCGCGAGTTCCGCGAGTGCGTCGAGGCCATGGCCGGCGATCGCAATCGCTGCCTGGCGATCGCCACGGCGGCCCAGCAGCGTACGTTGCGCGAACATACCTATCTGCACCGCGCGCAGACGATGCTGCAGCATGTGCAGGAGTGGCAGGCAGGTCGTTGACGGGGAGGCCGAGGCTTGGCCAACGGCCGATCTTCGGCCATGGGGAACGTGGGGCGCGTACGTGAGGAGTCAGTAACGTGGCAGTGGAGTTGTGGGGAAGCTTGGCGCTTTGCGTCGCGGTGGCGTTGTCGTTGCTCGGCGTGGGGGCGGGATTGCTGTCGCTCACCGAGGCCGGACGGCGGCTGCACGGCCTGGAACTGCTGGCGTATTCCGTCGCTGTCGGCGTCGTCGGGCATGGTGCGCTTGGCGTATTCGTCGTCTCGCTTCCCAGCGACAACCGGCTCAATGCCTGCATCGGGTTCGCGCTGCTGTACGCACTCTCCTGCTGGCAGTGGTATCGCCACGGCGTGCTCGGCAAGCTGCTGGCGGGGCGTTGGCGGCTGACCGTCCTTGGCTTCGCCGCGTGGATCGGCATGGCGCTGTCGTGCATGGCGATCGTGTCGATGCCGGTGCGCTTTCCCGGCGAGTTGCCGGATGGGCCGTACGTGATCAAGAACCACCATCTGCACGTCAAGGTGCAAGTGATGATGGGAGCGTTTCCGGCCGACAACTATTTGCCATACTTGTCCAGCGAGTTCCTGCTGCGGGACATCCAGTTCGCGTTCGAGCGGCCGCTCATGCCCGGGCAGGAGCTGTCCAACCGCCCCATTCTGATGTCGCTGGTGAACGTGCCGTTCCGTGCCGTCCTGGATCCGCCGGCCAAGCAGGCGCGTGCCCTGCCCAGATTCAGCTATGTCGGCCAGGATTGGCCGGACGTCGGGAGTCTGGGCGACGACGACGCGTTCCGGCAGTTTCTGGCTGTCGGCATCGTGTTGAACAGCACGCTGTTGCTCGGTGCGGCATTGTTGCTCATGCGCGCCGGACTGCGCGGCGCGTATGTGCTGGCCGGATTGCTGCTTGTGGTCAGCAGCCCGTACTTCATCGCACAGACCCTGTTCACCTGGCCGAAATCCCTGGGCGGCTTCTTCCTCATCCTCGGTGCCTACACCTTGCTGTCGCGGCGTTCTGCCTTCGTCGCCGGCGTGCTGGCGGGCATGGCGTACTGGTCCCACCCCTACGCGATCGTCTTTGCCGGATGTTTCGGGCTGTACATCCTGCTGCGCGATGGATTCAAGCCACAGTGCGTGCGCAACGTGATTGCCTATGGGCTGGCGCTGGCCGCCTGCGTGCTGCCTTGGTGGCTGTGGACGCGGTGGTACTTGCAGATTCCGTCGGACCTGGTGGCGCAGAACCTGCTGAGCTCGGCGAGCCTGATAGATCTGATCTGGATCCGCGTCGCCAACGCGGCCCGGACATTCCTGCCGATGTATCTCGGAACCTATCCGTTGGTGCCGAATCAACTCTTCCAGGAGTTACTGGTGTCCATCACCGGTGCTATGGGCGTGTTGCTGATTGCCCAGGCGTATGCGGGCGCATGGATTTACGGCAGTCGCCGGCCCAAGGAACTCTTCGCCTTCGTGCTCTTGCCCTGTGCACTGCTGGTGGGCGTGTTCAGTGCGCCGGCGATTCCTGCGGTCCATGGCCTGCAGGCCATCGGTATCGTGTTGTGCGTGTTCGCGATGAAGTTCATGCAGGAACGGATGAACCATCGGGTCGCGCTAGCCTGTGTGATTCTTCAGCTATTGCTCAATCTTGGCTTGTTGTGGGTGCGGGCACGCGCCTTGCTGCCATCGGCCTGACGTGGAAATCGAGGAGAAGCGAAATGCGTGTGCGTTCCATGCTGGCGATGGCCTCCGTCCTGTGGGTGCTGGCCGGCTGCAGGCAGTATCCTGCCAGCGAATGCGAAAAGTACCTCGCGGCAGGTGACGTCTCCGTCCGCGTTCCGTTGGACGACTCCTCCAATGCTGCGATCCCGTTGAACGATCGGCAGGTGCTTGCCGGCACATTTGCGCCTCCGGCCACTCTGCAGATCAAGCGAGCCGCTGTGCAGATCGGCAACAGCGGTGGTGCCGCGCAGGGCAAGATTTCGCTCAAGCTCTGCCAGGATGAGCGCTGCACGATCGGGCGTGCGGACCTCGCCGGCTCCAGGGACAACGATTATCTGGCGGTGACGCTGGAGTCCGAGTTTGCCATGCGCCAGACCGGTGGCGTGGTGCGCTACGAACTAGCGCGGGAGTCCGGGGACGACAAGCTGGTCGTCTGGATCTATCCGGCGCAGGGCAAGGAGTCGCTGATGCTCAACGGCAATGCGGAGAGCAAGGTGCTTAATCTGATGCTGTATCAGCGCTAGCGCATTCCGGCCGACGCGCATGGACGGGGCATCTCCTTCGTCGGGGTGCCTCGCATGCACGTCGCGCTGCCTCCTGCCGTTGTGGCCGATCATCTGTCCGTGCGTGCCGCGGATACGCCGTCAACGCCTTTGATGGTGCCTGATCCGGCGCCAACTCTTGCCAACTTCCTGTGCTGCGGTACGCCTTGTGTGTGCCTGAGCGCGCATGCACCCTGTATCGCGGACGTATCGCGTGCAGGCGCTGGCTTGATCGGCCAAGGATCTGGAACTGCGGGAATCTGTGGTCAGGGATTGTTCTTGAAATGGATGCACTTGGTGCAACCCAGATCCTGCTCGATGAGCGGCGCATACAGGTGCATGGGCGGATTGAACTCGCGATCCAGTTCCGTTAACGGGCGATCCTTCACGTAGCCCAGTGTCTGCTGCTGCACCTCGGCTTCCTTGACGACGTTGGCCCAGAGCACGTCCGAGGGAGTAAGCAGGTAGGGCCAGATCTGCGGAATGATGACGCGAATGAAGGCCGCCGTACCTGCCGCCGATCCAAGCGACAGGAGCAGCAGCGGCACCAGCATCGGCTTTCCGAGCTTGCGCGCCACGATGCCGACGAGCGCACTGATCGGCACGTAGGCGAAAAAGGTGGCGAAGATCAGATAGCGGGTGCCGAACAGGTAGCCGTCCAGGCTGTGCGGGTCCAGGGTTCCCTTGGTCCGCAGCACCGGAAGCGCGCTATACAGCGCCAGTGCGAGGCTTGGGAAGCCGACCACGATGCTGGCCAGCATCAGTGATGGCCGCGACTGCGCGCGCGCACGCTGGGCCAAGGCAATTGCGGAGGCAAGCAGTGCGGCGAGCAGCGCCAGGCCGTAGATGGCATCAACCGGGAAGGCTTCCACGTCCGGCCAGCGGAAGCGTCCACTGGCCCATAACGACTGCAGCCCGCCATGCACGAGGCCCATGTACAGCGCGCCGAAGCGTTTCACCAATGTCTGCAGCGGCACCGCCAGTTCCTGGGTGGGCGCACCATAGGTCATCATGGCGCCGTGCAGGGCCGTCAGCACCGTGAAGATCGCGATGATGCGCCAGAGACGATGCGGAAGCCGCTGACTCCACATCAGCACGCAGCAGGTGATCAGGGTGGTGGCGCTGATCACGAAGCCCACGCCGAGAAAATGCATCGAGGCGTAGCTCCAGGCCATCGCCCACGGTAAGGCGTGCTCGTCGCCCAGGCCGCTGGCGCGGATCAGATAACGCAGGCCCATCGCTGCGCAGGCGAGACAGAGGAACTGTCCGGCCATGAACGGCCAGGTCACCATCTCTGCAATCGCCGGCTGCAGCAAGAATACGACGGCGAGCAGATAGCTCGCCATCCGGGACACGTTGCGGTCCGTGCCCAGGGCATCCAGCGTCGTGCGTGCCAAAGACGCCAGTGCGGTGCCGAGCAGGCCGAGCAGCAGTATCTGCCGCCAGAACCATAACTGCTCGCTGGCGCCAAACCACCTTGCTTGCAGGAGTTCGGCGGCGAAATACAGTGGCGTGTAGTGGCCGCTGTACGACGCATAGATATGGGTGTCGAGAAACTCCGAAAGGTCACCACTGTGCGCCCAGGCGATAAAGCGCCCGGACTCGGCCCTGAACGGTTGAATGTTCAATCCGGACCAGTGGTAAAACGCTCCCAGAAAGAACGTCAGCGCCAGCCAGGGAACCAGGAATCTCCTTGCGAAACGCATGACGCCTTGCCGGGAAAGTTGGGAAGAAAACGTCATGACATACCTGCTCGGTGACGGATGGCGCGGAGGTCGAAGGCCATCCGCCATACAGCGGCAAGGCGGGAAGCGGATCAGTTCTTGAAGGACAGGTACTTGTGGCCGAGGTAGCTGGTTACTACGGGCACGGCGACGCCGATCGCGTGGGCGATCGTTTCGTCCAGATAGCGGATGCCGAGCCAGGGGAACACCCACTTCGCCAGCAACAGGCTGATCGCCAGGGTCTGCAGCAGGGCGACGGCGTTGACCACGACGAACCAGGCGATCTGCGTGCGCTGGGTGTTGGAGGTTTCCTTGAACGCCAGCTTGCGCATCAGGATGAAGGCCGTGGTCATGCCGACCAGATAGGCCAGCACGATTGCGGCGGCATACGGCAGCCAATGGCTGAAGAGAATGCGCGAGCCGAAGTTGGCGGCGGCAGCGATGCCGCCGGACAGCAGGAAGAAGAAGAACCGCTTGCTGATCATGCGGTCGTCGCGACCTCGGCCAGGCGCCTGCCGACGTCGATGCTTTCGTTGATCGAGCGATCTTCCGGGTAGTAGTAGGCCGTATCGGCCATGTAGAAGCCCGCCAGCGGCGTCTTCATCGGCGGCAGCATGTCCTGGAACCCCGGCGGGCAGATGGTCTGCGCGTACTCGTAGCGATGGCAATGTGTGGCGCGGATCCATTCCGGCTTGAAGTCCGGATTGATCATCGGCAAGTAGCTGATGACTTCGTCGATCAGCTGCTGGTTGCTCCACTGCCATTTCGGATGGGTCTTGGGCATGTAGTAGGGCGCATACACGATGTGCTCGCCCGGGCCCTTGCCGGGGTTGAGGTTGCTGTATTCGATCAGGCCGGGGATGGAGATCCGCTCGTCGCTGATGTTCATCCAGAAGTTCTCGCTGACCGGCTTGGACAGCTTCAGGATCACGCAGGCGACCGGGATGTTCTCGATCGCGGCGACCTGGTCGGCGAAGGTCCTGGGCAGGCCCGGCACCATGCCGGGCACGTACTGGATCGGTGCCGTCGACACCACGCCGTCGTAGGCATGATGGCCGTCGCGGGTGCGGATGCCGGTGACCTTGCCATCGACCGAGGCGACCTCTTCGATCGGTTGCGACAGCAGGATGCGTCCGCCCAGGCGCGTCACTTCCGCAGCCATACGCTCCAGCAGCACGGCCGAACCGCCTTCCAGATAGCCCATGCTTTCGTTGAACAGGTTGCGCCGCGACAGTGCCACGCGCTTGATGCGGGTGCCGATCCACGACGCGGACAGGTCGTTCTGGTACTCGAAGAACTTCAGCGCGAAGGCCTTCTCCCACATCACCTTGTAGGCCTTGGGGCCGATCCAGCGGGTGATCCAGTCGCGCGCGTTTTCCTTGTCCAGCGCAGTCCAGTCGCTGATGCCCTTGGTGTGCATGACGTGCAGGGCGTAGCGGATCTTGTCGACCAACCCCAGGTGCGGGAAACCGAGCAGTGCGAACGGCGTTCCCCACTTGTGCAGCTTGCCCTGGTAGTAGTACCCCATCTTGGTGTCCGTCCAGTGCAGGCGGTCGGACAGCTTAAGGTCCTCGAGCAGCTTGAACAGCGGAAAATCGGTCTTGCAGATGAAGTGGTAGTAGCGCTCGATGCGCAGGCCGTCGAAATCGAAGTCCGCGGACATGCCGCCGATGCGGTCGTCGCGTTCGTAGACGTCGACCTGATGGCCTGTCTTCAGCAGTTCCATGGCAGCCATCAGGCCCATGGGGCCGCTGCCGACGATCGCGAATGTACTCATGGTTCTGGTCTCGTATGACGGTTCAGCGCTTGAGCACGATGTGGCTGTAGCGCGGGTCGGTATAGCTTTCGCGGATCGCGTCTTCGAACGGCGTCTGGCGCACGCCGAACACCGCTTCGGTATCCACGCCCTTGAAGTCGTCGCCGGCGCTCAGCGCATTCAACTGGTCGGCGGTGAACGGCGGCTTGGAACTGAAGAGCGAGTACACGCGCAGCAGGAAGGCGAAGAAGCCGATCGGGATATGCACGATCAGGGTGTGCAGCTTCTTGACCCGCTTGATCGTCTTGATGATGTCGACGTAGTCCACGCGCGTATCGCCGACGATGTCGTAGACATCGCCCTCGGGTTCGCGTTCGATGCACTTGGCGATGCAACGGCAGAAGTCGCGCTCGTACAGCGGCTGCCGCATGAAGCGGCCGTCGCCCGGGATCGGGAACACCGGCGTCTTGGCCATGAAGCGCGACAGCCAGCCCAGGTGCTTGGGATCGAACCAGCCGAACATCAGGGTCGGACGCAGCACGCAGTGGCGCAGGCCGCTGGCGACCACCATTTCTTCCTGGGCGCGCTTGGTGTTGGTGTAGTCGTCCTTGGCCACCGAGTTCACCACCGAGGAACTGATGTGCACCAGGTAAGGCACGTTTGCCGCGCGGCAGGCGTCGAGCACGTGCGCGGTCGCGGTCAGGTTGTTGCGGGTGAACAGGTCGGTGGTCTTGCCGGTGATCTGCGCGTGCAACTGGGCAACGCAGGCTGCGCCCTCGAATTCGCGGGCCCAGCCGCCGGGCTCGGCCAGATCCGCCTCCACCACGCGTACCGCCGGGTGCAGCTCGCGCAGGATCTGCAGGTTGTGCGCATGCTTGTCGATCGCCACCAACTGGGTGTAGCCCTGCTGCTCCAGTTCGACGATCAGGTTCTGCCCGACCAGTCCCGCGGCGCCGGTGATGACGATCTTGGCGTGTTTGTCGGTCATGTCAGAGCTTGATCCTGCGGAAAACGAATTCGGGAATGGATTTGATGACGAACATGATCGCCCACCAGAAACCGGGCAGGTAGGCGACCGCGCGGCGGCCGTCGACGGCGCGCAGGATGCCCTTGGCGATCTGGTCGGGCTTGGCCCACAGCGCGCCCTTCTTGAAGGCGGCGGTCATCGGCGTATCGACGAAGCCCGGCTTGATCGTGAGCACATTGATGCCGTCCGGGCGCAGGCGCTGGCCGAGGCCGCTCAGGTAGGCGCTGACCGCGGCCTTGGCGCTGCCGTAAAGGTAGTTGCTGGCGCGGCCGCGGTCGCCGGCCACCGACGAGATCACCGCCAGCGTCGCGCCCGCGCGCAGGCGCGGCGCCAGCGCGGCGCACAAGGCGATCGTCGAGGTGCCGTTGGTGGCGAACTCGCGCAGCGACAGGTCGACCGAGGCATCGCACGCGGCCTGGTCGGGCAGCGTGCCGTGGGCGATCAGCACCACGTCGACGCCGCCCAGCGCGGCCCATGCGGCATCGAAGGCCGCCGCATGGCCGGCGCTGTCGTTGACGTCGAGCACGCCGCAACTGGCCTTGCCGCCGCGCGCCGACAGATCCGAGGCGATGGCGCCCAGGCGCGCGGCCTGGCGGCCGAGCAGATGGAGGGCCGCGCCGCGCGCGGCGTAGTGCCGGGCAGTGGCCTCGGCGATCGCCGAGGTGGCGCCGATGATGAGGACGCGTTGCATGTTCACTCCGTGACCCGGCGCCAGAAGCCGGAAGAAAAGCGGGGATCGAGATAGCGGCTGAAGTCCTGCCAGCGGGCATAGGCACGCTGGAACGAGGCGGCAGACATGCGCGCGTCCTTGGCAGGGTACAGAGCGCCGTCGGCGGCGTCGACGATGCGGTCCAGCCGCTCCAGCAGGCGAAGCACGTCGGCGCCATCGTTGGGGAAGTCCAGCGCCAGCGTGGTACCCGGGCGCGGGAAGGACAGCATGCCGCGCCCGGGGAGGTCGCCGAACTCCTTCAGCACGGCCAGGAAGGAGCCGCTGCCGCTACGGGCGATTTCCGCCAGCAGCGCGTCCACGCCGTCGCGTGCGGTGGCCGGCGGCAGCACGCACTGGTACTGCAGGAAGCCGCGCGGGCCGTACATGCGGTTCCAGTGGCGGATGCCGTCCAGCGGATAGAAGAACGGCAGCAGGTGGCTCAGCCGGCGCTTGCTGCGCGCGGGCTGGCGCCAGTAGTACAGGGCGTTGAATGGGCGCAGCGACAGCGTGTTGACCAGCGAGACCGGCGGCGTCAACGGCATCGCCAGGCCTTTGCCGGGCGAGGCCGGGCGCTCATCGGGCAGGCCGGCGCAATGATCGGCGCGGGTGAAATGGCCGCGGCCGCGGGCGCGGCCGCTGGCCAGGCAGTCGATCCAGGCGACGCTGTACTCGTGGCTGTCGGCGGAGGCGGTGGACAGCGCGAAGAACTCGTCGAGCGAGCCGAAGCGGATGTTCTCCGTCTCCAGCACCGGGCTCGGCACGCGGCGCAACTGAATCTCCGCCCAGGTGATCAGCCCGGTCAGGCCGAGTCCGCCGACCGTCGCCGCGAACCAGCCGTCGGCATCGGCGTCCGGCGTGCACAGGCGACGGCTGCCGTCGCTGCGCAGCAGCTCGAAGGCGAGCACGTGGTGGCCGAAATTGCCGGTGCGGTGATGGTTCTTGCCGTGCACGTCGTTGGCGATGGCGCCGGCCACGGTGACGTAGCGGGTGCCCGGCGTCACCGGCAGGAACCAGCCCTGCGGCAGGACCAGATCGATGATCTCGGCGAGCGTGACTCCCGCCTCGCAGCGCAGCCGGCCTGACGCGGGGTCGAAGCCGATGAAGTGGTCCAGACCGCGCGCGCACAGCAGGGTGCCGTCCGGATTGAGGCAGCTGTCGCCGTAACTGCGGCCGTTTCCACGTGGCAGCGCGTTGCCGGCGAAGGCCGGCAGGGTGGCCGCCCGGTCGGCGATCGGCAGCAGCGTCTGCGTCGCGTGCGGGTAGCGTCCCCAGGACTGCCCGGCATCGGCCATCAGATGGCGCTCAGCGCGAACAGTCCGCACAGCACCACGACCACCTGGCTGACCCGGTCGGTGGCGGCGAACACGATGGGGTCGTCGTGCATGTCGCCGCGGTGCGCCACGATCCAGACCCGGCTGACCCAGTACAGCAGTACCGGACAGATCAGCCACAGCAGCTTCGGATGCCGATACAACTGCACGCTTTCCGGGCTGTTGATGTACAGCGCCATGACCATGACCGCGATGTAGCCGGCCGCCGCGCCCATCGACTGCAGCAGCACCAGGTCTTCCACCGAATAGGCCCGCCCGCTGGCCTTGGTCTTGCCGCTGCCGAGCATCGCGTGCAGTTCGGTATAGCGCTTGAGCAGCGCCAGCGAGAGGAAGATGAACATCGAGAACGCCAGCAGCCAGAACGACAGTTCCAGGTCGATGGCCACCGCGCCGCCGATGATGCGCACGGTGTACAGCGCGGCCAGCAGCACCACGTCGATCATCACGATGCGCTTGAGCCGCAGCGAGTACGCCAGGGTCATCACGTAGTAGGCCAGCAGCACCAGGGTGAACTGCAGGTTGCAGGCCAGCGATAGGGCCAGTCCGGCCACGGTCAGGGCGGGCGCGGCGAACAGGCCCTGCAGCAGCGGCAGCCGGCCGGCGGCGAACGGCCGCTTGCGCTTGCGCGGATGCTGGCGGTCGGGGGTGAGGTCGAGCAGGTCGTTGAGGACGTAGACGCCGGAGGCGCACAGCCCGAACGCCACCATGGCGATCACCGACTGCAGCACCGATTCGCCCTCCAGGAAACGGTGCGAGGTCAGCAGCGGCACGAACACCAGCAGGTTCTTCAGCCATTGGTGCAGGCGCAGCGCCTTGAGCCAGGCGCGGGCGCGCGGCGGCGCCGGCCAGTGCCCATGCACGGTGGTGCGCTGTGCGGCGGCCGCACGCAAGCCGTTGCCGTTGTTGACCACCCAGGCGCCACCGGCCTTGTCCCACACGTGCAGGTCCACGCGGCCATTGCCGGCATAGTCGAAATTGCCTTCGCCGAACCGCTGCACCAGCACATCGGCCTTGTTGCGGCCGGACAGATTGCGTTGCCCGTCACTGGCGATGACCTCTTCGAACAGGCCCAGGTGCGCGGCGATCGGCGCCACCAGCAATTGGTCGGAGGCGGTGCACAGCACGCGCGGGCGCTGCGGCGTGGTGCGCAGCAGCTCCAGGACGTGTTCGTTGTAGGGCAGCGTCTCGGCCGGGAGCGTGACCCGCGCGGCCAGTTCGCGCTTCAGCGCGGCCTTGCCGCGCAGGAGCCACAGCGGCAGCATGAACACGTACAGCGGATTGCGGGCCAGCAGTGCCAGCAGGGACTCGTAGAGGATGTCCGAATTCAGCAGGGTTCCGTCCAGATCCACGCAGAGCGCGCGCCCTGAGACAGCCGGGCGGTCGGCGGGAGAGCTGGGGGGAAGGGACATGCTGCGGCCTGGCGATGCATAGCGGGGCCGCGATTATACCTGTGACACGCTCTGGCCCCGCTCAGCCGGCTTGGCGCCGCTGCAGGAATTCGGTCGTGCCCATTGCCAGGGCGCCCACGGCGACCGCATACCAGAGCGTCACCAGCCGTGCGGCCACCGCGACCGCGATCGCATCGGCGGTGGCGACGCCCAGCCGGTCCAGCATCAGCACGATCGCCAGTTCAGTGGTGCCGACCCCGCCGGGCACGAAGGACAGCGCGCCGATCAGCATCGCCAGCGGGTAGATGCCGAACGCGACCAGCGGGTCCAGATGCAGGCCCAGGCCGTGGCACAAGCCGACGAAGACCGCCGAGGTCAGGCCCCAGGCGCCCGCGCCCGCGATCAGGCTGCGCACCATCTGCGCGGTGCCGAGGCAGGCACGCAGCTCCATGGCGGCGAACACGGCGAACTGCGCCGCCCCCCGCAGCCAGCGGCCGGGCAGACGCCGGCCCACGCTCTCCAGCCACGCCAGCAAAGCCGGCCAGGCGGCGGCGCCGAACAGCAGGGCGACGAAGCCCAGCACCACTGCGGCGAGCGTGCCCAGGGTGGGGAAGACCGGTGCGGCCAGCAGCGACAGCGCCAGGATCACCAGCAGGTCGGAGGCGCGCTCGAACACGAACACCGCCAGCGTGCGCCCCGCCGGCACGCCCATGCGCGCGAAATAGCGGATGCGCAGCAACTCCCCGGCCTTGCCGGGGGTGGCGGTCAATGCGAAGCCGGCCAGGTAGGCGGTCCATCCGAGACCGAACGGCACCGTATGGCCCTGTCGCTGCAGCAACCAGCGCCAGCGCCAGAAGCGGCACAGGTAACTGGCCGAGACCGGCAGCACCGCCAGCGCCAGCAACGGCCAGATCGCGCCGAGCCGGGCGAACGTGCCGTTGCCGCGGTCGATCCACCACAGGGCGGCCAGGTAGCCGCCGCACAACAGCACGACGAACAACGCCAGATGATCCGCACGGTGGCGCGGCGCGGGCACGCCATCGGCGCCGTGCGGCATCATCCCCGGGCCTCTGCGACGGCTCAGCCCAGCGCCTTTTCCAGCTCCGGCAGCACCGTGAACAGGTCGCCGACCAGGCCGATGTCAGCGATCTCGAAGATCGGCGATTCCGGGTCCTTGTTGATCGCGACGATAGTGCCGGCGTCCTTGATGCCGGTCAGATGCTGGATGGCGCCGGAAATGCCGATCGCCACGTACAGCTCCGGCGCGATGATCTTGCCGGTCTGGCCTACCTGCAGTTCGTTGGGCACGTAGCCGGCGTCGACCGCTGCGCGCGAGGCGCCGACCGCCGCACCGAGCTTGTCGGCGAGCTGGTAGACGATCTGGAAGTTCTCCGCCGAGCCGACGCCGCGGCCGCCGGAGACCACGCGCTTGGCGCTCTGCAGGTCGGGACGGTCGGACTTGCCGGCGGCCAGGCCGACGAAGCGGGTGTGGCTCGGCAGCGACGCGTCCACGCTGGCCGCTTCAACCGCCGCGCTGCCGCCTTGCGCCGCTTCCGGCCAGGAGGCGCTGCGCACGGTGGCGACCACGATCTGGTCGGCCGGCGCCTGCACGCTGATGATGGCGTTGCCGGCGTAGATCGGGCGCTTGAACGCGTACTCGCCGTCCACCGCCATCAGGTCGGAGATCTGGTTGACGCCGAGCAGGGCGGCCACCACCGGCATCAGGTCCTTGCCGAAGGTGGTGGAGGGGCCGAACACGTGGGTGTAGCCCGCCGCCAGAGCAGCGATCTGCGGGCCCAGCACCTGCGCGATGGCGTGTTCGTTGGCAGGATTGGCGACGGTGAGGACGCGGGCGACGCCCGCGATCTGCGCGGCCTGGGCTGCCACCGCGGCCGGATCGGACGCCAGCACCACGATGTCGATGGCCTCGGCCGACAGCGCCTGCGCGGCGCTGACGCACTTGGCGGTGGCGGCGTTGAGCTGCCCGTTGAGATGTTCGGCGATGACGAGGATCTTGGCCATTACAGCAACCCCTTGTTCTTCAGTGCGGCCACCAGTTCGGCGGCATCCTTGACCATCACGCCGCGGCTGCGCTTGGCCGGCGGGGCGTAGTGGGTGGTGGTGAGGCTGTCGTTGGCCTCCACGCCCAGATCGGCGAACGCCAGCGTCTGCAGCGGCTTGCTCTTGGCCTTCATGATGTCCGGCAGCTTGATGAAGCGCGGCTCGTTCAGGCGCAGGTCGGTGGTGACCACTGCCGGCAGGTCCACTTCCAGGGTTTCCAGGCCGGCGTCGACCTCGCGGGTCACCGTGGCCTTGCCGTCGGCCACCACCAGCTTGCCGGCGAAGGTCGCCTGCGGCCGGCCCCACAGCGTGGCCAGCATCTGCCCGGTCTGGTTGGCGTCGTCGTCGATCGCCTGCTTGCCCAGGATCACCAGGTCCGGCTGCTCCTGCTCGACCAGCTTGAGCAGGGTGCGCGCGGCGGTCAGCGGCTGGATCGCCGCGTCGGCGACCACGTGGATGGCGCGGTTGGCGCCCATCGCCAGGCCGTTGCGCAGGGCGGCGGCGGCGTCGGCCGGGGCGATGGTGGCGACCACCACCTCGCTGGCGATACCGGCATCGCGCAGGCGCAGCGCTTCTTCCAGGGCGATTTCGTCGAACGGGTTGGCGGAGAGCTTGACGCCCTCGGTGACCACGCCGGAGCCGTCCGGCTTGACCTGGATGCGGACGTTGTAGTCCACCACGCGCTTGTAGGCGACGAGGATTTTCATCGTGTACGAGATCCTTCAGCAGTGCGGGAAGGCCCGGCCGCGGCGGCTGGCACGGGGCAGTCGGAGGATTCTAACCGGGCGCAGGGGACCATGCGAGGGCGTATGGTGGGGTCTTCGATGGGGCGCGATCGCCGCGTGCGGCGACCACGACCGGTTCATACAAAGCGTATATCCTGTGTGGTTTGGACATTAGGCGCTGACCGCGCCCAATCAGGAGAAACACACAGTGGCGACTTGGCTCGTAACCGGCGGTGCCGGTTTCATCGGCGGCAATTTCGTGCTCGAGGCGGTGGCGCGCGGCATCCGTGTGATCAACCTGGACGCACTGACCTACGCCGGAAACCTGAACACGCTGGCGTCGCTGGAAGGCAACCCCGACCACGTGTTCGTGCACGGCGATATCGGCGACCGCGACCTGGTGCGCCGTCTGCTGACCGAGCACCAGCCCGACGCGGTGGTGAATTTCGCCGCCGAAAGCCACGTGGACCGCTCGATCGACGGCCCCGGTGCCTTCATCCAGACCAACGTGGTCGGCACCCTCGGCTTGCTGGAGTCGGTGCGCGATCACTGGAAGGCGTTGCCGGAGGACCGTCGCGATGCGTTCCGCTTCCTGCACGTGTCCACCGACGAGGTCTACGGCACGCTGGGCGAGACCGGCAAGT
Source organism: Xanthomonas sp. NCPPB 1128 (assembly GCF_001043115.1). Classification (GTDB taxonomy): domain Bacteria; phylum Pseudomonadota; class Gammaproteobacteria; order Xanthomonadales; family Xanthomonadaceae; genus Xanthomonas_A. The sequence continues at coordinate 32,948 of NZ_LFME01000027.1, read as the reverse complement.
TCAGCGAAACCACCCCGTATGCGCCGAACTCGCCGTACTCGGCGTCCAAGGCCGCGTCCGATCACTTGGTGCGCGCGTTCCACCATACCTACGGCCTGCCGGTGCTGACCACCAACTGCTCCAACAATTACGGCCCGTACCACTTCCCGGAAAAACTCATTCCGCTGGTGATCGCCAAGGCGCTGGCCGGTGAGCCGCTGCCGGTGTACGGCGTCGGCAAGCAGGTGCGCGACTGGCTGTTCGTCGGCGACCACTGCGAGGCGATCCGCACCGTGCTGGCCAAGGGCAAGGTCGGCGAGACCTACAACGTCGGCGGCAACTCGGAGAAGCAGAACATCGAAGTGGTGCAGGCGATCTGCGCGCTGCTGGACGCGCGACGTCCGCGCGAAGACGGCAAGCCGCGCGCCAGCCAGATCACCTACGTCGCCGACCGGCCCGGCCACGACCGCCGCTATGCGATCGACGCCTCCAAGCTGAAGAACGAACTGGGCTGGGAGCCGCAGTACACCTTCGAACAGGGCATCGCGCTCACCGTGGACTGGTACCTGAGCCATCAGGACTGGGTGCAGGGCGTGCTCGATGGCAGCTATCGGCTGGAACGGATCGGCACCGCGGCATAACCCGCGTCCCTCGCATGCGCCCGCACATCCACATGCGGACGTCCAAAGGAAGTACCTCATGACACAACGCAAGGGCATCATCCTCGCTGGCGGCTCCGGCACGCGGCTGTACCCGATCACCAAGGGCGTCAGCAAGCAGCTGCTGCCGGTGTACGACAAGCCGATGATCTACTACCCGCTCAGCGTGCTGATGCTGGCCGGCATCCGCGAGGTGCTGATCATCAACACCCCGCACGAACAGGCGCTGTTCCAGGCACTGCTGGGCGATGGCGCGCAGTGGGGCATGGACATCCGGTACGCGGTGCAGCCGAGCCCGGACGGGCTGGCGCAGGCCTACCTGATCGGCCGCGACTTCGTCGCCGGCAAGCCGAGCTGCCTGGTGCTGGGCGACAACATCTTCCACGGCCACGGCCTGACCGAGACCCTGCGCCGCGCCGACGCGCGGCAACAGGGCGCCACCGTGTTCGGCTACTGGGTCAACGACCCCGAGCGCTACGGCGTGGCCGAGTTCGATGCGTCCGGCAAGGTCATCGACATCGAGGAAAAGCCGGCCAAGCCGCGCTCCCACTACGCGGTCACCGGCCTGTATTTCTACGATGGCCAGGCCAGCGACCATGCGGCGGAACTGAAGCCCTCGCCGCGCGGCGAACTGGAGATCACCGATCTCAACCGCCGTTATCTGGAAGCCGGCGAGTTGCACCTGGAAGCGCTGGGCCGCGGTTATGCCTGGCTGGATACCGGCACCCACCAGTCGCTGCACGAAGCGTCCAATTTCATCGAGACCATCCAGTCGCGACAGGGCCTGCAGGTCTGCTGCCCGGAAGAGATCGCCTTCGGGAACGGGTGGATCGATGCGGCGCAGCTGGAGAAACTTGCCGCTCCGCTGCGCAAGAACGCCTATGGCACCTACCTGCATGAATTGGCTGTACGAGGAACCGTTCCGTGAAAGTGATTGAAACCAATCTGCCCGGTTGTGTGGTGATCGAGCCGGCGGTGTTCGGCGACGCGCGCGGCTATTTCTTCGAGACCTGGAACGCCGAGCGCTTCGGCGAGCATGGGCTGCCCACGAAGTTCGTGCAGAGCAACGTCTCCACCTCGGCCAAGGGCGTGCTGCGCGGCCTGCACTACCAGTGGCCGCGGCCGCAGGGCAAGCTGGTCAGCGTGCTCGAGGGCGAGGTGTACGACGTCGCCGTCGACATCCGCCACGGCTCGCCGCACTTCGGCCGCTGGGCCGCGGTGGTGCTGAGCGCGGAGAACAAGAAGCAGTTCTGGATTCCGGAAGGCTTCGCGCATGGGTTTGCGGTGCTGTCGGAGCGCGCGGTGTTCAGCTATCTGTGCACCGACGTGTACGTCAAGGAAGCCGATGCCGGCGTGCATTGGGACGATGCCGCGATCGGCGTGGACTGGCCGATCTCCGAGCCCGTGCTGTCGGGCAAGGACGCTGTCGCGCCGTTCCTGGCCGACATCCCGGTCGAGCGCCTGCCGGTCTACCAGCCATGAGCGTGCTGGTGTTCGGCGGCAACGGCCAGGTCGGGCAGGAACTGCTGCGGGCGCTGGCCGAGCAGGGGCCGGTGGTCGCGACCACGCGCAGTGGCCAGTTGCCCGACGGCAGCGCCTGCGAGCGCGCCGATTTCGACCAGCCGCAGACCCTGGGCGAACTGCTGGACCGGCTGCGGCCATCGGCGGTGGTCAATGCCGCGGCCTACACCGCGGTCGACCGCGCCGAACAGGATGCCGAAGCGGCGCACCGTGCCAATGCCGACTCGCCGGCGGCGATCGCTGCCTGGTGCGCTGCGCATGGCGTGCCGATGGTGCATTACTCCACCGACTACGTATTCGACGGCCAGGGCACGCAGCCCTATGCCGAGGACGCGCCGACCGCGCCGCTGGGCGTGTACGGCGCCACCAAGCTGGCCGGCGAAGAGGCGATCCGCGCCTCCGGTGCGCAGCATCTGATCTTCCGCACCGCTTGGGTGTACGCCGCGCATGGACACAACTTCCTGCGCACCATGCTGCGGGTCGGTGCCGACCGTGACGAATTGAAGGTGGTCGCCGACCAGGTCGGCACGCCGACCCCGGCGGCGCTGATCGCAGACGTCACCGCGCGGGTGCTGGCGCAGCGCGCGACGCTGCCGTCCGGCACCTGGCACCTGACCGCGGCCGGCGAGACCACCTGGCACGGCTTCGCCGAGGCGATCGTCGCCGAGGCGGTGGCGGCGGGCCTGTTGTCGCGCGCGCCGCGGGTGCTGCCGATCACCACCGTGGAGTATCCGACCCCGGCCAAGCGCCCGGCGTATTCGCGCCTGGACGTGTCGCGCCTGCAGCGCGATTTCGCGCTGGAACTGCCGCAGTGGCGCGATGGCCTGCGCCAGGTGATCGGCGAACTCGCTGCGGCAACGCCGGCCGCCTGATCCGTTATCCCGCCAGAACACCACGCAGCCGAAAAACAAAGAGCCGGGCAGTGCCCGGCTCTTTGCGTTTGCGGCCTGCGCCGGACTCAGGTACGCCCGTAGGTATCCTCGAAGCGCACGATGTCGTCCTCGCCCAGGTAGCTGCCCGACTGCACTTCGATCAACTCCAGCGGCAGCTTGCCGGGGTTCTTCAAACGATGCGTCACCCCGAGTGGGATGTAGGTGCTCTGGTTCTCGGTGAGCAGCAGCACCTCGTCGCCACGGGTGACCTCGGCGGTGCCGCTGACCACGATCCAGTGCTCGGCCCGGTGGTGATGCATCTGCAGGCTCAGCGTGGCGCCGGGCTTGACGGTGATGCGCTTGACCTGGAAACGCTGGCCGTTGTCGATCGAATCGTAGGCACCCCACGGACGGTACACCTTGCGGTGCCAGGTCGCCTCGGAACGGCCATCGGCCTTGATCCTGCCGACGATGTCCTTCACTTCCTGGATGCGTTCGCGATGGCCGACCAGTACCGCATCGTCGGTCTCCACCACCACCACGTCCTGCAGGCCCACCATCGCGATCAGGCGCGAGCCGTAGGCGTAGGTGTTGCGGCAATCGATCTCGATCACGTCGCCGTGGTGCGCATTGCCGTTGGCATCCTGTGGCGACACGTCCAGCAGCGCCGACCACGAGCCGACGTCGCTCCACTTCGCGTCCAGTGGCACCACCACCGCGTCGGCGGTCTTCTCCATCACCGCGTAGTCGATGGAGTCGGAGGGGCTGGCAGCGAAGGCGTCCTTGTCCAGACGGGTGAAGTCGGCATCGCGCTTGGCGGCCTGCCATGCGGTGGTGCAGGCATCGGCGATGGCTGGCTGGAACTTGCGCAGTTCTTCCAGGTAGCGCGAGGCGCGGAACAGGAACATGCCGCTGTTCCAGTAGTACTCGCCAGAGGCCAGGTAGTTCTTTGCGGTCGCCAGGTCGGGTTTTTCGACGAAGCGCTCGACCGCGCGCGCGCCGTCGCCGGCGGCGGCCTTGATGTAGCCGTAGCCGGTTTCCGGCGCTGTCGGCTTGATCCCGAACGTCACCAGCTTGCCTTGTTCGGCCGCGACGGCAGCCACGCGCACCGCGGCCTGGAAGGCGGCTTCGTCGCCGATCACGTGGTCGGAGGGCAGGACCAGCAACAGCGGATCGGCGCCATCGCGCGAGGCCTCCAACGCTGCCACGGCGATCGCCGGCGCGGTGTTGCGGCCCTTGGGTTCGAGCAGGATCGCATGCGGCTTCACGCCGATCTGCTGCAACTGCTCGGCCGCGACGAAGCGGTGCTCCTCGTTGGCGACCACGATCGGTGCGTGCGCGGCAACCGGTGCCGCGCGCTGCCAGGTGGCCTGCAGCATGCTCTGCTCGCCGACCAGCGGCAGGAACTGCTTGGGATACGACTCGCGCGACAACGGCCACAGGCGCGTGCCGGAACCGCCGGACAGGATGATGGGAAGGACGTCGCTCATGGGCGGGGGAACTCCATAGTGCGTCTAGGGGGAGGGTGGTGGGATCAGTCGCGCAGCAGCTCGGAAATCTCCTGCGTGCGCTGTTCCAGCAGGGCTGCGTCGCCGCGGGTTTCCACGTTCAGGCGCAGCAGCGGTTCGGTGTTGGAACTGCGCAGGTTGAAGCGCCAGTCGGCGAATTCGGCGCTGACGCCGTCGGTGTAGTCCAGCGTCGGCGCATGCGCGGCGAAGTGTTCCATCACCCGCGCCACCGCCGCCTTGGCGTCGGCGACCTTGAAGTTGATCTCGCCGCTGCACGGGAACTTCTGCATGCGTGCCTCGACCAGGTCGGCCAGCGAGCGGCCGGACTGCGACACCAGCTCGGCGATCAGCAGCCACGGGATCATGCCCGAGTCGGCGTAGGCGAATTCGCGGAAATAGTGGTGCGCGCTCATCTCGCCGCCGTACACGGCGTTCTCGCTGCGCATCTTCTCCTTGATGAAGGCATGGCCGCTCTTGCACAGCACCGGGATGCCGCCGGCTTCCTCGACCTGCTCGATCGTGTTCCAGGTCAGGCGCGGGTCGTGCACGACCTTGCCGCCCGGCTGCTTGGCCAGGATCGCCTGCGCCAGCAGGCCCACCAGGTAGTAGCCCTCGATGAAGCGGCCGTCGGCATCGAAGAAGAAGCAGCGGTCGAAGTCGCCGTCCCAGGCGATGCCGAAGTCGGCGCCGTGCTGCTTGACCGCGTTGGCGGTGGCGGCGCGGTTCTCCGGCAGCAGCGGGTTGGGGATGCCGTTGGGGAAGTGGCCGTCCGGCTCGTGGAAGACGCGCACGAACTCGAACGGCAGGTGCGGCGCGAGCAGGTCGACGATGGCGCCGGCGCCGCCGTTGCCGGCGTTCACCACCAGCTTCAGCGGCTTGAGCGTGGCGCGGTCGACATAGCTCAGCAGGTGTTCGATGTAGGCGCTCTTGTCCGGGCGGTGGTGCTCGGCGGCGGTCGGCTCAACGGCTGGCGCGGTATCGGCGGCGACGGTGTCGCGGATCGCGAACAGGCCGGTGTCGGAGCTGATCGGGCGCGCGTTCTCGCGCACCAGCTTCATGCCGTTGTAGTCCATCGGGTTGTGGCTGGCAGTCACCATCACGCCGCCGGCGGCCTGCAGGTGGTCGGTCTGGAAATACACTTCCTCGGTGCCGCACAGGCCGATGTCGATGACCTCGCGGCCGCTGGCGCGCAGGCCGGCCGACAGCGCGTCCTGCAGCCCCTGGCTGGCCAGGCGGACGTCGTGGCCCACGACGACCGGCCCGCTGCCCAATTGCCCCGCCAGCGCCACGCCGATCCTGCGGGCCAAGTCCTCGTTCAGTTCGTCGGGAACGCGGCCGCGGATGTCGTAGGCCTTGAATGCGGGAAGCGACATGGAAGAGGGTCCTAGTTGGGGGAAACCCGAGTGTAACGTTACGGCGCTTAATCGGTCGTTGCGGCGGTGCGGCGGGGGTCGCAGTCCCCGAGCGGCTAAACTAGCTGTCTACATTCCAACGCGGAGCTGGCGAATGGGCGACACCTCTACCCCTGCGGGCGGACGGCGCGGCAAGCTTTTCCCGGATGCGGCCACGGCGCTGGCCGACGTGGTGGCGGACGGACAGATTCTGGCGGTCGGCGGGTTCGGCCTTTGCGGCATCCCCGAGGCCTTGATCGCCGCCCTGCGCGACAGCGGCGTCAGCGGACTCACGGTGATCTCCAACAATGCCGGGGTCGACGGCTTCGGCCTTGGCCAGCTGCTGGCGACGCGGCAGATCCGCAAGATGATTTCGTCCTACGTCGGCGAGAACAAGGAGTTCGAACGCCAGTATCTGGCCGGCGAACTGGAACTGGAATTCAACCCGCAGGGCACCCTGGCCGAGCGCCTGCGCGCCGGCGGCGCCGGCATCCCCGCGTTCTTCACCGCCACCGGCTACGGCACGGTGGTGGCCGAGGGCAAGGAGATCCGCGAATTCGACGGCAAGCACTACGTGCTGGAGACCGCGCTGCGCGCCGACGTGGCCCTGGTCAAGGCATGGAAGGCCGATACCGCCGGCAACCTGGTGTTCCGCAAGACCGCGCGCAACTTCAACCCGGCCTGCGCGATGGCCGGCAAGCTCTGCATCGCCGAAGTCGAGGAAGTGGTGGAGACCGGCAGCCTGGATCCGGATCAGGTGCACCTGCCCGGCATCTACGTCGACCGCATCGTGCACAACCCGCATCCCGAAAAACGCATCGAACAGCGCACCCTGCGCCAGAAGGACGCCTGACATGGCCTGGACCCGCGACGACATGGCGCAGCGCGCCGCCCGCGAACTCACCGACGGCGCCTACGTGAACCTCGGCATCGGCCTGCCGACCCTGGTCGCCAACCACATTCCCGAGGGTGTGGACGTGTGGCTGCAGTCGGAGAACGGCCTGCTCGGCATCGGCCCGTTCCCCAGCGAGGACGAGGTCGACGCCGACCTGATCAACGCCGGCAAGCAGACCGTCACCGCCCGCGCCGGCGCCAGCTACTTCGGCAGCCACGATTCCTTCGCGATGATCCGCGGCGGGCATATCGACCTGGCCATCCTCGGCGCGATGCAGGTCAGCGAGAAGGGCGATCTGGCCAACTGGATGGTGCCGGGCAAGATGGTCAAGGGTATGGGCGGCGCGATGGACCTGGTGGCCGGGGTCAAGCGCGTGGTCGTGCTGATGGAACACGTGGCCAAGGACGGCAGCCACAAGATCCTGCCGGCCTGCGACCTGCCGCTGACCGGCGTCGGCGTGGTCGACCGCATCATCACCGACCTGGCGGTGTTCGACGTCACCGACAGCGGCCTGATATTGGTCGAGACCGCGGAGAGCGTGGACGAGGCCGAACTGGTCGCCAAGACCGGCGTGCCGTTCCGGCGCGGATAAGGACGCGCCGCGCCGCTCAGGCGCTGCGCTGCGCGTAGGCGTAGTCGGCGGCTGCCGGCAGTGGCTGGCCGAGCAGGTCGGCCACGGTGGTGACGCGATAGCCGACGCGCTCTGCCAGCGGCGCCGCCAGCCGTTCCACCGCATGCGCCAGGGTGGCGTCGAGCTGACCCTGCTCCGCCTCGAACTCCGACGGGTACAGGCCGCTGTCCAGCAGCGGCCGCAGCGCGTTCAAGCGTGCCCAGAACATGCTGCCCGAGACGAACTGCGCCTGCTCCAGGGGAGCGTCGCTGTAGCCTGTCCGGCGCAGCAGATAGTCGGCGGCGGCGCGGTTGCCGCCCCAGAAGTCGGCCAACGGCAGCAGATGGCCTTCGGGCGCGACCAGGCCGAGTGCAGGATCCTCGGCGAAGGCCTGCAGCACGCGCGCGGCGCGGTCGGTGCCGGCCAAGCGTTGCAGCAGTTCGTTGCGCCAGGCATCGCCGTTGCGCAGATGGGTGCTGCGCTTGGTGTGCAGCTTCAGCGCCACGTCCACGCCGTCGCGCAGCAGCCGTTCGGCCGCGTGCAGGAACGGCAGGATGTCGCGGCCGCGGTTCTCCAGCACCATCACCTCGGACGGCAACGCGCACGCACGCAGGTGCGTGCGCACCGCATCGGCCTGGTCGGGCGAGGTGGTGACCAGCAGACGCCACGGCAGGGCGCTCGCGGCGAGCTGCGCCAGCAGTTCGGGCAGCACGTCCGGATACCACGCGTGGATGATCGCGTGCGGCGTCGCGTCGCGTGCCGGCAACGGCGCCAGCGCGCGGCGGGTGGCGTCGAGATAGGCGTGCCCCAACCGCGCATCCGGTTCCAGCACGGCGCCTTCGGCCCACTCGTTCCAGGCGTTGACGAACACCAGGCGCTGTTCGGCGCGGCGGCCCTGCAGCCGGGTGTGGATGGTGCTCCGCAGCCAGTCCTCGTAACCGCGCGGCGAGGCGTGCAGATAGACGCGGCCGGCGCCGGGACGGCGCGCTTCGTTGTCCCAGCCCGGGTTGACGCCCGGATACAGCAGGTACTCGGGCAGCGGGCGCGCGGCGATCTCCGCGGCCAGGGCGCGCCAATCCAGCACGGCGCCGCTGTAGTCGGGATTGAGCAGTTGCTGGTCGGCGGCCAGCGAGCGCGGATTGCTCATGTTCGGCGGGAACTCGACCGCTGCGTCGAAACCGATGTCGCGCGGGTCCGGCCGCTCGAAGCCCTGCACGTAGGCCAGGTGCAGTTCGCCGATGCCGTGCTGCCGGCACCAATCGCGCCAGCGCGTGGCGGTGGCCTGCGGATCCGGCAGCAGATGCGGGCGATACACCAGCAGCATCGGCCGGCCGTCCACGCGCAGGCAGCGCGCATCGCGCAGGTAGTCGGCGACGTGCGCGATGAAGTCCAGATCGTCCTGCGCGCTGTGCGCCTGCGCCATCAGCACATCGTCGCCGCGGCCGTCCCAGCGCCGCGACCATTGCTCGTTGGCCCAGCACAGGCAGAACGGCAGCTCCAGCGTGGGATCGTCCAGCCACTGCCGCAGCGGCGTCTCCAGCAAGGTCTTGCCGCCGAACCAGTAGAAGTAGAAGCAGAACGCGCCGACGCCGTACTGCTTCGCCAGCGCCACCTGCTGGCGCATGCTGTCCGGGTTGCGCAGATCGTAGAAGCCAAGGTCCGCCGGCAGCCGCGGCTGCACATGCCCCTCGAACTGCGGCAGCGCGCGGCTGACGTTGCGCCATTCGGTGAAGCCGGCGCCCCACCAGGCGTCGTTCTCCGGGATCGGGTGGAACTGCGGCAGGTAGAACGCCACCACGGTGGCCGGCAGCGGCGTGGGCAACGGCGCCTGCTGCGCGGACACATGACCGATCGCGCGTTCGTCGGCGCGCGCGCGCGGCCGGCGTTCGCGGTAGCCGTCGGTGGCGCGGCCGCGCGGCGGCGGCGGCACCAGATCCGCATGGCGCTCCAGGAAGCGCGCGCGCAGGCGGTCGCGCTGCGCCGGCGCCAGCGGCAGGGCGCGGAAGCCCGCGCGCAGCGTGAGGTACAGCGCGGTCTTCAGGCGCGCGAGCAGGCCTGCGCTCACAGGTTCTGGTAGTTCGGCCCGGAGCCGCCTTCCGGCGTCACCCAGTCGATGATCGCGTAGGGATCCTTGATGTCGCAGGTCTTGCAGTGCACGCAGTTGGCGGCGTTGATCTGCAGGCGCTTGCCGGCCGCGTCGTCGACGATCTCATACACCGCCGCAGGGCAGAAGCGCGTGCAGGGGTTGCCGTATTCCTCGGTGCAGCGGGTCACGCAGATCTGCGGATCGAGCACGTGCAGGTGCACCGGCTGGTCCTCGTCGTGCTCGGTGGCGGCGAAGTACACGCCCTGCAGGCGGTCGCGCGGGGCCAGCTCGCGCTGCACGTAGTCGCGCTTGGGCTGCTCGTGCTCGCCCAGCCGGTCCAGGCTCTTCCAGTCGGCGCCGACCTTCAGTGTCCACGGCGAGGCGCCCTTGACCAGGGTCTCCCAGGCGCCGTTGAGCAGGCCGAACCACAGGCCCTTCTTGAAGCCGGGCTTGATGTTGCGCACCTGACGCAGCTCGGCCATCACCTCCGAGCCGCGCAGGCGTGCGTCGAAGCCGGCCGGGTCGAGCGCGGCGCCGGCGGCGAGATGTTCGGCGGCGAGCATGCCGCTGCGGATCGCCTGGTGGGTGCCCTTGATCTTGGGCACGTTGAGCAGGCCGGCGGTGTCGCCGATCAGCAGCGCGCCGGGCATCTCCACCTTCGGCAGCGACTGCCAGCCGCCGCTGGCGATGGCGCGCGCGCCGGCCGAGAGGATGGTGCCGCCGTCGAGCAGCGACTTCATCATCGGGTGGTTCTTCCACTGCTGGAAGGCCTCCCAGGGGCGGTACTCGGGGTCGTGGTAGTCCAGGCCGCTGACGTAGCCCAGCGCCACCTGGTTGTTCTCCAGGTGGTACAGGAAGCTGCCGCCATAGGTCTTGCTGTTGGCAGGCCAGCCCAGGGTGTGCACGATCTTGCCGGTGCTGACGCGGCCTTCGGGCAGCTGCCACAGCTCCTTGATGCCGATCGAGAACGCCTGCGGATCGTGGCCGGCGTCGAGTGCGAAGCGCGCGATCAGGCGCTTGGTCAGGTGTCCGCGCGCGCCTTCGGCCAGCACCGTGACCTTGGCGCGGATGTCGATGCCGGCGGTGTAGCCGGGCTTGTGCGATCCGTCCTTGGCCACGCCCATGTCGCCGATGCGCACGCCCAGCACCGTGCCGTCCTCGGCGTGCAAGGTCTCGGTGGCGGCGAAGCCGGGGTAGATCTCCACGCCCAGTGCTTCGGCCTGCGGCGCCAGCCAGGCGCACATCGCGCCGAGGCTGACGATGAAGTTGCCGTGGTTGCGCATGCCCGGCGGCACCATCGGGAACTTGTGCCCGCCGTCCTTGCTCAGGTACCAGAACTCGTCCTCGGCCGCCGGCACGCAGATCGGCGGCGGGTTGTCGCGCCAGCCCGGCAGCAGCGCGTCCAGCGGCGCCGGTTCGATCACCGCGCCGGACAGGATGTGCGCGCCGATGGTGCTGGCCTTCTCGATCACGCAGACCGAGATGTCGGGGTTGAGCTGCTTGAGCCGGATCGCGAACGCCAACCCGGCCGGGCCCGCGCCGACGGTGACCACGTCGTACTCCATGACGTCGCGCTCCACTGGCTCCGGCGCGTTGGCGCCGCCCTCGGTTCCCGTCATCTGCTCCGCTCCCGTTTGGCTCGTTCTGGCTGCCTGCATTTTCAGGGTTTGCGCGTGAAGGGGCAAATTCCGCACGCCGGCGTACGGTGGCCGCCGGCATGCTAGCGTGGCGCGATGGAACTGGACCTGCCCGGCGCCGATCTGCGCTGGTATCCCGAATGGCTGGACCCGACCGCGGCGGCGGCGCTGTGCGCGCAGTTGCTGCACGAGGTGCCATGGGAAGTGCACCGGATCCGGCTGTTCGGCAAGCTGGTCGATTCGCCGCGGCTGAGCTGCTGGATCGGCGACGCCGACGCCAGCTACCGCTATTCCGGTACCCGCTTCGCGCCGCATCCGTGGCCGGCGACGCTGCTGCCGCTGCGTGCGCGGCTGACCGCCGAGACCGGGGTGGCGTTCAACAGCGTGCTCGCCAACCGCTACCGCGACGGCCGCGACGCCATGGGCTGGCACAGCGACGACGAGCGCGAACTGGGGCCGGCGCCGGTGATCGCCTCGTTGAGCCTGGGCGCTACGCGTCGCTTCGTGCTGCGCCATCGCCAGCAGCCGGCGCTGCGCCAGACGCTGGAACTGACCTCCGGCGGACTGCTGCTGATGGCGGGCGACACCCAGCGCCTGTACCGGCACGCCCTGCCGCGCACCGCCAGGCCGGTGGGGGAGCGGATCAATCTGACGTTCCGCCGCATTGCGCCTCTCTTCTCCCTCCGGGAGAGGGTACCCCGCAGGGGCGGATGAGGGTCGGGTGGCTGGGGCTGTGTCTGGAGATGACGCCGTGGCCGCCGTACCCTCACCCCCGACCCCTCTCCCGATGGGAGAGGGGAGCGAAGCTGTGATCCCTTCTCCCTTTGGGAGAAGGTGCCCCGAAGGGGCGGATGAGGGGCGGATGGCTAGGGACGTGTCTGGGGAAGACGGCTCCGCGGCCACCGCACCCTCACCCCCGACCCCTCTCCCGGTGGGAGAGGGGAGCCATCAGCGTCGCGGCGGCTTCGGGCTGGCGGGCGGCGGTACGCTGGGCGCCAGCGCGGTGGCGGCGTCGGCCTGGCCCTGCTGCAGGGTCCAGCCGACCACGTCATGGCCGAGTTGCGACATGGCCTGGCCGAAGGCGTCGACCACCTGCGATTCGGCGGTGCCGGCGGCAGGCTGGGTCACCAGGAAGGTGCGCGAGGCGACCACGCGCTGGTCGGCGCTGTACAGCAGCTTGGCATTGAGTTCGATGGTGGCCGACGGCACCGCGCGCCCGGCGTAGTCCGATTCGAAACGGCGCAGGTCCAGCAGCAGCTTGTAGTCGGCGCGGATGCCGGTGCCGAGTCGGGCCACGCCGGGGATGCGCCCGGAATCCTCGAACGCGCGCAGCAGCATGTCCTCGAGCATGTCGGTGGCCGGCTGCGCCCAGCTCACGCCGCCGTACACCTGCAGTTCGTCGGGCGTCGGCCGCACGGCGATGCGCGAACTGTCGACCACGCGCGCGGCGCTGGGCTTGGTCAGCGCCAGTTGCCAGCTCACGGTCGGCCAGGCCGGGTCCGCGGTCACCCGCACGTCCGGCGCGTAGATCGTCACCGGCTCCTTGCTGCCGCCGGGCAGCGAACAGCCGGTCAGCAGCAGGGCCGGCACGGCGAGCAGGAAGAAGGCGCGCATCGGCTTCATTTGGGTTTGAACTCCTTCGGGGCGTCGCGGCCGAGCAGGTAGCGCGCGGGGTTGTTGTCCAGGCGGTCGCTGACCCGGCGCAGGTCGCGGATCAGGCCGCGCAGTTCGGTCAGGGTCGGGCCGAGCTGGCCGAGGCCGTCGTTGGCGAAGCTGTTGATCGCCGAGCGGTTCTCGCCAAGGATCTTGTCGGCATTGCCGGCCGCCGAATCCAGCTTGCTCAGCGTGTCCTCCAGCTTGTCCAGGATCGGCGGCAACTGCTGCACCAGGTTCTGGTCCAGGCGCTGGATGGTGCCGTTGGTGGTCTTGAGCGTGGTGTCCAGGTTGCGCGCGGCGTCGCGCGCGCTGACGATCAGCGACTGCATGCCCTGGTCGCGGTCGGCCAGGCCGCCGCTGATGGTCTCCAGGTTGTGCAGTGTGGCGGTGATGCTGGCGACGTTGCGGTCGCTGAGCACCTCGTCAAGACGTTCGACGATGCGGTTGGCGGTGTCGGTGATGTTCTGCAGCGCCGAGGGCGTGGTTTGGATGATCGGCGCATCGCTGTTGTCGATCGAGGTCAGCGTCGGTGCTTCCGGGGTGCCGCCGGAGAGCTGGATGATCGACGGGCCAGTCAGGCTGGTGATGCCCAGCTTGGCGCGGGTGTCGCTCTTGATCGGCGTGGTCGAGTTGACTCGGATCCGCGCCACCACCTGGCGTGGGTCGTTCGGCGCCAGGGTCAGCTCGGTGATCGAGCCCACCGCGATGCCGTTGTACTGCACCGGGCTGCCGACCGACAGGCCGGTCACCGCCTCGCGGAACACCACGCGGTATTCCTGCCAGGTGCGGTCGGAGGAGTACTTGGCGGCCCAGAGTCCGAACAGCAGCAGCGCGATCCCCACCACGATGGTGAAGGCGCCGATCAGCACGTAATTGGCTTTGGTTTCCATGGGCTCAGGGGGTCTCGGTCCAGGCGGTCTTGGCATCGCGCGCGGCGCGGGCGCGCGGGCCGTGGAAATACTCTTGGATCCACGGATGGTCCACTTGCTCGATCTCGGCCAGCGGCGCGTTGGCGATGACCTTGCGGTCGGCCAGCACCGCCACGCGGTCGCAGATAGCGTACAAGGTGTCCAGATCGTGGGTGATGAGGAACACGGTCAGGCCCAGCGCTTCCTGCAGGGTGCGGATCAGCCGGTCGAAGGCGGCCGCGCCGATCGGGTCCAGCCCGGCGGTGGGTTCGTCCAGGAACAGCAGTGGCGGGTCCAGTGCCAGCGCACGCGCCAGCCCGGCGCGCTTGCGCATGCCGCCGGACAGCTGCGAAGGCAGCTTGTTCAGCGCGTCGGCAGGCAGGCCGGCCAGCTTGACCTTGAGCAGCGCCAGTTCGTAGTGCCAACTGTCGGGCAGTTCGCCGAAGTGCTCCTTCAGCGGCACCTGCACGTTCTCGCCGACGGTCAGCGAGGAGAACAGCGCGCCGTCCTGGAACAGCACGCCGGTATTGCGCTCCACGTGCAGGCGATCGGCGCGACGGCCGGAATCGGTGTCCACGCCGAGCACCTGGATCTTGCCGGCATCGGGGTCGCGCAGGCCGAGGATGGTGCGCATCAGCACCGACTTGCCGGTGCCCGACCCGCCGACCACGCCGAGGATCTCGCCGCGGCGCACGTCCAGGTCCAGGTCCTCGTGCACGGTCTGGCTGCCGAAGCGATTGACCAGGCCGCGCACGGAAATGGCCAGTTCCTGCTCGGGATTCGGGAGTGGAGATTCGGGATTGGTCAACGCAACCGCTCCCGCCCAGGCGCGTAGCGCCCGGCTTCAACGAATCCCCAATGCCCAATCTTCAATCCCGGCTCCATCACCACCCCATGTTCATGAACCACAGCGCGGCGATCGCGTCGATGATGATCACCAGCGAGATCGTCTGCACCACGCTGGAGGTGGTGCGCTCGCCGACGGACTGCGCGGTGCCTTCCACCCGCAGTCCCTCCAGGCAGCCGATCAGGCCGATCACGATGGCGAAGATCGGTGCCTTGGACAGGCCCACCAGCATGTGCCGGATCTGGATGGTGTCGTGCATGCGCGCCAGGTACATCTGCGGCGGGATGCCCAGGTCGAAAGCGCCGACGGTGACGCCGCCGGCCAGGCCGGCGATCATCGCCACGAAGGTCAGCAGCGGCAGCATCAGCAGCAGCGCCACCAGCCGCGGGATCACCAGCAGGTCCATCGGGTCCAGGCCCAGGGTCTGGATCGCGTCGACCTCCTCGCGCGCCTTCATCGCGCCGATCTGCGCGGTGAACGCGCTGGCGGTGCGTCCGGCCAGCACGATCGCGGTCAGCAGCACCGCGAACTCGCGCAGGAAGGCGATGCTGACCAGCTCCACCACATAGATCTCGGCGCCGAAGTCGCGCAGGATCGTGGAGCCGAGGAAGGCGATCACCGCGCCGACCAGATAGGACAGCAGTGCCACCAGCGGTACCGCGTCCAGGCCGACCTGCTCCATGTGGTGCACGGTGGCGGTCATGCGGAACCGGCGCGGCGCGTGCAGCAGCCGCAGCAGCTTGACCAGGGTTTCGCCGAGGAAGCCGACCAGGGCGACGATTTCCTTGCCATTGCGGTGCACCGCATAGCCCAGGCGTTCCAGCGCCGCGGCGAAGCCGTAGTCGCGCTTGCGCTTGGGGCGATCGTCGGCGACGTCCTCGATGGTCGAGACCAGGGCGCGGTGGTCCTGGCGGAAATCCAGCGCCTCGTGGGCGATGCCGTTGCGCGTGGCGTAACGCATCAGTTGCAGCACCCCGGCCGAATCCAGCTGGCCGATGCCGCTGGCGTCGATGCCGGTGGTACCGGCCGGCATGCCGCGCAGCACTTCCGAGGAGGCCAGTGCGGTGGCCAGGGTCCAACTGCCGGTCAGCCGCACCCGCGAGGGGTCTCGGTCGTCCTGGCTGAGTTTGGGCGGTTGCGGTTCGATCATGGGGGCGTCCGGTGCGCGAGCATACCTGTTTCGCCCGTGTTGCAAATGTGGTGATCGCGACGGGGTGGCCGGGCGCGGCGTTCGCGCCATACTAGCCGACATGCCCGCCGCTCCCACCGTCAGCCCCTCCGCCAACGCGACCTACGCGCAGCGCATCGCCTTCGTCTCCGACATCGCCGGGCGACTGCACACCTACGGCACTACCGCGCAGCGGCTGGAGGCGGCGGTGGTGGCGCTGGCGCAGCAACTGGACCTGGACTGCGAACCCTGGTCCAACCCGACCGGGCTGATCCTCAGCTTCAGCGACCCGACCAAGGCGATCGGCTCCAGCGACATCACCCGTGTGGTGCGGCTTGCGCCCGGCGACAACGACCTGCACAAGCTCAGCGTCGCCGACCGCATCGCCGACGATGTGGCCAGCGGGCGCATGAGCGTGGCCCAGGGCCACACCGCGCTGCGGCAGCTGGATCAGCCGCCGGGACGTCGCTGGATGGCGATGCAGGTGCTGGGCTTCGGCCTGGCCGCGGCCGGCGTGGCCGGGCTGTGGCGCCTGCCGTGGCTGGACATCGCCACCGCCACCGCGATCGGCCTGCTGATCGGCGTGCTCACCCAGCTCACCGACAAGCGCCCGGCGACCAAGGAAGCCAACGACGCACTGGCCGCGCTGCTGGCCGGTTTCGTCGCGACCCTGGTGGCCAGTTTCGTGGCGCCGCTCAATCTCAATACGGTGATCATCGCCTCGCTGGTGGTGCTGCTGCCGGGAATGGCGCTGACCAATGCCGTCAACGAACTGACCAGCCAGCACTGGGTGTCGGGTACGGCGCGCTTCGCCGGCGCGGTCACCACCGTCGTCAAACTGACCGTCGGCGCGGTGATCGCGGTGACCCTGGCGCAGTTGCTCGGCCTGGAGCCGATGGTCCGGGCGTCGCGGCCGCAGCACGGCTGGGTGGAGTGGGCCTCGCTGCTGGTCGCCGCCTATGCCTTCGCGCTGCTGTTCAAGGCCAGCCTGCGCGATTATCCGTTCGTGATGGCGGCATCGGTGGCCGGTTATGCGGTCGCGCGCTTCGCTGGCGATGCCTGGGGCAGCCCGGTCGGCATCTTTCTGTCGGCGATGGTGTTGACCGCCGCCGGCAACCTGTTCGGCCGCATCGTGCACCGGCCGGGCGCGCTGGTGCGGTTGCCGGGCATCATCATGCTGGTGCCCGGGAGTGCCAGCCTGCGCGGGCTGTTGACCCTGGTCCAGCAGCAGGACGTGCTCGGCGGGCAATCGGCGCTGCTGACGGTCACCAATATCGTGATGGCGCTGGTCGCCGGCTTGTTGTTCGGCAATCTGTTGATCCCGGCGCGCAAGAATCTTTGAATCCGGTAATAAAAAACGCCGGCATGCACCGGCGTTTTCCGTTGCGATCGGCGCTGCCGGATCAGGCTTTCGGCGCGGCGCTCTTGCTGGCCTTCTTGGCGACGCGCTTGACCGCCTTCTTGGTGGTTTTCTTGGCGGTTTTCTTGGCCGGCGCGGCGGATTTGGCAGCGCCGCCGGCGATCAGGAAATCGTCGACCTTCTTGCCCTTGGCGACCAGATCGGCCAGCCAGCGCGGCTGCTTGCCGCGGCCGGTCCAGGTTTCGGCGGCATTGGCGGGATTGCGGTATTTCGGCGGAACCTTGCCCAGCTTGCGGCCCGGCTTCGGACCCGGCTTGCCGGCCTTGCGGCCGCGCGCGGCGGGGGCGCCGCCGAAGACTTCCTCGATGCTGTAGCCGTGGCTCTTGGCCAGGCGGGTCAGCTGGGTGCGGACCTTGGCGATGGGGGTGCGCTTGGCGACGATGGACTGCTGCTTCTTGGCGGTCTTGATGAGCGCGCCCAATTGCTTGGCCGACAGGCCGCTGAGATCGATGGTCATCTTTACTCCGGAAAATGGGTGGTGGCCTTCCGCCATTCCCTGGCAGCGCTGAATCATAATGATGCCGAATCGGCTTGACAAATATCCGGCTTATTCGCTTCCGGGTATCTCCGGATGCAATGCCCTGGAATATGTCCTTATATATTCATGCCCGGCGTATTCAATTGCGCAGATACCTTGCCGGTTTCACTCATGCGGCGTGATGGTGGCGTAAAGAAGAAGGGCCGGGATATCGTCCCGGCCCTTCTGGTCATGCCTGCAGTCGCGCCTGCAAGGTGGCGCGATCCAGGTGTTCGGCATCGCCGCCGCTGCGCGCGCGATATTCGAACGTGCCGGCGGCCAAGCCCCGCTCCGAGACCACCACCCGGTGCGGAACGCCGATCAATTCGATATCGGCGAACATCGCGCCGGGGCGCAGGCCACGGTCGTCCAGCACCGCATCCAGTCCGGCCTGCTGCAGTTCCGCCAGCAGCGCCTCGCCAGCGGCGTCGACCGCCGGATCGCGCTTGGGGTTGATCACGCACATGGCCACCGCCCACGGCGCCATCGGCTGCGGCCAGCGGATGCCGGCGTCGTCGTGGTTCTGCTCGATCGCCGCGGCGACGATGCGGGAAATGCCGATGCCGTAGCAGCCCATCGCCAGCGTCACGGTCTTGCCGTTCTCGTCCACCACGGTGGCATCCAGCGCCTGCGCGTACTGGCGGCCGAGCTGGAACACATGGCCGACCTCGATGCCGCGCGCCAGGCGGATCTCGCCGCCGTCCTGGGCGCGCTCGCCCTCGACCACGTTGCGCAGGTCGGCGACGGCGTCCGGCTCCGGCAGGTCGCGGCCCCAGTTGACCCCGGCCAGGTGGAAGCCGCGCTCGTTGGCGCCGACCACGAAGTCGGCCAGCGCCGCCACGTCGCGGTCGGCGACCACGCGGATCGGCTGGCGCGGGCCCAGCGGGCCGAGGAAGCCCGGCTCGCTGCCCAGGTGGGCGAGGATCTCGGCTTCGGTGGCCATGCGGTAGCCGGCCAGGCCGGCGACCTTGCCCAGCTTGATCTCGTTGACCGTGTGATCGCCGCGCACCAGCGCCAGCACGAAGCGCTCGCCGGCCATCACCGCCACCGACTTGACCGTGCGCTGCAGCGGGAGGCCGAGCAACTCGGCCACCGCCTCGCAGGTCTTCTGGGCGGGCGTGGCGACCTTGCGCAGTTCCTCGCCTGCCGCCGCGCGCGGCGCCGGTGTTGCGGCGATGGCGGCTTCGACATTGGCCGCGTAGTCCGAGCCGGTGGAGAACGCCAGCGAATCCTCGCCGGAGGCGGCCAGCACGTGGAATTCCTGCGAGGCGTCGCCGCCGATGTCGCCGGAATCGGCCTGCACCGCGCGGAACTGCAGCCCCAGGCGGGTGAAGATGCGGGTGTAGGCCGCCTTCATGTTCTCGTACTCGCGCGCCAGGTCCTCGTCGCTGATGTGGAACGAGTAGGCATCCTTCATCAGGAACTCGCGCGCGCGCATCACCCCGAAGCGCGGGCGGATCTCGTCGCGGAACTTGGTCTGGATCTGGTAGAAGTTGACCGGCAACTGCTTGTAGCTGCTCAGCTCCTGCCGCGCGAAATCGGCGGCAGCCTCTTCGGCGGTCGGGCTGTAGCAGTAGTCCTGGTCCTTGCGGTCCTGCATGCGCAGCATCAGCCCGCCGAACTTGCTCCAGCGCCCGGTGGCGTCCCACAGCTCGCGCGGCTGGATGGTCGGGAACAGCACTTCCACGGCGCCGGCGCGGTTCATTTCCTCGCGCACCACCGCTTCCACCTTGCGCAGCACGCGCAGGCCCAGCGGCGACCAGGTGTACAGGCCGGAGGCGAGCTTGCGGATCATGCCCGCGCGCAGCATCAGCTGGTGGCTGACCAGTTCGGCGTCGGCCGGGGTTTCCTTGGTGGTGTGCAGGTGGAACTGGGAAAGGCGCATCGAGGGGCTTCGCAGACGGCGGGTCGCCCATTTTGCCAGTCATTGCCGGCGCTGCGGGCATCGCCCGCGGCCGGCCGTGCGCGTTTGGCTTACTTGGCGGGTGCGGCGGCCGGGGTGCAGTAGGCCTTGATCGCGGCCTCGGCCAGGGCCTTCTGCGAGGCGCGCTGGGATTCGTCCAGCTCTCCGTCCGGCTTGCCGTCGCCATCGCTGTCGGTGGTGATCTTGCCGGGCTTGTCGAGGATGTCCAGGTTCTTGCGCGCGGTCAGGCACTGGCCGTTCTCGGCCGGGGCCGCCGCGGGCGTCTCGGCCGGGGCGTCGCCGCGGGTGTCGACCTTGCGCACCTGGTACTCGCCGCCGGGGGGCGGGGTCTCGGCATAGTGGGTGACGCCCTGCGCGTCCTTCCATTGGTACAGGGTGGTGGCGCCGAGCATGCCGCTGACGGCGAGCAGGGGCAGGCAGCAAAGCCGGGGCAGGACGCGCATCTCGGTCTCCAGGGCGCGGCGGGAGCGCCGATTGCAGCACCCGCCGACGGGCCTGGCAAGTCGATTAGACTGACGGGATGGACTCATCCCGACCGCCCCCCCGTTCGCGCACCATCTACCTGCTGCCGAACCTGTTCACCACCGCCGGCCTGTTCTCCGGCTTCTACGCCATCATCGCCGCCGCCAACGGCCAGTTCGTGCACGCCAGCGTGGCGGTGTTCGTGGCCGCGGTGATGGACGGGCTGGACGGGCGCGTGGCGCGGCTGACCGGCACCAGCAGCGAATTCGGCGTGCAGTACGACTCGCTGGCCGACCTGGTCAGCTTCGGCATGGCGCCGGCCCTGGTGATGTACCACTGGTCGCTGTCGGCGCTGAAGTTCGACGGCAGCATGCTCGGCCGGGTCGGCTGGTCGGCAGCGTTCCTGTACGCGGCCTGCGCCGCGCTGCGCCTGGCCCGCTTCAATACCCAGGTCGGCACGGTCGACAAGCGCTGGTTCGTGGGCCTGGCCAGCCCGGCCGCGGCCGGGCTGATGATGGCGTTCGTGTGGTCTTTCGCCGACGGCTCGCTGGGCTGGGACGGCGAACAACTGCGCTATGTGGCGCTGGGCCTGACCGTGACCGCAGCGCTGCTGATGGTCAGCCGCATCCGCTTCTGGAGCTTCAAGGGCAGCGGCGAGAAGGGCCCGCGCACCGACCGGGTGCCGTTCCTGATGCTGGTGCTGGCGCCGATCGTGCTGGCGGTGCTGGTCATCGACCTGGCGCGGGCGCTGCTGGCGATCGGCGTGCTGTACGCGCTGTCCGGGCCCTGCCTGTGGCTGTGGCGGCGCTGGCGCAAGGTGCCGGACGCGACATGAGCGAGCACGCATCCATGGATGCGCCGTTGTGGTCGGCCGAGCAGGTCGGCTGGCTGCAGGCGCTCGGCCACACCGTGTACGTGGATGCCGCAGCCGTGATCGAACCGGCCCCGCCGCCGCAAGAGGCGCCGGTGGCGCCGGTGCAGCGGTCTGGGCCGGGATCGGCGCCGCCACGGGGAGGTCACGCCGCCGAACTGCCAGCCGCCGAGATGCCGGAACGACGGCGCGCGCCGTCGCCACCGGCTCCGGTGGTGCAGCCGGACGCGGTACGTGCGGCGCCTGCGGCAGGTGCGCGCCGGGTCGGCCTGCGCCTGCCCGACCGGCTGCAGATCGCCTTGTTGCGCGCCTCCGGCCTCAATCCCAACGATCCGGCCACGCAGGCGCTGATGGCGACCTGGCCGCTGGACGAACTGCGCGGCAATGCCGCGGCCAAGCGCGCGTTGTGGCCGCAGTTGCGCGCGCTGCGCAAGCGGGCGCCGCGATGAGCGCGCTCGGGTCGGCACCTGCGCCAGCGGCCACGCTGCGCGCCCTGCGCGAGGCCGATCTGGATGCGGTGATGGAGATTGAGCGCCGCGCCTATCCGTTTCCCTGGACCCGCGGCATCTTCCGCGACTGCCTGCAGGCCGGTTATCCGGGCTGGGTGCTGGTGGAGGAGGGCACGATCGTCGGCTACGGGGTGATCAGCGTCGCCGCCGACGAGGCGCATATCCTCAACGTCTGCGTGGCGCCGGAGCGGCAGTCGCGCGGCTACGGCCGGCTGCTGCTGCGCGCGTTGATCAAGTACGGAGTCGACCTCGGCGCGCGTCGGGTGTTCCTGGAAGTGCGTCCGTCCAATCCCAACGCGATCGCGCTGTACCACAGCGAAGGCTTCAACGAGATCGGCCGGCGCCCGCGCTACTACCCGGCTGCGAACGGGCGCGAGGACGCGCTGGTGATGGCGATCGAGCTGTTCTTCGACGGCATGTCCTGAGGCCCCTGCGCGTTCGCCGCGGGCGACGTGCGGTTTCATTTGAGCGCTGCTGCCGCCTGTGTGCGGACGTTGCCGGCACAAGCGACCGGCAATGGCGCTGGCCTGTGCCGCGATGGCACTGCACCGCGTGCGCGCCGCAACCTGATCTAGGCGATCCCGCTGCAGGCAGTCGGCGTTGTCGGCCTGGTGTTCGCTGTGGCGAGTGCACCTGTGTGCTGCGTGTCGATCGACAAGGCCTGGCGCTCACTGCCCCTGCCTGTTGCGTTTTCCCGGCGTTTTCGCGCCCTCGCACGCGATCCCCTCAATGTCGCCTCCTGTCGGTGGGACAGCGTTGTTGTCCCGCAGCGATGGCGAGGCGGCGCGTTGCCGCGCGCAGGCGATTCGTGCGCGATGGATCACACATCGTGCGACTGGATCGTGGGGTGCTGTCGTCGCCTCTTTACACGCGCCACGCGCTCCCTACAGTGCGCGCCTCTTCGGCGCCTGCCTCCCACGAAGGCATGACCCGCAGTTGTCCGAGGGGACAGCGAACGCGCAGGCGTCGCCGTGCATTCCGCTGTCGCGGAGCACGTGCGCCTGCGTCCAAACCACGCATGCTCACGAGGTTTCCAGGATGACCACGCAGTCCCTCATCGCTTCATCGCCGCGTTCGCCGCTGCGCACGCTCGGCCTGGCCCTGTGCCTGGCCGGCCTCGCCGGCGCCGCCCATGCCGACGCCAGCCTGGAGGTCGCCAGCACCGGCTGGGCGACGCAGAACGGCGGCACCAAGGGCGGTTCCAAGGCCGCCGCGGCCGACGTCTACAGCGTCAGCACGGCGGCGCAGCTGAAGGCCGCGCTGAAGGCCAGTGCCGGCAGCAACGGCCGCATCATCAAGATCAACGGCATCATCGACATCAGCGAAGGCACGCCCTACAGCACCACCGCGGACATGAAGAGCCGCGCGCGCCTGGACATCCCGACCAAGACCACGCTGATCGGCGTCGGCAGCAACGCCGAGATCCGCGAGGGCTACTTCTACGTCAAGGCCAACGACGTGATCGTGCGCAACATCACCATCGAGAATCCATGGGATCCGCAACCGGTGTGGGATCCGAACGACGGCAGCGCCGGCAACTGGAACTCCGAATACGACGGCATGACCATCGAGGGCGCCAGCAACGTGTGGGTGGACCATGTGACCTTCACCGACGGCCGCCGCACCGACGACCAGAACGGCACCGCCAACGGCCGGCCCAAGCAGCACCACGACGGCGCGCTGGACATCAAGAAGGGCGCCAACTACGTCACCGTGTCCTATTCGGCGTTCAAGTCGCACGAGAAGAACAACCTGATCGGCTCCAGCGACAGCGCTTCCAGCACCGACAGCGGCAAGCTCAAGGTGACCATCCACAACACCTTATTCGAGAACATCTCCGCGCGCGCGCCGCGGGTGCGCTTCGGCCAGGTGCACCTGTACAACAACTACCATGTGGGCAGCACCAGCAATGCGGTGTATCCGTTCTCCTATGCGCACGGCGTCGGCAAGGAGTCGAAGATCTTCTCCGAGAACAACGTCTTCGACATCAGCGGCGTGAGCAGCTGCGACAAGATCGCGGCCGACTACGGCGGCAGCGTCTACCGCGATTTCGGCTCGCTGCTCAACGGCAAGGCGCTGACCTGTTCCTGGAACAACAACATCGGCTGGACCCCGCCGTATACCTATTCGCTGCTGCCGGCGAACAAGGTGGCGGCGGACGTCAAGGCCAAGGCCGGCGCCGGCAAGCTCTGAGGGAGTCGCTGTGCCGCCGCCTGGAAGGCCGGGCGGCGGCGTGGTGTGGTCATGCTCAGTGTCGTCGCTTCGCCGGTCGACGGCGTAAGAGAATTGGCGCGTTGTTCGTGGTGTCTGACGATGCGGCGTCGCGGCTGGATCCAATGTGCAGGATGCCGGCACTCCCGCAGCGAGCTCGAATTCATGTTGTAGGAGCGGCTTCAGCCGCGACCCGTCAGGGACGGAGGTCGCGGCTGAAGCCGCTCCTACAACTGGGGTGACACTACAGCTTGGCGCGCTGCGCGCGCAGGCCGTCGAGTTGCGCGCTCCAGTCGGCCAGGCGCTGGCGTTCCTGCTCGATCACCGCCGGCGGCACCTTGTCGGTGAACTTGCCCAGCTTGGCCTCGCTCTTGTCCTTCTCGGACGCGACGCGGGCGATCTCCTTGTCCAGGCGCAGGCGCTCGGCATCCAGGTCGACCAGGCCTT
Organism: Xanthomonas sp. NCPPB 1128; assembly: GCF_001043115.1. Taxonomy (GTDB): domain Bacteria; phylum Pseudomonadota; class Gammaproteobacteria; order Xanthomonadales; family Xanthomonadaceae; genus Xanthomonas_A. The sequence continues at coordinate 8,850 of NZ_LFME01000027.1, read as the reverse complement.
CCAGCGGCACCAGCAGCGTCAGCTCGCCGACGATGGCGGTGGCCGCGGCCGGCGCCGCGGCACCATCCTGCAGCCACTCGATATCGTCGAGCTTGAGTAGGAAGCGCAGCTGTGGCGTGAAACGTTCAACGCGGGCGCGGTCTTGCGTCCAGTAAGAGGGAGCGGACCTTTCGGAAACCACTGTGGGGTTATCCATCTGCGCACGATCCTGCGCCTGGCCGCCCTGCAGCAGCAGCGGCACCTGCCGCGACGGTGCCACCTGCAGTTCGCTGCGCACGCGGCGCAGCGCCGACACCATCGCCTTCAGCCATTCGACGTCGGCCGCGGCGCCGTCGTAGGCGGATACGTCCATCGACGCCGCGTCCGGGTAAGGCTGCAGCGAGATGGTCGGCGCGGCGATGCCCAGGCGCGGCGCCACCTGCTGCCACAGTTCCTCGGTGAGGAACGGGGTGAGCGGGTGCAGCAGGCGCAGCAGGGTTTCCAGCACGTGCAGCAGGGTGTGGCGGGTGCTGTCGGCGGCGGCCGCGTCGTCGCCGCTCAGCGCCGGCTTGGCCAGTTCCAGGAACCAGTCGCAGAACTCGTTCCAGGCGAATTCGTACAGGCACTGCGCCAGCAGGTCGAAGCGGTACGCGGCGAACTGCGCCTGCGCCTCGGCCGTGACCGCCTGCAGGCGCAGCAGGATCCACTTCTCGGCATCGGTGACCGGCGCAAGCTGTTGCGACTCCCGACTCCCGACTCCCGAATCCCCGCCCGGCGTGTTCATGAGCACGAAGCGGCTGGCATTCCACAGTTTGTTGCAGAAATTCTTGTAACCCTCGGCGCGGCCCAGGTCGAACTTGATGTCGCGGCCGTGGCCGGCCAGCGCGGCGATGGTGAAGCGCAGCGCGTCGGCGCCGTGGGCGGCAATGCCGTTCGGGAATTCCTTGCGCGTGGCCTTCTCGATCTTGGGGGCGTCCTGCGGCTTCATCAGCCCGGTGGTGCGCTTGGCGACCAGGTCCTCGATGCTGATCCCGTCGATGATGTCCAGCGGATCGAGCACGTTGCCCTTGGACTTGGACATCTTCTGGCCTTGCGCGTCGCGGATCAGGCCGGTGATGTAGACGTCGCGGAACGGCACCTTGCCGGTGAAGCTGTCGGTGGCCATGATCATGCGCGCCACCCAGAAGAAGATGATGTCGAAGCCGGTGACCAGCACGCTCGACGGCAGGTAGCGATCGAAGCCGCGCTCGGCCATCGCCTGCGAGTCCGGCCAGCCCATGGTCGCGAACGGCCACAGCTGCGAGGAGAACCAGGTTTCCAGCACGTCGCTGTCCTGGTGCAGGGCGACGTCGGCGCCGAGGCCGGCCTTGGCGCGCGCGTCGGCCTCATCGCGGCCGACGTAGCAGTTGCCGGCGTCGTCGAACCAGGCCGGGATGCGATGGCCCCACCACAACTGGCGGCTGATGCACCAATCCTGGATGTTCTCCATCCAGTGGCGATAGGTGTTGATCCAGTTCGGCGGCACGAACTGGATCTGCCCGGACTCGACCAATTCCAGCCCGCGCTTGGCCAGCGCGTCCATCTTCACGAACCACTGGTCGGTGAGGTAGGGCTCGATCACCTGGCCGGTGCGGTCGCCGCGCGGCACCTGCAGCTTGTGCGGCTTGGTCTCGACCAGAATGCCGAGGTCTTCCAGATCTGCCAGTACCGCCTTGCGCGCGTCGAAGCGGTCCAGGCCGTGGAATTTTGCGGGGAGCGAGATCTCGTTGGGATTGGGGAAATGCCGATAGTTGGCGTCCTTGCCGAAGAGTTGGGTATAGCTCCCGCTCGAATCGACAGGGCCCTGACCCATCGAGTAGAAATCGGCCATGCGTGATGCGATGGGGTGCGCACTGATCTTTGCGTCGGGCGTGAAGATATTGATCATCGGCAACCCATGCCGCACGCCGACCTGGTAATCGTTGAAATCGTGCGCCGGCGTCACCTTGACCACGCCGGTGCCGAACGCGCGGTCCACATAGTCGTCGCCGATCACCGGCACGCGGCGGCCGGTCAGCGGCAGGGTTACCGTCTTGCCGATCAGGTGCGCGTAGCGCGCATCCTCCGGGTGCACCATGACCGCGGTATCGCCGAGCAGGGTCTCCGGGCGGGTGGTGGCGACCACCAGGTAGTCGCGGGTCTCGCGCAGGGTCTCGTTGCCGTCGGCGTCGTGCTCGACGTGCTCGTAGCTGGCGCCGTCCTCGAGCTGGTAGGCGATCGACCACAGGAAGCCGTCTTCCTCCACGTTCTCCACTTCCAGGTCGGAGATCGCGGTCTTCAGCACCGGGTCCCAGTTGACCAGGCGCTGGCCGCGGTAGATCAGGCCCTGCTCGTGCCAGCGCACGAAGGCCTCGATCACCGCCGCCGACGGCTGCGGATCCATGGTGAAGGTGCTGCGCGACCAGTCGGCCGAGGTGCCGAGGCGGCGCATCTGCCGCTCGATGGTGTCGCCGGAGTGCTGCTTCCACTCCCACACCTTGGCGATGAAGCCGTCGCGGCCCAGCGAATCGCGGGTCTCGCCCTTGCCTTCCAGCGCCAGGTTGCGCGACACCACCATCTCCGTGGCGATGCCGGCGTGGTCGCTGCCGACCTGCCACAGCGTGTCGAAGCCGCGCATGCGGTGATACCGCACCAGCGCGTCCATCAGCGTCTGCTGGAAGGCGTGGCCCATGTGCAGCGTGCCGGTCACGTTCGGCGGCGGCAGCAGCACGGTGTACGGCGCGCCCTGTCCGGACGGCACGAAGTAACCGGACGCTTCCCATTGCGCGTACAGGCGCGATTCGAAGGAAGTGGGATCGTAGCTGGAGGCGAGGGTGGTCATGGGGGAGCCGGGATTGGGGATTCGTAATTCGGGATTCGTTGCTGTGCGGCGTGGATGGAGGGGCGAGGCAGGAATTCATCCCGAATCCCCAATCCCCAATCCCGGCTCCATCACATATCGTGCTTGCTGACCGCGTAGCCCTGCGCCTTGTACTGCTTCCAGCGCTCGCGCAGCGGGTCGCGCGCGGACGGGTCGGCCGGTACCACTTCCAGGACGCGGTCGCAGGCGCCCAGGTAGGGCGCATCGCGCAGGTTGATCACCAGCGGGCGCTGCGGCGCGTCGACGCCGGGCGGGACGATCAGCACCTGTGCCTCTTCTTCGTCGGCATCGGCGTCGGCGATCTGGTGCGGGATGTAGGCGTCGGCATCGAACGCCCACAGCAGCTCGTCCAGCTCCTCGGCCTGGGCCATGTCGCGCGCCAGCACCAGCGTCCACAGGTTGGCGTCGTTGGCCTTGCGCGCCAACTCGCACACCAGCCGCAGCGGTTCGTTGAGGAACCGCGGCTTGGCGATCAGATAGAAGTCGGCGCGCATCAGAACAGGGAATGGGGAATGGGGAATAGGGAATGGGAACAGCGGGTGGCGGCGCGTGCGCCGCCCCAGATTGGGTCAGACAAGTCGCTTTTCACGATTCCCGATTCCCGTTTCTCAATTCCCGGCCGCAACGCGGTCCAGCAACCACTGCGACAACAGGCCCACCGGGCGGCCGGTGGCCATGCCGCGCTTGCCTTCGTCGCTGGCCACGCCGGCGATGTCCAGGTGCGCCCAGCGCTGGCCTTCGGTGAAGCGCGACAGGAAGCAGCCGGCGGTGATCGCGCCGGCCCAGCGGCCGCCGATGTTGTAGACGTCGGCGAAGCTGGAATCCAGCAGGCCCTGGTACTCGTCCCACAGCGGCAGGCGCCAGGCGCGGTCGAACACGTGCTCGCCGGCGGCCAGCAGTTCGGCGGCCAGGTCGTCGTGCTTGCTCATCAGGCCGGCGGTCTGGTGGCCGAGGGCGACCATGCAGGCGCCGGTGAGGGTGGCCACGTCGATCAGCGCCGCCGGCTTGAAGCGCTCGGCGTAGGTCAGCGCGTCGCACAGGATCAGGCGGCCCTCGGCGTCGGTATTGCCGACCTCGATGGTCTTGCCGGACATGCTGGTGATCACGTCGGACGGGCGGTAGGCATTGCCGTCGATCGCGTTCTCCACCGCCGGCACCACCACCACCAGGTTCAGCGGCAGGCGCGCGGTCGCGGCGGCGACGAAGGTGCCGATGACGTTGGCGCCACCGCACATGTCGTACTTCATCTCCTCGATGCCGCCCTGGGTCTTCAGGTTGACGCCGCCGGTATCGAAGGTGATGCCCTTGCCGACCAGTACGTAGGGCTGGGCGTCGCCGCTGCCATTCCACTTCAGCACCAGCAGCCGCGGCCGGTTGGCCGAGCCGCGCGCCACCGCCAGCAGCGAGCCCATGCCCAGTTCCTGCATCTGCGTCTCGTCGAGGATCTCGGCCTCGGCGCCGTCCACGCCCTGGGCGAAGGCGGCCGCGGTCTCGGCCAGGTAGGCCGGGGTGCACAGGTTCGGCGGCAGGTTGCCCAGTTCGCGGGCGAATTTCACACCAGCGGCGATCGCCTCGCCCTGGGCCAGTGCGGTGGCGTCGTCGCCGTGCACGGCCAGGCGGGCGAGGCCGCTGTCGTCGGGCTTCTTCTTGCCGAGGGTGGCGGTGTAGCGGTAGCAGGCGTGGTCGCTGGCGATCACCGCCTGGCGGATCGCCCAGGCCTGGTCGCGGCCCTTCACCTCCAGCTCGCTCAGGGTCAGCAGCGCGCTGGCCGCCGGCCCGCTCTTGAGCGCGCGCGCGGCGTCGCCGACCGCCTTCAGGTATTGCGGCACGCCGAACTTGGCGGCGTCGCCCAGGCCCACGGCCAGCACGCGCGGCGCGCTCACGCCAGGCAGGTCGTGGAGCAGGGCGGTGGCGCCGGTCTTGCCGCTGACGTCGCCGCGCTCGGCCAGCGCGGTCAGGCGTCCGCCGCTGGCCGCGTCCAGGGCCTGGGCGGCCGGGGACAGGCGCTTGTCGGCGAACACGCCGACGACGATGCAGTCGAACGCCGCGGTGGCCGGGGCGTCGTGGTTCAGGGTGAATTCCAGGGCCATTGATCAGATTCCGTTGGCAAATCCGTACAATCGCGGACTCTTTACCCCCAGTCGGATAGGCTGGGGCAGCCGCGAACGAATCCTAGAGTTTAAATCAACCCACCCCCATGCCGAAGCTCGATCGATACCTGCTGCGCGATTTCGTCCAGAGCTTCTCGGCCACCCTGATCGTGCTGCTGGTGGTCAGCGTCGGTGGTGTGCTGGTGGACATCCTGGGTAACATCGCCGATGGCCGCATCCCGGCCAAGTTGTTGTTTTCACAGCTGGGCCTGCAGTTCGTGGTGTACCTGCCGCTGATCCTGCCGCTGGCGCTGATGCTGGGCCTGCTGCTGGCGCTGGCGCGGTTGTACCGCGACTCGGAAATGGCGGTGATCACCGCCATCGGCGTGGGCCCGCGGCGCCTGCTGCGGCCGATCCTGATGCTGGTGATCCCGGTGGTGACCCTGGTCGGCCTGTGCTCGCTGTGGCTGGGCCCCTGGGCCGACCGTACCTCCGACCGGCTGATCGACGAGGCCAACCACAGCCTGCTGATGGCCGGGCTGGAGGCGGGGCGCTTCACCCCGTTGTCCGATGGCGGCATCGTCTACATCAGCACCCTGTCCGGGGACGGCACCAAGCTCAGCAAGGTGTTCATGCAGCGGCAGAAGGACGGCCGCCTGGACGTGGTCACCGCGCAGCGCGGCGCCATGTTCTTCGAGGGCAAGGCCGACCGCTACCTGCGCCTGGAGGATGGCTACCGGGTCGAGGGGCCGCTGGCCGGCGATGGGCTGGACTACCGGATGATGCGTTTCGTCAGCAACGACGTGGCGCTGCCCGACCGCAACGCCGCGCGCAAGGACGACGATCCCGAACTGCTGCCCACCGGCAAGTTGATCGGCGATCCGCGCCCGCAGGCCAATGCGCAGTTGCATGCGCGCCTGGCGCCGCCGCTGCTGGCGCTGGCCTTCGCCCTGCTGACCCTGCCGCTGTCGCGCAGTTCGCCGCGGCAGCAGCGCTACGGCCGGATCATGCTGGCGTTCCTGGCCTATCTGGTCGGCACCAACCTGATGTTCCTCGGCACGCAATGGCTGAGCACGGAGAAGCTGCCGCGCGCGCTCGGCCTGTGGTGGCTGACCCTGCCGTTGCTGGCCTTGTCGGTGTGGATGTACCTGCGCGATGGCCGGTTGTCGCGGCCGCGGAGGCAGCCGGCATGAGGCTGCGTCCGAACCTGCACGATGTGTACGTGGGCCGCGCCGTGCTCGGCACGGTGCTGCTGACTTGGGCGGTGCTGCTGGGCCTGGACGTGATCATGGCCCTGTCCAACGAGTTCAAGGTCATCGGCACTGGCAGCTACAGCCTGGGGCATGCCGCCGCCTTCGTCGCCTACACGGTGCCGCGCCGCGCCTACACCCTGTTCCCGACCGGCGCGGTGATCGGCGTGCTGATGGGCCTGGGCCAGCTTGCGGCCACTTCCGAACTGACCGCGCTGCGCGCGCTGGGCCTGTCGCGGCGCCGGCTGAGCCTGGCCGCGGCCTCGACCATGGCGGTGCTGACCGTGGCGATGGTGGTCAACGGCGAGACCCTGGCGCCGTGGGCGCAGAACCAGGCCGATGCGATCAAGGCCAACGCCAAGTACAACGGCGACATGAGCATGGCCCGCTATTCGGGGCTGTGGGCACGCGAGGGCAACACCTTCCTCAACGCGCAGGCTGGCGAAGAGCACCTGGAGGACGGCGGCGGCACCTGGCTGGAACTGCGTGACGTGCGCCTGTACACGCTGGACGAAAGCGGCCGGCTGGCCTCGCTGACCCACGCGGCCATTGCCGAGCACCGGCACAGCGGCTGGACGCTCAAGCAGGCCTACCGCGACACCTTCGCTGAGCGCTCGGTGCAACGCGAGAAGTTCGACAGCCTGCCGTGGCAATCGCGGCTGGATGCGGCGGCACTGGCCTCGGGCCTGGCCAAGCCGCGCAACCTGTCGGCGCGCGACCTGCACACCAGCATCGAATACCGCCGCCGCAACGGCCTGGACGCGCGCGACTACGAGGACCAGTACTGGAGCCGCTGGTTCTATCCGCTGAACGTGCTGGCGCTGTGCTTCGCCGCGATCCCGTTCGCGTTCGGCGCGCTGCGCAGCGGCGGCATGGGCAAGCGCCTGTTCCTGGGCATTCTGTTCGCCCTGGTGTTCTGGCTGCTGCAGCTGTTCTTCGGACGCATGGCCGGCGCCCTGAAGTTCGACTATCGCATCGCCTATGCCTTGCCGCCGTTGGTGATGCTCACCGTGTCCTGGTTGCTGTTCCGAAAACGCAGCAGTTAGCGCGGGGTACATGCGGCGTCGGGCACTGGCGCTCTTTCGAGTGGCGTCGCCCGTCGGCTCGATGAAGTCTGAAATCGTTGTATTTGCCAACTGGAAGGGTTTTCGATGCATCCCACTGCAATGAGCAATGGCCAGCGTTTCTTTGACGCTTACTCCGAGTCATTCAAAAGCCAATCGAGCGTCAAGGTCGTCGAGATCGGATCCAGGAATTTCAACGGCACCCTGCGCCAGGTCACGCCGGAGCCGTTCGAGTACATCGGTGTGGATTTCGCGAGCGGCGACGGCGTCGATGTCGTGCTGGATTCGCCGTACTCGCTGCCGTTCGACGACGCCTCCATCGACATGGTGCTGTCGAGCAGCTGCCTCGAACATTCGGAAATGTTCTGGGTCGTGTTCCTGGAGATCCTGCGGGTCCTCAAGCCAGGCGGGCTGTGCTACCTGAATACGCCGTCGAACGGCGATTTCCATCGGTATCCGGTCGATTGCTGGCGCTTCTATCCGGACGCCGGCCAGGCGCTGGTCACCTGGGCGAAGTGGAACAAGATCGATGCGGTGCTGCTCGAGTCCTATGTCAGCAACCAGCACCTGGACCAATGGAACGACTGCGTGACGGTCTTCCTGAAGGATGCGCAGCACCTCGATCGCTATCCGACGCGGATCCTGGACACGTTCCAGGACTTCCGCAATGGCACCAAGCATGGCGTCGAAGGATTCCTGAACCTCAGCGATTCGCCCGAGGACAGGGTGCGGCTGGCAGTCATCGAACGGGTCGTGACCGGGCAAACCAAGGTCTAATTCCGCTCCGCTGCGCTAATGCATTGGCGCAGCGCGGCGTGCCGTGTTCTCGCGTTGGATCGTGCGTGAGGGCGATGCAACAGCGGTGCGTCGTCGCCGTGCCGCTGCGGCATTGGATAGGGCGCACACGTCGAGGTGCAGCTATGCCCTGTGCTGACGTCAGGGCTTTGCTTTTGGTGGCCGCGTCAGGCGAGTGCCGCTGGCGCGGTCGTGCCACGTCAATCGCTCCCGATCGACCAGCGCCCACCAGAATCCCAGTCCGCCCAGCAGCAACGACACCGTGCCGACCAGATAGCGCCGCCACAGCGCGCCCCAACCTGGCGCGTTGCCGTCGGCACCGTGCAGGCGTAGCCGCCACGGACGCATGCCCAGGGTCTGGCCGCCGCGACGCCAGCTCAGCGTCGCATACAGGCCGGCGACCACCCAGCAGCACACCCACAGCAGCCACTGCAGCGCGCTGAACGGCGCGATGTTCTCGCGCGGCGCATGGCCCTCCAGCGTGTAGCCAAGGGTGAACAGCGCCGAGACCACGAACCACAGCGCCAGCACCGGCCAGGCGTCGTAGAACAGTGCCAGCAGCCGCCACAACAGCAGCGCGCGTGGACGGGGGGCGGAAGCGGAAGGCGGTGCGCTCATCGGCACAGCTTAGAGCCAGTCGCGCGCTTTGCGGTGGACCGTGCACATCGCAGTGGTGCTGCTGGCGCACGCCATCCCGGTGCGCTGCCCGGCCACGTCGACCTTGCACACCCAGGCAAAGCGGCTAGGCTTTTCCCAATCCCCAATCCCGGCTC
>NZ_LFME01000026.1 GCF_001043115.1 Xanthomonas sp. NCPPB 1128 | reverse complement strand
AAAGAACTTCGGGGCCGGCCTCAGCGCCTTTCCCTTTTTCGCCCCGACGTTTCCGTCCGAGTGAGCCGCCCATTATAGCGGGCTTTTTGTTTCCGTCAACACCTCATTTCGAGGTGGTTGACGCTGGCTCGTCTTCAAACCCGAAGGCTTTTCGTCGAACCGAGCCGCCCATCATAGCGGCTTTTTTCTTGCCGTCAACACCTTTTTGATCAGGTGGTTGACGCCGCTTCTTCGTCCAAACCCGTAGGCTTTTCCTCGAAGCGAGCCGGCCATATTAGCCGACTTTTTCACTTCGTCAACACCTTTTTGAAGAGGTTTTTGACGCCCTTGCTGCTTGCCGTGAAGGCGTTGCGTCAGGGGAGGGAAAGTATGGCCCCAAATCGCCCGCTTGGGAAGAGGGTGTGAAAACTTTTTTCACTCTCCCGTCGCGGAGACCCTGCCATCCCCGCCTGCCTGCCGCCCACGCTATTCAGTCGACACGGGTCGGCGTGCCTGGCGACTGTCTCTATATAGAGCGCAAGCAGCTATGCCCCACGTGCGCCCGATTGCCTTGCGTCAACCGGGCACGCGATCTCATGCGGCGATGAGCTGCACCCGGGCAAACGTGCGCTTGCCGACCTGCAGGACGCCCTCGAAGCCGGGGGCAAAGCTCTGCTGCGGATCCTCCACCACCTCGCCGGCCACGCGCACCGCCCGCTCCTTCAGCTTGCGGGTAGCCTCGGAATTGCTCGCCGTCAGGCCTGCCGCGGTCAGCAAGGCGGCGATGCGCAGCCCCTCCGCCGGCACCGCGACCTGCTGCAGCGGCAGCGCACTGGTGTCGCCCTGCCCGGTCACCACCGCATGCCAGCCGACAATGGCCTGCTCGGCAGCAGCAGCATCGTGGAAACGGGTGGTGAGTTCGCGCGCCAGGCGCAGCTTCACCTCGCGCGGATGCAGGCTGCCGGCCTGCACCTGCTGCTGCAGCGCCTGCGCCTCGTTCACGCCGATCTCGAAGGACAGCAGCTCGATCCAGCGCCACATCAGGTCATCGCCGATCTTCATGGTCTTGGTGACGATATCGATCGCCGGTTCGCTGATGCCGATGTAGTTGCCCAGCGACTTGGACATCTTGTTGACCCCGTCCAGGCCCTCCAGCAGTGGCATCGTCAGCACGATCTGCGCCGGCTGCCCGTAATGCTCCTGCAGGCCGCGGCCCATCAGCAGGTTGAACTTCTGGTCGGTGCCGCCCAGCTCGACGTCGGCCTTCAGCGCCACCGAATCGTAGCCCTGCACCAGCGGGTACAGGAACTCGTGGATGGCGATGGACTGCTGCGCGGCGTAGCGCTTGGCGAAGTCGTCGCGCTCGAGCATGCGCGCCACGGTGTGCTGGCCGGCCAGGCGGATCATGTCGGCCGCGCTCATCTGCCCGAACCATTCGGAGTTGAAGCGCACCTCGGTGCGCGTGCGGTCCAGCACCTTGAACACCTGCTCCTCGTAGGTGCGCGCATTGGCCAGCACGTCCTCGCGGGTCAGCGGCTTGCGGGTGACGTTCTTGCCGGTGGGGTCGCCGATCATCCCGGTGAAGTCGCCGATCAGGAAGATCACCTGGTGCCCCAGGTCCTGGAACTGGCGCATCTTGTTCAACAGCACGGTGTGGCCGATGTGCAGGTCCGGCGCCGTGGGATCGAAGCCGGCCTTGATCCGCAGCGGGCGGCCGCTGCGCAGGCGGGCCTCCAGTTCTTCACGCTTGAGGATTTCGTCGGCACCGCGGCCGATCAGGGCAAGGGACTCTTCGATCGTGGACAAAACAGGAACTCCGGCAAATGGCGTCAACAAACGTGAATGGCGTTAAGAGCGAGTTAACCGTGCAGCCAGGTGAAAATCCGAGCCGGCTCAATGGTTTGACGCGCTGTGGAACGATGTTTATGGTAGCCGAGTTTTGAGCTCGCGCTTCGGGCTCGTGAGGAAGCCTTGATGCCCAACAGTGATCAGGAACGCGCGCGCCGGCAGCGGTTCCAGCAACGCCTTCACGTTCTCCACGACACTGCGCTGCATCGCAAGTTGAAGGAACATCTTCCCGCCGGCCGCTGGACGCGCCGCCACTGGATCCACGCCAGCCTGTTCGCCACCATCGGCGCGATGGTCGCCACCATCGTCCCGGGCTTCTCCAACGCCATCGACGTGCCGCTGCAGACCACGCAGGCGACGCTGGCACTGCCGTTGCCGCCGATCTCGCTGGCGCAGCAACAGCTGGCCGCGAACACCGACAACTGGCAGGTGGTGCGGATCGAATCCGGGCAGACCCTGGGTTCGGTGTTCGAGCAGCTTGGCCTTCCGGCCACGGTGATGCAGCGGGTGCTCGACCATCCGGGCACCCACGACGCGCTGACCAAGCTGCGCCCGGGCACGGAGATCGGCTTCGACCTGGCCGACGGGGGCAGCCTGCGCGCCCTGCGCTTCGACCGCGATGCCACCCACCGGGTGGAACTGTCGCTGCTGGGCGAGGACATCAAGGAAAAGGTGATCGAGCGCGAGACCAGCACGCGCACCGTGGTCACCAGCGGCGAGATCACCAGTTCGCTGTATGTGGCCGCGCGCAAGGCCGGTCTGTCGCCGTCGGCGATCGCGACGATGACCGACGAGATCTTCAAGTACGACATCGACTTCGACAAGGACCTGCAGCCGGGCGACCGCTTCAGCGTGGTCATGGACGAGACCTGGCGCGAAGGCGAGCGCATCGACACCAGCAAGATCCTGGCGGCGACCTTCACCACCCGCGGCAAGACCTACAGCGGCTTCCGCTTCGAGCGCGGCGGCAAGCCGGCCGAGTATTTCGACGTGACCGGGCGGCCGCTGAAGAAGAGCTTCATCCGCATGCCGGTGTCCTATAGCCGCATCAGTTCCACCTTCGGCGCGCGCAAGCATCCGGTGCTGGGCACCATGCGCATGCACAAGGGCATCGACTACGCGGCGCCGACCGGCACCCCGATCATGGCCGCCGGCGATGCGCGGGTGCAGTTCGTCGGCACCCAACGCGGCTACGGCAATGTGGTGATCCTGGATCACGGCAAGGGCTACAGCACGCTGTACGGGCACATGTCGCGCTTCGGCGGGATCAAGGCCGGCCAGCGCATCAACCAAGGCACGGTGATCGGCTACGTCGGCATGACCGGCATGGCCACCGGTCCGCACCTGCACTACGAATTCCGCGTGGACGGGGTGCAGCGCAATCCGGCCTCGGTGACGATGCCGCCGCCGACGCCGCTGGCCGGCGCCGAGCTGGCCGCGTTCCGCGCGCAGACGTCGCCGGCGCTGGCGCGCATCCAGCGTGTGGAGAAGCTGATCTACGCCGATGCCGACGCGCCGGGGGCGAAGAAGAAGAAGGTCGTCGCCTCGTCCAAGGCCGCTGCCTCGCACGACGCCGGCTGAGCGCCGGCATTCGGTCGCGCCGCACCGCGCATTGACGGGCGGCGGCGCCTGGCCCACGCTGCGGCGCCGACCGCCGCCTGGTGTCTTGCATGCCCTCGCCTTCCGCCGTTCCCGACGACGCCCTGTTCCTGGGCCTGATGTCCGGCACCAGCGCCGACGGCATCGATGCCGCGCTGGTGCGCTTCGACCATGACGGACGCCCGCAGCTGCAACTGGGCCGCACCTATGCCTGGGCACCGCAGCAGCGCGCGGCGCTGATCGCGCTGGGCGAAGGCGGCGACATCGCCTCGCTGGACGCGCTGGGCCAGCTCGATGCCGAGGTCGCGATCGCCTTCGCCGAGGCCGCGCTGCGCCTGCTCGACGACGCCGGCGTGGCGCCGGGCGCGGTGCGCGCGATCGGCTCGCACGGGCAGACCGTGCGCCACCGCCCGCTGGCCGACCCCGCCTTCACCTGGCAGCTCGGCGACGGCAACCGCATCGCCGAGCTCACTGGCATCGCCACGGTCTGCGATTTCCGTCGCCGCGACGTCGCCGCCGGTGGTCACGGCGCGCCGCTGATGCCGGCCTTCCATGCGGCGATGCTGGGGGCGGCGCACGAAGACCGGGCCGTGCTCAACCTCGGCGGCATCGGCAACCTGACCCTGCTGCCGGCGCACGGCGCCGTGCGCGGCTTCGATACCGGACCGGCCAACGCGCTGCTCGATGCCTGGTGCCAGCGCCATCGCGGCCAGCCCTACGATGCCGGCGGCGCGTTTGCCGCCAGCGGTGAGGTGGACGCCGACCTGCTGCAGCGGCTGCTGGCCGACCCGTGGTTCGCGCTGCCGCCGCCCAAGAGCACCGGGCGCGAGCAATTCCACCTGCGCTGGCTGGAGGCCTGCCTGGACACGCCGGCGCCTGCGTCGGCCGCGGTGCAGGCGACGCTGCTGGAACTCACCGCAGCGACCGTTGCCGACGCGCTGCTCGCGCAGCAGCCGGCGACGCGGCAGCTGCTGGTGTGCGGTGGCGGCGTGCACAACCCGCTGTTGCTGGCGCGGCTGCAGGCGCGGCTGCCGGGCGTGCAGGTGCACTCGACCCAGGCGCAGGGCCTGGACCCGGACTACATCGAAGCGATGGGCTTCGCCTGGCTGGCACGGCAGACCCTGGCCGGGCTGCCGGGCAACCTGCCATCGGTCACCGGCGCGCGCGGGCCGCGCATCCTCGGTGCGATCCACCCCGCCTGAGCGACGCGTAGACGGTCAGAAACCACTGCCGGCCGGCAGCGCGCGCAAGGCCGCGATCGCCTCCGACAGCGCATCCACCTCACGGTGCTCGAACCCGCTGCGGACGTCGTGTTCGCTGGAAAACAGGCCCTGCTCGATCAGCGCCAGCACCGCCTGGCGCTGGGTCCAGCCGCGCGCGACGGCGATGCGGCGGATGCGTTCGAGCAGGAACGGGTCGATATCGCGCAACACAAGGTCGCTCATGCGGACTCCCGGACGGCGGCGCACACGTGCGCCGCCGTCCATCATCCCTGCCTGAGGACGCCCTTTCAATCGCTGGACGCGACCGCCTGTGGGGTCTGCTCGCGAATCCGCGGCCACAGCCAGGCCAGCAGTAGCAGGGTCGGGATCACGGTGAAGGCGCTGAGCACGAAGAAGGTGCTGTAGGAGGTGGCTTCGACGATGTAGCCGGAGACGCCGCCGACGAACTTGCCCGGCAGGTTGGCCAGCGACACCAGCAGCGCGTACTGGGTGGCGGTGAAGTTGCGGTCGGTCAGCGAGGACATGAAAGCGACCAACACGGTGCCGGCGAAGCCCTGGAACAGGTTGTCGGCGCTGAGCGCGGCGTAGAACGACCAGAGCTGGCCAGGATTGTGCGCCATCAGCAGGAACGCCAGGTTGGACAGCGCCACGCCCAGCGCGGCGACGAGCAACATACGCCGGAAGCCGAACGCCGCCACCGCCAGGCCGCCGGCAAAGGCGCCGGCAATCCCCATCCAGACCCCGAACAGCTTGGAGACGGTGGCGATGTCGGCCTTGTCGAAGCCCGAGTCCAGGTAGAACGGGCCGGACATGACCCCGATCACTTGGTCGGGGAACTTGAACAGGCCCACGAACAGCAGCAAGGCCAAACCCAGCGCCAGGCCGTTGCTGGAGAAGAAGCTGGAGATCGGCTGCCAGAACGCACCGACCACGTCGATCCTGCGCACCACGGTCGACGCCGGCACCTCCGGCTCGCGGCACACCAGGGTGGTGACGATCGGCAGCAGCATCAGCCCGGCCATGACCAGATAGGCCAACCTCCAGTTGCCGAACTGCGCCAGGTACAGCGCACCCGCGCCGGACAGGATCAGGCCGATGCGATAGCCGAAGGTGTAGGTCGCGGCGAGCGCAGCCTGCGCCGAGGGCGGCGCGATCTCGATGCGGTAGGCGTCCACCACCGAGTCCTGGGTGGCGCCGGCGAAGGAGGCGATCAGCACCCACAGCACCAATGCGCCCACGCTCAGTTCGGGGCGGGTGAACGCCAGCGCCACCAGCCCGACGGCCACGCCCAGCTGCGCGACCAGCAACCAGGAACGGCGCCGGCCGAGGAAGCCGAACAGCGGGAAACGGTAGCGATCCAGCAGCGGCGCCCACAGGAACTTGAGCAGGTAGAAGAAGCTGGCCAGGCTGATCAGGCCGATGCTGCCCAGGTCCAGGCCGACGTCGCGCAAGCGCGTGGACAGGGTCTGCGAGGCGATCAGCAGGAACGGCAGGCCGCTACCGAAGCCCAGCAGCGCCATCGTCGCCGCCGATGGCGTGGCGAAGGCGCGCTTGATCCCGGCCCAGCCCTTATAGGACACCGGCGCCGCGGAAGCACCGCCGCTCATTCGCGGTAGTCCACCGTGAACGGCGCATGGTCGGAGAAGCGCTGCGCGGTATAGATGGAACAGCCCTGCAGGCGCTCGCGCAGCGTCGGGGTAACGAACTGGTAGTCGATGCGCCAACCGACGTCGTTGGCGCGCGCCGCGCCGCGGTTGCTCCACCAGGTGTAGTCCTGGCCCTCCGGATGCAGCGCGCGGTAGGCGTCGACCCAGCCGCGGCCGCTGGCCGGGTCAGCGTCGTCGACACGGTCGGCGCACAGGCCGTTGAGCCAGTCGCGCTCGGCCGGCAGGCAACCGGAGTTCTTCTGGTTGGACTTCCAGTTCTTGATGTCCAGCGCCGAGCGCACGATGTTCCAGTCGCCGCACAGCACGTAGTCGCGGCCGCTGCGCAGCCACTCCACCAGGATCGGCCGCAGCCAGTCCATGACCTGGAACTTGTAGCCCTGGCGCAGCTCGCCGGAAGACCCGGAGGGAATGTAGAAGGAGACCACGCTCAGGTTGCCGAAGCGCGCCTCGATGTAGCGGCCTTCCTCGTCGAACTCGGGCCAGCCCAGCCCGGTGCGCACCTCGTCCGGGTCGCGCTTGCTGTAGATGGCCACGCCGCTGTAGCCCTTCTTGGTGCTGGCATCGCGGAACCAGACCCGGTAGCCGTCCGGCAGGAACGCCGGCCCGGCCAGCTGATGCTCCTGCGCCTTGGTCTCCTGCACGCACAGCACATCCGCCTGCTGGGTGGCGAACCACTCGAAAAAGCCCTTGGTGGCGGCCGATCGCAGGCCGTTGGCGTTGAAGCTGATGATGCGCATGGGTGGGGAGCCGGGATTTGGGATTGGGGATTAGTGATTCGTAAAAGCGTACCCCATGCGCGGACGCTGCATGGGCGTGACCGGCTATGCTTTCACAAATCCCGTCATCCCCAATCCCGAATCCCAGCCTTCCAATGACCGACTACCGGCAACGATTCCTGCAACTGGCCCTGGACGCGGAGGCGCTGCGCTTCGGCGAGTTCACGCTGAAGTCCGGGCGCCTCAGTCCGTATTTCTTCAATGCCGGGCGCTTCGACTCCGGTGCCAGCATGGCGCGGCTGGCGGCGTGCTACGCCGATGCGGCCGATGCCGCCGGGCTCGACTTCGATCTGTTGTTCGGCCCGGCCTACAAGGGCATTCCGCTGGCGACGGCGGTGGCGTGCGAGTACGCACGGCGCGGGCGCGACCTGCCGCTGGCGTTCAACCGCAAGGAAGCCAAGGCGCATGGCGAAGGCGGCAGCCTGATCGGCGCGCCGCTGGCCGGCCGCCGGGTGCTGATCGTGGACGACGTGATCACCGCCGGCACCGCGATCCGCGAGGCGTTGGGCATCATCCGCGCCGCCGGCGGCGAGCCGGCCGCGATCCTGGTCGCGCTGGACCGCCAGGAGATCGCCGCCGAGGATGATCGCCGCTCGGCGGCGCAGGCGGTGGCCGCAGAGGCCGGCGTTCCTGTGGTCTCGGTCGCGCATCTGGGCGACCTGCTTGCATTCATCGACGGAAACGCAGACCTTGTCGGCTTCCGCGAACCGTTGCTGGCCTACCGGGCCCGCTACGGTTGCGCTTCGTCTGGCTGACAGCAGGGGGCTGCCACGATGCCGATCCGACCACGCAATCGCGTCCTGCCGGCCGTGCTGGCGCTGCTGGCCTTGCCGGCCGCCGCGCAACAGGCGTCGGCACCGTCCAAGAAGCTGTATTGCTGGAACCAGGGCGGCCAACGCACCTGCAGCGATGCGCTGCCGCCGGAAGCGGTCAACCAGGCACGCGACGAGTTCAACGCCACCAGCGGCATACGCAGCGCCGCCGTCGGGCGTGCGCTGAACGCCGAGGATCGCGCGGCGGCTGCCGCCGACGCCGCGCAGCAGCGCGCCGACCAGGCCGCACTGGAGACGCGCAAGCGCACCGACCAGGCGATGCTGCTGTCGTACCAGACCGAGGACGAACTGCGCCGGGTGTTCGCCGAGCGCATCGGCATCGTCGACAACAACATCAACACCGCCCGCTACAACGTCGACAGCCTGCGCCAGGGCCTGGTCGGCCTGCTCTCCAGCGCCGGCGCGCGCGAGCTGACCGGGCAGAGCGTGCCGGCCAAGACCGCCGACGACGTGCAGCAGCGGCACCGCGCCTTGCTGTGGCAACTGCGCATGCAGAAGAACTTCGAGCAGCAACGGCTCGGCCTGGATCAGGAAATCGAGGACGTGCTGCAGCGCTATCGCGCCGCCAGAGGCAACGGCCCGGCGCCGGCCGCGACCACCGCCGGCGGCTGAGCCGCCGCGCGGCCCGGCGCCCGCATCAGGCCGGGCGCGCGGCGCTTCCTCAGAAGCTTGGCGCCAGGCCCGGCAGCACCGCCTGCAGTTGGGCGCGGAACAGTGCCTTGATCCGTTCCAGCGCCACCGTGTTGTCGGCCTCGAAACGCAGCACCAGTACCGGGGTGGTGTTGGAGGCGCGCACCAGCCCCCAGCCGTCCGGGAAATCGGCGCGCAGGCCGTCGATGGTCAGCAGCCGCGCGCCGGCGAACGGCGAGCCGTCCTGCTGCGCCTGGGTGACCAGGTCGGCGACCAGCGCGTGGGCGTCCTGCCCGTCCACCGGCAGCTTGATCTCCGGCGTGGCCACGCTGTCGGGCAGTTCGGCCAGCACGTCCGATGGCGATTCCTCGCGCTGGGCGAGGATTTCCAGCAGCCGCGCCGCCGCGTACAGGCCGTCGTCGAACCCGTACCAGCGCTCCTTGAAGAAGAAGTGGCCGCTCATCTCGCCGGCCAGTTCGGCGTCGGTCTCGCGCATCTTCGCCTTGATCAGCGAATGCCCGGTCTTCCACACCAGCGGGCTGCCGCCGTTGCGCAGCACGTAGTCGGACAGCTTGCCGGTGCACTTGACGTCGTAGATCACCAACGCGCCGGGATTGCGTTGCAGCACGTCGGCGGCGAACAGCATCAGCAGGCGGTCCGGGTAGATCACCGTACCGTCCTTGGTGACCACGCCGAGGCGGTCGGCGTCGCCGTCGAAGGCCACGCCCAGGTCGGCGTCGAAGCGCCGCACGGTCTGCACCAGGTCCTCCAGGTTGCGCGGCTCGCTGGGGTCGGGATGGTGGTTGGGGAAGGTGCCGTCGACGTCGCAATACAGCGGCACGACCTCGGCGCCGATCGCCTCCAGCAGCCGCGGCGCCAGTTCGCCGCCGACGCCGTTGCCGGCATCGGCCACGACCTTGAGCGGGCGGTCCAGTTGCACGTCGTCGGCGATGCGCTGGATGTAGTCGTCGCCGACGTCGCGCTGCTGCAGCCGGCCCGGTTCGTCGGCGGTGGGCAGGCGGCCGGCGCTGATCCGCGCATGCAGGTCGGCGATGGCGGCGCCGGACAGGGTCTCGCCGCCGACCACGATCTTGAAGCCGTTGTAGTCGGCCGGGTTGTGGCTGCCGGTCACCGCCACGCAGCTGCCGGCGCGCAGGTGGTACGCGGCGAAGTACACCACCGGGGTCGGCGCCAGGCCGATGTCGGTGACATGGCAGCCGGCGCGGCGCAGGCCTTCGATCAGCGCCGCCGACAATTCCGGCCCGGACAGGCGGCCATCGCGGCCGACCACCACCTCGTTGAGTCCCTGCTCCTGCATCACCGCGCCAATCGCCTGGCCGATCAACGCCGCGACCTGCGGGCTGAGGTCGCGGCCGACCACGCCGCGGATGTCGTAGGCGCGGAAGATCTCCGGTGCCACCGTGAATGCCGGCACCGGCTTGGCCGGCGCGGCCTCCTCGGCGGCGGACGGCGGCGGCGGCGGGGGTGGCTCCTGGCGTTGCAGGCTCTGCTGCAAGGTGTCTTCTTCGGCGGCGGCCGCGCCCGCACGGCGCACCCGCGGTTGCGGCAGGCGCCCGCGCGCGGCCAGCAACAGCAGCCCGCCCAGCACCGCGCACAGGCCGGCGACCAGCAGACAGGGCAGTGCGCCCAGGCCCAGCGGACCGGCTTCGGTATCCGGCAGCGAGGCGACCATGCGCAGGCCGCTGTCGCCGACCGGGCGCGACATCGCGTCGGCGCGGTCGTGCAGCGCATTGTCGCCGGCGGCGATCACGTCGTAGCTGCCCTGGCGCAGGGCCAGGTAGCCGGTGCCCGGCACCGACGCCTGCGCGACCGGGTCGGTCAGCAGCGTCAGCGGCAGGCGCAGGTAGACTACCCCGGCGCTGCCGCCCAGCGACACCGGCGCAGCCAGGCCCAGGCGCGGGCCGCCGCCATCGCGGATCACCGCACTGGCGAGCTTGCCGGTCATCAGCGCCTTCTCCAGCAGCGCCAGGCGGCCGTAGCCGAAGTGCGCCGCATCGGCGTAGCCCGGCTCCAGATCGGCTGGCAACACCTGTGCGTCCTCGGCCTGCGCCCAGTCCGTACGCAGGGCCTGGGCGGCGGCCGCGGCGTCGCCGCGGCTCAGCGCCGCTTGCACGGCCGGCTGCTGCAGGCGCTCGGACAGGCGTTTGCCCACGCCCGCCAGCGCCTGCTGGGTCTGCGTTACCGCGTCATCGCGCGCCTGCTCCAGCGTGGCGGCGGCCTGCTCGGCGCGCCATTGCTCGACCCCGCTCCAGCCGAACCAGACCACCAACAGCACCAGCAGCACCGTCAGCAGAGGCGCCACCTTGCGCAAACCCTGCGGCACCGGCCGCACTTGTGTTGCCTCGCTCATGCAGACGATCCCCTGTCAGCGCACTCCGGTATGGCCGAATCCACCCGTTCCCCTGGCGCTGTCGGCGAAAGTATCCACCACCTGCAGGGCGACGCGCACGATCGGCATCACCACCAGTTGCGCGATGCGATCGCCGGGGGCGATGGTGAAGTCCTCGCGGCCGCGGTTCCAGACGCTGATCAGCAGCGGCCCCTGGTAGTCGGCGTCGATCAGGCCGGTGCCGTTGCCGAGCACGATGCCGTGGCGGTGGCCCAGGCCCGAGCGCGGCAGCACCACCGCGCACAGCTGCGGATCGGCGATGTAGATGGACAGGCCGCTGGGGATCAGCGCGGTGTCGCCGGGCGCCAGGGTCAGCGGCGCCTCGGTGGCCGCGCGCAGGTCGAGCCCGGCGCTGGCTTCGGTGGCGTAGTCGGGCAGCGGCCAGCTGTCGCCGAAGCGCGGATCCAGCAGCTTCACCTGCAGCGGATGGGGCGTGGGAGTGCTCATGCGTGCAGCCTCTGCGCGATCAGGTCCAGCAGTTGTTCGGCCAGCTGCGTCTTGGAGACCGCCGGGAAGTCGCGTTCGCCATCCTGCCAATAGGCGGTGGCCGCGTTCTGGTCGCTCTCGAAGCCGTTGCCGGCCACCCCCACCCGGTTGGCCACGATCAGGTCCAGGTGCTTGTCGGCGAGTTTGCCACGGGCATAGCGCTCGATGTCGTGGGTCTCGGCGGCGAAACCGACCACCAGCTTCAGCGCCTGGGTCTGCGCGGCGACCTCGGCCAGGATGTCCGGGGTCCGGGTCAGCTCCAGGGTCAGGGTCTCCCCGCTCTTCTTGATCTTCTGCGCGGCCACCTGTTTTGGCGTGTAATCGGCGACCGCGGCGGTGCCGATGTAGATATCCGCCGGCAACGCGCCGAGTACCGCCTCGCGCATCTGCGCGGCCGAGCGCACGTCGATGCGCTGCACGCCGTCGGGCGTAGACAAATGCACAGGGCCGCTGACCAGCACCACCTCGGCGCCCAGCCGTGCGGCGGCGGCGGCCAGCGCGTAGCCCATCTTGCCGCTGCTGCGGTTGCCCAGGTAGCGCACCGGATCCAGATCTTCGTAGGTGGGGCCGGCGCTGATCAGCAGGCGCAGGCCGCGCAGGGCGCCGGCGGTGCCAGTACCGGAACGCGATGGGACGGCGGTGGCGGCGGCTGGCGTGGCCGACGCGGCGCCCTGGTCCGCACGCCCAGCGAGCGCGGCGGCGATCTGCTCGGGCTCGGCCAGGCGGCCAGGGCCGGACTCGCCTTCGGCCAGCGGACCGTCGTTCGGGCCGACCACCTGTGCGCCGCGCGCGCGCAGGGTGGCGATGTTGGCCTGGGTGGCCGGGTGCAGCCACATGCGGTGGTTCATCGCCGGGCACACCGTCAACGGTGCGGTGCTGGCCAGGCACAGCGTGCCCACCAGGTCGTCGGCCAGCCCGTGCGCCAAACGCGCCAGCAGGTCGGCGGTGGCCGGCGCCACCACCACCTGCTCGGCCCAGCGGGCCAGTTCTAGGTGGCCCATCGCCTGCTCGGCCCCGCTGTCCCATAGCGTGGTGCGGGTGAGATGACCGGACAGCGCCTGGAAGCTCAGCGGGGTGACGAACTGCTGCGCGCCGGCGGTCATCGCCACCTGCACCTCGGCGCCGGCGTCACGCAGGCGCCGCACCAGTTCCAGCGCCTTGTAGGCGGCGATTCCCCCGCCGACGCACAACAGCACACGTCGCCCCTGCAGGGGCCTCTCGAAAATCGGGGTCACGTCGGGAATGTCCTACCCATACAAGGACGATTAGCTTACCCGATGGTTTTTGGCGGCCTGATACCGTTGCGCCATGTCGGCCGGCACCCTGGCGATATGCACATCTCCGACTGGCCCTGCGAAGAACGTCCCCGGGAAAAGCTGCTGGCACGCGGTCCCCGGGCCCTTTCCGACGCCGAACTGCTGGCGATCTTTCTCGGCTCCGGCCTGCCCGGCAGCGACGCGGTGCGCACCTCGCGCGACCTGCTGCAGCGGCACGGGCCATTGCGCACGCTGCTGGACCGAACGCCTGGCGACCTGGTGCGCCTGCCCGGGTTGGGACCGGCACGCGCCTGCCAGCTGTCGGCGGCGCTGGAACTGGGCCAGCGCCACCTGGCCGCGGAACTGCAGCGCGGCGACACCCTCAGCAACCCGGTCGCCGCCGGCCGCTACTTCGCGCAACGCCTGCGGTCGCGTCCATACGAAGTGTTCGCCGCGCTGTTCCTGGATACCCGGCACCGCTGGCTGGCCTTCGAGGAACTGTTCCAGGGCACCGTGGACGGTGCCGAGGTGCATCCGCGCGAGGTGGTCCGACGGGCGCTCACGCTCAATGCCGCCGCGGTGATCATCGGCCACAACCACCCGTCCGGGAACCCGGAGCCCTCGCCTGCCGACCGCGCGGTCACCGAGCGGCTGAAACAGGCGCTGGACCTGATCGACGTGCGCCTGCTCGACCACTTCATCGTCGGCGACGGCGTGCCGGTCTCGATGGCCTCGCGCGGCTGGGCCTGAATCGAGGCGGGTGACTGGCCGCGCCATGCCTGGGGTGGTGCGGCTCCCGGCGAGGCCGGCCATGATCCACCCAGGCCGGCAGCGGATCCAGGGCGCGCTCGCACGGCGGTCGCCGCGTCACGGCTGAGGTCGGGCTGAACCCGGGACGGGCCGGGAGGCGGCGGGTCGGGTAAAATCGCCGGTTCCGCGCTTCAAGCAGAGATCTCGTGAAATCCCAACTCCGCGCCCTGATCGGTCAAGGCATCGAAGCCTTGCGCGCCAATGGCACCCTGCCGGCCGACACCCTGCCGCCGGACTTCGTGGTCGAGCGGCCCAAGACCCGCGAGCACGGCGACTTCGCCACCACCGCGGCGATGCTGCTGGCCAAGGCCGCGCGCACCAATCCGCGTGCCCTCGCCCAGCAGCTGGTGGACGCGCTGCCGGCCAACGACGATGTCAGCAAGGTCGAGATCGCCGGCCCCGGCTTCATCAATTTCCATCTCGGTCCCGGCGCCTACCAGCGCGAGGTGCTGGCCGTGCTCAAGCAGGGCGAGGACTACGGCCGCAGCCTGGTCGGCAATGGCCGTACCGTGGGCGTGGAGTACGTCTCGGCCAACCCGACCGGGCCGCTGCACGTCGGCCACGGCCGCGCCGCGGCCATCGGCGACTGCCTGGCGCGCCTGCTCGAGGCCAACGGCTGGAACGCCAAGCGCGAGTTCTACTACAACGACGGCGGCAACCAGATCGAGAACCTGGCCCGCTCGGTGCAGGCGCGCGCCCAGGGCAAGACCCCGGACAGCCCCGACTGGCCGGAGGAAGGCTACCGCGGCGACTACATCCAGGACGTGGCCGACGCCTACATGGCCGGCGCCGCGGTCGACCTGGAAGGCCACGTGGTCACCGGCGCCAAGGACCCGCAGGACCTGGACGCGATCCGCCGCTTCGCCGTGGCCTATCTGCGCAACGAGCAAAACCACGACCTGGCCGCGTTCGGCGTGGATTTCGACATCTACTTCCTGGAAAGCTCGCTGTACCGCGACGGCAAGGTCGAGGAGGCGGTGCAGAAGCTGGTCGCCTCCGGCCATACCTACGAAGAGGGCGGCGCGCTGTGGCTGAAATCCACCGATTTCGGCGACGACAAGGACCGCGTGATGCGCAAGTCCGACGGCAGCTACACCTATTTCGTCCCGGACGTGGCCTACCACCTGAGCAAGTGGCAGCGCGGCTACGTGCGCGCCATCACCGAGCTGGGCGCCGACCACCACGGCTCGCTGGCGCGCGTGCGCGCCGGCCTGCAGGCGATGGACCTGGGCATCCCCAAGGGCTGGCCGGAGTACGTGCTGCACCAGATGGTCACGGTGATGCGCGGCGGCGAGGAAGTGAAGCTGTCCAAGCGCGCCGGCAGCTACCTGACCCTGCGCGACCTGATCGAGGAAGCCGGCCGCGACGCCACGCGCTGGTTCCTGATCGCGCGCAAGCCCGATTCGCAGCTCACCTTCGACATCGACCTGGCACGTCAGCAGAGCAATGACAACCCGGTGTTCTACGTGCAGTATGCGCATGCCCGCGTGTGCAGCCTGCTGCGTCAGGCGCAGGAGAAGAAGCTGGACTACGACCAGGCCGACGGCCAGGCGCAGCTGAACCGGCTGAACGACGCGACCTCGCTGGAGCTGATGCAGGAACTCTCGCGCTACCCGGAAGTGGTGGAGAATGCGGGGCATGCACTGGAGCCGCATCTGATCGCGCAATACCTGCGCGAACTGGCCACGGCCTTCCACACCTGGTACCACGGCACCCCGGTGCTGGTGGACGACGCCGGCGAACGCAACGCCAAGCTGACCCTGGCGGTGGCGGCGCAGCAGGTCCTGGCAAACGGTCTGAATCTCCTGGGCGTCTCGGCCCCGGAAAAAATGTGAGTGGAGAAGCGGTAAATGGCAGCACGACGCGGTAAGACACAGGCCCGGCGCAACACCGGCAACGGCACGCCCGGATGGGTGTGGCTGATCGCCGGCGCGGCGATCGCCGCGGTGGTGTTCCTCGGCGCGCCGGGCCTGTTCAAGAAGGATGGCGACTTCCTGCGCGTGGGCGGCCCGCGCGCCAATCCGGATGCGCAACCGGCGCCGGTGGCCGATGCCGACGTCGACGCGGCCCCGGATCTGCCCAAGCCCGCCGCCAACGCGGCCGGCAGTACCAAGCCGGAGGCGAAGAAGGACGCGCAGACCCAGTACGACTTCTACACCCTGCTGCCCGGCAAGGAAGTGCAGATGTCCGACGCCGAACTGGCTGCCAGCGCGCGCGCCGAGGCGGTTCGCCAGGCCAAGGCGCAGGCTGCCGCAGGTGCGACGGCCGCCGCGACCGGGACCACCCCGGCAGCGGCCACTGCCGCGCCGGCGGCGACCGCGGCCAATCCGACACCGCTGCCGGAAACACCGAGCGTGGCGGCCAGCACCGCGGCCACGCCAGCCGCCGCCAAGCCGGCAACCGCCACGGCAACGCCGGCCGCGACCACCGCACCGGCGGCTGCCGCCGCGACCGCGGCGCCCGACACCGCGCGCTACATCCTGCAGGCCGGCTCGTTCGGTGCCTCCGGCGACGCCGAGTCGACCAAGGCCAAGCTGGCGATGCTCGGCCTGACGGCACGCGTGGAATCGGCGCAGATCAGCGGCAAGACCGTCTACCGCGTGCGCATGGGCCCCTACGGCACCGCCAGCGAGCTGGCCGAGGCCAAGCAGAAGTTGAACGGCAGCGGGCTGTCGGCGATCGCGATCAAGGCGCAGTAGAGCCGGGATTCGGGAATGGGAGAAGCGGCCTCCATGCCATTGGCACCTTCGCGTGCGTGCATGCGCTGTCGCCGCTGACATTGAGCCACGCCGGCTTGATATGGCGCTGCAGTTCAATGGCAGCGGCCTGCCAGCCGCTGCGAACAAGGCGTAGTAGGCAGGTCATCGGGAATGCGCGCGTGAGCGCTCCCCTTCCGCGCGACACGCGGGCTTGGTAGGCGCTTCAGAACAGCGAGCTGTCGCGCGGCACTCGTACGCAATCGAGCGCTTGCACCGACTCCCCCGCGGGGACATGGCCCTGTCGACGCGCGCGACCGCGCTTTGCTTTTACCATTCCCGATTCCCCACTCCCCATTCCCGGCCCCCAATGACCCAGACTGCCCTGATCACCGGCGCCACCTCCGGTTTTGGCGCTGCCGCCGTGCGCCGCTTCGTCGATGCCGGCTGGCGCGTGATCGCCACCGGCCGCCGCGCCGAGCGCCTGCAGCCGCTGCTGGACGCCTTCGGCGCCGAGCGCGTGCACATCGCCGCATTCGACATCCGCGACACCGGCGCCCTGGACGCGATGCTGGCGGCGCTGCCGGAGGCGTTCCGCGGCATCGACCTGCTGGTGAACAACGCCGGCCTGGCCCAGGGCACCGCGCCGGCGCAGGCCGCGCAACTGGACGACTGGCGCACGATGATCGACACCAACATCACCGCGCTGGTGACGCTGACCCATCGCCTGCTGCCGACGCTGATCCAGCGTCGCGGCGCGATCATCAACATCAGTTCGGTCGCCGCGCTGTACCCCTACCCGGGCGGCAACACCTACGGCGGCACCAAGGCGTTCGTCAGCCAGTTCTCGCTGGGCCTGCGCTCGGATCTGCATGGCACCGGCGTGCGCGTCACCGCGATCGAACCGGGCATGGCCGAGACCGAGTTCACCCTGGTCCGCACCCATGGCGACCAGAAGGCCTCGGACACGCTCTACCAGGGCGCGCAGCCGATGACCGCCGAGGACATCGCCGAACAGATCTTCTGGGTGGCGACGCTGCCGCCGCATCTGAACATCAATCGGCTGGAAATCATGCCGGTGACGCAGTCCTTCGCCGGCTTCCAGGTCGCGCGGCAACCGGCCTGACGGGCCGCGGAGCCGCCACGCGCGGCCCCACCACGTTCTTCCTCGTGCGCACCTGCGCAGCGAAGGCGCTCTGCCGCCCATGCGGCAAAGACGGGCGCCTATCGCGCGGCGACTGGCGATTCCGACAACTTCTTAACGAAATGATATAACATCACTTCAATGGAGCCGCGTTCATGCATCGGACCGCGCACCACCGCTCGCCCGCAGTCCCGCCGCTGCCGCCAGTCTCCCTCCCCTTGTCTGCAGACACCATGAAGACCTACACCCACGCCCTCGCCGTGCTGGCCGGGCTCGCGGCCGGTGACGGCGCCGCGCAGACGTCGACCGACACCACCACCACCCTCGGTACGGTGGAAGCGCGGCGCCACAGCGCCGCCTCGCTGTCCACCCGCAACATCCTCAGTTCGGTCGACGTGCTCGGCAGCGAGCAAATCAGCGACAAGCAGGTCATGAACAGCTGGGAGCTGCTCGGGCAGATGCCCGGCATGCAGCTCACCGAAACCCGGCAGGGTGCCGAATCCGGCAAGGTCACCTTCCGCGCCTTCAACGGCGAGGGCTACATCAACGGCATCAAGGTGCTGATCGACGGCGTGCCGAGCAACGTCAACAGCGGCAACCAGCGCTTCATCGACATGATCTTCCCGCTGGAGATCGCTTACATCGAGGTGGTGCGCGGCACCAACGACCCGCGTTACGGCCTGCACAACATCGGCGGCAATTTCAATATCGCCACCCGACAGGGCGGCAACTACCAGGACCTGCGGCTGAGCTATGGCAGCTTCGCCACGCGCGAACTGCAGTATGCCGCCGGCCATGAGGCCGATGGCCTGGCGCAGAACTACTTCGTCGGCGCGCAGGCCGCGCACGGCTATCGTGCGCACGACAGCTCGCGCAAGTACACGCTCGGCGGCAAGTGGTTCTATGGCGAAGAGGACGATGCCGCGCGCATCGGCCTGATCGCCCGGCTCTACCACCACGGAGCCGACGAACCGGGCTTCCTCACCGCCGCGCAACTGGCCGAGGACCGCGAGCAGTCGCCGCCGAAGAACGCCAACGACGGCGACGACCGCGACATGCGCCAGGCCAGCGTGCACGCCGACTTCAAGCTCGGCGACGGCCTGCAGCTGCGCAACACGCTGTACTTCAACCGCTATGAGGACGACCGCCACGTCACCTTCACCAGCTACCCGCTCGGCAACGCACCGCGGCAACGCCGGCAATGGGACGAAACCCAGACCGGCCTGCTCAGCACCGTCAGCTGGCAGGCCAGCGATTTGCTGAGCGTGGAAGGCGGCTTCAACGCCGAGCACCAGGACAACCGCTACCGGCGTTCGCGCTACGCCTACAGCATACCGACCGATTTCGACCGTGCCCCGGCGCGCGTGCAGAACGACGACCGCTACAGCCTGGACAACCTCGGCCTGTACCTGCAGGCGGTGCTGCAGCCGACCGATGCGCTGAAGATCGTCCCCGCGTTCCGCGCCGATCGCTTCTCCGGCGAGACCGCACTGCCCGGCGGCGTGCATGCGCCGCTGCAGCGCTACGGCTGGATCGACCAGCCCAAGCTCAGCGTGATCTACGCGCTGACCCAACGGCTGAGCGTCTATGCGAACTGGGGCCGCACCTTCCAGATCCTCACCGGCTCGACCGCGCCGGCCTACCTGACGCCCGGGCAGAGTACGTTCCGGCCCTCGATCAATACCGGCAAGGAGCTGGGCCTGAAACTGCAGCCGGTGGCCGGCACCGAAGCGCGCGTGGCGGTCTGGCGCCAGGACGCCACCGACGAAGTGGCCAACATGCCCAGCACCGGCACCACGGTCGGCCTCGGCCAGACCCGCCGGCAGGGCGTGGACCTGCAACTGAGCACGCAACTGGGCGAGCGCTGGACGCTGTGGCTGTCGCACGCGATCCAGGAAGCCAAAGTGGTCAGCGCCTTCACCGCGACCGGCGAATCGCTGCGCGGGCGCGAGGTGTTCTCCACCCCGCGCTACATCAGCAACGCCGGCCTCGATTACCGGCCCGACGCGCGCTGGAAGTTGGGGCTGCAGGCGCGCGCGCAGGGCGACTATTACATCGACGAACGCAATACCCAGGGCAAGTACGGTGGCTTCCGCGTGGTCGATGCCAGCGTGCGCTACCAGCTCAGCCCGCGCGCGAGCCTCGACCTGCAGGTGAAGAACCTCACCGACGCCCGCTACGCCTACGTCTGGTACGACAATTTCTTCTGGGGCGGCAACGACCAGCCGATGTTCTCGCCAGCGCCCGGGCGCTCGGCCTACCTCGGGTTCGAACTGCGGCTGTAGGGCCCCTCGCGTCACCTGCATCCGCCACGGTTTGCTGCGTAGGAGCGGCTTCAGCCGCGACGGGCTTCACCGGGAACGCCCCTGTCGCGGCTGAAGCCGCTCCTACGGGACACGTCCCCGGGGAGATGAGAGGTGCCCTGTCACGGTTTTGCCTGGCCAAGGACGACCGTAAGTCGCCGGACGCGGCGTCCGCCGCGCTGTGCTACGGTTCCAGACGTCGCCAGCCTTCGCGCAAGCCTCCCGCTCGTTCACAGGAGTGCTTTGCGATGACCTCGTCCGCTTCTTTCGACCTCGTCGTCTTCCGTTTCCGGGAGACGCCGCGATGACCGACTTCGTCACCGACGCAGCGCAGTTGCAGGACTGCGTGGGCCGCCTGCCCGGCCCGCGCGACATGAAGGTGATCGACCACCTGGACGCGCATGCGCTGCGCTGGCTGGCCGCCAGCCCCCTGCTGTTCGCTGGCGTCGCCGGCCAGCGCCTGGCGCTGAGCGCAGGCAGCGGCGCGCCCGGCTTCGCACGCGGCGACACCCCGCACCTGCTGTCGCTCCCGCTGCAGGCGCTGGACGCGGCCGACACGCACGTCGGCGCGGGTTTCGGTTCGCTGTTCCTGGTGCCCGGCCTCGGCGAAACGCTGCGGATCAATGGCCGCATCGCCGGCGACGACGGCACGCGCGTGTTCGTCGCCGTCGAGGAATGCTATCTGCACTGCGCCAAGGCGCTGCTCCGCGCCGACTGGTGGCACGCGGAGACACAGACCGACGCCACGGCGCCGGAGACGCCAGAAGGATTGCTCGCCAGCTGCCGGCTGCTGATCCTGGCCACCGCCGATGCCGAGGGCCGCGTCGATGTCAGCCCGCGCGGCGATCGCGCCGGGGCCTTGCTGCAAGCCCACCGCGACGCCTGGTGGTTCGCCGACCGGCCGGGCAATCGCCGTGTCGACAGCCTGGGCAATCTGTTGGCGCGGCCGCAGCTCGCGCTGCTGGCACTGCGCCCCGGCAGCGCGCGCTGCGTGCGCATCGAAGGGCTCGCCCGCCCCAGCACCGACGAGGCGATCCGCAACGCGCTCGCCGTCGATGGACGCGTTCCGCATCTGGCGGTGCGGGTGCTGCCGGCGGTGCTCGACGACATGCACAGCCCTGCGCTGGGTCGCTTCGACCGTTGGCCGCCCGCCGCCACCGCACACGACCTGGACCCGCCGGCGATCTTCCGCGACCACGTCCGGCTCAGCGGCGCGCGTGGTGCCCAGGCCGCGCTGCTGCGCGCGGCGGTCTCGGTGCCCGGCGTGGTGCGCAAAGGGCTGCAGGCCGACTACAAGAAAAACATGTACTGAGCAGGCGACGCCGCCGGCTCACCCGGCTCACCCGGCTGCGTCGGTCACGCCGGGTGCGCTGAGGTGATGCACGGCATAGCGCCGTGCATCGTCGTCTGCCGGCGGCAAGTCGCGCCACAGGCGAAAGCGCAGCCGCGTCCATCCCTGCGGTTCGTAGCCGTGCACCGTGGCCAGCACGCGTTGGTCAGGCGCGTGCATGTCGTCAGTGTCGTTTCCGCAGGCAGCCGATGCTGCCGGAAGCGCGCGGGTGGCGTAGCGCGCCGTGCGCAGCGCCGCGGACGTCCACGCAGTGTCGACCATCCACGCCTGCACCGCCGGACGGCCGAAGGCATCGCACAGCGCAGCGAACGCGGGACCGGCAAGGAACGCGTGCATCGCCGCAGCATCGCGCCAGAGATAGAACGGCGCATACAGGTTCTGTTCGCCGGGCAGGACCGGATCGGCGCGATCGGCGACCAGATAGGCCTTGAACTGCAGCCCGGGCAGCGTGTCGAGCAATGGTCCTTTGGCGGCGATGCGGCGGCGGACGATGGCCATGTCGTAGTCCGCCGGCAACGCGATGCTGTACTGCATGGCGATCATGCCGGCACTCCACGGGCCACGACGCCGGCGCGGCCGCCGCCGAAGGACCAGTCCTGCGCGGCGGTGGTGACGATGGTGACCATCACGTCCTCCGGTGGAATTCCCGGGGCGATCGCCAGCAGTTCGACCAGGCGCCGATAGAACGCCTGCTTGCAGGCGGCGCTGCGTTCGCGGCCGGCGGTGATGGCGACCAGCACGAAGCGATCCGAGCGCGGTCCGCCCAGGTAGTGGCGGTCGAACACCAGTTCGTCCGGGTCGTGCTGATGGATGACCTGGAAGCAGTCGCCGGCCGGCACCTCGAAGGCCTCGTGCAGGGCCTGGTAGAGGCTGGCCGACAGCGCGCGCAGGTAGGCGGGCGGGTGGCCGCGCAGCAGCGAGATGCGGGCGTACGGCATCAGCACGTCTCCGGCATGGCCGGCCGCGCCGCGGCGGCGGTGCGCAGCAAAGGCAGCGCGGACGCCGCGCATGGCCAACCGGCGTAGAACGCCAGGTGGGTGATGGCTTCGGCCAGCGTGTCGCGGTCCAGGCCGTTGTCCAGCGCGCGAGCCAGGTGCAGCGGCAACTGCTCCAGGCGATACAGCGCCACCAGCGCCGCCACCGTGACCAGGCTGCGTTCGCGCAGCGACAGCCCGGGGCGCTGCCACACCTCGGCGAACAGCACCTCGTCGGTCAGGCGGGCGAAGGCCGGCGCGATGTCGCCGAACGCGGCCTGCGGGGAAGGGAACGGCATGCCAGGGTCGGACATCGGAGGTCTCGCTGTGGGAACGGGCACAGCGTAGGCGCGCAGGACCTTGCGAAAAATCGGAAAATATCGAAATGACCATCCGGAAAAACAGGATCGACAGATGCGCCCGGTGACCTTCGATCTCGATGCGCTGCGCAGCTTCGTCGCCGGCGTGGAACTGGGCAGCTTCGCAAGGGCCGCCGACCGCCGCGGGCGCTCCACCTCGGCGATCAGCGCGCAGTTGAAGAAGCTGGAGGAACAGGCCGGGCAGCCGGTGCTGCGCCGCCAGGGCCGCGGCCTGGCCCTGACCGAGGCCGGCGAAGCCTTGCTGGGCTACGCGCGGCGGCTGCTCGAACTCAACGACGAGGCGGTCGTGGCGCTGCAGGACACGGCGCTGCAGGGCTGGGTACGGCTGGGGCTGCAGGAGGACTTCGGCGAACACATGCTGCCCGACGTGCTGGGACGCTTCGCCCGCGCCCATCCGCAGGTGCGGATCGAAGCGCGCATCGCCCGCCACCAGGAACTGCTGGCGCGGGTCGAGGCTGGGCAACTGGACCTGGCCCTGGCCTGGGAGTCCGGCGCGGCCTCGGTGCATCGGCAGGCGCAAGCGGCGTGGCCGCTGCGCTGGATCGCCGCAGGCGAGCGCAGCAACGCGCCCACGACAGCCACCTGGAGCGGCGAAGCGCCGCTGCCGCTGGTGATGCTGGAAGCGCCCTGCCTGCTGCGCACCGCCGCGACCACCGCACTGGACCGCGCCGGCATCCCATGGCGCATCGCCTTCACCAGCGCCAGTCTCGGCGGCGTGTGGGCGGCCGTGCGTGCCGGATTGGGCATCACCCTGCGCACATCCGCCGGCGTGCCGGACGGGCTGACCCTGCTGGCGCCGGGCGCCGGCGGCCTGCCGACGCTGCCCGCGCTGGGACTGAGCCTGCATCGCGCGGTTGCCACGCCGCCGCCGGCGGTGGCACGGCTGGCCGAGATCCTGCAACAGCGCCTGCAGGCGGCGCATGCAGCGCTGGCCCGGGATGGGGAGGTGTTCCGAGGCTGATTTGCCGCCCTTGCAGGGCACCCTCCTGGCGATCAGGACGCCGCCGGCGAACATGTTGACGCCGCCGCTGGTCGCGGTCTTAAAGGATTGCCATCGCGCTTCACCAGGACGTGCCGCGCGGATCGGAAACCGTGCGTTCAACCATGCGCGGTCGCGACAGCCGCGGCGCCGCGCCGCTCGCGCAGGCGCAAAACGGCCGCTCCACCGCGTAGTGCAGGACAGCCGCGAACAGCAGCGCCATGCCGGCATAGGCGGCGAAGGCGAGCGGCCCGCGCCCGTCCAGCAACCCACCGAACCAGGCCTGGGTCAGATGGAACGCGGCCTTGTGGCTCAGGTACAGGCTGTAGGACACCGCGGCCAGCCAGGCGGCGCCGGGCACCCGGCAACGCCCCAGCCAGCCCTGGGTGGAGGCGCCAGCGCCGACCAGCAGCGCCAGGCCCAGCGACAGCACCGGCCAGCCGATCGCATTGCCGAGCAGGCCGGTGCGATCGCGGAACAGCCACATCGCCAGCGCACAGACCACGATGCCGGCAAGCGCCACGACGCTGGCGTGGCACTGCAGCCGCTGCCAGTGCTGCGGCCGGAAGGTCTTCAGCACTGCCGACGCCACGCCGGCCAGCAGGCCGTCCAGGCGGTTCCAGGTGGGGTAGTAGAGATCCTCGATGAACCAGTTGCGCTGCAGCCCGGTGCCGATACGATCCAGCGCGCTGTCGTGCAGCCAGATCGCACAGCGCAGGGCGATGCCGGCCAGCACCACGGCCACGCACAGCGCCACGAAACGCGGCGCCGACGGCCGCCGCAGCATCCACGCCGCCAGCAGCGGGAACACGAGGTAGAAGTGTTCTTCCACGCACAGCGACCAGGCATGCGAGAACGCCTGCTGGTTGGCGTAGTCGATGCCCAGGTTGAGGGTGAAGCTGGCGAACAGCCACCACGGCGCGATCCCGGGCGCTTCGCGGAACCCGGGCCAGGCCAGGTACAACGCCAGCACCACCGCGTAGGCCGGCAGGATGCGGTAGGCGCGGCGCCGGTAGAAATCGCCGTAGCGCAGCGGCTCGCCGCGCGCCAGCGGCGCCAGCACCTGGCCGCCGATCAGGAAGCCGCTGAGCACGAAGAACAGATCCACGCCCATCCAGCCGTAGCGCGACAGCCACTCCCAGTCCGGTCCGAGCCCACCGACCACGAAGGAATGGAACAGCATCACCCAGACGATGGCGATGGCGCGCAGCAGGTCGAGGCCGGGATAGCGCATCGCAGAAGGTGGCGGTGGGGAGGGTGCAGCTTACTGGCTACGTTGCCGGTTGCGGCAGCAGCCGTTCACTGGCGTCCGTGCGATCGCGCCTAGAAGACGCAGCTGCGGCGTCAGGCGGCCAACCCAGGATTGCGTGCACGAGCCTACCTCACGCCAACCCCTCTCCCGAGGGGAGAGGGGCTTTAGCGGGTCGCGCGCGCTGTCAGCTCAGCGGTTCGTCCGACAGGTAGGTGTAGCCGGTCAGGCCGGCCTCGAGCGCATCGGCCAGTTCCGTCGCCTGCGCGGCCGGCAACTGCGCGGCGGCCACGCGTTCGGCGTAGGCGGCACGCAGGTCGTCCAGGCGGTAGCCGACGTAGTCCAGCATCACGTCGGTGGTATCGCCGCGGCGCTGCTGGGCGATGCGGTAGCCGTCGCCGGCCACCGCCACTTCGACCGCGTCGGTGTCGCCGAACAGATTGTGGATGTCGCCCAAAATTTCCTGGTACGCGCCGACCAGGAAGAAGCCGATGCGATAGCTTTCGCCCGGACGCAGCGCGTGCAGCGGCAGCGAGCTGTCCAGGCTTTCGTTCTCGACATAGGTCTTGACCATGCCGTCGGAATCGCAGGTCATGTCGCAGACCACGCCGCGCCGCACCGGCGCCTCGTTCAGGCGCTCGATCGGCACGATCGGGAACACCTGGTCGATCGCCCATACGTCGGGAATCGACTCGAACACGCTGAAGTTGACGAAGTACTTGTCAACCAGGCGCTCGTTGAGTTCGTCCAGCACCGGACGGTGGCTCTTTTCCTCATGGCTCAGCCGCGCCCGCACGCCATGGGCGATGGCATAGAACAGGTCGTCGATGCGCGCGCGGTGGGTCAGGTCGATCTGGCCCAGGGCGTAGCCGCTGAGGCCTTCGGCGTGGAAATGCTGCGCTTCCTGGAACAGTTCCACCGCCGGGCGCTGGTCCAGTTCGGCGTGGATCTCGCGCAGGTGACGGATCGCCGCCGGCTCGTCGTCGTGCGCGTCCGGCACGCGGCCTTCCGGCGCTTGCTCCACCTCGGACACGTTGGCGATCAACACGGCGTGGTGCGCGGTCATCGCGCGCCCGCACTCGGTGACGATGCGTGGCGGCGCCAGGCCGTGCTCCTCGCAGGCGCTGGCCAGCGGCTGCACGATGTTGCTGGCGTAGGAATGCAGGCCATAGTTGATCGAGCAATAGCTGCGCGAACGGGTGCCTTCGTAGTCGCTGCCCAGGCCACCGCCGACGTCGACGTGGCTGATCCTGGCGCCCAGCTTGGACAGCTCGACGAAGTAGCGGGTGGCCTCGCGCATGCCGTTGGCGATGTCGCGCACGTTGGAGATCTGCGAGCCCATGTGGAAGTGCAGCAGGTTCAGCGCGTCGGCGTACTCGGTGTCGCGCAGGGTCTTCCACAGGTCCAGCACCTGCCGCGGCGACAGCCCGAACTTGGCCTTGTCGCCGCCGCTGTTCTGCCACTTGCCCGCGCCCAGCGAGGCCAGGCCGATGCGCACGCCCAGGCCCGGCTTCACGTCCAGCGCGCGCGCCTCCTCCAGCACCAGCTTCAGCTCCGACGGCTTCTCGATGACGATGAAGGTCTGCAGGCCGAGCTTGCGCCCGATCAGCGCCAGGCGGATGTACTCGCGGTCCTTGTAGCCGTTGCACACGATCAGCCCGCCCGGCCGCGACAGCGCCAGCACCGCCATCAGTTCCGGCTTGCTGCCGGCCTCCAGGCCGAAGCCCTCGCCCTGGTGGCTGGCCAGGGTGCCGGCCACGCCACGATGCTGGTTGACCTTGATCGGGTACACCGCGGTATAGCCGCCGGCGTAGTCCCAGTCGGCCTGGGCCTGGGCGAAGGCGGCCTGCAACTTGCCCAGGCGCTCGCCGAGGATGTCGGGGAAGCGCACCAGCATCGGCAGCTTGGCGCCGGCTGCGCGCGCGGCGTCCACCACCTCCGGCAGCGCGATCGCCACGCCATCGGCGCCCTGCGGCCGCACCACCAGCCGGCCGGCCGCGTCCACGTCGAAGTACCCGTCGGCCCAGTGCGGGATCGAGTAGGTCTTGCGGGCTTGGTCGAGGGACCAATCGCTCATCGTGGCGGCTCGGCTGACGGAAAAAGGGCGTGGATTGTAACCCCTGCTACGCGTGGGGTCCGTTACAATCCGCGCCGTTCCGACGCCCTCGGCTCCGGGTGGAGCCGGGCCGGGTTCGCGGGTGCATGGTGCGGGCTGGATGCGCAGAGCTGTGTCCGCCCCTCATCCGGAGAGGATGCGGTAACGGCCTCGCGTGGCTCAGCTGCGCGAGGCTGCGCCCGGCCCTCATCCGGCGCTTCGCGCCACCTTCTCCCGGGGGGAGAAGGAAACGCTGCATTCTTTTTGCTTTCCTAGGACATTCCATGAGCGCCAACGACAACTGGTACATCGAACACTTCCAGCCCACCGGCTCGGCCATCGGCTACCGCATCACCGGCAAGCTGGACGAGGTGCAGTCGCCGTTCCAGAAGATCGAGATCTACGACACCACCGACTGGGGCAAGCTGATGGTGATCGACGGCGCGGTGATGCTGACCACGCGCGACAACTTCTTCTACCACGAGATGATCAGCCACCCGGCGCTGTTCACCCATGCCGCGCCCAAGCGCGTGGTGATCATCGGCGGCGGCGACTGCGGCACCCTGCGCGAAGTGCTCAAGCACCCGGGCGTGGAGAGCGCCACGCAGTGCGACATCGACGAGCAGGTCACGCGCATGGCCGAGAAGTACTTCCCGGAACTGTGCGACTCCAACGGCGACCCGCGCGCCGAGCTGCTGTTCGACGACGGCGTGGCCTACATGGCCAATTGCCCGGCCGGCAGTGTGGACATCGTCATCGTCGACTCCACCGACCCGGTCGGCCCGGCCGAAGGCCTGTTCAACAAGGCGTTCTACGAGAGCTGCTTCAAGGCGCTGAAGGACGACGGCATCCTGGTGCAGCAGTCCGAATCGCCGCTGGCGCTGCTGGACCTGATCAAGGAAATGCGCGCGGAGATGGGCAAGGCCGGCTTCGCCAGCTTCCACACCGTGCCGTTCCCGCAGCCGTGCTACCCGACCGGCTGGTGGAGCGTGACCATGGCGCGCAAGCAGGGCGGCTTCGACTTCCGCCAGGACGACGCCGCGGCCAAGCCGTTCGCCACCCGCTACTACAGCGCGCACCTGCACACCGGCACCCAGGTGCTGCCGCCGTTCGTGGCTGAGGCGCTGGGCGGCTAAGCCCGGGCTCCCTTCGGCATCGGCGCGCTGGACGTGCGCCGATGCTGCGAGTCGCGGGCGCGGCCTCGGCCCTCGACTCCAGGCCGGCTCCAGCATCAGCGCATTCGCCGCAGCGCCGGCGTGCCTGCGCCTCGCGCATGGCATCGCCGCGCGGGTTGCTCCGATCGCTCACTGCGCAAGTGCTGGCGATGGCGCGCGCGCTGGCCCGGGTATCGTGCGACGATGCCCCGATCTTCCGCGGTACCACATCGCGAGCCTCCGATGCGCTCCCAGCCGACGTCGCCATGGACCCTGTGCGCCCTGGCCGCGATCGGTTTCGTCGTCGCCTGCGTCGCCCACGAAGCGGTGGGCCATGGCCTGGCCTGCCTGGGCAGCGGCGGCACGGTCCGCTGGCTCACGTCGGTGTACTTCCGTTGCAAGCCTGGCCAACCGATCGTCGATGCTGCCGGCCCGCTGGCGAATCTGTGCGTGGCCGCAGTCTGCATCCTGGCGGCACGCCGCCGTCGCGCGGACACGCCGCGCCTGGCGCTCGCGCTGATCGCCGCCTTCAACGGGCTGTGGGGTGCCGGCTACCTGCTGTTCTCCGCGGTCACCGATGACGGCGACCTGGCCTTCGTCCTGCGCGATCTCGCTCTGCATCCGGCCTGGGCATGGCGGCTGGGGATGGGACTGGCCGGTGCCTGGTTGTATCTGCAGGTGCTGCGCGCCATCGCCCCGTGGCTGCCGAAAGGCAGGCCAATGGTGATGGCCTACGCCAGTGCCGGCGCGGTGGCCTGCGTGAGCGTGCTGTTCTACACCGGCCCGGTGCTGCCGGCATTGCGCGAGGCGGCGCAGGAAGGCCTGTTGGCACCGATCGGCCTGATGGTCATTGCGTTGTCGCGCCGGTCGCGCGCGCCGCTGCTGCTACCGTCCAGCCGCACGACGATCGCCGTGGCGGTGTTGGTGGTGGCGACGTTCTGGCTCACCCTCGGCCGCGGCTACGGCGGCGTCTGAGTCGGCGCCTGGCGCAGCGTGGCGGCCGGCCCATCCGGCTGGCCCGCCATGCCTGTAGGAGCGGCTTCAGCCGCGACAGGTTTTATCGGGAACGCCCATCGCGGCTGAGGCCGCTCCTACACGACACCCGACACCATCCATGCCACGCCGCTGCGGGCGCGGTGACTGCGCTACAGCGCGTCCGCGTCCAGCTCGCCGGTACGGATCCGCACCACCGTGCCCAAGTCGTAGACGAAGACCTTGCCGTCGCCGATCTTGCCGGTGGCGGCGGCCTTGACGATGGCCTCGACCACGCGCTCGACCTGGTCCTCGCTGACCGCCACTTCCAGCTTCACCTTGGGCAGGAAATCGACCACGTACTCGGCGCCGCGGTACAGCTCGGTGTGGCCCTTCTGCCGGCCGAAGCCCTTGACCTCGGTGACGGTGATGCCGGCCACGCCCTGCGCGGCGAGCGCTTCGCGCACGTCGTCGAGCTTGAACGGCTTGATCACGGCCATGATCATCTTCATGCGGCGTTCTCCAATCACAATGGCCTCAGGATAGCGCGGTTGCGCGATCGGCGGCCGTCGGGTTCAATGGCCGCGCGCCCCCAACGCCGGAATTTTCCGACAGCGCGCCGCGTCCGATCCCGATGGTCCCGACCTGCGGGGTGCCGCACTCTGACGCCACCTGCCGGAGCACAGCCATGATCGACCTCAACCATCTCGACGACCTCGCCCGCCGCCTCAGCGACCTGGTGCCGCCGGGCCTGCGCCAGTCCCGCGACGAACTGCAGAGCACCTTCAAGAGCGCGCTGCAGGCCGGGTTGGGCAAGCTCGACCTGGTCACCCGCGAGGAGTTCGAAGTGCAGCGCGCGGTGCTGCTGCGCACGCGCGAGAAGCTCGAAGCGCTGGAGCGCAGCGTCACCGCGCTGGAAGCGGCGCGCAGCGGGCACACGCCCAGCCCCAACGCCTGATCCACCCGCCACCATGAGCCTGGCGCTGGTGCACAGCCGTGCCCGCGCGGGGGTGCTTGCGCCTCCGGTTCGGGTCGAGGTCCATCTGTCCGGCGGCCTGCCGGCCACCCAGATCGTCGGCCTGCCCGAGGCGGCGGTGCGCGAGTCGCGCGACCGCGTCCGCGCCGCCCTGCTCTGCGCGCAGTACGAATTCCCGGCACGGCGGATCACCGTCAACCTGGCCCCGGCCGACCTTCCCAAGGAAGGCGGCCGCTTCGACCTGCCGATCGCGCTGGGCATCCTCGCCGCCGCCGGCCAGCTCGACCCGCAGGTGCTCGGCCAGTACGAATTCCTCGGCGAACTGGCCCTGACCGGCGAACTGCGCCCGGTCGACGGCGTCCTGCCCGCCGCGCTGGCTGCCGCCCAGGCCGGGCGCACCCTGATCGTGCCGGCCGACAACGGTGCCGAGGCCGCACTGGCGCAACACGTGCAAGCCTTCACCGCGCGCACCCTGCTGGAGGTCTGCGGATTGCTCAACGGCAGCAAGACCCTGCCTGCGGCCACAGCGCCGCCGGCGGTCGCAGCGCCCTTTCCCGACCTGAGCGACGTGCGCGGCCAGGCGCAGGCGCGGCGCGCCCTGGAGATCGCCGCGGCCGGGCATCACCACCTCTTGCTGATCGGCAGTCCCGGCTGCGGCAAGACCCTGCTCGCCTCGCGCCTGCCCGGCATCCTGCCCGAGGCCAGCGAAGCCGAGGCGCTGGAGAGCGCGGCCATCGCCTCGGTCAGCGGCCGCGGCGTGGACCCGTCGCGCTGGCGGCAGCGCCCGTACCGCGCACCGCACCACACCGCCAGTGCGGTGTCGCTGGTCGGCGGCGGCACCCACCCGCGTCCGGGCGAGATCTCGCTGGCGCACCATGGCGTGCTGTTCCTGGACGAATTGCCGGAATGGAACCGGCATGCACTGGAAGTGCTGCGCGAGCCGCTGGAGTCGGGCCAGGTGACCGTATCGCGCGCGGCGCGCAGCGCCGAGTTTCCCGCGCGCTTCCAACTGGTGGCGGCGATGAATCCCTGTCCCTGCGGCTGGGCCGGCGACCCCAGCGGCCGCTGCCGTTGCAGCGAGGACGCGGTGCGGCGCTACCGCGCGCGCATCTCCGGCCCGCTGCTGGACCGCATCGACCTGCACGTGGAGGTGCCGCGGCTGCCGCCGCAGGCCTTGCGCGCCGACGCCCCGCCCGGGGAGGCCAGCGCCGCCGTGCGCGAGCGCGTGGAGCAGGCGCGGCAACGCCAGCAGGCACGTGCCGGGCGGCCCAACGGCCAGCTAGGCCACAGCGAGACCCTGCGCGACTGCCGCCTGCAGCCGCGCGACGAGGCGCTGCTGGAGCAGGCCATCGAACGCCTGCGGCTGTCGGCGCGCTCGCTGCATCGGATCCTGCGTGTAGCCCGCACCATCGCCGACCTGGACGCCAGCGACGCCATCGCCACCGCGCACCTGACCGAGGCCATCGCCTACCGGCAGTTGGATCGTGGGGAGGCGACGGCGAACGCAGTGGGTCCGACGCCACCCGGTGCACGCCGCCTGGTCGGTTGAAGAAGCCGCAGGCAGCACGTGCGCCGCTCCTTCGATACCTGGCAGCGGTCAACGAGCGCGTCTTCCTGCCTTACGCGCTCACCCGCTGGCAGAGTCCACCCAATCGGCGATCAATCCATTGCAGCGGCGCGCGTGTGTAAAGGTCATGCCGTGCGACGCACCGGCCAGCACCTCATGGCGCGCTTGCGGCAGCCAGGCCGCCAGCGCGGCGGCGTTGTCGCGGTACTGGGCCGGGCTGCGTTCGCCAGCGACCAGCAACACCGGCATCGCCAGGGCAGCGGCCTGCTCGGGCCGGTACGCCGGTAGTGCATCCGCGATCTGAGGCACCAGCGTCTGCGCGTTGTCGCGCACCATCTGCCGGAAGCTCGCGCTGCTGCGCGCCCAGGCGCCGGGCTGGCTGACCGAATCGACGAAGCATTCCAGGCCCGCCTCGACCTGGCCGCCCTGCAGCAGCGCGATCGCCTGCGCGCGGACCGCCTGCACCTCGGCCGGCAGGCCCTGCGGCTGCGGACCGCCCGGATCGAACAGGGTCAGGCTGGCGATGGCATCCGGACGCAGCAGCGCCGCCTGCCAGGCTACGGCGGCACCACGGGAATGGCCGACCAGATGCACCGGCCGCGCCTCCTCGGCGATGAAGGCGGCAAGCTGCTGCGCATGCCAGCGCCAGCCGAACGCATGCTGCGACGAAGACGGCAGCCGCGGGTAGTACTGGCCCAGGCTCAACGCGCTGAGCTGGAAGCGGTCGGCCAGGCCGCGCAGCTGCGGCGCCCAGTAGCGGTAGTCGCACAAGGCCCCATGTACCAGCAGTACCGGCGCGCCCTCGCCCACCCGCAGATAGGCCAGCGCGTCGTCCGCACCGAGCCGGCGCACTGCGGGCTTGGGCAAGGCCGTCCGCGGACTGGCGAGACGTTGCATGGTCATGCCCGCTCGCGGATCCGGGCAGCGCGCGTGATGCGCAGGCGCAGGTCAGCGGTGCCGGCATCTGCGGCGCAGCAGGCGGCAGGACGGGCAGACAAGAAAGCAAAGACAGGGAAGATGAGCGCCGACATGCGCATACGATAGCCGCGTCGCTGGCAGGCGCGATGCGGCGCCAGCGAGTCTGTTTGCCGAGAAGGCGATCGTCGGAAAAACGATGCAGAGGAAGCAGGGGCAGTACGGGGTGGCGCGCCCGGAGGGATTCGAACCCCCGACCAATGGCTTCGGAAGCCACTACTCTATCCGGCTGAGCTACGGGCGCAACGGACGCGCATTCTAACGACATTCGCGGGCCGCGTCTCCCCCACGCGTCCTGGCCAGCAATGGCGTTGCCTGCGACCGGCCGCCGGGCACGCTGCACCCGCGCGCCACCCGGCCTCGAGGCAAACATGGCGACCCGGCCTGCAGTGCTGAGCGCGCGCGCATCCTGGTCTGCCTGCATGGTCCGCGCAAAGGCGGACGCCAGGACAGCACACTGTCAGCTCTGCGAACGGGCGCCCCACCTTCGCCGACCCCAGGCACGGCAACGCATGTCACTGCTGCGACGCCACGTGCTGCCGCCCGCACGACGCGGCTGCTACCCTTGCGCGATGGGTTACGAACGCTACGAAACGCCTGCCGCACTGCCGCCGCGCGCGCGCCTGGGCCAGTACTGGAAACTGCTGCGCGGCGACCGGCCGATCGGCGCGCTGCTGCTGCTGTGGCCGACCTGGTGGGCGCTGTGGCTGGCCGCCGACGGGGTGCCGCCGCTGTGGACCCTGTTCGTGTTCACCGCCGGTGTCTGGCTGACCCGCTCGGCCGGCTGCGTGATCAACGACTACGCCGACCGCTGGCTGGACCCGCAGGTCGAGCGCACCCGCAGCCGGCCGCTGGCCACCGGTGCGGTCAGCGGCCGCGAGGCGCTGGCGGTGTTCGCGGTGCTGATGCTGGTGGCCTTCGCGCTGGTGCTGACGATGAACGCGCTGACCATCGGCCTGAGCGTGGTCGGGCTGTTCCTGGCCGCCAGCTATCCCTACCTGAAGCGCTACACCTACCTGCCGCAGGTCTATCTGGGCATGGCCTTCGGCTGGGGCATCCCGATGGCCTTCGCCGCGGTGCGCGGCGAGGTACCGGCGCTGGGCTGGCTGCTGTACGCGGCCAACATCCTCTGGTCCACGGCCTACGACACCTGGTATGCGATGGTCGATCGCGAGGACGACCTGCGTGCCGGCTCCAAGTCCACCGCGATCCTGTTCGGCGAACTGGACCTGGTCATCCAGGGCGTGCTGTACGCGCTGATGTTCGTCGCCCTCGCCTTCGTCGGCCATCGTGCGGAACTGGGCGTGTGGTACTGGGCCGGCCTGGGCGTGGCGGCGCTGCTGGTGGCCGCCGAGTTCCGCATGGCCCGGCACCGCGAACGCGCGGCGTGCTTCCGCGCCTTCCTGCACAACAACTGGGTCGGCCTGGCCATCTTCGCCGGCATCGCCGCGGCGCTGGCGCTGCGCGCAGGCTAGGACCTGTCATCGCTCACGCAGCGTGCGTCGTGCTTTGAAACCTGCCCAAGGCCCTGGCAAAAGGCTGGCGCCGCCGACGCGCCATGCTGACAGCGACGTCCAGGCGCGCCCCCGGACGCCGGCCAGGCCACCGACTCGCTCCACGCGGAACCTGACCAGGACGCGGCATCCGCCGCGCCTGCTCGCACCGATGCGTTCTAGCGCTTGGCCTCCTGCGCTGGCGCGGACGCGGCTGGCGCGTGGGTCA
Source organism: Xanthomonas sp. NCPPB 1128 (assembly GCF_001043115.1). Lineage (GTDB taxonomy): Bacteria > Pseudomonadota > Gammaproteobacteria > Xanthomonadales > Xanthomonadaceae > Xanthomonas_A. The sequence continues at coordinate 41,175 of NZ_LFME01000026.1, read as the reverse complement.
ACAGCGCGAACACCCGCTGCTGTTCCTGCATGTCCTGCAGCCCGCTGATCCGCAGACTGTCGCCCGGCAACGGCGCCATGATCGTGGCCACGGTCAGCACCCGGCCGTCGGCCAGCAGGGCGATCGGCTTGCCGACGTTCTGCTCGGTGGCCTGGGTCAGGCGTTGGCCGTGTCCAGGAAAGCGCAGATCCAGCGCTGGCTGGCCATCGCCGTTGTCGGCGAGCGACACGGTCGCCGCATCCTCGACGACCAGCAGCGCCTGCGGCGCCAGGTACAGCGGCTGCCCGTGGTAGTCGGCCTGGACAGCGTCCGGGGTGGGCGCATGGCTGGCCAGGCGCCATTCGAGCTTCGCCTTGACCGGGCTGGCAGCAGCGGCGTCCGGCGCCTTGCCGTATCCGCAGCCGGCGACACCGAAGACACACAGCGCCATCGACAGACCCAAAGCCTTCCAGCGCATCGCGCGCTCCTTTCGTTGTTGGCGTCGTCGCGATCATAACGCCGCGCGCACCTGCCGACCGTTGATGCGCACAGGCACTTGGTGGAGATCGCCGCTGCGGCACATCGGCCGATATGCACGCAACGCCACGCGTAGCGGTTGTCTCCCACGACAGGCAATAACCGCGCGACGCGTGTGCTTTGCAGCGGAGCCACCCATCTGCACCACGCACGATAGACGCACCACGCTCACGGCACCCGCGCCACCACCCAGGCGTCGACCCGTTCGACGCCCGCGCGGCGCAGCGCCTTTGCCGCGGCGTGCAGGGTCGCGCCGGTGGTCATCACGTCGTCGACCAGGGCCACGTGCGCCGGCAGCACCGCCGACGCCGGCACCGCGAACGCGCCGCGCAGATTGCGCCGGCGCGCGTGGGCATCCAGTTCCGATTGCGCCGCGGTCGCCCGCACCCGCTGCAACTCCAGGCACAGCGGCAGCGCCAGCGCGCGCGCCAGTGGCCGCGCCAGTTCCAGCGCCTGGTCGTAGCCGCGCTGGCGCAGCCGCGCCGGATGCAGCGGCACCGGCAGCAGCGCTTGCGGCCGCGGCAAGGCCGCGCAGCGTGCCTGCAGCAGCGCGGCGAGCACGCGCCCGGCCGCCAGATCCTGGTGGAACTTGAAGCGGCGCAACAGGCCATCGACCGGCGCGGCGTACACGCAGGCGCTGGCGACCCGTTCCAGCGGCGGCGGCCGGCGCTGGCACACGCCGCAGATCTGCTCGGCATCCAGCGCCGGCAACGGCAGCGCGCAGCGGCAACAGGTCGCCGCATTCCAGGGCACGCCATCGCGACAGGCCGCACACAGGTCCAGGCCCGGCACGCCGGACTCCCCGCAGACCAGGCAGCGTTCCGGCAGCAGGCGGTGCTGCAGCCAGCGCCATGCACCGTCAACCAAACAGGGCATCGTGAAGTTGACAGGAGTTTCCATGCTCACCAGACTGCCCGCTTTCCCAGCCGCTGACCGTCAGGAAACCCCCATGTCCGCTGTCGTCCGACACGACTGGCAACGCCAGGAATTGCTCGCCCTGTTCGATCTGCCGTTCCCGGAGCTGCTGCACCGCGCTGCCGCCGTGCACCGCGAGCACTTCGATCCGGCGCAGGTGCAGGTGTCCACGCTGCTGTCGGTGAAGACCGGCGGCTGCCCGGAAGACTGCGCGTACTGCCCGCAGGCGCAGCGCTACGCCACCGGCGTGGAGGCGCAGAAGCTGATGAGCACCGAGGCGGTGCTGGACAAGGCGCGCCAGGCCAAGGCCGCCGGCGCCTCACGGTTCTGCATGGGCGCGGCCTGGCGCTCGCCCAAGGACCGCGATATCCCGAAGGTGGCGGAGATGATCCGCGAGGTGAAGGCGCTGGGCCTGGAGACCTGCGCGACCCTGGGCATGCTCGACGGCACCCAGGCGCAGGCGCTGAAGGCGGCCGGGCTGGACTACTACAACCACAATCTGGACACCGCCCCGGATTTCTACGACTCGATCATCCACACCCGCCAGTACCAGGACCGCCTGGACACGCTGACCCACGTGCGCGACGCCGGGCTGAAGACCTGCTGCGGCGGCATCGTCGGCATGGGCGAGTCGCGCGACCAGCGCGCCGGCCTGCTGCAGGCGCTGGCCAATTTGCCGGTGCATCCGGATTCGGTGCCGATCAACGGCCTGGTGCAGGTCGCCGGCACCCCGCTGCACGGCACGGTCGAGCTGGACCCGTTCGAGTTCGTGCGCACGATTGCCGTGGCCCGCATCGCGATGCCGCGGGCGATGGTGCGGCTGTCGGCCGGGCGCGAGAGCATGAGCGACGAACTGCAGGCACTGTGCTTCTGCGCTGGCGCCAACTCGATCTTCTACGGCGAGAAGCTGCTGACCACGGGCAACCCGGATACCGAGCGCGACCAAGCGCTGTTCGCGCGGCTGGGGCTGCGGCCGATGCAGGTGATGGTGGACGCCGACGCGCACGACCATCCCGGCACCGTGCATGCGGACATCACCGCCCATCCCACGCCGGCGATCGCCGCCGCCCTGGTCTGAATCCCGGTCGCGCGTCCGTCCGCCGATCCGGCCGTCCATCGCCGGCGGCGCCCGGCCCGACCGGGGACGCGCTACGCTAATCCGCCAGATGCCCCACCCGCGCCCATGGCCCGTCCCGACCTGCACGACCGCATCCAGTCCGCGCGCGCCTTGCGCGAAGCGCAGGGGCGCCTGCGCGTGCGCCGCAGCGTCGGCCGCCGCGACGGCGTGCGCCTGGAACTCGACGGCCGCTGGCTGACCGGCTTCTGCAGCAACGACTATCTGGGCCTGGCGCAGCAGTTCGAAGTGGTCGCCGCCCTGCAGGACGCCGCCGCGCGCGACGGCGCCGGCGCCACCGCCTCGCACCTGGTGTGCGGCCACCACGCGCTGCACGAGGCGCTGGAACGCGAGATCGCCGACTGGCTCGGCTACCCGCAGGCGCTGCTGTTCGGCAGCGGCTTCATCGCCAACCTGGCGGTACAGCAGGCGCTGCTGAGCGAGGAAGAGGACGTGTGCGTGCAGGACCGGCTCAACCACGCCAGCCTGCTCGACGCCAGCCGCCTGGCCGGCTGCCGCCTGCGCCGCTATCCGCACCTGGATGCCGAAGGCGCGATGCGCCAGCTCAAGCACGCCGCCGATGGCGCGGCGATGCTGGCCACCGATGGCGTGTTCAGCATGGACGGCGACGTCGCCCCGCTGCGCTCGCTGGCGCTGGTGGCACGCACGCAGCAGGCGCTGCTGTACGTGGACGACGCCCACGGCGTCGGCGTGGTCGGCCCGCATGGGCGCGGCGGCGTCGCCGAGGCCGGCCTCGGTGTCGACGACGTGCCGCTGCAGCTGGTGACCCTGGGCAAGGCGCTGGGCGGCTACGGCGCGGCGGTGGTCGGCGATGCGGCGCTGATCCGGCACCTGGCCGAAACCGCACGGCCGTATCTGTACACCACCGCGCTGCCGCCGGCGCAGGCCGCCGCGTCGCTGGCGGCGGTCAAGCTGGCGCGGCGCGACCAGTGGCGGCGCGAGCGGCTGGTCGAACTGATCGTCCTGTTCCGCGGCGGCGCACGCCGCCATGGCCTGGAGCTGATGGCCTCGGACACGCCGATCCAGCCGCTGCTGTGCGGCGAGGAGCGCACGGCGCTGGCGTGGTCGGCGGCGCTGGAACAGGCCGGTTACCTGGTCTCGGCGATCCGCCCGCCAACCGTGCCGGAAGGCAAGTCGCGGCTGCGCGTGACCCTGTCGGCACTGCACACGCCGGCGCAGGTGCAGGCGTTGCTCGATGCGCTGGCCCTGGCCCGCGATCGCGTGGCCGCGCACCCGCCCGGCGTGCCGGCGTGAGCGCAACCGACCTCGCCGCGCGACGCGCGGTGTGGGACGCGCTGGCCGAGCTGTACCTGGACGATGCGGTCGACGCACGCCATGCGCATATCGCCGGCGTGCTCGCCGCCTCGCCGTTCGCCACCGACGCGCTGTGGCAGATGCTGCGCGAGGACGTGCATCCGCGGCTGGCGCCGAACCTGCTGACGCCCGCGGGCGCCTGGCAAGGCATCGACGGCGACTGGCTGAGCACGGCGATCCAGCAGTGCCGCGGTGCGCATCGCGTGTCCGCCTGGCGCACCCGCGACTATCCGCGCCGGCAGTGGCGCCTGCTGCTGCCGCAGGTGCTGGCGCAACGCGCGGCGAACTGACGCGGCGGCCGAAGCGGCCTTCCTGTTCCTTCGACGACGGACGACGATGCATATCGACACCCTGGGGCAGGGCCCCGATCTGGTCCTGCTGCATGGCTGGGCGTTGAACGGCGGCATCTTCGCGCCATTGGTGGAGCGCCTGTCGGCGCAGTGTCGCCTGCACCTGGTGGACCTGCCCGGGCACGGTCACAGCCGCGGCGACGACACGCCGCTGGCGCTGCCGCACGTGGTCAGCGCGATCGCCGCGGCCACGCCGCCGGCCGCGTGGCTGGGCTGGTCGCTGGGCGGGCTGTTCGCGCTGCACGCCGCCGCCACGCAACCGCAGGTGCGCGGCCTGGCGATGCTCGCGGCAACGCCGCGTTTCGTGCGCGGCAGCGATTGGCCGCACGCGGTGGAGCCGCAGGTGTTCGCACAGTTCGGCCGCGATCTGGCCGAAGACTACCGCGGCACCCTCGAACGCTTCCTGGCCCTGGACACGCTCGGCTCGGCGCACGCCCGCGCCGAACTGCGCACCCTGCGCGAAGCGCTCGACGCCCGCGGCGCGCCCGACCCGCACGTGCTGCAGGACGGCCTGACCCTGCTGGAACGCACCGACCTGCGCCGCGCCCTGCCCGGCCTGCGCGTGCCGAGCCTGTGGATCGGCGGCCAGCGCGACCGCCTGGTCCCGCCCGCGGGCATCGAGGCCGCCGCGGCACTGGCGCCGAACGCGCGTGCGCTGACCATCGCCGGCGGCGGCCACGCCCCGTTCCTCGGCCACGCCGACACCGTGGCCGAAGCGCTGCGCGAATTCATGGCGATGCTGAACTAGCGTGGTCGGGCAGCGTGCACGCTCCACGAGCGTGCCGTAGGAGCGGCTTCAGCCGCGACGCATGTCCGGCCAATCGCGGCGCGGCCGAGCCACTCCCACAAAACGCCGGAAATCGGAATTCTTCCGGGACCGCGGGGCGATTGCGATTGCACTGTGGGAGGGACTTCAGTCCCGACGACTGGACCTGGCGGCCTCCATTCCTCTCACTCAGACAGTCCTGCAACGCGCGGACGCATGGCATCCCGATCACGTCCGAAGATGGCGGACTTCCCGACTCCGTTCGTCGCGACCGCATGACCGTCGACTCCCACATTGCACCACGCGTCCCGTACCGACCTCAGACAGACGCAAGAGGCTCCATTCAAGGACCTCAACTGTCATGCATCCGCGACAAGCGACGGCGAAAGTGCGCTGACACGCTCCGTCGTCGGGACTGAAGTCCCTCCCACAAGGATGCCCACCCTATTCCTGCGAGAGCGACTTAAGGACACCTCGACCCCGAAAACTCGATCTGCATCTTTCGCAACCGCCTTCCGCAAAAAGCCGGAAATCGGGATTCTTCCAAGACCGCGGGCGATTGCGATTGCACTGTGGGAGGGACTTCAGTCCCGACGACTGGACCTGGCGGCCTCCATTCCTCTCACCCAGACAGTCCTGCAGCGCGCGGACGCATGGCATCCCGATCGCGTCCGAAGACGGTGGACTTCCCGACTCCGTTCGTCGCGACCGCATGACGGTCGACTCCCACACTGCATCATCCTGTACCGATGTCAGAAAGACGCAAGCGGCTCGATCATGGAACTCAACTGTCATGCAGCCGCGACAAGCGACGCCGAAAGCCCGCTGACACCCTCCGTCGTCGGGACTGAAGTCCCTCCCACAAGGATGCCCACCCCATCCCTGCGAGAGCGACTTCAGGACACCTCGACCCCGAAAACTCGATCTGCGTCTTTCGCAACCGACTGATCCACCTGGCGCGCGATTCCTTAAATCGAGGTTTTTAGAGGTGCCCTTCCGTCGCGACGCATGGCAGCCGCGCACCGCGCGGCGAAAGCCGCTCCTGCACATGTCTTGCGCGCTCAACTGTCCTCCATGTCACGCCGCGCAGCTGGCCGCAGCAGCGACGATGTCCGATCATCGCGGCTCCTTCGAACGAGAGCGCAAGCATGGACCTGGGAATCGCTGGCAAGTGGGCGCTGGTGTGCGCCGCGAGCAAGGGGCTGGGACTGGGCTGCGCGCAGGCGCTGGCACGCGAAGGCGTGCACGTGGTGATCGTGGCGCGCGGCCAGGCGGGGCTGGATGCGGCCGCGGCGCAGTTGCGCGCGCTGCGCGGCGGTGGCGACGTGGTCGCGTTGGCCGCAGACATCGCCACCGAGGATGGGCGCGCCGCCGCACTGGCCGCCTGCCCGCAGGTCGACATCCTGATCAACAACGCCGGCGGTCCGCCACCGGGCGATTTCCGCGACTGGGAACGCGAGGACTGGCTGCGCGCGCTCGACGCCAACATGCTGGCGCCGATCGCGTTGATCCGCGCCACCGTCGATGCGATGCAGGCGCGCGGCTTCGGTCGCATCGTCAATATCACCTCCGCCGCGGTGAAGGCGCCGATCGACAGCCTGGGCCTGTCCAACGGCGCGCGCGCCGGCCTCACCGGCTTCGTCGCCGGGCTGGCGCGGCGCACGGTGGCGCACAACGTCACCATCAACAACCTGTTGCCGGGGCAGTTCGACACCGACCGCCTGCGCGGCAACATCGCCCATGCCGCGCAACGGGAAGGCATCGACCCCGCCGACCTGGCCGAACGCAAGCGCCAACAGATTCCGGCCGGGCGCTTCGGCACCGCGGAGGAATTCGGCACCGCCTGCGCCTTCCTGTGCAGCGCGCAGGCCGGCTATCTGAGCGGACAGAACCTGTTGCTGGACGGCGGCAGCTATCCGGGGACGTTCTGAAGAGCCGGGATTGGGGGAGTCGGGAGTGGGGATGCACAGCGGCGGTCGCGCCGCTTGGTCGGCGCGAGGCGCTGAACATGATGATCTGAGGACGACGCTGGCCGCGAGGGAAAAGCGGCGATGAGGAACCGGCTGGATTCGGGATTGGGAGTACATGGCGGCGGTCGCACCGCTTGATCAGCGCGAAGTGCGCAACGCGGTGATTCGCGCCACCGCTGGCCGCGGCGGGACGCGGGCGGCGATAATGCGCGGATGGATCCTTCCGCGTTCGACTCCCAGCATATCCGCCGCGCGTTCGCGCGTGCCGCCGCCAGTTACGACGCCGCCGCGGCGCTGCAGCGCGAGGTGCAGGGGCGCTTGCTGGAATCGCTGGATTACCTCGGCGACCGCGTGCCGCAGGTGGTGCTGGACGTGGGCAGCGGCCCGGCGCATGCCGCCGCGGCGATGAAGAAGCGCTGGCCGCGCGCGCAGGTGATCGCGCTCGATCAGGCCCTGCCGATGCTGCAGCAGGCCAAGCGCCAGGCCGGCTGGTGGAAGCCGTTCGGCCGCATCTGCGCCGACGCGCGCGCGCTGCCGCTGGCCGAGCACAGCGTCGATGTGATCTTCAGCAATCTGTGCCTGCAGTGGGTGGAGGACCTGCCGGCGGTGTTCGCCGGTTTCCGCCGCGTGCTCAAGCCCGGCGGCCTGCTGCTGTGTTCCAGCTTCGGCCCGGACACCCTGGTGGAACTGCGCGAGGCGTTCGCCCAGGCCGACCGGACCACACCGCACGTGAGCCGCTTCGCACCGATCGCGCAGTTCGGCGATGCGCTGATGCTGTCGGGCTTCCGCGATCCGGTGCTGGACCGCGACGTGTTCAACCTGACCTATCCGGATCTCGCCGCGTTGATGCGCGAACTGCGCGCGATCGGCGCCACCAACGCGCTGCAGGCGCGCCGCCACACCCTCACCGGCCGTGGCCGGTTCGCTGCCGCCAGCGCCGCCTACGAGCCGCTGCGCAGCGCCGACGGCACGCTGCCCAGCACCTGGGAAGTGATCTACGCGCACGCCTGGGCACCACCGCCGGGCGCGCCGATCCGCGAAGGCGGCGGCGAGATCGCCGCGGTGCCGCTGTCAGCGATCCCGATCCGCCGCCGCGGCGACTGAGCCGGGCCGCACCCGGAACAGCACCCGGCCCTGGTACGGCTTACCCAGCACCTGCGCCTGTGCGCCCTGCGCGGCGATGCGTACGGCCACCTGCGACCAGGCCGCGTCCTTGCACACCCACACGCGGCCGGTGCGCGGTTGCCGCAGCACCGTCGCCAGGTCGGCGTCGTACTCGGGACCGAAGCGCGGCGCGTCGGGCAAGGGGTCCAGGCGGATCTTGCGCACCTGCGCGCCCAGCTCCAGGCGCAAGCCATAGCGCGCCATATCCTCGACGAACACCACCTCGCGCACCGGCGTGCCGGCACGCTGGGCGATCGCCTGCGCCCAGGCGCCGGCATCCTTATGCGTGGGCAGCAGCGCCACGGCCAGTTCGAGGGCCAACAGCAATCCGCACCAGCCCAGCAGCCACGGCCAGCGCCACGGCGCGCGCCCCTCCTGCGCGCGCTGCCACGCCGCCAGCAACGCCAGCGGCACGAACAGCGGCAGCACGTACAGCGGCAGCCGCGAGCGCGACAGGCACAGCACCAGCAATGGCAGCAGCAGCCACAGGGTCAGCAACAAGGGCGCGGCCTGCTGCAGGCGCAGCGCCGGCGTGCGCCACCACTGCCGCAGCTGCCGCGGCAGCCGCCAGGCCCAGCGCGCCAGCGCGGGCGTCCACGGCAGCGTGCCCAAGACCAGGATCGGCGCATACGCCACCGCCCAGCCGTACCACTGCGCGTTGCGCCCGAACGCATCGCTGGCCACGCGCTTGACCACCTCGTCGCCGACGAAGTACTGCAGCAACCCGGGATGGCCACGGATCACCGCCAGGTACCAGGGCAGCGCCAGCACCACGAACAGGACGATGCCGGAGAGCTGCAGCGCGCGTCGTGGCGGCCCCGGCGTCACCGCGTTGAACAGCAGCAGCGCCGGCAACGGCAGCAGGCCCGGCGGCCCCTTGGTCATGAACGCCAGGGCGAAGCCGGCCCACATCGCCGCGATCCAGCGCTTGCCCTGGCCGGGCGGATGCGCACGCGCCTCGACGAAGGCCCACACCGCCAGGGTCTCGCAGGCGGCGAGCAGGAAGTCGGTGGAGATCCATTGCGCCGCGCCGAACGGCGCCAGCATGGTCGCGTAGAGCAGCGCCGCCTGCGTCGGCAGCGCGGGGCGTTCGGGAAACAGCCGCATCGCCAGGCGCCAGACCAGCAGCACGCACAGCAGGTAGGACAGCGCCGACGGCAGCCGCGCCGCCCACGGCGACGGCCCGAACACGGCGACGCTGGCGGCGATCGCCCAGTAGGTCAGCGGCGGCTTGGTCCAGTGCGCCACGTCCTCGCTGCGGCGGGGCGTGAGCCAGTCGCCGCTGTGCAGCATGTTCAGCGCGACATTGGAGTAGCGGCCCTCGTCGGCGTCCCAGATGCCGCGGGCGCCCAGCAGGGCCAGCGCGAGCGTGCAGGCCAGCAGCGCCACCGCGACGGCCGGGGAACGAAGCAGCGCGCGCATCGGCAATCCTCTCGGTCGACGCGGCGACCATAGTCACCGCGCCTGCGGCCGCAGATGACGGCCGGCGGACAGTTTTGCGACAGCGCGAACGCGCCGGCCTCAGGCCGGCGCGCGGCTCAGGCGGAGACCTGCGCGATCCAGTCTTCGAGGTTGTAGTAGTTGCTGACGCGGGCGATCCTGCCGTCGCGGATGTCGAAGAACGCCCCGCCCGGCAGCACGTAGCGCTGGCCGCGCGCCTCCGGCAGGCCGGTGTCGGTGTGGTGGTATTCGCCATGCACCACGTACTCGGCGGCGGCGCGGCGGCCGTCCTGCGCGGCCAGCACCACGATGTCCTGCAACTGCTCGCGGTAACTGGCGTTCATGCGCTGCAGGAAGGCGGCGAAGACCTCCTTGCCGGTCTCGCGCGCGCCCTGGTTGAGATCGTGGGCGACATCGTCGGTGAGCATGCCCAGCATGCCGTCCCAATCGCCGCGGTTGAACGCCGCGTAATAGGCCTGCACCAGGGTGATGGCCTGGTCCTGCGCAGGAACTCCGTGGTTGCTCATGGCTGCCGCCCTCCGCCCGTGGAAAGGCCCATCATACGGTCTCGCCGCCGTGCTCGACGCCCCGCTCCAGCAGGTCGCGATGGAAGAAGTACAGCTCCTGCAGCAGGAAGCGCCAGCGGGTCTGGAAGCTGCGGAAACGGCTGCTCGGCGTCGACGACGCCAGCGCGTCGATCTGCAGTTCCTGGCACAGCCGCAGCGCCCGTGCCATGTGCAGCGGATCGCTGACCACGATCACCCGGTGCAGGCCATGTTCGCGCATCAGCCGGCGCGCCTCGATCAGGTTCTGCCGGGTGGTGCGCGACACCGTCTCGATCAGGATCGCGTCGGCCGGCACGTCGTGGCGCAGCGCGTAGCGCCGGGCCACCTGCGACTCGGCGAAACGCGCGCCATTGCCGAAGCCGCCGGTGAAGATCAGGGTCGGCGCGTAGCCGCGCTGATAGAGGTCCAGGCCATGACGGATGCGCTCCTCGAACACCGGCGACGGCTTGGCATCGTAGGCCGCGGCGCCGAGCACGATGATCGCGTCGGCCGGCGCCGCCTGGTCGCGGTCGCCGACCCAGACGATGTAGATCGCCACGCCCAGCAGCCACAGCCCCAGCAACGCCGCCAGGCGCACCAGCCAGCGGAAGCCGCGCCGCGCGCTCATGCCGCGCCCCACGGCAAGGCGTCCAGGTCGACGTTGCCGCCGGACAGGATCACCCCGACCCGGCGCCCGGCAAAGCGCGCCGGCTGCGCCAGCACCGCCGCCAGGGCGATCGCCGAGGACGGCTCCACCACCTGCTTGAGCACCTGCCACAGCAGCCGCATCGCCGCCACGGTCGCCGCGTCCTCCACCACCAGCACCTCGGCCTGGCCGTGCAGCAGGGCGAAGTTGGGTTCGCCGAGGGTGCCGCGCAGGCCGTCGCAGAGCGTGTCCGGGACCATGTCCACGCGGCGCTCGCCGGCCGCCAGCGAGCGCGCGGTGTCGGCGGCGCCGGCCGGCTCGGCCAGCAGCAACTGCGCCTGCGGCGCCCGCGCCGACAGCGCCAGCCGGCTGCCCGCGGCCAGGCCGCCGCCGCCGACCGGCACCACCAGCAGGTCCAGCCCGCCGCTGGCGTCCAACAGTTCCAGCGCCGCGGTGCCCTGCCCGGCGATCACCGCCGGATCGGCATAGGGATGCACCAGGGTCGCGCCGGTATCGCGCTTCACCTGCGCACACAGCGCCTCGCGCGCGGCGATGCTCGGCGCGCAGCGCCACAGCGTGGCGCCGTGGCGGGCGATGTTGGCGAGCTTGGCGGCGACCGCCCCCTCCGGCACCACCACATGGCAGCCGATGCCGCGGGTGCGCGCGGCCAGGGCCAGGGCCGCGCCATGGTTGCCGGAGGAATGGGTGACCACCCCGCAGGCCGCCTGTGCCGGGTCCAGCGCCCACACCGCGTTGCAGGCGCCGCGGAACTTGAACGCGCCGCCGCGCTGCAGGTGTTCGGCCTTGAAGTACAGCTGCGCGCCGGTGGCGGCATCCAGCGCCCGCGAACGCAGCACCGGGGTCGGCCGCGCGTGCGCGGCAATGCGTGCGGCGGCCGCCAGGACGTCGCCGAACTCGGGCAGAAAACGTGAGACCATGCGCGAAAGGGTAGCGTATCGTCGCCAACGTGCAGCGCCCGCGACCCGCGCCGGTTCGCCGTCGTTGCGCGCAACTTAAGCGTTCAAGTGCGGCCGATGAAGTTAAGGGGGGATTCAATGCCACGGACCGAACCTGTCAGCCAGCCTGCTGGAGGGCAAACGCCATGAAACTGCGCCTGATCTGCGCCGCTGGACTGCTGGCCGCACTGGGCGGCTGTGCCACCTACGATTACGCCGGAGGCGGCGAGGGTGGCTACTACCGTGGCGCCCCGTCGGTCGAATACCGCTACCCGGCCGGCTACTCCGAGTACTACTCGCCCTACGGCGCGGTGCCCTACTACGGCTACGGCCCGTCCTATTACGGCTACTACGGGTACGGCGTGCCGTATTACTACTACCGTGGCTACGATGGTCCGCGCCACCGCCCGCCACCGCGTCCGCGGCCGGACGATGGCGGTTCGCGCCCACCGCCGCCGCCCAGCGTGGGCGGTCGGGTGCCCTCGCCCTGGCGCGACATGGATCGCCTGCGCCGTCCGGACGCGCTGAATTCGGCGCCGCGACCGCAGTCGATGCAGCCGGCCCGGCCGGCAATGCAGCGTCCAGAGGGGATGCAGCGCCCGCCGGCGCCGCGCCCCGGCAATATGGGTCGCAGCAATGGGACACGTCGCACACTCGAACCCTGAGAAAGGGCTTGCGTTCGCCTGTCCCAGCACGCACTCTACGTCCTACGGGGTGACCGCCTGCGTCGCTTTATGACCCGAAGGGGTCGACCCCACCGTCTATGTCGATGTCCGACAGGGAAATCTGGATCCCCCCTGTTCCGGCCCTGTCGGGCGTCGGCGCCTCACAACGAAAAGCCCCGGTCCGCCGGGGCTTTTCGCGTTGGGGCCTTGCCGTTGCTGGCCTGGCGCGGCGACTAGCGAAAAACGGGCATAAAAAAGGGCCGGTAGTCCCCCGACTACCGGCCCCCAGCTCCCCCAACGTGCGCGTGACTGGCCCCTGTTCCAATTCCAGTCATACGCCCCTGACGCATTGCCACGTTGGGTGCAGTAGGAATATCTGCAGATTGCGTGCCAACTTGAGGCCCGGATCTGCAATTTGTGATGCAACCGCTAAAATTCCTGTTCACACCCGGGTCGACTCCATGTGTCGCCCCCTGCCACCGGCCCCGCGCCGGCCGACGAGACCCCGATGAGCGATTCCTTCTACCGCCATGACGTGATCGTGATCGGCGGCGGCCATGCCGGCACCGAGGCGGCGCTGGCGTCCGCGCGTGCCGGCGCCCGCACCCTGCTGCTGACCCATAACGTGGAGACGGTAGGAGCGATGAGCTGCAACCCGGCCATCGGCGGCATCGGCAAAGGCCACCTGGTCAAGGAGATCGATGCGCTGGGCGGGGCGATGGCCCACGCCGCGGACCTGGCCGGCATCCAGTGGCGCACCCTCAACGCCTCCAAGGGTCCGGCGGTGCGCGCGACCCGCTGCCAGGCCGATCGCAGTCTGTACCGCAGCGCGATCCGGCGCCTGGTCGAGGCGCAGCCGAACCTGACCGTGTTCCAGGCGGCGGTGGACGACCTGGTCATGTACGGCGAGCGCGTGCGCGGCGTGCTGACCCAGACCGGGCTGCGCTTCGAGGCCGCGGTGGTGGTGCTGACCGCCGGCACCTTCCTGGCCGGCAAGATCCACATCGGCCAGACCCAGTACGCCGGCGGCCGCGCCGGCGATCCGCCGGCCACCGCGCTGGCGCAGGCGCTGCGCGATGGCCGCTTCGGCGTGGACCGGCTCAAGACCGGCACCCCGCCGCGCATCGACGGGCGCAGCCTGGACTACACGGCGATGGAGGAACAGCCGGGCGACGATCCGCTGCCGGTGATGTCCTTCCTGGGCGAGGTCGCCCAGCACCCGCGCCAGGTCTCGTGCTGGATCACCCACACCACCGAACGCACCCACGCCATCATCCGCGGCGCGCTGGACCGCTCGCCGCTGTACACCGGCCAGATCGAGGGGATCGGCCCGCGCTACTGCCCCTCGATCGAGGACAAGGTGGTGCGCTTCGCCGAGAAGGCCAGCCACCAGATCTTCGTCGAGCCGGAAGGCCTGGACGTGGTCGAGATCTACCCCAACGGCATCTCCACCTCGCTGCCGTTCGACGTGCAGCTGGAGCTGGTGCGCTCGATCCGCGGCTTCGAGCGCGCCCACATCACCCGCCCCGGCTACGCCATCGAGTACGACTTCTTCGACCCGCGCGGGCTCAAGGCCTCGCTGGAGACCAAGGCCATGCCCGGGCTGTTCTTCGCCGGGCAGATCAACGGCACCACCGGCTACGAGGAAGCCGCCGCGCAGGGCCTGATCGCCGGCCTCAACGCCGCGCGCCAGGTGCGCGGGCTGGAGCCGTGGTCGCCGCGTCGCGACCAGGCCTACATCGGCGTGCTGATCGACGACCTGATCACCCACGGCACCAGCGAACCGTACCGCATGTTCACCAGCCGCGCCGAGTACCGGCTGCAGCTGCGCGAGGACAACGCCGACGCGCGCCTGACCGGCATCGGCCACGACCTGGGCATCGTCGACGAACGCCGCTGGGCACGCTTCCAGGCCAAGCAGGAGGCGGTGGCACGCGAGAACGAGCGCCTGCGCGCGCTGTGGGCCACGCCGGGCAACGCACTGGGTCGCGAGGTCGTGGCCACGCTGGGCGTGGCGGTGAGCCGCGAGACCACCGTGCTGGACCTGATCAAGCGCCCGGAGCTGGACTACGCCGCGCTGATGCGGGTGCCGTCGCTGGGCCCGGGCGTGGCCGACGCGCAGGTGGCCGAACAGGTGGAGATCGGCATCAAGTACGCCGGCTACCTGGACCGCCAGCGCGAGGAGATCGCGCGCCAGCAGCGCCACGAGGACACCCCGATCCCGGCCGCCTTCGACTACGCGCAGGTGCGCGGGCTGTCGGCCGAAGTGCAGCAGAAGCTCGAGCGCGTGCGTCCGCAGACCGTGGGCCAGGCGCAGCGCATCCCCGGCATGACCCCGGCGGCGATCTCGCTGCTGCTGGTGCACCTGGAACGGGCGCGGCGCAGCCGGGTGGCGTAGCCCGCGACAGCGCAGCACGCGCAGGAGCGGCTTCAGCCGCGACCGAGGTGCATCGGCAACGCCCCGTCGCGGCTGAAGCCGCTCCTGCGGACGCGATGGGTGCATTGCGTCAGGCAGGGCAGCGCGCGCCGCTGCGGGCAACGACCGCAGGCAGGCGTATGCGCTGCAGCGAGGCGCTCAGTCCTGCGCAGCTACCGGCAGTAGGTGCTGGCGCAGCAGCAGCGCGGCCAGGTCCAGGGTTTCGCCGGCCACGCGCATCACGCTGCCCATGTTGATGAAGCCGTGGATCATGCCGGGGTGGACACGCACCAGGGTTTCCACACCCGCCTCGCGCAGGCGCTGCGCGTAGTGCAGGCCTTCGTCGTGCAGCGCGTCGCGGTCGGCCAGCACCACCAGCGCCGGGGCGACGCCGGCGACGTCCGCGGCCACCACCGGCGAGATGCGCCAGTCCGACGCAAGCGACGGGTCCGGCAGCAGTTGGCGATCGAAGTAGCGCATCGCCGCTTCGGTCAGTGGCGGGATGCCGGCGTTGTGCACGCGCGACGGGAAGGGATTGTCCGGGCGTACGTCGGTGAGCGGATAGATCAGGATCTGGCAGCGCAGGGCGATGCCGGCATCGCGTGCGTCCAGCGCGGCGCTCGCCGCCAGGGCCCCACCCATGCTGTCGCCGGCGACGGCCAGGCGCTGCGCATCGGCGCCGACCTCGCCCGGGTGCGCGGCCAACCAGTGCAGCACGGCGATCACGTCCTCGATGCCGGCCGGCGCCGGATGCTCGGGCGCCAGCCGGTAGTCCACCGCCAGCACCTGGCAGCCGGCGCGCGCGGCCAGTTGCCGGCACACGTCGTCGTGCGAATCCAGGTCGCCGACCACGCCACCGCCGCCGTGTGCGTAGAGGCAGGTCGGCGCCGGGCCTGCGTCGAGGCCGTGCGGACGGTACAGGCGCAGGGGGATCGGCGCGGCCGGACCCGGCGCCTGCAGGTCGCGGACCTCGGCCATCTCCGCGCGCGGGAAACCGAACTGCGCGGCGACGCCGCGCATCATCGCCCGCGCCTCGGGCAAGGGCAGTTCCTCCATCGGCGGCTGCCCGGACTGCTGCGCCAGGGCGAAGAATCGGACGACGTCTGGATCGAAATACATGGGTGGCCCTCCAGGGGCGGCTGCGCAAGCGGCGTCTGGCAGATTGTTATTTTCAATAATCATTTCTGCAAATAAGCGAAATGGAACGCTCATCAAGGCACCTGGCGGATCAGCGGCAGACGGCCGGCCGCCGCGGCGTAGAGGCCTGCGCAATGCAGGCGTGGCAAGGCCTGGCGCGGCTTGCAGCGCGCGGTGGCCGCTGTCGCACATGCCGCGGCACCGCATTGCAGCGCAACATGGGCCTGCGCAAACGCGGCTTCGCGCCAGGTCCTGTACCCATTCCCCAATACACCGCGTTGGAGTTGGCGGCCGTCCGTTGGCATTGCGGGGCCGTCATCAGACACGCTGCGCCGCGTCAGCGGCGCGTTTTCCAGGCCGACCCTGAAGGCGTGATCGCGTGCGCCTGCGACCGCGTGGCGATGCTAGGTTCAGTGCAATCGAACAGGCACTGATCGAGCGGAGCGGCAGGTATGCGCAGTCTCGCCGACACCGTGGGGCGTTTTGCGGGCGGCAACGGTCATGCTGCATGCGGTCGCCCGGGCGTGGCCGGGCCGTCCACGTCGTCGCTTCCCACCCACGAACACGCATGACCACCACATGGCGTACTCGACACCAGGGCACCTCAATCACCCGCGTTACCGCAGCGCAGCCGGACACGGCGTGACCCTGGTAGGAGCGGCTTCCGCCGCGACCGGGCATTCGCGATAGAGCTTGTCGCGGCTGAAGCCGCTCCTACAGTGGGACTCCGTCGTTACTCGAGGCCCCAGCTAATCGTCCTGCGCGGCGGCCTCGCGGCCCTGCTGGCGGATGATGGCTTCCTGCCGCGCGTCCTCGATCGAGGCGCGCACCGCGCGCACGTCGGCGCGGCGGGTGTCGAAGGCGAAGCGGCCGGTGAGCGCGCTGTCCGGGCGCAGCGTGCCCTTCTCGTACAGCGCCCACATCTCCTCGCCGTAGTGGGTGGCGTTGAGTTCGGGGGCGAAGCGGCCCAGGCAATCGCGCAGGTTGTGCACGTCGCGCAGCAGCATGGTGCGGGCGGCGTTGTTGCCGGCGGCGCTGACCACCTGCGGGAAGTCGATCACCACCGGGCCGTCGGCGCCGACCAGCACGTTGTATTCGGACAAGTCGCCGTGGACCAGGCCCAGGCACAGCATCTTCACCACGTCGCCGACCAACTGCGCGTGGAAGGCCTGCGCCTGCGCCGGTTCCAGTTCGACTTCGCTCAGCCGCGGCGCACTCTGCCCGTCGGCGTCGGTGACCAGATCCATCAGCAGCACGCCGTGGAAGTAGCCGCGCGGCTGCGGCACGTGCACGCCGGCATCCACCAACTGGTACAGGGTGTTGGCCTCGGTGTCCTTCCACGCCGCTTCCTGCTCGCGGCGGCCGAACTTGCTGGCCTTGCCGATCGCCCGCGCCTGACGGCTGCCGCGCACCTTGCGCCCTTCCTGGTACTGCACGCGCGCCTGGAAGCTGCGCTGCGCCATGTCCTTGTAGACCTTGGCGCAGAGCACGTCGTCGCCGGCCTGGACCACGTAGACCGCGGCCTCCTTGCCGCTCTTGAGCGGGCGCAGCACGCCGTCGATGACGCCATCGTCGATCAGCGGCTGCAGGCTCGGGGGGATCTTCATCGGGTGCGGCATACCTGGAGTGAGTCGCTGCGATTATGGCCCAAGCGTGGCGCGACGCCCGACGCGCTGTGCGGTGTCGAGGGTGTCGCCAGCGCGCCCGAAGATGCATCTGGGCCGGCCTGCGGCCTGTGCGACGAACGATCCAGGGCGCAGCGATGTCCGGCATTTGTCTACGACGACCGCCCGCGCGTACCGCCGCGTTCAGCTATCAAGAGGGCGACGCGGGCTGGTCGTGTTGAGTGCCGCGGGGTGCGCAAGGCAGCGTCTGGGTCGATGGGTGGAGCGCCTTTCGAGTCCATCGCGTCGGGACTGAAGTCCCCCCCCACAAGAAGCTCCTCCCGCGCCAAGTGGGCGTCGCATGCCGTTGCGTGCGGCCGGGTTCAGCCAGGAAAACAGCGCGGTGGCTGGCCGCGCGGGATGCCATGGGGATGTCGCGCAGGACCTCGCCTCGGCCGGCAGTTGGACAGCGTCCAACCGCGATGCGTCGGGACCGAAGTCCCTCCCACAGGGGAGCGTCGCGCGTGGCGACGCTCCTGCTCGCTCAGGATCGTCTCAGGACCGACTCATCCCTCGCCTCAGGCCAGCGTCAAGCTGGCTCAGGGCGAAGCAGCGGCCTGAGCCAGGGCCTGGGCGTCGGCACCGCCGCCGAGCACCTGGTACAGGGTGACGCGGTTGCTGGCGTCCTGCAGGCGCAGCGCGATCAGCGCCTGCTGCGCGGCAAATAGCGAACGCTGCGCATCCAGCACCGGCAGGTGGCCATCCAGGCCGGCGCGGTAGCGCGCGTCGGCCAGGGTGTAGCTGCGCTGGCTGGCGTCGACCAGGGCCTGCTGCGCGGTCAGCTGCGCCTGCAGGTGGTCGCGCGCGGCCAGGGCGTCGGCCACTTCGGCGAAGGCCGCCTGGATCGCCTTCTCGTACTGCGCCACGGCGATGTCCTTGCCGAGCTTGGAGGCATCCAGCGAGGCCTTCAGCGCGCCGGCGTGGAAGATCGGCGCGGTGATGCTGGGCACGAACGACCAGGTGCGGCTGCCGGCGGAGAACAGCGTGGACAGCGCATCGCTGCTGCGCCCGGTGGACGCGGTGAGGCTCAGCGACGGGAAGAACGCCGCGCGCGCGGCACCGATGTCGGCATTGGCCGCCTGCAAGGTGTGCTCGGCGGCAAGCACATCCGGGCGCTGCAGCAACACCGTCGAGGACAGATGCGCCGGCAGCGGTGCCAGCGCCAGGCTGCCCTGCATCGCCTGCGCGGTCGGCAGCAGGGCTGCGTCGACCGGTGCGCCCACCAGCAGCTGCAGCGCATCGCGGGTCTGCGCCAGCTGGGTCGCGGCGCTGGCGACGGCGACACGCGCCGACTCCACGCTGGTCTGCTGCTGCGCCAGGTCCAGCCCGGACGCGCTGCCGATGCTGTGCCGGCGCTCGGTCAGTTGCAGGGTCTGCGTCTGGCTGTCCAGGGTCTGCTGCGCCAGATCCAGTTGCTGCTGGTCCGCGCCCACGGTCAGCCATGCCGCGGCGACCTGGGCGACCAGGCTCAGGCGCACGTTGCGCTGGTTCTCCGCACTGGACAGCCAGTTCTGCAGGGCTTCCTGCTTGAGACTGCGCAACTGTCCGAACAGGTCCAGTTGCCAGCTGCTGAGCCCGACCTGCAGGGTGTCGCTGGTGCTGACCTGGGAGACACCGTCGTCGTTGCTGGCGGCGCTGCTGCGGCCGCGGCTCATGCTGGCGTTGGCATCGAACGACGGCAGCTGCGCGGCGCGCTGGAGGCGGTACTGCGCGCGCGCCTTGTCGATGGACAGCATCGCCACGCGCAGATCGCGGTTGTTCTGCAACGCCAGCGCAATGGTCTGGCGCAGCCGCGGATCCAGGAACACCTGCTGCCAGTCCGGCATCGCCAGCGTATCGGTGGCGGTGCCCGCGGCAGGCGCCGCATCGACCGCCGCCAGGTCGGCCGGCACCGGCGCCGATGGGCGCACGTAGGTGGGCGCCAGGGTGCAGCCGGACAGGGCCAGCAGCGTGGCCACCGCCACGCTCATGCGAGAGATCGCGCTCATGCCTGCGTCTCCGGGTGGGCGACCGCCGGCCCCGGGAACATCCGGCGCACGATCACGTAGAACAGCGGCACGAAGAACAGGCCCAGGGTGATCGAGGCCAGGGTGCCGCCGGTGACGCCGGTGCCCAGCGAGTGACGCGCGGCCGAGCCGGCACCCTTGCTGAACACCAGCGGCAGCACGCCGAGCAGGAACGCCAGCGAGGTCATCAGGATCGGCCGCAGGCGCATCTGCACCGCGTGCAGGGTGGCGGCGAGCAGGCTTTCGCCGCGGTGCTCGAGGTCGCGCGCGAACTCGACGATGAGGATGCCGTTCTTCGCCGCCAGGCCCACCGTGGTCAGCAGGCCCACCTGGAAGTAGACGTCGTTCTCCAGCCCGCGCAGGGTCATCAGCAGCACCGCGCCGAACACGCCCACCGGCACCGCCAGCATCACCGCGAACGGGATCGACCAGCTCTCGTACAGCGCCACCAGGCACAGGAACACGAACAGCAGCGAGATCGCGTACAGCGCCGGCGCCTGATTGGCCGACAGCTTTTCCTGGTAGGCCATGTCCGACCACGCGTAGCCGAAGCCGTGCGGCAGTTGCTTGCTGAGTTCGGCCATCGCGTCCATCGCCGCACCGGAACTGACCCCGGGCACCGCCTGGCCGGTCAGTTCCATCGCCGACACGCCGTTGTAGCGTTCCAGCGCGGCCGGCGCGCTGGTCCAGTGCGAGCGGGTGAACGCCGACATCGGCACCATGTCGCCGCCGCCGTTGCGCACGGTCCAGCGGTCCAGGTCCTGCGGTGCCATGCGCGCGTCGGCATCGCCCTGCACGTAGACCTTCTTGATGCGGCCCTTGTAGATGAAGTTGTTGACGAAGTCGCCGCCGAGCGCGCTGTTGAGCGTGGCGTTGATGTCGCCCGGATCCACGCCCAGCGCCTGC
Organism: Xanthomonas sp. NCPPB 1128; assembly: GCF_001043115.1. Lineage (GTDB taxonomy): Bacteria > Pseudomonadota > Gammaproteobacteria > Xanthomonadales > Xanthomonadaceae > Xanthomonas_A. Next base: position 20,664 of record NZ_LFME01000026.1, on the reverse strand, counting down.
GCCTTGGCGTCGTCGATCTTGACCGCGTACACCGGCGCGTCTTCCAGGCTGGCGTAGCGCACGTTCATCAGCTTGGGATCGTGCTGGGCCAGCCGCAGCAGCTTGTCGCGCGCGGCGACCAGGGCGGCGTGGCCGGCGCCTTCGTAGTCCATCAGCTCGAAGGTGAAACCGGAGGCGTCGCCCAGGCCGGTGATCGCCGGCGGCGAGGTCACGAACAGTTCCGCGTCGGGCACGTCGGCCAGCGCCTTGTTCAGATGGTCGGCGATGGTCGCCGCGTCGTCGTCGCGGTCGTCCCAGTCCTTCAGCCGCACGAAGGCCATACCGACGTTCTGGCCGGCGCCGGTGACGCTGAAGCCGGCCGAGGACAGCACCGAGCGCACGCCGGGGTCCTTCAGCGCGGCCTTGGTCAGCCGGTCGGTCACCGCCAGGGTCTGCTCCAGGGTGGAGCCGGCCGGCAATTTGACCAGCACGTTGAGCATGCCCTCGTCCTCGTCGGGCAGGAACGCGCCGGGCAGGCGCCACAGCAGCAGGCCGGTGACCGCGATCAGCAGCGCATAGGCGACCAAGCCCAGCGCGCGCTTGCCCAGCACCCGCTCGACCAGCGTGCGGTAGCGCTCGGACAGGTGCCGGAAGCGGGTGTTGAACCAGATGAAGAACCAGCCCAGGCGGCCGTGCGAGCCGATCGGCGCCTCGCCCTGGTGCAGCGGCTTGAGGATGGTCACGCACAGCGCCGGGGTCAGGGTCATCGCCACCAGCACCGACAGGATCATCGAGGCGGCGATGGTGATCGAGAACTGCCGGTAGATCACGCCGGTGACGCCGTTGAAGAACGCCATCGGCACGAACACCGCGGTCAGCACCAGCACGATGCCGACCAGGGCGCCGCCGATCTGCTGCATCGAGCGCAGCGTCGCCTCCTTCGGCGGCAGTCCCTCCTGGCCCATCACCCGCTCCACGTTCTCCACCACCACGATGGCGTCGTCGACCAGCAGGCCGATCGCCAGCACCATCGCGAACATGGTCAGGGTGTTGATCGAGTAGCCGAACGCGGCGAGCACGCCGAAGGTGCCCATCAGCACCACCGGCACGGCGATGGTCGGGATCAGCGTGGCGCGCCAGTTCTGCAGGAACAGGTACATCACCGCGACCACCAGCAACACCGCTTCGATCAGGGTGATGACCACTTCCTTGATCGAGGTGGTGACGAACGGCGTGGTGCTGAAGGCGATGTGGTAGTTGAAGCCGTGCGGCCAGTACTGCTTGAGTTCCTGCAGGCGCTGGTCGATGGCCTTGGAGGTTTCCACCGCGTTGGCATCGGAGTTGAGCTCGATGCCCAGCGAGGCCGAGGGCTTGCCGTTGAAGCGGGTGATGCTGTCGTAGGTCTCCGGGCCCAGGCCGATCCTGGCCACGTCCGACAGGTGCACGGCGGCGCCGCTGGCATCGCTCTTGAGCACGATCGCGCCGAACTGCGCCGGGGTCTGCAGGCGGCTGCGGGTGGTCACGGTGGCGTCCAGGCGCTGCCCGCGCAGCGCCGGCTGGCCGCCGATCTCGCCGGCCGACACATCGGTGTTCTGCGACTGCAGCGCGTTCTCCACGTCCGAGGGCATCAGCGCGTACTTGCGCAGCTTCTCCGGGTCCAGCCAGATGCGCATGGCGTATTCCGAGCCCATCGGCTGGATGTTGCCGACGCCGCTGACGCGGCTGATCTGGTCGTCGATGTTCGATTCCATGTAGTTGGCGACATCGAAGTTGTCCATGCTGCCGTCGTCGGAGGTGAACGCCACCACCTCGAACAGCGAGCCGCTGGACTTGGTGATGACCAGGCCGTTCTGCTGCACGGCCTGCGGCAACACCGACATCACCGACTGCAACTGGTTCTGCACCTGCACCTGCGCGGTGTCGGCATTGGTGCCGGTCTCGAACACCAGGTTGACCTGCGCGGTGCCGTCCGAGGCGCTGGTGGAGGTCATGTACAGCAGGTGGTCCAGGCTCTGCTGCGACTGCTCGATCAGCTGGGTGACGGTGTTCTCCACCGTCTGCGCCGAGGCGCCGGTGTAGGTGGCGCGCACGGTGATGGTGGGCGGCGCCATGTGCGGATAGCGTTCGACCGGCAGGCCATGAATGGCCAGCATGCCGATCAGGACGATGACGATGGCCATGACCCAGGCCACCACCGGGTGGTTGACGAAAAAGCGCGACATGCGGGAGTCCTCAGTCGGCCTGGGCGTCGTCGCCCGGCAGCGCCGGCGCGGCGTCGAGCTGGGCGGCGGTGACGGGATACGGCTGCGCCGGCTTGCCGAGTTCGGCGCGGCTGCCGTTGACCACGATCAGGCGCTCGCCCGGCTTGAGCCCGGATTCCACCAGCCAGTCGTGGCCGATCGCCTCGCCGGTGCGGATGTGCCGCTCCACCACCTTGTTGTGCGCGTCGAGCAATTTCACGACCGGCTCGCCCTTGCTGTCGCGGGTCACCGCCTGCTGCGGCACCAGCACCGCGCCCTGGTCGGTGGCCATCGGCAGCGCCGCGCGCAGGTACATGCCCGGCAGCAGCAGGTGCTCGGGGTTGGGCACCACCGCGCGCAGGGTGACGTTGCCGGTGCCGGCGTTGACCTGGGTGCCGACGAATTCGAGGGTGCCGGCGTGCGGATAGGTGCTGCCGTCCTCCAGCCGCACCTGCACCTGCGCCTTGCCGTCGATGGCGTGGATCTGCCCGGCATCGAGCTGGCGGCGCAGCGCCAGCATCTGCGTGCTGGACTGGGTGACGTCCAGGTAGATCGGGTCCAGCCGCTGGATGGTGGTCAGCGCCGCGTCCTGCGCGGCGGTGAGCAACGCGCCGACGGTGTAGGCGGAGGTGCCGATGGTGCCGGAGATCGGTGCGGTGATGCGGGTGTAGTCGAGGTTGATGCGCGCCGCCTGCAGCGCCGCCTTGGCCGCGACCACCGCCGCCTCGTCCTGGCGCAGCGCGGACACCGCGTCGTCGGCGTCCTGCTTGCTGGCCGCGTCCATGTCGGTGAGGCTGCGGGTGCGCTCGGCCTTGGGCCGCGCGCTGGCCAGTGCCGCCTCGGCCTGCACCAGGTTGCCGCGGGCGATGTCGTAGGCGGCCTGGTACGGCGCCGGATCGATCACGTACAGCGCCTGCCCGGCCTTGACCTCCTGGCCCTCCTGGAACAGGCGCTGGCGCAGCAGCCCGCCGACCTGCGGACGCACGTCGGCGGTCTCGTAGGCCACGGTGCGGCCGGCCAGGGTGCGCTCCACCGGCAACGTGCGCGCGCCCAGGGTCAGCACCCCCACCCGCGGCGGTGGCGCGGCCGCCGGCTTGTCGCCGGAGCAGCCTCCGGCCACGGCAATGGCCAGCAATACGGCACAGCGAACGGGACGACGAGGCGCCTGGAAGAGGTCGGACATGGGGAGTGCGGCTGGGAAGAAACGCGCAACGCTACTCCACCGATGTGTCGCATCGCACCATCCCTGTAACAGTGCGTTGTACGGGCTTCACCAAGGTCGGAGAAACGTCGGAACCGGCACGCAGCGTCGCATTGGCAGACGGCGCCGTTCGTTCTATTACCGAACACAAATGCGATAATCGCCCATCTTGCCGACGTCGTTTCCAACCGCGGCATGCCATCGTGCGCACGCCCTGCCCTCGCCATCGTCGTGGCCGATAGCGGGCGCCGCGCGCCTACCCTGCAGAGGATCGAAAACGTGCAAACCCAATCGGATGTGTCGGCCGGCGGCCGGATATTGCTGTGGAGCGTCGGCCTGCTGCTGGCGCTGATCGGGCTGGCGCTGCTGGTCGGCGGCATCCGCCTGGCCACGCTCGGCGGCAGCGTCTACTTCCTGGCGATGGGCGCGGCCTGCGTGGTCTCGGCGCTGCTGGTACTGCGGCGGCGCCCGGCCGGCGCTTGGCTGTACGCGCTGGCCTTCGTGCTGAGCGTGGCCTGGGCGTCCTGGGATGCGGGCCTGGCGTTCTGGCCGCTGGTGTCGCGGCTGATGATGCCGGCGGTGCTGGCGCTGCTGGTCGCCCTGGTCTACCCGACCCTGCGCCGCGCCCGCGGTCTGCGCGGCGGCCGCGGCGCCTATGCGCTGGCGGCGGTGCTGGCGCTGGCCTGTGCCGGCGGCCTGGCCGGCATGTTCGTACCGCATGCGCCGGTGGCCGCCAGCGGCCCCGGGCCGGCGCCGGTGCCGGTGACCCCGGCGCAGGCGCAACGCGGCTGGAGCCACTACGGCAACACCGCCGGCGGCAGCCGTTTCGCCGCGCTGGACCAGATCGGCCGCGGCAACGTCGGCCAGTTGCAGGTGGCCTGGACCTATCGCACCGGCGATGTCGCCGTCAGCGACGGCAACGGCGCCGAGGACCAGACCACCCCGCTGCAGATCGGCGAGACGCTGTACGTGTGCACCCCGCACAACAACGTCATCGCGCTGGATGCCAGCAGCGGCCGGCAACTGTGGAAGCGCGAGATCAACGCACAGTCCTCGGTGTGGCAGCGCTGCCGCGGCCTGGCCTACTTCGATACCGACGCGGCGCTGGCGCAGCAGAGCGCCGCCAATGCCTCGCCGGTGGCGGCGGCGGTGCTGCCGGCCGGCGCGAACTGCCGCCGCCGCGTGCTGACCAACACCATCGACGCACGGCTGATCGCGCTGGATGCGGACACCGGCGCGTTCTGCAGCGGCTTCGGCCAGAACGGCCAGGTCGACCTGAAGGCCGGCCTCGGCGCCGCGCCCGATCCGCTGTACCAGTTGACCTCGGCGCCGACCGTGGCCGGGACCACGGTGGTGGTGGGCGGCCGCGTCGCCGACAACGTCCAGGCCGACATGCCCGGCGGCGTGATCCGCGGCTTCGACGTGATCACCGGTGCGCAGCGTTGGGCCTTTGACCCGGGCAACCCGCAGGACACGCAGCCGCCGGCGCCGGGCAAGACCTACGTGCGCAGCACGCCGAACGTGTGGGCGCCGATGTCCTACGACGCCGCCTCCAACACCGTGTTCCTGCCGATGGGCAGCCCGTCCACCGACCTGTACGGTGCCGAGCGCAGCGCGCTGGACCACCGCTTCGGCGCCTCGATCACCGCGCTGGACGCCAGCACCGGCAAGGTCAAGTGGGTCTACCAGACCGTGCACAACGATCTGTGGGACTTCGACCTGCCGATGCAGCCGAGCCTGATCGACTTCCCGATGGCCGACGGCCGCCGCGTGCCGGCGCTGATCATCGGCACCAAGGCCGGCCAGCTGTACGTGCTCGACCGCGCCACCGGCACGCCGCTGACCGAGGTCCGCGAGGTGCCGGTGAAGGCCGCCGACATCCCGCACGAGCCGTATGCGCTGACCCAGCCGCTGTCGGTGGGCATGCCGCAGATCGGCACCAAGCACCTGACCGAGGCGGACATGTGGGGCGCCACCCTGCTGGACCAGATGCTGTGCCGCATCGCCTTCAAGAAGATGCGCTACGAGGGCCTGTACACCGCGCCCGGCACCGACGTGTCGCTGAGTTTCCCCGGCTCGCTGGGCGGCATGAACTGGGGCGGGCTGTCGGTCGATCCGGTGCACGACGTGGTGTTCGCCAACGACATGCGCCTGGGCCTGTGGGTGCAGATGATTCCGCAGAAGGCGCAGAAGGCGGCCGCCTCCAGCGGCGGCGAGGCGGTCAACACTGGCATGGGCGCGGTGCCGTTGAAGGGCACGCCGTACGCGGTCAACAAGAACCGCTTCCTATCGGCGCTGGGCATCCCCTGCCAGGCGCCGCCGTTCGGCACGCTGAGCGCGATCGACCTGAAGACCCGCAGCATCGCCTGGCAGGTGCCGGTGGGCACCGTGCAGGACACTGGCCCGCTCGGCTTCAAGATGCACCTGCCGATTCCGGTCGGCATGCCGACCCTGGGCGGCACCCTGGCCACGCAGAGCGGCCTGGTGTTCATCGCCGGCACCCAGGACTACTACCTGCGTGCGTTCGACAGCGGCACCGGCAAGGAACTGTGGAAGGCGCGGCTGCCGGTCGGCAGCCAGGGCGGGCCGATGACCTACGTATCGGCCAAGAACGGCAAGCAGTACATCGTGATCACCGCCGGCGGCGCGCGGCAGTCGCCGGACCGCGGCGACTACGTGATCGCCTACGCGCTGCCGAACGCCAAGTAGCAAGGTCGCGCGCAGGCAGCGCCTGCGCGCGGTGGCAGCGGACAGAGCGGCCCCACGTCCGTGGGGCCTAGGCCGCCTCGAGCGAGTGCAGCACGTTGGCCGCCACCGCGATGCCGGGCGCCGAGCAACGCACACGCTGCACGCTCACCACGTCATGCGTGGGCAGGTCGACCGCGCCATCGACGATCTGGAAGGCGGTGGGTAGTCGTCCGAACTGGCGCGGTTCCAGCGCGCGGTGCCCACCGGTACCGGCCCAGCGCTGGCACTGGCTGTCGCCGAGCGTCACCGCAGACACATCAGTCCCGGCGCCGGGTGGTGGCGCCGAGCAATGACGTAGGCGAAGTCGGCAATGTCAGCGTCTTCAGGCGCGTTGTTCTCGAAGACTGGACACGTATCCGGACCGCCTGGCCTTCAACGCGCTGGCTGCAACCGCATCGTCAGCACCGCGGCAATGGCCACCAGCAGCGGCAACGCCAGCACGTAGTACAGGTTGGCCGGTTGCCAGCCGGCGTCGACCAGGACGCCGACGGTCATCGGCGAGAGGATCGCGCCGACGCGGCCGATGCCGATCGCCCAGCCCAGGCCGGTGGTGCGCACAGTCGGCGCGAACACGATCGGCGCCACCGCATACAGGCCGGCCATCGAGCCGAACAGCGCCGCGCCGATCACGAAGGCCACCGGGAAGGCCAGCTGCAGCTGCGCGCCGAGCGTGGCGAACGCCGCCATGCCGAGTGCGGCGATCAGGAAACTGGCCGCGGTCAAGCGCGGCAGCGCGAAGCGTGCGGCCAGACCGCCGAACAACGCACCGCCGACGATGCCGCCCAGGTTCAGCAGCACGCCGCCGGTGACGCCTTGTTCGGCCGACAACCCGGCTTGCACCAGCAGTTTCGGCGTCCAGCTCAGCACGAAGTAGAAGGCGAACATGTGCATGAAGAAGCCCAACGCGATCAGCACGCTGTTGCGGCGCAGGCGCGGGGTGAACAGCGCCGCGTAGCCCGCTTTTTCCTGCACCGGCGGTCGCGGCGGCAGGGCATCCAGGGTCGGTGCGCGCATGCGCGTCAGCAGCACGTTGAGCCGCGCCAGCGCATCCGGCGGGCGCCGGCTGAGCAGGAAGTCCAACGACTCGGGCAGCAGCGCCAGCACCACCGGGATGCACAGCAGCGACGCGAGTGCGCCGAACAGAAAGGCAGAGTGCCAGCCCCAGCGTTCCAGCAGCATCGCGGCGATCAAACCGCCCAGCGTGGCGCCGATGGGATAGCCGGTGGCCTGCAGCGCCACCGCGGTGCTGCGCCACTTCGGGCTCGCGTATTCGGCGGTGATCACGCCGACGCCGGCGAGCATGCCGCCGATGCCGATGCCGGTGAACACGCGCAGCGCGGCCAGTTGCCAGATGTTCTGCGCCAGCGCCGAGGCAGCCATGCCCACGGTCAGGATCACCAGGCAGCACAGGATCATGTTGCGCCGGCCCCAACGGTCGGCCAGCGGTGCCAGCAGCAGCGAGCCCAGCGCCATGCCCACCAGCCCGGCGCTGAGCGCGATCCCCAGCAGCTTGCCGGACAAATGCCAGGCCTCCGACACGTGCGGGGCGATGAACGCCATCACCATCACGTCGAACCCGTCGAGCATGTTCAACAACACGCAGACCGCAATGGCCGTCCACTGGAAGCCGCTCATGCGGTCCAGGACGAGCGTGCTGGGCGGGGCGGCGGCATGGCTCATGGCAACACTCCTGCAGGAACAGCGAACGAGAACCGCAGCGTCGCGGGATTACTTGGAGGGCGCAGCGGCATGCAGCGCGTCGAGCGCCTGCCGCAACCGCGCCGCATCGATCTGCCCCGGCGCCGAGGCGCTGCCGAGCATGCCGAAGGTCAGGCTCTGCCCGAAGGTGCCGCCGGACAATCGCGACACCGCGCCCAGCGGCCCCATCGCCATGGTCAGCAACGGCTGGCCGCTGCGCTGGCGCATCTGCCAGGTGGCGTCGAGCAGGTGCAGCACGTCGCCCGGATCGCGCGGCATCACCGCGATCTTCAGCACGTCGGCGCCCAGCACCTGCTGCCGCTGCAGCCGCGCCACGATCTCCGCCACCGGCGGGGTGGCGTGGAAGTCGTGGCTGGACATCACCACGTACACGCCTTGCCGGTGGGCCTGCGCCACCAGCTGCCGCAGCACTGCCGGGTCGCGGACCATCTCCACGTCGAGCAGGTCGGCGAAGCGCGCCTCCAGCAGGCGCGCGTACAGCGCGCCGTAGGCGGCATCGTCGATCGCCACCGCACCGCCCTCGGCCTTGGTGCGGAAGGTCAGCAGCAGCGGCTTGCCGTGCAGCGCCTTTGCCAGGCGCGGCCCCAATGCCGCCAGTGCCGCCGCGTCGGTAGCATCGTCCATCAGGTCGATGCGCCACTCGGCCAGGTCCGCATCGGGCGAGGCGGCGATACGCTGTGCCTGCGCCAGCGCCTGTTCGGCGTCGTGCGCAGTGATCGGCACGATGATCTTGGGCAGGCCGGCGCCGATATCGAGCCCGCGGATCTGCAGAACGTGCGGCGGCGGTAGCGGTGCCGCAGCCTGTGGCGACGCAGGCACTGCCGCGGGTGCCGCCGCGGCCTGCAGCGGCGATGCCAGCAGCAGCAGGCCGGCGCAGCACAGGATGGTCAGTGGTCGTGGAAACAGGGGCATCGGGATCGGCCTGGGCAAGGTGGCGCGCAGCGCGCGCTCAGAAGGTGAGCTTGACCTGCAGCCCCACCGCCAGCGCGTTGTCGGTGCGCGCATAGGCGAAGGTGCCGGGGTTGACGATGTACTGCACATCCGGCCGCAGCATCAGCCACGGCGTCAGCTGCGCGCTGTAGGACAGTTCGTAGAGTTCCTCGGCAGTGTCGAGCGCGAACACCGGCGCGTCCGGCGGCACGCCGGCCTCGAGCAGCGCCGCGCGACGCATGTCGAGCAGGCGGTGGTTGATGTCGGCGCCGACGTAGCCCAGGGCGATGCGGTCCTGGCTGCGCCGGCCAATGCCCTGGTACACGCCGCCCAGCGCGTACCAGCGGGTGATCTGCGCGGTGGCGCGGTCGGAGACCATGTACTGGGCAAAGCCGGTCAGGCCTCGGCCGCGCTCGCCGCCGGGCGAGTAAAGCTTCTGTTCGACCAGCAGATAGGCGCCGTCGCGGCCGGTGGTGGCGCGCGGGTCCAGGCCCTTGCGAGGCACCCGCGAGGAGTCGTAGTAGCCGCCGAACTTGTAGGTGCCCGGGTAGGCGCCGCCGGCGCCCGGCGTCCAGGTGAGCTCGACAGGGAACAGCGAGCCGGTGGTGCCGCGCGCATTCAGATCGAACGCGGTGTGCACGTTGTTGTTGGTACTGGGGTTGACCTGGAACCAGCCGACTCGCAGGTTCGTCGCCGGCGTCAGATGCTGTGCTGCCTCCGCGCCCCAGCGCGCGTTGGGATAGTTGTACCAGCCGCTGTTGCCGGACATCGCCAACGGATGCGCGCAGAACGCGGCGTTGACGAAGTTGGTCAGCAGCGTGTGCGCGCCGAACTGGTTGCCCATCGCGTAGAAGCCGGCCTTGACGTAGCTGCGCCCGTCGTTGAAGCGGCGGTCGTAGCTCAGTTCGGTGAGCCGGGTGAACTGGCCGCCGTAGGCTTCCTGGATCGGGAAGCGGTTGCCGAGCAGGTCGGCCGAGGTGCTGCGGCCGCGGCGGTCGTTGATGGTCACATGCAGCGCGCCGCCGTCCCAGCCGGCGAGTTTGGCCAGGTCCAGGTCCACGCCGAGCCGTACCTGCTGCGCATAGCGCGCGCCGTGCTCGCCGCGGCCGCCATCGACCACGCCCATCGCTTCGCCGACGTAGTCGCCGCGTACATTGACACCGCGCTGCAGCCAGTCGCTGCGCGTGCCGTTCCAGTCGCCGGTCAAGGTGCTGTGCGCCAGGTCGGCATCCTGCGCGGTGGCAAGCGCCGGGGCCAAGACGATGGCCGCGGCCAACAGCGACCAGGCCGGCAACGCCGGCACGCGTCGCAGCGCGCCAGCGCCGGCGGATTCAGCGCGGCTCACGGTGCCACCGCCAGCGGCGCGCTCAGCGGCGAAGTCGCGCCATCGTCGCTGGTGACGGTGGCGGTGAGCGTGGCCAGCGCCGCGCCGTCGCTGTCCAGTGGCAGCGCGAAGCGGCCCTGTCCCTGTGCATCCACCGCCACCTCGACGCGGCCGAGATAGCGTTCGGCTTCGTCGTCGCCGGGGTGGCGGTTGCCGAACAGTTCCACCGTGTAGAGGTGACCGGGGCGGCCGATGAAGCTGCCCTGCACCTGCGGCACGCCGGCACCACGTTCGATCGCGCGCAACTGCGGCGCGGCCTGGCCGAAGTTCGGCGGCGGTTGGCAGCCGTCCGCCGCGGCGGCGCCGCAGATCGCCGCGCGCTTGCGCGGGTCCGGATCGACGCCGATGCCGCGCGAGCCGACGAAGGGCGCGTGTTCCAGGCCCGGCACGCCGAACAGGATGGCGCCGCGCGGCTGGCCCGGCACGCAGGCGCCGCCGGCGAAACAGCGTTCGATCTTCAGGCCGTTACCGGACAGCAGGTTGGCGCTGAAGCGGTTGGGTTCGCTGCGCGGCTGCGGGCGTACCGCGATACCGATGCCGTTGCCGATCAGGCGGTTGCCCTCGATGAGGTTGTCACGGCCGGTGACGCTGACGCCGATCGAATTGCCGGCGAAGTCGTTGTCGGCGATGGTATTGCGATTGCCCCAGTTGATCTGCAGCCCGTCGGAGTAGCGCTCGAACCGGTTGCGCAGCACGGTGTTGTCGTTGCCCCACAGGATCTCGATGCCCTGCGAGGGCTCGGGATTGGCGTCGGTGGAGCGGAACACGTTGTCGGCCACCAGGTTCCAGGCCGCGCCTCGGGTCAGTTCCAGGCCGTCGCCGTTGTCGACGAAGGTGTTGCGCTCGATGCGGTTGCGCACCGTGGTGGTGGCGGTGGACTGGCCGTTGCCGTCGTCGCCGGTCAGCATCACCCCGGCGCCGCCGTGGTTGGCGACGATACGGTTGTCGCGCAGCACATTGTCGCTGGCGCGGTTGAGCAACACGCCGATGCAGAAGTTGCGGATCTCCAGGCCGCTCAGTTCCACGCCATGGGTGTCGCGCAGCACCAGGCCCGGCAGCGTGGTGCTACGCACGTTGGTGCCGAACTGGCCCTTCTCCGCGCCCGGGCAAGCGGCGGTGCCCTTGCCGTGGATGTAGCCGGCGCCGTCGATGGCGATGTACTGGCCGTCGTGCGCCCGCGCCAGCCCCACCACCTGCAGCGGCCCCTGCAGCGCCGGCAACGGCGCGCGCGGGCGGATCACGTAGGGCGGCGCGCCCACCGCCGCGATCTCGATGCGGTAGCGGCCCGGCGCCTGGTTGGCGGTGGTGATCGCCCAGCGCAGGGAGCCCGGCGCGTCGTCGTCGGCGTAGCGGTCCACCGTGAGCACGCTGCGCTCCGGCGGCGCCGGCTCGGCCTGGTAGGCGCGCACGGCACCGGGAAGCAAGGCCGCGAGCAACGCCAGGCCACGGAAACACACAGGGGACATGCACCATCTCCAACAGGATCGGGACCGCGCCGGCGACGCGTTGGCGCCGAGCCGGACGCCGCCGCGTCCGTGGCACGGCGCCGGAACAGGGGCAACGCTAGTTTTATCGCAGTGCACCATTCAAGTGCGAATATCGATTGGCGGTGCGTTTATCGCACAAATGCACGAAGTGCCCTGTCCTCCCGGGTACTCAGAAGGCCGAACCCGGCACCGGGCGCCACGCTATCATCGGCGCCCGCGTGGCCACCGGCCGCCCACCGCTGGAGAGCGCCATGTCCCCGATCCGTCCGTTCCTCGACAAGACCCCGCAACTGGGCGCGCGCGTCTATGTCGACCCGGCCTGCACCGTGATCGGCGACGTGGTGCTGGAGGACGACGTGTCGGTGTGGCCAGGCACGGTGATCCGCGGCGACGTCAACCACGTGCGCATCGGCGCGCGCAGCAACATCCAGGACGGCACCATCATCCACGTCAGCCACCACAGCCCGTTCAACGCCGCCGGCTACCCGACCCTGATCGGCGCGGACGTGACCGTGGGCCACGGCACCATCATCCATGCCTGCACCATCGAGGACTTGTGCCTGATCGGCATGGGCGCGTGCATCCTGGACGGCGCCACGGTGAAGAAATACGGCTTCGTCGGCGCCGGCGCGGTGGTCGGGCCCGGCAAGACCGTCGGCGAAGGCGAACTGTGGCTGGGCAATCCCGCACGCAAGGCGCGCATGCTCAGCGACAAGGAGATCGAGAGCCTGCACTACTCGGCGCAGCACTACGTGCGGCTGAAGGACCGCTATCTGGCCGCGGCCGCTGCGTCGCCGCAGTAGGCAGCGCCGCTACTCGGCCGCCAACGCCATCAGCGCACTGCCGATCGGGCGCGGCGTCTCGCTGCGCAACACGACGCTGGTGGTCACCGCGCCGAAGCGCGCCAGGGCGTCGATGACCGGCTCCAGTTGCGCCGGCGCGGGTACCAGCACGCGCAGCACGAAGCAGTCCTCGCCGGTGACCCGATGCACATCCAGCACCTGCGGCATCTGCGCGAACAGTTCCAGGCATGCGCCGATCTGCGCATGCGTGGTGCGCAGGCGGACGATGGCCGAGGTCGCCAGGCCCAGCGCGCGCGGGTCGACCCGGGCGGTATAGCCGGTGATCACGCCCTGTTCCTCGAGCCGGCGCACGCGCTCGGACATCGCCGGCTGCGACAGCCCGATGCGCCGCCCCAACGCTGCCAGGGCGATGCGTCCGTCGCACTGCAACGCCTCCAGGATCGCGTAGTCCAGGGCATCGCCCCGCCAGGTCTTCGCCGCCACTCGTCTCGCCCCTCGTCACGCACCGTGGATTCATCGGAAAAACGCCGCATCGGCCGATGCATCGCCATGGCGATGCCGCACAGGCAGCGCGACACTCGTGCTTTCTTCGACGGAGCGTAGCGCATGCAGGACGTGGTGATCGTGCCGGGCATCGGCGACTCGGGACCGGAGCACTGGCAAACCCTCTGGCAGCGGCGAGACCCGCGCATGCGTCGGCTGCAGCCGGACGCGTTCGCGCACCCGCAGCTGCACGACTGGCTGCGTGCGCTCGACCGCTGCGTGCAGCACTGCGCCACGCCGCCGCTGCTGGTCGCGCACAGCCTGGGCTGCCTGCTGGTCGCGCATTGGGCCGCGCGCGCCGACCGGCAGCCGCGCGGCGCTTTCCTGGTGGCGGTGCCCGACCCGGCCAGTGCCGCGTTTCCGCATGCGCAGGCCGCCAGTTTCGTCCCAGTGCCGGCGGCGCCGCTGCCGTTTCCCAGCCTGATCGTGGCCAGCAGCGACGATCCGTACGCAACGCTGTCCTACAGCCGCCGCTGCGCTTCCGACTGGGGCAGCGGACTGGTCGAACTCGAGCGCCTGGGCCATCTCAATGCGGACAGCGGCCTGGGCGCATGGCCGCACGGCGCGCAGTTGCTGGCTGCCTTCGACGCCGGCCTCGGACCTGCACCAGCCTCACCCGTCTGAGCGCTGCCGGCGCATCGCCGGCAGGACGCCGCGCGGCGCCGTGGACCGGCAAACGGGCGCGCGCGCGACTGGCGCGCCATGCACGCTTGCGCGACACTAGGCGTCTCTGGCGTGGGGACGCCACCGAACGAATGGAATCGCCGATGCTCAACACCTCGCTGCGCGGCCTGCTGGCCGCTTTTTTCTGTGCGCTGTGCACCACCGCCGGCCCGGTGCTGGCTCAGGACAGCGGCCCGGACATGACCGCCGAACAGTTCGTCGGCTCGCTGCATTTCCGCGACGGGCATATCGAACTGCCGCAGGCCAAGGTGCATTTCGACCTCGGCCCGGCATTCCGCTTTCTGGACAAGGCCGACGCGCGCAGGGTGCTGGAGAGCTACTGGGGCAACCCACCCGACGACGACGTGCTGGGCCTGATCGTGCCGCGCCAGCCCGCGCTCGACGAGAAGGGCAGCTGGGCGGTGGTCGTCACCTATTCCGACGACGGCTACGTGTCCGACGAGGACGCCAGCAAGATCGACTACCAGGCCATGCTCAAGGACATGCAGGAGGAGACGCGCGAGTCCAACGCGCAGCGCAAGAAGGCCGGCTACGAGCAGGTCGATCTGATCGGCTGGGCGGTGCCGCCGCGCTACGACACCGGCAGCAAGAAGCTGTACTGGGCGCGCGAGCTGGCGTTCGCCGGCGAGCACGAGCACACCCTCAACTACGACATCCGCGTGCTCGGCCGGCATGGCTATCTGAGCCTCAATGCGGTCTCGGGCATGGGCGAACTGACGCAGGTGCGCGAGGGCATGCAGCAGTTGCTGCCGATGGCCGAGTTCGACAGCGGCGCCCGCTATGCCGACCACAACCCGTCCACCGACAAGATCGCCAGCTACGGCCTGGCCACGCTGATCGGCGGCGGCCTGGCGGCCAAGGCCGGCCTGTTCGCCAAGCTGGGCCTGTTGTTGGCCAAGGCCTGGAAGCTGCTGCTGGTCGGCCTGATGGCGCTGGTCGCCGGCGTGCGCAAGCTGTTCTCCGGGCGCCAGCGCGACGGCGGCACGGTGCGCTGATCGGCGTCGCCGGCGTGCTGGGCAATTCACGCCACGCCGGCTAAAGTGCTGCTTCGGAGCAGGACGCAGTCGAGAGCAGCATGCCGCCACAGGCAGCCGGCCGAACGGAAGGACGGCCTCCCCACATCGCAGGTGCCCGTGTCCGCCGCACCACTTGGCGGCGGTAAGCGGCATGCTCGATACCTACCGCGAAGTCATCACCCCCGAGGGCGTACCGCTGCACCTGCCGGCCGCCGGTGAGGTGCCGCGTGCGCTGGCGTGGCTGATCGACCTGGCGCTGCGTTTCGCTCTGCTCACCGCCATGGGCATGTTCCTCGGCCTGCTCGGTGGCCTCGGCCAGGGCCTGTACCTGGTGGCGATGTTCCTGGTGTTCTGGGCCTACCCGATCGTGCTGGAGGGCTGGCGCGGCCAGACCCTGGGCAAGCAGGCGCTGGGCCTGCGCGTGGTGGCGCGCGACGGCGCGCCGGTGGGCTGGATGGCCGCGATCACCCGCAACCTGCTGCGCACTGTGGACATGCTGCCGTTCGGCTATGCGGTCGGCCTGATCGCCTGCCTGTTCGACGCCCATTCGCGGCGCCTGGGCGACCTGGTCGCGGGCACGCTGGTGGTGCACCAGCCGCCGCGCGAGGACGAGGCGCTGCCGCCGATCGCCAGCGCGCTCGCGCCGCCGCGGCCGCTGCTGCCGGCCGAACAGACGGCGCTGATCGCCTTCGCCGAGCGCGCGCCGCGGCTCACTCCGGAGCGGCAGCTGGAACTGGCCGCGCTGGCGCAGCCGCTGACCGACACACCGGGACAGGCCGGGGTGCTGCGCCTGTACGCGATGGCCAACTGGCTGCTGGGCCGCCGATGAAGCAGGAACAGTTCGTCCTCCGCCATCAGCACGAGTGGCAGGTGTTCGAGGCCTGGCTGCAGCGCAGCGCGCGCAAGTCGGCGCCGAACAAGGCCGACGACGCCAACGATGCCGGCGAGACGGCCGCGCCACCGCCCCCTGGCCCGGGCCTGCCGCCGCCGCTCGCCGACGAGGACATGCCCGCGCGCTACCGGCGCGTGTGCCACCAGCTGGCGCTGGCGCGCAGGCGCGGCTACAGCCCGCAGGTCACCGCGCGTCTGCAGCACCTGATGCAGCAGGGCCACACCGTCCTGTACCGGGCGCCGCGGCCACGCTGGCGGCGCGCGGCGGAATTCCTGTTCGCCGAGTTTCCGCAACTGGTGCGCAGCCAGGCCGGCTACATGGCCGCGGCCACCGCGCTGTTCGTGGTGCCGCTGGTGACCATCTTCGTGCTGCTGCAGTTCCGCCCGGAACTGATCCACGGGCTGATGGACCCGATGCAGGTCAGCCAGATCGAACGCATGTACGACCCGGCGGCCAGCGCGCACAAGCTCGGCCGCGACAGCGGCACCGATTGGCAGATGTTCGGCCACTACATCATGAACAACATCAGCATCGGCCTGCGCACGTTCGCCAGCGGTCTGCTGGCGGGGCTGGGCACGGTGCTGGTGCTGCTGTTCAACGGCATCACCATCGGCGCGGTGGCCGGGCATCTGCACCAGATCGGCTATGGCGTCACCTTCTGGCGCTTCGTCGCCGGGCATGCGCCGTTCGAACTGACCGCGATCGTGATCGCTGGCGGTGCCGGCCTGCAGCTCGGCCTGAAGGTGCTGGCGCCGGGACGGCGGCGGCGCATCGATGCGCTGGTGGAAGGCGGCAAGATCGGCGCCCGGCTGTGCCTGGGCGTGGCCGCGATGCTGCTGGTGGCCGCCTTCATCGAGGCGTTCTGGTCGTCCATCGCGACCGTGCCGGCGTGGATCAAGTACAGCGTGTCCGCGGTGCTGTGGACGCTGGTGCTGGCGTGGCTGTGGCGTGGCGGGCGCGGCCGCGCGGAGGCCATCGATGCGGATTGAGCGCCTGGACGTGGTGCTGCGCGCACGCTCGGCCTGGGAGGCGATGGAACTGGGCAGCGCCCTGGTCCGCCGCCACGCCGGGGCGATCTGGAAACCCTGGCTGCTGGTCACGGTGCCGCTGTTCGCCGTGCTCAACCTTGGCGCCTGGGCGATCGACGCGCTGTGGCTGGCACCGCTGCTGCTGTGGTGGCTGAAGCCGGTGCTGGACCGGATCCCGCTGTTCGTGATCTCGCGCGCGGTGTTCGGCGACGTGCCGCGCGTGCGCGACACCGTGCGTGCGCAGGGCGCCTGGGGCTGGCGCACCCTGCTCGGCTACCTGACCTGGCGTCGGTTGAGTCCGGCGCGCAGCGTGTTCATGCCGCTGGAATTGCTGGAAGGCGCAAGCGCCGAGCAGCAGCGCGAGCGCCGCCGCACCCTGGGCGGGGCGATCTACGGCCATGCGCTGCTGATGGCCAGCGTCTTCGCCACGTTCGAGGGCATGCTCTTCGTCGCCTGCATCGCCACCATCGCCCTGTTCGTGCCCATCGATCTGCTGCCGGAAACCGCGCGCGCGGCCTGGTCGCTGATCGGTCAGCAGACGCCGGTGTGGGCCGACCTCGGCTTCAACGCCATCGGCTGGCTGGCGATGACCCTGATCGAACCGTTCTTCGTCGGCGCCGGCTTCGGCCTGTACCTCAACCGGCGCACCCAGCTCGAAGCCTGGGACGTGGAGATGGCGCTGCGGCGGATGGCCGCGCGCCTGCGCAACGCTGCACCGCTGGCACTGCTGTGCGTGGCCCTGCTCGCCGCGCCGGTCGCGGCGCTGCGCGCGCAGCCGGCCACCGACGCGGCAGTGCAGACCGCGGCGGAGCGGAAGGCCCACACCGCCGACGACAAGCGCGATGGCGACGGCGAGACCGACGCCGACTCGGACAGTGATGCCGATACCGACGCTGACGCGGATGCCGACACCGACACCAAGGCCGCCACCGCACACGCCGCCGACAGCCACCACCACGGCGCGCGCCCGGTCCCGCTGGACGAAGTGTTCGACACCGTGCCCGCCGCCGATACGCGCTTCGCCCGTGCCGCCGACCGCGCTTACGACGATCCGCTGCTGACCGCCAAGCGCACCATCGGCTACTGGAAGAAACGCAATCCCGACGAACCACCCAAGCCGGACGACAAGAAGCAGGACCTCACCCCGTTCGGCCAGTGGATCAAGGCAGCGGGCCAGGCCATCGCGCTGGCTGGCAAGTGGGGCCTGTGGATCGTGGTGGGGATCCTGCTGCTGGTGCTGCTGCTGACCGCCAAGCACTGGCTGCCGTGGCTGCGCGGCAGCGGACGCCGACGCGCGGCGGTGCCGGCGGCGCCGGAACACACCCCGGTGCTGGCGCCGCAACCGCTGCCCGACGACGTCGCGACCGTGGCGCGGTGCGCCTGGCGCGAGGGGCGCCACCGCGATGCGCTGGCGCTGCTGTACCGGGCCAGCGTGGCGACGCTGTGCGAGCGCGCCGGTCTGGTGCTGCCGCCCAGCGCCACCGAGGCGCAGTGCCTGCGCGCCGCGCAACGCCTGCCCGACGACGCCGACCGCGGCCTGTTCGCGCGCATGGTGCGGGTCTGGCAACACGCCGCCTACGCCGGCCGGCTACCCGAGGACAGTGCCTTCGACGCGCTGGTCGACGACCTGCAGCGGCAGTTCCGGTGGCAGGCATGAACAGCGGGACGCGCAATGCGCTGATCTTCCTGGTCGGCCTGCTGCTGGCCAGCGTGGTCGCGGCCTGGTTCTTCGGACGCTACGAACGCGCCGAGCGGGTGATCGTGCTGCCGCCGCGCGGCGAGGCCGCCTACAACCCGCTGTACGCGCTGCGCCAGACCCTGCGCGCCGACGGCGTGCGCGCCGAGTCGCGGCAACGCCTGGACCTGGCGGCGATGCGCCTGCATCCGCACGACAGCGTCGTGCTGTACGGCGATCCACGCATGCTCGGCCAGGCCGATAGCGACGCGTTGCTGGAGTGGGTGGAGCATGGCGGGCATCTGGTGCTGCGCACACCCACCGCGGAGGTCAAGCATGGCGACGTGCCGATCCTGGAGGCGCTGGACATCACCGTCGAGGCGCGCAGCCCGGACAACTGCCTGATGATGGCGGTACCGGGCGCAGCGCCGCAAAAAGTGTTCTGCGACGGCCGCCGCTTCCACATCGATCCGGACGCGCCCGACAACTGGTGGAGCGGCGAGGACGACGACTTCGTGTTTGCGCGCATTCCCTACGGCGACGGCAGCGTGGACGTGCTGTCGGAGCTGGATTTCCTCGAGAACCAGGACAACCGGATCGGCGCGATGTTCGATGGCTCGCCGATGGAGAACGACCCGGTGCTGCGCAGCGGCGGGCTGCGCGAAGCGGGCAACCGCCTGCTGGCGCGGCAGGTGCTGGGGCCGAACTACGGCCAGGGCACCATCCACCTGATCTATTCGGCCGAATTGCCGTCGCTGTGGCGCACCCTGTTCACCCGCGGCTGGCCGGCCTGGCTGCCGGCGCTGCTGATCCTGCTGGCCTGGCTGTGGTCACGCATGCAGCGCTTCGGACCGCTGCGCGCCGCGCCGGCGGAGGATCGCCGTTCGCTGCTGGAACACGTGCACGCCAGCGGCGAACACCTGCTGCGCTATGGCCGCGCCGACCTGCTGCACGCGGCGGTGCGCGAGGCGTTCCTGGCGCGGCTGCGCCGGCGCGCGCCGCTAGCCGCTGCGCTGGAAGGTCAGGCCCAGGCGGCCGCCATCGCCGAACGCCTGCAGCTGCCGGTCGCGCAGGTCGAACAGGCGCTGCAGCCACCGCCGCCCAACCAACCCGCCGCCTTGCGCGAGCGCATCCGCCTCCTCGTCCAGATGAGAAACCAGTTATGACCACCGCCCCCTCCGACGCCGTCGCGCCGCTCGCCGGCCCTGCCCTGATCGAACGCGCCGAGGCGATCCGCGCCGCGGTCGGCCACGCCTTCATCGGCCAGCCGCAGGTGCTGGAGCAGATCCTGATCGCGCTGCTGGCCGGCGGCCACGTGCTGATCGAGGGCGTGCCCGGCCTCGGCAAGACGCTGCTGGTGCGTGCGCTGGCGCAGGCGCTGGAATTGAACTACGCACGCGTGCAGTTCACCCCGGACCTGATGCCCAGCGATGTCAGCGGCCATGCCGTGTACGACCCCAAGACCGAGAGCTTCAAGATCCGCCGCGGCCCGGTGTTCACCCATCTGCTGCTGGCCGACGAAATCAACCGCGCCCCGGCCAAGACCCAGTCGGCGCTGCTGGAAGTCATGCAGGAAGGCCAGGTCACCATCGAAGGCACCGCCTTCCCGCTGGCGCCGCCGTTCCTGGCCCTGGCCACGCAGAACCCGGTCGAGCAGGAAGGCACCTATCCGCTGCCGGAAGCGCAGCTGGACCGCTTCCTGCTGAAGATCCTGATCGACTATCCGCAGTTGGAGGACGAGGCGCGCATGGTCGCCGCGGTCACCAGCGGCCGCAGCGCCGGCGACTTCGACCTGTCGCAGGTGCCGCGCGTGCTCGGTGCCGAGGACGTGGTGGCGATGCAGGCCGGCACCGCCGCCATCGCGGTGGACCCGCAAGTCATCGACTACGCCGTGCGCATCGTCGCCGCCACCCGCCGCTGGCCGGGCATCGCCCTGGGCGCCGGCCCGCGCGGCAGCATCGCCCTGGTGCGCGCGGCGCGCGCGCAGGCGGTGCTGTCCGGCCGCGACTTCGTCATCCCCGACGACATCCGCGACGTGGCCAAACCGGCCCTGCGCCACCGCATCGCCCTGGCCCCGGAACTGCAGATCGAAGGCCAGAGCGCCGACGACGCGTTGGGCGCGCTGCTGGCCAAGGTGGAGGCGCCCAGGAAATGAGTTGGGATTGGGGAGTCGGGATTGGGGATTGGCAACAGCGCGGCGCGGCGGCGGCGCGTGCCGCTGACTGCGTCAAAGCGTCTTGGTCGATCCGCTGTACCGCACTCCCGGTAACCCGGCGACGCCTCACCACCACGCGGCGCTGCAGCCGCCCGTGCGCGCTTTTACGAATCCCCAATC
>NZ_LFME01000025.1 GCF_001043115.1 Xanthomonas sp. NCPPB 1128 | reverse complement strand
GGGGTGGTGTTTGTGGTGGGGCAGGAGGTGTGAGTCGGACGGAGTTGGCGGCCGGTAGGTGCAGGTGCCCCGAGCCGCTTTGGCGAAGCATGTGTTCGGCCGTAGGCGATGCGGGCGAAGACGGACGTTGATCCTCGAGCTGGCGAGACATCCTCGCGATTGGACAGCGAGATCTTCAGGGTGATGCGGATCGGTCGGCGCTCTGCATCGTCTACCGAGACGGGATGAACGCGGCAGCCCCCGGTGGTAGATTGACGCCGAGATCGGTGCTGGCGCCGGCGATCGTTGGGATCACGCCATCCACCCTTTGCTTCGAATGCAATGGAGGACGGTGTGAAGACCTTCAGGATTCACGCGACGCTGGCATGGATGCTGTCCCTGACCATCCTGGGATGTACCCAGCAGCGTGCCATGGGCCAGGTCGAGCCGCAGGTGGCGCCGAAGAGTCCCGCGGCCACGGGGCACGTGGATGCAATCGTCGGCTTCCCGAGTGCAGCAGCGAATGCGCCGGGTCCCTGGGTTCCCTTCAAGGTGGAGCGCGCATTGGGCGCGGTGTGCGTGGATCGCGACCACGTGCATGGATCCTCGCCCGTGTCCATCCTGCGGGACGGCTATTGTCGCGGCCCTGCACCCGAACACATGGCGCGTGCGCTGTTGGCCATTCCTTCCGAGGCGCTTGCCGGTGAGCGCGATACGCGCATGGCGGACTTGCACAACGCGTTCTACCTGGCGGCACCTGGGTTGGGGCGTCGTCCGGATTTCACCGTCGCTGCGGGCAACTTGACCATCCGTTCCTTCGAAGGTTCCGATCCGCACAAGACGGTATACCTGGTGTGGCCGGTAAAGTGCGATGACGGCGCCGCGAGTATGAACTGCCACGCGGGAACTGGACGCAAGGCGTACCGGTTCGGTGCCGATGGTGTGGTCCATGATGTCAGTGCGGACGTGTTCCCGCCCGATCCGCAGTTGAACGCCGAGGATCTCGCGCGTCAGCAGCGCCACGGTGGTAGCGAACTGTTCCTGTTCGACGACAAGCTGCCCTATGCCGCGACCATGCGCTGGCTGATGGAGTTCGATCCTGACCAGCCATTGGCCGCAGACGATCCGCGCAGGGTCGAGGCTTATGCCCACTTCGGCTTCGTGCGCTGGAACGGCGAGCGCTTCGAGCGCGTCGATCGTGTGACCCGGGCGCAGTGGCCGTGTCGCCAGGTTCGCACAGGGGAGCCCGCGTGTTCGGACTATCCCGATGAAGGCGAGGACCGCTTCGTCGAAAAGTAGCCGAACACGCAACCATTCCAGCAAGGAGCATCGCAATGGAAAGATCCAACGACTTGGACATCCGTTCCAGTGCGGACCGGATCACCGCATTGTTCAATGCCAATCGGACGACGGAAGCGCTGGCGATGCTGGAAGAACGTCGGCAACATCAGCCCGAGGCTGTGCAGGACGCCTTGGATCGCTATGTCGGCATGGATGCCCGCGCCAGCATTGCGACGCACTTGCAGGGGACATCAGATCCCGGATCTGCCACGACGTTACAGCGGCTGCAGACGGCTGCAACTGCCCAGCCGCGCTTTCCCGCACAAGACCAGATGTCCACGTTGAGCGATGCGCAGGCCTACGACGTCTATGCCAGCATCGTGCAGGTGAAAGGCAACGATGCGGCGCACGACGCATTGGCGCGTCCGAGCGAGCGTGTGGTGCTGGGGCTGCGTCAGGAAAATTCGACGTTCGCCGCCATGCAGGATCGCGCGCATCCTGCGACTCTGGCCAACGACAACCCAGCCACGCCTCGTGTCAACGAAGCGCACGCCGGCACCGGGGTCTACAACGATCGCCTCGTGGTCCTGTGGAAGGATGCCAATGGCACGCGCCATGTCCAGGTCGCCCAGCATGCGAATACCGAGCCGACCGCGCAGTACGACCACCATGCCGGCAACACGGGGCAGCGCCCGCTTGCTGGAGGCGGCGTGGAAAATCGCAGGTTTGCTCCATCCCCTGGGTACGAAAGCATCGTCCGGCCCAGGAAGATCGAGGGCGATGACGTCAACGCGGACGGTATCCGCGACCTGGGGCGGCTGCGCGACGGCACCATCGAGATGGAACAGGGGATGCATCCGAATCCGCTCCAACGAGGCGCCGTGGATGTCGCTCTGCGGCCCAGCCAAGCGGCAGTCGCCGCCGGCCGCGGCGCGGTCCAGCGCGACACCAATGCCGATGGTTGGTTCGACCAGGCCGACGTCAATGGTGTGCAGGATCTCAATAACACCTTCAAGATCCATCGCGGTTCATCCGGCAGTACCGATTCCGCGGGGTGCCAGACCATTCATCCCGCGGAGTACAACGAGTTCATCGGCGCGGTCCGGGGCAATCCGGCGCAAACGCGGTGGCAGTACGTCTTGACGACCACGACGCCAGGTCCTGCGAGAGAGCAGCAGCGCGACCAGGGCCAGCCGCGCGAAGGCGCACAACCTGGACCGGCAGAGCACGGCGGGCGGCCGCCACAGCAACCGCTGCGTCCCGACGGCAGGCCGGCAGAGCCTGCGCGCGACCCGCATCGGCGGGCAGAAGCCGAGCCGGCGCAGCGGCTACCGGATCCTCTGCTTACGCAAGCCGGCACGCTCGTCGGGCAGTTGGACGCGCGCCTGGGCAGGGCCAGCGACGGCACCAGCGATCGCATGACCGCCAGCCTCGCCCACCTGGCCAAGGCGAATGGGTTGGAGCGTATCGATCAGGTGCTGCTGAGCGAGCAGACAGCGCGTGTCCCGGCCGGCGCGACCGTATTCGTCGTGCAGAGCGAGCCGCGCAACCCAGCGTATCTGCGTGCCGGCATGTCCACCGATGTGGCGATCAATACGCCGGTCGAGCAGTCGCTTGCCCAGATGCAGGCGCTCGATGCACGCACGATGGCGCAGAGTCAGGCGCAGGAACAGGTGCTTGCGCAACAAGACGCAGCCAGGCAGCGAGGGTTGGCTTGATGCATCGTGTGCTGGTTGTTGGCCAAACAAGGAGAAGGGGTGCTGCGCGAGACGAATGCGCATGCCACGACAGCCGTCAGCGTGCCGGCGATACGGTCGAGGTGTTCAAGCGGGAAAGATGGGGAGCCGACGGCGAAGCGCCATAGTCCCATCCGCAAACCCGGATCATGCGCGAGCTGGGCGATGTTGAGGGTGCCGACT
This sequence comes from Xanthomonas sp. NCPPB 1128, assembly GCF_001043115.1. GTDB lineage: Bacteria > Pseudomonadota > Gammaproteobacteria > Xanthomonadales > Xanthomonadaceae > Xanthomonas_A. Next base: position 72,290 of record NZ_LFME01000025.1, on the reverse strand, counting down.
TGGTGGACGATGACGGCGGCTTGCCGCGACGCGCCGGCGTTGGATTAGCCGGCTGTCGCGTGAAATCAGCCCCCATCTAGGTCCTGCTGCGCGAACGTCGAGCGCAGCGAAGACGCTTGCTTGTACAGAATGCTCCTCGTGCCACCAGGCGGCCTATGCCGCCATGCACGTTGCTGGCGGCCGTTCGCATGGCCGGGATGGCTAGAACGCGTGCACCAGCGGCCGAGGCTGCGCGTCTTGCGTTTGAGTCGGTGACTCCACCTGTTGCGGCTGCGGCTGCGGCTGCGGCTGCGGTTGCTGCGCCTGCGCAATCGCATACGACTGCTCCACCGGCGTCTGTGCCGCTTCCGCGGTGGACATGTGCGCACGCTGCTTGGCCGGATCGTTGGCGGCGCCCTGCACGATGAAGATGTTCTCGCCCGCGGCGGCGGTTGCGGTCTGCTGGCTGAGCGCGACCTGGTCGACGCTGCTGAAGTGGTGTTGCTTGGCCAGGGCGTACAGGCTGGCGCTGACGCGGTCGTTGTCGGCCGGGTTCAATTGGCCGGGGCCGTTGAGGCCTTGGACCTTGTCGCGGATCTGCTGCAGCATCGTGTGATCGGGATGGTCGGCGCGTGTGGGATCGGCCGCAGGCGCGGCTGCGCGTTGTTGTTCCTGTTCGTCCGGTGCGTGGTAGCGCAGTTCCTCGGTGCGTTCCGGCGACAGCATGCGGTTGTCGATGCCCGGTTCGAGGCGCCCGGGGAAATCCTGTACCGGCACGTCCATCAGCTCGCCGAAGGTGCGGTAGGCGGAGTTGCTGTTGACGGTCTCGCCGAAGACCTTGAAGCCGTAGTTCGGGTAGTCGCGATCCTGCGCGTTGAGTTCCGGCACGGCGCGCACGGCCGTATTCCAGCGCTCCATGATTTCGTTCTTGTCGCCCGTGGCGACCGTGCGTGACGGTTGGTCGTCGCGGATGTAGGTGGTGCTGTCGACCTTCTCGCCGATGGAGCGGGCGTACGCGGGGTCGTGCGGGTAATGCCAGGCGCGCAGCGAGTGCCGGGTGTCGTCGGTGCCGATGGGAATGGCCTGGCCGGTCTGGCGGTCGGTGGCCAGGCCATGCAGTTCCGCAACGGCCTTGCCGTGTTCGTCGCGCAGCACCCAGAAGTCGTGGCCGGCGATGCCGACTACGCCGAGCGAGCGGGCTTCGATGGAGTAATTGGGCATGGTCGTGTCCTTCCTTGGTCGATGTGAAAAAAGCGGGGGTCAGAACTGCCTTGTTCCGTTCGTCGCACTCACTGTGGTTGCGTGGCCACGCAGCGGTCCAGTGCGGTCTTGAGGTCGTGCATCGCCTGGTCGACGCCAAGGTCGACGAAATAGGCGCCGGCGCCCTTGAGGGCGAGCTTGGCCTGGTTCGCGCCCGGTGGGCGCTCCAGGCGCAGGCGAAAGCCACTGCGATTCGTCTCGGGGAAGTCGCCCGATTCCAGGATGCCCTTGGCCGGGTCTTCGCGGGTGACCTTGGGCCAGGAGCTGCTGGTCTCGGACAGGGTGGCGATGCTGGATTCGGCGCATTCGAACAGGCGCTGGTTGGGCAGCTCGGCCGGGACGCTCAGCACCGCCGAGGCCATGGGCGTCTTGCGGGCGGCGGCGGGCATGCTGCATGCGCTGGCAACGAGCGCCAGGCCGGCGAACTGGGCGATGCGATGCCATGGCGTCATGGGGACGGTCCTTGCGTGGGCGGTGGCGAGCTTCCTGCTCGGCGCATTATGCCTAATGCGCCTGGTGTTGTTGCGCGGTCAGCGCCGCGCGCGGCGCCAGGCGATCAGGGCCACGGCGGCCAGGGCGGCGACGGTGCCGACCGCGGCGACCTGCGCCGCGCGCTTGGCCCGCAGCTCGCGCAGGCGCAGCGCTTCATTGCCGGCGTCATCGGCGGACAGCGGCGAGCGGTACACGCTGTGCTCGGCGGCGCGGCTGGAGATGGCGGCACGGCGCGCCGGCGGGATGGGGGCGCTATCGGTGGCGGTGTCGTCCACGGCGTGGGCGGTGTCGGTGATCATGGTCGGTTGCATCCTCGGCGCTGCGTTCATGCGTGTGTGTCGAGCGGGCGGTCGGTTGGTGGCTGACGCCCTATCTTTCCAAGCGCCACGTTAACGCGGCGCGGGGGAAAAGTAATGTGCAGGCGCGGCCACGTGGGCACCCGCTCAGCCGACCGGGCGGACCATCAGCAGCACGCGGCTGCCGTAGGAATCGGCTTCCTGCACGGGCTGCCAGCCGTGGCGGGCGTACACGCCGCCATCCAGATGCTCGGTCTGCAGGTACAAGGCATCCAGGCCCAGGTCCGCGGCGTCGGCCAGGGCATGGGCGAGCAAGCGACCGGCGATGCCGCGTCCTCGATAGGCCTCGGCGACGTACATGCCGCCCAGCCAGTAGGGGTACTGAGGAAAGGCGTCCATTTCCCGGTATTTCAGCTGCACCGCGGCGATCGGCTGGGCGCCATCGAAAGCGGCCAGCCGCTGCGGCAGGCCATGCGCATCCGGGGCGCGCTGGAGTTGGCGCAGTTCGTCGTCCAGCGAAAAACCCGCCTCCCAGCCCCAGGCCGCGTGGTACCAGGCGGCGATCTGCGGCAGTTCCGGGGCGTTCTGGTCGAGATGACGGACGTCCATGTGCACGGTCGTTTTGGTGATAGGAGAGCAGGAAAGTATAGGCGGGGAGGGTGCCTCGACCCGCATTGGCCCACGCGGCGCCTGTGTTCATAGCGCGCGCATGCTGGCCGAGCACGCGATCAAGGACTGCCATCCGCGCGATTTGAACGGGCGCCATGCCCACGCTCGCCTCCACGCACCTGTGCGGACAAGTTTGGCGATAATGCCGGCCTGTTCCGTCAGGACCGCCGCATGACCGCTCTCACCGAACGTTACGCGCGCGCCGTGGACTACGCGCGCATCGCCCACGCCGGCCAGTTCCGCAAGGGTGGCACGGTGCCGTATCTGAGCCACGTGCTGGGCGTGTCGACGCTGGTGCTGGAGGCCGGCGGCGACGAGGACCAGGCGATCGCGGCGCTGCTGCACGACGTGGTGGAGGATTGCGGCGCCGGCCACGAGGCGGTGATCCGCGCGCAATTCGGCGACGCGGTGGCCGACATGGTGATGGCCTGCACCGACGCCACCGCAGAGCGCAAGGCGGCGCCCGCGGACGTACCGGCCAAGCGCCGCGACTGGCGCATCCGCAAGCAGGCGTATCTGGCGCATCTGGCCGAGGCCCCGGACGCGGTGCTGTTGGTGTCGGCCTGCGACAAGCTCTACAACGCGCGCAGCATCGTCGCCGACCTGGAGGACCCGGAGGTCGGCACGGCAGTGTTCGAGCGTTTCACCGCCGGCCGCGACGGCACGCTGTGGTACTACCAGGCGCTGCACGCGATCTACGCCGAGCGCGGCGTGGCGGTGCTGCGTCCCTTCGCCAATGCGGTGACGCGGATGCAGGCGCTGGCTGCGCGCGACGCCGATGCCGACACGCTGGCGGCGCCTGCGTTGGGTTGAGGTCTGCGTCACCGGCGACTGTGCGCGTTTTGGGCAATAAAAACGCGCAACACAGTCGACGCGACACGTCCATGGCAGCCGACCGGCTAAGCTTGCGCGCTCCTTTGCGTTGCCGGTCCCGCCCATGTCCACGCCTTCCGCTTTCGCCGCTTCCGGCTTCGTGCGCGTCCGTGGCGCGCGCGAGCACAATCTCAAGGACGTGGACGTCGCGTTGCCGCGCGACGCGCTGGTAGTGTTCACCGGCGTGTCCGGCTCGGGCAAGTCGTCGCTGGCGTTCGGCACGTTGTTCGCCGAGGCGCAGCGGCGCTATCTGGATTCGATTTCGCCGTATGCGCGGCGCCTGATCGACCAGGCCGGCGTCGCCGACGTGGACGCCATCGACGGCCTGCCGCCGGCGGTGGCGCTGCAGCAGCATCGCGGCGCGCCGAGCACGCGCTCGTCGGTGGGCAGCGTCACCACCATCTCCAACTCGTTGCGCATGCTGTATTCGCGCGCCGGCACCTACCCGCCGGGGCAGGGCATCATCCACGCCGACGGCTTCTCGCCGAACACGCCGGCCGGCGCCTGCCCCACCTGCCATGGGCTGGGGCGCATCTACGACGCCACCGAGGCGTCGATGGTGCCGGATCGTTCGCTGAGCATCCGCGAGCGCGCGGTGGCGGCGTGGCCGCCGGCCTGGCACGGACAGAACCTGCGCGACATCCTCACCACGCTCGGCCATGACGTCGACGTGCCGTGGGCGAAGCTGCCGAAGAAGACCCGCGACTGGATCCTGTACACCGAGGAGCAGCCGACCGTGCCGGTGTATCCCGGCTTCACCCTGGCCGAGACCCAGCGCGCGCTCAAGCGCAAGCAGGAGCCGGCGTACATGGGTACCTTCAGCAGCGCGCGCCGCTATGTGCTGCACACCTTCGCCAGCACGCAGAGCGCGCTGATCAAGAAGCGCGTGGCGCAGTACCTGATCAGCACCGCGTGCCCCAGTTGCGACGGCAAGCGCCTGCGCCGCGAGGCATTGTCGGTGACCTTCGCCGGGCTGGACATCGGCGTACTGTCGCAGCGCCCGCTCGGCGAGGTGGCCGACCTGTTGCGGCCCGCGGCGGAGGGCCGCATGCAGGGCCGTTCGCGGCATCCGGAGCAGGCACTGGCCGCGCAGCGCATCGCCCAGGATCTGCTGGCGCGGATCCAGGTGGTGGAGGCGCTGGGGCTGGGTTATCTGACCCTGGAGCGCAGCACGCCGACGCTGTCGCCCGGCGAACTGCAGCGGCTGCGCCTGGCCACGCAGATCCGCTCGCAATTGTTCGGCGTGGTCTACGTGATGGATGAGCCGTCGGCGGGCCTGCATCCGGCCGACACGGAGGCGCTGCTGGGCGCGCTGGATCAGCTCAAGGGTGCGGGCAACTCGCTGTTCGTGGTCGAGCACGAGATCGACGTGATCCGCCATGCCGACTGGATCGTCGATGTCGGCCCCGGTGCCGGCGAGCATGGCGGGCAGGTGTTGTACAGCGGTCCGCCGGCGGGACTGGCGCAGGTGCAGGCCTCGTCCACGCGCCGTTACCTGTTCGCCGAGCCGCAGGCCGCCGCGCATGCGCCGCGCACGCCGGAGGCCTGGCTGCAGTTGCGTGAGGTCAGCCGCAACAACGTGGTCGCGCTGGACGTGGACATCCCGCTGGGCGTGTTCACCACGGTCACCGGCGTGTCCGGCTCGGGCAAGTCCTCGCTGGTCAGCCAGGCGCTGGTGGAGTTGCTGGGCACGCAACTGGGGCAGGCGCCGGCCGAGGCGGAGGAGCAACTGGACCCGCTGGAGCGCGATGCGCGGGTCGCCACCGATGGCTACATCGCCGGTGGCGTGCAACACGTGCGGCGGCTGGTGCAGGTGGACCAGGCGCCGATCGGGCGCACACCGCGTTCCAATCTGGCCACCTACACCGGCCTGTTCGACCACGTGCGCAAGCGCTTCGCGGCCACGCCGGCGGCACGCAAGCGCAAGTACGACGCGGGGCGTTTCTCGTTCAATGTGACCAAGGGCCGCTGCGACACCTGCGAAGGCGAGGGTGCGGTGAGCGTGGAACTGCTGTTCATGCCCAGCGTGTATGCGCCGTGCCCCACCTGCCATGGCGCGCGCTACAACGCCAAGACGCTGGAGATCGAACTGCACGGCCATAACATCGCGCAGGTACTGCGCATGACCGTGGTGCAGGCGCTGGAGTTCTTTGCCGACGACGCAGCGATCGCGCGGCCGCTGCAGGTGCTGGTGGACGTGGGCCTGGGGTATCTGCGGCTGGGCCAGCCGGCCACCGAACTGTCCGGCGGCGAGGCGCAGCGGATCAAGCTGGCCAGCGAACTGCAGCGTGCGCAGCGCCGCGGCACGGTGTACGTGCTGGACGAACCCACCACCGGCCTGCACCCGTCCGACGTGGACACGCTGCTGCGGCAATTGCACGGGTTGGTGGAGGCGGGCAACACCGTGGTGGCGGTGGAGCACGACATGCGCGTGGCCGCGTCCAGCGACTGGATCATCGACATGGGGCCGGGTGCGGGCGGGGCGGGCGGCAAGGTGGTTGCGGCCGGTGTGCCGGAAGTGGTGGCGACGCGGGCAGGCAGCCGAACGGCGCCATTCTTGGCGGCGGAATTGGCCCGTTAATCGCGCGCGTGGCGGCTCGCGGCCTTCGCCAATTCCGACACGGCGATGGCATGTAGGAATTCATGGTGATGCAGTCGCAGCGAGCGAAGCCTGCCGGGTGCCTGACCCTGCAAGGCGTCGGGACTGAAGTCCCTCCCACAGCGCACCCAGGTAAGGCACCGCACGGCTCCGCGGGAGCGGCTCCGTGTGATCGCAAAACCGCCTAGAGCCGCTCCGCAATGAGGTCTCATGCCGCACGCACATCGCGCATCGACGTGCGACAGCACTTCAACCCACGTTGCCGCGTCCGCCGACGCTGCTGAACACGCTGCCGGTGGTGAAGCTGGATTCCTGCGAGGCCAACAGCACGTAGATCGGTGCGATCTCCGCCGGCTGGCCGGGGCGGCCGGTGGGACCGTCGGCGCCGAAGGTCTTCAACTTGTCCATGAACTGCCCGCCGCTGGGTTGCAGCGGCGTCCAGTACGGTCCCGGTGCCACCGCGTTGACGCGGATGCCCTTGGGCGCCAGTTGCTTGGCCAGGCACTTGGTGAAGCTGACGATGCCGCCCTTGGTGGTGGCGTAGTCGAGCAGCGATTCGGGCGGGTCGTCGGCGACGATCGAGGCGGTATTGATGATCGCCGCGCCTGCCGGCAGGTGCGGCAATGCGGCGCGGGTCACCCAGAACAGCGCGTAGACGTTGGTCTTGAGCGTGTCGTCCAGTTGCTGGTCGTCGATGTCCAGCAGCGATGTCTGCGCGGTCTGCCGCGCGGCGTTGTTGACCAGGATGTCCAGGCCGCCGAGCTGCTGCACCGCCTGTGCGACCAGTTGCCTGCAGAACGCGGCATCGCGCAGATCGCCGGGGATGGCCACCGCCTTGCGCCCAGCTGCGCGGATCAGCGCGACCACCTCGCGCGCGTCCGGTTCTTCCTGCGGCAGGTAGTTGATCGCCACATCCGCACCTTCGCGCGCGAAGGCGATCGCCGCGGCACGGCCGATGCCCGAGTCGCCGCCGGTGATCAGCGCCTTGCGCCCGCTCAGGCGGCCGGAGCCGACGTAACTGCGTTCGCCATGGTCGGGCACCGGCACCATCTTCGAGGTCAGGCCCGGCCATTCCTGCTTCGGCGTGTCGAACGGCGGGCGCGGATACTGCGTGCGCGGGTTCTGCATCGGCGGACGCGTGGCGCCAGTACCAGCGACGGTCGCAGGTTGCGCACCGGCGCCAGCGGACATTGCCAATGCGCCGCCAGCGGCCAGGCCGCTGCCGAGGGCGCCGAGCGCGCGACGGCGTCCGGCGGAGTGGTCGGGATCGTGATCGTGCATGGCGCGGCTCCTGGCGTGGGGGAAGACGCGGCGGCGCGCATCGCCGCCGCCGCCGGTGTGGCGTCGTCTGCGTGTGCGATGCAAGGAATCTGGCGCGCGCGATGCGCGACATGGCGGCAGACGACCGTTCCCATCTGAGCGCCGCGTGCGGCAGCAGCGCGTGAGCGCGCAGTGCCGCTGACGTGAAGCGCAGCGCTGGCAGCCCTCGGCGCTGGGCCGCGGTGGCGCCCGCATGGCCGCCACCGACAGCGCTTGCCCGCGCTGCGATCAGCCCAGCAGTTCGAAGCTGGCGGTCAGGCCCGGTGCCTGCGCCGAAGGCGCCACCCACAGATCGAACTGGCCCGGTTCCACTGTCGGCTTGAGCGCCTGGCCGACGAACAGCAGATCGTCGCGGCGCAGGACGAACTCCACGCTGGCGCTGCCGCCGGCCGGCACGGCGACCTTGCGGAAATCCTTCAGCTCGCGCACCGGGCGGGTGATGCTGGCGCTGCGGTCGTGCACGTACAACTGCACCACTTCCTCGGCGTCGCGGTGGCCGCGGTTGTGGATGCGTGCAGCGATCTTCAGCGTGCCGCCGGCAGCCAGCCGCGACGTGCTCAAGGTCAGTTGGCCGTACTCGATGCGGCCGTAGGTGAGGCCGTGGCCGAACGGGAACAGCGCGGTGTTGGAGATCGTGCGGTAGTGGGTGGTGAAGGGTGTCAGCGCGTTCGGGCGCGGATCCGGGCGACCGGTGGGCTTGTGCGCGTAGTAGTACGGCGACTGCCCGGATTCGTGCGGGAAGCTCACCGGCAGGCGCCCGGAGGGGCCGTGCACGCCGAACAGGATGTCGGCCAGCGCCGGGCCGGAGGCCGAGCCGAGGAACCAGCTGACCAGGATCGCCGGTGCGTCCAGCACCGCGCCGTCGAGGACCAGTGCGCGGCCGTTGCTGAGCACCACCACCACCGGCGTGCCGGTGGCCGCCACCGCGGCCAGCAGCGACTGCTGCACACCGGGGATGACGATCTCGGTGCGCGACTGCGCTTCGCCGGAGTAGCGCAGCGGTTCGCCGATTGCCAGGATCGCCACGTCGGCTGCGGTCGCCGCGCCCACCGCCGCCTGCACGCCGCCCGGCAATGCGTGTTCGAACGCGCAGCCTTCCACCACCTGCAACGTGGCCGGATCGGCCAGTTGCGCGCGCAGGGCCGTGGCCAGGTCGTTGCCGCTGTCGTCGCCGCCGAACAGCGTCCACGGTCCGGCGCTCTCCACCCAGTTGCTGGCCATCGGCCCGATCAGGGCGATGCGCTGGCCCTGGCGCTTGAGCGGCAGCAGTTCGCCCTCGTTCTTCAGCAACACCACCGATTTGCGCGCCGCCTCGTGCGCCAGCGCCAGCGTCTCCGGGCGCCGCTGCCGCGCCTGCGCGCGCTCGGGCACGATGCGCAGGAACGGGTCGTCGAACAGGCCCAGCGCGGCCTTGAAGCGCAGCACGCGGCGCACCGAATCGTCCAGCCGCGCCATCGGCACCTCACCGGCGGCGACCAGGCTAGGCAGGTGCTGCAGGTACAGCCCGCTCTGCATGCTGATGTCCACGCCGGCCAGGAACGCCAGCCGTGCCGCGTCGCGCGCATCGCGGGCGTAGCCGTGCGAGACCAGTTCCAGGTCGCCGGTGTAGTCGGAGACCACCAGGCCGCTGTAGTTCCACTCGCCGCGCAGCACCTGGCTCAGCAGCCAGGTATTGGCGGTGGCGGGCACGCCGGACAGTTCGTTGAAGGAAGCCATGGTGGTTACCGCGCCGGCGCCGAAGGCGGCCTGGAACGGCGGGAAATACACCTCGCGCAAGGTCCGCTCGGAGATGTCGACGGTGTTGTAGTCGAGGCCGGCCTCGGCGGCGCCGTAGGCCGCGAAGTGCTTGGCGCAGGCGGCCAGCGCGTCGGCATGGTCGATGCCCTCGCCCTGGAAGCCGCGCACGCGCGCCTCGGCGAAACGCCGGCCCAGCAGCACGTCCTCGCCGCTGCCTTCCACACCGCGGCCCCAGCGCGCATCGCGGGCGATGTCGACCATCGGCGCGAAGGTCCAGTCGATGCCGACCGCGCTGGCTTCCAGTGCGGCGGCACGCGCGGTGCGTTGCGCCAGCTCCGGTTCGAAGCTGGCGGCTTCGCCCAGCGGCACCGGGAACACGGTGGTGAAGCCGTGGATCACGTCGGCAGCGAACAGCATCGGGATCTTCAGCCGGCTCTCCAGCGCGGCCTGCTGCAACTGCTGGTGCCAGCGCACGTTGGAGCCGTTGAAGATGCCGGTCAGGCGTCCGGCGCGCGCCGCGGCCAGCTGGCCCTCAGCGGTGGGGCGCACGTTGACCGGATTGGCGGCGGCCGCCGCGTCGGTCTGCTGCGCCGAACCGAACAGGGTGAGTTGCCCGGCCTTCTCTTCCGGCGTCATCCGCGCGATCAGCGCATCGATGAAGGCCGGCGTCTTCGCCGGCGTACGCGGCAGGGCCAGGCCCATCGGCACGTGCGACAGCAACGCGAACGAACCGGCGCCGAGCAACAGCCCGCGCCGCGTGGTACGAAACGTCATCGGCAAAGCTCCCCCTTCAGCCCGACGGTCACGCTACCCCATCGGGATCGGAAAGCTGTGATGCAGTGCACGATGGTGGGATGCTGATGCGCCCTGCAGTCGTGGCTGAAGTCCCTCCCACAAAGGCAAAGAGGCGCAACGCGAACGGCGCAAGGACCGATGTGGGAGGGGCTTCAGCCCCGACGGGCGGTACTGACCACGCAAGTCGCCTGCGATGCCGAAAAGGGAACGGCCTTCGGCCGCGAACGCATGCTCCTCACGTTGCGCATCGCGCGTACTGAACCGCTCAGCTCGCACCCGCATGCCGGCTCGTACGGTGAGACCGGCACTGGCTACCCTGGTGCACCACTTTCCTGGGAGCCCCCATGAGCCGACGTTCCGGCAGCGCCGATCTGCCCCTGCACGGCGGCCGCGTGCCGCACTGGCTGGGCGCGCGCATGACCCGGCTCGGCGCGGTGATGTGCCAGGCCATTGTGCACAGCTACGGCCGCGACGAATTGCTGCGGCGCCTGGCGCATCCGTTCTGGTTCCAGTCGCTGGGCGCGGTGATGGGCATGGACTGGCATTCCTCCGGCATCACCACCAGCGTGCTCGGTGCGCTCAAGCGTGGTCTGGCGCCGCTGTCCGGAGAACTCGGCATCCATGTCTGCGGCGGCCGTGGGCGGCACTCGCGGGCCACTCCGGACGAACTGCAGGCAGTGGGTGAGCGCACCGGCCTGGACGGCGCGGAACTGGCGCGGGTCAGCCGCCTGGTGGCCAAGGTCGACAGTGCCGCGGTGCAGGACGGGTTCGACCTGTACCTGCACGGTTTCATCGTCAGCGACGACGGGCGCTGGGTGGTGGTGCAGCAGGGCATGCATGGCGCGCGCAAGCAGGCGCGCCGCTACCACTGGCTGTCTGAAGGCCTGAGCAGTTTCGTCGACGCGCCGCATGCGGCGATCGACGGCCCGCGCCAGGGGCGCATCGTCAATCTGGCCGACCATCGCGCTGCCGCCGCGCGTGCGGCGCAGGTGGAGCTGCTGCAGACGTTGGCACCGGAGCGCATTGCGCGCGAGTACGCCGCCTTGGAGGCCGAGCAGACGTCGGCGTCGGCTGCCGCAGCGCCGACCCGCGCAGCGCAGCGGCGGTTTGACACTGCGCCGTCAGCCGATGCGCTGTTCGCCGAGACCGGCGACCTGTTCGCGCCGGCGGCGGCCGTGGTGCCCGAGCGCCGGCCGGCCGACCTGCCGCATCTGTCGCTGCCCGACCATCACGACGTGCGCGGCAGCGACGTCGTGGTGCGGCGGCTGCACGGCGAGTTGGCCGCCGCTGCCGACTGCGGCCCGCGCGATTTCGCCGACCTGCTGCAGGTACCGGGCGTCGGCGCGCGCACGGTGCGCGCGCTGGCGCTGGTGGCCGAGGTGCTGCACGGCGCGCCGTGCCGCTTCAGCGATCCGGCGCGGTTCTCGCTTGCCCACGGCGGCAAGGACCGGCATCCATTCCCGGTGCCGACACGGGTTTACGACCACACCATCGGCGTGCTCAAGACCGCGGTGGCGCAGGCCAGGCTGGGCCGCGAGGAGAAACTGGAGGCGATCCGCCGCCTGGACGCGCAGGCGCGCCTGCTCGAACCGGCCGCGCGCGGGCCGTCGGTGGAGGACTACATCGACGAAGAGCGCGCGCAATCGCACGTCTATGGTGGGCGCAGCGTATTCGGCTGGGAGCCGGCACCGCAGGCGGTCGCGGAGCTGCGTGCCGCACGGGCGAGGTAGGGCCAGTTGCTGGTGGTCTGGGCTCGCCACGATCGAGCCGGATGCAGGTTGCCGTGCAGGCGTCAACGGCGATTCGGCCACGATAGGTCCGTCCATCGGGCATCCGGCCGCGTTGCAGTCGGGACTGAAGTCCCTCCCACAAGGAGGAATGGGCTATCAGGGTCGCTGTCAGCGTGTGCATGGGAGACCAGGGGCGCGCTTCTTCGGAAGTCCGCTGTCATGCGATGGCGATGGTCGCAGGCGGACAAGCTGCCTGCTCGCGTACCACGGTCCTTCCGGTCGAGCGATCGCCCGTATCATGGCCGCCCCGGCGCACGGCGTCGGTGGCCCCCAACGACGCGTACGCCGAAGGACGTTTCCCAGGATGTGGTCTGCCATCAGCAACTTCGGCGACGCGGCGATGACGCTGCCGCTGGCGCTCGTCTGCGCCCTGTGGCTTGGGCTCGGCGGGAACGGTTGGCGCGCCGCCGGTACCTGGCTGGGCCTGGTGGCGACTGCCGCGGCGCTGGTCGGTGCGACCAAGATCCTCTACGCCGGCTGCGGTGTGGAGTTGCGCGCGCTGCAGTTCCGGGTGATCAGCGGACACACCATGCTCGCGGCGTGCGTATGGCCGATGGCCTGCATGCTGTGCCTGCGCGCCCGCCCGCGGCCGCGGCTGGCGATCGCCTGCGGATTCGTCATCGCCAGCGTGATCGCCATCGCCCGCGTCTACGCGCGCGCGCACAGCCTGTCCGAGGTCGCGGCCGGTGTGGTCGTCGGCGCGGCGACCACGGCCTGCTATCTGCAGTGGCGCGGCGCGCCGCAGTTGCCCGCGCGCCTGCGCATGTACGCCATCGCGTCGGTGATCTTGGTCTGCGCGCTGATGTACGGACGCCACGCGCCGATCCAGCACGCCATCCAGACCTATTCGCCCGCGCTGTGCGGTCGCGACGGCTGATCGCGTCGTCGCCGGCGTGCAAGCCTGTGCACGCACGCTTCGCTTGTCGTATGCCTGTTCTTGACCTGTGCGTTGCTACACCCGGAGCCGATGGCCGTCGTGGCCGCTACCAGGAGACGCAACGATGCCGGAGCAATCCACCACCACCCGTGCGCGCCGCGCCAAGCGCGAAGGCAAGGCGGGCACGACCCAGGCCGGCGAATTCGTGCGCGAGGAAATCGATCGCGTGCGCGCGGGCAAGACCCAGGTGAAGTCGACCAAGCAGGCGATCGCCATCGGCCTGTCCAAGGCGCGCCGCGCCGGGGTCAAGACCGGCGCGTCGAAGACTGCGTCGAAAGACACCAAGAAGAAGGTCGCGCAGGAAGAGGCCAAGGGCGGCAAGCATGGCAAGCCGTCGCCGACGCGCTCGCGCGGCGCCAAGAAGGCGCTCAAGACCGCGAGCAAGGGCACGACCACGCGCAAGACCGTCGGCAGCGAGGCGCTGTCGACGCAGACCAAGCGCGCAGCGAAGAAGCGCAGCGCCAGTAGCCGCTCGGCCGCGGCGAAGAAGGCCGCGCAGACCAAGGGTGCGACGGTGCGCAAGGCCGCGGCCAAGAAGGCCGCGCAGACTCGGGCCAAGAAGACCGGGACACGCACGTCCGCCGCGAAGAAGAGCACCGCGAAGTCCGCCTCGACCAGGAAGACGACGGCCAAGAAGGCCGCGAGCAAGACTGCTTCGGCAAAGAAGACAGCGACGAAAAAGACCGCGACGAAGAAGACTACATCGAAGAAGGCCGCTTCGAAGAAGTCGACGGCCAGGAAGACGCCGGCGAAGAAGCGCGCCACGCGCACGAGTAGCAAGCGTGCCAGCAAGACGTCGTCCGCGCGCAAGGGCAGTACGCGGTAACAATGCCTGACTGCCGCATGCTGTGCCGCAGCGCATGTCGGGCATCTCCGATCGCTGAGGAACGCCCGCTGTAGGAGCGGCTTCAGCCGCGACGTGCGTTTCCGGGTAAAGCCCGCCGCGGCTGAAGCCGCCCCTACGGGGCAAGCTGCATCCGGCTTGTTGGTGCGGAAGCCTGCGATCGGGGATGGTCTGTCTTTGCGTCGTCGCGCGGCAACTATGCCGCGCGCGCCTACAGCTCGGTGTACTTGGTGATGCGGCCCTTGGCGCGCTCCACCGGATACTTGGCGGCGTTGGCCAGCATCTTGCGCTGCGCGGCGTCGATCGGATCGATCCCCAGCTTGTCGCACAACTGCACCAGATGCAGCAGCACGTCGGCGATCTCGCTGCCGACCTGCTGCTTTTTTTCTTCAGGAAGCTGCCGGCTTTGCGCATCGTCCAGCCACTGGAAATGTTCCAGCAGCTCCGCCGCTTCCACCGACAGCGCCGCGGCGAGATTGCGTGGACTGTGGAACTGACCCCAGTCGCGCGCATCGGCGAAGGCACGCTGGGCGGTTTGCAGGTCGTTGAGACTGTCGGGCATGGCATCGGGTCGCAGTGGGATGCCGCATGGTAAAGCAGCGAACGCGCGCGCAGACACGGCGGTCGCGACATCGGACTCACGGCATGGTCACCGACGATGCACGGCGTCGGCAGCGACACTGCGGGCACATGTTCGCAGTCGAAAGGAAATGCCCATGCAAGCGCTGACCTACCACGGCACCCGGGACGTGCGTGTGGAAACCGTTCCCGATCCGGTGCTGGTCGAGACCGACGACATCATTCTGCGCGTCACCGCCACCGCGATCTGCGGCTCGGACCTGCATCTGTACCGCGGCAAGATCCCCGAGCTGCACACCGGCGACGTGCTCGGGCACGAGTTCATGGGCGTGGTGGAGGAAGTCGGCCCGGACGTGCAGCGGGTCAAGAAGGGCGACCGCGTGGTGATCCCGTTCGTGATCGCCTGCGGCGAGTGCTTCCATTGTCGGCTGACCGAGTACGCCGCCTGCGAGACCACCAACACCGGCAAGGGCGCGGCGCTGAACCAGAAGGGCATCCGCCCGCCGGCGGCGCTGTTCGGCTATAGCCATCTGTATGGCGGCGTGGCCGGTGGTCAAGCGGAGTACGTGCGCGTGCCCAAGGCCAATGTCGGCCCGTTGGTGGTGCCGGACGTGCTGCACGACGAGCAGGTGCTGTTCCTCTCCGACATCCTGCCCACCGGCTACCAGGCCGCGGTCAACGCGGGTGTGCGCCAGGGCAGCACGGTGGCGATCTTCGGCGCCGGCCCGGTCGGACTGATGACCGCGGCCTGCTGCCGCATGCTCGGCGCCGAGCGCATCTTCATGGTCGATCGCTATCCATACCGGCTCGACTTCGCCCAGCGCACCTACGGGGTGATTCCGCTGAACTTCGAGGAGATCGACGATCCGGCCGACATCATCGTCGGCCAGACCGACGGCCGCGGTGTGGATGCCAGCATCGACGCGGTCGGCTTCGAGGCCAAGGGCAGCACGGTGGAGACGGTGATGGCCACGCTGAAGCTGGAAGGCAGCAGCGGCACGGCGCTACGCCAGTGCATCGCCGCCACCCGCCGCGGCGGCACGGTCAGCGTGCCCGGCGTGTATGCCGGCTTCATCCACGGCTTCCTGTTCGGCGACGCCTTCGACAAGGGGCTGAGCTTCAAGATGGGCCAGACCCATGTGCAGCGCTTCATGCCGGAACTGCTGGAGCACATCGGCGAGGGCCGGCTGCGCCCGAACGAGATCATCACCCACCGCCTGAGCCTGGCCGAGGCGGCGCAGGGCTATTCCATCTTCGACAAGAAGGAGCAGGACTGCCGCAAGGTGATCCTTACGCCGTAAGGCGCCGAGGCAGCCGGGTATCCCGCCGGGGCGCCCGGCAAGCTCCCGCGAGGGCTTGCCGGGCGCAAAGCCTGCTGCGCTGCACCACGCTCGGGCTGTCGTCGCGACAACGGAGGGCGTCCCGTTGGCCCCACGCGTGGCGGGGCGCCGAAGCGCCAACCGTTCGTCGCGAACAGGTGAAGATTTCACGGCCCCTTCACCTCCCTCCACGGTAGACACCGCGCCTTGGGGTTCGGGATAAGTTTTTGCCGCACCCGCCGCTCCGTGGCCGTCCGCAAGGGGATGGCCCGCTTCTTGTCAAGTCTATGACAGGCTTTAATTATGCGAATCAATGGCTTAGTTGTTTGGGCGGAGTGAGGGCGGCAGCGCACCGTTGTCCACAGGGGGTGTGGATGACTTCTGCATAAGGTTGTGGATAAGGCCGATGCCGGCCCGTGACACAACAGTGTCAAGAGGGGTGGCGAAAAATTGACCAGGCGAATTTTGGGCCGCTATCGGAGCGGGCCAGGGGGCCTGTTTTGGACCCCAGGTCGGGCGTATCGGAGGCTGCGTGTCGGGGGCCGGTGGCGCTGGAGGCTGGATCTCATCATCGCCGTGCCAGTCATGAGCAACGTGGCAGCCAAGGGGTACGTGCTGGCAGGCGACCGAGGGCTGTGGCTAGCCGGAACGCTGACACCGCCAGCGTGCCCAGGTCGCGAACTGCGACCATCGTGGTGCATCGATTTGCGTGCTTGTGAATGGCGCCGGCGACCCGTCCGGGTCACCGGCATCGCCATGGCGCTACGTCCTGCGGCGGCGCCATGGCGGAAACCGCCGCGCCGCTCAGGCCAGCAGGCGCAGCTTCGGTTCGCGGCTCCACTGCCGAGTCTTGGCGGCGGTCACGAAGCCCTTGCTGTCGCTGGCCTCGACCACCCCGGCGTCCTTCTGCACGTTGCCGGCCTTTAGCAGCGGCTGCGCGCCGGCGTCGGCGGCGATCGCCTTGAGGTGGGCGAAGGCGTTGCTGACGAAGTCGATGGCCGCCGACTCCTTGCTCAGGCGCTTGCCGGCCTCGGCCGACAGCACCACGGCCACCGCATCGAACACGAACGAGGGCGTGCCGGCCAGTTGGCCGTCGGCGGCCAGGCGCTCGCCGTCGCTGAGGACGGCGCCGCCCAGCTTGGGCGCGACGATCTTGACCGCCGCGCCGGCGTCGAGGGCGGCCCTGCGCAACTCGCGCACGGTCTTGGTGTCGGACCCCTCGTCGATCAGGATGCCGATGGCGCGGCCCTGCAGGGTGGGCTTCATGCGCCCGATCAACTGCAGCGCCGGCGACAGCGGCAGGTCCTGCGGCGCGACCGCGGCCGGCGGTGCCGGCGGCAACCCGTCCATGCCCAGGCCGTCGGCGACGCGCTGCGCCAGCTTGGGATCGACGTGGCGCAGATGCCCGACCACGGCTTCTCGCACGTGCGCGGTGTCGACCTTGGACAGTTCGAACACCAGCGCCGAGGCCACGTGCGCCTGTTCCGGCTGCGTCTGGCTGCGGTAGAACATCCGCGCCTGGCTGTAGTGGTCGGCGAAGCTCTCGGCACGCACGCGGCCCTTGGTGCCATCGTCGGGCTGGGTGCGGTGGCTGACGAAGCCGCGCGCGGTCTCGCGCGGGCTGTCGGCCTGCAGCGAGCTGGGCTCGTAGGCGACGCGGCCCTTGGGCACGCCCATCTGCATGTGGCCGTCGCGCTGCATGTTGGCGAACGGGCACTTCGGCGCGTTGATCGGCAACTGGTGGAAGTTCGGCCCGCCCAGGCGGCTGAGCTGGGTGTCCAGGTACGAGAACAGGCGGCCCTGCAGCAGCGGGTCGTTGGAGAAATCGATGCCGGGCACGATGTTGGCCGGGCAGTACGCCACCTGCTCGGTCTCGGCGAAGAAGTTGTCCGGCCAGCGGTCCAGCACCATGCGCCCGACGATCTGCAGCGGCACCAGTTCTTCGGGAATCAGCTTGGTGGCGTCCAGGTGATCGAACGGGAAGCTGTCGGCCTGCTCCTCGGTGAACAACTGCACGGCCAGTTCCCATTCCGGGAAGTCGCCGCGTTCGATCGCCTCGAACAGGTCGCGGCGGTGGAAGTCCGGATCGGCACCGGCCAGCTTCATCGCTTCGTCCCAGATCGTGGACTGCAGACCGAGCTTGGGTCGCCAATGGAACTTGACGAAGGTGCTGCGGCCTTCCGCGTCGAGCAGGCGGAAGCTGTGGATGCCGAAACCTTCCATCATGCGCAGCGAACGCGGGATGGTGCGGTCGCTCATCGCCCACATGATCATGTGCAGCGACTCGGGCATCAGCGAGACGAAATCCCAGAACGTGTCGTGCGCGCTGGCCGCCTGCGGGAAACCGCGGTCCGGCTCCATCTTCACCGCGTGGATCAGGTCGGGGAACTTCAGCGCGTCCTGGATGAAGAACACTGGGATGTTGTTGCCCACCAGGTCCCAGTTGCCTTGCTTGGTGTAGAACTTGACCGCGAAGCCGCGCACGTCGCGCGGCGTGTCCACCGAACCGGCGCCGCCTGCCACGGTGGAGAAGCGGGTGAACACCGGGGTCTTCACCCCAACCTCGGTGAGCAGCGCGGCGGTGGTGTACTTGGCCAGCGAGGCGGTCAGTTCGAAGTAGCCATGCGCGGCGCTGCCGCGCGCGTGCACGATGCGCTCGGGAATGCGCTCGTGGTCGAAATGGGTGATCTTCTCGCGCAGGATGAAGTCTTCCAGCAGCGTCGGCCCGCGCGGGGTGGCGCGCAGCGAATTCTGGTTGTCGGCGACCGGAATGCCCTGGTTGGTGGTCAGCGGCGGATGTGTGCCGCCGGCGTGCTGGTGCAACTCATCGCCGTGGCCGCGCTGGTCGGCGGGTGCGGCGGTGGAGGCGAGGGCGGTGGACGATGCGGGATCGCTGGGCGTGCGCTTGCGGCTGGCCATGGGGGATCGCGTTGCGTGGCGGAAGAAGGCGTCGCGGTGGGGTGCCCGGTGCGTGAAGGTGCGGGCGTGGCGGAAGCCCCGATCCTGGGCGGCGTGGCGTGAACGAGCCGTGCAACGCGCCGCAGCGCGCGCACTTGTCTACTGCAGTGCGCGCGTTGCGCACGCATAAAAAAACCCAGCCTCGCGCACGAGGCTGGGTCTCGGAGACACCGTCGAACGGTAAACGCGGCTCAGACCACCGCGTCTTCCTTGTACGCATCCACCGGGATGCACGCGCACATCACGTTCTTGTCGCCGTACACGTTGTCCA
Organism: Xanthomonas sp. NCPPB 1128; assembly: GCF_001043115.1. Taxonomy (GTDB): domain Bacteria; phylum Pseudomonadota; class Gammaproteobacteria; order Xanthomonadales; family Xanthomonadaceae; genus Xanthomonas_A. The sequence goes on along the minus strand of NZ_LFME01000025.1, from coordinate 53,572 downwards.
CGCGCGCCACCGGCGGCCAGTACTTCTGCTGCTTCAGCGTCGGCAGCGGGAACGCGGCCAGCTCGCGCGGGTAGGCGTGGGTCCACTCGCTGGCGGTGACCTGCGCGGCGGTGTGCGGGGCATGCTTGAGCGGATTGTCCTCGCGATCCAGGCGGCCGTCCTCGATCGCGGCGATCTCCTCGCGGATCTGGATCATCGCGTCGATGAAGCGGTCCAGCTCGTGCTGCGATTCGCTCTCGGTCGGCTCCACCATCAGCGTGCCGGCGACCGGGAAGCTCAGCGTCGGCGCATGGAAGCCGAAGTCGATCAGGCGCTTGGCGATGTCCTCGGCGCCGATGCCGCTGGTCTTCTCCAGCGGGCGCACGTCGAGGATGCACTCGTGCGCGACCAGGCCGTTGCGGCCGGTGTACAGCGTCTTGTAGTACGGCGCCAGCCGCTTGGCGATGTAGTTGGCGTTGAGCAGCGCGACCTGGGTGGCCTTGCGCAGCCCGCTGTTGCCCATCATGGTGATGTACATCCAACTGATCGGCAGGATCGAGGCCGAACCGAAGCTGGCCGCCGAGACCATGCCGACGTCGCCGTCACCAGAGTTGAATCCGCCGCCATGGATGGCGGCTTTTTGATTTTCGCCGGCATGGATGCCGGCACGGGGAAGTGTCCGCGGCAGGTACGGCGCCAGATGCGCCTTCACCGCGCACGGGCCGACGCCGGGGCCGCCGCCGCCGTGCGGGATGCAGAAGGTCTTGTGCAGGTTCAGGTGCGACACGTCCGAGCCCCACTTGCCGGGCTTGGCCAGGCCGACCAGCGCGTTCATGTTGGCGCCGTCGGTGTAGACCTGGCCGCCGTGCGCGTGCACCGCTTCGCAGATCGCCACCACGTCTTCCTCGAACACGCCGTGGGTGGACGGGTAGGTGATCATCAGCGCGGCCAGGCGGTCCGAGTACTTCTCGGCCTTGGCGCGGATGTCGGCGACGTCAACGTTGCCGTTGCCGTCGCATTTGGTCACCACCACGGTCATGCCGCACATCTGCGCCGAGGCCGGGTTGGTGCCGTGCGCCGATTCGGGGATCAGGCAGATGTCGCGATGGCCTTCGCCGCGGGCGCGGTGGTAGGCGCGGATCGCCAGCAGGCCGGCGTACTCGCCCTGCGCGCCGGAGTTGGGCTGCAGGCTGACCGCGTCGTAGCCGGTGCACTCGACCAGCATCGCTTCCAGTTCGTCGATCAGCTGCTTGTAGCCCACGCTCTGCTCGGCCGGGGCCAGCGGATGGATCGCACCGAACTGCGGCCAGGTCACCGGGATCATCTCGGCGGTGGCGTTGAGCTTCATGGTGCAACTGCCCAGCGGGATCATGGTGCGATCCATCGCCAGATCCTTGTCGGCCAGCGCGCGCATGTAGCGCAGCAGTTCGTGCTCGCTGTGGTGGGTGTTGAACACCGGGTGCTGCAGGAACGCGCTGTGGCGCAGCAGCTGCGGCGGCAGCGCATCGGCAGTGGCGGCGTCGAGCGCGTCCACGTCGGCCTGGGCGCCGAACAGTTGCGCCAGCGCGACCACGTCGGCGCGGGTGGCGGTCTCGTCCAGGCTGATGCCCAGCGCGGTGCTGTCGATCGCGCGCAGGTTGATGCCGGCCGCGCGCGCCTTGGCGTGAATCGCGTCGGCGTCGACGCCGGTGACGTGCAGAGTGTCGAAGAAGCGCTCGCCGACGGCGACGCCGGCGCCGCGCAGCGCCGCGGCCAGGATCGCGGCCAGGCGGTGGGTGCGACGGGCGATGCGCACCAGGCCCTCGGGGCCGTGGTACACCGCGTACATCGAGGCCATCACCGCCAGCAGCACCTGCGCGGTGCAGATGTTGGAGGTAGCCTTCTCGCGGCGGATGTGCTGTTCGCGGGTCTGCAGGGTGAGGCGGTAGGCGGGGTTGCCGGCGGCGTCGATCGACACGCCGATCAGACGGCCCGGCATCGAACGCTTGTAGGCGTCGCGGCAGGCCATGAACGCCGCGTGCGGGCCGCCGAAGCCGAACGGCACGCCGAAGCGCTGGGAGTTGCCGACCACGATGTCCGCGCCCCATTCGCCGGGCGCGGCGATCAGGGTCAGCGCGAGCAGGTCGGTGGCGACCGCGACCAGGCCGCCTTGCGCGTGCACCGCGTCGGCCAGCGCCTTGTGGTCGCCGATGTGGCCGAAGCTATCGGGATATTGCAGCAGCACGCCGAAGCACTCGGCCTGCAGCGCTTCTTCCGGCGTGCCCACGCGCAGCACGATGCCCAGCGGCTCGGCGCGGGTGCGCAGCAGTTCCAGGGTCTGCGGATGCACCGCGTCGTGCACGAAGAAGGTGTCGGACCTGGACTTGGCCGAGCGCTTGGCCAGGGTCATCGCCTCGGCCGCGGCGGTGGCTTCGTCCAGCAGCGAGGCGTTGGCGATCTCCATGCCGGTGAGGTCGGCGCACATGGTCTGGAAGTTGATCAGCGCTTCCATGCGGCCCTGCGAGATCTCCGCCTGGTACGGGGTGTAGGCGGTGTACCAGGCCGGGTTCTCGAGGATGTTGCGCAGGATCACCTTCGGCGTGTGGGTGCCGTAGTAACCCTGGCCGATGAAGCTGCGCAGCACCGTGTTCCTGTCGGCGATGGCGCGGATCTTGGTCAGCGCCTCCTCCTCGGTGATGGCGTCGGGCAGCGCCAGCGCGGCGGGCGACTTGATGTTGCCGGGCACGATGGCGTCGGTCATCGCCTCCAGCGAGTCGTGGCCGACGGTGCGCAGCATGTGCGCGATCTCGGCGTCGTTCGGGCCGATGTGGCGCTCGATGAAAGCCGAGTGGTGTTCGAGGTCGCGCAGCGAAGAGGTGTGAGACATGGCAGTCGTCCGGCAGAGGAAGGCACGAGGAGGCGGGGACGCGCGCAAGGCCGTCGTCGGACCGCGGTGGCGGGCACGATCGACGGGAAGCGCGGGTCCTCCCAATGCCCCTCTGTCCTTTTGCCTGAGAGTTTGGAAGCGGCGGCTGGCGCTGCGCTTCGTGCCCCTTCGGCGCCGGGTTTGACCGGTCTCTCCAGAGTCTTGGTGCGGGTGGTATCGGGCCTGAGCGATTACGGGCGTTTGCGCCTTCGGCAGCGGGTCGCCCCGCTTCTCCCACCATGCTGCGCGGCGATTATAGCGTGGCCGGCGGCGCCCACGGCGGGCCGCTCGCACCCACGCCAGGCTGAATGGGCAAGCCGCGGCGGATGCGCGCATGCGGCCGCAGCGCGTATCATGGCGCCACTCCCTCTCTTGCGCCCGTCCATGCCGGACGGCGTTGTCGCGTGTGCGCCCGTCCCGTGGCCGCCGCGGCCGGCTTTCAGGATGATGTCCCCATGACGCTCCCGTCCGTGTCCACGCGCCGCATGGCCCTGTTGCTGGCCGGGCTGGCGATGTTCGGCCCGTTCTCCATCGACACCATCTTCCCGGCGTTCCCGCAGCTGGCGCAGCGCCTGCATGCCGATCCGGTGGCGATCCAGCAGACGGTGAGCGTGTACCTGCTGGCCTACGCGCTGATGGGTCTGGCCCACGGGCCGCTGTCCGACGCGCTGGCGCGGCGGCGGGTGATCGTTGTCGGGCTGGTCGTGTTCATCCTGGCCTCGGCCGGCTGCGCGCTGTCGCGCGACCTGCCGACCCTGCTGGCGTTCCGCGCGCTGCAGGGCGTGTCGGCCGGGGTCGGCATGATCGTCGGCCGTGCGGTGATCCGCGATCTGTTCCACGGCGACGATGCGCAGCGGCTGATGAGCCAGGTGTCGATGATCTTCGGCATCGCCCCGGCGATCGCGCCGGTCATCGGCGGCTGGATCCTGGGCAGCGGCCGTGGCTGGCCGACGATCTTCTGGTTCCTGGTCGGCTTCTCCTCGCTGCTGCTGGTGGCGACGCTGCGCTGGATGCCGGAGACGCATCCGCCGCAGGCGCGCACGCCGCTGGCGCCGCGCACGCTGCTGCGCGACTACATCGGCATCGCGCTCAATCCGCGCTTCCAGCGCCTGGCCGCGGCCGGCGCGTTCAATTTCGGCGGGGTGTTCCTGTATATCGCCTCGGCGCCGGTATTCATGATCGACCTGCTGGGCAAGACCGAGCGCGACTTCGCCTGGCTGTTCCTGCCCACCATCGGCGGCATGACCCTGGGCGCGTTCCTGTCCGGGCGCATGGCCGGGCGGCTCGGGCCGATGCGGCAGGTGCGCATCGGCTTCGTCTGCTGCGGCCTGTCGATGGCCGGCAACATCGCCTACACCGCGCTGGCGCCAGCCATCGCGCTGCCGTGGGCGGTGCTGCCGATCTTCTTCGCCGGCCTGGGCACCGCGCTGATCTTCCCGATCCTGGCACTGGCGGTGCTGGACATGTATCCGCGCCAGCGCGGGCTGGCCTCGTCGCTGCAGGCCTTCACCCAGTTGATGGTCACCGTGCTGGTGGCCGGGGTGCTGTCGCCACTGCTCAGCGGCCATGCCCTGCACCTGGCGCTGGGCTCGGGCGCGTTCTTCCTGCTCGGTTGGGGCTTCTGGCGCTGGGAGCGGCGCAGCGGCAAGCGCCTGCCGCGGCCGGACGCGCAGGTGCCGCGGCTGGAACCGGCCGACCCGCTGTGAGCATGGCCGCGGTTGGGCTATCGTCGTCGGGTCATCGTTGAGGAAACCGCATGTCCATCCAGTCCAAGCAGCGCCGCGATCTGCGCAAGAAGCTGGCCGAACGCCTGCGCCACCGCGCCGAGGGCGCCGCGCCGGCCGCGCCCATCGAACCGCACGCGGAACTGCGCGACCAGCAGCGCACGCTGCTGGCCGGCATCGTGCGCCGCGACGGCGAGTGGGTGCTGGGCATGGACGGGCGCATCGCCGGGCAGAGCGAGAGCGCTGCGCAGGTGCTGTCGCTGATCATGCAGGCGGCGGAGTTGCACGAGCGCGCCGGCACGCCGGTGCGGCTGATGTACTCGGACGCGCTGAAGGACGCCGCGCACGCCGATGCGCAGGCGCAGGGCCTGAGTTTCGACGAGTTCAAGACGCGCCATGCCCAGGTCATGCGCCGCGACGACGGCGCGGCGGCCCCGGCCTGAGGCCATGGGCCAGAGCGCCGGCCAGGCTGCACAGGAGGCCGTGTCGCTGGCGCGGGTGCGGCGCCGCGACGGCATCGCGCTGATCCAGGCGCACCGCGCCAGCGTCGCCCTGCATCACCCCTGGACCTATCCGTTCACCGATGTGCCCGGCTTCGAGGCCTGGTACGCGCAGACGCTGGACGGCAGCAACATCGCGCTGCTCGCGCGCGAACGCAGCAGCGGCGCGCTCGCCGGCCTGTTCACCTTCAGCCAGTTGGTCGGCGGCTGCTTCCAGAGCGCCTATCTCGGCTACCACGCCATGGCCGGCTGCGAAGGCCGCGGACTGATGACGCATGCGCTGCGCCTGTGCGTGGCCTACGCCTTCGCCGAGCTGGGCCTGCACCGGGTGGAAGCCAACATCCAGCCAGACAACACCCGCTCGCTGGCGCTGGCGCAGCGCGCCGGCTTCCGCCGCGAGGGCTATTCGCCGCGCTACCTGCGCATCGGCGGGGTGTGGCGCGACCACGAGCGCTGGGCGCGACTGGCCGACGACTGAGCTGGCGGTGACCTATGCGGCTGGCAGCGCTCAGCGCCGAGATGGTGGCGTCGTCGGGGCCGGCGTAGGGGATGCGGGCGAGGTGGTTTGCGCCGATACAGGCGCCGCCGGATCCCATCCGCACATCCGCCCCTGGTTCTGTTGCTTGAGCCACTCCTGCATCGGCGCGAAGTATTCCAGCAGCGGGCCGGCGTCGATGCGCTCGCTGCCGGTCAGTTCCTTCAGCGTCGCCTGCCACGGCTGGCTGGCGCCGCGCTGCAGCATCGACCAGAACTTCTGCCCGGCTTCCTTGTTGCCGTAGAAGGTGCACTCGTACAGCGGGCCCTTGTAGCCGGCGGCGTCGCACAGGCTCTTGTAGAACTGGAACTGCAGGATGTGCGAGAGGAAGTAACGCGTGTACGGCGTGTTGGCCGGCACGTGGTACTTGGCGCCGGGGTCGAAGAAGTCCTCGCCGCGCGGCGTCGCCGGCGCCACGCCCTGGTACTTGGCCTTCAGCTCCCACCAGGCCTGGTTGTAGCGGTCCGGGGCGATCGAGCCGTCGAACACGCCCCAGCGCCAGCGATCGATCATCAGCCCGAACGGCAGGAACGCGACCTTGCTCAACGCCATGCGCATCTGTGCATTGATCAGCGCCTCGCGGCCGACTTGCGGTGCGTCGACCAGGCCGATCGAATGCAGGTATTGCGGGGTCACTGCCAGCACCACGGTGTCGCCGATCGCTTCGTGGAAGCCGTCGTTGGCGCCGCCCTGGAACAGCGGTGGCAGCGGGTTGTAGGCCAGGTCGTAATAGAGGTGGCCGAGCTCGTGGTAGATGGTGGTGAAGTCTTCTTCGTTCGGCTTGACGCACATCTTGGTGCGCACGTCGCCGGCCATGTCCATGTCCCAGGCGCTGGCGTGGCAGACCACGTCGCGGTCCAGCGGCTTGATGAACTGGCTGCGCGACCAGTAGCTGTCCGGCAGCTTGGGCATCGCCAGCGAGGTGTAGAAATCCTGCGCGCGCTCGGTCATCTGCCGTGCGCTGAGCAATTGCGCCTCGCGCTGGGCCATGAACCGCGCCTCCGGCGAGGTGTCGCCGTTGCGCCGCGCCAGCGCCGCGCTCAGGTTGCCCTGGTATTGCCGCTCCAGCGCGTCGGTGATGTCCAGGCTGCCGGCGCCGGGGTAGGGCTGCAGCAGGTCCCACAGGTTACTCCAGTCCTGCTGCCACATGTTGCCGAGCAGGTGCGCCGGCAGCAGACCGCCGGCGAGTTCGCCCTTGTCCTTGCCGTATTCGGCGTCGAGCTTGCCGCGCGCGTAGCAGTGCAACTGTTCGTACAGCGGCTTGACCTGGGTCCACAGCCGGTCGGTCTCGGCCGCGAGCTGTGCGGGCGGCATGTCGTAGCCGCTGCGCCACAGCGCGCCGGTGTCGGCGTAGCCCATGTCGCGCGCGCCTTCGTTGACCAGTTCGACGAAGCGTTGATAGTCCTTGCGCATCGGTTGCACGGCGGCGTGCCAGCCCTGCCACGCGTCCAGTTGCTGGTCGTAGTCGCGGCTGCGGCGCAGCACGTCCTCCAGTTCGCCCAACTGCCGGCAGCGGCGCATGTCGCCCTCGCCGGTGCAGTAGGAGGCGGCGCCGTAGGCGCCTTCCATCTTGGTCGCCAGCGCGGCCAGTTCGCCCAGCCGCGCCGGATCGCGCGGCGCCGGCATCGCGGTCATCTGCTGCAGCAGGCGCAGTTCGCGCGCGCTGTCGGCCGACATCGGCTTGCCGTCGTAGCGCCGCGCCTGCGCGATCCAGCCGTTGAGGGTGGTCAGCCAGCGCGCGTTGGCCCTGGCCGCCAGCCGCTCGCTGTCGCCATTGATGTAGGTCGCCGACAGCCACTGCGCCGCGGTCAGTTCCGGCAGCAGCGCGCGGTACTCCTCGTTGATGCGGGCGACGAACTGGTCGGCGCTCTCGCCCTGGGGCTGGGCCGCGGCGGGGGCGGCGGTCTCGGCCGCGGGTTCCTTGCGGCAGGCGGACAGCGTCAGCAGGCCCGCGCCGAGGCACAGCGCGAGCAACGGAGAGCGGAGGGTCACGGCGAATCCTTGCAGGGCGATTGCCCGGAAGGCTAGTGGCCCGCCCGCACCGCCGCAAGTTCGGGCGGCGCAGCCTTGGCCGCGCCGCCGCGTCCCGTCACGCCATGACCGTGCGTGGACGGGGTTACTGCGGCTTGGCGCACTGCGCGAACAGGTCGCGCGCGTGGTCGTAGACGCCGGTCCTGACCTGCATCAGGCCCAGCACCGACGGGAACAGGTTGTCCTGGTCGGCGTACTTGCGCGAGCGCGCCTGCAGGCAGGCCAGGTCCAGGCCGCGCGCGCTGGCGAAGCCGGGCGAGAACCACATCACCATTGGTACGTGGGTCTGCTCCTGCGGCGCGATCGCATACGGCACGCCGTGCAGGTACAGGCCCTTCTCGCCCAGCGACTCGCCGTGGTCGGAGAGGTAGATCATCGCCGTGTCGTAGTCGGGCATGGCCTGCAGCGTGTCGATGGTGCGCGCCAGCAGGTGGTCGGTGTACAGCAGCGAGTTGTCGTAGGCGTTGGTGATCAGCTCGCGGCTGCAGTTGCCCAGGTCGGCGGTGTCGCAGGTCGGGGTGAAGCGGCGGAACGCGGCCGGGTAGCGCTCGAAATAGCTGGGGCCGTGGCTGCCGAGCTGGTGCAGCACCACCACGCGGTCGCCGGGCTTGGCGCGCACCTGCGCGGCCAGGTCCTGCAGCAGGATCTCGTCCATGCAGCGTCCGTCCTTGCACAGCTGCGGATCCTTGGCGTCGTCCAGGTGCTGGATCTGCAGGCCATCGCACACGCCCTTGCAGCCGGACTGGTTGTCGCGCCACAGCGTGGCGATGCCGGCATGCTCGAGCACGTGCAGCAGCGACTGGTGCTTGCGGATGTTGCTCTCGTTGTAGTCGTGGCGGCCGAACGGCGAGAACATGCACGGCACCGAGACCTCGGTGCTGGTGCCGCAGGAGTGCATGTCGGGGAAGTTGATCACGTCGCGCTTGGCCAGCTCCGGCGTGGTCTGCCGCGCATAGCCGTTGAGGCCCCAGTTCTGCGCGCGGGCGGTTTCGCCCAGCACCACCACCAGCAGCCGCGGCTTGCCGCCCGGTGCACGCGCGGTGGCCTTGGCGTCGTGTTCCAGCGGCAGCTTCGGCGCCTTGCGCGTGGGGCTGTCGGACTTGAAGTTCTGCCGCAGCGCGACCAGGTAGTTGATCGGCGTGGCCAGGTAGCGGATCTCGCGATGGTTGCGCATCATCGCCGACAGATCCTGGAACGAGAGCATCGCGGCGACGCCGCCCAGCGCCAGCATGCCGACCAGGAAGCCGGCGCGGATCGCCAGCGCCTTCAGCGGCGAACGCCGGATCAGCCGTACCCGCCACAGCACCAGGATCGGCACTACCGCGTAGAACAGCAGCGGCGCAATCAGCGCCGGTGTCATCAGCTCGCGCGATTCCTTGTGGTCGGTGGCCAGCACGTTGCGCAGCATGTCCGCGTCCAGGTAGACGCTGTAGCTGTTCATGTAGTGCGCGGCGAACGCGGTGGTGATCAGCAGCACCGTCAGCACCGGCTTGGCGATGCCGCGCCACAGCAGCAGGCCGAGCAGCAGGCCGTGCACCGCCAGCAGCAGCAGGAACAGCGACAGCGCCAGCTTGACGTCGCCGGCGTGGCCGCTCATCGCGCTGCGCCAGAACATGCCGTTGCAGGCCAGGGCGAAGAACGCGCTGGCCGCCAGCGCCAGCATCTCGTTGCTCAGTTGCGGGCGCCAGGCCCACCAGCGGGCACGGGACACGGTGGACGGCGAGGGCGGGGCGACGGAACGGCTCATGCGGCGGCATCGTTGTTGGTGGAGGGGCGTCGGTCGGCCCGCGACGCCATCGCGTCCGGCCACAGCATCGCCCGGTACAGGCCCAGTGCCACGCCCCAGCACAGGGCCAGCGTCCACAGGTCGTGCGACATGAAATGCGCGCCGCGCAGCTGTTGGCCGAGACCGAACAGCAGGCCTCCCCCGAGGCCGATCGCCAGTGCTGGCCAGCGCCAAGCCGGCTTGAGCGCCAGCGCGACGAAGTACAGCCCCACCCAGGCATAGCCGGCACTGGAATGACCGGCGGGGAAGCATACCCCGCGCGGCATGCCGGCCGGGCGGGTCTCGAACAGGCCCACGAAGATCCGCTCGCCGCCGTAGCGGGCCAGATCCCAGGGGCAGTCCATGTGGGTGACCGACTTCAGCAGCGACACCACGCCCGTGCTCAGCCCCACCGCCAGCAGCAGATACAGCAGCGGCAGCCGGTAGCGGCGGCCGTCGGGACGGCGCCAGGCCCACACCGCCAGCGCGGCGGTCACCGCCCACGCCGCGGCGCTCAGCAGCTTGCCGTCGTGGTGGATCAGGCTACGGGTCAGCGCCGCATCCTTCAGCGCCCACTGCCCGCCTTCCCAGCGGTACAGCAGGTCGGCGATCCAGAAGTCGCCGCCCAGGCCCATCAGCACGGTGCTGGCCAGCAGCACCAGGGCCAGCGGCACCCACAGATGGGAGAGATAGAAGTGCCGGCGTGCGCCGAGGTGGGGCGCCGCCGCAGCGGACAATCGCAGAGGCGTACTGAGCATGGTCGACGAAGGCGGCCAGGGACGGCGGGAAAGTGGGGGCATGGTCGGGTTGCAGGTGTCGGATAGCTGTCGGAACTGCGGAATGAGAGAGCCGAGGCTTCAGCAAAGGTTGCGCACGGCCGCGGTGATGCAAGCGCCGGGCCACCGGCGTCGCAGATGTGGCGAGTGGCGAGAAACGGTGCGGTCGGGTCTCGGTGGCGGCGTGCGGGGAGGGCAGCCTGACGCGGTCGTGTTGGGATCCTTTCCAGGTTTTGTCGAGATTCGATCAAGACGCGTCGCCGTTCTGACGGCGTTCCGACATGGTTCCGCTAGCATGGGCGGGTCCGTCCCCCGAATTCGAGCGCCCCCATGCGGCTGCTGGTCATAGAAGACAACCGGAACCTGGTCGCCAACCTGTTCGACTACTTCGAGGTGCGTGGCCACACCCTGGATGCGGCGCCGGACGGCGTCACCGGGCTGCACCTGGCCACCACCCAGCGCTACGACGCGCTGATCCTGGACTGGATGCTGCCGCGCCTGGACGGGCAGCAGGTGCTGCGCGCGCTGCGCGAGGAGCACCATGCCGACGTGCCGGTGATCATGCTGACCGCGCGCGACGAGCTGCCGGACAAGATCGCGGGCTTCCGCGCCGGCGCCGACGACTACCTGACCAAGCCGTTCGCGCTGCCCGAGCTGGAAGTGCGGCTGGAGGCGCTGCTGGTGCGCGCCAGTGGCCGCGGCCGCAGCAAGCTGCTGCGCGTGGGCGACCTGCAGCTGGACCTGTCCACGCTGGAGGTGACCCGTGGCGGGCGCACGCTGCACCTGTATCCGGCCTGCCGCAAGCTGCTGGAGGTGCTGATGCAGGCCAGCCCGGCCGCGGTCACCCGCGATCGGCTGGAGCAGGCGCTGTGGGGCGACGAGCCGCCGGACGGGGACATGCTGCGCTCGCACATCTACGACCTGCGCCGCAGCGTCGATGGCCCGTTCGCGGCCAAGCTGATCCACACCCTGCCGCGCATCGGCTACCGCCTGGCGGTGGTCGGCCCCCACGAGGGCGAGCATGCCGACTAGGGCCGGGCTGCGGCAGCGGCTGACCCTGTGGCTGGTGGGCTACGCGGCGCTGCTGTCGCTGGCGGTGTTCGTGCATGGCTACATCGTCAACGACCAGGCCGAGCAGCTTACCTGGCGCTCGCTGCTGACCTCCGAGCTGGACCACTTCCTGGCGCGCAGCGCGGCCGACCCGGACTACCGCTGGATCGACACCCGCACCGTGAGCCTGTACGGCGACGAGGGCGGTGCGCCGCTGCCGCCGGCGGTGGCGGCGCTGGGCCCCGGCCTGCACGACGAAGTGCAACTGGAAGGCAGCGAGAAGGTGGTGCTGGTGCAGGACGTGCGCGGGCGCCGCCTGGCGCTGGCGCTGGATATCACCGAACTGCACGACCACGAGGACAACCTGGCACTGTGGATGCTGGTGTCCAACGCGGTGGCGGTGCTGCTGCTCGGCGCGCTGGTGGCCTGGGGCATGGGCCGCGTGGTGCAGCCGCTGATCGACATGGCCCAGCGCATCGGCAGCCTGCGCCCGGACCGGCCCGGGCAGCGCATCGAGGTGCACCCGCGCGCCAGCGCCGAGCAGGTGGTGATCGCCGAAGCGTTGAACGATTACCTGGCGCGCAACGACCTGTTCGTGGAGCGCGAGCGCGCCTTCATCGACAGCACCAGCCACGAGCTGCGCACGCCGGTGGCGGTGATCGGCGGCGCCGCCGAGCTGGCGCTGGAACAGCACGACGTGCCGCCGAGCGTGCGCAACCAGTTGCTGCGCATCCGCCGCACCGCCAGCGGCGTCGGCCAGCTCATCTCGCTGCTGCTGGTGCTGGCCAAGGACCCGGCGCGGCTGGCGCGCAGCAGCGACCTGGTGCGCCTGGACCAGTTGCTGCCGGAAATCGTCGAGGACCACCGCCACCTGTGTGCGGACAAGCGCCTGGAACTTGCCCTGGCGCCGTTGCCGCCGTGCGAGGTGGAGACCCCGCTGGCGATCCTGCAAGTGGCCATCGGCAACCTGCTGCGCAACGCCATCGAGAATAGCGACAAAGGCCAGATCCAGATCACGCTTCTGGCGCCGGGCGTGGTCTGCATCGACGATCCCGGCCACGGCATGAGCCCGGAAGAGATCAGCGCCATCTACATGCGCATGGCGCGCGGCGGCGGCAGCCGCGAGGGCAGCGGCATCGGCCTGGACCTGATCGCGCGGCTGTGCGAACACCTGGGCTGGGCGCTGCACCTGGATTCGCTGGCTGGCAGCGGCACCCGCGCGACGTTGGACCTGAGCAGCGCGTTGAAGGGCGCGGGCGGCGATTGAGCCTGCTGCCGCGTCGGACACGAGCAGCCGCGCATCGTTATCTGGAAGGTCCCTGCCGCCGCACGCATGGCTGGGAATGCGTGTCGCGACCGATCCCAAAGGGAACCAGGCGCCGTTCCTGCCGCGACTGGCGGCGCGTCGACTGGATGCACTATGGGAGCGACTTCAGTCCCGACGCCGTGCAAGGTCGGGCATCCGGCGGGCGTCGTTCGCCGCTGCCGCAGGCAGTCGGCTCCTGCAAGGGCAACGCCGCGACTCGCCGAGCGGTGCCAAGGCGTGCGACGCGGCGTCCTCAGTCCGCTGCCGGCAGCAGCCCGCGTTGCGCCAGCCAGGCGCGCGCGTCGTCGGCGTCCTGTTCGAACCAGGCACGGGTGGAGCCGAGCCGGTAGGTGTAGCCCCAGGCGTCCATGTCCGCCATCAGCCGCGCACGGCCCACGCCGGGCAGGGCGTCGGCCAGCACGATCTGCAGGTAGCAGGTGGCGTCTTCCTCTTCCACCGAGTCGGTGGCGTCGGTATGCACCTGCGCGCGCCGCTGCGGCGGCAGCACGATCAGGTGGCAGGCTTCGTGCAGCAGCGAATGCACCGGCGTGTCGTCGCGCACGTAGACGTCGCTGGCGATCACTCCGGCTTCCGGCTCGCCCCAGTAGCTGCCGGGAATGGCGGCGCCGTCGGCGACGCGGTGCAGGGCCAGCCCGTAGCCGGCCAGCAGCGCGCGCCGCGCGTCCAGGCCGATCGCACCCACGGTCAGCACCTGAGCGGCGGCAGCGGGGAGGGCGGTGTCGCTCTGCATCGTATGGAGTTCGTTGGGACGGAAAAGGCGCGGCGGGCGCGCCCGATCATGGCAGGCGCGTCGCGGCGCGGCGCCGGCCCGAATCGACACGTCAGCCGCGGCACCGGCCACGGCCGACGCGCGGCCTCAGGGCGTCGGCCCTTCCGGCAGGGCGACGGAGATGTCGAGCACGTCGTGCTCGCCGTCCTTGACCAGGTCCACCTTGACTGCGTCGGCGTCGATGTTGACGTACTTCTTGATCACTTCCAGCAGCTCGCGCTGCAGCAGCGGCAGGTAGTCGGGGCCGCCGCGGTGGCTGCGTTCCTGCGCGATGATGATCTGCAGGCGGTTCTTCGCGGTTTCGGCGGTGTTCTTCTTGGTCTTGAGGAAATCGAATAGTCCCATGCTCACCCTCCGAACAACTTGGTGAAGAAGCCCTTCTTCTCCACGGAGATGAAACGCATCGGACGCTCCTCGCCGAGGATGCGCGCCACGGCGTCCTCGTAGGCCTGGCCGGCCGGGGATTCGCCGTCCAGAATTACCGGCTCGCCCTTGTTGGAGGCGTTGAGCACGTCGCCGGATTCGGGGATCACGCCGATCGCCTTCAGGCCGAGCACTTCCTCCACGTCGGTGATGCTGAGCATCTCGCCGGTTTCCACGCGCGCCGGGCTGTAGCGGGTCAGCAGCAGGAACGCGGGCAGGCTCTTGCCGCTCTCGGCCTTGTGGGTCTTGGAGTCGAGCAGGCCGAGGATTCGGTCGGAGTCGCGCACCGAGGACACTTCCGGATTGACCACCACCACCGCGCGGTCGGCGAAGTACATCGCCAGGAACGCGCCCTTCTCGATGCCGGCCGGCGAATCGCAGACGATGTAGTCGAAGCCGTCGGCGGCCAGGTCCTTGAGCACCTTCTCCACGCCTTCCTGGGTCAGCGCGTCCTTGTCGCGGGTCTGCGAGGCGGCCAGCACGAACAGGTTGTCGAAGCGCTTGTCCTTGATCAGCGCCTGCTTCAGCGTGGCTTCGTTGTGCACCACGTTGACGAAGTCGTACACCACGCGGCGCTCGCAGCCCATGATCAGGTCGAGGTTGCGCAGGCCCACGTCGAAGTCGATCACCGCGACCTTCTTGCCGCGTCGCGCCAGCCCGCAGGCCAGGCTCGCGCTGGTGGTGGTCTTGCCGACGCCGCCCTTGCCGGAGGTGACAACGATAATTTCAGCCAAAGGACTATCTCCTGATACGTTCGTGGTTGGGCCGCGTCAGTCTTGCGCGGCGATCATGATCTGGTCCTGCTCCAGCCAGACCTGGACGGCCTTGCCACGCAGTTCCTTGGGAATATCGTCCAGCACCTTGTAGTGGCCGGCAATGGCGACCAGTTCGGCGTGGAAGTCGCGGCAGAAGATCCGCGCCTCGGTGTTGCCCTGCGCGCCGGCCAGGGCGCGGCCGCGCAGGCTGCCGTAGATGTGGATGCTGCCGTCGGAGATCACCTCGGCGCCAGCACCGACGGTGGCCACCACGGTCAGGTCGCAATTCTCCGCATACAGCTGTTGCCCGGAGCGCACCGCGCTCTTCTGCATGCGCCCGGGTTGCGGCCGTGCCGCCGGCGCGGGGGGCGGCGGAGGCGGTGGCGGCGGCGAGACCGGCGCCGGCGCGGTGGCTGGCGCGCCGCCATCGAAACGCTCGTACTGCGCGCGGAACTTGGCCAGCAGCGGCAGGCCCAGCGCCACCGACAGCTCCTCGATCTCGCGGGTGCCGTAGGCCAGCGCCACCGGCAGCACGCCGGCGTCGCGCAGACCATCCAGCAGCGCCTGCGCGGTGGCCGTGTCCGGGGTCTGCGCCAGGCCGCCGAAATCGATGATCACCGCGGCACGGCCGAACAGCTTGGGCGCGCGCTGCACCCGCTCGCGCATCTCCTGGCTCAGCCGCGCCACGTCCAGCGTGCGCACGCGCAGGTTGGCGATGCCGACCTGGCCGATCTTCAGTTCGCCGGCCTGCTCGAAATCCAGATTCACCGACGACACGCTCAGGTCCCGGTCGGGCGCTGCGCCCGCTGCAGACGGTGGGCGTGGCCGGCCCAGGGCAGGTCGGGCAGGGTGTCGCCATAGGTTTCGCGCACCCAGGCGTAACTGCACAGATCCTTCAACAGCATGCTCGCACGCACCTCCACTTCGTTCATCGTGTTCTGGCCAACTTCGCGAAAGCCGAAGCTGCCATGGAACAGCAGCGCCGCATCGGCGCCGTGATCCAGAAAAACCTCGCACGCCAGTTGCGGGTAGCGCAACTCGGCGTAGCTCTGCACATCGGCGTAGAACGCCCGGCCGACGCCACCGCCGCGGCGGCGGCTGGCCACCACGATGCGGTCGATATAGAAAAACTGCGGGTAGCGCTCGCGGAACCAGGCGAAATTGCTACTGTCGTGGTCGCTGTCGCTGCCGAAGCCGACCAGGAAGCCGGCCAGGTTGCCGTCGCGCTCGGCGACGCGGAAGTACTCTGCGGTTTCGTAGAAGCGGTGCAGCTTGGCCGAATCCAGCGGCAGGATCGCCAGTCCGGCGTTGTTGTTCAGGGCCAGGACCGAATCGAGCTCGTGCTCGCGCACGTCGCGGATGACGATCGACATTGAGACTCCATTGCTGATGCGCGCGCGGCCCCGTGCGGGCCGCCGGGCCGGATTATCGCACGCGCGACCCGGGGCGGCGAGCCGCGCCGGCATGACTTCCGTGGGAGTGCAATGCGCGCCGTTCATCCTAAGATGGCGGCATGTTGGGATATCTCAGCCATACCCGCGTTCTGCGCTATGCCGGCCTGTTCACCTGGGCGGTCATCTGCATGCCGTTGCTGTACCTGTACTGGGAGCCGGTCGAGGAATCGGGGCGGATGCCCAGCGGCGAGGTGTGGCTGCTGCTGGCCAGCTACCTGGGCTTCGGCGTGGTGTATTTCCTGCTGACCCGGCGCCTGCACAGCGGCGACGGCGTGCGCTGGTACGACCGCGGCATGCTGGTGCTGCTGACCATCTGCGCGCTGGCGGTCGGCTACCTGCATCGCTCCGGGCTGGGCAGCATCCTGATGATGGTGGCGGCCGGGGTGATCCCGTGGCTGCTGCCGGTGCGCGCCGGCGTGGCCTGGCTGCTGCTGAGCCAGCTGGCGGTGCTGCCGGTGTACCTGACCATCGGCTTCCCGCCGTTCGAGGCGCTGATGCAGTCGCTGCTGTACGGCGGCTTCTCCATGTTCATCTTCGTCACCAGCCTGGTCGCGCGCCAGCAGACCCAGGCGCGCGAGGAGCAGCGCCAGCTCAACGCCGAACTGCGCGCCACCCGCGCGCTGCTGGCCGAGAGCGCCCGGGTCAACGAGCGCACCCGCATCTCGCGCGAACTGCACGACCTGCTCGGCCACCACCTGACCGCGCTGAGCCTGAACCTGGAAGTGGCCGGCCACATCACCGAGGGCCGCGCCCAGGAGCACGTGCAGCAGGCGCATACCCTGGCCAAGCTGCTGCTGACCGATGTGCGCGAGGCGGTGAGCCAGTTGCGCGACAGCGGTGCGATCGACCTGGCGGCGGCGCTGCGGCCGCTGGCCGAGCGGGTGCCGTCGCTGCACATCCACCTGCAGGTGGAGGAGCCGCTGACCGTGGAGGATCCCGAGCGCGCACACGTGTTGCTGCGCTGCACCCAGGAGATCATCACCAATGCGGTACGCCACGCCCAGGCCGACAATCTGTGGATCGAGGTGCGCCGCGACGGTCCGCAGGTGGTGATCCAGGCGCGCGACGACGGCCGCGGTTGCGAGACCCTGGCCCCCGGCAACGGCCTGCGCGGCATGCGCGAGCGCCTGAGCCAGTACGGCGGCAGCCTGGACGTGGCCGCCGCGCCCGGCGCCGGCTTCCGCCTGCGCGCCGCCGTCCCCGGCGCCGCCACCCTGCTGCCGCCCGCCGTTCCCCAAGGAGTGTTGTGATGATCCGTGTCTGCCTGGTCGACGATCAAACCCTGGTGCGGCAGGGCATCCGCTCGCTGCTGGCGCTGGACGGCGGCATCGAGGTGGTGGCCGAGGCCAGCGATGGCCGCCAGGCGGTCGACCTGATCCCGCAGGTGCTGCCCGACGTGGTGCTGATGGACATGCGCATGCCGTCGATGTCGGGGCTGGAGGCGCTGCAGACGCTGTCGCGCGCCGCCGCGCTGCCGCCGACCATCATCCTGACCACCTTCGACGACGACCAACTGGTGCTGGCCGGGCTCAAGGCCGGGGCCAAGGGCTATCTGCTCAAGGACGTGTCGCTGGAGCAACTGGTCGGCGCGATCCGCACCGTGGCCGCCGGCGGTTCGCTGGTGCAGCCGGCGGTGACCCAGCGCCTGCTCTCGGGCCTGGAACACATGCGCAACGACTTCGTCAGCCTGGACCGGCCCGACCCGCTGACCGATCGCGAGACCGAGATCCTGCGGCTGATGGCCAGCGGCTTCTCCAACAAGGAGATCGCCAACTCGCTGGGCGTGGCCGAGGGCACGATCAAGAACCACGTCTCCAACATCCTCTCCAAGCTGGGGGTGCGCGACCGCACCCGGGCGGTACTGAAGGCGTTCGAGCTGCAGCTGGTCTGACGGGACGGGAGGCCCGGCCCGGCGCTGCAGGCGGTCTGAACGAGACAGAATGACGGCCCGCGGCGGCAGGAATCGCGCACGCCGGGCGGGTCCGGTGCAACCGGGTGCCATGCAATCGGTGCCGGCAACGGGTTGTCGATCGTGTCCCGTGCAGGGGAGTGGTCTGGCCTGGGGCGCGCCCGCTGCGGGCACATCCACCCGCCCGATGGGGCCGCCATTGCTCGCTCCGATGCGCTCGGAGCGCCGGTGCGCGCGCCTGTCCGGTGCGGTCGCCAGGACAATGGTCTGGTCACCCTCGTTGCCGCTCCCCAGGCCGCTGCCGCCACCGCGCCAGGCCGTTGCGGCAGGGCGCGCAGCGGCATTCCGTGATGTGCTGACCACGGACAGCGAAGCCTGCTAGGATGGGCGCTTCGCTTCATCAACCCGGCCGTGGGATCGGCCCCGGAGACCTCCTGAATGACCCGTATTATCGAGTTCCTGATCGCCCTGGGGATCGTGGCTGGCCTGTTCGTCATTGTCGGCGTGGTGCTGCCCTCGGAGCGTCACATGTCCGAAAGCGTCGAGACCAATCGGCGCATGACCATCGTCTATGACACGGTCAACAGCCTGCGTCGGTTCAAGGACTGGAACCCCCTGGTGCTGCGCGACCCGCGCATCGAGCTGAAGCTCTCCGGCCCGGAATCCGGCGTCGGCGCGCGCCTGGACTACAGCTCCAAGGAGGGCTACATCGGCAAGGGTAGCTGGACCATCACCTCGACCGAGAAGAACAAGGACGTGGTCATCGCCATCGAGGACGAGACCAAGGGCAAGGACAAGACCACCACGTTCAAGCTCGAGTCGACCGGCAAGAACGGCCGCAACGTGAAGATCACCCAGGACTACACCGTCAAGTACGGTTGGGACCTGCTGGGTCGCTACGCCGGCCTGTACGTCAGCCGCCATGTCGGCGACGACATCAAGCTGGGCCTGTCGCGCCTGAGCAACGTGCTGGCCACCGTGCCGAACGTGGACTACCGCTCCGACGACACCCCGCTGAAGGACCTGAAGGTCGTCGACGTTCCGGCCGAGGATCTGCTGGTGGTCAACGCCGGCAACATCGACCGCGACAACGACTCCATCAAGAAGTCCATCAAGGACAACCAGGAGTGGATCAAGCGGGTGATGGACGCCAACGGCCTTGAAGCGGCCGGTCCGGTGCGCATCGTCACCACCGACTTCGGCGCCGACAAGTACGCCTTCGACGTCGCCCAGCCGGTGCGCAAGCGTGCCGGTGGCGCGCCGAAGGACGACGCCAAGAAGGAGGAGAAGAAGGACGACAAGCAGGATGCTGCCGCCGCCGCCGCGCCGGTCGATGCCACCCCGGTTGCCGCCTCCGGCGAGCCGCTGAAGGTGACCATCCCGCAGGGCGCCCCGGTGACCTACCTGCGCACCGAAGCGCACCGTTCCGCCTTCGCCAGCTACACCGGCCACATGGCGGGCCTGGATGCGGCGCGCAATGCGCTGCGTGCCTGGGCCGCGACCAGCGGCTACGACGTGACCGACCGTCCGTACGAAGCCTGGAAGGGCGGGGTGGACAAGTCGTTCACGCCGGAAGGCACCTACGACATCTACTGGGCGATCAAGTAAGTCCTGCCCTGGTGGACGAGTGAACCGGAACGCGCCGCATCTTGCGGCGCGTTCTGTTTATGGGGACGGCAAACGTTGCCGCGCCCCCGGAGGAAACGCACATGCTGACGTTCGATCGCCGTACGCGCGGGCCGTTCTGGCTGTGCAGCGCCGGCGCGCTGCTCGCGGCGGTGGCCATCGGCCTGTCCGCCTATGCCTCGCACGGCGTTGCCGAGCCCCTGGCGCAATCGCACCTGCAGACCGCGGCGCTGTACGCCTTCGGCCACGGCGTGGCGCTGGCGGCGCTGGGCCGCCGCAGCGAACGCCTGCTCGGCCGCAGTGCGCTGTGCCTGTTGCTGCTCGGCACCTTGCTGTTCTCCGGCAGCCTGGCCGGCAACGCGCTGGCGCAGTGGCCGACCCGGCTGGCGCCGATCGGCGGCACCACGCTGATGCTGGGCTGGCTGCTGTGGGCGGTGGACGCGCTGCGGCGCTGAGCCGGATGCGCTTCGGCACAGGGTGAGGCAAGCCACGCGCAGTGGCGGGTCGATGCGCAAAGAAGCGTTTGAAACCTTGCGCTTGCGAAGCTGAAGCGGTGCGGCGCGATGCTGTCGCCGCGGGGAGGCAAGGTGCCGGTGCGACACGCGTGCCAGAGGGCGTGTCCGCGCTGGTCGGCTTGGGGTGCCGCGCCGCGCTCAGCGGTCCCCGACCAGTTCCACCTGCGCCTTCAACCGCACCCACGCGTCCTGGTTGGGGTCGTTGACCGTGACCTGCACGGTGTAGGTGCCGAGCGGGTCGCTGTCCTCGAAGCGCAACTGCACCGACAGCGGCGCCAGTTCCAGCAGGCCGGCGGCGGCCGGTGGACCGCCCATGCCCAGCGGGCGCATCGGGTCCTGCAGGGTGGTACTGCCATCGGGGCCGAGCATGCGCAGGCTCATCTGCGCATCGCAGGCGCCGCCGTTGTTGGGGCTGGGCGCGCAGCCGGAGTACAGCAGTGCCACCCGCAGCAACTGCCCGCGATGCACCCGCGCGATCGTGCGCAGCTGCGGCGCATGCGCGGCCTCGGTTTGCCCCCATTCCTGTGCGAACGCGGCGAAGTCGGCGTCGTCGGCGATCTGCAGCGCGGCGGCGAAGGCCTTGTCGTGGCCGCGCTCGGCGCTGTCCGGCAGGGCCTGGCCCTGCCGGTCGTGCCATTGCGCGGCGGCGCAGGTGGGCAGCGCCAGCGCCAGCAGGGTCAATGCCCGCCAGGCGGCGGTGCCGGCGCGCGGCCGGCGGGTGTCGGAACGGATCATGCGCAAGCGGCCTCCTGCCAGCACCAGTGCCAGGGTTCGTAGACGATGCCATGTGGGTTGTCGCGCGGATAGCTCATCCGGTAGCCGAAGGCGCCGGCATGTTTGCGCAGCCAGGCGAAAGCCGGCGTGCGCTCGAAGCTTTCCTCGGCCGGCGGTTCGCCGGGCGTGCCGATGTCCAGCGCGTGCCCGCTGTGGTGCTCGCTGAAGCCCGGCGCGGCATTGACCGCGAGGATCTGCTCCAGGGTCTGCCCACGGGCGAACTTGCGCGCGAAGATGCCCAGTTGATACGCGTGGCTGCGATAACCGGAAATGGCCTCGAGCACCACGCCATCGCGCGCAGCGGCATGGTGCAGCGCGTGCCAGGCGCGCGCTGCGCCCGCGCTCAGCCACAGCGGGCGTCGGTAGCGGTCGTTGCCGGCCGCGTGCAGGCTGGCCGGTTCCGGCTGCAGCGGCAGGCCGGTGCGCTGCGCATAGGCGTCGGCGGCCAGGCCCAATCGGTCCAGCCGCTGCTGCAGAGCGTGCAGTGGTAACCAGGCGTCGGCCGCGATCGTCGCGCCGCGTATGGGCAGCGCGTCGAGACGATCCAGCGCCGCGTCGATGCCAGGCTCGTGCATCAGCCGCGGCACCAGCGCGTGCAGCCCGTGTGCGTTCGCGGTCGCCAGGTAGCGCCCGTCGTGCTTGCGCCGCAGCAGCCAGGTCGCCTGCGCGAGCTGGCGCGCGTCGGCGTTGCTGCGCGCGCGTAGCCGCGCGGCCGGCAGCAGTTCGATGGCTTCGGTGTTGAGCAGCAGATTGGGAACGGTGCGCATCGGCACAGGGTAGAGCCAAGCATCGCGGGCGGCCAGTCGCGGGAGCGATCCTGCCGCGCCGCGCACGATGCGGCAGGCGCGGCTCAGAAGAACTCGTCGAGCAACTGGTGGAACTGCAGCCGCTGCGGGTCCGGCGTAGCGATGCCGTACGCGGCGAAAAAGTGATCGGCGAGCTGCGGGTCGAATTCGTCCAGGCAGTTGGCCAGGATCGCCAGGTCCTGGTAGGGATCGGCAACGCCGGCGCGGCCGAGATCGATCACCCCGACGACGCGGTCCGGCGCGTCGAGCAGGATGTTGTCCAGCGAATAGTCGCCGTGGCACAGCACGCGCTCGCTGGCCAGCGGCAACAGCGCGGTCATCGCCTGCCACACCGCGTCCGCCGACCAGCCGGCACGCGCCTCGTTGAAATCCTCGGTGTCGACCAGGCCTGCCTGCAGGCGGCGCTGCGCGGCGGCCAGGCGCAGCGGGTGGCCTGCCTCGAACGGGCAGGTGTCGATCGGCGTGGCGTGGAAGCGGCGCAGGAACTCGGCCAGCGCCTGCACGATGCGCTGCGCTTGCGCGGGTGTGTCCTGCAGCCACTGGTAGGCGGTCTTGCCCGGCAGGGCTTCGCTCAGCAGCCAGGCGCCGGCGGCGTCGGCCTCGAAATGCAGCACGCGCGGCACGCAGCCCGTGCCACGCAGCCAGTGCAGGCGGGCGAACTCGTCCACCACGTCGTCGTGCGTCGTGCTGGTGCCGCGCTTGAGGTACAGGTCCGGCGTGCCGGCGCCGCCGAGCCGATAGACCTGGGTGCCGGCTTCGCCGACCAGATTGCGGTGCCACAGCAGGCCGTGCAGCCGTGCCGACAGCGTCGGCGGCAGGGCCGGTGCGGTGGCGGGAATCTCGCGTGGGGCCGCGTCGTCCATCGGGCTGATCCTGGAGTGTCATGGTGGAGGGCGAAGTCGCCACCACCGTCGCGATGCCTGCGGCTGCGACGAGGGCGAACGTTGCTGGTGTTCCAGCATATCGCCTCGGGTACATCGGGACGCTCGACCTGGCGTCCTCGACGTAGCGGGCGCGTGCCAACCGCGAGCAATGATCGCACCGCGCGCAGCGTGTCGTGCCCTGCACCAAGGCCGGTCGCAGCGGCAACCGACGCGGCAATGTGCGCCGCACTCACGCCAGGCGGCGGGCCGTGCCGCGAGTGTCTTCGCCACCACGCGCCTGCGCCGCGCGCGTCTGCCATTCCTGCAGCACCTGCCGGGGCTGTTCGACGCTGAGCAGTAGCCAGCCGCCATCGTGCAACGGAACGGCCAGGACGCGATCGCTGGTGATCAGGCAGAACGCCTTGTGCCCGTCGCGGGTGCGGTAATGGCCGGCGTGGAAGCCGGGATAGCCGAAACCGAACAACTTCAGTGCCGGCTTGAAGCCGGTGTGCTCGGACAGCGCGACCACGCGCGCGGCCTGCAGGCGCAGCGCGGCCAACGGTAGGCGCCGGGTCAGGAAGGTCGCGCGTACCTCCACCAGGCCGTCGTGCAGCAGCACGCGCTGCCGCGCGAAGGTGGCGGTGCCGGCCACGCCGATCAGTGCCAGCAGCCCGAAATGCCACCACAGCGCGCCGGGCCGCGTGGCGTGCAGCGCGACGCCGCCGATCACCGCGGCCACGACCAGCAGCGGCAGCCACAGCCACAAGACCAGCCCCAGCCGATGCGCCGGCGATACCGGATACCGTCGTGTCGGCGAGGGCGACGTGGATCGCAGCCGGCTCATGGCGCGGCGCCGTGGCTGGCGCGCAGGGCGCGTACCCAGGTGGCGACATCGGCGATCAGGGCCGGGTCGACATGGCCGGGCGTCGCGTACTCGCCCGGTCCGGGTGCGCCGGTGCCGGCGATGCCCAGGTGGTTCAGTGCGGCGTAGCGGTGCAGGGTAGCGTGCGGATCGTGCGCCAGCGCCTGCTGCCAACGCTGCCAGTCCGGCGCGGTGACCTGGAAATCGCGCTCGCCCTGCAGCCACAGCACCGGCATCGGCCCGAGCGCGCGGACGTCGGCGACCGGATCGACCTGTTCGATCGCGCGCCAATAGGTGGCAGGCACGTCCAATGGCGAATCGCTGCGCGCGACCTCGCCACTGCCGCGGACCTTGGCCACGCGGCGCTCGATCTCGGCCAGCGCCGCCTGTCGCTGCGGCGACGGTGGATGTTCCTGGCTCAGCAGGTAGCGGTTCTGCTCGATCAACAGGTCCAGCAGCGGTCGCGCCGGCGCCGCCCACAGCACGATGCCGGCGGTCTTGCCGGAGCGGCGTGCGATGCGGGCGGCGAGCATGCCGCCCTGACTGTGGCCCATCACCACGATGCGCGCAGGGTCGATGCCGGGCGGCCGCGCCAGCGCCGCCGCCGCGGCGACGGCGTCGTCGGTGGTCTCCTCGTCCATGGTGAAACCCTGGTTGATGCGCCCGGCAAAGCTCTCCGGCAAGGCGAAGGTTCGCTTGTCGTAGCGCAGCACCGCGATGCCCTGCGCAGCGAGCCCGCGGGCGACGTCGAGGAACGGACGGTTCGGGCCGATGGTCTCGTCACGGTCCTGCGGGCCCGAGCCGTGCACCAGGACCACCGCCGGGAACGGCCCCTTGCCTGCCGGCAGGGCCAGCGTGCCCGGCAGCGGACCGACCGCGAACGCCTGTTCGCTGAAACCGGCGTCGGCGGCGGGCGGCGCCGGCGCCGGCGGTGGTGCGGGAGTGAACAGCAGGCCGGCGATCTTGCCGTCCGCGTCGATCGACACATGCGCCAGCAGTGCGCCGCGCTCGAACTGCAGGCGCTGTTCGATCACCCGCAGCCCGTGCTGCTCGCGTTCGCTGGCCGGCCCGCGCTGCTGCAGCGCGCCCAGTTGTGTGGACAGCATGCGCCAGGCCTCGGCCAGCTTGTCGGATGGCACCGCCTTGGCCATCGCCGGGGTGAACTCGGCCTCGACCGCGGCCAGGTCGCCGGCCTGCAGGCGATCCAGCAGCGCGCTGGCGGTCTGTTGCGGTGCCGCCGCCAGCGCCGTGAGCGGCGCCAGCAGCGCCGCCAGTGCAGGCGCGAGGACCCGATGCCGGCGCATGTCAGCCCTCCCGCTTGAACAACAGCAGCGGCTTGGTGCCAGGTAGCGCGATGACGTTGACCAGTTCCCAGCCGAGCTTGCCGTGCTTGTTCAGGTCGGCCTGCAACTCGTCCAGTTTCAGCCCCAGCATCAGGGTGGTCTTGGCCTCCACGGTGAGATACTCCCAGCGCTTGCTCATGCTTCTGGCTCCTTGTCGTCACGCGGCTTGGGCAGCCGCCCGGCCTTGCGCAGCGCGTCGCGCAACACGTATTCGATCTGCGCGTTGAGGCTGCGCAGTTCGTCGTCGGCCCAGCGCTGCGCCGCCGCCAGCACGTCGGCGTTGATGCGCAGCGGATAGGCCTTCTTCTCGCTCATGACCGCCCCTGCCGCGCGGCGTCGCCGCGCCGCAGATGCAGCAGCATCGACACGATCAGCGCGTTCACCGCCAGCAGCAGCGCGATCGCCACCACGTAGACGCCGACGCGCTGGCCGCCTGCCCAGTACAGCGCCGCGGCGCCGACCAGGATCGCCAGGCCGATCAGCGCCCAACGCAGGCCCAGCCCGCGCGCGCGGTCGTCGCCCTTGCCGCCGATCCAGGCGGCGATGACCAGGGCCGGCAGGCCGGAGAGGGCGAGCGCCAGCGGCGCGATGGCGGCATGCATATCCATCGGCACCTCAGTACAGCGAGCCGGCGTTGACGATCGGCTGGGTGCCGCGGTCCGAGCACAGCACGGTCAGCAGGTTGCTGACCATGTGCGCCTTGCGCTCCTCGTCCAGCTCGACCACGCCGTTCTTCTGCAGTTCGGCCAGGGCCATCTCGACCATGCCCACCGCGCCGGCGACGATGCGGGTGCGCGCGGCGATCACCGCGTTGGCCTGCTGCCGCTGCAGCATCGCCTGGGCGATTTCCGGGGCGTAGGCGAGGTGGCTGATGCGCGCTTCGATCACGTCCACGCCGGCCTGGGTCAGGCGTTCGTCGAGGTGGCGCTTGAGCTGCTCGCTGATCTCGTTGGGATGGCTGCGCAGCGAGATCTGCCCATCCTCGTGCTGGTCGTAGGGATAGCTGGTGGCCATCGCGCGCAGTGCCGCCTCGGACTGGATGTGCACGAAGCTCTCGTAGTCGTCGACGTTGTAGACCGCTTCGGACGCGTCCATCACCTGCCACACGATCACCGCGGCGATCTCGATCGGGCTGCCGTCCAGTTCGTTGACCTTGAGCCGGCCGCTCTCGAAGTTGCGCACGCGCTGGCTGACCTTGCGCTTGCTGAAGAAGGGGTTGTTCCAGCGCAGGCCCGGGTCCTTGACCGTGCCCACGTAGCGGCCGAACAGGCTCAGCACCGCCGCCTGATTCGGTTCCAGCGCGTACAGGCCGACCACCAGGAACAGCGCGACGGTCAGCACCGGGATCGCGACCAGCAGGGTCCACGGCATCGCCGACGGCTGCAGCACGCCGGTGGCGATGATCGCGCCGGCGCCGGCCACGAACACCAAGACCAGGCCCAGGATCATCGGAATGCCGGGCAGGGAGGAACGGGGCTGCTCTTTCATGGTGGACGTCCTTGGGTGGTTGGACGAGAAGATATCAAATTGATATCAGATTGCAAGGGGTCGGGATTTGGGAGTCGGGATTGGGGATTGGTGGAGAAGCCGGGATTCGGGAGTAGGGATTGGTAGAAGCTAGGCACGCGACGGGCAAAGGGGTTTGCTTGCGCGAATCCCTGATCTGGTTGTTTCAAAGTGGAAAGTCACTGCGATAGCGAGCCGGTCGTGGCTTGGCCGCGTTCGTCGAGTGCATGTTGGAGGAGGGGCGATGTCCCCAGTTGGCCGAGGGCAGTCGGCGCGGTGCCAGGCTGTCGTTGACCCGCTCTTACCAATCCCCAATCCCAAATCCCCAATCCCGGCTTTGCAGCGAATCCCGAATCCCGAATCCCGATTCCCGGCCGCCGCAGGCGGCCACTCACCCGCCGAGGATCAATACCGGCGTGCGGAAACCGCTGAGGTGATGGGTGCCGCTGGCGATGTCGCTGCGGTAGCGGCCGGGGATCTCGATCTGGCAGCGTTTGCCGATGCGCACGCCGGGGCCGATGTCCACTTGCCGGCCGAGCGTGGCCTGGGCGCCGATCTGCGCTTCCGCACCGAGCGTCGCGCCGGCCTCGATCCACGCCGAGGCGCCGACCTTGACCGCCGATTCCAGCACCGCCGCCGCGCCGATCCAGGCGTTGAAGCCGATGTCGCAGTGCGCATCGACGATGGCGCCGGTGCCGATCGCGCAGTTCTCGCCGACGCGCGCGCTGGCCGCCACCTGCGCGCCGCGGCAGATCAGCGGCGGCATCTTGAAGCCGCGCGCCTTGAGTTCGCCCATCAGCTCCTGGCGGCGGAAATTGAGGAACTGCGCGCCCCAGGCGACGAAGGCGGTGGCCCCGGTATCGGCCAGCGCGTGCAGGGCATCCAGGTCGAAGCGGTAGTCCTTGCCCTGCGCCACGTCCATCGGGTGCAGCACGCAGTCCGGCGCCGCCTCGGCCCAGGCGGCCAGCGCCCAGCGCAGCAGCGCGCCGCTGCCGACCACGTATTTCTCAGAGGTCATGGCGGCCCTCCATGACGTCCATGTACCAGCGTTCGATCTGCATGTTGGCGTGCTCGTAGTCGCCCAGCACCGCGCGCGGGGCGCCGGCGCGCAATCCCGACTGCACCTGTTCCATGATCTCGATGTCCTCGCGCAGCACCTTCTCGGCGCCATGCAGGTGCCCCAGCAGCACCGCGTCGGAACCCGGATAGCGCTGCTTCTTGCGCGCGGTGACGTAGTAGACCAGCAGGTCGGTGCGCTGCGCCGACACCGGCTGGTGGTGCTCGATGATGAAGGAGTAGCCGCCCGAGCCCGAGGCGATGTGCAGGTTCGGATACAGCAGCCAGTTCAGATACCAGTCGTCGTTGCCGAAGCGTTCGACGTGCGCGTGCCAGGGGTAGTGCGCCATCGCCACCAAGGGCTCGTTGAGGCCGCCGCTGCTGAACGTGCGCAGCCGCGCCAGATGCGCCTCGCGCGAGGCGCTGCCCTCGGCGTGGTAGCGGCGCGCCTCGGCGACGCCGGCGTCGTCCATCTGCACCTGGAACTTCACCTGCTGCGCCAGCGTGCGCGCGTGCACGAAGCGCGGGTGCAGCGCATCGCGCAGGTTCTCGTAGGCCAGTTTCCAGTTGAAGTCGGCTTCGAAGGTCGCCACCAGCACCTCGTCGTCGAACTGCTCGGAAGCGGCGCGCAGCATCTCCAGCGCCTCCAGCGAGAACTGCGCCTCCAGCGGCATCGGCTCGGCCGACAGGTTCACGAACACCAGCTTGCCGATGCAGGCCACCGCGAAGCGGCGCAGCCGCAGGCAGGCGCGCGCCTCCGGGGCCAGGCGGTAGGCATCGTCCTGGAACGGGATGTTGTCCACGCCGCCGTCGGCGCCGTAGCGCCAACCGTGGTAGCTGCAGACCAGCGGGCGCACGCCCTGCGGTTGCTGTTGCAGCGGGTTCTGCCGGTGCAGGCACAGATTGTCGAAGGCGCGCAGCTCGCCGTCGATGTTCTGCACCACCACGTCCACCCCGCACACCGACCGGCGCACGAAGGCATTGGGCTTGTCGAGCAGCATGCGGGGCGCCACGAACTGCCACAGCGGCTTCATCAGCCGCTCGCGTTCGCGGGCGAACCAGGCCTCGTCGATGTAGGCCTCGGCCGGCATCAACGACTGCATGGGCGCTCCTCGGCGGTGCGGCAGGGCGTGCCGTGGCGGTGTTCGGCGCTGTGTGCGTGCATGGCGACATCCCCGGTGACGCTGCGGAAGATAGCACCCCGCTGCACGCCGGCGCTGGCGCAGCCGTTCCGACGCCGGCGTGGGGCGCCGGCCCGGTAGAATACGCTTCCCCTCTTCGCGCAGGCGCCGCCGTCATGGTCACTCTGGGAACCCCGTTGTCCGCTTCCGCCACCCGCGTGCTGCTGCTCGGCTCCGGCGAACTGGGCAAGGAAGTGGCGATCGAACTGCAGCGTTTCGGCGTGGAGGTGATCGCGGTGGATCGTTACGCCGATGCGCCGGCGATGCAGGTCGCGCACCGCAGCCACGTGGTCGACATGCTCGATGCGATGGCGCTGCGCGAGGTGATCGCGCGCGAGCAGCCGCATCTGATCGTGCCGGAGATCGAGGCGATCCACACCGAGACCCTGGTGGCGCTGGAGCGCGACCACGGCCAGCGGGTGATCCCCACCGCGCGCGCGGCACGGTTGACCATGGACCGCGAAGGCATCCGCCGCCTGGCCGCCGAGACGCTCGGCCTGCCGACCTCGCCGTACCGCTTCGTGGACACGCCCGAGCAGTACCGCGAGGCGATCGCCGCGGTGGGCCTGCCGTGCGTGGTCAAGCCGGTGATGTCGTCCTCCGGCAAGGGCCAGAGCACCCTGCGCAGCGCCGACGACATCGACGCGGCCTGGGAATACGCGCAGACCGGCGGCCGCGCCGGCGCCGGCCGCTGCATCGTCGAAGGCTTCATCGACTTCGACTACGAGATCACCCTGCTGACCGTGCGCCACGCTGGCGGCACCGCGTTCTGCGATCCGATCGGGCACTGGCAGAAGGACGGCGACTACCGCGAGAGCTGGCAGCCGCAGCCGATGTCGGCGCTGGCCCTGCAGCGCGCGCAGGACATCGCCCGCGCGGTCACCGACGATCTCGGCGGCTGGGGGCTGTTCGGCGTGGAATTGTTCGTCAAGGGCGACGAGGTCTGGTTCAGCGAAGTATCGCCGCGGCCGCACGACACCGGCCTGGTCACCCTGGTGTCGCAGGAACTGAGCGAGTTCGCCCTGCATGCGCGCGCGATCCTCGGCCTGCCGATTCCGGCGATCCGCCAGAGCGGCCCGTCGGCCTCGTGTGCGCTGCTGGCGCACGGCGAAGGCGTGCCGCGCTTCGGCAACGTCGGCGCCGCCCTGCAGGCGCCGGACACGGCCCTGCGCCTGTTCGGCAAGCCCAGCGTGCACGGCCACCGCCGCGTCGGCGTGACCCTGGCCCGCGGCGCGAGCATCGACGAAGCACGCCAGACCGCCCGCGACGCCGCCGCCGCCCTCACCATCGATCTAGACGCATAAGACTACGAGCGCACGGAAAGCGGGGCCAAAGGGGACCCGCTTTCCCATTCCCCACTCCCGATTCCCCACTCCCGAATCCCCAATCCCGGCCCCTCAGGCCGGCGGCGCAAACCGTGCCGCCGCCAGGCGGATGCTCCAGACCAGTTCCACCATCGCCAGGTTGTTGAGCAGCGCCTCGCCGCCCAGCACCAGCCAGTAGCCGGCGCCGTCGACCCAGAACGGCACGAACGACCAGTCCGGCAGCAGCAACTGCGGCTCGCTGTAGAACGCTACGTAGCGGTGCGCGCCGTGCCAGCCGCGCGCGCTCTGGCGCTGGGCGAAGCCGGAGAAGTCGGCCGCGGCCACGCTCAGCGTCTCGGCCTGTTCCTGGTCCAGGCCGGCATGGCCCAGGCAGAAGCCGCTGTCGGAGGCCAGCACCGCGCGGCGTTCGGCCGACAGCGGGGCGATCACGTGCTGGGCGAAATCGTCCAGGCGGATTTCCGGGCCAGGCACCGCACGCCGCAGCAACTGCACCCATTGCTGTTCGCGCGCGTCCTGCAGCAGCCGCTGCGCGTCGCCGCCAACGCGCTGGCGCCATTCCTGCAGCGACAGCGCGCCGTGCGCGCCGAGCAGCAGTTGCAGCGCGCGCTGCATGCGGTCTGGGGTGGCGCTGGCGAAGCCGTGCAGCACGCCGTGGGGGGTGGGCATCAGCCAGGTCGGTTCGGAGTTGCTCGGTTCGGAGGCGGTCATCGCGGCGCACTCGCGCTGGAAAAGGACAGGGCGTCGACGCTGCGGCCGCCCAGCGGCTCGCGCTGCTGCAGCCAGCGCGCGGTGCTGTCCCAGCGGTCGCCCAGGGCCAGCGCATGGCGGCGCAGTTCGCGCGTGGCCAGCATGAAGGCGAGCTTGTCCTGGCAACTGATGCAGTAGTCCAGGAACTCGCGTTCGCAGCGCGCCGCGGCGATCGGTGCGCCGTCGCACAGCGCGTCCACCACCTCGCGCACCATCCGTCGCGAATGGTCCGGGCTGGCCCGGCGCACCCGCGCCGGCACGTCGGCGGACGGCCGCGCCAGCACGCTCCAGCGCGTGGCCAGGGCGTTGATCGGCAGCAGCGCGTGGTCCTG
Organism: Xanthomonas sp. NCPPB 1128; assembly: GCF_001043115.1. GTDB lineage: Bacteria > Pseudomonadota > Gammaproteobacteria > Xanthomonadales > Xanthomonadaceae > Xanthomonas_A. Next base: position 22,734 of record NZ_LFME01000025.1, on the reverse strand, counting down.
GCTGTGGCGCTGGAAGGCCTCGGCCACGTGCGGCGCCAGATGCGCCGCGGCCATCTGCAGCGCCAACTGGCGCAAGGCGACGTCGTGTCGCGGCAAGGCCACGAACAGGTCGGCGAGCACGCCCTGGGTCGGTTCGTTGTCGTGCAGTTGCAACGCGGCGTGCAGCCGCGCCAGGTGCGCGGCGGCGTCGCGCGGGTCGCGCAGCAGGGCGCGGGCGTGGGTGCGCATCACCAGGCGTGCGGGATCGCGAGCGGGAAGAGTGGGCATGGGCGCCTCAGTCCAGCAAGGTGTCGATCAGGTCGATCATGAATTCGGCGTCCTCCGCGGACATCGCCTCGAAGCCGCGCTCCAGGCCCAGCGCGTCGAGCACCGCCTGGTCGTTGCGATGCGCGGCATCGCCGAGCGTGAGCAATGCGTCACGCAGCACCGGCAGTTGCGGGCCCAGGCGAGGATGCGCCAGCAGTACGTGGCCGATGTCGCACAGCGCGCTTTCCACCAGCGGACGCAGCCGCGCGCGGGTCATCCGCGACAGGCCGTGATAGGCGGTGGCCAGGAACAGGCCGGCATCGGCCTCGCCTTCCAGCAGCAGCCGCGCCACCGCGGCATAGCTGCTGGCCGGGCGCCAGGCGATGCGCTCCGGCTCCAGGTCGGCCGGTTCCAGCAGGCGCAGGCCGAGCAGGCGCACGTCGTGGTTGGCGGTCAGCGCGATGCGGCAGCCGTAGGGCAGGTCTTCCACGCAGCGCGCGGGCGCTTCGGTCGCGGTCGCGATCACCACCTCGTCGGCGTGTCCGCGCGGCCGCACCAGCGGCAGGTAGCCGCGCTCGCGGATCAACGCGCTGGCGTCGAACGGGCTGGCGTACACCAGGTCGACGACGCTGCTGTCCAGCAATTGCCGCTGTTCGGCGGCATCGGCCGGCATCAGCAGGCGCAGGCCGATGCCGGCGCGGCGCTGCAGCACCGTGCTGAGCAGATACCAGCCACCGAAATATTCGGGCGCGAAGTCCGGCGCGACGAGGAAGGTGCAGCTCATGCCGGCGCCTGCGCGCGTTCGTCCTGCAGCCATTGCGCGTATAGCGGCTGCAGCGCGTCGATGCGCCGCCGCGAGGGCTTGCGCCGCACGGAGGTGAAGCCGACCACGCGGCCGTCGCGCACGTTCGGCAAGGCGGTGGCGTAGACCCAGTAGCAGGCGCCGTCGCGGCGCAGGTTCTTGACGTAGCCGTGCCACTTTTCGCCGGCCAGCACGGTGTCCCACAACTCACGGAACGCGCGCCGCGGCATCTCCGGGTGGCGCAGGATGCAGTGCGGCGCGCCGATCAGCAGCGCGCGCGGCCAGCCGCTGAGTTCGACGAAGGCGTCGTTGGCGTGAGTGATGACGCCGTCCAGATCGGTGCGCGAGACGATCAGGCGCCCGTCCGGGTAGGCCACCTCGCGTTCGCTCCAGTACACCGTGCGGCGGCTGCCGTCGTGATAGCGCAGTTCGGCGCTGCGGTGCGGCTCGTGCGGCGGATCCATCGGCGGCAGCGGCATGGCGGCCCCCTACAGGATCTGCTGCAGCGCCTGCGCGGCGCGCTTGATGTCCAGGAACACCAGGCCGAGCCTGGCACTGGGCTTGGCCAGCACGGTGAGCACCGCCTCGCGGCCGGCCGCACTCATGATCACGTAGCCCGATTCGCCCTGGATCAGCACCCGCTCCAGCGCGCCGCGCGCCAGTTCGCGCGCGCTGCGCTCGCCCAGCGCGAGCAGCGCCGCGGACATCGCGCCGACGCGGTCCTCGTCCATGCCCTGCGGCATCGCCGAGGCGATCATCAGCCCGTCCAGGGAGATCAGCGCCGAGGCCTCGATATCGGCGGTGGCGCCGTTGAGTCCCTCCAGCGCCTGTTGCAACTGTTGCGTTCGCATGCTCGCCTTCCGCTTGCGCATCCCGACCGGGTGCGGGAGGCATTGGACCGCGTCGGTGCGCTGTTGCCCTTGATCTGGATCAAGGCCGATGGCGGTGCTCGGCGCGGCAGTCGGGCGAACGCCGCGGGCTGGCCGTGGAAAGGCGTCGGTGCCGAAGGTTGTGAGTCACGCGTGTCGGGGCTGAAGCCCCTCCCGCAATGGCGCCGGCCGGTACGACGACGGTCGCGTGCCGCGCGGCAGGCGGTCCGCGCGCAAAGCGGGCCATGCTCTGCCAGAAACAACGCGGCGGCCCATGGAGCCGCCGGTGGTGTGCTGTACGGCCGCGTCGCGACCTGGGTTGTGTTCTGTCGCCTGTGCTTACTGTCCGGCGGCGACGTCGACCCAGACCAGATGGTGGTCGCTGCCGTCGGCGATGGCCGCGGCGGGATCGCTGGACGCCGGCCAGAACACGCCGCTGTCCAGATAGCGGAAGGTGCGCGACGGCAGCACGTAGTCCAGGCGCATGGTGCCGGCCTTGGGGCCGAAATCGCCGGTGACCTGCTGCGGCGGGCCGCTGTGCGCAATGCCGGTGGTTGCGTAGGCACGCGTGGTCTCTTCGCCGCCGGCGCTGTGCGGGGTGGGGTACTGCAGCACGCGCGGGTGCGTCACCAAGGCGCGGATCGCGTCGTGGCGGCCGTCGCCGTCGATCACGTCGTTGTTGAGGTCGCCGAGCATCACGAAATGCGCATCGGCGGCCAATCCGCCGCAGCGGCCGGCGTCGGCGCACAGCCAGCGCGCCTTGCCGCTGCCGGCATCGTCCAGGTACTCACGCCACAGCCGCAGCTCGTCGTGGTTGCGTGCCGCGTTGCGCTTCTCCGCGCCGTCGAATACCGGCGGGGTCGGATGCGACACCAGCGCATGCAGCACGCCCAGCGGGGTGCGCACCGGCACGTCCCAGTGCGACTTCGACGACAGCCGCAGCTGCGCCCACACCGCGTCGCTGTGGAAGAAGTGGCCAGTGGCGGGATCGACCGGGCGCAGCGCGTCGGGCATCGCGCTCCACTTCAGCAGGCGGAAGCTGCGCACCGCCGCGGCGTCGATCGGGTACCTGGACAGCAGCAACATGCCGTACTGGCCGGGATGCAGGCCGTAGCCCCAGGCGTCGTTGCCGCGCGCACGCCCTTCGCCGCCGACGTGGCCGTCGTTGTCCAGGTCCAGGCCGCTGGGAACGCCGGTGTTGACCGGTGCCAGGTAGCGGTACGGATAACGCAGCGCCGCGCCGCCGTGCGGTTGCGGCACCGCCAGGTAGCGCTGCTCGAACAGGTCGGCGGCGCGGTGCGCATCGTCGTAGTCGAACTCGTTGAGCAGCACGATGTCTGGGCGCACCTGCTGCAGCACCGCGGCGATCTTGCGCGCCTGCGCGCTGTCGCCTTGCAGTGCGGCGATCAGCCCTCCGGGTTCGTCGGCATTGAGCGAGGTGTTGTAAGTGGCCAGCCGCAGTGTCGTGGCGGCTGGCGCGGCGGCGTCGGTCATCGGGCGGGTGGCAGGAGCGGTGCGCGCGCAGGCGCCGCACAGCAGGATCAGGGCGAGCAGGAGGAGGCGTGATGTCATGCGCCAAGTTTCGCATGCGCTGCATGTCCGCACGATGGCGCGACGACGGGCGGCGGCACGGCTCGGCAACGCGATGCCAGTCGCCGTCGGCTAGCCGCCGAGCTGGCGCAGGTAGTCGTCGAAGTCGCGCCAGTGGCGGCCATCGTAGGCCTGCAGCGGCCGGAAGCGGCGCTTGTAGTCCATTTTCTGGTGACCGCGGATCCAGTAACCCAAATACAGGTGGCGCTGGCCCTCGCGTCGCGCCCAGGCGATCTGCTGCAGGATCGCCAGCGTGCCCAGGCCGCGTGCGCCGGCGTCCGGGTCGTAGAAGGTGTAGACCGCCGACAGCGCCTGCGCGGCGATATCGGTGACCGCTACCGCCAGCAGCGGTCCACGCCGTCCGTCCGGCATGCGTTGCCGCAGCTCCAGGAAGCGCCCATGCGACCAGCAGCCGATCAGGAACTGGTCGAACTCGTGCGCGCCGTGATCGTCCATGCCGCCGCCGGGATGGCGATGACGCAGATAGCGCTGATACAGCGCCAGTTGTTCCTCGCTGCGCTCGGCGGCGACGATGCGCACCTCGACATCGGCATTGCGCGCCAGGCAGCGGCGCTGGCTGCGATCGGGCACGAAGTCCTCGATCGGGATGCGCACCGCAACGCAAGCGCGGCAGTGGTCGCAGTGCGGGCGATAGACCAGATCGCCGGAGCGGCGGAAGCCCCAGCTCAACGCCAGCGGATACAGCGCGCCCAGACGCGGATCGTGTGGGTCCAGCACCAGATCGCGTGCCTGCCGCTCCGGCCAGTAGCCGCACGCGTGCTGGCCGGTCTGGAACAGCCGCAGGTCGTCGCTGGCGTCGGAATGGATGGCCATGTGTCGAGCATAGCGCTTCGCCATCGCAGAGGCCGCGACTGTCCCGTCCATGAATGCGCCCGGTGACGGGTCAACCGCGGCGACGACGGGGCGTTGTCTGCAGGGAAGGCGCCACGGTGCCGGTCCGCTGCACGGACCGCTCGCGACGCCGGACGCCTGCCGTCCCGGCAGGTGCCTCATCATCCTCAGGGAGTGACCCATGAAGTCTCGCAACCCGCTGCTCGCCCTGGCCGTGCTGGCCGTCCTGTCCGGTGCCGCCTACGCCTTTCCACCGCCGCCGGCCGATCCCGCCGCGCCCGCCGATGCCGGCGGCGTCGCCGCGCTCGACAAGAACGGCGATGGCGTCATCGACCGTAGCGAGGCCGCTGCCGATCCGCGTCTGGCCGAACATTTCGACGCGATGGACAAGAATCACGACGGCAAGCTCAGCCGCGACGAGTGGCCGCGGCACGGCCGCCACGGCGGCCCGGGTGGACACGGCGTGCCCGGCGCGATGATGGCCAAGCTGGACACCAACAAGGATGGCCGCATCAGCCGCGCCGAAGCGCAGGCCGATCCGAAGCTCGCCGCGCGCTTCGACAAGATGGACGTGAACAAGGACGGCTACATCGACCGTGCCGACTTCGAGCTGCGCGCCAAGCAGCATCGCGATGCCTGGTTCACCGCCGCCGACACCAACAAGGACGGCATGCTCAGCCGCGCCGAGTTCGATGCGGCGCAGGCCAAGCGTTGGGCGCATCGCCCGGGCGGGCAACGCGGCGGCGACGCACCGGCGCCGATGCCGACCCCGGACAGCAACTGAGCCATCCGCCGCGGCGGTGGCCGCGGCGTCACTGCACCAAGGCGCCGATCGACCGCGCCCCTGCGCCCGCGCAGGGGCGCTTTTGTTTTGGGAACCGTTTTGCTGCCGCGCGCCGGGCAGTACAGCGGCAGGTGCAGCGCGGTAGGTGCATGGCCGTGCGGCGCGCCGCGCCGTCAGGCAAGGGCGATCCTCGGCAGAACGTCATCGCCACAGGCGGTGTCCGCCGCATGCGCGGACGAGCGGTCGGCGTGACTCAGTTGTCGCGCGGTGCCGGCTGCACCCGCACCCGCACTTCGTCGTCGCCGGCTTCTGCCGGTGGCGCGGTGGTCGGCCTGGTCGCTGGCGCTGCAGCCGGCGTGGGGGCCTGCTTCTGCTGGCCGAGATAGCGCAGCGCGATGACCATCGCCACCGCACCGATCGCCAGCAACAGGGCGATGCGGATGCGCCAGGCCCAGCGCTGGCCGCTGTCCGCTTCCACCTGCGAGCGGAACTCGTTCAGATAGGGGGCACGGCCCTGTTCCGGATCGCGGCGGGTGCTGTCGAGCAGGCCAGCGTCGCGCAGCAGTTCGCGCGCGCGCGGCTGGTCGTCGGCATGCACCACCCACACCGTGGGCTGGGCCTGCGCCGCCACCGGGTCGAGATAGCTGAACTGGCCGCTGCGGCGGGTCCTGTAGGAGCGGCCGTTGCTCAGCCGCACGTCGATGCCGGCATCGCGCAGCAGCGCGGCGACGCCCTCGGCGGTTTCCACACGTTGGCTGCTGAAGATCTGACGCATATTCGTGTCCTCAGCGTTTGGCCGGCACCTGCGCCGCGGCGTCGGCGTCGGGAACCACGCGGATCAGGCCTTCCTGCGCGGTGCTGGCCACCAGGGTGCCGTCGCGGGTGAAGAACTGCCCGCGTGCCAGACCGCGCGCGCCCTGCGCGCTGGGACTGTCCAGCGAATACAGCAGCCAGTCGTCGGCGCGGAACGGGCGGTGGAACCACAGCGCGTGGTCGAGCGAGGCCATCTGCACGTTCGGCGTGTAGTAGCTGATGCCGTGCGGAAAGGTGGCGGTGCCGAGCAGGTGGAAGTCGGAGGCGTAGGCGAGCAGCGCCTGGTGCAGCTCCGGCGCATCGCCGACCGGCTCGCTCAGGCGCAGCCACATCTGCTGGAACGGCGGACGCTTGGGCGGGTTCAGTTCGTCGCGCGGATACACGTGGCGGAATTCGAACGGGCCGCCGCGCGAGAGCCAGCGCTGCACCTTGGTCGGCAGCGTCGCCAGCACTTCCGGACGCGCTGCCGGGGTCGGTTCGATGTCTTCCGGCTGCGGCACTTCCGGCATCTTCAACTGGTGGGTGGCGCCGTCCTCCTGTTCCTGGAACGAGGCCGCGCAGAAGAAGATCACCTTGCCGTGCTGGATCGCGGTGACCCGGCGCACCGAGAAGCTGCCGCCGTCGCGGGTGCGGTCCACGTCGTAGACGATGGGGTGCTCGATGTCGCCGGCGCGCAAGAAGTAGGCGTGCAGCGAATGCACGCGGCGCGCGTTCTCCACCGTGGCCTGCGCCGCCGACAGCGCCTGGCCCAGCACCTGGCCGCCGAACACGTACTTGGTGCCGATGTCGCGGCTCTGGCCGCGGAACAGGTTGTCCTCCAGCCGCTCCAGCGACAGCAGCTCGATCAGTTCGGAGACGACGGGGGCGGGCTTGGCGGACAAGAGGCGGGGCCTGGCGACGGACGTGCGCCGATTATAGCGGGCCGTCCGCGCCCGCCCGCGAGGTCCAAGCCTAAGGGCTGTGGCTGCGCGTGCCGGTGGCCGCGTCAACGCTCGGGCGTGGACGGGCGTCCACTTCCCCGCGCTTCCTTGCCACAGGTATGCGCGACCGCGGCGCCGCATGCTCGGGGATGGAGGACGCGTCCTAGCCCTTGCCCAGCCGCGCCGCCAGCGCGCGCAGCGCGGCCTGGGTATCCGGTGCCTGCCAGTCGTCGATCAGCCGCTCCAGCCCGATGTGCTCGTCGGCCAGGGCCATGCCCAGGTCGGCGCGGGCGATGGCACGGGTCTGCAGCATCGGCTGCCGCGGCCGCTTCAGCAATTCCAGCAGCCAGGCCAGCGCACGTGCCACCACCAGGTCGGCGTCGACCAGTTCGTCGACCAGGCCGATCTCCAGCGCGCGCTCGGCGCTGACCAGGTCGCCGCCGACCAGCAGGCGCTCGGCGCGGTGCGCGCCGACCACCCGCCGCAGCAGGCGCTGGATGCCCTCCGGGGCGACCAGGCCGACCTGGGTCTCGTTCAGGCCGATCTGCAGCGGATGCGCCGCATCGGGGCTGCGCGCCATTACCCGGTAGTCGCAGCACAGCGCCAGCACGCAGCCGCCGGCCGGGGCGTGGCCGGTCAGCGCCGCGACCACCGGGATCGGGCTGGTGGCCAAGGCGCGCGCCGCGCCGAAGAACTGCTGCCAGCTGCCGAGCAGCTTGGCGCGGTCGTCGCCATGGCTGAGCAGGTGCGGCACGTCCATGCCGGCGGAGAACAGGCGTTCGTTGCCCGACAGCACGATGCCGTGCGCGCCGTCGGCCGCGGCCTGTTCGATCGCCTGGATCAGCTGCTGGCACAGCGCGGTGTCCAGCGCATTGACCGGCGGCCGCGCCAGGCGCAGTTCGCGGATGGGGCCGTGGTTGATCACGTCGATGAGCGTCGTCATGCTGCGGTCTGCTTTCGAAGAAGGAAACTCGGCGATGATAACCAAACCATTCGCTGGCGTATTGTTCGTGCTGTGCGCGGCCGCCACCTCGGCGTCGGCCGCGGAACCGGCGTGCCTCACCCTGGAGCAGGGCTGGGCGCGGCTGCCGCCGAATCCGGCGATGCCGATGACGGCCGGCTACGGCGTGCTCCACAACGGCTGCGGCAAGCCGGTGACGGTCGTCGGCGCCAGCAGTGCCAGCTTCGGCGATGTGTCGCTGCACGAGACCACGGTCGTGGCTGGCGTCAGCCGGATGCGCGCGGTCGAGCGCGTACCGCTGGCTGCAGGCGCGCGCGTCGAACTCAAGCCCGGCGGCATGCACCTGATGCTGATGCAGGGCAAGGGCGCGCTGACCGAAGGCCAGGCCGTGCCGCTGCAATTGCAACTGGAAGGCGGCGGCAAGGCCGATGCGACGCTGACGGTGCGCAAGCAGGCGATGTAAGGAAGAGTTCCTTCGTACCTCGTAGGAGCGGCTTCAGCCGCGACAGGCATTCACTGCAGGCGCGTCGCGGCTGAAGCCGCTCCTACAGGCGCTTGCGGCGAGCCCGCCGGGTGCACTGTGGGAGGGACTTCAGTCCCGACGCATTGCGCCATCGGAAAGCGCACACCGTCTCGCGCGTCGCGCGCTGCACGACAGTTGACTCCTACAAGGGCTGCGGCGCTGCAAAAAGCGGGCTATGGGAGGTGCCTGTAACGCGGACGTGCAGCGCGCGCAGGTGCTTGACTAGGTGCGCGCCGCGGGGCGGTCGCGCACTGCGCCGGCGAATTCAAGCGCGAACGCCGCCGGTATCGCGATGGTTTGCCTTGCGCCGGGCCATGCCCGGCGCAAGCGCAGGCGTCAGCTCGACGCCTTGCGCACGGCCTCCGGCAGCGGCGCGCTCTTGCCGGTCTGGGTGTCCATCCACACCACCACCACGTTGCCGTCGGAGTACAGCCGGCTCTCGTCCTGCTGGTCGACGATGCGGTGGCCGATGGTCACGCTGCTGGTGCCCAGGCGCTCGACGAACAGTTCGACCAGGATGTCGTTGGGCCACACGATCGGCGCGCGGTAGTTGACGTTGGTCGCCGCCACCACCGGGGCGATGCGGTCGCTCATGGACACGCCCTCCACGCCCAGCATCCAGCGCACGCGCGCCTCTTCCAGGTAGGAGATGTACTTGGCGTTGTTGACGTGGCCCATGCTGTCCATGTCGCGCCAGCGCACGCTGATCGGGATGCGCGCCAGGATCTTGTGTTCGCTGCTCATCAAACGTCCTTCTTCTTCTTCTTGGTGCCGGTACTGGTGGTGCTCTTGCTGGCCTTGCCGCCGCTCTTGGCCGCCACGGCCTGCTTCTTCGCCGGCTTTTCCGGCTTGACCTTGCGCGGCGGGCGCGCATCGGGCTTGTTGGCCATCGCCGCCGGCTGCTCCGGGCGCGCGCTGGTGGAGGGCAGCATCCGCGCCAGGAACTGGCCGGTGTACGACTGCGGGCAGGCCGCCACGTCTTCCGGCGTGCCGGTGACCAGGATGATGCCGCCGCGGTGGCCGCCTTCCGGGCCCAGGTCGACGATCCAGTCAGCAGTCTTGATCACGTCCAGGTTGTGTTCGATCACCACCACGGTGTTGCCTTCGTCGCGCAGCTTGTGCAGCACGCCCAGCAGCGCCTCGATGTCGTGGAAGTGCAGGCCGGTGGTCGGCTCGTCGAGGATGTACAGCGTGCGCCCGGTATCGCGCCGCGACAGTTCCTTGGACAGCTTCACGCGCTGCGCTTCGCCGCCGGACAGGGTGGTCGCGCTCTGCCCGAGCTTGATGTAGCTCAGGCCCACGTCGACCAGGGTCTCCAGCTTGCGCGCGATCGACGGCACCGGCTCGAACAGCTTCAGCGCATCCTCGACGGTCATCTCCAGCACGTCGTTGATGTTGAAGCCCTTGTACAGGATCTCCAGCGTCTCGCGGTTGTAGCGCTTGCCGTGGCAGACGTCGCAGGGCACGTACACGTCCGGCAGGAAGTGCATCTCCACCTTGATCAGGCCATCGCCCTGGCAGGGCTCGCAGCGGCCGCCGCGCACGTTGAAGCTGAAGCGGCCCGGCGAGTAGCCGCGCGAGCGCGCTTCCGGCACCTGTGCGAACAGTTCGCGCAGCGGCGTGAACAAGCCGGTGTAGGTGGCCGGGTTGGAGCGCGGGGTGCGCCCGATCGGCGACTGGTCGATGTCCACGACCTTGTCGAACAGGTCCAGGTGCTCGATCTCGCGGTACGGCGCCACGCTGTGCGAGGCGCCGTTGATCTCGTTCGCCGCCAGGGTGAACAGCGTGTCGTTGATCAGGGTCGACTTGCCCGAGCCGGACACGCCGGTGATGCAGGTCAGCAGGCCGGCCGGGATGTCCAGGTCGACGTTCTTGAGGTTGTTGCCGGTGGCCCCGCGCAGGTGCAGGGTCATCTTCGGGTTGGCCTTGTGGCGCTTGGCCGGGATCTCGATGCGGCGTTTGCCCGACAGGTATTGCCCGGTCAGCGAGCGCGGTGCCTTGAGCAGGTCCTGCACGCTGCCGTGGCCGACCACCTCGCCGCCGTGCACGCCGGCGCCCGGGCCGATGTCCAGCACGTAGTCGGCCAGGCGGATCGCATCCTCGTCGTGCTCGACCACGATCACCGTGTTGCCGAGGTCGCGCAGGCGGGTGAGGGTGCCGAGCAGGCGCTCGTTGTCGCGCTGGTGCAGGCCGATCGAGGGCTCGTCGAGCACGTACATCACGCCGACCAGGCCGGCGCCGATCTGGCTGGCCAGGCGGATGCGCTGCGCCTCGCCGCCGGACAGGGTGTCGGCCTTGCGCTCGAGGGTCAGGTAATCCAGGCCGACGTCGACCAGGAAGCCCAGCCGCTCGGCGATCTCCTTGACGATCTTGCTGGCGATCTCGCCGCGCCAGCCGGGCAGGTCGAGCTGACGGAAGAAGCTCAGCGCGTCGTCGATCGGCAGCACCACCAGGTCCGGCAGCGGACGGTCGGCGACGAACACGTTGCGCGCGGCCTTGTTCAGGCGCGCGCCCTTGCAGTCCGGGCACGGCCGTTCGCTGATGTACTTGGCCAGTTCCTCGCGCACCGCCGGCGATTCGGTCTCGCGGTAGCGGCGTTCCAGGTTGGGGATGATGCCTTCGAAGCGATGCTTGCGCTGGGTGCGGCCGCCGGCGTCGGTGAAATAGGTGAAGGTGATGGTCTCGTCGCCGCTGCCGTACAGCACGGCCTGGCGCACGCTCGCCGGCAGCGACTGCCACGGCGCGTCGACGTCGAACTTGTAGTGCTTGGCCAGCGAGGCGATCAACTGGAAGTAGTACGCGTTGCGCCGGTCCCAGCCGCGCACCGCGCCGGCCGACAGCGACAGCTCCGGATGCACCACGACCCGATCGGGATCGAAGAATTCGGCCACGCCCAGGCCGTCGCAGCTCGGGCAGGCGCCCATCGGCGCATTGAACGAGAACAGGCGCGGTTCCAGCTCCGGCAGCGAGTAGTCGCAGACCGGGCAGCTGTACTTGGAGGAGAACAGGTGCGGCGCGGCGGCGGTGTCGTCCAGCGACTGCACCGACACCATGCCGTCGGCCAGCTTCAGTGCGGTCTCGAAGCTCTCGGCCAGGCGCTGCTTGATGTCCTCGCGCGGGCGGAAGCGGTCGATCACCGCCTCGATGGTGTGCTTCTGGCGCAGCGCCAGCGCCGGCACCGCGTCGATCTCGTACAGCTCGCCGTCCACGCGCACGCGCACGAAACCCTGCGCGCGCAGTTGTTCGAACACCTGGGCATGCTCGCCCTTGCGCTCGCGGATCACCGGCGCCAGCAGCATGTAGCGCTGCTCCGGGTCCAGGGTCAGCACGTGGTCGACCATCTGGCTGACCGTCTGCGCCTCCAGCGGGTAGCCGTGGTCGGGGCAGCGCGGCTGGCCGACGCGTGCGTACAGCAGGCGCAGGTAGTCGTAGATCTCGGTGATGGTGCCGACGGTGGAGCGCGGGTTGTGCGAAGTCGACTTCTGCTCGATCGCGATCGCCGGCGACAGGCCTTCGATGTGATCGATGTCGGGCTTCTCCATCACGCTGAGGAACTGCCGCGCGTACGCCGACAGCGACTCCACGTAGCGGCGCTGGCCTTCGGCGTAGATGGTGTCGAACGCCAGCGAGGACTTGCCGGACCCGGACAGGCCGGTGATCACGATCAGCTTGTCGCGCGGCAGGTCGAGGTCGAGGTTCTTGAGGTTGTGCGTCCGCGCGCCGCGGATGCGGATGTAATCCATCGCCATGAAGAGATTCCGGAGTGTGCCGGCCGCGGCGGTGCCGCTGGCCAGTGTGGGGGCGGAAAGGGGACGGCAATCGATCAGCGTACCCAGCTTGTCAGGTGGGGGCAATTGCCGCAGATCCCAGCGCCGCCGGGCGCCAGCGGCTGGCTGGTTCAGGCAGCCGTGCCGGCCCGCGGGGCTTGACAGTCCGGGCCTGGGTGGGCTTGACCCTGCCGCGCGCGGCGGCTTACAATTCCGCTCCTGTCTGCCCGAAACGGCACGGCGGGAACGACCACAATAACTACAGAGGAAGTCTGGTCATGTACGCAGTACTGGTCACCGGCGGTAAGCAATACCGCGTCGCGCAGGGCGAAACGCTCCGCGTGGAAAAGCTCGAAGTCGAAGCCGGCAACGAGATCACGTTCGACAACATCCTGATGCTGGGCGACAGCGACGGCATCAAGATCGGCGACGCGCTGAAGGGCGCCGCCGTCACCGCCAAGGTCGTGGCCCATGGCCGCGCCGACAAGGTGCGCATCATCAAGTTCCGCCGCCGCAAGCACCACATGAAGCGTCAGGGTCATCGGCAGCACTACACCGAAATCGAGATCACCGGGATCGCTGGTTCCGGCGACAATAAGTAAGGAGCAGCAGTCATGGCACACAAAAAAGGCGTAGGTTCCTCGCGCAACGGCCGCGACTCCAACCCGAAGTACCTGGGCGTGAAGATGTTCGGCGGCCAGGCCATCGAAGCCGGCAACATCATCGTGCGTCAGCGCGGCACCCAGTTCCACCCGGGCGCCGGCGTCGGCCTGGGCCGCGACCACACCCTGTTCGCGCTGGTCGACGGCAAGGTCGAGTTCTCGGTGAAGGGCGCCAAGAAGCGCCGCACCGTGAGCGTGGTCACCGAGGCGTAAGTCGCCGGTGTCCAGGGCCTGCGCCATGGCGCAGGCTTGCTGACGAAAGCCCCGCTTCGGCGGGGTTTTTCGTTGGTGGCGGGGATGGCGGGATTGGGGATTGGGGATTCGCCAAAGCGGATTCCATCGCGTCCTGCGATTCCTGCCTCCGTTCTTTTGCCGGGGCCGCTAAACTGCGGCGTCCGGTGGTTTTTCCCAATCCCGAATCGCGAATCCCGAATCCCATGAAGTTGGTAGACGAAGCGGAAATCCAGGTCACGGCCGGCAATGGCGGCAATGGCTGCATCGGCTTTCGCCGCGAGAAGTTCATCCCGCTGGGTGGGCCTGACGGCGGCGATGGCGGCAATGGCGGCAGCGTGTGGCTGGTCGCCGACGAGAACCTCAACACCCTGGTCGACTTCCGCCACCAGCGTGCGTTCCGTGCGCAGCGCGGCGAGAACGGCATGGGCCGGCAGATGTACGGCAAGGCCGGCGAGGATCTGACCATCACCGTGCCGGTCGGCACCGTGGTGATCAACGTCGAGACCGACGAGGTCATCGGCGACCTCGTCGCGCACGGCGACCGCCTGCTGGTCGCGCAGGGCGGCAAGGGCGGCCTGGGCAACATGCACTTCAAGAGTTCGGTGACCCGCGCGCCGCGCAAGGCGACGCCGGGCGAGGAGGGCGAGGAGCGCACGCTCAAGCTGGAGCTGAAGCTGCTGGCCGACGTGGGCCTGCTGGGCTTTCCCAATGCCGGCAAGAGCACTTTCATCCGCGCCGTGTCCGCGGCCACGCCGAAGGTCGCCGACTATCCGTTCACCACGCTGTACCCGAACCTGGGCGTGGTCAGCGTCGAGGCCTACCGCAGCTTCGTGATCGCCGACATTCCCGGGCTGATCGAGGGCGCCGCCGATGGCGCTGGCCTCGGTGCGCAGTTCCTGCGCCACCTGCAGCGCACCCGCTTGCTGCTGCACCTGGTGGATCTGGCGCCGATGGAGGGTGGCGTGGATGGGGTGTCGCCGACCGAGCAGGTGCGCGCGATCGAACGCGAGCTGCAGAAGCACGACCCGGAGCTGCTGGCCAAGCCGCGCTGGCTGGTGCTGAACAAGGCCGACCTGATGTTCGAGGACGAGGCGCGTGCGCTGGCCGAACAGGTCGTCGCCGAGCTGGGCTGGACCCAGCCCTGGTACCTGGTGTCGGCGCTGGGTCGCGAAGGCACCTGGCCGATCATGAAGGACGTGATGGCGTTCTTCGACCGCCAGCGCGAGGAGGCGCTGGAGGCCGCCGCCAATGGCGCCTGAGCGCTGCGCCGTACCGCGGCGCGCATGGCGGGATGATGCGCACACGAAAAACCCGGCCGAGGCCGGGCTTTTTCGTGGTGCTGCCGGAAGCGCGGGCGCTCCCGGCGTCGACGGCAGCCGATCAGGCGGCGGTCTTGATCGCCTTGATGCGGGCGCTCAGGCGGCTCTTGTGACGGGCAGCCTTGTTCTTGTGGATCAGGCCACGCGAGCTGAAACGGTCGAGGATCGGCTGGGCGATGGCGAAAGCGGCTTCGGCGCCGGCTGCGTCGTTGGCGTCCAGGGCCTTGATGACCTTCTTGACGGCGGTGCGCAGCATCGAACGCTGAGCCGTGTTGCGCGCGTTGCGCACGACGGTCTGCTTGGCGCGCTTCTTGGCGGACTTGATATTGGCCACGGTGGTGGTTTCCTGGAAAGCTGTGTGGTGGATAAAAACAAGCGGGAGAGTATGAAGCGTCCGAATATTCGCGTCAAGTCAATTGTCAAGAGGGCCGCCGCATGAGTGCGCCGCGCATGCTCCGCGGGCTGCTCTCCTTCAGCAGCATGACCATGGTCTCGCGCGTGCTGGGTCTGGTGCGCGACCAGGCCATCACCATTTCCTTCGGCGCCAACGCCACCACCGACGCGTTCTGGGTGGCGTTCCGCATTCCCAACTTCCTGCGCCGGCTGTTCGCGGAGGGCTCGTTCGCCACGGCCTTCGTGCCGGTGTTCACCGAAGTGAAGGAGACCCGCCCGCACGCCGACCTGCGCGCGCTGATGTCGCGGGTGTCCGGCACCCTGGGCGGGGTGCTGCTGCTGGTCACCGCACTGGGGCTGATCTTCACCCCGCAGGTGGCGCTGCTGTTCAATCCCGGCGCCAGCGACGATCCGGCCAAGTTCGGGCTGATCGTCGACCTGCTGCGGCTGACCTTTCCGTTCCTGCTGTTCGTGTCGCTGACCGCGTTGGCTGGCGGTGCGCTCAACAGTTTCCACCGTTTCGGCCTGCCGGCGTTGACCCCGGTGATCCTCAACCTGTGCATGATCGCCGGCGCGCTGTGGCTGGCGCCGCGGCTGCAGGTGCCGATCCTGGCGATGGGCTGGGCGGTGCTGGTGGCCGGCGTGCTGCAGCTGCTGTTCCAGCTGCCGGCCTTGCGCGGCATCGACCTGCTGACCCTGCCGCGCTGGGGCTGGCAGCACCCGGACGTACGCCGGGTGCTGACCCTGATGGTGCCGACCCTGTTCGGCTCCTCGATCGCGCAGATCAACCTGCTGCTGGATACGGTGATCGCCTCGTTCCTGTACGCCGGCTCGCAGAGCTGGCTGTCGCAGGCCGACCGCTTCCTGGAGCTGCCGCTGGGCGTGTTCGGCGTGGCCCTGGGCACGGTGATCCTGCCGGCGCTGTCGCGGCACCACGTCAAGACCGACCGCGCCGGGTTCTCCAGTGCGCTGGACTGGGGCTTGCGTACCACCTTGCTGATCGCGGTGCCGGCGATGCTGGGGCTGATGCTGCTGAGCCAGCCGCTGGTGGCGACCCTGTTCCAGTACGGCAAGTTCACCGCCTTCGACACGCGCATGGCGGCGATGTCGGTGTTCGGGCTGAGCTTCGGCCTGCCGGCGTTCGCCCTGCTCAAGGTGCTGCTGCCGGCGTTCTACTCGCGCCAGGACACGCGCACGCCGGTGCGCGCCGGCGTCGCCGCGCTGGTCGCCAACATGGTGCTGAACCTGTTGTTCCTGGCGATCCTGTACCAGTTGTGGGTGCCGGCGGAACTGCGCGCCCAGGGCGTGCGCGCGGCGCTGGAGGCGGTGCCGGGCCTGCACCTGGCGCTGGGTTTGGCCAGCGCGGTCGCCAGCTACCTCAACCTGTCGCTGCTGTGGCGCTGGCTGCGCCGCGACCAGGTCTATCAGCCCAAGCCGGGCTGGGGCGGCTATCTGCTGCGGCTGGGCGTGGCCTGCGCGGCGATGGCCGCGGTGCTGGCGCTGGGCCTGCACTGGCTGCCGGCGTTCACCACCATGGACAAGTGGCACCGCATCGGCAGCCTGCTGTTGCTGGTGGGCGGCGGCGGCGCGGTGTACCTGGTTGCCTTGCTGGCGCTGGGCTTCCGGCCGCGGGATCTGCGCGAGAGTTGAGAAGGGCCGGGACCCGGGACCCGGGATGTTCCGCGAGTGCGCGGCGGTTGCGATTGCACTGTGGGAGGGACTTCAGTCCCGACGGGCTTTCCCGGGAAGGCCCGTCGGGGCTGAAGCCCCTCCCACAAAAAACGACCACTCTGTTTTTTGCCGGATCGTTTGCCAGCGGTTTGGCTCCGGACGCCAATGCTGCAGTCCCGAATCCCGAATCCCGAATCCCGAATCCCGGGATGTTCCGCGAGTGCACGGCGGTTGCGACTGCACTGTGGGAGGGACTTCAGTCCCGACGGGCTTTCCCGGGAAAGCCCGTCGGGGCTGAAGCCCCTCCCGCAAAAAACGACCACTCTGTTTTTTGCCGGATCGCTTGGCAGCGATTTGGCTTCGGACGCCGATGCTGCCGTCCCGGGTCCCGGGTCCCGGGTCCCGGGTCCCGGGTCCCGAGGGCGGGAGCGGGCCGGGGGCCGAACCCGAGTCCCGGGCTGTGGCCCCACCCGCTATACTCGACGGTTACGCATCACCGACCGGCGCCTCCTGCGTCGGCGCTTCGGACCGAGGAATGAGCAGGCTGTTTAGAGACGTCGAGGGCGGGACCCTGTTCCCGCAGGGAAGCGTGGTCTGCATCGGCGCCTTCGATGGCCTGCACCTGGGCCACCGCGCGCTGGTGCGGCAGGCGATCGCGCGCGCGCGCGCCGCAGACGTGCCGGCGGTGGCGCTGAGCTTCGAGCCGCTGCCGCGCGAGTTCTTCGCCCCGGTCGCGCCGCCGCCGCGGCTGACCCTGGCCCGCGCCAAGGTGCAAGGCCTGCATCGGCTCGGCATCGACAGCGTCGGCCTGCTGCGCTTCGACCGGCGCATGGCCTCGATGAGCGCGGAGGACTTCGTGCAGCGCGTGCTGGTCGAGCGCCTGCGTGCGCGCGAGGTCTGGATCGGCCCGGCGTTCCGCTTCGGCCACAAGCGTGGCGGCGACATCGCGCTGCTGCGCGCGCTGGGCGGCCAGTACGGCTTCGCCGCCGACGAGATCGCGCCGGTGCACCTGCGCGAGGAACGCATCTCCAGCACCCGCATCCGCGAGCTGCTGGTGGCCGGCGAGTTCGCCCATGCGGCGGAACTGCTCGGCCGCCCCTATGCGAGCGGCGGCCGCGTGGTGCGCGGCAAGCAGCTCGGGCGCACGCTCGGCTATCCCACCGCCAACCTGCGCTTCGCCCGCACCCCGGCGCTGTCCGGCATCTATGCCACCTGGGTGCACGGGGTGGCGGCGCAGCCGTGGCCGTCGGTGTCCAGCTTCGGCACCCGCCCGACCGTGCAGGGCGTGGAGCCGCTGCTGGAAGCGCACCTGTTCGATTTCCAGGGCGACCTGTACGGTCGCCACATCGAGGTGGAGTTCGTCGCCAAGCTGCGCGACGAGGAAACCTTTGCCGATCTGCCGGCGCTGACCGCGCAGATGCACCGCGACGCCGCGCTGGCGCGGCAACTGCTCGCCGCGCCGGCCGCCACGGGTCTGCCGCCCGTGTCCGCCGCCCTGCGCGCGGACCTCCCCCTGAAGACCACCGACCGGTAACTGCCCGTGACCCAGGACTACAAAGCCACCCTCCATCTGCCGGCGACCGAGTTCCCGATGCGCGGCGACCTGCCCAAGCGCGAGCCGGACATCCTGGCGCGCTGGGAGAACGAGGGCCTGTATACGAAGCTGCGCGACAACGCCCAGGGCCGGCCGCTGTTCGTGCTGCACGACGGCCCGCCGTATGCCAACGGCGCGATCCACCTCGGGCATGCGGTCAACAAGATCCTCAAGGACATCATCGTCAAGTCCAAGTACCTGTCCGGCTACGATGCGCCGTACATCCCGGGCTGGGACTGCCACGGCCTGCCGATCGAGATCGCGATCGAGAAGAAGTTCGGCAAGGTCGGGGTCAAGCTGGACGCGGAGCAGTTCCGGCAGAAGTGCCGCGAGTACGCCAACGAACAGATCGACATCCAGCGCCGCGACTTCAAGCGCCTGGGCGTGATCGGCGACTGGGACAACCCGTACCGCACGCTGGACTTCCATTTCGAGGCCAACGAGATCCGCGCGCTGGCCAGGATCGTCGAGAATGGCCACCTGACCCGCGGCGTGAAGCCGGTGCACTGGTGCTTCGACTGCGGCTCGGCGCTGGCCGAGGCCGAGATCGAGTACGCCGACAAGCAGTCGCCGACGGTGGACGTGGCCTATCCGGCGCGCGACGGCGCGGCGCTGGCCGCTGCGTTCGGCGCGACCCTGCCGGAGGGCGCCGACGTGGCGGTGCCGATCTGGACCACCACGCCGTGGACGTTGCCGGCCTCGCTGGCGGTGTCGCTGGGGCCAGAACTGGTCTATGCGCTGGTCGAAGGCCCGGCCCGCGACGGCCGCCGCCGCTGGCTGGTGCTGGCCGATGCGCTGGCCGAGCGCGCGCTGCAGCGCTACGGCGTCGATGAGGTGGTGGTGCACGGCCGCGTCGCCGGCGCGGCGCTGGAACACCAGGTGCTGGCGCATCCGTTCTATGCCGAGCGCGACGTGCCGGTGATCCTCGGCGACCACGTCTCCGACACCGACGGCACCGGCGCGGTGCACACCGCGCCCGGCCACGGCCAGGAGGACTACGCGGCGGTCAAGCCATACGGGCTGCTGGAGCGCTACGGCGCCGCGCAGATCAACCCGGTGGATGCGCGCGGCGTGTACCTGCCGTCGACCCCCGCGGTCGACGGCACCGAACTGGCCGGCCTGCACATCTGGAAGGCCAACGACGTCATCGCCGACCTGCTGGCCGCGCGCGGGCTGCTGCTGGCGCGCGCCAGCATGGTCCACAGCTACCCGCATTGCTGGCGGCACAAGACCCCGATCGCGTTCCGCGCCACGCCGCAGTGGTTCATCTCGATGGAGCAGGCCAACCTGCGCGCCGACGCGCTCAAGGCGATCGAGGGCGTGCACTGGTACCCGGCCTGGGGCCAGGCGCGCATCGCCGGCATGGTCGCCGGGCGCCCGGACTGGACGATCTCGCGCCAGCGCACCTGGGGCGTGCCGATCGCGCTGTTCGTGCATCGCGAGACCGGCGAGCCGCATCCGCGCAGCACCGAGCTGATGCGCCAGGTCGCCGACCGGGTCGAGGAGGGCGGGGTGGACGTGTGGTACACGCTCGACGCTGCCGACCTGCTCGGCGAGGAGGCCGCCGACTACGACAAGATCACCGACATCCTCGATGTCTGGTTCGATTCCGGCGTCACCCACGAGGCGGTCCTGACCGAGCGCGGCCTGCCCAAGCCGGCCGACCTGTACCTGGAAGGCTCCGACCAGCACCGCGGCTGGTTCCAGTCCTCGCTGCTGACCGGCGTGGCGCTGGACCATGCGGCGCCCTACCGGCAGTGCCTGACCCACGGCTTCACCGTGGACGAGCACGGCCGCAAGATGTCCAAGTCGCTGGGCAACGGCATCGAGCCGCAGGACATCATGAAGACGCTGGGCGCGGACATCCTGCGCCTGTGGATCGCCTCGGCCGACTACAGCAACGAGATGTCGCTGTCGCAGGAGATCCTCAAGCGCAATGCCGACGCCTACCGGCGCCTGCGCAACACCGCGCGCTTCCTGCTCGGCAACCTGCACGGCTTCAACCCGGCCGTGCACCTGCGGCCGCTGCCGGAGCTGGTGGCGCTGGACCGCTGGATCGTGCACCGCGCCTACGAGGTGCAGGAGCAGATCAAGGCCGCCTACGCGCGCTACGACTTCGCCGCCATCGTGCAGGCGCTGCTGAACTTCTGCAGCGTGGACCTGGGTTCGCTGTACCTGGACGTGACCAAGGACCGGCTGTACACGATGGCCGAGGACTCGCTCGGCCGGCGTTCGGCGCAGACCGCGATGTTCCATGTGGCCGAGGCCTTCGTGCGCTGGATCGCGCCGATCCTGAGCTTCACCGCCGACGAACTGTGGGGCTACCTGCCGGGCGCGCACCTGGGCAACGTGCTGTTCGCGACCTGGTATGAAGGCCTGGCGCCGCTGCCGGAGGACGCGGCGCTGAGCGCGGCCGACTTCGAGCAGCTGCTGGCGCTGCGCGAGCAGGTGGCCAAGGTGCTGGAGCCGATGCGCGGCAACGGCGTGATCGGCGCGGCGCTGGAGGCGGAGATCACCGTCGCCGCCGACGCCGCCACCGCGGCGAAGCTGCAGCCGCTGCAGGAGGAACTGCGCTTCCTGTTCATCAGCGGCGACGTGGTGGTGCGAGAGGCCACGACCGACGAGATCTTCGTCAGCGCCCAGGCCACCGAGAAGCCGAAGTGCGTGCGTTGCTGGCACTACCGCGCCGATGTCGGCGCCGACCCGGCGCACCCGGAGCTGTGCGGCCGCTGCGTCAGCAACATCGAAGGACCGGGCGAGGAGCGCCGCTGGTTCTGAGTTTCGTCCCCGGCAGCGCGGCCTGCGCGTCGCCGGGGCCAGCGGCGGCGCCGTGACTGCGGCGCCGGCCGTCCTTCTTTCTTCCTTCGCCCAAGGCGGATTTCCCGCATGACCGCACGACCCAACCCCTCCGCCCTGATCTGGCTGCTGCTGTCGGCCGTGGTGATCGGCCTGGACCAGTGGAGCAAGGCCTGGGTGCTGTCCAGCCTGCCCGAGTTCACCGCGGTGCCGGTGATTCCCGGTTTCTGGAACTGGTACCGGACCTACAACACCGGTGCGGCGTTCAGTTTCCTGAGCCAGGCGGGCGGCTGGCAGCTCTGGTTCTTCACCGCGTTGGCGGTGGGCATCAGCGGTCTGCTGGCCTGGTGGCTGGCGCGTACTCCGCGCGGCGAGTGGCGTAGCGCGCTGCCGTACGCGCTGGTAATCGGCGGGGCGATCGGCAACGTGATCGACCGGCTGATGCACGGCCACGTGGTCGATTTCATCCAGTGGTACGTGGGCGAGCACTACTGGCCCTCGTTCAACATCGCCGACTCGGCGATCGTCGCCGGCGCCATCGGCATCGCCCTGTTCGGCGTGTTCGACGGCAAGGCGAAGCGAAAAGCGGGATAATCGGTGCCACTCTCCCTGTCGAAGCGCTTGGCCCCCCGCGGCCGGCGGATCTAGTTATGGATGTCCTGCTCGCCAACCCCCGCGGCTTCTGCGCCGGCGTCGATCGCGCGATCGAGATCGTCAAGCGCGCCATCGAAACCCTGGGCGCGCCGATCTACGTGCGCCACGAGGTGGTGCACAACCGCTTCGTGGTCGACGACCTCAAGCAGCGCGGCGCGATCTTCGTCGAGGAACTGGACGAGGTGCCCGACGGCAATACGGTGATCTTCAGCGCCCACGGCGTGGCCCAGGCGGTGCGCCAGGAAGCCGAGCGGCGTGGCTTGAAGGTGTTCGACGCGACCTGCCCGCTTGTGACCAAGGTGCATTTCGAGGTGGCCCGGCACTGCCGCGCCGGCCGCGACGTGGTGCTGATCGGCCACGCCGGCCATCCCGAGGTGGAAGGCACGATGGGGCAGTGGGACCGCGAGTGCGGCACCGGCCGCATCTACCTGGTCGAGGACATCGAGCAGGTCGCCACGCTGGACGTGAAGCAGCCGGAGAACCTGGCCTACACCACCCAGACCACGCTGTCGGTGGACGACACCCGCGGCATCATCGAGGCGCTGCGCGCGCGCTACCCGGCGATGCAAGGGCCGAAGAACGACGATATCTGCTACGCCACCCAGAACCGTCAGGACGCGGTGCGCGACCTGGCCAAGGAGTGCGACCTGGTGCTGGTGGTCGGCTCGCCGAACAGCTCCAATTCCAACCGGCTCAGCGAGCTGGCGCGGCGCGACGGCGTGGAGTCCTACCTGATCGACGGCGCCGACGAGATCGACCCGGCCTGGATCGCCGGCAAGCGCCGCGTCGGCCTGACCGCCGGCGCCTCGGCGCCGCAGGTGCTGGTGGACGGGGTGATCGCGCGGCTGCGCGAACTCGGCGCCGATGGCGTGTCCGAACTGGCCGGCGAACCGGAATCGATGGTGTTCGCGCTGCCCAAGGAACTGCGGCTGCGCCTGGTCGACTAACAGGCGCGTCTGACAGGCGTGTCTGATCAGGTATTCCTGCAATGGAGTTGCTGGAGCTTTCGTCGCAATCGTAGGAACTGCTCGCGCCTTCCCGGCAAGCCTGTCGAGGCTGACGGGCACCGCAACGATTCGCTTTCGCCACGATCAAGCCGGATGCAGATCGTCCTGTAGGAGCGGCTTCAGCCGCGACGGGCGTTCTCGGTAACGCCCGTCGCGGCTGAAGCCGCTCCTTGTATCTGGACGTGACGCCCCTAAACAGGTGTCATGTCTTCCGACTGATCATCGGAGGAGGTGCGGGAAGTCCAGTCGCTCCTAAAGCTTCGAGCTTGCATCGTAG
>NZ_LFME01000024.1 GCF_001043115.1 Xanthomonas sp. NCPPB 1128 | reverse complement strand
GCGTTCATGGGTGTCCACTATACAGGCGAAGATACAGATGTCTATACAGTTGTGCATTCAGCAATGGCGGTATCATCCCTCATTGCCTGGCACGGTCTGCCCATGACGACGATCTCCCCTCCTCCGTCCACGGACCTCCCGAGCGTCCGCAAAGGCGCGATCTCGCGCGAGGACCTGCTGGCGGCGGCGCTGAAGCTGATCGGGCCGCACCGCAGCGTGTCCACGCTGAGCCTGCGCGAGGTCACCCGCGAGGCCGGCATCGCCCCCAACAGCTTCTACCGCCAGTTCCGCGACATGGACGAACTCGCGGTGGCGCTGATCGACCTGGCCGGCAGCTCGCTGCGCACCATCATCGGCCAGGCGCGGCAGCGCGCCGCCGGCAACCGCCGCAGCATCATCCTCAGTTCCGTGGAGACTTTCATGGAACAGTTGCGCGCCGACGACAAGCTGCTGCACGTCCTGTTACGCGAGGGCACGGTCGGCTCGGACGCGTTCAAGCACGCGGTCGATCGCGAGCTGAACTATTTCGAGGACGAACTGCGAGTGGACCTGATCCGCCTGGCCGCGCTGGAAGGCGCGCCGCTGCACGAACCGGCGCTGGTGTCCAAGGCGATCACCCGGTTGGTGTTCGCGATGGGCGCCACCGCGATGGATCTGCCGCCGGAGAAGGATCCGGAGCTGATCCGGCAGATCACCGCGATGCTGCGCATGATCATCGTCGGCGCGCGTACGCTCGCCGCCAGCTGAATTCGCGGCGCGGAGGCGTCACTACCGCACAGTTGCCGGCACGGGCGCTTGCCCGCATCGTGACATGCCGCCGACATGGCCTTGGCCCCGGCTTTACCTGCGTCTGCCCACCCTCGTTGGACACTCTCCCAACGAGGCATGCCCATGGCCGTTCCCAACTATCCGTCGCCGCCGTTCAAGGCGCAGCAGCAATCCTTTCCCGGCAAGACCCAGGCCATGGATCCGAAACCGGATCATGGCGAAGACAGCTATGTCGGCCACGGCCTGCTGCAGGGCAAGCGCACCCTGATCACCGGCGGCGACAGCGGCATCGGCGCGGCGGTGGCGATCGCCTATGCCCGCGAGGGCGCCGATGTCGCCATCGCCTACCTGCCCGACGAGCAGGACGATGCCGAGCGCATCGCCACGCTGGTCGAGGACGCCGGCGTGCGCGTGCTGCTGCATCCCTGCGACATCAGCGATCGCGCACAGGCCGAGAGCTTGATCAAGACGGTGGCCGAGGCCTTCGGCGGCCTCGACGTGCTGGTCAACAACGCGGCCTACCAGCGCTATTTCCACAGCTTCGACGAGATCACCCTCGACGAGTGGGAGAAGACCTTCGCCACCAACGTGCACGCGCCGTTCCACCTGGTGCGGCTGGCGCTGCCGCACATGCCCGAGGGCGGCTCGATCATCAACACCGCTTCGGTGAACTCGAAGAAGCCCACGCCCAACATCCTGCCCTACTCGGCCACCAAGGGCGCGCTGGCCAACCTGACCATCGGCTTGGCCGGCCTGCTCGCCGAGAAGAAGATCCGGGTCAATGCGGTACTGCCAGGGCCGATCTGGACCCCGTTCATCCCCACCGGCATGGACGAGGAATCGGTGCGCACCTTCGGCGAGCAGACCCCGTTCGGCCGCCCCGGCCAGCCGGCGGAGCTGGCCTCGGCGTATGTGCTGCTGGCCGCGGATACCTCGAGCTACACCTCGGGCACGCTGCTGACGATTTCCGGCGGAGCGGTGACGCTGTAGCGCGGGGATTCGGGAGTGGGGAATCGGGATTCGGAAAAGCATCACCGCTGGCGACACTGTAGGAGCGGCTTCAGCCGCGATGGTTCTCCCGGAACTGTCCCTCGAAGTTCCGGTTTCCCACGCGCTCTAACGCGCAACGCAACGCATGATGCAGTGCCTGCCGCCGTCCCGGCGGCGGGCCATTCGCAGACCCAACGCGCTCTCACGTAGGAGCGGCTTCAGCCGCGACAGGCGTTCCCGGGAATGCCTGTCGCGGCTGAAACCGCTCCTACGGAAAACCTTCTGCAAGAGCGGCATCGCCGGCGTTGCCGCATGTGCATGTTTCCTCACGCCGCATCTCGCAAAGCATTCACCCTGCCCTGCAACGCCTGTAACGGCGGCGGGTCTAGCGTGAGTCCCACAGGGGAAAAACACACGGACGCGCGATGCGATGCACGTTGCGTCGCGCACAACATCTTGGAGCGATATCCATGACCCGAAGCAACACCGAACGCTTGTTGAAGTGGCTGCAGGACGCCTACGCGATGGAGCAGGAGGCCAACACCATGCTCACCGCCACCGCCGGCCGCCTGGAACACTACCCGCAGCTGAAGGCGCGCATCGAGCAGCACGTCAACGAAACCCGCGATCAGTCCGAGCAGGTCAAGCGCTGCATCGAAATCCTCGACGGCTCGATCCCCACGATCAAGGGCACGGTCGCCAGCGTCATGGCCTCGGTGCATGCCGCCGGCAATTCGATGATGAGCGACGAAGTGGCCAAGAGCCTGGGCGTGAGCTATGCGTTCGAGCATATGGAGATCGCCAGCTACCGTTCGCTGGTCATCGCCGCCAAGGAAGCCGGGCAGACCGAGATCGCCGACATCTGCGCCGCCATCCTCGACCAGGAAATCGCCATGGCCGAATGGCTGATCGAACACCAGGAGGCCACGATCCTGGCATTCCTGAAGCGCGAGCGCACCGAAGGCGAAACCGCCAAGCACTGAGCGCCGTCGCACACGACACGACACGCGCGCATTCCCCCGCAACACCACCATCCATCACCGACCGGAGACTCCCATGGCCGTCAAGACCATCGACGAATTGTTCATCCACGAACTGTCGGACATCTACAGCGCCGAGAAGCAGCTCACCAAGGCATTGCCGCGCCTGGCGCGCGCCTCCACCAACCCGGCGCTGCGCGCCGCATTCGAAGCGCACCTGGAGGAAACCCAGGGCCAGATCGAACGCATCGATCAGATCGTCGAAAAGGGCAACCTGCGCCTGAAGCGGATCAAGTGCGCCGCCATGGAGGGCCTGGTGGAGGAAGGCAAGGAAGTGATCGAGTCGATCGAAGCCGGTCCGGTGCGCGATGCCGCGTTGATCGGCGGCGCGCAGAAGGTCGAGCATTACGAGATCGCCTCCTACGGCACCCTCGCCGCCATGGCCAAGCAACTGGGCATGGACGATGCGTTGAGCCTGCTGCTGGAAACGCTCAACGAAGAGAAGTCCACCGACGAGAAGCTGACCCTGCTTGCCGAACAGGGTGGCAACGAAGAAGCCGCGCGCAAGCGCAAGGCGGCCTGACCGCCCCGGCCGCGACCTGCCAACGCGGGTCGCGGCGTCCCAGACGCCTGTCCCCCACGCGCGGCCGCCGGTCGCGCCATTGCGTCGTCACGACGTTCGGGCGGCACTCCAGGAGATTCCCAATGTTCATGCACAACAAGCGACTGATGTACACGGTCCGCGTGGCCCGACCCGACCCGGCGCTGGCCTCGCTGATGCTGGAGCAATTCGGCGGCCCGCAAGGCGAGCTCGCCGCGGCCATGCGCTACTTCACCCAGGCCATCGGCGAAGTCGACCCCGGCCGCAAGGATCTGCTGTACGACATCGCCACCGAGGAACTCAGCCACCTGGAGATCATCGGCTCGATCATCGCCATGCTCAACCAGGGGCCGAAGGCGGTGCTGTCCGAAGGTATGGCCGAGGCCGAGGACATGCGCAACCTCACCCTCAACAACAACACCAGCCAGACTCAGCAGATCCTCTACGGCGGCGGCCCGGCCCTGGTCAATTCCAGCGGCGTGCCGTGGAGCGCGGCATATGTGGACAGCATCGGCGAACCGACCGCCGACCTGCGCTCCAACATTGCCGCCGAGGCGCGCGCCAAGATCGTCTACGAGCGCCTGATCAATGTCACCGACGATCCCGGCATCGTCGATGCGCTGACCTTCCTGATGACCCGCGAAGTGGCCCACCAGAAGTCGTTCGAGAAGGCGCTGTACTCGATCGAGCCGAACTTCCCGCCGGGCAAGCTGCCGGGCGATCCGGCCTTCACCGACCGCTACTACGACATGTCGCAGGGCGACGGCGACATGCACGGCCCCTGGAACAGCGGCAGCCAGTGGGAAGCGATCGCCGACCGCAACCGCCAGGTGGCGGTGGACGGTGGCAGCGGCGTCCCCAGTGTCGGGCTGAGCGAGCTGGAACAGAGCGCGGTGCAGGCACTGGCAGCGCGTACGCTGTCGCAACCGGACAGCGACCCGACCACCGGTGCCGACCTCGGTGCAGGCCCCGGCGCCGGGTCGACCAAGGGCAGCGTGGCGCGCTAGCGTTCCACTGCCGGTTCGATGGCACCGACGCCGCGATGCACGAACATCGCGGCGTTCGCATATCCGCCAGTCGCCGTGGTGGGCAGTCCCGCGATCAATCGCCGGTCTGACGATGCGGCGCGCGCACCGGCTTGGATTGCGGGGAATCCTTCTGCCGCAGCCAGATGGTCAACACCACCAACGCGAACACGGCGAGGAACTCGCTCTGCCAGTTCTGCATCGATTCGAACCAGAACTGCGCACCGCTGACATGCTCCCAGAAGGACGGCGGCGGCTGGTGCTGCATCGCCTGCTCGGCCACCTCGTGGCGCCAGCTGCCCAGCGCGTGCAGGACGAAGCTGAGCAGGAACAGCGCACCGAAGGCCAGTGCCAGCGAACGCTCGTACAGCGCCAGCCAGATGCCACCGGCACGCACTGGCCAGGGCACCGGACCGGGCGCGACGGCGTCGTCCTCCTGCCCCGGCGATAGCGGCCGCGACTCGGCCGATCCCCACTGGCGCAGCTTCACCGTCAGCACCACGTACATGCCCATCTGCAGGAACTCGCTCTCCCAGTTCTCGAACAGCGCGCCGATGAAATGGCCGGTATGCAGGTACTGCCACATGGGCAGCGTCGCCAGCCCCTGCTGGCGCAGCTCCTCGTTGTAGGCCTGGTGGCCGCTGAGCGCCTGGCCGGCCATGAACAGCAGGCTCAGCGCAAGCAAGACGATCGACAGGCTGTTGCGTTTCCAGAACATGGAATCGGCTCTCCTCCACGCGCCGCGATGCCGACGCGCCCTCGCTGCGACCATAGGCAGCGATGGGCAAAGAATGGATGAAGACGGTATCGCACACGCCTCTGCTGCCGGGCGATGCCGTCACTTGTAGGAGCGGCTTCAGCCGCGACGGGCGTTCCCGATCATGTGGTCGCGGCTGAAGCCGCTCCTACAAAAACGCATCCGCATCCGCCTGCGTCGGCATCTGCGGCATCGGTCTATTCGACACCGTTCATTGCTTCGGAGCGATCGCTTTCCAAGCGGTGGCCAGCCTCAGCGAAATGCGGGATGTCCTCGCGCCTTCACCAGCACACGTGAATGCAATAGGAGCGACTTCAGGGGCACATGCAACAACGGATACCCATCGTAGGAGCGGCTTCAGCCGCGACGGGCGTTCCCGATCAGGGGGTCGCGGCTGAAGCCGCTCCTACAAAAACGCATCCGCATCCGCCTGCGTCGGCATCTGCGGCATCGGTCTATTCGACACCGTTCATTGCTTCGGAGCGGTCGCTTTCCAAGCGGTTGCCCGCCTCAGCGAAATGCGGGATGTCCTCGCGCCTTCACCAGCACACGTGAATGCAATAGGAGCGACTTCAGGGGCACATGCAACAACGGATACCCATCGTAGGAGCGGCTTCAGCCGCGACGGGCGTTCCCGATCAGGGGTCGCGGCTGAAGCCGCTCCTACAAAAGCGCATCCGTCTGCGTCGGCATCTGCGGCATCGGTCTATTCGACACCGTTCATTGCTTCGGAGCGGTCGCTTTCCAAGCGGTTGTCCGCCTCAGCGAAATGCGGGATGTCCTCGCGCCTTCACCAGCACACGTGGATGCAATAGGGAGCGACTTCAGGAGCACATGCAACAACGGATACCCATCGTAGGAGCGGCTTCAGCCGCGACGGGCGTTACCGGGAATGCCGTCGCGGCTGAAGCCGCTCCTACGAGCGTCACGGTATGTCGCGCTGAGCGCGGAAAAGCAGCTTGTTCGAGGTGCCTTTCAGTCGCCGCGAAGTCCTGCGCGGGAAGCCGTCGCGGCTGAAGCCGCTCCTACAAAAAGCGAGCGACCACGGCGTGGCGGCAAAGGCCGCCACGCCGCATTGGCTCAGAACTCTTCCCACTCCGCGCTGTCCGCCGGCACGCCCTGAATCGCGCGCGGCTTGGCCGCAGGTGGCCGCACGGAGGCCGCAGGCTTGGGCTTGGCGGCAGCGACGGCACGCACCGCCGGTCTGGCCGGTTGCGGCCTTGCCGCGGGGGCAGGTGCCGCGCTGATGGCGGCACCGCCGGCGAGGCGGAACACCGCCACCGCACGCGCCAGTTCCGCCGCCTGGTCTTCCATGCTCTTGGCCGCCGCGCTGGCTTCTTCCACCAGCGCCGCGTTCTGCTGAGTGCTTTCGTCCAGCTGCATCACCGTCTTGCTGACCTGGTCGATGCCCGCGCTCTGCTCGGCGCTGGCCGCGGAGATCTCGGCCATGATGTCGGTGACCCGCTTCACCGAGGTGACCACCTCGGCCATGGTGGTGCCGGCGCGGTTGACCAGGGTCGAGCCCTGCTCCACTTCCTGCACGGAGTCGGAGATCAGGGTCTTGATCTCCTTGGCCGCGGCGGCCGAGCGCTGCGCCAGCGAGCGCACTTCCGAAGCCACCACCGCGAAGCCGCGGCCCTGTTCGCCGGCGCGTGCGGCTTCCACCGCCGCGTTCAACGCCAGAATGTTGGTCTGGAAGGCGATGCCGTCGATCACGCCGATGATGTCGGCGATGCGCGCCGACGCGGCACTGATCGAGGCCATGGTCGTCACCACTTCCTCGACCGCGCGGCCGCCGTTCTCGGCCACCTCGCCGGTGCTCAGCACCAGCTGGTTGGCCTGGCGCGCGCTGTCGGCGTTCTGCTTGACCGTGGAGGTCAGCTCCTCCATCGAGGCGGCGGTTTCTTCCAGGCTGGCCGCCTGCTGCTCGGTGCGCACCGACAGGTCGCTGTTGCCGCTGGCGATCTCGCTGGCGGCGGTGTTGATCGAGCCGACCGCGCGCTGGATGCCCTGCACAATGCCGGTCAATTGTTCGGCGGTGCGGTTGGCGGCATCGGCGAGCTTGCCGAACGCGCCTTCGTAGCGCACGTCAACACGCTGCGACAGATCGCCGTCGGCGATCGCGCCCATGATCCGGCCGACGTCGGCCAGGCCGCTGTCGGCCTGGCGCATCAGCCGGTTCAGCGCTTCCACCATTTCCTTGAACGCGAACTCGTAGCGCGCCTCGTCGCCGCGCGCGCTGAAGTCGCCGCGGGCGGCCGCATCGGCCAGGCGCGCGATGTCGCCGTTGACCGCTGACAGGTTGGTCTTGACCACGTCCAGCGCCTCGTGCAGCGCGGCGCGCTGCCCCGGCAGGCGGCGCATGTCGCGGCGCAGGTCGCCGCGGCCGTACTCGTCCATGATCGCCATGGCCTCGACGATGGCGTCCAGGTGTTCGAACAGCGCCGTGTTCATGCCATGCGCCAGCGTGCCGTAGTCGCCCGGGAAGTCTTCCGGCATGCGGTGGCTGATGTCCTCGCCCTGCTGCAGCCGCACCAGGGTCTGCATCTCGCCGTTGAAGCGCTGCAACTGGGTCTGCATCTGCTGCATGCTGGCCATCAGCTGCCCGGTTTCGTCGCGCGACTCCACCTTGATCGGATTGTCGAAACGGCCGGAGGCGATCGCCTCGGCGGTGCGCGTCGCGCCGCGCAGCGGCGTGACGATGGCACCGGCGATCAGCCAGCACAGGCCCACCACCAGCACCACCAAGCCGCCGCCGATCACGGCGAGGATCTTGGTGAAGCCCATCGCCTCGGCCTGGATGTCTTCGGCATACACGCCCATCGCCAGGACCCAGTTCCATTGCGGGTACAGCGCGGCGTAGCTGATCTTCGGCAGCTGCACCGACTTGCCGGGCTTAGGCGCGGTGTAATAGCTGAACCCGTCGCCGCTGCGCACAGCGGTCTGGATATCGCGATAGACGTATTCCCCGGCATCGCTCTTGTAGCCGCTCATGTCGGTGCCGACCGCGCGCTTGGGGTGCATGACGATGCGCATCTGCGGATCGACGATGAAGAAATAGTCCACGCCACCGTTGGTCTTCATGTCGGCGAGGGCGCCCTTGGCGGCCGCCTGCGCCTGCGCTTCGGTCATCTCGCCGCGCTTGGCCAGATCGGCGTAGTGCTGCATCACGCTCAGGCCCATGTCGACCTGAGTCTTGACGCTCTGCTTGCGCGCATCGATCAGGTCGAGATACTGCAGGCGCGCTGCGGCGACGGCGAGCAGGATCACGCCGAGCGCGATCAGCGTGCACAGCACGACGAACTTGCGTGCCATCGGCAGATTGGCGATACGGCGGCGCAGGAACTGGATGGGAGTCATGGTGTCAGGAAAAACCCTAAAAACGGACTCTGGTATCGGCCCGCATGCAGTCGAACTTGAACGGCAGCGGGTTGAACAAGATGAACGGGCAACACCGTTCCGCGCTGAAGACGTTTTCAGTCAGGCCATTGCCGCATCCAGCGGCGTCGGGTCTGCGTGCGGTGCGGCGGTGTGGGGCTCCCACACCAGGCGATGGAAGTCGAAGCCGTGCTGCAGCCGCGGCTTGACCACGTTGAAGTACGGCGACACGTCGAAATCGCGCGGCAAGGTCAGGCTGGGATGGCGCGGATACAGGATCTCCGCGTCTTCCGCGGCTTCGCTGCCCACCGGCGGCGTCTGGTCGATCTCCGGCAGAATCGGGTAGCGGATCGCCCCGAAGGCCTGTGCCAGCAGCGTCGAGCAGATCGCCCGGGTCGGCTCGCCACTGCCCAACTCCAGGAAGCGACGCTTCACCGACGACGGCAGCGGCGGCGTGCGGATCAGATAGCGCGCCAGATCGAAGATGTTCTTCAGGTCGTAGCTGTTGCCGACCCGCGAGACCATGTACTCCACCACGGTCTCGATCTCCTGCGCACTCAACCCGACCGGGCGGCAGATGCGCGTGTGCAGGCCGGCGAACTCGCTCAGCCCGACCAGGCGCACGCCGACATTGATGTCGACATCGCAGAACAGCGGCGCGTCCTCGCCGGGAAGCGCGGCCACGTGGTCGCCGATGTACAGCGCCGCGTGCGACCAGGTGGACTGGCTCAGGTATTTGATGGCGGTGGAGAAGCGGCTGTTGCCCTCGACCAGCAGCACGTCGCCCTTGCGCAGCGTGGCGCGCAGCAGATGCGGCGGGCTGGTCGGCAGCTGCGAGCCGTGGCGGCGCGGCTTGGACAGAAACTTGGCCAGGTGGCGGCCCAGCAAACGTGGCAAGGACAGCATGCGCGTTCCCCCGGGGGACGGCCGCTTCGGCGAAACGGCTTCGCTAACAGGGATGGCGGCCTTGCACGGGATTTCTTGAATGGCGTGCCAGCGCCAGCGCACGGCTCACGCCGGCTCACGGTTGCCGCAGGATCGACAGCTCCACGAACTGCGCGCTGCTGGAGCGCAGGTAGACCGCGTAGCGACCGCGGCCCGGCACTTGCACCAGGAAGCGGTCGCCCGGCACGGGTTCCAGCTTGTCGACCACAGCCGCGCCCAGCGGTGCGATGCGCAGGCGCACCTTGGCATTGTCCTGCGCTGGCGTGAGATTGGCGATGGTCAGCGCGCCGTCGAAGAGCGTGCGGCTCTCGCCCGGCAACAGGCTCAGCATCATCGACATGGCCGCGGCCTTGGCATCGCAGGCGCCGGCCTGCGCTTCGGCCAACTGCCGCTGCAGCGGCTTGACCTCCACGTACTGCACGAAGCCGTAGGTCGCGCCGATCACCACCAGCACCGCCGATACCTCGGCGGCGGTGCGCTTGAACGAGAGTCCTTGCCACCATGTCTGCGCCGGCGGGGGCGGCGCCTGTCGGGTCGTTCGGGCCATCCGTCACGGTATCGGCGCCCTCGCTCCCATGTCTGCCAGCATTGCTTGCACTGCAAAGGCAGGACGCCTTCGTCTACGTGGCGATCCGGGATCCACGCCGCACTTCCCGAGCTGCGGCGCACGCAGGCGTCCCCCCGACCCGGCATGCCCGATGCGGCTACACTCCCGCTCCCCGCCCCACACGGACGCCTCGATGCGCGACCTCAGCCCTCTGCCCCCGATCGCCCTGGGCCGCTACCGCCACTTCAAAGGCGGCGAGTACGAGGTGCTGGGCGTGGTCCGCAGCAGCGAGACGCTGGAACCGCTGGTGCTGTACCGGCCGCTCTACGGCGAAGGCGCGATGTGGGTGCGGCCGTACCCGATGTTCGTCGAGCAGGTGGAGGTGGACGGCGTGCGCCGCCCGCGCTTTGCGCCGCTCGACGCGGACGCCT
This sequence comes from Xanthomonas sp. NCPPB 1128, assembly GCF_001043115.1. Taxonomy (GTDB): domain Bacteria; phylum Pseudomonadota; class Gammaproteobacteria; order Xanthomonadales; family Xanthomonadaceae; genus Xanthomonas_A. Next base: position 68,476 of record NZ_LFME01000024.1, on the reverse strand, counting down.
GACCGATGCGGGCGATGGCCGCGGCCGCGCCTGACCCGACGCGCTAGCGCTTTGCCGCGCTGTCCACGTCGCTCTTGGTCGCGGCGTGATCCTGTGCTGGACGGTTGCGGTTCTTCTTGGCGCGCGTCACCAGATACAGCATCGCGGCAATGAGCAGGACGAACAGTCCGGCGACCCAGGGCATCAGCGTGGTGTCCATTCGACATTCCAATTCGGTTGCACAGCGGTCACCACACCACACACGTAGTGAAGGCCTTGGCTAGCGCGTGAGCGACGTCGGCGCGACGCGTGCGTCGCGTGCGTACGACATCGAGATGCATCGGCCCTGACGCGTCTCGTCGGCAGCCCTGGCGACGGCCCTCGCGACACGCCCCGGCATCGCTCGGGTTTGTCACCCAACGCCCTCCACATGCCGTGGTTACTGCGCTGGCGGTGACGGCGATGCCTGGCAGAGGCGTTCGTGGCGAATGCCCCCGTGGTGGCACGCGATGGCGTACCTGCTGGCGAGCCACCAGACCTGCCGGGCGTGGTCCGGATCCAATCGAGGCACATTGACATACGCCCTGTACGCAAATAACGTACGCCGCGTATGTGAATGAGATCCCCCCGATGCACCAGCGCCGCAGCCGCCGCGAGATGATCGAGACCACCCGCGCCAGCCTGCTGGCCGTGGCACGGCAGGCATTCGCCACACACGGCTTCGCGCACACCGCGATGGACGTGTTGACCGCCGAGGCCGGCCTCACCCGCGGCGCGCTGTACCACCACTTCGGCAGCAAGGACGGCCTGCTGATCGCGGTCATCGAGCAGATCGAGGCCGAGGTCGGCCTGCGCCTGCAGGCGGTGTCCGACGCCGCGCCCACGCCGTGGGAGGGCTTCCGCCGCCGCTGCCGTACCTATCTGGAACTGGCGCTGGAGCCGGAGATCCGCCGGATCATCCTGCAGGACGCGCGCGCCGTGTTCGGCGATGTGCCGCCGGCCGCGCAGTCGGTGGGCATCGCCGCGCTACAGGCAGCGCTGGAAGCCTTGATCGCTGCCGGCACGGTGGCGCCGCTGCATGCCGGGGTGATGGCACGCATGCTCTACGGCGCGATCACCGAGGCGGCGTTCTGGATCGCCGAGCCCGACGCCGACCTGCATGCGGGGCTGGCCGACGCGCTGGACGCCCTTGACCGGCTGCTCGACAGCCTGCGCACGCGCTGACCCCGCAGCACGCCCCGCTTCGCCACTCGCCCAGGATCACGCACATGCATTGGCGCAATACCGCACAGCGCTTCGGCGCCCTCGCCAAGCTGTTCCACTGGACCACCGCCGCCGCCTTCATCGGCGCCTATGCGGTGGTGTACTACGTCATCTGGTTCATGGACGACACCTCGGACGCGTCGCTGCCGGTGCTCAACCTGCACTGGGTGCTGGGCCTGCTGGTCGGGTTCCTGGTGCTGCCGCGGCTGCTGTGGCGCTGGCTGGACGTGCAGCCGGACGATCCGCCCGGCTCGGCGCTCGAACACCGGCTCGCGCACCTGGCGCACGTGGGCCTGTACGCGCTGTTGATCGTGATGCCGCTGACCGGCTACATCGGCACCGGCGCGCCGACCGACCTGGGCCTGTTCCGCATCCCCGGCTTCAACGAGACCGCGCTGTTCGCCTGGATCAGCCGCACCTGGCAACTGAGCTGGGAGGCCTTCGAAGCGCCGATCGACGTGGTGCACCACTTCATCGGCAAGTGGATCGCCTGGGTGGTCGTGCTGTTGCACGTGGCCGCCGCGCTTTTCCATCACTGGGTACGGCGCGACGCGGTGCTGACCCGCATGCTGCCGGGGCGCGTGGCCCGTGTGCGCGGCGACGTGCCGCCGCCTGAGGCAGAGCGCGCCTAGCGCAGCTCGGGCACCTGCGCCGCGCGGGCCACGGCCTCCCCCGACGCCAGCGGCCAGCGCACCTCGAACCGCGTGCCACCGCCGGCAGGCAGGCACAGCGCATCGCCGCCGTGCGCCACCGCGATGGCCTTGACCACCGCCAGGCCCAGGCCGCTGCCACCGCTCTTGCGCGAGCGCGAGGGATCGCCGCGGCGAAAGGCGTCGAACACGCGCGCGGCGATCTCCGGCGCAATGCCAGGGCCGCTGTCTTCCACGAACAGCACGCATTGGCCCGCGTCCGCCTGCACGCCGACCCGCAGCGGGCCCGGCTCGGCGTAGTGCTGCGCATTCTCCAGCAAGGCCATCAGCGCCTGGCGGATGCGCACCGCATCGCACAGCACCGGTGTGCGCAGCGCCAGCGTGGATTCCAACACCAACCCGCGCGCGTCCAGGCTGGCCCCGAACGCATGCAGCACCGCCTCCACTTCCTGGGCCAGATCGGCCGGCGCCGGCTGCAGTTCCAGGTGCCCGCTGTCGGTGAGGCTGAGCACGCGCAGGTCCTCGATCAGCCGGTTCAGGCCTTCGATCTGCCGCAGCAGGCTCTCGAACGCCGCCACATCCGGCGCGAACACGCCCTCGGCCAGGCCCTGCAGGCGCCCGCGCAGGATCGTCACCGGCGTGCGCAATTCATGAGCGACGGCGGCATTCCAGAACGCGCGCTCGCGGGTCATCGCCTGCAGGCGATCGGCCATGGCGTTGAAGTCGCGCACCAGTTGCGCGGTCTCGCCCAGCGCATGCGCGTCCATGCTGGCGCGCGCGTGCAGATTGCCCTGGGCGACCTCACGCAGGCTGTGCGCCACCGAGTTCAACGGGGTCAGGATGCGCCGCGACAGCCGTACCGCCACCGCCACCGCGATCGCCACGGCCAGTGCCGCGGTGGCGCCGATCCACATCATCTCCACCCGCGACGGCACCCAGGTGTCGGAGATGCTGTTGGGCTGGTAGGCCGCCGCCAGCGCATAGAACACGTAGGAACCGACCACCGACAGCAGGATGATCCACAGCGCCAGCGCGCCCAGCGACAGGATGACCTGGCGGCGCAGCCCGGGGGCGCGGCTCATGCGCCGGTTCCGAAGCGATAGCCGACGCCCCGCACGCTGGCCGGCGTACCCTGCACGCCCAGCGCTTCCAGCTTCTTGCGCAGCTTGCTGATGTGGCTGTCGATGGTGCGCTCCTGGGTGTCGCCTTCCGGCAGGCACGCGTCGAGCAGCTCGGCGCGGCTGAACACCCGCTTGGGCACGCGCATCAGCCGCACCAGCAGCTTGAACTCGGTGAGCGTGAGATCCAGCGCGTGCCGCTGCTCGCCCACGCGCACACTGGCCTCGTGCTGGTCCAGGTCGACGTGGCAGGCGCCTACGCGCAGGCTGCGCGCCTCCTCGGCGCCGTTGCCGCGGATGCGCCGCAGTACCGCCTGCACCCGCGCCACCACCTCGGCCGGGTTGAACGGCTTGACCACGTAGTCGTCGGCGCCCAGGCGCAGGCCCATCAGCTTGTCGATGTCCTGGTCCAGCGCGGTGAGCATGATCACCGGGGTCTCGCCACGGTGGCGCAGTTCGGCCAACACCTTCCAGCCGTCCACCGCGGGCAGTTGCACGTCCAGCAGGATCAGGTCCGGGTCCAGCGCCAGGTGCAGTTCCAGCGCGGCGCGGCCGTCGGCGGCGTGGGCGCTGCGCAGTCCGCTGCGCGCCAGGTAGGCCACGAGGATCTCGGCGATCTCGCTCTCGTCTTCGGCGATCAGGACCAGCGGCGCGGACGCGGGCGCGGCGGCGCCCGGAAAGGAAGCGGACATGGCGTGGCGGCGAAAAGCGCGTCGGCCCGGACGGGCGGATCTCCATCATATCTCCACACAGCATCGAACGCCGCGCAACCCGCGGCCGCGACCATGCGCGGCTTTGGCGTCCGCCGCATCCGCGGCGGCAGCGACGAGGCAAGAGGCATGGGCATGCGGCAACGGGTACGGAGTCTGGGAATCGGCGGGGCGCTGGCGTTGGCCCTGGCTGGCTGCGGCGGCGGCGCGCAGCCGCAGGCGGTGGCCGCGCCGGTACAGGTCACCGCGGTGACCCTGCGCCCAGCGCCGATGACGGTGAGCGTGGACCTGCCCGGGCGCGTGGCCGCGGTGCGCAGCGCGCAGATCCGCCCGCAGGTCGGCGGCATCGTGCAACGCCGCTTCTTCGAACAGGGCGCCGACGTGCGGCGCGGCGATGCGCTGTTCCAGATCAACCCGGCACCGTTCAAGGCCGACATGGACACCGCCGCGGCCGCCGTGCATCGCGCCCAGGCCGCGCAGGTGCTGGCCGACGTGCAGCATGCCCGGCTGCAGCGGCTGGTCGAGTCTGGCATGGTCAGCCGGCAGATGTACGACGACGCCGCTTCGCAGCGCACCCAGGCCGCCGCGGCGGTCGCCGAGGCCAAGGCGACGCTGTCGCGGCGGCGCCTGGACCTGACCTTCGCCACCGTCGATGCGCCGATCGACGGCCGCATCGACCAGGCGCTGCTCACCGAAGGCGCGCTGGTCTCTCCCAGCGACAGTGCGCCGATGGCGGTGATCCAGCAGATCGACCAGGTCTACGTCGACGTGCGCCAGTCCGCCAGCGACCTGGACCCGTTGGACCCGGCCGCGCGCGCGCAGGCCGCCGGCGACGACGGCCTGCCGGCGCAGATCCTCGACCGCAGCGGCACGCCCTCGGGGCTGAGCGGGCGCGTGCTGTTCTCCGGCATCAACGTCGATGCCGGCACCGGCGACGTGCTGCTGCGCATCCTCGTCGACAACCCGCAGCGGCGCCTACTGCCCGGCATGTACGTGCGGGCGCGGGTGCCGCGCGCCCACTACGCGCAGGCGCTGCGCGTGCCGCAGCAGGCGGTCACCCATGTCGGCAAGCACGCGCAGGTGTGGGTGCTGGACGCCAATGCGCAGGCACGCAGCGCGACGGTGCAGCTGGGCGAACTGGTGCAGGGGCACTACCGTGTCGTCGCTGGCCTGCAGGCCGGGCAGCAAGTGGTGGTCGAAGGCATCGACCGGCTCAGCGCCGGTACTCGGGTCAAGGCACGCGCGTGGCAGCCGCCGGCGGTCGCCACCGCGGCCGCGGACTGAACCGGGGACGCCGCCATGCCACAGTTCTTCATCGAGCGCCCGGTCTTCGCCTGGGTGATCGCCCTGTTCATCGTGCTGTTCGGCACCCTGGCCATCGGCCAGTTGCCGGTGGCGCGCTATCCCTCGGTGGCGCCGCCGTCGGTGTCGCTGATCGCGTCCTACCCCGGCGCCACGCCGCAGACCCTCAACGACTCGGTGGTGAGCCTGGTCGAGCGCGAGCTGTCCGGGGTCAAGAACCTGCTGTACTTCGAATCCACGGTGGACACCTCGGGCAGCGCCCAGATCACCGCCACCTTCAAGCCCGGCACCAATGCGGAGCTGGCGCAGGTGGACGTGCAGAACCGCATCAAGGCGGTGGAACCGCGGCTGCCGCAGGCGGTGCGGCAGAACGGCCTGCAGGTGGAATCGGCCGCTTCCGGCTTCCTGATGCTGGTCGGCCTGACCTCGCCCGACGGCCGCTACGACGAAGTGGCGCTCAACGACTACCTGGCGCGCAACATCGTGCAGGAACTGCGGCGCATCGACGGTGTCGGCCGCGTGCAGTTGTTCGGCGCCGAGCAGGCCATGCGCGTGTGGGTGGACCCAGACAAGCTCATCGCCTACGGCATGACCATGACCGAGCTGGCGCAGGCGATCGAGCAGCAGAACGCGCAGATCGCGCCCGGCCGCCTCGGCGACGAGCCGGTGGTGCAAGGGCAACGCCTGACCGTGCCGCTGACCGTGGCCGGGCAACTGACCACGCCCGCGCAGTTCGCCGCCATCGTGCTGCGCGCCGACAGCGGCGGCGCGCGGGTGACCCTGGGCGACGTGGCGCGGGTGGAACTGGGCGCACAGTCCTATGGCTTCTCCAACCGCGAGAACGGCGCGCCCGCCACCAGCGCGGCGATCCAGCTCTCGCCCGGCGCCAATGCGGTGCGCACCGCACAGGCGGTGAAGGACCGGCTTGCGGAACTGGCCGCGAGCATGCCGACCGGCATGACCTATTCGATCCCGTTCGACACCGCACCGTTCGTGAAGCTCTCGATCAAGCAGGTGCTCAAGACCCTGCTGGAAGCGATGGTGCTGGTGTTCCTGGTGATGTACCTGTTCCTGCAGAACGTGCGCTACACGCTGATCCCGGCCATCGTCGCGCCGATCGCGCTGCTGGGCACCTTTGCGGTGATGCTGCTGGCCGGCTTCTCGATCAATGTGCTGACCATGTTCGGCATGGTGCTGGCGATCGGCATCATCGTCGACGACGCCATCGTGGTGGTGGAGAACGTCGAACGGATCATGGCCAGCGAAGGCTTGCCGCCGCGGGAGGCGACGACCAAGGCGATGCGCGAGATCACCGGCGCGGTGGTCGGCATCACCCTGGTGCTGACCGCGGTGTTCATCCCCATGGCCTTCGCCAGCGGCTCGGTGGGCGTGATCTACCAGCAGTTCACCCTGGCGATGGCGGTGTCGATCCTGTTCTCGGCGTTCCTGGCGCTGACCCTGACGCCTGCGCTGTGCGCCACCCTGCTGCGCCCGGTCGCGCCCGGCCATCACGCCAAGCGCGGCTTCTTCGGCGCGTTCAACCGTGGCTTCGAGCGCCTGACCGGCCGCTATGCCGCACGCGTGACGCGGCTGCTGCGGCGCAGTGGGCGGGTGATGGCGGTGTTCGCGGTGCTGTGCGTGGCGCTGGTCTTGGCCATGCGCGTGCTGCCGTCGGCATTCCTGCCGGAAGAGGACCAGGGTTACTTCATGACCTCGATCCAATTGCCCACCGACGCCACCAGCGAGCGCACGCTGGCGGTGGTCAAGGCGTTCGAGCGGCACGTCGCCACGCGCCCGGCACTGGCCTCCAATCTGGTGATCCTGGGTTTCAGCTTCTCCGGCTCGGGCACCAACGCGGCCATGGCCTTCACCATGCTCAAGGACTGGAACCAGCGCGACGGCGCCACCTCCAGCGAAGAGGCCGAACGTGTGCAGCAGGCCATGGCCGATCTGCCCGAGGGCACGGTGATGAGCCTGCTGCCGCCGGCGATCGACGAGCTCGGCACCTCCTCCGGCTTCACCCTGTATCTGCAGGACCGCGGCAACCGCGGCGAGGCCGCGCTGATGGCGGCGCAGGCGAAGCTGCTGGAGCTGGCCGCGGACAGCAAGGTGGTCAGCGGCGTGTATCAGGACGGCCTGCCGCCAGGCAAGAGCATCCGCCTGGAGATCGACCGTCAGCATGCCGAAGCGATGGGCCTGCCGTTCTCCGCGATCAGCAACACCTTGTCGGCGGCGATGGGCTCGCTGTACGTCAACGACTTCCCGAACGCCGGGCGCATGCAGCAAGTGATCCTGCAGGCCGACGCCACCGCGCGCATGCAACTGGACGACGTACTGAGCCTGCGCGTGCGCAGCACGGAGGGCGGCATGGTGCCGCTGCGCGAGGTGGTGACCGCCACCTGGACCGACGCGCCGCAGCAGCTGGCGCGTTTCCAGGGCTTCCCGGCCGTGCGCATCACCGGCGGTGCCGCACCCGGCGTGTCCAGCGGCGCGGCCATGGCCGAGATGGAACGGCTGGCCGCGCAACTACCGCCGGGCTTCGCCGTGGCCTGGACCGGGCAATCGCTGCAGGAGCGGCAGTCGGCCGCGCAGGCGCCACTGCTCATGCTGCTGTCGGCACTGGTGGTGTTCCTGGTGCTGGCCGCGCTGTACGAGAGTTGGTCGATCCCGCTGTCGGTGATGCTGGTGGTGCCGCTGGGCCTGCTCGGCGCGGTGGCGGCAGTAATGCTGCGCGGCCTGCCCAACGACGTGTTCTTCAAGGTCGGCCTGATCACCATCATCGGCCTGTCGGCGAAGAACGCGATCCTCATCGTCGAGTTCGCCCGGCAACTGCACCGCGACGGCCAGGGCCTGGTCGAAGCGGCGACCAACGCCGCGCGTTTGCGCCTGCGCCCGATCCTGATGACCTCATTGGCCTTCGCCCTGGGTGTGGTGCCCTTGATGCTGGCCAGCGGCGCCAGCGCCGAGACCCAGCACGCCATCGGCACCGGCGTGTTCGGCGGCATGGTCAGCGGCACCGTGCTGGCGATCTTCTTCGTACCGGCGTTCTTCGTCTGCGTGGTGGGGCTGCAGGAGCGCGTGGCGAAGTGGCGCGCGCGACGCGGCGGTGGTGCGTCAACCGAGAACTAGACCGACATGTCCGTGTTCTGAACAGATGCGCCGCTGGCGTTGCTGCTTCTCTCCGTAGGAGCGGCTTTAGGACACCTCTAATAACGTTATCGCCGCGGCTCGGCTGATGTCTTGTCTCGATTGTAGGAGCGGCTTCAGCCGCGACTGGCTTTACCGGGAATGCCCGTCGCGGCTGAAGCCGCTCCTACAACTGGCCTTCGTCGTTGTTCGAGGTGCCTTTAGCCGCGACGCACCAAGCACGACGAGAAGATCGTCGCCCATCGTTGCGCAGCATCACCCGCATCCACGCCACACCACTGCTCGCCGCCCTCACCCCACCCGGCACAGCGACACCTCCCCCGGCCGCAGAGTGAGCACCCGCACACCGCTGGCGGTCACCGCCACGGTGTGCTCGAACTGCGCCGAGAGCTTGCCGTCGCGCGTGTGCACCGGCCATTGCCCGGGCTCCGAGCGGATCGCCGCGCGCCCCTGGTTGAGCATCGGCTCGATGGTGAACACCATGCCCTCGCGCAACTCCAGGCCGGTGCCGGCGTGCCCATAGTGGAGGATCTGCGGCTCCTCGTGCATGGCGCGGCCAATGCCGTGGCCGCAGTACTCCTTGACCACGGTGTAGCCATGCGCGCGCGCATGCCGCGCGATGGCGTGGCCGATGTCGCCCAGCCGCGCACCCGGACGCACCGCGGCAATACCCTTCCACATGGCCTGGCACGCAGTCTGCACCAGCCGCCGTGCCGGATAGGCGACCTCGCCGACCAGGTAGGTGGTGCTGGAGTCGGCGATGTAGCCGTGCTTCTCCAGGGTGATGTCCAAATTGACGATCTGCCCGTGGCGCAAGACATCGTCGGCCGACGGCACGCCATGGCAGACCACGTCGTCGATGGAGGCATTGAGCACGAACGGGAACCCGTACTGGCCCTTGCTCGCGGGCCGCGCCCCCAGCTCCTCCACGATCATCCGCTCGACGAGGTCGTTGAGTTCCAGCGTGCTGCGGCCCAGCAGCGACATCCCGTCCAGCCGTGCGAACACCTGCGCCAGCAGGCGCCCGGACTCGGCCAGCAACACCAGCTCGTCCGGCCGCTTGATCACGTGCGCCCCGGTATCACCGCCTGCGGCCGCACCCCCGCCGCACGCAATTCGCGCGCCACGATGTCCTGGAACGACAACTCCGGGTTCATCTCGCACAGCATGCCGACCTTGATCCAGAAGTTGGCCTGCGCATTGATCGACCGGCTGGTCACCGTGCAGGCGCGGCGCAGTTGGTCGTGCAGGTCGTCGTCGATGTTGACGATGCCCATGGTGGCTCCCGAGACGATGTATATGAATCGTATACGAATCATATATTCTCAGCAAGCCAGCACTGCGCGACGCAATGCTGCGGATCACGACCAGGCAGCGTCTGCCACCACGTAAGCCGGCTGCCGGACGTCAGGCAACCTCCGAAGCGCATCTGTAGGAGCGGCGTCAGCCGCGACGAGACATCACCAGGAAAGCCTGTCGCGGCTGAAGCCGCTGCTACGAAAAAGGATCGCTGCCTCTGACCGGCGCTAAGCCGCACGTCTTTTCCTGGCCTGCCGATCGCAGGAGGTGAGACGCCGCGGCCGCATGCTTGCGCGCTCCTCCCTGCTGCCCTCGCGCTCTTGCTGCAGGTCAGTCAGATGCGCACATGCACTGACGTCAGCAGCACTTCGCCCAGCCGTTCTGGGCCAAGTCGTGCAGCGCTAACCGCACACGCGGCGCCTGCCAGTGCGGGCGAGCGATAGGCGTTATCCGGGGGATTTCTCCATCGATGGATCGCACCATGTTCAAGGCACGTATCGGCGACCTGTTCGCCAGCCACGCCCAGGTCTACACGAACGCGGTCAATTGCGCCGGCATCATGGGCAAGGGCATCGCGCATGCGTTCAAGCGACGCTATCCGGCCATGCTCGAGGACTATGCCGAGCGCTGCCGGGAAGGCCGTGTGCGCATCGGCGAACCCTATCTCTACGCCGATGCCAGCGGCATCCGCATTCTCAACTTCCCGACCAAGCGCCACTGGCGCTCGCCGTCGCGGCTCGAGGACATCGCGGCGGGACTCGACTACCTCGCCGCACATCTGGGCGAATGGGACGTGCCCAGTCTTGCCCTGCCGCCGCTCGGCTGCGGCAACGGCGGCCTGGATTGGGAGGATGTCGGCCCGCTGATCTACCGCACGCTGGCGCACCTGCCGGTCGAAATCGAGGTCTATGCGCCTTACGGCACGCCGCTGGCGCAGCTCGAACCCGCCTTCCTGTCGCGGCCGGCGCACGCCTCGGCCGAGGGCGCCGGCAAACGTACGGCGACCCAGCCGGGCTGGATCGCGATCATGGAAGTGTTGCGGCGGCTGCAGGCCCGGCCAGAGGCGCGGCCGCTCGGGCGCACCCTGTTCCAGACGCTCTGCTGGGCCATGACCGAACTGGGCGTGCCGACCGGACTGACGTTCGGCAATGCCGGCCGCGGCCCGCGCCAGGGCGATGTTCGGCCCATCCTCACCGACCTGGCCAACCGCAATTGGCTGCACGAACAACCGCAGGGACGGACGATGGCGCTGCGCGCGTCGCCGCAGTACGACAGGGAGCATGCGCGGTTCGCCGCGGCGTACGTCGCCTACGAAACCGAAATCGCCAAGACCGTGGACCTGTTCGCGCAGATCAGGAACATCGACCAGGCCGAGGACATCATGACGGTGTTCCAGGCTGCGCGCCGGCTTCAGGTGGCCCATCCCGGGCAGGCGCTCCATGCGCAACACCTGCATGCGCATCTGCTCGCTTCCAGGAGCACGGCCGATTCCGAACAGACGCAGCAGCGGCTCGCCGAAGCCATCCGCGTGCTGGTGGCGCTGGATTGGATACGCTTGCGCTAGTGCAGCGCTGTCGGGCGCGCCGCCAAGTAATCAGTCCAGCGCGACTCGCAGCAAGTGACACCGCGTCATCGCACCGACTGCGTGCCGACAACAGCATCCATGGTCCGCATGGCTGAGTCGCCATAGCCCTGCCACACCCGCCACCAAGCAGGCCTCCGTGCCCGGCCGACATTGGCCCGCCCACTTCCACAGCTGCCGCACAGCGGCAAGGGTGGCACGGTAGACTCACGGCCTTTCTCGCGAAGCCATCACCGTGCTGCTGTCCCTGTCCACCACCACCCAGCCCGCCACCGATCTCGGCTACCTGCTGGTCAAGCATCCCGAGCGCGCCCACGAAGTCGCTCTGCCGTTCGGCACCGCCCGGGTGTTCTACCCGCAGGCCGACGAGACCCGTTGCACCGCAGTGCTGATGCTGGACATCGACCCGGTCGGGCTGGTACGCGGTCGCGGCGAGGCCGAAGGCAGCCTGTCGCAGTACGTCAACGACCGTCCGTACGTCGCCAGTTCCTTCCTCTCGGTTGCGCTCAAGCGCGTGTTCGGCACCGCCATGGCTGGCACCAGCAAGAGCCGCCAGGCACTGGCGGACACGGCCATTGCGCTGGAAGCGGAGATTCCGGTGCTGCGGTGTCGCGGCGGCGAGCAACTGCTGCAGGCCTGGTTCGAACCGCTTGGCTACACCGTAACGGTCGAGCGCCTGCCGCTGGATCCGCGCTTTCCCGAGTGGGGCGACAGTCCGTATGTGCGCCTACAGCTCGCCAGAACCGTGCGCCTGCAGGACCTGCTGACCCACCTGTATGTGCTGCTGCCGGCCATCGACGGCGACAAGCACTACTACGTCGGCCACGACGAAATCGAGAAACTGCTCGACAAGGGCGGCACTTGGTTGTCCGCGCATCCGCAACGCGAGGCGATCGTCGGCCGCTACCTGCGCCGCCACAAGCCGCTGGTGCGTGCGGCGCTGGCGCGCCTACTGGACGATGAAGAGGAGGCGATCGACGAGCAGGAAGTACGCAAGGAAGCGGTCGAGGACGCGATCGAACGCCCGCTCAGCCTCAACGACCAGCGCATGCAGGCCGTGGTCGAGACACTGCGCACCCTCGGCGCACGGCGCGTGGTCGACCTGGGTTGCGGCGAAGGCCGCCTGCTCGGTTTGCTGCTCAAGGAGCCGCAGATCGAGCACCTGCTCGGCATCGACGTGTCACTGCGCTCGCTGGACCATGCCGCCGACCGCCTGCACCTGGAGCGTCTACCGCCGCTGCAGCGCCAGCGCATCACCCTGGCCCATGGCGCGCTGACCTACCTCGATCGCCGCATCGAGGGCTTCGATGCGGCTTGCGCGATCGAGGTGATCGAGCACATGGATGCGCCGCGCCTGCCAGCGTTCGAGCGCGCGCTGTTCGGTTTCGGCAAGCCGCAGGCGGTGGTGATCACCACGCCGAACAGCGAGTACAACGTGCGCTTCCCGACCTTGCCCGCCGGGCGCTTCCGCCACCCCGACCACCGCTTCGAGTGGACACGCGCCGAATTCCGCGCCTGGGCCGACGGCGTGGCGCAGCGCAACGGCTACCGCGTGCGCCATGCCCCCATCGGCCCGGACGATCCGGAGGTCGGCCCGCCGACCCAGATGGCGGTGTTCACCCGCGACGTGGCCTGACTCTTTCGGCATTCTCATGACGATACGCATTCCCAAGCTCAGCCTGGTCGCCCTGATCGGGCCATCCGGCAGCGGCAAGTCCACCTTCGCCCGCACCCACTTCCTGCGGACCGAGGTGATCTCCTCCGACACCTGCCGAGGCCTGGTCGCCGACGACGAGAACGACCAGACCGCCACCAGCGACGCCTTCGAGGTGCTCTACTTCATCGCGCGCAAGCGCTTGGCCGCCGGGCGCCTGACTGTCGTCGACGCGACTAACGTGCGTCCGGAAGACCGCAAGCGCCTGGTCGAACTGGCACGCGAGTTCCATGTCCTGCCCTGCGCCATCGTGTTCGACCTGCCCGAGCGCGTGTGCCAGGACCGCAACAGGGCGCGTGCGGACCGCAACTTCGGCCCGCATGTCATCCGCAACCAGCAGCAGGCGCTGCGAAAGGGGCTGCGCGGCCTGGAGCGCGAGGGCTTCCGCCATGTCAGCGTGCTGCGCTCGGTGGAGGATGTGGCGGCCGCCGCGATCGAACGCATCAAGGTCTGGAACGACCGCCGCGAGGAGCACGGGCCGTTCGATTTGATCGGCGACGTGCACGGCTGCCGCGACGAACTGGTCGCCCTGCTCGGCCGCCTGGGCTACACCGTCGGCGGCACCCGTGAGGCACCCGAGGTCGTCGCACCGGAAGGGCGCAAGGCGGTCTTCGTCGGCGACCTGGTCGACCGCGGCCCGGATTCGCCCGGCGTGCTGCGCCTGGTCATGCACATGGTCGGCAACGGCACCGCGTTGTGCGTACCCGGCAACCACGACGTGAAGCTGCAGCGCAAACTGGCCGGCCGCGACGTGCGCATCAGCCACGGCCTGGCCGAGACCCTGGAGCAGTTGCAGGGCGAGCCGGAGGAGTTCAGCCGCGAGGTCGCCGCCTTCATCGACAAGCTGGTCAGCCACTACGTGCTCGACGACGGCAAGCTGGTGGTCGCCCATGCCGGCCTCAAGCAGGAATTGCAGGGCCGCACCTCGCAGCGCGTACGCGAGTTCGCGCTGTACGGCGAGACCACCGGCGAGATCGACGCGTTCGGCCTGCCGGTCCGTTCCGACTGGGCGCGCGATTATCGCGGCCCGGCCATGGTGGTGTACGGCCATACGCCGACGCCTGAGCCGGAATGGGTGAACCGCACCATCTGCCTCGATACCGGCTGCGTGTTCGGCGGCAAGCTCACCGCACTGCGCTATCCCGAGAATGAACTGATGTCGGTCGCGGCCGCGCGCGAGTACTACGCGCCGGTCAAGCCACTGCTTCCGGCCGAGGACACGAGCGCCACGGCCACCACGCCGCGCGAGGCCCTGCTGCTCGACCTGGACGATGTGGCCGGCAAGCGCGTGATCGACACCCGCGCCTTCCGCAGCGTCACCATCCGCGAGGAGAACAGCATCGCCGCGCTGGAGGTGATGAGCCGCTTCGCCATCGATCCGCGCTGGCTGGTGTACCTGCCGCCGACGATGGCGCCGCCGGAGACTGCCAAGTCAGGCGATCTGCTCGAGCGCCCACAGGAAGCGCTCGAGTTCTATCGCCAGGAAGGCATCGCCACGCTGGTGTGCGAGGAGAAGCACATGGGTTCGCGCGCGGTCGTGGTGCTGTGCCGCGATGCCGGTGTCGCGCAACGCCGTTTCGGCATTGGCGACGACGGCCGCGGCGTCGTCTACACCCGCACCGGCCGCCGCTTCTTCGGCGAGCGCGAACTGGAGAACGCTTTGCTCGATCGTCTCGACGCGGCATTGCAGCGCGCGGGCCTCTGGGAGGAATTGCACACCGACTGGATCGTGCTCGACGCGGAACTGCTGCCGTGGTCGGCCAAGGCCCAGGAACTGCTGCGCGAGCAGTACGCGCCGACCGGCGCGGCCGCCACCGCGGCGCTCGCCACCGCCCGCACCTGGCTGGACGCGGCTGCAGCGCGTGGCGTCGACGTGCAGCCATGGCAGCAGCAGGCGCAGGCGCGCCACGGCGACGCCAGCCGCTTCGTCGACGCCTACCGCCGCTACTGCTGGGAAGTGAATGGCCTGGAGGACCTGAAGATCGCGCCGTTCCACGTGCTGGCCTGCGAAGGCGTGGTCGGCCTGGAACGCGACCATCGCTGGCACCTGGACGTCGCCCGCCGCCTGGCCGACGTCGAACCGCTGGTGCGCCTGACCCGTCATGTGTTCGTCGACCTGGCCGACGCGGCAAGCGTGGCCGACGCCGTCGCCTGGTGGGAGGCGCTGACCGCGCAGGGTGGCGAAGGCATGGTCATCAAGCCGGTCGAAGGCCTGGCGCGCAGCAAGCGGGGGCTGGTGCAACCGGCCATCAAGTGCCGCGGCCGCGAGTACCTGCGCATCATCTACGGGCCCGAGTACACCGAACCGCAGAACCTCGACCGGCTACGCCAGCGTGGCCTGCGCACCAAGCAGTCGCTGGCCATCCGCGAGTTCGCGCTGGGCCTGGAGGCGCTGCAGCGTTTCGTCGCGCAGGAACCGTTGTACCGCGTGCACGAATGCGTGTTCGGCGTACTGGCGCTGGAGAGCGAACCGGTGGACGTGCGGCTTTAACCCCCATGTCCGTGCTTTGCCGCAATTCGGCCACGCGGCGGGGTTACCCGCATATCGCACCGCGGCGGCACAGCCGGCGCCCGTGATGAGGGCGGCATCGCGTCGAGACTGCGCCGCCCACATACAGATGGGCGGCGTCGTGCGACCGGTCAGAAGCGCACGCGCCAGACGCTGTTGCCGACATCGTCGGCGATCAGCAGCGCACCGTCCTTGTCCTGCGCCAGACCGACCGGGGCACCGAACAGCTGCGACTCGTCTTCTGAATGGAAGCCGCTGACCACGGTCTGCGGTGGGCCGACCGGCCGGCCCTGCCGGAACGGCACGTAGACCACCTGGTAGCCGCTGAGCGGCGAACGGTTCCAGCTGCCGTGCTCGGCGACGAACGCACCTTCGCGGTAGTTGGCCGGAAGCGTCTCGCCGCGGGAGAACCAAAGGCCCAGCGCGGCCACATGCGAGCCCAGCGCGTAGTCCGGCTTGATCGCCTTGGCCACCAGGTCCGGGCGCTGATCCTTGACCCGCACATCCACGTTCTGTCCGTAGTAGCTATACGGCCAGCCGTAGAAGCCGCCGTCCTGTACCGAGGTCAGGTAGTCGGGCACCAGGTCGGCGCCGATCTCGTCGCGCTCGTTGGCGATCGCCCACAACTTCCCCGTCCGCGGCTCCCACTGCAGCCCGGTCGGATTGCGGATGCCCGAGGCGAAGATGCGGCTGCTGGCCGAGGCGACATCCACCTCCAGCACGGCCGCGCGGCGGTACTCCACGTCCAGTCCGTTCTCACCGATGTTGCTGTTGGAGCCCACGCCGACGTACAGCTTGCGTCCGTCGGGGCTGGCCAGCAGGGCCTTGGTCCAATGGTGCTCGATCGTGCCGGGGAGATCGGCGAACAGCGTGCCGGGCGCGGTGATCTCGGTTTGGCCCACGACGTAGGGGAACTTCATGATGGCGTCGGTGTTGGCGACGTACAGCGCGTCGCCGATCAGCTGCACCCCGAACGGCGAGTGCAGGCCCTTCAGGAACGCATGCTGCTCCCACCTGCCGTCCGCGGTCCTGCGCAGCAGGGTGATGCGGTTGCCGCCCTTGGCGCTCTTGCCGGAGCGCCCCTGGATCAGGCCGGCGATCAATTGCTTGGGCGTGGTGACCGGCTCCATGCCCGGCGAATTGGCCTCCACCACCAGCACGTCGTCGTTGGGCAGCACGTACAACTGGCGCGGATGTTTCAGGCCACCGGCGATCTTCTCGATCTTCAGGCCCGCCGCCACGGTGGGCGCCTGCCCCTCCTTCCAGCCCACACCCTCGGGAACCTGCATCGGCGGCAGCAGGAAGTTGCGCGCCTGCGGCAGCGGCGGCGCATTACCCGCCTGCTGAGTGGGCTCGAGCGAGGCCTTGCCGCCGCAGGCGGCCAGGGCCACTGCGCCGCTCAGCGCGAAAACGGACAGGCACAGGCGCTTAGCCATGGACGTAACCCTCGCGTGGCGTGGTGCGGATGGCGATGAGCACATGCCCGATCGCCAACAGCGCGACTGTGGCGATCGAGAGCCAGAGCCCTGCCGGGACCACCGCATACGCGTCGCGGCTATGCACGAAGGCATTGAAGATGGCGGCGACGATGGCGAGCAGGTTCAGCCAGAAGTCGAGCCGTTCCACCGGCAGCACGGAGCGCCGCGAGGTGATCCAGACCTGCACCAGGTTGATCAGACGCGGCACGATGGCGATGACCAGCCCGATCGCGATCAGCCAGGCCGCCGCCTTGCTCCACAGGATCACCGCGCTGCGGGCGTAGACGATGTCGAAGATCAGCGCGGCGACGAAGCAGCCGAACGGGATGGGATTGAGCAAGCCATAAAGGGCATTGGCCACCACGGAGCGGCGCGGCGCAGTCTGCAGAGGCATGAGACGGCTCTCGACGAAAGGAAGAAGGGGGCGAATCGCTCGCTCACCACGAACCCGCGGGACGCGCCGTTGTGATGGTGAGACCCACTATCTGCCCGCCCCTGTCTAGAGGGCGTCGCGATGGCACTGCGCGTGTCGACGCGCCATCCCGCATCGTCGCTGCAGCCGCAGCCGTGTGCGCAGCGCTAGGTGCGCGCGGAAGCGATAGGCGCTCCGCTGCTCTCGCGCACCGACAGGCTCACCGGCACGATCGTCCTGCGCGGCGGTACGGCTGCGTCCAGCCGCTCCAGCACCAACTGCGCCGCCTGACGACCGCGGGCGCGCGGTTGCGCGGCGAGCGTGGTCAGCGCGGGCGTGCTCACCGCGGCCTCGGGGATGTCGTCGAACCCGGTGATCGCGAAGTCCTGGCCGGGGCGGATGCCACGCGCGAGCAGGCCCAGCATCAGGCCCAGCGCGACCGTGTCGTTGTAGCAGACCGCCGCGGTGGGCGGCGCGTCGTGGGCGAACAGGTCGCCGTGGCGCGCGGCCGCTTCCAGGCGATTGGGCGCGGATTCGATCAGCCAGGCAGGATCGACCGGCAGCCTGGCCTGCCGCATCGCCTGGGCGTGGCCAGCGCGACGCTGCCGGCAGGAACTGGAATCGGCATGGCCGCCGTAGAAGGCGATGCGGCGGTGGCCGAGCGCGATCAGGTGCTCGGTGGCCAGTTGCGCGCCGCGCTGGTTGTCCAGGCCGAGGAAGCCCCAGTCGTCGGCACCGGCGAGTTCGCGGTTGAACAGCAGCACGTTCGCGCGTGCGTCCAGCACCGTGTGCAGTTCGGCGGCGTCGCTACCCTCGGCCGGCGACAGGATCACGCCGGCCGGCGTGTGCTCCATCAGCGAGGCCAGTACCGCCTGCTGCCGCGCAGGCGATTCGCCGGTGCTGCCAAGCAGCGTCACGTAGCCCTGCTCGCCCAGCGCCGCGTCCACGCCGGCGGCGAACTCGGCGAAGAACGGATTGGCCAGGTCGTTGATGACCAGGGCCACGCAGGTCGAGGTGCGCCGGCGCAGATTGGCGGCGCCGCGGTTGTAGACGTAGCGCTGCCGCTTCAGTTCCGCTTCCACGCGCGCGCGGGTGTCGGCATGCACCAGCGGGCTGCCGCGCAGCACCAGCGACACGGTGGCGCGCGAGACGCCGACCGCATCGGCGATGTCGGTGACGGTCACCACGCGCTGCCGGTCGCGCACGGCGGCGGCAGGCGCGGTCTTTGTGGTCTTTGTGGTCCTTTTCGCCTTGTCCGCATGCTCCAACGCAACCGACGCCGCCTTGCGCGAGGCGGCCTTGGCGGCCTTGGAGCCTGCAGATCCGGCGCGGGGTGGACGCTTCTGGCTCATCGGATCGATTCCCTTCGGACGAGACGCGCAGCGTAAACCATCGGCTGCGCGCCCCTGCCGCGCGACGGCACGGACTCAGCGCCAGCCCAGGCTGGCGGCGGCCGGCGGTGCCGCGCACGGCGACACCGGCAGGTCCTGCGGCTGCGTGCCCCAGCCCTGCGGCTGCGGCGCATCGCGCAGGTCGAAACGCAGGCGGCCGCCCTGGCGCAACTGCGCCCAGTCCAGCCACACCGGCGCGTGCGCGCGGCCATCCAGCGACACACCACCGACATAGCGCAGCTTGCCGTCGCCGGCCTGCGGCGCGTCGATGCGCAGCGTGCGGCCCGCTCCCACGTCCAGTTCGACGCGCGAGAAGCGCGGCGCGTGCAGCAGGAACTGCCCGGTGCCGGGCACCGCCGGATACAAGCCGATGACGCTGAACAGATACCACGCCGACATCGTGCCCAGGTCGTCGTTGCCGGTGACGCCGTTCGGCGCGTTAGTGAACAGCGTCTGCGCCGCATGCAGCACGGTGCTGGTCTTCCACGGCTGGCCGATCAGCGTGTACATCCACGGCGCATGCAGGTCGGGCTCGTTGTTGGGGTTGTAGCGGAACTGGCTGTAGTAGCTGTACGGCCCCACCACCCATTGCTTGCGCGCGGCACCGGCCGGGTCGGCCAGCAGCGCCTCGTAGGCGAAGAAGGTGTCCAGGCGCCGCGCGGTCTGCTCGGGCCCATGCATCGCCTCCACCAGGCCCGGCACGTCCTGCTGCGCCAGCCACTGGTACTGCCAGGCCGTACCTTCGTGGAAGCCGTGCTGCGAACGCGGATCGTAATGGCCATCCGACGGCGTGTACCACGCGCCGTCCTCGGTGCGCGGCCGCGGGAAACCGGTGAAGCCGGTCTCCGCATCGCGCACCGACGGATCCCAGATCGAGTGCCAGTTGCGCCCGCGGCGGTTCAGCACCGCCGCGTCCTCGGCATGGCCCAGCGCGCCGGCCATGGTCGACAACGCGCAGTCGGCCAACGCGTACTCCAGCGTCGCCGAGCCGCCGTGGTGCGGATCGACGTCCATGCCCTTGGACGGGAACGCGCGGTCGTACTGCACGAAGCCCTGCGCCAGGTAGTTGGCATTGCCGGAGCGCCCGGCGTGCCGCGAATTCAGCGGCGGCATCTCGAAGGCGTTGCGGCGCAGCGCGGTGTACGCCTCGGCCTCGCGTCCCTGCAGTGCGCCGAAGCGCCACAGGTCGACCAGGAACGGCGTGACCGGGTCGCCGGTCATGACGTTGGTCTCGAAGTTGGCATAGCCCCAGCGCGGCAGCCAGCCGCCTTGCGCGTTGATCGCCAGGATCGAACGGCCGATGTCGGCGGCGCGCTGCGGCCGCAACAGCGCCAGCAACTGGTTCTGCGAACGGTAGGTGTCCCACAGCGAGAAGAACTCGTGGTACGTCCAGCCATCGGCGTGGTGGATTCCGTCGTCGTAGCCGCGGTAGCGCCCATCGGCGTCGCTGCCGGTCAGCGGCTGCAGCAGCGCGTGGTACAGCGCGGTGTAGAACACCACGCGGTCGTCGCCGCTGCCGCCGTGCACGCGCACGCTGGCCAGCTCCTTGTCCCAGGCCTGCTGCGCGCGGGCACGCATCGCATCGAAGCCGAGCAGACGGCCATTGGCCATGCCCTCGCTGCGCAGGTTGTTGCGCGCACCCTCGGCATCCACGTGCGAGATCGACGAGATGGCGGTGACCGCACGGCCCTTGCTCACATCGAAGGTGAGCCACGCGCCGCTGGGCTTGCCCTCGCCCTCCATGCCATGGCGCGATCCCGGCACGCCGCCGGCCTCGCCCCAGGTGCCGAAGGCCTTGAACGGGCGATCGAACTCCAGACGGAACCAGGTGGTGTACTGGTGGCCGCCACAGAAGCTCTGGGTCACCAGCTTGCCTTCGACCACGCGGTCGCCGACCACGCTCAGGGTGCTGCCGGTGACCGTGTGGCGGGCGTTGGCCTGGCCGATGTTGACCAGTACGTGGCCGTCGCCCGAGGTGGAAAAGGTGTAGCGCTCGGCTGCGGCGCGGGTCAGCGCGGTGGCTTCGGCGTCGATGCCGCCGTAGTCGGTCAGCCGCACCTTGTAGTAGCCGGCCTGGCCGCGCTCGCCGTCGTGCTGGTAGCGCGCGCCGTAGCGGGTGTGGTCGAACGCCTTCGGATCGCCCGTATCGAAATCGCCACCGGGGCCGATGCGCCCGGTCACCGGCAGTACCGAGACCTGCCCGCCCTGCTCCCAGCAGCCGGCGCCGGACAGGAAGGAATGGCCGAAGCCGCGGATCTGCGGATCGTCGTAGCGCCAGCCGGCGTAGTGCGCGCCGATCGGGCTGACCTGGATCATCCCGAACGGCGCAGACGCGCCGGGGAAGGTGTTGCCGTCGTCCTTGCTGCCGATGAAGGTGTTGACCTCGGCACTGGGCCGCGGCGCGGCGGTCAGTGCCGGCGTGACTAGCAACAACAACAGGGCGAGCGTGCGTAACAGGGAGGGCAACGGGGAAGACGTCATGCGATCGGATCCTGTGGTGAACGACCGCGTAAACGCGACGGCGCAGTCGTGGACGGCGAAAACGGTAGCCCGGCCGTCGCCGGACCGTCGCGCCCATGCCGTCCGCCGCGCGGCAGGCATGGGCGCAACACACTGCAGCCTAAAACTTGTAGGTCAACCCCAGGTACGCCAGCCGCCCGGCGTAACCGCCGGTGTAGAAGCGCGCCCGCGTGTCGTCGCCCAAGTGCTGGCGCGACTCCTGCTTGGTCAGGTTCAGCACCGACGCGGTGAGGCTGAGCGCCGGAGTGATGTTGTATGCCGCGTTCACATCGATCTGGTAGTACGGCTCCTCGTACACGTTCAATCCATTGACCAGGCCTTGCACCAGCTCACCGCGGCGGTTGTACGAGGCGCGCAGCAGCAGGCGGTCGGTCTCGTAGAACACGGTGAGGTTGGTCTGGTTCTTGGCGCTGCCCGGCATCGAGGTCTTGCCGACCTCGGTGCCGTCCTCCAGCCGCACCGCCGCCTTGCTGGCATCGTTGTAGGTGTAGTTGAACTGCACGCCGAGGCCGGACGGCAGCGTGTGCTGCGCGTACAGCTCCACGCCCTGCGACACCGCATCCTGGCCGCCGGCCTGGGTGCTGTAGTTCTGCACGGTGACCGCCTGGCCGTTGATCATCATGTTCACGTCGCTGATCACGTCGACGGCGAAGTTCTCCACGTTCTTGCGGAACAACCCCACGCCCGCCACCGAGCCCGGCTGGAAGTACCACTCCAGTCCCAGGTCGAACTGGGTGGCCTTGTACGGCTCCAGGTTCTTGTTGCTGCCCGAGCCGTACCAGCCCTGCTCGCTGGCGCCACCGGTCAGGCGCCGGTCGGCCACGTACTCGGGGCTGTAGTACTCCAGGCTGCCGGGCGCGGCGATGTCGTTGTAGCTCGGGCGTGCGATCACCTTCGAGGCCGCCGCGCGCAGCAGCAGGTTCTCGGTCAGGTCGTAGGCCAGGTTGAAGCTGGGCAGCACGTCGGTGTACTTGCGGTCCAGGCCGCTGACCACGAACGACTCGGTGCGCTGCTGCGTATCCGACAACCGCCAATAGCCCTCGGTACCGCAGTAGGTATCGGCCGGCGCGCCGGCGGGCATGGCAGCGCCCTGCTGGCAGGCCAGCGGGTTGCCGTCGGCGCCGTCGAAGAAGTAGTCGTTGTACGCGGTCACCTTGTCGGTGGAATCGGCATGCTGGCCGGTACGCGCCACCCGCACGCCGACGTTGCCGCGCAGGCGCTCGGTGTGGAAGTTGAGCTGCAGGTAGGTCGAATAGATTTTCTCGTCGACGTTGTAGACGAAGTTGTCTTCGCTACGGGTCTGCATCGCGCCGTAGGTGTTGTTCAAGTAGCCGATGTAGCCGGGGAAGTTGATCGCCGGGAACGCGCTGGACCTGACCCCGCCGGCCAGGTTGTCCATCGAGAACAGCAGGTCCGGCGAGAACTGCGTGGCCAGCGCATTGCAGCGCCCGTTCCAGTAGCGGTTGTTGTAGTCGCTCGGGTCGGTACCCGGGCACACCCAGTAATTGTTGCCGGTGTTGCGGTGGACGCCGCCGTCGCGGCGCTTGAGGCCGAACTGCAGCGAGTCGAAGAACTCGCCATCGATATGCCAGGTGGTATCGATCTGCGCGTACTGCTGCTGATTGGTGTTGCGGGTCCAGGACGAACTGGTCGAGCCCAGGTCGACCTGCAGGATGCCGTCGCGCAGGTTCTGCATCAGCTCCGGCGAGAAGGTCATGGTCGGCGTGCCGGTCAGGTCCCAGGCGCTGGCGAAGTTGCCGTTGCTCCAGCTGCCGTCGGCGTTCTGCCGGCGCGGCTTGATCGGCAGAGAGAACTGCAGTTCCGGCCCGCCCTTGGCCCAGGTGCGGCCGGCCTTGAACGACACGTCCACCTTTTCGCCACGCCATTCGCCGCCCAGGTCCACCGTCTGCGACAGCGATTTCTCGATGTTGTAGCTGCCGGTGATCTGCGGCGTCGGCACCGTGCAATCGTCCGAGCCCCAGCCGCCCGGCGGCAGGCCGGCAGCCGCGGCCTGCGCCTCGCTGCAGTAGTAGGTCTTGCCCGGATGCAGGCTGTAGCCGGCGCCGGTGACGATGGTGCCGCTGGGATCGAACTGCAGCCCGTCGAGCAGCCGCCCGCCGCGCCAGTTGCCGTCGCCGTAGTAGCGCGCGATGTTCCACTCGGGGATCTTGACCGTGTTGGTCTGCGAGTTCTGCGACAGGTCGAAGCGGAAGTAGTTCGCGGTCAGGGTCAGGTCGTCAGTGGGCTTGAACTGGAAGGTCAGCTGGCCGCCCTTGCGCTCGCGCTCCTCCTGCTTGACATCCAGGCTGACCGCCGTGGGCATCATGAAGCGGGTGTAGTACTTGCCGTTCTGGTCCCAGAAACCGGTACCGCCCCACCAGTTGGCGTTGAAGTCCGACCGATTGCCGTTCACGTCGACCGCCGGGCCGCCTTCGTCGCGCCCGTACCACTGCCAGCTCTCGGTGCTGGCATTGAGCGTGCGCGCGGTGCGCTTCTGCTGCGTGTAGCCGACAAACACGCCGAAGCGGTTGTCCTGGTCGTGCCACGAGTACGAGCCGGAGAACTGCCCATCGGTCTTCTTGCTGCTGTCCGACCACACGCCCTCGGCAGAGACGAAGCCGGAGTTGGGCTCCAGCTCCAGCGGGCGCCGCGTCTGCAGGATCACGGTGCCGCCGATGCCGCCTTCGTCGATGCGCGCTTCCGGCGTCTTGTACAGCTCGGCGCTGCCGAGCAGGTTAGACGGCAATAGCGTGTAGTTGAACGAGCGCGTCGGGTCGCCGTTGGACTCGGCGGTGGCGATGTAGTTGCCGTTCAACTCGGTCAGCACCAGCTCCGAGGACAGGCCGCGCACGCTGACGTTCTTGCCTTCGCCGCCGTCGCGGGTGATGACCACGCCGGGCACGCGCTGCAACGCATCGGCCACGTTCTTGTCGGGGAACTTGCCCACGTCCTCGGCGGTGATCACGTCGACCACGGCGTTGGCGTTGCGCTTCTGCTCCAGGCTCTTCTCGATCGCGTAGCGGTAGCCGGTCACCGTCACCGCGTCCAGGTCCTTGGCCTGCAACTCGGCCTGGCCCGCAGGCGCCGGCGTGCCGTCCGCCTGCTGGGCGAAGGCGGTGGTGGAGGCGGCCGTCGCGAACAAGGCGATGGCGATACCGGCGGACAGCGTGCTGCGCTTGCGCGCGGATGGCATGCACTTCATTTCAATCATCCTCTCCCAAAGATTGATCGGCTGCGGCGGATGTCCATCGATCCAAAGATCGGGCAAGAACACCGCGCGGTGTGACATGAAAACTCTCCGGCGCCCTTGCGGCGAGCCGGCTTCCCTACGTCTCCCTCCCCCTTCTGCGCAGATGCGATTGGATCGTTCTAATGCAGTGGAAAAATAAGTATCACAGCCCATGCAGTAGCGCATGCTGCCGCGCAACAGGCCTAGTACGTCGTGCGACGTCCGCGGGGTACGGCAGGCAGGACGCGCTCACCGTGTTTGCATGTGGTCACGGCACGGCCTGCCGTGTCACCGGCTGCAGCAGTTCGATCTCGGCCAGCGCCATGTCCTTGCCCGCATCCAGGCGCAGGCGGTACGCGCTGTACGCACCTGGCTTGGCAATGCGGAACGGCCGCAATTGCCGCGCCCAGGCGAATGCCTGCGTACGTCGCTGGTCCAGCGTGGTCCACGCACCGTCTCCGTTGCGCCCTTCCAGCGTCCACGCCAGGCCCGACAAGGCGGCCTCGCCGCTGGTCAGCGTGTAGTGCGTGGCGCGCTGCGGCGCTGCGAAGCGCAACTCGACGCTGGCACCGGCCGGCAGCGGCAGCGCCGTGGTCGCATCGTCGTCGATCAAGGCCCTGGCTTTGGGTTGTCCGTCCAGCGACATCGCAACGGCCTGCGACGCCACATCCTCCAGCCCGCGCGGCGCACTGGCCGGCGGCGTCAGCGACGGCGGCAGCGCGTCCGCGCCGCTACCCCAGCGCGACGGCGTCGCGCCCATCACGAACTCCAGCGTGGCGCCGTCGGCGATGTCCTGATGGCGCAGCCAGGCCTTGTTCCACGGCTTGCCGTTAAGCATGAGCGACTGCACGTACACGTTGCGCCCACTGTTGTTGCGCGCGATCACCACCAGCTTGCGGCCGTTGCCGAGATCGACCTCGGCGCGCGGGAACGCCGGCGAGCCGATCACGTACTCCGGCGCGCCCATCCGCAGCGGATACAGCCCGAGCATGGCGAACAGGTACCACGCCGACATCTCGCCGTTGTCCTCGTCGCCCGGATAGCCCTGGCCGATCTCGCTACCCAGGTACAGCCGGCGCAGCACCTCGCGGGTGAGGCGCTGGGTCTTCCACGGCTGCCCCGCCGCCACGTACATCCACGGCAGATGGTGCGAGGGCTGGTTGCTGTGCGCGTACATGCCCATGCGCACGTCGCGCGCCTCGGTCATCTCGTGGATGACGCCGCGGTAGCTGCCGGCAAAGCGCTTGTCCGCGGTCTCCGGCGTGGCGAAGAGTTCGTCCAAGCGCGCCGCCATGGCGTCCTCGCCGCCCAACAGCCCCGCCAGGCCGGCCGCGTCGTGCGGTGTGGTGAAGGCGAAGGTCCAGGCATTGGCCTCCGTGTAGTCGCCGCCCCACACGCGCGGATCGAACTTCGACGCCGGCGTGCTCCACTGGCCAGCCGGCGTACGCCCGCGGAAGAAACGCGTGGCCGGGTCGAACAGATACACATAATCGGTAGCACGCGCCCGGAAGTACTCGGCTTCCTCGCGGTAGCGCTGCGCCTGCTGCGGCTCTTTTTCCTCTTCCGCCAGCGCTTGTGCCATCTGCGCCAGGCCGAAATCGTTGAGCGCGCCCTCCAGCGTCCACGACAGCCCTTCGTGCACGTCGTTGGCCGCGTAGCCGCGGTACATCGAACGGGCCAGGCCCTTGCGGCCCACGTTCGACACCGGCGGCACCACCGTGGCATTGCGCAGCGCCGCCGCATAGGCTTCGTGTGCATCGAACCCGCGCACGCCCTTCAGCCAGGCATCGGCAAAGGCCACGTCGGAACTGGTGCCGACCATCAGGTCCGCATAGCCCGGCGAGGACCAGCGCGCCACCCAGCCGCCATCGCGGTACTGCTGCAGGAAGCCATCGATCATCGCCCCGGCCTGCTCCGGCGCGAACAACGCATACGCCGGCCAACTGGTACGGAACGTGTCCCAGAAGCCGTTGTTGACGTAGACCTTGCCCGGCACGATCGGCGCCGCGGTGCGCTCTGCATCGCCACCGGTGTTGTCCTTGGACCAGCTGTTCTGGTCGGCATGCCGCCAATCCGGATGCGCCGCGTCGCCGACGTTCTCGTGGGCGATGTTGGGATACAGGAACAGCCGATACAGATTGGAGTACACGGTGACCCGCTGGTCATGGCTGGCGCCCTGCACCTGCACCCGCCCCAGCACCGCGTCCCAGGCCTCCTGCGCACGCGACTGCACCACCTCGAACCCGGCGTCGCCGATCTCCTGCTGCAGATTGCGTTGCGCCTGCTCCACCGAGATCAGCGAGGTGGCGATGCGCATCACCACCGTGCGATCCGCGCCCGGTGCGAACTTCACGTAGCCGGTCGGCCGCCCCGTGGCGATCTTGCCGCTGGTGATCCACGGACGGTCGAAGCGCGCATATACGAACAAACGCGTGGCGCCGTTGGACAGGCCGCTGCGCGTGTCCGAGTAGCCGCGCAGCGTCTGCGTCGCCGCGTCCAGGGTCAGCCCGCCGCGTGCATCGACGTTGTCGAACAACAGGTTTGCATCACCGCCCTCGGGAAAGCGGAAGCGGAAGATCGCCGCCCGCTCGGTCGGCGTCAGCTCCGCGCGGATGCCGTTGTCGAACTCCACCCGGTACAGATGCGGGCGCGCCTCCTCGTGGTCATGACTGAACGACAACGCACGCTTCGTGCGGTCCGCCTCCGGCACCCCGCGCGTGGACGAGGGCATCACCTGGAAGGTCTGGCGATCGCCCATCCACGGGCTGGGTTCATGGCTGATCGACAGCGCCTGCAAGCGCGGTCGGTTGTCGTCGCCGTTCTGCTCGTTCCAGCGGTACAGCCAGCTCAGCGTCCCCGCATCGGTCGCCGGCACCCAAAAATTGAAGCCATGCGGCATCGCCGTGGCCGGGATGTTGTTGCCGCGCGAGAACGTGCCGTTGGACTGCGTCCCACGCGTGGTCACCACCTCGTCGCTGGGCCGCCGCGCCGGCTGCGGCGCTGGCTCGCGGCGCACCACGACATCATCGATCCAACCCGACGCCACCTTGCCGGCACCGGGCTGCACCTGCAGCTCGATCGCGCGAATACGCTTGCCGCGCAAGGCCGCCACATCGCCCAACCGCACCTGCTTGAGCGCCCACTGCTGCGGATACAGCGTCTTCGACGCCGCCTGCCCCGCCGCACCGACCAGCGCACCGTGCTGATCCTCCACGCCCAAGTCGGACAGGCGGTGCCCATCGTCGAACAGCAGATCCACCGCCACTCCGGTCGACGCCACCGTATCGCCGTCGACGATCTCCGGCAGCACCATCCACGACAGCACCGTGTCCTGCTCCACCGGCAGATCGACCGCAAACAGCTGCGCGCGTCCGGCCGCAGTGGCGCGATAGTGCAGCGCATGCGGCCCCGTGTAGCCCATGCCAGCCTTCGCCGCGTAGGGCTGCTCGGGGCCATTGCCGATGGCGACCTGGACACCTGTTTTGTCGGACTGCGTAGCCGACGCAGGCGCAGGTTCGCCCCGCTCGAACGAAGACGCGAAGCCGGGATCGGCCGCGCATGCCGCGCCGGCACCCACGCACAACAGCGCCGACACAGTGACGGACGCCAACCACCGACGTGAAGACTCAGGCAGATGCGCGAAGCGCGGGCAGATTGACATGGCAGGCTCCCCAACTTTCTCGGTCGGTTGTGCCGCGACGCGTGGCGTCACGCACCTCCGGTGGCAACGGCGTGCAGTCAAGGCACGCAACGTGGACCGGATCGGCCCGAAGGATCGCAGCTCAAGTCGGCGTCCGACACCGCTTCATGACCGCAGTTGCATGCGGACAGAAGAGCAGGTCTCAGCAAACGTGTAGCACGCGATCCCTATCTACCGTTTTCCCCAGGATGCGCTGCATCAACGGCTTTGGATCGATCCAACCGAGCTAGAAGTAGCACGCCTTTTGCAGAGTTGCATGCTGCTGCGCAACAGTTCGGTTGCGAATCGACACGCGATCCGGCGTCGATCGCGTTACGTCGAATACGAAGAGGGATGACGCTGAACGTCCCGCGACGAGGAGCGATCGAAGGCGATAGAGCGCCCTGCCTGACCGACCATCAGCGGCTACACTGGCAAGCGCTGGATCGCTCCACATACACAGGGGGTTTTAAATGAAAATGGCCACACTCGCAATTTTGGCTGGACTGCTGGCAACGTCGAGCGCACTCGCCGACACAACACGCTGCTCGACGGACTCGTACGGCAACACCACGTGCCGCGGCGACGACGGAAGCGTGACGCGCACCAGCAAAGACTCCTACGGCAATACCACAACCCGTGACGACCAGGGCAACGTGATTCGCTGCTCCTCGGACTCGTACGGCAATAAAACCTGCCGCGGCGATGACGGAAGCGTGACGCGCAGCAGCACGGACTCGTACGGCAATACCACGACCCGTGACGACCGGGGCAACACAATTCGCTGCTCCTCGGACTCGTACGGCAACAAGACCTGCCGCGGCGACGACGGAAGCGTGACGCGCAGCAGCACAGACTCCTACGGCAATACCACGACCCGTACCGATTAGGGCATTGCAGTTCGCGGCGCGACGCACTCTTTCGGCAACACGACGTGTCGCGAAGACAGGGGCAGCGCAACGCGCTGCACCGTCAGCTTTGGCATTGCCACTTGCCGACAAGCAGCCTGACGCTGCATTCAAGCCGACGCCACGTTGCGGCGCGGCTTGATCCAGCAACATCCCTCCGCGCAATGGCCCGTTGCGCCTAGCCTCTTCCTTGATCGAGGCTCCGCGGCGGCGTGCGTTGAGTATCAGAAGCTTGCGGAAGCTGGGATCAGGAAACCATGGGGCAACGTACATCTCCCGCTCCCTCTGTCTTGGACGTTGCCCTATGGAAATCGAGGCGGCAAGCGCAATCCGATCCCAATGTTCCCGACCGTCACGCGGCGGTAAGCGAATGAAAAGCGATAGAGCACGACCTGGTTGACTGTCTATCAACGGCTACAATCGTCAGCGCTGGATCGCTCTACACACTCAGGGGGTTTCAAAATGAAGATGGCCACACTCGCACTTTTGACTGGACTGCTGGCGACGTCGAGCGCACTTGCCGACACACGCTGCTCGACCGACTCGCTCGGCAACAAGACGTGCCGCGACAGCGACGGAAACGTCAGCCGCACCTCGACTGACTCCCTCGGCAATACCACGACCCGCGACAGCCAGGGCAACACGGTTCGCTGCTCTACGGACTCCTTGGGCACCACCACTTGCCACGACAGCAACGGAAACACCAGTCGCGCCTCGACAGACTCCCTCGGCACTACCACGACCCGTGACAGCCAGGGCAACACGGTTCGCTGCTCTACGGACTCGTTGGGCACCACCACTTGCCGCGACAGCAACGGAAACACCAGTCGCACCTCGACAGACTCCCTCGGCAATACCACGACCCGCGGCCACTAGGGCAACACGGTTCGCGGTTCGACGGACTCCTTCGGCAACACGACATAGCGCGACGACAGGACAACGCAACGCACTGCAGTACGACAGCTTCGGCGTTGAGACTTGCCGGTAAGCGGCCCAACACTGCATTCAAGCCGACGCCGCTCCGCGGCGCGGCTTCACCTGGCAACGGCCTTCCGAGCAACCGCCAGCTGCGCCGCGCGGCTTCCTTTATCCACGCTTCGCGACGGCGTGCATTGACGATGTTCCTAAGCTTGCGGACTAGGCCAGGTTGCATCTCGCCTGCATGGATCTTTGGACGTTACCTGGCGGAAACTGATGCAAGTAGTTGCACGCTGGCCTTTACTTCCCCAGCACGCACGGCTGCGCAACGCTCACTGACCAGCATCGCCCCACTAGCTGGACATCGGCCACATTGCGCGTCACCACCGGCGAAGGCCGACTTTTGCGCAGCGCGCGCGAGGCGGACGTGTGGCGGCGGCCTGCCGAACCTCGGTCCCTCAACCCGGTGCCAGCAGCCGCTCGCGCAACCAGTTGCCCGCCGGCCCCAGCGGCCGCCGGCGCGACCAGACCACATCCACCGCCACCCGCTGCGGCCAGCCCGGCACGGCCAGTTCCACCAGGCGCCCCTGGCCGAAACGCGTCACCAGCCAGAGCGGCAGCTCGGCCCAGCCGAACCCCTGCACGGCCATGTCCAGCAGCAGCAGATAGTCCGGCGCCGACCAGCAGCGTCCGCGGCTGTCCGGCAGGCGACAGACCTGTTGCGATGGCTGGGTCACGGTGCTCAGGCGCAGCAGCCGATAGGGTGCAAGGTCGGCCGCCGTGACCCGCTGCAGCGCCGCCAGCGGATGATCGGCGGCGACATACAGGCCGAAGGTCCCCAGGCCATCCAGCGTGGCCGCCTCGATGTCCGCCGGATACGGCGGCTGCGCGGCCAGCAAGCCCAGGTCGGCCCGCCACTGCACCAGGCTGAGCACATCGGCGTCCTCGGCGATCAGGCATTCGAACTCGAGCTCCGGATAGCGCCGGTCCAGCTCCACCAGTAGCGCCTCGTAACGGGTGGGCTGGTAGGTATCGGAGATCACCAGGGTCAGGCGCGGCTCCACGCCGGCGGCCAGTTGGGTGGCGCGGCTGGCCAGGCGGTCATGAGCCGAGAGCACCGCGCGGGCCTGATCGAGCAGTTGCTCGCCGGCAGCGGTGAGTCGTGGATAGCGCCCCTGCCGATCGAACAGCACGACCCCCAACTCGTCCTCTAGGCGGGCGATGCTCTCGCTGATACTGGACTGGCGCTTGCCCAGCGTCCGGGCGGCCGCACTGAAGGAGCCGGCCGCGGCAGCTTCGACGAAGGCTTCGAGGGCGTCGGCATTGGGGTACATATCGGCTAGCCCTATGGAACCTACTTTGATCCACCCAGCTTAGCCGATGAGACTGGCGGCCTGTCCATCAGGGAGAAGCGCCCATGTCCAGCCAGCTGACCCAGCGTCCCGCCAGCGCCCGGCTACTGCACGCCGTGCTGTTCGAAGGCTGCGCCGTCCTGCTCAGCGCCCCGACCCTGGCCTGGCTGCTGGACCGTTCCCTGGCGCACATGGGCCTGCTTGCGGCAGTCTTCTCCGCCATCGCCATGCTCTGGAACCTGGTCTTCAACCTGGGCTTCGATCACCTGCAACGGCGCCTGGGCTTCGTGCGTGGCATCGGGGTCCGCCTGCTGCATGCCCTGGGCTTCGAAGCCGGGCTCATCGTGGTCCTGGTGCCGCTGGCCGCGTGGTGGCTGTCCATCGGACTTTGGCAGGCCCTGCTGCTGGATCTGGGGCTGATCCTGTTCTTCCTCCCCTACACCCTGGCTTTCAACTGGCTCTATGACCTGGGGTACGCAGCCTGGCTCAGGCGCACGAACGCCACGTGCCGGGCGCAGTGCTGAGGTCTGCTATGGTCGAAGGACCGCAGCGGCTCAAGGATGAAGACAGATGCCCTGATACGCGTGGCTGATCCTGCGGGTCGCCATTGGCTCAGTTGTCGGCGGCGTGTGCGTGCTCAAGGACACCGCGGCATGCCCTCCCTTGCGCTGGAAGCGACTCCCTCGAGCATCCACTGCTGCGTGTTCGAGGCAGCCCAGGATGGCGGCCGCAGCAAGCAGCGAGATGTCCTTCCGCAACTGATCAGCCTGCACGTCGGCGATGGTGGCGACAGCGCGCGCCAGCATCTCTTCGATGACCCGCTCGGCGGTCGACACATCGCGGATCCGCTAAGCCGTTCGATGCGGGCGGCGACACCGCGACTCCGGCCTCAGTCGACCGTCATCACGATCTTGCCTTGGACGTGCCCCTGCTCCGCGCGTTCGTGCGCCTGTCGTGCCTGCGACAGCGCGAAGGTGCTGTCGATCGCCACACGCACCGTGCCCGCGTCGAGAAGTACGGCGAGCTCGCCGAGTTGCGCGCCGGTGGAACGCACTTGCGTGGTGGACACCGTCACGCCCAACGCCGTCGCCGCATCGTGCCCATCGAAGCCGAGCGGGAAAATGGGAAACAGTGCACCGCCACGCTTGAGTGTGCGCAGGAACTTTCCGGCGCTGGCGCCGCCGACCGCGTCCACCACCAGGTCCACGTCGTGCAGCACATCCTCCGGCGCCGTCTTGGTGTAGTCGATGAAGGTCTCGGCGCCCAACCCGCGCACGGACGCCTCGTGCTTGCCGGAGGCCACCGCGATCACGCGCGCGCCTTGCCACCTGGCCAGTTGCAGCACGAAATGGCCGACGCCGCCGGCCGCTCCGTTGACCACTACCGTCTTGCCCTGCAACGGTACCGGCACATGCGGCATGGGCTGCAGCGGATTGGCCACGTCGTGGCCCTGCGCGATCAGGAACTGCCACGCTGTTAGCAGCGACATCGGCGCGCCCGCGGCATGCACGTGGTCGATCCCGGCCGGCTTGAGCGCGACTTCGCTGGCGGGCACGGTGACGTACTGCGCATACGCCTGGCTGCCGCCGGCCAGTCCGCTCGGAAAGCGCACCATCGCGTACACCGCGTCTCCTAGCGACAGCCTGTCCACATCCTCCGCCACCGCCGCGATCACCCCGGAAACGTCCGTGCCCAGGATCAGCGGGAACGCCACCGGCGGGCGCCACTCCGGCGGCAGGCGGCTGTAGCCCTCGCGCAGGTACAGGTCGGGCGGATTCAGCCCGATGGCATGAACCCGGATGAGCACCTCGCCGGGCCGCAGCACGGGCCTGGGCGCGTCCTCGTAATGAAGCACGTCGGGGCCGCCGAACTCACGCTGGCGGACCGCTTTCATGGTGGTCTGTGTGTCTTCGGCGCTGTACATGGCGTATCCTGATCGGAACAGTGCCCCGAATATACGGAGCACCGCTCCATTTGTAAAGGATAACATGCGCGCCGACGCCCAGAAAAACTACCAACGCCTGCTGGACGTGGCCCGCGAGGCCCTCGCCGAATCCGGCGCGGACACCTCGCTGCGCGACATCGCCCGCCGCGCCGAAGTCGGCCTGGGCACCTTGTACCGCCACTTCCCCACCCGCGAAGCGCTGCTCGAAGCGCTGCTGCGCAACGACTTCGAGGACCTGGCGACCAAGGCCGACGCCCTGCGCACGGCAACGGCCTCGGACCAGGCCGTGCTGGAATGGCTTGAGGAGATCATCGCCTTCACCCACCGCCAGCGCGGCATCCTCGCCCCGATGATGTCCGCCATCGAAGACGAATCCTCCGCACTGCACGCCTCCTGTGTTCGGCTGCGCGCCGCGGGCGCCGCCCTGCTGGCGCGCGCCCAGGCGGACGGCAAGGCCCGCGCCGACATGGATGGCGACGAGTTGTTCGACCTGATCGCGGCGCTGGCCTGGCTGCGGGAACAGCCGTCGCATGCAAAGCGCTCCCAGCGCCTCTTCGAACTTGTGACCGGGGCTATCCTTGCTCAGCCCGCAACGCCTTCGGCGAGGTCGCAGGCTCGGCACCGGTAAGCCGCACCGGCGCCCAATTCATGTTCTCAACTTGTTCGGAGAAAAACTGCGGAAACTAGGGGCGAAGTACATCTCCCACTACATCGGCTTTGACGTTAACCGATAGAGATTGATGCAAATAAGTGCACTCTGACCCCTGTTTCGCTGCAAGGGGCCGACGCGTAGCGACGACCCAACCGCCACGCGTCATCTCCACCGTCAAGCGCTTCGACTTACGGCCCCGCCCCGGCAACCCACCTTCAAAACCGAGCGGCTACGGCGCCACCTTGCACCTGTGTCGCTTCTTAGCCGCAGGCGGCGTCCCCGCCGGCGCAGCCGTGATCAGCAAGGCGCCATTGGGCATCGTGATGCGCACCTTGCCGCCCACCGCGAAGCCGATACCTTCCAGCCATAGGCCATACAAGCGCAGGCTCGGCACCTGCCGCCCACCCGCATGCCGTTGCGGTCCACATCGTGGTAGCGATAGCCGTGGTGCATTGCGTGGGCCGACGCGGGACCTAGCGCCTGAGCACTAGGTTCTTGTCAGCGTCGGGGTGTAACGGCGGCGCCGACGCGGCAAGCAGCGACTCGGCGACGACGGCATCTAAGGCTTTAGCCAGCAGGGCTTTGTCTTGACGGCACGGCGAGCGGATCTGGCCTTTGAATGAGCGGCTGCACTACCGGACATGACGTCCCCCATTCGATTGGGAGTCGCCAAGTGATTTCGGGAGACCAAACCCGGCCGCGGAATTTGCCGTAGTGCGTAGATAGTTGCCTGACCCAAGAAGCTGTCAACGCTCAAAACAAAACGTCTGCAGACATTTACTGGAACCCGCGCCGGCGCGAATTAAGTCAACCCGACCCTGATATCGCGATCCATCGAGCATATCCCGACTTCAGGGCACGAGTGCAGTCACTGTCACGTCACGATCCGGAAGGGCTCCAGAACCGCCCCAACGGGTGCGCCTGCGCAACCTGACTCTTCTTCAAACACCTATTACCCCAAGTACATTGCTTGCTCCACTCCCTCGAACCTAGGAGGCCACTCTCGATCTCGCTCATCCGGATCATAGCGGTAGTTCGAACTCGAGAAGACAATTTGGACTCCATAAGCCACTGAAAGCTGCTTAAGCGCATCTACGTAATTTGCAAAATCTCCCTTCTTAATGTCTTGCTGGCGCGGCGTATCGAGCAAGAAGAACCGTGGCGAAAACCGGTCGTTCATTAAAAGAACCTCCAACGCAGCCGTCCTAACAGCCAGAACAAGCCTCGTCTTTGTGCTCCCCTTAATTGCCTTAAAATTGTCACCCACGAGATCGACCCCAAAGTCATAGTCGATTGCAATTTGCTTCGGCAAATTAACTGCGTGCAACACGCCGAGCCAATGCCGAATTCTCTCCTCTAGGGCTGACTTGACCTTGAGTAGAACGAGATCGACATTACCAGGACCTCGCATAACATTCGAGAGTTCATCATGGGTACGACTTCTTGCATCCAACTCTGCCACATAAGACTGCTCCTCCTCATGAAGTTGAGCCTCCAAGAGCAGATCCTTCTTCAACGCTATGAGCCTCTCCATGACTAATGCGGTAGCGTCGACCAAGCTCGCGGCATGAACGTCAGTTTGAAGCGCTTCCTTCTCGTGAACCTTCTTTCTCAGCTCCTGCTCAGCATCCACTAAGCTTCCGTCCAATCGCGCGACCGCGTCCTCGTGGAATTTGCGACTGCGCTCCAGATCCTTCAACTGATCTTTTAGGTAAAGCAGGCTCTTTCCATACGATTCAGAGCTATTGACAAAGAGCCCACACGCCTGATTTGCGCAAACGGAATCAAAAGACGCAAAGATCGCTCGAGCCTCTTCGTTCAGAGATAGCGTGTTGGCTTCTATTTCGATCTCATTGCTAATCGCAAGGAAGCTACTTAGCCTCGCTCTGTGCTCAGCCTTGTCCGCAGTCAGAGCGGATACTCGACGCCTCAAGAGAGCGATCTCTCCATCGAGGGTTACTTCGCTCTCGGACCGAGCGTCTCCCCCCTGCCGCAGTGATTCGAATGAGCACTGCACCTGAGCTAGCTCGTCCGAAAGCTCTGCCTCACTACGGCGGGGATGAGTCACATCAGACTCAAGCTGCCCGATAGTGCGTTGACGTCGAACAATTGAGAGATCGAGGCGCTCCAGCCGCTCTTGGAGCTCGCGCCTGAGCTTACGCTGTTCGAAGGCGTTTTTGGCCGGAAGCCTAAATACAGAACGCATGACCTCGGTGTACTGATCCTTGATGAACCTGCTGGGGGTAAAGTAAAAACTCGAATAACCCTCATCCTGATCCAAGTAAATCAACGGCAAAACCTGGGAAACATAAAGCCTGGTCGCAGCACCGGAAACGCTCACGAGAACAGGGTCGGCCCACCCCCACAGCTGAAAAATGTAACGACTGAAATCGGCCTCACTGTGGAAGGCGAGCGTTTCAGCGTCACCTGCCAACGGGTCGCTAACCTCAATGAAGAAAGCCCCCTTAAAGGATCTACGGAAAGCGTAGTATCGACCCATATGAACTACTGTAAGGACTACACATTTACAGCGCTCGTTAATATCCTCCCTAAAACTTGCGGGATACCCAAGCGCAAAAATTATGGATTGAACCACAGGCGTCTTTCCCGCGCCGTTGTCACCGAAGAGCTGCGTCACTTGATCGCCAAACTCCAGCACTCCAGAGCCCCATCCGGTCGGACCATCCGCAATGATCTCCAAGCTCACTAATTTCATTGCAAATTGATCCTCATTTGGCGCTCATTACGGAGATTTCTGTAGCTGCGGTCCATCCTGTAGAGGTTGAACGCTAAGTCGCCATCTTGTTTTAGCGCCACCCCCACTACGCGCTGACCTTCGGCGGTTGCAGAAATGGCTCGATCCCCGGCCCTCACAGAGACGAGCCCTGCAGCTTCAAGAAAGGTGAGTGCTTGAACTGTCCGCAAGCGAAGAGCAGCCGACCAACCAAGATGCTGTGCGGACCCGCGAAAGCCAGCGAAAGTGTTTTCGAAACATTCACCAATGAGCTGCCCGATCGAATCGACCTTGGGCTTGCTACGACCCTTACAGATCATAAGAATGGTGATCGCGATCAATGGCAAGTGGAACATCGCCTCATTGCTCAGCCGAGGTGGCGGGACAGGCTCGGAATTGCCGAATGACAACTCAAGACCATCTCGCTCGATGGCATCAAAAAAATCATCAAAGTCCATCAGCTCAACCTCCCACGCATTGACTCGCTTCTCACAAGCTCGGCAAGGACACCACCTAGAACCAGCTCTTTCGTAAGCATGCTTCCCAGCACGCTTGATCCCCACTTCGTCACGATGTCCAATGCCTCTCCGCGGATGGCTCCAAATGAAACCTCGCCACGCACCCATCGCTCACGCACCCGCGCGATGTCTTGGAGAATGAATTCCATGTCTACCTCATCCAAATGGCGATAGGTTCGATACCAATTATCCCAACCAACCTTCCACTGACACGCGCTATCGATGACCGGCTGCGCTGCGCCTGCTGTCTCCAGCTTGCGCTGGATGATAGATGCACTTTTTAGCGCACCCTCGTCTCCTCCGCTGAGAAGCTGCAGGTATCCACTTGCTGAAATGCTCAGCAGGCCAAGTAGATCCTCTAGCCCAATGCCGGCGAGCTGCTCGAGGGTTTGCACCTGTGGCACTTGGGCCATCTTGGGATAGGACTTTCTCTCAACCAGCGCAACGAGATTTCCCGCAATTTGCGCACTTTCTGAATGCGACAAGTCGATTTCGCTGTATGTGTAGATCGCCTTCGACGCCAAGGCTTCGTAATCGCCCCCACCGGGCTGCAAGAGAGTGAGTCCGGGCTCAATTGACAGCTTCAAGAGACGCTGCTTGATCTCCCCAGGCAGAGCGGGTCAGCGATCTTGCACGCGGAATTGAAGTGCTCGGAGAGCATGCTCAGAACGTCATTCGGCTCACTGATGCCACCTTCCAGCGCCGCAGACACCAACTCGACCTCGTCATTCAGGTTCGCGTTGGTGAGAAAGCTAACTTGCTCGCAGGATTCGCCAAATCTGACGGTATGAAGGAGAAGCTTGCCCAAGAAGCTGTCAGCTATTCGCGATGACAGGTTATTGCTGTCGTCCACGTTACCGGCCGAGTCGTTTGTGGCAACCGCAGGCGTCGGGCATGCCTTCTTCTTGGATGCTTTTTTCTTCTTTGACCTAGGGATGCCAAAGAGGTCAGCGATCGACCACAGATGGTTTCGTTTACCAACGGTTTTAACTTGGAAGAAGCGGTAGAAGTGAGCCCCGCCAACGCTTCGTCTGCTCACGAAGTCATCGTGAAATTCGCAGTAAACGCGGTCAATCGACTGGCGATCTAGCAGTTTGAGGCACTCCATGGCCGCAGCGCGGTACTGGGCCTGATAGCGGGCGATGGTGTCGCGACCAACTTGCTCCGTAGGTGCTACCTGATGGAGTTGCAGGTCCTTATTGTTGTCGCTGCCTGCCATGGCTCCCCCCTAGAATGACAGGGGGATGGTGAGGCTCGGAACACCGGTTAGTCAACGTCGCCAGGGGCAATCGCTCGAGCTCCAGAGCACGCCCGCACGTCCATCAGCGTAGAGTTGCCGGAACTCGGCTGTTGGCACCTGCCAGGGCTAGAGTCGACGCGACGGTGATTGCGGCCTGGCCCAGATTTACCTGCAACGCATTCTGTCCAGCGATAAGTCCTGTGCCGCCAAGTGTCACGCCGAGGGCGGTCTGCTTGGCTGTTCCCGGCGGGTTAGCGAACACCTTGCTGCCGCTGCGAATGAAGTCGGCCAGCCACTCTCGTCGCCTAAGGCGTACAGCATCAGCCATGCCGCCAATGGTCCATCCAACCGAGCATCGACCAACGCATGCAGCACAGGCCTGCTCGGCCCCTGACAGGCGCGGCCGTAAGCGAGCCCTGCGTCTTCCAACTTCGTAGCTGGCGAGTACGATCAGCCGCGGCCGGCGCGCGCATCACTGCCTTCTGATCAAAACCCAGCACCGATTTCCTGCCTATCCCTCGCTAAAGTAGAGCTGAGCATCAAATCAACGGGGTCGGGTTGACTTCTAACCCTTACTTTTTTCCATAGCGGACAACTTCCAATTGCCTTGTGCATAAGCTCGTAGGCGATCATGGCAACGGCTCCCAAGCATTGACGACAGGAACTCCCGTGGGCTCGAAGTCAGATACGTTGCGCGTGACCACCGCCATGCCATGCACCAGCGCCGTCGCCGCAATGAGCGCGTCGCGCTCGCCGCGCTTGTCGGGTACATGCAACCGAGCGCAGCGTTGCGCTACAGCGGTATCGATCGGCAATGTACGCCCTGCGAACTCGGGCAGTACGTGCTGCTCTAGCCACGAGCGCAGCATGGCGCCCTGGGTAGCATCTTTGCGTTCGATCGACAGGATGCCAAGCTCCAGCTCCATGACGGTGATGGCCGAGATGAAGAGATCGGCGGCATCGACGCTTTCTGTCCACGCCGCCACATTTGCATCCGCCCTGCCGAGCCGCACCTTGCGCAACTCGGACAGCACGTTGGTGTCGAGCACGTACATCACGAAAGATCAGCCGGCTGGGCTCCAATCGTCACGCGCGGCGGCTCAAACTCGACGTCTGCAATGCCCGGCATCGCCAGCGCATCGGCAATGTTGCGCCGCTGCCTGGTCAGCCGTTGATAGTCTTCGAAGCTCAACAGCACGTGCGCAGGCTTGCCGCGGTCCGTGATGAACACAGGGCCGCTCCTGGTGGCCTTCTTTGCCCGCGTCACGTCCTGATTCAGCTCCCGACTTGATAGGGTTGTGATGGTCATAAAGCACCTCCTAAACCTGTCCAATGTAGTTACGTTACTACAATAATGCTTGAGGGGCAAATGACTGATCAATACGGCGACGGGACCCTCGGTCAGGCAGCCCTTCCTATCGAGAACGGGCCAGGTCCATTCCAAACCTCCGCTTATTTTCGAGAGCGGACAAAAGGAAATCGCCGTTGCATGCTACTGGTAGCCACTAGCAATCGCTGCCGCCCGCATCACATCGCTCCACGCAGCTATCGCTGCCAGGACTAGCTCCCCACACCTCTGCCAGTTAACCTGGTAACACGCGAAAGGAGCTATATGGCACGAGGCACAGACTGGTCACATGAAGAAGTGGAGGCCTGCGTCGCCGACTACTTGCACATGCTCACGCTCGAACTGAACGGCCAGAGGTATAGCAAGACCGTCCATGCACGTGCGCTGACCGAGCGGCTTGACGGGCGCAACAGGGCCGCCATCGAGTTCAAACACTGCAACATCAGCGCAGCCCTTCTCGCACTCGGCTACCCGTACATTGATGGCTACAAGCCGCGTGGCAATTACCAGACCCTGTTGTTCGACGTGGCGGGAAGTCAAGCGCAGTCGAACGATGCACTACAGGCCGCCGCTCAATCCGCCGTGCTACGACCTGCCGTGATGATTGCCCCGGAGGATACGGAAGCCGTATGGGTTCCGGCACCGACAGCGGCACGGGTACGAGAGACACCACCTATCTATCTGCCCCGATTCTCGCCTATGCGACGTGACTACCTGGCACAAGAAGCGAGGAATCAATCGTTGGGCCGGGCCGGCGAGTTGTTCGTAATGGAGTTGGAAACCCGCCGCCTTCATGCAACTGGCCAGAAACGCCTGGCCAATCGGGTCGAACACATAGCCGCTTCTCAAGGCGATGGTCTAGGCTACGACATACTGTCCTACGAGACTGATGGCCGAGAACGACTCATCGAGGTAAAGACCACCGCGTTCGGCATCCTGACTCCATTCCATGTCAGCCACAACGAACTAGCGCGCTCGGAAGTCGATGCTGACAAATACCGCCTCTATCGTCTCTTCGACTTCCGTGCAAAACCACGCCTATTCGATCTACCTGGCGCTATAGCTTCGCATTGCCATCTCGAGGCAACCATGTACATCGCGCGCATCTAAGACAATGGCCTCACCAACAACATGAAGCGCTACCCGCCATAAGCAGAACTTCGCGACTTTTTCCCGATGTCTATTTCAGACGAATTGCAGCCCGCTGCTGACCGAGTTTGAGCGACCAGGGCGAACTAAAGATATGCAATGGCATAGCTCCCGACGTCATCAACAGCCTGCCACCTGCGAGATTGCGCCCCAAGAGTGGAACGCCTGCTCGCGGACAGGCACCTCTCATTTGTCTGTGCTAGCAGCCGCCACGAGCTTCAGAAGCTTCGTGTATCGGACCCAATCCAGATCCGACGTCAATGGCGTCGGATCGCCTGCAAACAAGTAAATAATTCCAGGCTCATTCGGCATGTCTGGATGTACGCACGGCGAAAGATCCTTGATCTCGTTGATCGCCCCTTCGTCAATATCGAGTCGGTCGGGATGCGTGTTGTAATCCACCCAATCGAGATTTGTTGTACCGACTGGTTTATAGCGCCTGTTAAGCGCTAACCATTTTCCATCGGTGGTCTTCTGCAAACAGTAAGGAAGCTGGGTATGCGAAAAACAAGGCATGGATGCAAATTCCTTGGCAAAGGTAACGGCAGCGTCAGTTTCGATCACTTCTTTAGGGAGCGGGTAGCGCTGGAAATATAACCCCTGCTTGGCCAATCCTACGAGAACTGGAAGCTCCAACTCAAGTAAAACGCACCAAAACCGGGGCCAAGCTCACTTTTTTCACGCCCGCTTATTTTTTAAGAGCAGGCAAAATTGATTTGCATGCTTGTGGCCCACCAACAACCGAATTAGCACGCTAAGCACATGAAAAATATTAATTTTTCGAAATATATTTACGATCTAGACTCACACTTTGACTCACTTTTCCATCTGATGCTGCTGGACGTCTTTGGACAACTCTGAACGTCCGAGAGGGTGGCAGTGGGCTGCGTGCTCTGCACTATCGCTGTGCGCCCAAGTCGGAACAAGGGCGGGATCTTCGTGCCATCGGCCTCTTGCCTGCTCAGACTACTTCCGACCAAAAGAAGAAGTTCAGAAAGTGCTGCGAGACCTCGCCGGAAAGAAGGAACTTCAGGAGGTTCCTACTGATCGCTTCGCAACCCTGAGCATCCCTTCCGGCCACTAAGGGCAGTAGCACACCGATCAAACGTTTGGCCCGGCCCCGCGTAATCCGTGATGGCTAGGATCAGCACGATCCACGCCAAGGCCTGGACCTTTGCCGCCAGCACGGCACCCGCCTGAATTCAGGCGCCGGGCCAGCCAAGCCAAACGCGATGCCACGCCTGCTCCCGGCGATGTCGTGGGCCTGCGCTCGACTTGAAATGATACCGATCGGTCTATATCATCCGCGGCAAATCCACCGCCGGAGTGATCATGAGCAAGGTTCGCGAGCGCATCCTGGATGTCGCCACCAATCTCTTCTATCGGCAGGGGATTCAGGCGGTCGGCGTAGACGCCATCATCAGCACCGCGGAAGTCGCCCGCATGAGCTTCTATCGGCACTTTCGGTCGAAGGAAGGTCTGGCGTTGGCAGTGCTGGAGCGGCGCGACGAACGACTCTGCGCCTGGTTCGAGCAGGAGGTCGAGCGCTTGGCGCCCGATGCAAATCTGCGGCCGCTGGCAGTGTTCGACGCCTTGGCGATGCGCCTGGCCAGCCCCGACTACCGCGGTTGCGCCTTCCTCAACACCATCGCCGAGACGCCGCCGCCCAGCCACGCACTGCATCGGGCTGCGGCTGCGCACAAGCACCGCTTTGAGGCCTACTTCGCCCGTTTGTTGCGAGCGGCCGGGCTGGACGAAAGCGCGGCCGGCGATCTCATGCTGCTGTTCGACGGGGCCGTGGTCACCGCGGTTCGCGAAGGAAATCCGACCCCCGCCACGCGGGCAAAAAACATGGCGGCGCGAGTGCTCGGCATCGCGCCGGCGAACTGAGTCAGTGTCTTACTGAAAGAGTAGTTATGTCTACGAAAGTTGTGTCGCAAGACCCGGTCGCTCGCGGCGAACGGTTGTTGCAGTTGGATGTGCTGCGCGGCCTGTCCTTGTTCGGCGTGCTGCTGGTCAATATCGGTTACTTCTGCGGTGCCGATTTGGCGCGGCAAGCCGGGGTCGCCTATCCGCTGGGAGACTTCGGTGGCTTGGCCGGCGACCTCGTTAGGGTGCTGTTGGAGAACAAGGCGGCGGCGCTGCTGTCGATCCTGTTCGGTGCCGGGCTCGCCATCCAGGCCGATCGTGCGTCCGACAAGGGTCAGTCGCCCTGGCCGTTTGCGCTGCGTCGCAGCGCGGTGCTCGCCCTGCTGGGCAGCGCGCACACGTTCTTGTTGTGGAACGTCGACATCCTGCTCGACTACGCACTGATCAGCTTGATGGTTCTGCCCTTCCTGCGGCTGCCGGCCGGCCGGGTGCTGTGGGCGATCCCGGTGGTGCTGATCGTCTCGGCGGTGATTGCCGGGCCGATGCTGGCGCTTGCAACGGATCTGCCGCCGGCGCAAACCTACACCCTTGGTCTCCAGCACTACGGGCAAGGTGGGTGGCTCGACGCCCTGCAATACCGATGGTGGGAAACGCTGCATGTGATCGGCCCGATGCGTATCGCCGATCGCTTCGTCATCCTGGCGCCGTTCTTCATCGTCGGCGTTGCGGCCTGGAAGGGCGGATGGCTTTCGGCGCCGGACGCGCATCGGCGGCGGCTGCGGCAGGTCTTCGTGCTCTGCTTCAGCTTCGGGCTGGTGGCCAACGCGGTGCCGCAGGAGGCGCAGCATGCCTGGGTGAATCAGCTGGCACTGCAGCCGCTGCGGGTCTTGATCAAGGCGACATTCTTCCTCGCCAAGTTCGCGCTGACTCTGGGCTACGCGGCCGGCATCCTGTTGCTGCTGCAGCGATCGCGCTGGCGCGTGTGGCTGGGTGTGTTCGCGCCGCTCGGTCGCATGGCGCTGACCCAATACCTGCTGCAGTCGCTGGTCTGCACATGGATCTTCTACGGCTTCGGTCTGGGCCAGTACGGGCGGATGCCGCTCGACCTGGCGCTGGCGCTGGGCGTGCTGCTGTTCGCTATGCAGGTGATCAGCAGCCGCTGGTGGTTGGCGCGCTTCAGCATCGGCCCGGT
Organism: Xanthomonas sp. NCPPB 1128; assembly: GCF_001043115.1. Classification (GTDB taxonomy): domain Bacteria; phylum Pseudomonadota; class Gammaproteobacteria; order Xanthomonadales; family Xanthomonadaceae; genus Xanthomonas_A. The sequence continues at coordinate 24,669 of NZ_LFME01000024.1, read as the reverse complement.
GGAGTGGCTGTGGCGGCGATTGAGCTACGGCGGCATTCGCCAGCGCCCGCCGGCGCTCGCAGCGGCCGGGGCGGAGGCTGAACAGGCCCGAAGCCGGTAGCGTGGGTGATGCCGCGTCGCGGCATTAGCGCCGTGTTTTTGCGCCTGTCGGCGTGGCGGTGTGCGGGCGGATTTAGCGCCATGAGCGCGTCGCTGCGGCCGCCGGCATCGACAAGACCCGGGATACTGGGATGCCGTCAATCTACCTCACAGCCGCGCCGGCTACGCAGCTTTCCTTGGCTGAGCGCTGGCAGATCTCCCAGGGCCGACTAAATTGGGCGAATTGCGCCGAACGAAGCTGAAGAAGACCTCCGCCCATGCTGCTACGCCCGATCCATCACGGCAAGGGAATGTCATGGCCCGCTACCATCACGTTGATTACAGCCCACAACTGCTTCCGGCCGACCTCCAAGCGCAGTGGGTGCCGGCCAGCAACCTTTGGTGGAGGCCGTAATGACCGCTAAGGGTCGGAGGCGGACACTGGCTGGTAGGCGCTGGGAGGATGGTCGGCTCCAGCTGAACTCCATAGGTGCCCCGGGCAGATCCCGCTTTGGGTCTGAATCGGACCTCGCTGGTCGGCGCCGTTAGGCGGTCAGCCACAGCTGGAACGGTGACGCAGGACACCAGTGCGCGCAGTTGCAGTGCGCGCTTGGAATCCCGATAGCAGACGGCATACACTGGCCGCGGCGCCCGCCATGCTTGCACACGAGCAAAAACAGGCCGCAACCCCTGATCGACTCTTCTTCTGGCCAGCTGCCGGGGACTTAAACGTGTGCGCCTGACCCGGATCGGCTTGGCCATCGAGGACGAGTCATGAAAATCAAGCAATACGCGTTTCATGTCCATGCGCACCTTCGGGCGCGGGCTTGGCGTCGCTTACCCGCAGCCAGGTCCATGAGCTGCTGGCTGCGGCCGCTGGATACGCAACCCATGCCGCGTTCCATCACCAAGCCGCGTGGTGCGACGTGGCCTGGCGCGATACCGGCCTCGCGCCGGATGAGGACCGCGTCATCCAGCGGTGTCTGCAATTTGGGCTGTCACCCGACGAGGCGGCGCGCGCAGCCCAAGGCTTGGTCAACCTTCTTGGCGCATCCGGCTACGCGCCGGTGCGTTTTGAGGAGCTGATTTCCGCGCTCGGGAATGATGAAGACGAGTGGGCGGAAGCTGACGAGGCGGAGTCGGCCGTCGTTGCCAAGTGGCTGTCGATCGGCCTGATCAGCCGCATGCAGCAAGGGGGTGATGCACTGCTCGGCGAGCTTCCATTACTGCTCGAAGGGTTGGAGACCGCCGCAGCCCGCGGCATAGCCGCTGCGCACTTGGCGACCGCGTACATGCTCGAGCCGTATGGGGGCCTGCCAGACGAGGACGACCGCCGTTTCGGTCGCGAGCTGCGCCGGCGTGCTCAGTGGTCGGCCGAGCCAGTGAGCTTCGCGGAGTTCGCCGCGGGCGCAGGTACGTTTGTTCGGGTGGTGGCGAAACATCGGTACCACCTCCTTGCGGCGGCCCGGGGTGGGGACAGGCGCGCGATGCTGGTCACCGCAGAGCGATACGGCGATCCTTCGATGCTCGAGCTCGAGCCGTCGGATGAAATGGATCCGTACGACATGGCTGACCTAGCCGATGCACATGGCCGACCCGAGCTCGCGTACCAATGGCTGACCGCGCTCGCACGCGAAGGTGAGGTGTCCGCCATGCGCGAGCTCATCGAAGACCGGGGCGAGACACCCTTCCGCGCCTGGGTCTGGATGCACCTGTCGCGCATGCTGGGTCAGGACCTGGGCCAGGACCGGCATCAAGCGATCAAAGAGAACGGCACTCCGTATGACGACGAAGTCGGCGGGCCAGCGTATGTCGGGGGCGTCGACGGGATCGAACTGGCTCCGCTCGCGGCCGAGGAGAACAGACGCGCCAAAGAAGAGGCAGCTCAGCTGTTCGCCGCAATCGAGGAGCGCTAGACCTGACCTGATCGAGTTAGGTCGTGGGCGGGCTCCCGGTCAGGGGCGCTCGCCCAGATTTTTGCGTGGACGTGCGCCATGCGCGCACCGTCAGATTGGTCTCACGCGTCGTAGCAGGTTGCTTCACTGTAATCGACGAGGTCCGCTTTCGGCCAAGATAAGACTTCCGCTACTTGGTCCGTCCTTAGCGGCCAGAGCAAAGTCTTAGCTCCAATTAATTGAGATATAAGCCATAGTGCTCGCGAGTGGCTTGGTTCGGAAATAAGAATTCCGAGTAGTTGAGCCAAGACGGATCTTGCTTGATGTTCGTATAGAACTTGCATCCTGAGCAATGCCGAGCATAGACATCCGCAAGCGCTCTCTGTACTCCCACCTCACTCTTCGCGTAAACGTAGTGCAGCTGCTCAAAGTTGTGAGTGAATGTTCCCGCGTAAACGCAAGGTGTGTGCTTCGCAACTTCTTCAACGATCCGCTCTTGCAAATCATTCAAGCGCTTGAGGTCATCTTTGTCTGGCAGACCATCACTTCGGCTGGTTTTGTAAGTGGGTCCGGTGACGACCAAGTGGGGATAGTCGACCTGGGGAGCGACTTTGCGCAGTGCTAGATTCAGCCGAATCGAGCCTGGTCTGTCAGCGTATGAGGCCATGTAGGCCCACCATTTTTCTGGCCACGGCGGAAGCGAAGAAGCCGCGGTGGTCGACAGAGCAGCCAGAAAAGCACTAACTATTCGGTTCATTCCATCCTCCTTGATGAGTTTAACTTACGCGCAGAGAACTACCACATGCCGGATACTGCCACGTCAGACTGACGCCAGCTACCGCCCAAGGGCGGTCTTTGTACGCAGTCCGATGTCGCTACTGGCCGTATCATCATCTGAATCCGTCTTGCTATAGGGGGCTGGAACTTGGGGTGCTTCCGAATCGACGAAAGCGGCTACACAGGCTTTGACCTGCTGAACCCGGAGCAGAGATTTCAAGGTGCGACGGCGATCGCCATCAGTGACGACGAGGCCAGGCGCCTGATCCGGGAGCACTTTCCAACGCTGCAGGCCAGCGAACTCAAGTACCGGGCGTTGGCCCGCCGTCCCGCCAATCACTGCCGCCTGATGGCGCTGCAGCGCGACTTGTTGAACCATCACAAGTGCGTGACCTACGTCTGCGACAAACGCTACCTGCTGCTGTTGATGTTCCTCGACTATGCGGTAGAGCCGTTCTACTACGAGCGCGGGATGGACTTCTACGAAGACGGGCAGAACTATTCGCTCGCGTCGTTGCTGTACACGGTAGGGCCGACGCTTCTCGGGCCAGGCGCGCTCGACCGTTTGCTGGCATGCTTCCAGAGCGCGGTGAAAGAAAAGAGCCCCGAATCGCTCGCGGCGCTGGTGGAAGCGGCCCGTGCGTCGCGCTGGCGAGAGCTGCCAGAGGCGCTCGGCCCGCTTGCGCAGTTCTGTGCCCCTGAATGCCTGGCGGCAATCGCCACCGCAGGCGTCAGCACCGATGCGGCCTTCGTGGTCCTGCAGTCCTTGGTCAGTCGGATGGAAGCGATGGCCGGCGGTCCTTATCAGGTCGAGCACGATCAGTCGAAGAACCTGCTCACCTATCACGATCTTCTGCAGCGCTACATACGCCACGAGGACGTGATCACATTCCGCCAATCGGAGATCGCAAGCCTCACCTTCCCGCTCAAACTGCAGTCGGTGACCCAGGTCGATTCCAAGTCCAGTCCGGCGGTGCAACTGGCGGACGTGATGATCGGCGCGGCCATCGAGGCGGCCAACACGCTGACCGGACAACGCGCCGGGGCGCTGGATGCCCATAAGGTCATGGCGATGTACGCCGATCACCAATTGATCCACATGTTGCCCTCGATCGATTTCGAGGAGCAGAAGCGCTTCCGCCAGGGAACCCAGGCGGGACAGCTCATCGACTACTTCGCCAAGAACTTCCACCAGCCGTAACCACGAATGGAAACAAGGCCAGCCAGCGCCCGGGCGCGGGTGGCCGATCAACAACGCCAAGGACGCCGCTCAGAGCGTCCTTCTGTGTAGAGGGGCTGCATGGCAAGCATTCGTTCGGAATACCACGGTTTCATGGCGCACTTAGCCCAGCGACACGTGCACGACGACGTGCGGCGGCTCGCACATCTGGTGCTCGATCACCTGCAACCACTTTCCGAGGTCGGTGCTGTGCGCCGCGGGCGTTCCACGCGCCTGGCGCCGCTAGCCATCGCCCATCTGGCGCGGACAGCTGTCGCGTACGACGGGAACGCCCGTGGCCCCGAGACCGGGCCGGCGCTTGGGAGACTGCACCAGCTCGAGGTCGGGCCGTTTCGCGGATTCATGCGGCAGGAGACGTTCGACCTCAGCCATGACATCACCTTGGTCTACGGTGCCAACGGCACGGGCAAGAGCAGCTTCTGCGAGGCCCTGGAAGTTGCGATGCTCGGTTCGATCAGCGAAGCGCAGGCCAAGCGGGTCGACCAACGAACCTACTGCAACAACGCGCGCCTGCGCCGCCACGTCGCCCCAGTCCTGTCGTCCAAGACGGCGGACGAGGCGCAGGCCGTCCAGCCCGATGAAGCCGAGTACCGCTTCTGCTTCATCGAGAAGAACCGCCTCGACGACTTCGCCCGCATCGCCGCGCGCACCCCGAGCGATCAGCGTCAGCTCATCGCAACCCTGTTCGGCGTGGACCAGTTCAGCGAGTTCGTGCGCGGCTTCAACCCCTCGCTCGATCAGGACCTGATGCTTGCCGGCGTCCAGGCGGCGGAGCTGGCACAGCGTCGCCTGCAGTTGGCGAACTCCGAGCAGACGATCGCCGCCTACCCGCAAAAGCTCGCAGCGGTCGAGGGCCAGGAGCAAGCCCTGGCGCAGCGCATATCGCCCGGCACGACCTTCCAGGCCTGCGTGGACTGGCTCCTCGGTACGCCGCAACAGCAGGGGCGGTTGCCGTATGTCCAGGCACAGCTGGACGCCAACCCGCCTGCCATTCACGAGGTGACCCAAGCCCGCCTGCAGGCGTTGCTGGCAGAGGCTTACCGCATCCAGGGACTGTGGCAGGCGTCGTCCTCGCAACTCGCGGCCCGCGCCGGCGAGGTGTCGTACGCAAAGCTCTACGAGGCCGTACTGGCCCTGGCCGACGGTGCGACCGCGTGTCCCGCCTGCGGCACAGGACTGGCCGCCGTGGCGCAAGATCCGTTTGCCAGGGCTCGAACGGGTCTGGACCAGCTCGCACAACTGGCGGCCCTCCAGCAGCAGGAGACCGGGCTTCGGACGCAGCTGAGCGAGGCGGTCAGAGCTCTATGGGATGAAATTCGCCGCGTGCTTGTGGCGACTGCGGCCGCCTGTCCTGCCGAACTGCATGCCGCAGGCCTGCCGCTGCTGCCTCCCACGGCTGCGGGCAACTGGCTCGGCGCGTGGGTCGACGGTGACCAGCGCGCCTGGCAAACCTTGTTGCGGATCGCCGACATCATCGAGGGCTTCGACGCGCAGGCGCGCGTCGTGCATGCCCAGCGCGGCGCGCTGGCTCAGGAGCGGGACCGACTGCAGCAGCACCAGTTAGAGATCGAACGGCTGCGGACCCTGCGCTCGACGGCCGATCAGGACTTGGCGGCCGCCCGCCAGACCGTAGCCCAGTTCGACGAGGCAAACCGCGAGCTGATCCTGGCTGTCGCGGCCGAAGTGCCGGTAGTGGCGCACCATCAGCGGATCAAAGCCGCCTACGACCGCTTCCTGCCCGAGATCCAGGCCTACCTGACCGCTCTGCCGGGTGTGCTGCTGCAGGGGCTGGGCGAACAGGCCCGGCATCTTTACAACGCATTAAACCGAGCCGATCCGCCCGGCGATCTGCTGCACGCTCTGTGGTTGCCGGTGGCGGAGAACGGCAAGATCGAAGTGGAGTTCGCGGGGGAGCCGGGCATGCGCTACGACGCGCTCATCGTCTTCAGCGAAGGGCACATCAAATGTCTTGGCCTGGCGATCCTGCTCGCCAAGAACATCGCGCAGGGCTGCCCCGTGGTCATCTTCGACGACGTCGTCAACGCGATCGACGACGACCACCGCGATGGCATCTGGCGCACCTTCTTCGAGGACGGTCTGCTCGACGGCAAGCAGGTCATCCTCACCTCCCACGCCGAGGAATTCCTGCACCGTATCCAGCAGGAGCTGGGCGTGCGGCGTGCGGCAGTCATCAAGCGCTACAAGTTCCTCCCGCATCAGGGAGAGCACGAGCTACGCGTCGACAGCGACCCGCCGACGAAGAACTACGTGCTGCTGGCCCAGCAGGCGTTGGCCGCCGACGAGAAGCGCGAAGCGCTGCGCCAGGCGCGGCCGGCGCTGGAGAGTCTGACGGACCGCCTCTGGACATGGTTGGGCCGGCGGGCGGACGGTCGAATCGACATCAAGCTGGGTGGACCGCGCTCACCTTGGGAGTTGAACAACAAGTGCAGCAAACTTCGATCGGCGATCGATCGGATCGCTGCACAGCACGTCGGGGCGCCGCAGGCGGTCGCCGCGCTCGCGGCACTGCTCAATGTCAACGGCGCCAGTATCGAGTGGGGATACCTCAACAGCGGCGTGCACGACGCCCAGCGTGACCACGAATTTGACCGTGCCACTGTGCGCACAATAGTGGAGTCCGTCACTGCATTAGACGCAGCATTAGAAGCATTGCAGAACCGCTGAGCAACGGCCTTAGGTCGTCCGAGCTAAGGATGACTGTGGGACATCGACCTTACCCAGCATCCTAGACCCATGACCGACGCCCAACCGATGCCCGCTTTGTGTCGATAGCAGTCATCTTCTCCGATCAATCTCGCTCCGACTAGACGTTGGTTCAAGCATCCAGTTCATGTAGCTGCGGTGTCCAATGCCGTTGCCGATGAGTGTCCAGTTGACTGGCTTTTCGTACCATGTCCCTCCTATCTGTCTTTTTCACTTCCGCCGAAGCCCGAACCGAAGTAGGTTGCGCCGAGAGTGGAGGAGAACATCAGGCCATGGAAGGAGCGCATGAACCAGAGTGAGGATACTGACGAGCAACTTCTGACCATCGGCGACGTTCCTCGTAACGCGCCCTGCCCCTGCAACAGCGGGAAGCGGTACAAGCATTGCCACGGCGACCTCCGACTTTTGGACGCGCTGGAAGAAGGGCAAAGGCGCGCAGAGCTTCAGGAGTTTCAGAGGACTCGCCAGCAGGGCCTCGGGAGACCAATCGTGTCGACCGAGATCGACGGGGTGCGGTTCGTTTCGATAGGCCAGCGCACCGCGTACGGCAAGTGGCGCGTTTTCAGCGATTTCCTTCTGTTCCACCTCAAGAACACCCTAGGACTTTCATGGGGACAAGCGGAACAAGCCAAGCTCCCCCATGAGCGACACCCGTTGATGGAATGGTGCGGAGCGCTCCAGGACGTCATGGAGCGCCATACGACCAATCATGACGACGTCAACACCATGCCGGGCTACGGCGCGGTGAAAGGCGTGCTGGGTCTGGCCTACGACCTGTACCTCATCGAGCACCACCTCACTTCGGCGCGCGATACCGCCGCGTTTGCGAGGCTCCTCGATCGACTACGGAAACAAGATCAGTTCTTCGGCGCCAGGCACGAGGCACGCGCTGCCGGCATGATGCTGCGGGCTGGCTTCGATCTTGAGTGGGAAGATGAATCGTTAGGGGCACCTGGAGGGCACGGAGAGTTCACGGCGACCTATCCGGGAACTGGTCGATCCTTCTGGGTGGAGTGCAAGATGCGTCAAGGGGAAGGCGAAAGTCGACCCAGATTCACGCCGCGCCTTACCGAAGCGCTGAGGAAGAAAACGGACCTTGAGCGGATCGTCTTCGTCGAGCTCAATGCGGCCGGCTATCCAATGGAAGACGGCCGGGGCGGCTGGCCCGCCTACGCCCTCAACCAACTGCGGGTACTGGAGACACAGCCCGAATCCGCGACGCTTCCTCCTGCGATCATCATTTTTTCAAACTTCCCAGAGCATCGACGACTCCACGAACTGCAAGCGGGCGTCGCCGGCATGGTGATGGAGGGTTTCAAACGCGACGGTTACGAAACAGGCGCAACCATCACCCTCGATGAAGCCATCCGGCGGCGCCAAGAAGACCCGGAGCTCGAAGCGCTCTGGCAATCACTGCAAGAGCACTCCTCGATACCTACCACTTTCGATGGTTCGATTTTTGGCATTGACGAGGGGCGATTGCTGATCGGTGAGCAGTACCGGATGGATGACGGACATATTGGAATTCTGATGTCCGCCGTTGTCGTCGAGCAGTTGAAGAAGGCCGCCTGCGTCATGCAGCGGGATGACGGAGTTCAGGCGATTTATCAAATCGCTCTCTCCGAGGATGAATTGACCGCCTGGCGCCAGCACCCCGAGACGTTCTTCGGTCAGTTGAACCGCAACGAGCGGCCTAGGCGTGCCGAGAACGTATTGGCTGTGTACGACATGCTTCAGGACACCTACTCCCAATCAACTCGTGAGCACCTTCTCGAATTTATGAAAGGAGCGCCTGACTACGAGCGGCTGCTAGGCCTCTCGCAGCCGGAGCTGGTCGAGGAGTACGCGACCGGGATGGCCGCACGGATAGCGCACGCGCAGGGGCCTCAACGAGTCCCCGAGTGGCAGACACGACTCCGCAAGCGGCGGCGTCCCTCTAAGGACAGCTAGATAGGCCGCACCCCTTTCCTCTCCAAGACCAGAAGTCGTCAGAGTCATCTGACTACCGCAGCGCATCACTGTAGGTGTCGTAGACGCTCGTGGTGCCGCACCGTGCTAACGGCGGCTATCGGCCAACAGTTGCCACAGAGCGGCTGGTTCAGTTTGGCGGTTGATCTGCATCCGGGCGATCAACCTGCGCATCGCTACTGAACCGGGCGCCAAAAGCAAAATGAGCCACCCTGGGGCCACTGCGTACGCACGGAAGCGGTGGTCAGCAGGATGTTGCCGTGCGCGCAATCCTTGGCGATTGTGCTGCTGCGGTGGGAGGTCGGCGCTTGCCAGGTCCACCCCTTCTCGATGTATCCGCACTGCGCTTGCTTGGCCGGGTGTTTGTACTTGTTGCCCATTCCCACGGAGATCGCCAGCCATGCCGGGGACGCGGCTGCGGGAATCTTGCCCGCTGTCACTTTGCCGCCGTGATGCGAGGCCGACAGACCGCTGAATGAATACGCAGGCGACCAGCCGGGCTTCGAGAACGGGAGATGTGAGTAGTCGGCATCGCCGGGCAGCAAGATGGCACGGCGTGGCTCACGGCCGTTGAGTTGGTCAGCAACCACCGCGACCAACCCATGATTGTTGCGGTTGCCGGGCTTACCGCCACTCACCGGCGTCACCATCAACCGGTGGTTGGACATCACGAACGTCGGCGAAGGCCATCGGTACAGATTTCCCTTGCGCGCCAAGGCCAGCGCGAAGCGCCAGTGCATTGGCGATAATTTGACACCGCCCCAGTGCTTGCCAACCCCGGGCACCACCCACGGTCGCTCCAATGCGGCTACGTTCCATTTGATCACACAGCGCTTGGGAGTGCCCGCCCACTTGATGGTGTTCAGTGCCAAGCCCCAATGGTCCCAATCCCAATGCGTCAACAACACCGGAGTTTTCAACCCGGTGACGTCAGGCCGACAGTTGGGTTGGCCTGCACGATTGAAATTCGTCGGCCATCCCAGGTCCACGAACAGCAGCGGATGATCGCCACCGCCCCGCGCGCACACTGCCGCCAACGCGCCCTGCCCCACATCGACGACCACGACATCGGGAACCTCAACTGGTAGGTCAATCTCCCGAAACAGCCGACGCAGGACGTCCAAATTCGTTTCCTCACCGCGCGGCATGACCACCAGCGCGTCCAGCCGTCGTGCCTGAGTGCGATCCACGCGACGGATCTCGGTAATGAATACCTCTCTATCATCTTCTGGAACGCCAATTACCCGTGCCGGAACGCCGCCGTGCTCCTGCAGGGTGATCTCATACCACGCAGTACCGCTGATAAGCGGCCTGAGCCTGAAACGGCGCCTCACCGATTCACCATCGATGGCGATCAGGACTACCGGGTAGTGCACGTCGAGTACTTCCTCGTCCGTGCCCTCACTCGGCACCAAACCCCGTTTGACCGCCTCGGTCGCGACGAATGCATCAAACACCCATTCGTCAGATTCTCTTCCGCCGCTGGGGCTCACAGAGGACTGATCGATCTGAGCAAACAACGTGATGGCTTCCATGCGTTGCCCTCCTTGGGCCTATCCAACGACGCGTACCTGAGCTAGCGCATACCGTATCGGCAGGTGAAGCAGGATCTTGAGGCTGCAGCAGGTAGACCGGGCAGCCGATCACGCAACCACAGCGGCAGCGTCCTGAGGCGGTCCAGCTTGCGCTGCATATCGCAGCAAGCGTCCCAGCACCGGGCGTTGACGCCGCAGCACGCGCTGCATGCGTTTGAAACGGCGCGAATGCGCATACCGGCCCGCCTTGCGGCTCAAGCCCGGGCCCTGTCGTGCGTAGCTCTGCCGCGGCGTGATGCCGTGACACTTGGCCAGCATCACCAGCTTCTTGCGTGCCACCTCCAGCAGACGACTGTCGGTCGGATAGGCGATCGCTTTTTCCTGCATCGTGGTATCCACGATAACCCGCGACAGCTCGCGCCCGTCCACCGCCTTCATCGCGTGTGCCGCATTGATCGTTTGCACCAGCACCTCTTCCATCCCTGCCCCGCCCAGGCGCTGGCGCCAGCGCGTCAGCGCGTCAGCGAACTGGCATCGCACGGCAGGCACTTCTGGAACACGACCTCGCCAGTGAAGAACTGCCAGTACGGGTTCTCCAGCCAACGCGCACACCGCTTCGTCGGACAGGTCGTAGGCGTGCTTGAGGTACAACAAGCCAGTCATCAACCGCACTGGCGAGGCCGGACGACCGCCGTCGGCGGGAGTGGCCGGCAAGTGCGGCGACATCGCCTTGTCCAACGCAGCCCACGGCATCCGTTGGTTCCATTGCGCCAGCGGATGTCGCAGATCGATCTGGTTTTCCAGGCGCGAACGAAACAGCTCGTCGGCGGATCGGTACTCGGCAGCAGGGCGGCGTGTACGCATGAGCGTAAATTGCCAGAAACCCGTCGGGGGCCTAGCGAAAACTGTCAGTTCTGGCACGCCTGTATTGCCGGTAAAGCCTTGTCACTGGGTTAGCGGGGTTTCTCATGGGCGACTAATTCAGGGGTACTGCTCCAAAACTTCTTCAGCCGCGTCGATCTGAAGAACGTCATCAATAGAAACGCCCTTCCACCGGGTATCGCCAACAATGATTTTTATCAAATGGGGGACGGCGGATTTCTTGAAACCCATCATAGTGAGCCGAGCTTCCAAAGCCAGAATCAGCTTGTTATCGGCCGCCTCTGCATAATTACTCCACCAAGCAGTCGCGACAATCAAAGCACGCAAGCCCGGCCCAATGAAACCCTGCGAAAGGAATTCCTCACATCCATCCGCCCATTGATCCAAGCCGCCAAGCGAGATCGCACCACTCGCATAGTGATCCTTGGCTATCAATTTGGAAGCCTCACCAAGACGCTTCACTGCGAATACCTTTCCGTCCGCCCTCGCAAGACGCATCAGCACCTCTTCCTTGAACAGCTTTAAAGCCTCAAATTCATATGCGGCACGATAGAGGCTTCGAATTGGCGACTTAACGCCCTCTAACGCGACTGGAAAATCCATCAACCCAGGAATAAACTCGCGCCGGATCTGTTCATGATCCCGCTTTTCAATGTACAGATTACCGAGGTCGACCAGGTAGCTAACGGCATATTCGCCCCATCTATGCAGCCCCGGCGCTCCGCGACTATTAGCATCCCAAGCCCGCTTCTCGACCAGCTCTACCGCGTAGCCATTGAGGAAGGAGACCTGCCAATAACCTGGCGCAACGCGATCATTGCCAGGGTCTTCTGCCAGAGCACCTGAAAAGAACTCAGTGCATCGCGTAGAAGCGTCGGCCCGCTGCAGATCATCGATAGACCGATCACTCAACCGGAAAAAGCTAATTCGCGCATCAAACCCGACCGACGGGTATTCAGCGGAACCATATCGTCTAAATGCAATATAACGAGACGTATCAAGACGGACGTAGAGCGGGATGCCGCGCTTGCGTAAGAAACCAAGCAGATTCAGCTCGGGACACAGCGCCTTAGCCTCCTCGGCCACCTCTCGATATAGCAGAACTTCCTGGACCCATTGATCGGTGGTTGCTGGCTCAGGCATTGCCTCCTTCTCTCGGCCCCATCCAACCGTAACCCTTACCCCTTCGCGATGAATCATGTCCCACTCACAAATATGAATTGCTACGAGTGTAGTCCCATTACGGTGTCGTCTGGGCTCGGCGCGGTCGCAACATCGCAAGCTCATAGCCGCCCTTGGACGTCGTCGAGTTAGCCCGTAGGGGAGCGGCGAGTATACAGCGAGACCCCACACCGTCAGCGCCAAAGCCTTAAGCACCAAGGCTTCGCGGGTCCCTTACATGAACTTGGCAAGTTCGAATTTCCATTGGCAACGTTGGAGTTCTGGGCCTGGGAGCAGAGGATGGCCACTCCCTTCCACGTCGTACAGCACCAACCAGAGCAGCCCCATGCGCACCACTCCTCCCCACGACTACTACCTTCGCCTGAGCGAGGTCATCCGGATCAGCGGCCTCAGCCGCTCGTCGATCTACAACTACATCGCCGCTGGGCTCTTTCCCAAACAGCACTCCATGGGCATCCGCGCCGTTCGCTGGCGCGCCAGTGAGGTCCATGCCTGGATGGAGGAGCGTGCTCGTTCGGTCTAACTTCAACGTTGATTCAACGCCTCGCGATTAAGGCGGCCACTGGCAATTACGCCCCTTATAAACCCTAATACTCCCCCTATCTAGGGGCTACGCATCAAATTGCAATTCCGGATATATATCCAATAAGAACCAGTAGCAGTAGTAGTTATAACACCGGGGCGACGCCCGTCCGCACCAACTCATATCCGGCACTACGCCGGCCACAAGCAACCACTAACTACCAAGGACATTGCAGCCTGGCGCTACGCTGTGGCCGCAATGATGAATTATGCCGTCGATCAACAAATCCAATTCCGCCTCTATCTCCAGCCAGAGCCTGGATACCAAGATGACCTTCATCCTCAAGAAGGAGGTTGAGCACGAGTATATGTCCGACAGCGGACTCCTCCAGCTCCCGAGTCCGGCCGATAAGGCCGACTTGTTTAAGGAGCGCGAACTGAACATTTTGATGAAGAATTTCACCAAGGTCTTCAAGTGCGTCGTCGAGTCCGATACCGCTGCCCTGACTTCCACCCGTCGTCGCGCAGTGCACTGCCCAGCTGCTTATACGCTGACCAAGGTGGGGCGCAATGTCCGCGCTGGTTGTATTCAGTTCCTCAAACAAGGCGATGAGCATCCGGACTGGCTGCTCGATTACGCCGACCATAAGTTCAACCCGTTGATTACGGTAATGCTACACGCCATGAAGCGCTGGGCATCCGCCGTTGTCCACGTACCCAACGACAGCGTCTTCGAGCTGATCGATAACCGCGACAAGACGACCATGACGGCGATCAATCGCCTGCTGGCTTTTATCCGCCGTGTCGGCAAGTCGCGCAAGTTCAAGAACGCTTGGCACGATTACATCCGCCAAGCTGATAGCAACTTCCGCAGCGGCAGCCGGTTCATCAGCAAGTTGTTCTCACACCACACTCGCATGCTGGTGCTGCGTGTGGATCTGTACCTGCGACCCGGCACCTACTTCCCCGGCTTCGAGAATGAAGCCGAAGCGTATGCGGTCAAGTTCCGTCGCAAATTGCGTGATGGTGGAATCGTCCCCGGTTACCTGGGGGCGATCAGCAAGCGGGAGAACGGCGTGCACCGCGGGATGCACTGGCACTGGATGGTCTTTCTGGACGGCCACTGCCACCAGCATACCTCCTACTACAGTCAAGCCATTGGCGAGGCCTGGGTCGAGCTGGTCGGGAATAACCGTGCCAGCTACTTCAACTGCTACAGCCGCCGCCACGAGTACGCATTCAACGGCTTGGGGGTCGTGAATATTGACGACATCGAGAAGCTACTCGGTGTCCGTGCGGCCCTGCATTACATGACCAAGCGTGGTTGCGTCTTGCAAGCCAGCGGCCGCAAGCAGCAGGACTTCCGGCGCAGCAAGCCTCGCCAACGCACTAGGCGGGGCGCCCCGCGTAAAGGCCCGAATGACCTGCAGCACGTACAGCGCGCGCTAGGCGGCGCTCGTAGTCGCTACCCCGCTTGGCTCAAGCGCTGAACCACTCTCTCCACCGCCGCACCCACCTAACCTGGATAAACAAAATGTTCAATCACTTCCGTCCCGCCTGCCCCTTGGATGCCCTTCCGGACCTGCTATACAGCGCCGCCTGCGAGATTGGCCAGCTCACTGAAGCCCCCGCCGAGGTGCTCCTCACGGACGCCATCGCGGCAGCGTCTTTGGCTGTCTGCCTGCGACACGACGTCCGTGGCTTTGATGGGCGCACCATGCCCACCTCGATCTTCACCGCGGCGCTGGCCCGTTCGGGTATTGGCAAAGGCCAGTCCATGGCTCAGTTCTTCAAGTCCTTCAACGAGGACACCAAGAGCAAGCTCAGGCGGGAACTAGCCACGGGTCAGCCCGCACAGACAGACGAGGAGTTGATCCTCGAGGAGGTCACCCTGCCAGCATTGATGGACCGTCTGCATGGCACTGGCAAGAGTTGCTCAATCCAGCTCGAAGAAGGTGAGCGCTTCATCCAGACGATGCTCAAGCTGGGCAACATCCTGACGCAGTTTTGGAGCGGCGATCCGCCGGTCAAACGCCTCGCGAAGGGGCGCAGCCGGATCGCGATGGATGCGCGCCTGTGCATCGGCTTACGGATCCAGCCGCAACTGTTCTACCAGAATCTGCTCAAGGACGGTGGGCGTACATACGAGCAGGGCCTGTGGGCGCGCTTCCTGCTAGCCTGTCACGACAAGGGCCGCTTCCCTACCCCGCAGCAGTCGTTGGCCCTGCGCGATAGTGGCGCCGATCACAACGACCGCCTGCAGGCCGCCCTTAAGGAACTGGTCGACCAGGCGCAGCGGTGCCCAGGTGATAGCCCTCGGGTGGCCGTCGAACTGAGCAAGGACGCAGCCGTGCGAATGCGCATGCTGAAGGAGCAAATCAAGCATTTCTGCCCTGCCCACTACAAGGCGATCGGGCCGTCGGTGTCCCGTGCTTGGGAGAACACGCTGCGCCTGGCGGCCGTATTTCACGTCGTGTGCGGGGAGGCGGGCCAGATCAGCCTGGAGATGGTGGAGCGTGCCTGGACGATCGTGGACTGGTCTCTCACCCAGCACTACATGGTGTTTGTAGAGGCAGTTCGCTCTATTCCCAAGCAGAAGGCGGCCTCAGTGGACAGCGCGCGTGCGCCTCGCAAAGCGACCCGTGCTGAGGATGCCAGGCGGGTTCTGGAATCGGTATGGAGTGCACGCCGGCTGCGCTCCAGCGACGAGTCGTTCTTCGACGAGGTGGAACGCGTCGCTGATCTGCCGCCGTTGCGCTTCCTGCGGGCCGTGGACTGGTTGGTACGCAGGAAGCAGGTCGAGGTCCATGGCGAAGGTCGGCTGCGCCGCGTTCGTTCCCTAGTCGCGCGTCGAACGTACTTGGGATGTGGAAACCTGTAAAAAAAAAGAAGGGAGTTCCGATGCGCCAAGTGGAGAGAGCATTTGCTCTCTCCACTTGGGCAGCTATGCACATCAGAGCGATGGCTGTACCTGCAGCCACTTGCTTCCATCAAGGACGTAGAGTGCCTCCTCCTTCATCGATGGGCAGCAGTCCGGATCGTCAGGACCCGGCGCAAGCAGTGTCACGTATGCCTTGCCATCCTCTACGCGCAGACTCTGCGCTGCAACACCAAGGCCTGCAACCAATGTCGTGCCGACCAGGTGCAGCTGACCACCTTCCTCGCGCTGGAAGGCCGCCAGGTAGCTCCCGGCACCATTGCTGCCGCTCTGGCCTTCCAACGTGTACAGCAGCACCACCTCTGGCTTGCCGTCACCGGTCAAGTCAGCTTCGACGGACTTCCGGGCGTCCTTGTACTCCCTGCCCCCGTCCTGCTTGGCCTGCGTGGCGATCGCAGCGTCGATGACATCTACACTGGGCACGACCCCCGAGGCCGTAGCGGCCGTCGGGGCCGTGCCCGGAGCCGCCGCCACGGACATGGTGGAAGGCGTGATTGGAGCCGAAGGATTACCTCCATTCATCTGGATGTAAGTTCGGTAGGCATCGGTGCTCGTGTGGTAAGCAAGCGACTCCTTCGAGCCATCAGCCATCATGACGACCAAGCTCTTCCCCTGTATTTCGTAACTCGATGGCTCCGTGCCAAGCGCCTCTACTGCACCCTCACCGGCAAACTCAACCGCGTTCTTCTTCCCTGGCCCCTTGGGATATTGATGTGACGCGAAGGCGTACCACTTCGAATCGCCACTGGCGTAGTTGATCTTCATCGCCGTCAGGAATTCCGCGACGCCATCTCCATCGATGTCTAGCGAGGTGACACGCACCGATGACTCATCTACGCGATCCCCGAAGAACTGATGCCCAACCGAAATCCCGGCCTCTCGCGCATCCTGGTCGGTGGCCAGAACGTATGGATTTGCTGCGGCCGCGTCGGTCAATTCTTTCGTCTTCTTGTTGGCACGATTCTCCTTGGCAAGCGCTGTTGCCATGTAAGAGACCTGCCCAAGATCGGTCCTGTCCGCGTAGACCTTGAAGTTGGCGTCCCCGGATTCGACCTGTTCTATCTGATAGCTGATATTCCGCTCGCGGGTATCCGCTTCACTTTTCATGACGATTTTTGCGGCGCAGGCGCGATAACCGGTGTCCTTGTCCACGTCCTGGGTGACGACGCTCTTGAATACCGATGATTTGAGGATTTCTACAGCGTCCTCATCGTTTAGATTGCCTACCATCCCCAGGTAGGCTTCCTGCACATCGCTACTCGCGCAGTCGGCCTGCGAGCCACATCCCGTCAACACAACCGACAGGCCAATTAGGGCAAGGCCCAGTGGGTACTTCTTCATGGTCAAGCTCTCCTTATTCAAGATGGTTTGAGTTGATGGATCTGCACGATTGGCCTCACGCAAGCACGAAGTGCCCGCCCCACGCGCCTCGAAGGCGGTGGTTTGCAATCTCAGTTGAGCGTTGATCCGCGGTCAGTGCCGCGACGCGGAATTGATGGCGTCGCCACCTGACTGCTCCCCCCCTGTTTCGTATTGCTTGCCGCACTGGGCGGCCTCCCTGTTGGCTTGACACCTACCCTCTATTTGCTAGATAGAGTCTGCCACACCGATAGAGGCTTCGTCATGATTCGGGCCATCCCCGCTTTTTCGTTGTCCGGTGCCCGATTCCTCGCCACGCGCCTTGTTTGCTGCTCGCCTTTTGCAGGCGCGGCAGTTGCGTGGCCTGAGCCAGCGCGCGCTGGGGGATCGCATGGGCCTGGGTAAGGACAAGGGCTCGTCGCGGATCAACCGCTACGAGCATCAGGTCACCGCCATCGGCTTCGACAACCTGGGCACGCTGGCGCAGGTGCTGGATGTGCCGGTGGCCTACCTGCTGGCTGACAATGCGGCTATGGCCGATGCCATCCTGGCGCTGTCCCAGGTCGATGAGGGCCAGAGGGATGCGCTGGCCACATTGATACCTGCGCTGGTCCAGGATCCCGCCCTGCTATCCAAGCTGCTGAAGTTGCTACAGCTACCCAAGCGGGAGCAGCCCAAGGCGTTAAAGGTGCTGGCTGAAAAGGACTGACGCGCGCGAGGGACGAATTCACGCAGCTACGCGCCCGGCCCCCATGGGCCGGGCGTTATGCCATCTCTGACCGTGGGCCGTCAGACCCATCCCCGGGCAGCCATCGATATCGCCTCGCTGGCGGTGACCACGAAATGATCCAGCAGGCGAACGTCGACCAGCTCCAGGGATGCCTTCAGCCGCGCCGTCAGCGCGCGGTCGGCCGCAGAGGGCTCGGTGTTGCCACTGGGATGGTTGTGGGCCAGTAACACCGCTGATGCGTTCAGCGCCAGCGCCCGCTGTACCACGACGCGCGGGTGTACTTCCGCCCCATCCACCGTGCCGGAGAACAAGCGCTCCACTGCTATCAGCCGATGTCGGGTATTGAGGAAGGCGGCCTCGAAGTGCTCGCGCTCCTCGCTGCCCAGCCGTAGCCGGAAGAACGCACTGCAGGTCATCAGGTCACTCAGCAAGCGTCCGGACTGCCCGCCCCGTTGCTCCAGAATGCGCAACGCACGGGCGATGGCCTGGTCCTCCCGTATCCGGACAGCCCCTTCGGACGGAGCTGCCCGGGCAACGGTGACTGTATGCAAGCCTGACCGGACGCGCATCAGGCCACCAGCTTCATCACTTCGTCCCAGGCCCGCTGCTTGAGCTGGGCACCGGGTCCGAACCAGGCCGCGTCGCGGCGATGATCGTCGCTGCGCGCGCGGCGGTGGTGATCGATGAACTCGGTCACGCTGTTGAGCAGGCCCCAGGCCGTACCGCGGCTGGAGGCCATCAGCGCACCACGTCCGCCGCCCTCGTACAGCGAGCGCACATTGGCCATGGCCTGCTCGTTGACCACAGTGGCCTTGCCGTCTGGCCCGGTATAGGTCAGCACCCGGCGCAACAGCCCTTCCACCGAGTCCGGATCCACCGGTCGCTCCACCAGTGCCTTCATCCTGGCCACGAAGCCATCCCAGGACGACACGGTGATGCCCAGTTGGCGCTTCATCACGTCCGGATCGAACTGGCTGCGGTGCGGCACCTTGATGGCTCCGGGGGCGTTGCCCAGTGCGATGGACAGGGTGTTGTTGCAGACCACCCGAACCGAAGTGAACTGCGCCGTGGTAGCCAACGTGCCGTCGCAGGCGGTCGCCAGCAGCAGGTAGCCATTTACCTTGTCCCGTCCTTTCAGCGTCGCGCTCTGTCCAGTCCGGGCCAGCGCCCAGAACTTGCGACCCTCGCGCAGCACCCCGGCCGTTTCCAGTTCGAAGCCGTTGCTGGAGGTCAGGTCCCGATAGAACTCCAGGATCTGGCCCGGCTGCACGACCTGGAAGCGCTTGGACACGACTGACAGGGGCAAACGTGTATCCGAGCGGTAAAGCACCTTTTGTTCCGGGAAGGCATGGATCACGCCAAGGTTGTGGCTACCCGCAACGTAGCGCACCTCCGCCTCCTCTATCTTCCAGTCCATGCCCGCCTGCCGCTTCCATACGTCGATGGGCTGCCGAGGTGCCAGCCGGTTACCCAAGCCGTGCCAGGGCATCTCTCCGGCGTAGGCCATTGCTTCGATCAAGTGCATTTCTGTTTCCTCGTTGTTGACGGCACAAACGCACAAGGCCCGGACGATGCCGGGCCTTGTGCGAGGTACCAGGTGGATCGGATCAGTCGAACGGATCGACCAGGTCGCCACATCTGCTACAGGCCGCGCTCGCTGTGCATTTCATGACCCCAGCAAGAACAGCCGTAGCCACGACCATCACGCAATAGATCAGCTCGACCTTGCTCCTCATGCTCATTGCTCCTGCAAGACGCTACCGGCGCAGCGTCATACGCAAAGCCGGTACCAGCCAGCTTCAAGAAGGTAATATGGGTTTGAGATTTCGTCGAATCGCGAACTTCGAAGGCTCATCAGGCAGCTTCTTGATCGGGCCAGCCTCGGTCACCGGAGTCGCCGCCACGCAGGCTGGCAGTGCAATCGATCCGTCAGAATTTTCCTACTGCAGGTCGAACACCGAACTGGCATCCTAGAAGTACGCTCGGTGGCAGATCGATCTCAGGTCATACGGATGACTGATGTTTAACTCGGTGCGGTTGGACAATGCACGGAATGGCTATGGTAAAGCGCGGATATAGCGTTACATCCGATGGCCACGTGTTATTTCAATTACCGAATTACCTAAAAAAATGAAGTGATCCAATGAATAGTAGCCAAAATCCACAGAAAGGGCGCTTTTACGTCCTCGATCCAGATACCCGCGGTGGCGGCTCTGGAACCGACGTTGAGATCTCCAACGAAGAAGCCCTTCTGACACCGCCACGCCTGATTATTCGACCCGCGGAAGGCGGATTTCCCACGCTGGCGGAAACGCCCGTATTGACTCACGCGCGCAATTCAAAAAGGCGCCCTCGTGATCTGGAAGGCGGATTCAGCGGCTACTGGCTGGTTTCGGAGCGGCTCAAGCGCGTCTTCGAGTCGGTAGATGCCGAGGGTTTTGCATTTGTCCCGTGCGATTACGAATTGCCGGACGGCTCGAAGGGGCCGCAGCACTATCTGTGTGACGTGGTCCGGACCATTTTTGCCATGGACAAACCCAACTCTGAATTTCAGACGCGAATAGTCCGGGACCATACTTCCAATCAAGACGTGGAGGTCATCACTTTCTCCGGAGGCGCGAAACTATCCTTCAAGGAAGAACTGATTGGAAATGCCCATGTCTTCAGGATGGGGGAGGATCCATCCAGCGTAATCTGTGATCGCACGATGTATGAGGCGATACGGAGCGCCGGAATTGGAGTGAAACCTAGCTCCAATGGCCTGTGGTGGAACGACGCCGCCGATTTTTAGTGGCTTGCATTCCCTGTGATATGCCAACTCGGAATTTCGGACAGTGGCCAAGAATGACAAGCCGGTTTTTCAGGGACATCATGTTATTGAGCGGCAAGCATTTCGAAGTAGCGCTCTGCTCCGGAAGCTCTCAAATTTAGGTCTATTCAATCTTGATGGTGACGTCAATCTACTGAACCTCCCGGCTGACAAGCAACTGGCGCTGAAGCTTGACGTCCCCCCTCACAATGGCGGCCCTCTCAGCCAGTATTCCCAGGGCCTGAAACAAGAACTGAATTTTCTCCAGAAGAGCGCTGACGGCCAAGCGGCATTAGCTGGAGATCGAGCCGCAGCTGCACGGGTTTCCAAGGAGGTAGACAAACTCTGCGCCACGCTAAAAGTGGCGATGGTGAACAATGACCTGCTGACCAATACGCCCATCGGGATGACAGCGGAGCAGGCCAACCAGTTCAACAAAGATTTCTTCAAGAAGTTTGCCACCTACCAGCAAACCCACGCGTTGCAAATCGATGAGGCACTCAAGCTGACGGGGGCCGAGGCGCGGTGGCCTGCCGTGCTGAAGTCCGAGTCCAATCTCATCACCAGCATCCATGCTGTCGACCAACCCGGCTTCAAAACCGTCAAGGGCAATGCGGCGCTCGGCAGGCAGCTACTAGGCGATTCGGTCGAACAGGCACAGTCAGGCGGCCGTCTGACACTTTCTGCGCCAGCGAGTGCGCGGGTTACTCAGGCATTTAACAGCAACGCCGCTGCACCGCATTCCGTTCCCTCGGCAGCACCGGTATCCGCTTCCATCGCAGCAGAATCGGACTCGTTAACTGCGCCTCGCTCAGTGCGCGGCTTCGCCACCGCCGAACTTTTAGCCGGTAACCACTCCGCTGGCCAATTGCTGCGCGGCGCCGGCTTGCTCGCTAGCGCGGCTGATACCGCCATCACTGCGCGCCGTGCCGGCGAGCTGTACAGCCAGGACAATCCTCTCGCCGCGCAGTCAGAGCTAACCCACTTCGCCGGCCGCAACGTCGGAGGCTGGGCCGGTGGCGGTACGGCCGCCTATGCCTTGGGCGCCTCAGGCGCCGGCCCAATGGTGTTGGTCGCGGCCGATGCGTACTTCATGAGCAAGGCCGGCGAGAAGCTGGCTGATTTGTACGACAATCGCCAGATCTATCAGCAGAGCGACCGCGACGGCACGCATTGGTCCTTCAACGGCTACGCCTGGTCGCGCCAGGGCAAGGTTGATGGCACTAACGATGGCGTCAGCAATCCTGTCCCTACATCCATCGTCGCGAGCTACGACAAGGCGCGCGAACTGAACTACCTTGCGACCAATGCCGCGGCGGCGCTGGCACTGAAGGACGCACCGAAGCCGGAAGATCCCTGCATCCTGCCGGCCAACGACAGTGACCGTCCTAGCCTTTCACCGGCGAACTGGAAGCGAGACCCCACCGACGGCCAATGGCATCGCCTGGCCAAGATCGGTGTGTCCGGGGAGAACAACCGCGGCATTTACTCAGAGGAAACGGCATTGCCACCCCGCGTGGCGGAACTGGAGGCCGAGGTTGCGGCTATCGTTGCGCGCAATCTCGCCAACAGCCCTGGGGCCATCGCCACGCGCTATGAGCTGGCCTATCACCGCAGCGGCTGGGCGGCAGAGGGTTGGCCGATGTCGGAGGCGGTGAAGGCAGCACTGCCCAATCCGGATGCATTGACCGCCTCCGATGGCAAGCAGTACCGCTGTGATGCCGATGGTCAGTGGACCCACAACGGCGTCCCGGCAGATAGCAATCACGCATTGGAGCTGAATACCGCCCGCGCGTTGCTGCAGCCCGCGATGGTCGAGCATGCCCAGGCCATTGCCGCATCTCCCCAGTCACCTCCGTCGCCACAAGACCTGCAACGGGAGGAGACGCTCTATCGCTACCGTATCGTCGGAACGGAGTTGAAGCCCGACTGGCGCGAGGCGATCGAGCTGGCGACCCAGCGAACGCGGGAGTCGCAAGGGCTCTCCAGTGGCGGCTCACTGAAGCTGCAGCACGGCCCGGGCGGGGCCTTCGGCGCTGACAGTCCGATCGCACATTTCCAGCGCGGCGCCGATGGGGTGGATCGCATCGTGGCCGTCACCAGCACCGAGGATATCCGGCAGGCGCTACAAGAGGTGCGGGCGCACCAGGCTGCAGCGCCCTCTGCCGAACTGCCGACGCCGCGGCCGGCGCCTCTCGCAAGGGCCACCGACGGGTCTAGCGACACGGAGGGGACCGCCTCCAACCCCTCTTCCAATCCGCAGCATGCGCTCGACATGCAGGCGCGGACCCAGGCGGCCAGCGCCGCGCAGCAACGCCTGGAGCGCGAACAGCAGGAGCGCCAGATCCAAGAGCAGCAGGCCGGACAGGCGCGCGAGCATGCGCTGGCGCAGGCGTCCCACGAGGAACAAGCGCATGCGGCCCAGGCGCTGGAGGCACATGCCACGCTCGATCACCAAAGCCAGGACCTGCAGCAGCGCGAACAGCAAGAACGCCAGACCCACGAAATCCAGCAGCGCACGCGGGAGCAGCGCCAGGCACAGGAAGCCCATCAGCGCGAGCATGAGCAGCGTCAGGCCCAGGAGACGCAACAGCGCGAACGGGGGCAGCGCCAGGCCGAGACGGACCAACAGCTTGAGCAGGAACAGCGCCCCACCCAGGATGCGGTGCCGCGCGAGCAGGAACAACGCCAGGCCGAGGATGCCGCGCCGTCAGCGCAGGAGCAGCGACGGGCCCAGAAAGCCTTTCCGCACGGGCCGGAGCGGCGCCAGGCCGATGACGTGCTGCCATCCGGACAGGAACAGCGACACGTCCAGAACGTCCGGCCGCGCACCCAGGCGCCATCTGGCACACAGGAACGCTACGCGCAAGTCACCGGCGAGCAGCTGGTGCCGTCTCGGCAACCCCAGGAGGCCGAGGCGTTTCCGCAAGCGACACAGGAACACCAGGCGCATGACGGCCGCGCACAACAAGATGTGGAGCGTCCGGCAGTGCCAGCGAGCGCGCACGCACCAGCTACGCAAACCACCGATGCGCAGGCACCGCCTGCTCCACACTTGCCGAGCGCGCAAGCGTCGGCCGTGCGCGAGGACGCGTTACTGCAACGGCGCGAAGCATCTCTGGAAGCGCCAGTGCAGGAGCGACACGCTCAGGTCACGGATGCGTCGTTGGACGCGCCGGTGGCCATGTCGCTCGCTGCGGGGCGCACCGAGGACCAGCGCACACCGACGCCCTCGATGTCCCCATGGGGCCCACCAGTGGCCGACCATAGACTGGCGCCCGCGCCCGTCTCGGGAACGCACGGTGCCGACCGCGCAAGCGGCGGTATCGAAGGCGACGAAACCGCCCGCGAGCAGCGCCACGATGCGCCGGCGGATGGGCAGGACGCCCGCACCGCTCCTGCGCCGCAGAGAGCCGAAACCTGGGAGGAGACGCTGCAAACGATGCGTGCGCTCCGGATACAGCTCGAAAAAGATCTCCAGCAGGAAGAACGCCTGAAGCAGGAAAGGCAGCAGCGGCGAGAGCGCGGAGACGATCGTCCCCTCGCAGAGTTTGATGTCCGCCATCAGCAGGATGCGTACGCGCTTGCACCAACCGAGCGCGCGGCGTTCGAGCCACAGCCCGCAACGGCACGGCGCGATGCCGCTTCTGCCGTGGAGCAAAGGCCCGGCGAGCCGGACGATTCCCAGTTGCCCCAGCGCAAGGAGATCACTGGCGACCGCGACGTGGACGATCTACTGCACGCCATCGATTCCAAGAACGACGCGGCCATCGAGCAGGCCTTGAACCGGATCTCCAACAGCCCCCTCACCCATGCCCTGCTGCAACAGGGGCATGAGCATCTGGAGGCCAAGGCCTTGCAGGAAGCGACGGAGCAGGTCACGGCGATGCAGTCGCTGGGATTGGATACGTCGGCCGAGGTGCAGACCAGCCGTGGCCCGGTGATGGTGATGACCCTGCCACAGTTCGCCAGCGGGCCGATGATGCAAGGTGGCGCACCGGGAGGGGGCGGTGGCGGCGGTGATGGAGGG
>NZ_LFME01000023.1 GCF_001043115.1 Xanthomonas sp. NCPPB 1128 | reverse complement strand
CAGCGGATCGCCGATCTGCTGCCGCTTGGCTTCCCGTTCGTGACCGGCAAACAGGCTGATCATCATGGCCTCCTCGGCGTGTCCTTTAAGCCAATGATGCCAAAGCCGAGGTTTTTAGAGGTGCCCTAAAGCCGCTCCTACGGGAGTTTGCGGCGAGGTGTCTGGGTGAAATGTGGGAGGGACTTCAGTCCCGACTGCTTTCACCATGCGATCGTCTGCTGCGCCTGGCACGACCACACGGCCGTGCCAGGCCTGCTTGCAGCGCTGGCGCGACTCAGCCGCCCCCACCCGCGCCTGCGTGAATGCCGCCTTCGGTCAGTGCCGCCGGGTCCAGCAGCCGGCGCAGTTCGTCCTCGCCGAGGCCGCTGTCCTCCTTGGCCACCTCCAGCACCGGCCGGTTCTCCTTGTAGGCGCGCTTGGCGATCGCCGCGGCCTTCTCGTAGCCGATGATCGGGTTCAGCGCGGTGACCAGGATCGGGTTGCGGTCCAGCGCCTCGCGCACCCGCTCCTCGCGCACCTTGAGCCCGGCGATCGCCGAATCGGCCAGCAGCACCGACACATTGCCCAGCAGGTGGATCGACTCCAGCAGGTTGGCTGCGATCAGCGGCAGGGTCACGTTCAACTGGAAGTTGCCGGTCTGCCCGGCCACGGTGATCGCGGTGTGGTGGCCGATGACCTGCGCGCAGGCCATCACCGTGGCCTCGGGAATCACCGGATTGACCTTGCCCGGCATGATCGAGCTGCCCGGCTGCAACGCCGGCAACTCGATCTCGCCGAGGCCGGCCAGCGGACCGGCATTCATCCAGCGCAGATCGTTGGCGATCTTGATCAGCGCCACCGCCAGCGCGTTGAGCTGGCCGGACAGTTCCACCGCATCGTCCTGCGCGGCCAGACCCTCGAACTTGTTCTCGGCGCTCTCGAAGGTGCAGTCGGTCAGCGCCGACAAGGCCTTGGCGACTTTGCCGCCGAAGCGCGGATCGGCGTTGATGCCGGTGCCGATGGCGGTGCCGCCCAGCGGCAGCCGGCGCAGGCGCTTGAGGCTGTCGTCGATGCGCGCCTGCGCCGACACCAGTTGCGCCGACCAGGCGCCGAACTCCTGGCCGAAGGTCAGCGGCATCGCGTCCATCAGGTGGGTGCGGCCGGTCTTGACCACGCCCTGCAGTTGCTTGGCGCGCTTGTCGATCGTCTTGCGCAGGTGCTTGAGCGAGGGCAGCAGGTGCTCGCGCGCGGCCAGCAGCGCGGCGACACGGATCGCGGTGGGGACCACGTCGTTGGAGCTCTGGCCGAGGTTGACGTGGTCGTTCGGATGCACCGTCGGCAGCGCCTTGCTGCCGTTCTTGCCCTCGCCCTTGGCGGCGCGGTTGGCCAACGTGGCAATGACCTCGTTGGCGTTCATGTTCGACGAGGTGCCCGATCCGGTCTGGTAGATGTCGATCGGGAACTGCGCGTCGTGGCGGCCGTCGGCCACCTCCAGCGCCGCGGCCTGGATCGCCTTGGCGACGGCCTTGGGCAGCAACTCCAGGTCGGCATTGACGCCGGCCGCGGCGGCCTTGATCAGGCCCAGCGCGCGGATGAAGCCGCGCGGCATCGGCTGCCCGGACACCGGAAAGTTCTGCACCGCACGCTGGGTCTGCGCCCCCCACAAGGCATCGGCGGGCACCTGCAGTTCGCCCATGCTGTCGTGTTCGACCCTGAATTTGTCACTCATTGCGCAATCTCCGCATCTGCAAAAAAGGAATCCATCGGCGCCGTCGTCGGACGTCGGGGGAGGCAGGCTGGCGGGACTGCGGCTGGCGTGCGCATTATCCGCGGCGCAGCGCCCGGCGTCAGCAAGTGTGCGCCGGCGGATGTTAGGAATGTCTGGAGGCGTGCGAAACGCGGCGGGCTGCCTCGGTCGGCAGGCGCACGTGGTGACGCATCGGATCCACGGAGCCAGGCAATGGCGCGGCGAATGATGGCGCGTGCGGCGGGCGCGCTGGTCGCCTGACGCGGACGGGCCGAACCGTGCGCATGTGTCGGCGAAAAACGTGAAGACCGCATGCCGTTGCCGACGTGGCGACGGCGCCGACGGGACCGGCGGCTTGCGCCGCCGGCCCGCACGCTCAGCGCTGGCGGTTGCTCTGGAACACCAGGTCGTTATAGCTCTTCATCAAGCGTGCCGGGGAGCCTTCCGGCGCGACGATCGGATTGTCCAGCGAGCGCTGCTCGAATGCGCTGTACGGAATCTTTTCCGCCACCCGCTTGATCCGCGCCTTGGATTCCTTGCGGAAGTTCTCCGCGGCGGTCTCGAAACCGCTCCAGTCGGACTTGCCCGGCTCCTGGTTGGCGACCTTGGCGTGCGCCTCGTCGGACAGGCTGTTGAAGCCGGCCACCAGCGTGGTGGCCTTGGCGGTGTCGAAGTCATCGTCCTGCATCAGGCCGACGATGTCCTTGGCATCGAGCATCATCGACAGCCGGTAGAAGTCGCGGGTGCGGCCCTCGGCCTTCTCCATCGCTTTCAGCTGCTCGCGCTGCGCGGCGTCGTTCTGCGCGTCCAGTTCGTGGCTGAACGCCTCGCTGGCCTCGTGGAATTCGGACAGCGCGGCCATCAGCGGCGCATGCAGTTGCTTGCCCTTGGCGAACTGGTCGTCCTGGTAGTCCTCGCGGTCGTAGTAGTCGCGCGCCTGGTTGGCCAGCGGCTGCAGCGTCTTCAAGGCGGTGAGGTAGCGCTTCGCCGCCGCATCCAGCGCCGGCAACGCCGGCTTGGCCGCGATCGCCTGGGTCATCGGCGCATCGCACAGCTTCATCGCGTACTCGTCGATCGGGGCGGGCCCGTACACGCTGGTTTCCTTGCCGGTGGGGCCGGCCTTGGGGTCGGCCATCCAGCGGATGTACTGCTGCGCGCCTTCGTGGATGCGCCCATCGACCTTGTTGAAGCATTCGATGTAGGCGTTGAGCTTGCTGGTCAGCGCCTGGTCCGCTTCGTCGGCGGCAGCGTCTGCGGGAGCATGGCTGGCATCGGCGTCGGTCGGCGTGGCCGAGGGCTTGCCGCCACAGGCGGTGAGGAAAACGGACACAGCGGCGGCCAGCGCCGCAAGACGCAAAGAAGAGTTCATGGGGGAATGTCGGGACTGAAAACGGTTACAGAAAGTCTAGCAAACGCGAAGATCGTGGCGGCGTGATGGTTGAGTGCGGGGATTCGGGAGTGGGGATTGGGGATTCGTAACGGCGGTTGTGCGCGCTGATCCATGGTGCATGTCGCTGCGCTGCCTTGTGACCGAATACGCGAGACGGCGCGTGCAGGTGCCACCACCGCGGGGCATCGGCTAGACTGCTGCGACGTATCACCGATGGAACTCTCACGCCGCCATGGGCGACGACTCAGACTGTAGATGCCGGCGCATGCTGCG
This sequence comes from Xanthomonas sp. NCPPB 1128, assembly GCF_001043115.1. GTDB lineage: Bacteria > Pseudomonadota > Gammaproteobacteria > Xanthomonadales > Xanthomonadaceae > Xanthomonas_A. The sequence goes on along the minus strand of NZ_LFME01000023.1, from coordinate 78,332 downwards.
CCGGGCCACGCACCCCGCCGTTTCCACCTCTCCCGCCCGGCGCGATGACGCGCCAGCGGCGCGCGCCGGGGAACGCACATGATCGGCAACCTCCTGCTGCTGGCGCTGGCGATGCTGCTGGCGCTGCTCAACGGCTTCTTCGTCGCCGCCGAGTTCGCCCTGGTCAAGCTGCGCCATACCCAGGCCGTGGGCCTGGCCGAGCACCATGGCTGGCGCGGCCGCCTGCTGCTCAACGTGCACGGCCATCTCGACGCCTACCTGTCCGCCTGCCAGCTCGGCATCACCCTGTCCTCGCTGGGCCTGGGCTGGGTCGGCGAACCGGCCTTCGCGCACCTGCTGCAGCCGCTGTTCGACCTGCTGGGACTGAGCGAGGAGGCCGCGCGCCTGAGCGCCTTCGTCATCGCCTTCAGCGTGATCTCGTTTCTGCACATCGTGCTCGGCGAACTCGCCCCCAAGTCGATGGCGATCCGCCGCCCGGAGCGCATGTCGCTGTGGACCGCCGCACCGCTGTACCTGTTCTACTGGGCGATGTATCCGGCGATCTGGCTGCTCAACAACAGCGCCAACACGCTGTTGAAGGCGATGGGCTGGGGCGAGGTCGAGCATGCCTCGCACCGCTACTCGCGCGAGGAACTGAAGTTGATCGTCGGCCGCCAGCAACCCGCCGGCGGCGCGCCCGATCACGAACTGACCCTGATGAGCCACGCGCTGGAGCTGCCGGAACTGGTGGCCGGCGATCTGATGCGCGCGCGCGACCACCTGCGCGGGTTCCGCGAGGGCATGGCGCTGGACGCGGTGATGGCCGAGTTCGCCGAGAGCCGCTACAGCCGCTACCCGTGGTTCGACCGCGACGGCGAGCAGGTGCTCGGCATCCTGCACATGAAGGACCTGCTGGTGGAGATCGCCCGCGGCCGCCGCAGCGACGACCTGCGCCCGCTGCTGCGCCCGGCCAATCTGATCGCGCTGGAGACGCCGGTGCCGCTGGTACTGGAGCGCTTCCGCACCGGCGCCACGCACATGGCGTTGTGCGTGGACGAGCACGGCCGCATCCTCGGCTACTTCACCCTGGAAGACCTGCTGGAAGTGGTGGTCGGCGACATCGAGGACGAGCACCCGCACGTGGTGAAGGACGCGCCGACCCGCGGTGCCGACGGCAGCGTGCTGGTGGCCGGCTCCACCTCGATCTTCCGCCTCGAACGCCTGCTCGGCGGCGACCTGCGCGCGCCGGAGCACCTCAACTCGGTCGGCGGGCTGATCGTGCACCAGCTGCAGCGCCTGCCCGAGGAAGGCGAGCAATTGCAGATCGACGGGCACCTGTTCACGGTCAAGCGCATGGCCGGGCACCGCATCCAGGCGGTGACGGTGCGGTTGGGGTCTGTCATCCCTTCCTAAGGGTGCCGCGCGACACCGGGGTGCGCCTGCCACGCCTAACCAGAAAGGCCGTGGTCGCGCGCGCCCCTGGCCGCGTCATCACTTGGGCGTGGATGGGCGGCCGCGTCCTCGTGCCTCCTTGTCATAGGCATGCGCAATCACGGCGCGGCAGGCTCAGGGAAGGGCGTGGCCCTCTAGCCCGGGCCACGGACGCCGCGCCGACGTAGAATGGCGCCCCCTGCCGACACCACCCCACGCCCCGCCATGTCCGATTCCGCCCTGCTCGCCCTGTCCCCGCTCGATGGCCGCTATGCCGGCAAGGTCGACGCCCTGCGGCCGATCTTCTCCGAATACGGCCTGATCAAGGCGCGGGTGAAGGTGGAGATCGAATGGCTGCTGGCGCTGGGCGCCGAGCCGGGCATCGGCGAGCTGGCCGCGTTCTCGCCGGCGGCGGCGCAGCGCCTGCGCGCGCTGGCCGAGCGCTTCGGCGTGGAGCACGCGGCGCGGGTCAAGCAGATCGAGCGCACCACCAACCACGACGTCAAGGCGGTGGAGTACTTCATCAAGGAGCAGCTCAAGGACGACGCCGAACTCGGCCCGGCCCTGGAGTTCGTGCATTTCGCCTGCACCAGCGAGGACATCAACAACCTCAGCTACGGGCTGATGCTGGAACAGGCCCGGCGCGAGGTGCTGCTGCCGACCCTGGACGCGGTGATCGCCATGCTGCGCGCCCTGGCCCATGCGCAGGCCGCGCAGCCGATGCTGTCGCGCACCCACGGCCAGACCGCCTCGCCGACCACCCTGGGCAAGGAGATCGCCAACGTCGTCGCGCGCCTCGAGCGCCAGCGCCGGCAGATCGCCGCGGTCGAGCTGACCGGCAAGATCAACGGCGCGGTCGGCAACTACAACGCCCACGTCGCCAGCTATCCCGACGTCGACTGGCCGGCCTTCGCGCAGCGCTTCGTGGAAAGCCTGGGCCTGGTGTTCAACCCCTACACCACCCAGATCGAGCCGCACGACAACGTCGCCGAACTGGGCGACGCCACCCGCCGCGCCAACACCGTGCTGATCGACCTGGCCCGCGACATCTGGGGCTACATCTCGCTGGGCTATTTCAAGCAGAAGCTCAAGGAAGGCGAAGTCGGCTCCTCGACCATGCCGCACAAGGTCAACCCGATCGACTTCGAGAACGCCGAAGGCAACTTCGGCATCGCCAACGCCCTGTTCGAGCACTTCTCGGCCAAGCTGCCGATCAGCCGCTGGCAGCGCGACCTCACCGACTCCACCGTGCTGCGCGCGCTCGGCACCGCCTTCGGCCATACCCAGGTGGCGCTGGACTCGCTGGCCAAGGGCCTGGGCAAGCTCACCGTGAACCCGGAGCGCCTGGACGCCGACCTGGACGCCGCCTGGGAAGTGCTGGCCGAAGCCGTGCAGACGGTGATGCGCCGCCACGGCCTGCCCAACCCCTACGAGCAGCTCAAGGCGCTGACCCGCGGCCAGGGCATCACCGCCGACTCGATGCGCGCCTTCGTCGAGACCCTGGACCTGCCGGAGGACGCCAAGCAGCGCCTGCGCGAGCTGACCCCGGGCGGCTACGTCGGCCTGGCCGAGCGGCTGGCGCGCGGCATCTGAGCCACGTCCCATCCATCCTGGGTTAATCGGCCAGGGGCATGCTGGTGGTCCACAGCAGAGCCCCACGATGAAACGCATCCCGTTGTTTGCGCTGCCGCTGCTGGCCCTGGCCGGTTGCGCGCAGGCGCCACGCCCGCCGGCCGGCGATGGCGCGCATGCCGCCGCCGCGCGCACCGTGGTCATGCAGGCCGCGCCGCCGATCGCGGCGGCGCCGTCGGCCGGCGACATTGCCGATGGCGACGAGCGCGACGCCGAGGCGCCGATCCGCATGGCGGCCTCGACCAGCGGCGAGATCGATTGCGACGGCCGCGACCTGAACATCGTCGGCCGCGATGCCACCCTGGTGCTGCGCGGGCACTGCGCCACGGTCAGCCTGTTCGGGCGCAACGGCAACCTGCAGATCGAACGGGCCGACACCCTGCGCGTGCTCGGCGACAACGCCCAGGTGACCATGCGCGGCGATGCCGGGCAGGTCGCGCTGTTCGGCCGCCATGGCCGGCTGCAGATGGCGCGCATCGCCACGCTGGACGTGTCCGGCGACCAGAACCAGCTGCAGGCCAGTGAGATCGACACCATCGCCCTGCAGGGCAACGACAATGCCATCGTCCAGCGCAGCGGCAGCGCCCACGTCGACGACGGCGGCCGCGACAACCGCATCCTCAGCCAGTAGCGCGATCGGCGCTGCGCCAAGCACTGCCTGGACCGACACCGGGGCGTAGCCGCAATCGCTCAGCCCGTGCGCGCCTGGTGCCCCCATGGCCTGCGCGCACGTGGCCACCCGCGATGCGCGGTCGCGACACCCGGCCAGCACCGCCGCATGACTGCCCGATCCGCGCGCAGCGGCACATGGGCCAGCGCGATGGCCCCACGCGCCAAACCGGCGGACAATGGCGGGGTCGGCGGGCGCCGCTGCGCGCCCGCCCCTTACCTTCCGCGTCGCAAGGACCCCACCGCCCATGGCTGCCCGCAAGACCGCCACTCCCGCCTTCGAACTCCACGCCCGCCCCGGTCAACCGCTGGGCATGCCCGCCGCGACCTTCTTGCGCGACTACTGGCACAAGCGCCCGCTGCTGATCCGCAACGCCTTCCCCAACTTCGTCTCGCCGATCGAGCCGGGCGACCTGGCCGGCCTGGCCTGCGAGGAGGCGGCGCTGTCGCGGCTGATCGAGCACGACCGCGCCAACGACCGCTGGCGCGTGCGCAGCGGCCCGTTCCAGGAGCACGAATTCCCCGGCATGCCCGACCACGACTGGACCTTGCTGGTGCAGGACGTGGACAAGTGGGATCCGGACATCCGCGCCCTGCTCGAGCAATTCCGCTTCCTGCCACGCTGGCGGGTGGACGACGTGATGGTCAGCTTCGCCGCGCGCGGCGGCTCGGTCGGCGCGCACGTGGACCACTACGACGTATTCCTGCTGCAGGCCCACGGCCACCGCCGCTGGCAGATCGATGCCAGCGTCGCCCTGGGCCGCCCGGCGCCGCCGACCGACTTCCGCGACGACGTGGAACTGAAGCTGCTGCGCCAGTTCGACCCGACCCACGACTGGGTGCTGGGGCCAGGCGACATGCTGTACCTGCCGCCGCTGGTGCCGCACCACGGCGTCGCCGAGGACGCCTGCCTGACCTTCTCGGTGGGCATGCGCGCGCCGTCCTCGGCCGAGCTGATCGCCGATTACCTGGATACCCTGATCGACGGCGCCGACGAGGCGCTGCGCTACCACGACGAAGATCTGCAGGCACCGGCCGACCCCTACGAGATCGACGCGGCGGCGATGGGCCGCGTGGTCGAGGCGCTGAACGCGCTGCGCATGAACGATCCGGACAAGCTGGGCGCCTGGTTCGGCCGCTTCATCACCACCTACCGCGCCGCCGGCGAGATCCTGCCGCCGACCGGGCTGCCGCCGGCGGCGGAGATCGCCACCGCGCTGGAACAGGGCCTGGTCCTGCAGCGGCATCCGTGGGCGCGGCCGGCGTGGCGGCGTGCCAGCCGCGGCGCCATGCTGTTCTGCAGCGGCCTGGAGTTCGCGCTGCCGGTCAAGGACGCCAAGCGCCTGGCCGCGGCCGAACACATCGATGGCACCGACTACGCGGCGCTGTCGGCAGCAGGCAGGCAGACCCTGCTGGAGCTGATCGAAGGCGGCTTCTACCAGCCGCTGGAGGCCGAGGACGCCACCGACGAAGACGCCGACGAGGCCTGATCCGACGATGCCCGGCCCCGGTTTCCGCATCGCTGCGCTCGACCCCGTCCGCGACGCCACCGAACTGCGCGCGCTGCGTGCCGCGGCCGGCACCGTCGCGGACCCGGCCGACCCCGCGAGCGGAGCGCAGGACGCGCTGGGCGAGCACCTGATCGCGCGCAGTGACGACGGCCAGGCGGTGGGCGCGGCCCGGCTCGGCGCGGACCGGCGGATCGCCGCACTGATCGTGCTGCCGGACTGGCGCGGGCGCGGCGTTGGCAGCGCACTGCTGCGCGGCCTGGTCGAGGCGGCGCAGCGTCGGCGCTGGCCGCAATTGGAACTGCAGGCCCCGGCCGCGGCACTGGCGTTCTGCGCCCGCCACGGCTTCCTGCCGCCGCCGGGTGGCGTGGCCGCCGCCGCGGAGGCCGTGCCGCTGCGCCGCCGCTTCGACGGCGCCGTGGCGGTGGAAGACGCGGCGATGGCGATCGCCGCCAGCATCGCGGTACTGGCACAGGCCCGCCGCCAGGTGCTGATCCACAGCCGCGCGCTGGATCCGGGCCTGCTCGACGATGCCCGCGTGCTGGAGCAGGTGCGCCGCTTCGCGGTCACCGCGCATGCCAAGCAGGTGCGCGTGCTGCTGCACGATGCGGCCGCGCCGCAGCGCGCCGGCGCGCCCTTGCTGGCCCTGGCGCAGCGCCTGCCCAGCGTGTTCCAGTTCCGCGAAGTGAGCGATCCGGTGGACCGCAGCGACGCCACCGCCTATCTGGTCGACGAGGGCGGCGGCTACTACTTCCGTGGACTCGGTCACCGTTACGACGGCGAGACCGACCTGCTCGGCGGCGGCCGCGCGCGGCAGTTGCGCATCACCTTCGACCGGGTCTGGGAGCGCGCCCGGCCCTGCAGCGAACTGCGCGCGCTGGGCTGGTGAGGCGGCCGGGCGGCGCCACGACACGCGCCACGGATGAACCGGGATCGGCCTCGACCACGCCGAATGCACACCCCGGCTGGTTCATGGGGGTATAATTTTTGCGCTTGATTACGCCCGCGCGGCCCTCGCGTCCGCCGGTTCCTACCGCAAGCCATCCCAAACAAAGCGACCGCACCCCACCATCGTGGACAATCTACTCAAGCAGTTTGCGCAGTCATCGCAACTCGCCGGCGGCAATGCCGCCTATATCGAAGACCTGTACGAACAGTATCTGGTCTCTCCCGACAGCATCGATCCCAAGTGGAAAACCTACTTCGACGGCTTCCAGGGCCGCGATGCCGGTGACGTCCCCCACTCTGCGGTCATCGCCCACATCGCCAGCGCCGCGCGCCAGGCCGCCAACAGCGGCACCGGCCCGAGCGGCGACGAGCGCGAGCGCCATGTCGGCCGCCTGATCACCGCCTACCGTTCGCGCGGCCACCTCGGCGCGCGGCTGGATCCGCTGGGCCTGACCCCGCCGGTGAACCCGCCGGACCTGGGCCTGCCGTTCCACAGCCTGTCGGAAAGCGATCTGGGCAGCGAGTTCAGCACCGGCGGCCTCGGCGGCCAGCCGCGGATGAAACTGCGCGATCTGCTGGCGCGGCTGAAGGCGACTTACACCGGGTCGATCGGCAGCGAGTTCATGCACATCTCCGAGTTCGAACAGCGCCAGTGGATCTACCAGCGCCTGGAGAACGCGGGCGGCAACATCGCCGGCGACGCCGCCAGCCGCCGCCGCACCCTGGAGCGGATCACCGCCGCCGAGGGCCTGGAGCGCTACCTGCACACCAAGTACGTCGGCCAGAAGCGCTTCTCGCTGGAAGGCGGCGATTCGCTGATCCCGATGATGGACGTGCTGGTGCAGCGCGCCGGCAACGACGCGGTCAAGGACATCGTGGTCGGCATGGCCCACCGCGGCCGCCTCAACGTGCTGGTCAACACCCTGGGCAAGAACCCGCGCAAGCTGTTCGACGAGTTCGAAGGCAAGTTCGAGCACGCCCACGACGACCGCGCCCACACCGGCGACGTGAAGTACCACATGGGCTTCTCCGCCGACGTGGCGGTGGCCGACGGCAAGTCGGTGCACCTGGCGCTGGCGTTCAACCCCTCGCACTTGGAAATCGTCGACCCCGTGGTGGTCGGCAGCGTGCGTTCGCGCCAGGAGCGCTACGGCGACGCCGCGCGCACCTCGGTGCTGCCGGTGATCATCCACGGCGACGCCGCGTTCGCCGGCCAGGGCGTGGTCATGGAGCTGTTCCAGATGTCGCAGGCGCGCGGCTTCGCGGTCGGCGGCACCGTGCACATCGTGGTCAACAACCAGATCGGCTTCACCACCAGCGCCCGCGACGACGCCCGTTCCACGCTGTACTGCACCGACGTGGCGAAGATGATCGGCGCGCCGGTGTTCCATGTGAATGGCGACGATCCGGACGCGGTGGCGTTCGTGGCCAACCTGGCCTACGACTTCCGCCAGCAGTTCAACAAGGACGTGGTCATCGACCTGGTCTGCTACCGCCGCTGGGGCCACAACGAGGCCGACGAGCCGGCGGCCACCCAGCCGGTGATGTACCAGACCATCCGCAAGCACAAGACCACCCGCGAGCTGTATGCCGCCCGGCTGGAAAGCGAAGGCGTGCTGCAGGCCGGCGAGGCCCAGGCGCTGGTCGACGGCTACCGCAACAAGCTCGACTCGGGCGAGTACACCACCGAGTTGGCGACCCGCAAGCCCGACGAATTCGCCATCGACTGGTCCAAGTACCTGTCGGGCAAGCTGACCGACAAGGTCGACACCACGGTCAAGCGCAAGACCCTGGACCAGTTGGCCAAGCTCATCACCACCATCCCGGGCGGCGTCGAGCTGCACCCGCGCGTGGCCAAGATCTACGAGGATCGGGTGAAGATGGCTGCCGGCGAACTGCCGGGCGACTGGGGCTTCGCCGAGAACCTGGCCTACGCCACCCTGCTCGGCGAAGGCCACAAGCTGCGCCTGGTCGGCCAGGACGCGGGCCGCGGCACGTTCTTCCACCGCCACGCGATCCTGCACGACCAGAAGACCGACAGCTACTACCTGCCGCTGCGCCAGCTGGTGGAGAACCCGGAAGACGCCACCGTGATCGACTCGCTGCTCAGCGAGGAGGCGGTGATGGGCTTCGAGTACGGTTACTCCACCACCGACCCCAATGCGCTGTGCATCTGGGAAGCGCAGTTCGGCGACTTCGCCAACGGCGCGCAGGTGGTGATCGACCAGTTCATCGCCGCCGGCGAGGCCAAGTGGGGCCGCATCACCGGCCTGGCGCTGTTCCTGCCGCACGGCTACGAAGGCCAGGGCCCGGAGCACAGCTCCGCGCGTCTGGAGCGCTTCCTGCAGCTGTGCGCGCTGGAGAACATGCTGGTCTGCGTGCCGACCACCCCGGCCCAGGCGTTCCACATGATCCGCCGGCAGATGCGCATGTCCACGCGCAAGCCGCTGGTGGTGATGACGCCCAAGTCGCTGCTGCGCCACAAGCTCGCGGTGTCGACCCTGGAAGAACTGGCCGATGGCGAGTTCCAGCACCTGATCCCGGACGCCAAGGCCGACCCGAAGAAGGTCAAGCGCGTGGTCGCCTGCTCCGGCAAGGTCTACTACGACCTGCTCGAGGACCAGACCAAGCGCGGCCAGGACGACGTCGCCATCCTGCGCGTGGAGCAGCTGTACCCGTTCCCGCGCGAGCTGCTGTCGGCCGAACTGAAGCGCTACGGCAATGCCACCGACCTGGTCTGGTGCCAGGAAGAGCCGCAGAACCAGGGCGCCTGGTACCAGATCAAGCACCACCTGCAGGCCTGCCTGGCCGAGGGACAGAGCCTGCACTATGCCGGCCGCGCCCGTTCGCCGTCTCCCGCTGCCGGCCATTTCGCCGAGCACGTGGAAGAGCAGCTGAAGCTGGTCGCCGATGCGCTGTTGAATCCGTTCAACGACCAAGTCGCTGAATAAACACCCTTTCACATTCCAAAAAAGACACCACTAGGACGCCCCCTGCAATGGCCACCGAAGTCAAAGTTCCGGTACTGCCCGAATCCGTATCCGATGCCACCATCGCCAGCTGGCACAAGAAGGCCGGCGACGCGGTCAAGCGCGACGAGAACCTGGTGGACCTGGAAACCGACAAGGTCGTGCTGGAAGTGCCCTCGCCCGTCGATGGCGTGCTGAAGGAGATCAAGTTCGAAGCCGGCGCCACCGTGACCAGCTCGCAGTTGCTGGCGATCATTGAGGAAGGCGCGACCGCCGCTGCGGCCCCGGCCGAGGCCAAGGTCGCCGATGCGCCGAAGGCCGAGGCACCCAAGGCGGCGGCCGCGGAAGCGCCGAAGGCCGTCAAGGCCGATGCGCCGAAGGCCGCCGGCGACGTCTCCAGCCTGCCGCCGGGCGCACGTTTCAGCGCCATCACCGAGGGCGTGGATCCGTCGCAGGTCGAAGGCACCGGCCGCCGCGGCGCGGTGACCAAGGAAGACATCCTCAACTACGCCAAGAACGGCGGCGCCGGCAAGGCCGCCGGTGCGCGTCCGGAAGAGCGCGTGCCGATGACCCGCGTGCGCAAGCGCATCGCCGAGCGCCTGATGCAGTCGAAGAATTCGACCGCGATGCTGACCACCTTCAACGAGGTCAACCTGGCCAAGGTCTCGGCCGCGCGCAAGGAGCTGCAGGACGAGTTCCAGAAGGCCCACGGCATCAAGCTCGGCTTCATGAGCTTCTTCGTCAAGGCCGCCGCCAACGCGCTGCAGCGCTTCCCGCTGGTCAACGCCTCGATCGACGGCGACGACATCATCTATCACGGCTACAGCGACATCTCCATCGCCGTGTCCACCGACAAGGGCCTGGTCACGCCGGTGCTGCGCAACGTCGAGCGGCAGTCCTTCGCCGACATCGAACAGGGCATCGCCGACTACGCCAAGAAGGCGCGCGACGGCAAGCTGAGCCTGGAAGAACTGCAGGGCGGCACCTTCACCGTGACCAACGGCGGCACCTTCGGCTCGCTGCTGTCGACCCCGATCATCAACCCGCCGCAGAGCGCGATCCTGGGCATGCACGCGATCAAGGAGCGTCCGATCGCCGAGAACGGCCAGGTCGTGATCGCCCCGATGATGTACCTGGCGCTGTCCTACGACCACCGCATCATCGACGGCAAGGACTCGGTGCAGTTCCTGGTCGACATCAAGAACCAACTGGAAAACCCGGGCCGGATGCTGTTCGGTCTGTAAGAGCCGGGAATCGGGAATGGGGATTCGGGAATCGGGCAAGCCCCGTCCCCGCTCCATTCCCGCCTGGACCTGGATGGGAGAGGGCTGGCGCTTGCGCCTTTGCCATTCCCCATTCCCTACTCCCCATTCCCGTGTGAGCGAATGAAATGAGCGAACAATTCGACGTCGTCGTCATCGGTGCCGGTCCTGCCGGCTATCACGCGGCCATCCGCGCCGCCCAGTTGGGCCTGAAGACCGCGTGCATCGACGCGGCGCTGGGCAAGGACGGCAAGCCGGCGCTCGGCGGCACCTGCCTGCGCGTGGGCTGCATCCCGTCCAAGGCGCTGCTGGATTCCTCGCGCCAGTTCTGGAACATGGGCCACCTGTTCGGCGAGCACGGCATCAGCTTCAAGGATGCCAAGATCGACGTCGCGGCGATGGTCGGGCGCAAGGACAAGATCGTCAAGCAGTTCACCGGCGGCATCGCGATGCTGTTCAAGGCGAACAAGATCACCCCGTACTACGGCTTCGGTGAGTTGCAGTCGGGCAACGTGGTCAAGGTCAAGCAGCACGACGGCAGCGAAGTCGAACTGAAGGGCACCAACGTGATCCTGGCCGCCGGTTCGGATTCGATCGAACTGCCGTTCGCCAAGTTCGACGGCGAGACCATCGTCGACAACGTCGGCGCGCTGGACTTCACCGAAGTGCCCAAGCGCCTGGCGGTGATCGGCGCCGGCGTGATCGGCCTGGAACTGGGCAGCGTGTGGAAGCGCCTGGGCGCCGAGGTCACCATCCTCGAAGCGCTGCCGGACTTCCTGGCCTTGGCCGATGCCGAAGTGGCCAAGACCGCGCTGAAGGAATTCAAGAAGCAGGGCCTGGACATCAAGCTCGGCGCCAAGGTCTCCAAGACCGAGATCACCGGCAAGGGCAAGAAGCAGGAAGTGGTCGTCACCTACGCCGATGGCGAAGGCGAGAAGAGCCTGACCGTGGACAAGCTGCTGGTTGCCGTCGGCCGCCGCGCCGCCACCAAGGGTCTGCTGGCCGAAGGCACCGGCGTGAAGGTCAACGAGCGCGGCCAGATCGAGGTCGATGCGCACTGCCACACCGGCGTCGACGGCGTGTGGGCGATCGGCGACTGCGTGCGCGGGCCGATGCTGGCGCACAAGGGCTTCGAGGAAGGCATCGCGGTTGCCGAACTGATCGCCGGCCTGCCCGGCCACGTCAACTTCGACACCATTCCGTGGGTCATCTACACCGAGCCGGAAATCGCCTGGGTCGGCAAGACCGAGCAGCAGCTCAAGGCCGAAGGCGTGCCGTACAAGGCCGGCAGCTTCCCGTTCGCGGCGATCGGCCGTGCGGTGGCGATGGGCGAGCCGGCGGGCTTCGTCAAGGTCATCGCCCACGCCGAGACCGACCGCGTCCTGGGCATGCACCTGGTCGGCGTCGGCGTCTCCGAACTGGTCCACGAAGGCGTGCTGACCATGGAGTTCAACGGCTCGGCCGACGACCTGGCGCGCATCTGCCACGCCCACCCCACCCTGTCCGAAGCGATCCACGACGCGGCCATGGCGGTGAGCAAGCGGGCGATCCACAAGGCTAACTAAGGCCGGGAAACGGGAATGGAGAATCGGGAATCGCAAGCGCATTCCCGGCACTGCATTCCCACTGCATAACGCCGGACCCAGGTCCGGCGTTATGCGTTTCGGCTTTTGATTTCCCCATTCCCCATTCCCGACTCCCCATTCCTGATGAAAAGCATCTGCGTCTACTGCGGTTCCAACGCCGGCAACAAGCCCGCCTACGTCGAGCGTGCCACCGCGCTGGGCACGCGCATCGCCGAGCAAGGGCTGCGCCTGGTCTACGGCGGCGGCAATGTCGGCCTGATGGGCACCGTGGCCAATGCGGTGCTGGCCGCCGGCGGCGAGGTCACCGGCGTGATTCCCAAGCAACTGGCCGACTGGGAGGTGGCGCACCGCGGCCTCACCGAACTGGAGATCGTCGGTTCGATGCACGAACGCAAGTCGCGCATGTTCGACCTCTCCGACGCCTTCGTCGCCCTGCCCGGCGGCTTCGGCACCATGGAAGAGATCTTCGAGATGCTGACCTGGCGCCAGTTGGGCATCAGCAACAAGCCCTGCGCCTTCCTCGACGTGGAAGGGTTCTACGCACCGCTGATCGGCATGATCGATCGCATGGTCGAGGAGCGCTTCCTGCACCCGGACCAGCGCGCCGACCTGTGGTACGGCAGCGACATCGACACGATGCTGGGCTGGATGCGCGAGTACACACCGGCGCAGGCGTCGAAGTGGATCGACGAGAAGCGGCGCAACGCGTTGCGCTGAAACCAAAGGCAGCGTGTCGGCGTCGTGCTTGGGGCACCTCACATGACGACGGGAAGAGCCTTGTAGGAGCGGCTTCAGCCGCGACGGGGCTTTACCGGGAACGCGCGTCGCGGCTGAAGCCGCTCCTACACGACAAGCTGCGATGCGAAACCCTCAGTCGCTCCAGCGTCTGCGGATGACGCAGGCGCGAATCGAACAAACGCGCCGCGGCGCATCGCGCTGCGGCCAACGAGCGCGTGCCGACAGCGAGCGCCCCGCACATGGCGACGCGCGCCGCATTCGATCGCTTCAGAACTGCTGCGGCGCAGCCGCCGGACGCCCGAGCAGATAGCCCTGCCCGTAATCGCAACCCAGTTCGCGCAATGTCGCCAGTTGCTGCTCGGTCTCGATGCCCTCACCCACCGTCTCGATGCCCAGCGTGCTGGCCAGGGCGAGGATGCCGCGCACCAGCGCATGGCTGCCGGTGTTGCCCTCGTCCTGCAGGCCGGCGACGAAGCTCTGGTCGATCTTCAGCACCGAGATCGGGAAGCGGTGCAGATACGACAGCGCCGAGAAGCCGGTGCCGAAGTCGTCCAGTTGCGCCAACACGCCGCGCTCGCGCAGCGCCTGCAGGATGGCCAGGGTGCGTGGCGCGTCGTCAAGCAGCGCCACCTCGGTGATTTCCACGCGCAGGCGGCGCGGATCGGCGCCGGCGGTGTCGATCAGCCCGAACAGCCGCTCGGTGAAATCGGGCGAACGGAAGTGCCGCGGCGAGACGTTGACCGACACGTAGCCGCCCTCGCTCTGCGCCAGGCGCCGGATCACCTGCGCGTACAACAGCCAGTCCACCTGCTCGATCAGGCCGCTCTCCTCGCCCAGGTCGATGAACTGGCTCGGCACCAGCAGCCCGCGGCTCTCGTGGCGCCAGCGCAACAGGGCTTCGTGGCCGATCACCTCGCCATCGTGCAGGCGCACGATCGGCTGGTAGAACGGCTCGAAGTCGCGGTTGTTGATCGCGCGGCGCAGGTCGGCCTCCAGATCGAGACTGCGCAGCGCCGCCTCGCGCATGGCCTCGTCGAACACCACGCAGCGATCCTGGGTCTGCGCCTTGGCCCGGTACATGGCCGCGTCCGCGTCGCGCAGCATCTCCTCGCCGTTGTGGTAGCGCGGATGCCAGGCGGCGATGCCCAGGCTCCCGGACGGGAACAACTCGCGGCCGGCCACCCACATCGGCTGGCCGAGCACGTGCAGCAGGCGCCGCGCCAGCTCGCGTGCACCATCCAGGCCGTGCTCGGACGGCGTCAGCACCGCGAACTCGTCGCCGCCCAGGCGCGCCACCACGTCCTGACCGCGGATCGTGGAGACGATGCGCTTGGCCACCTGCACCAGCATCTCGTCGCCGGCGGCGTGCCCGATGCTGTCGTTGACCAGCTTGAACCGGTCCAGATCCAGGAACAGCACGGCGAAGGTCTTGCCGCCGCCCCGCGCGCGGGCGATCGCCTCGCTGAGTCGGTCGAGCAGATGCGAGCGGTTCGGCAAGCCGGTCAGCGCATCGTGCAGCGCCTGATGGGTCAGGCGCTGCTCGGCGCGCCAGCGTTCGGCGATCTGCGCCAGCAACTGCTCGTTGACCTCGGCCAGCTCGCGGGTGCGCTCCTCCACGCGCTGCTCCAGCTCCGCGTGCGCCAGTCGCAACCGTTCCTGCGCGCGCTGCCGCGCCAGGCCGCTGCCAACGTTGTGCGCGACGAAGGTCAGCAGGCGCTGGTCGTGCTCGGTGAAACGCACCTTGGCGACGTAGCTCTGCACCACGATCGCGCCGATCACCTCGCCCTCGTCGAACAGCGGCGCGCCCAGCCAGCTGTAGGGACGCTGGCCGTATTCCTGCACCTCGTCCTGCGCCAGCAAGGCGTCGATGTCGGCCAGTTCGAGCAGCTGCGGACGCCGCACCCGCATCACGTACTCGGTCAGTCCGCGGCCGCGGCGCCGTTGCGGGCGGTACGGGGTGAACTCGTCCACCGAATACACGAACTCCAGCATCGTGTCGTCGTCGGACAGCAGGGCGATGTACAGATTGCGAGCGTCGATCAGCCCGCCGACGATGGCGTGCACCTCGGTGTAGAACTGCTGCAGGCTCTCCGAGCGGATCGCCAGCTCGGCGATGCGGAACAGCGCCAGCTGCAGCATCTCGGCGCGCTTGCGCTCCTGGATCTCGTCCTGCAGGTCGCAGTTGGCACGCTGCAGTTCCTGGGTGCGCAGGTCCACCCGTCGCTCCAGCTGCACCTGCGCGTGGCGCCGGTCCATCGCGGTCTGCACGTGCTGCGCCACGTAGGCAAGCAGCGCGCGGTCGGCGTCGGTGTAGCGCAGCGCGTAATCGTAGTTCTGCACCACGATCGCCCCGCACACACGGCCCTCGCGCAGCATCGGCACGCCCAGCCAGTCGCGGCTCTCCGGACCGTGGCCGACGTTGTCGCCGACCTGCAGGCGTTCGCGCACCTGTTCCGACGGCCCGCGCACCGCGCGACCATGGCGCAGCAGGGCGAAGGTGAGGCTGTGCGGCATGTCGTGCAGGAAGTAGGTCTGCTCCGGGTCGGCGACGAAGTCGTCGTGGCGGTCGGAGAAGTACAGGAAACGCATGCTCTGCTGGTCTTCGTCGTACTCGACGATGTAGCAGTTCTCCGCATACATCAGCGATTCGAGCACGGCGTGCACGCGCTGCAGCATCTGGCTCATTTCCAGATCGGCGCCGGCCAGGTCGGCGATCTCGTACAGCGCCTGCTGCAGTTGCTTGGATTTTTCCAGGCCCTCGATGCGCGCGCGCATGCGCTCGGTGTCGAGCAGATTCAGGCCGAACGCGACCGCGGCCTCGCACCAGGCCGCGCGGTGCGTTGCGTCCAGCGGCTGCTTCACCTGCGCGCCGATGGCCACGCAGGCACCCTCGGCGGTGCGGTGCACGTGCAGCACCGTCGGCGTCGTCGACGGCGGCAACTCGGTGGCGGCCAGCGTCTGGGCGACCAGCGCCTGCAGCCACTCCGGCGCCTCGGCGCTGGCGCCGTGGAGGCGCCCGACCACGCCGTCGCCGCAGCCGATCACCACGGCGCTGCCGGGCGGCAGCAGGCCGCACAAGGCCTGCGCCGTGCGGGCGGGCGCATGGCCGCCGGATGCGTCTTCGCGGACGGTGGTGGACGAATTGAACAGCATCGACGACAACTCCTGCAGGGCCCCCCGGAACTGCTCCACGCTCGCCCTTCACCATCAGCATACCTGTTGCATGCACCGATCGACGCCCGCTCGACCCCGAAGTGGCGAGATGCGCGTTTGTCTACACATGTTGTCCGAACTTCCGCCATTGCCGGCCTCTTCCCGGCCCCCGCTTCCCGACTATGCGCCGGCCCGGGGAACGCTTAGGCTTGCCGCCGTGGATGCCCCGGTCGAAGCGAGCGACGAAGCCCTGATGCTGGCCTACGCGGCCGGCGACGCGCGCGCGTTCGAGACCTTGTACCTGCGCCATCGCGGCCGTCTGTATCAGTACCTGCTGCGGCAGCTGCGCGACCGTGCGCTGGCCGAAGAACTGTTCCAGGACGTGTGGCAGCGGGTGATCGCCGCGCGCCTGGACTGGCAGCCGCAGGCCGCGTTCACCACCTGGCTGCTGCGCATCGCCCACAATCGGCTCGGCGACCACTGGCGCGCTGCCAGGCATCGACCGCCGGCACCGGCCGACGCCGACCTGCGCACCGCCCGCGTGCAGGACCCCGATACCCCGGAGCGGCAATTGTCCGCCTTCGAACAACGGCGCCAGCTGCAACTGGCCCTGGATGCGCTTCCCGAGGAGCAACGCGACGTGCTGCTGCTGCGCCTGGAGCAGGAATTGAGCCTGGACGAGATCGGGCAGATCACCGGCGTCGGCCGCGAGACGGTCAAGTCGCGGCTGCGCTATGCGATGGACAAACTGCGCGCGAGGCTGGGCGGATGAGCGCCGACGAACCGCTGACCCCGGAAGAGCGCGCGCTGGCCGAGCGTCTGCGCCTGGGCCGGCAGGCACTGCCGCCGCCGGCGCTGGACGCGGCGATCCTGGCCGCCGCGCGCGCGGCGGTCGCGCCGGGTGCCGCCGAGGTTCCGGAGTATCCCAGCAGCGCCGCGGAGCGGGCGCGGGCGCAGGCCGCCACAGCGATGCCGCCGCCCCCCCCTGCTGAAGCGAAAGCGACGGCCGACGCTCCTGCAGCGCGCGCCGCCCCGGCGGCGGCGTCGCGGTCACGCTGGCCGACCTGGCTCGGCGTGGCCGCCTCGCTGGTGCTGGTGGCCGGCATTGCCTGGCGCGGACGTCCGCCGGCGCCCTCCACACCGGCACCGGCGACAGCGCCAGCCCCGGCAACCGCTCCCGACAGCGACGCCATGCCTGCGCCCGTCGCATCGCCGGCACCCGCTTCCGCGGAGCAGGCGCAGGCCAGCGCCGCGCCGGCAGTCGCCGAGACCGCAGTGCCCGCCCCTGCGGCCTCGGCGCGCATGGCAGCGGAAGCGCCTGCCGCACCACTGCTGGAGCGTGTGCCGCAGCCGCAGGCGTCCAAGCCGGTGCCCACGAAGCGCCTTGCCCCTCCTGTGCCACCGCCCATGGTTGCGCCCGCTGCAACGCCGGCCCCGCCACCGCCGGCCATCGCGGCCGACAGCAGCGAGCCGTCTCCCGAACCGGCCACGGAACAGCAAGCCGCACCGGCCGCGATGGCCTTGCGCGCACCGGCGCGTGCGACGACGGCGCAGGACACCTGGGCGCGCAGCGCCCCTACCGACAACGCCCACCGGGCCAAACCGGCGACCTCCACGCGCGCGCAGGCCGCTACGGCCGAGGCGTCGGAGGCGCTCTCGCTGCGCCCTTCGACGTCGCCTGCAGCGCCCGCAGCCGCAACGCCGGAACCCATGCCCGCCACCGGTGCCGTGACGGCCGAGGTGGAGGTCGCAGTGGAGGCCGATGCGCGCTTGCCGCCGCGGCGCTGGCTGCAGCGGATCCGCGAGCGCCGCGACGAGGGCGAACTGGACGCCGCCCGCGCCAGCCTGCTGCGCTTCCAGCGCACGCATCCGCACCGCGCGCTGCCCGCCGACCTGCGCACGCTGCTGCAGGACTGAGCCGCGCGGCCCCCGGCGCCGGCGCAACAGGCCGACGTCGCGCCTCGTCTACAATGCCGCCGATGCCCGATACGCTCCCGCACCCCGTCAGCCACAGCGTGGAGATCAAGCACAGCCGCTTCCTGGCGCATGCCGCACCGATCGCCGACGCCGGCGCGGCGCTGGCGTTCCTGCAACAGGTGACGGTGGCCGACGCCACCCACAATTGCTGGGCCTACCGCCATGGCGACGAGTACCGCTCCAGCGACGACGGCGAGCCCGCCGGCACCGCCGGCCGGCCGATCCTGGCCGCAATCGACGGCCAGGGCTTCGACCGCGTGGTGGTGGTGGTCACGCGCTGGTATGGCGGCATCAAGCTCGGCGCCGGCGGCCTGGTCCGCGCCTACGGCGGCAGCGCGGCCGAATGCCTGCGACTGGCGCCGCGGCAACCGCTGCTGGCGTTGAGCCTGCTGACCCTGCACTGCGGCTTCGACGACCTGGGCGCGGTGCATGCCGCACTGAGCGCCTGCGCCGCGGAAAAACTCGATGAACGCTTCGATGCCGGCGGCGCCGAATTGCGCCTGCGCCTGCCCAGCGATCGCGTGGACGCCTTGAAAACCCGCCTGCGCGACGCCACTCGCAATCGGGTCCGCTGTTCGGAACCCGCCCCCGCATGAACACCCCGTCGGCCGATCAGGCCAAGTCGCTGCGCAGACTCGGCAGCCTGCGCACCCTGTGGCCGTTCGTGCGTCGCCGGCGCGGCCTGCTCGTCGCCTGGTTGGTGGCGCTGGCGGTCTCCTCCAGCGCGACGCTGAGCCTGCCGGTGGCGGTGCGGCAGATGATCGACCACGGCTTCAGCGACGTCAGCCGCATCAACCAGTCCTTCGCCCTGCTGTTCGCGGTCGCATTGGTGCTGGCGGTGGCCACGGCCACGCGCTTCTATTTCGTGTCGCTGCTCGGCGAGAAGGTGGTCGCCGACCTGCGCGAGCGCCTATACACGCACCTGATCGGCCTGCATGCCGGCTTCCACGACCGCAACCGCAGCGGCGAGCTGGTCTCGCGCCTGTCGGCCGATAGCGAACTGCTGCGTGGCGTGATCGGCAGCACCATGTCGGTGGCACTGCGCAGCACGGTCACCGCGGTCGGCAGCGTGGTGATGCTGTGCGTGACCAGCCCGCACCTGGCCGCCTACACCCTGCTCGGCATCCCCGTAGCGGTGCTGCCGATCGTGCTCGGTGCGCGGCGCCTGCAGAAGATTTCGCGCGCCAGCCAGGACCGCGTCGCCGACGCCAACACCCTGGCCGCCGAAACCCTGGGCGCGGTGCGCACGGTGCAGGCCTACGCGCGCGAAGGCTACGAACGCGGCCGCTTCGGCGAAGCGCTGGCGCAGACCGTGGCAGTGGCACGGCGCCGGGTCGGTGCACAGGCGCTGATCACCGCTGCGGCGATCGTGCTGATCTTCGGCGCGATCGTGCTGGTGCTGTGGTCGGGCGCGCACGAGGTGGCCGCCGGCCAACTCAGCGCCGGCGCGCTCGGCCAGTTCGTGCTGTACGCGATGTTCGGCGGCGGCTCGGTCGCCTCGCTGGCCGAGGTCTGGAACGACCTGCAGCGCGCGGCCGGCGGCATGGGCCGCATCGCCGAACTGTTCCAGGAACGCCCCGAAGTGGTCGCGCCGGCGCAACCGCTTGCGCTGCCGCAGCCACTGCGCGGCGAGGTGCGCTTCGACAACGTCAGCTTCCGTTATCCGCAGCGCCCCGATCACCCGGCGCTGGATGGCTTCGATCTGCACGTGCGGCCAGGCGAGAGCGTGGCCCTGGTCGGCCCCTCCGGCGCCGGCAAGAGCACGGTGCTGGCGCTGCTGATGCGCTTCCACGATCCGCAATCGGGCAGCGTGCAGGTGGACGGCCTCGATCTGCGCACGCTGGACCCGTCGCAGTTGCGCGCGGCGATCGGGCTGGTGCCGCAGCACCCGACCCTGTTCGCCGCCAGCGCCGCCGACAACATCCGCTACGGGCGGCTCGAGGCCAGCGAGGCCGAGGTCGAGGCCGCCGCGCGCGCCGCCGAAGCCGATACGTTCCTGCGGCAGCTGCCCGACGGCTACGCCAGCGAACTGGGCGAGCGCGGCGCACGGCTGTCCGGCGGCCAGCAGCAACGCATCGCCATCGCCCGCGCCCTGCTCAAGGACGCGCCGATCCTGTTGCTGGACGAGGCCACCAGCGCCCTGGACGCGCAAAGCGAAAACGCCGTGCAGCATGCACTGGAGCGGCTGATGGCGGGACGTACCACGCTGGTGATCGCGCACCGCCTGGCGACCGTGCTCAAGGCCGACCGCATCGTGGTGATGGACCACGGCCGCATCGTCGCCCAGGGCACCCACGCCGAGCTGCTGGCGCAGGACGGGTTGTACGCCGAACTCGCTCGCCTGCAGTTCATCGACTGAGCACGCCGCGCTAACGGCGGCGGGACTACGGTCGAGCCGCGTCTGCTGCGGTCCGCGCGTATCGCGACCGCGGCTGAGGCGTCCCGCATTCGATGCAGCGTTCGACAGGAGGCTCCCGATGTCCTTTCGCCAATTGCCTGCCCTCGGTCCCGACGGCGAGGCCTATCTGATCACCGAGTTCCAGGACGACGCGCCGCGCCAGCAGCAGGCACAGCACGATGCGCACGCCGACAGCGGGCTGCGCTACGAACTGGCCGATGGCCGCAAGCTGATCCGTCGCGGCCAGCAGTTCGTCACCACCGGTGGCGAGTTGACCTTGACCGCGGTCTAGCGTCGCGACTACGAGGTGTCGCCGTGCCCCGTCATCACCACTGGCGTTCGGGGCACTGGCGATACTCTGGTGAATTTTTCGCCACACCGCTTGACACGCTTGCCGCGCAAGGCGCGCCGACAGTTATCCACACGTTTGCGCAGTGACCATCCACATGCGCTGTGGATGAATTGCGAGCAGGTGTTGGTGATTCCCCTCAACGCGTCTCGCGTGTTGCGCGGTCGCGGCTAAAGCCGCTCCTACAAAAGCACGCAACGGCCGTCGTAGGAGCGGCTTTAGCCGCGACCGCTCGTACTCGCGATCACGCAAGCCGCGAACGACCCCAGACGTCAGCCCGCCAACACGCGCCCGATCCCACTGGCATCGATCTCCGCCGCCGCGCTGCGCACGGCCATGGCATCACTGGCCGGATCGAAGCCGAGCCGGAAATGCAATTCGCCCGCCTGCGTGCGCGAGGAATGAATCGAGGCCAGGTTGACGCCATGGCGCTCGAACACGTGCAACAGCGCGCGCAGCGAACCGGCGCGGTCCTCGGGCAGATACACGCTAAGCGTCATCTGCTCGGTCAGATCGGCCAGCAAATACCCTACCCGCTCGTAGCTATAGTTGCCCTGGGCGATCGCCGCCTCGCCCAGCGCCTGCAGGTTGGCGTCGAGGAACTCGGCACGGAACTGCGCGCGTGCCGCATCGTCGCCGCGGGCGACCTGCGCGCGTAGCCGCGACAACTGCACGATCAGTCCATCGAGTACGTCGCCGACGTGCGGATTGCCGAACTGGATGTCTTCGTAGATCGCGGGATTCAACGCCAGGATGCGCGCAATGATCGCGGTATCCAGCTCGAACGAGGCCGAACGGTACGGCAGCAAGGCCTGCAACGGCCCCAGCGCCGGCGCATGTTCGCGCAGCACACCCGCCTGGGCCAGGTGGGTGGCGTGGACCATCGCCTGCACCAGCGCCATCACCCGGTCGTGGTGCTCGGGCGTGCTGCGCACGCACTCGCCTTCCAGCGCCGCGTACAGCTGCTGCAGCCAGGGCTGCCACTGCGTCACCCGCGCCTCGCACACCACCAGCACGCGGCCCTTGAGCGTGGGCGACTTCGGCGGTGCGGTCATCGGATGCAGGCCGGCCACTTCCGCCTGCGAGGCCAGCATCGCCGCCACCGGTGCGGCCTTGACCGAGGTGACGTCCAGCCACAATTGGCCGCGTTCGCGGCCGCCGGCGCGCTGCGCGTACTCGCCGATCAGCGCCGGCGTGTGCCGGATCGGGGCGGAGAAGATCAGCACCTGCGCCTGCTGCAGCAGCGCTTCCGGCGCCAGCGACTGCGGATCGGCCGGATCGTGGCCGATCACGTCCAGTTGCATGCGCTCGCGAAAGAAGCGGCTCAGCCAGCGGCCATACGCGCCGGCGCTGCCAACGATGCCGACGACCGGGCGCAGGCTCACGCCAGACGCTCGGCGACGAAACGCAGCGGCGTCGCCAGTGCGGCCGGCGCCGCCGCCAACACGTCCAGCTCTTCCACATCCGCGGCCAGGGTCGCCTCCAGCGCCGCGTGCACGCCGGCGATGGCACGGCCGATCGCCGCTTCGAAACCGTCGCCGCGCAGCAGGAAGGCCACCAGCAGCGCCATCAGCACATCGCCAGTGCCGGCCACGTCCACCGGCAGCAGTGGCGAGCACCAGCGGTAGACCGCCTCGCGGCTCACCGCCAGCGTCACCAGTTGCCCGGCATCGCCGCCGACGCTGTGGGCAAGCACCCACTGCGGTCCGCGCGCCAGCAACACGCGCGCCGCGGCGATCGCCTCGTCCTGGGCCAGCGCCGGCATGCCGGTCAGGCGGCCGAGTTCGAACGCATTCGGCGTCACCAGCCACGCGTGCGGCAACAGGCGCTGCGCGAAGATCGCTTCCAGGCCCGGTTCCACATAAGGGCCGGTATGCGTATCGCCGATCACCGGGTCCAGGCAGTAGCGCAGCGTCGGGCACTGCGGCAGCGTGGTGTCGAGCCAGTCGGCGAACGCGGCACCGTTGCCGACGCTGCCGAAGTAGCCGGACACCAGCATGCGCGCGCGTTGCGGCAGGCCGCGTTCGCTGGCGCCGAGCAGCAGGTCGGCGAACCAGTCCGACGGCAGCACCTTGCCGCGCAAGGTGGCGTAGAACGGCGCATTGCTCAGCAGCGTGGTCGGGATCTCCGCCACGCGCAGGCCCAGCGCACGCAACGGCGGCACCGCCGCGCTGTTGCCGGCGTGGCCGTAGACGAGTTGCGACTGCACGGAGATGACGTCGACCGGCACCGGCCCATCGGGGCGCTGGCGGCGGCCATGGATGAGATGACTAGCGGCGGAGCTATCGGCGGGAGCGTTCATCGCCGTAGTGTAGCGCTGGCACCCGTGCGCTCGGGATGCGCGCATATAGACGTGTTGCACGGCTTTCAGCAACAACGGCCTCAGCTGCGACGCTCCGACGAGAAAGCGTCGCGGCTGAAGCCGCTCCTACAACAGGGAGCCAGGATGCGGAAGGACGTCCACGCATCCGGAATCGAAAATCTTGATATATCCGCTGCACTCAGCGGGCGAAACATTCCAGCACAACATTCCGCTGCAGGAGCGGCTTCAGCCGTGACACTTTTGACAGCAAAGCGTCGGGGCTGAAGCCCCTCCCACAAAAAGCCCAGCAGCGGCCAGGAACACTTGGCAGATCCCGAATCCTGCCTTTCAGCTGGTCATCCCGGCTTTCAACAGCCGCAGGCTGTCATCCCGAATCCCAAATCCCAGGCTTTTCAGCAGCCGAATGGCTGATCATCCCGGCCTTACGACGTCATCCGGTCCCAGAACCCCTTCACGCCATCGATGAAGGTGGCCGACTTCGGCGAATGCTTGCGCGCGTCCTCGCCGGTGAAGGTGGACTCGAACTGTTCCAGCAGCTTGCGCTGGTCGGCAGTGAGGTTGATCGGCGTTTCCACCACCACCCGGCAGTACAGATCGCCTTCGCTGCGGCTGCGCACCGAGCGCACGCCCTTGCCGCGCAGGCGGAACAGCTTGCCGGTCTGGGTCTCGGCCGGAATACGGATCTCCGCCTCGCCGCCCAGGGTGGCCACGCGCACCGTGTCACCCAGCGCCGCCTGCGAGATGCGGATCGGCACTTCGCAGTGCAGGTCGTCGCCGTCGCGCTGGAAGATCGCATGCTCGCGCACCCGCACTTCCACGTACAGATCGCCCGGCGGGGTACCGGCCGGACCGGCTTCGCCCTCACCCGACAGGCGGATGCGGTCGCCGTTGTCGACGCCGGCGGGGATCTTCACCGACAGCACCTTGGTCTCTTCCACGCGCCCGGCGCCGTGGCACTGGCCGCACGGGTTCTGCACGGTCTGGCCGCGGCCGGCGCAATGCGGGCAGGTCTGCTGCATGGCGAAGATGCCGCGCTGGATGCGCACCTGGCCGCGACCATGGCAGGTGCCGCAGGTCTCGACCTTGCCGTCCTCCGAGCCGCTGCCGTGGCAGTGCTCGCATTCGCTCAGGGTCGGAATCTCGATGCGGCGCTCGATGCCGGCCACCGCTTCTTCCAGGTCCAGCTCCAGCACGTAGCCGATGTCGGCGCCACGTCGCGGCGCACGTCCGCCACCGCCGGCCCCACCGAAGATGTTGCCGAAGATGTCGCCGAAGATGTCGCCCATGTCCGGGCCACCGGGGCCGCCGCCCATCCCGCCCATGCCGTGCTCGAACGCGGCGTGGCCGTGCGCGTCGTACATGCGCCGGCGGTTGCCGTCGGAGAGCACCTCATAGGCTTCCTTGCACTCCTTGAACGCGGCCTCGGCGGCTTGGTCGCCGGGATTGCGGTCCGGGTGGTACTTCATCGCACAACGGCGATAGGCCTTCTTCAGCTCGTCGTCGCTGGCGGTGCGGGCCACACCCAGCACTTCGTAATAGTCGCGTTTGCTCATGGGGCGGGGATTCGAGATTCGAGAGTCGGGATTCGTTCAAGGCAAAAGCGGAGAGCCGGGGCTCTTCCGCTTTTGCAAGCACTGCATGGACAGGGATCGGGAGCGGGAACCCACCAGGACAAGGCCTTTGCGAATCCCCAATCCCAAATCCCCAATCCCGGCTCCCTTCTTGTCGTCCTTGACCTCGGTGAACTCGGCGTCGACCACGTCGTCGGACTGGGCCGAGGACGCGTGCGCGCCGCCGGCGTTGCCGCCCGGCTGCTGCTCGCCCGCCGCCGCGGCGGCGTACAGCGACTGACCGGCCTCTTCCAGCGCCTTGGTCTTGGCCTCGATCTGGCCCTTGTCGTCGCCCTTCATCGCGGTTTCCAGATCCGCCAGCGCCGACTCGACCTTGCCGATGACATCGCCACCGACCTTGCTGCCGTGCTCGGTGATCGCGCTGCGGGTGGCGTGGATCAGGCCGTCGGCCTGGTTGCGCGCCTGCACCAGCTCGTGGAACTTCTTGTCTTCCTCGCGGTTGGCTTCCGCGTCGGCGACCATCCGCTGGATCTCGTCGTCCGACAGGCCGGAACCGGCCTTGATCTCGACCTTCTGTTCCTTGTTGGTCTTCTTGTCCTTGGCCGACACGTGCAGGATGCCGTTGGCGTCGATGTCGAAGGACACCTCCACCTGCGGCAGGCCGCGCGGGGCCGGCTCGATGCCGGACAGGTCGAACTTGGCCAGCGACTTGTTGTAGCGGGCCTGTTCGCGCTCGCCCTGCAGCACGTGCACGGTCACCGCCGACTGGTTGTCCTCGGCGGTGGAGAACACCTGCGAGGCCTTGGTCGGGATGGTGGTGTTCTTCTCGATGATCTTGGTGAACACGCCGCCCAGGGTCTCGATGCCCAGGCTCAACGGGGTCACGTCGAGCAGCAGCACGTCCTTGACGTCGCCGGCCAGCACGCCGCCCTGGATCGCGGCGCCCAGCGCCACGGCCTCGTCGGGGTTGACGTCCTTGCGCGGCTCCTTGCCGAAGAACTCGGCCACCGCCTGCTGCACCTTCGGCATGCGGGTCTGGCCACCGACCCGGATCACCTCGGTGATGTCGCTGGCGCGCAGGCCGGCGTCGTTCAGCGCGGTGCGGCACGGATCGATGGTGCGCTTGACCAGGTCCTCCACCAGTGCCTCGAGCTTGGCCCGGGTCAGCTTGATGTTGAGGTGCTTCGGGCCCGACGCGTCGGCGGTGACGTACGGCAGGTTGACTTCGGTCTGCTGCGAGGACGACAGCTCGATCTTGGCGCGCTCGGCGGCGTCCTTCAGGCGCTGCAGCGCCAGCGGATCCTTGCGCAGGTCGATGCCCTGGTCCTTGTTGAACTCTTCCACCAGGTAGTCGATGACGCGCTTGTCGAAGTCTTCGCCGCCCAGGAAGGTGTCGCCGTTGGTGGCCAGCACTTCGAACTGCTTCTCGCCGTCGACGTTGGCGATCTCGATGATCGACACGTCGAAGGTGCCGCCGCCCAGGTCGTACACCGCGATCTTGCGGTCGCCGCCCTGGCCCTTGTCCAGGCCGTAGGCCAGCGCCGCGGCGGTCGGCTCGTTGATGATGCGCTTGACGTCCAGGCCGGCGATGCGGCCGGCGTCCTTGGTCGCCTGGCGCTGGCTGTCGTTGAAGTACGCCGGCACGGTGATGACCGCCTCGGTGACGGTCTCGCCCAGGAACGCCTCGGCGGTCTTCTTCATCTTCTCCAGCACCTGCGCGGAGATTTCCTGCGAGGCCAGCTTGCGCCCGTCGGCGGTGGCCACCCAGGCGTCGCCGTTGTCGTGCTGGACGATGCCGTACGGCACCAGGCCGATGTCCTTCTGCACTTCGGCGTCGGTGAACTTGCGGCCGATCAGGCGCTTGACCGCGTAGAAGGTGTTCTTGGGGTTGGTGACGGCCTGGCGCTTGGCCGAGGCGCCCACCAGCACTTCGCCGTCCTTGGTGTAGGCGACGATCGAAGGCGTGGTGCGGTCACCCTCGGAATTCTCGATGACGCGGGCCTTGCCGCCGTCCATGATCGCCACGCACGAATTGGTCGTGCCCAGGTCGATGCCGATGATCTTGCCCATTGCAATGACTCCTGAAAGGTCGTGTAGCCGGCCAGTGCCGGGATCTGGTTCGGATATAGGGATGGCTGCGGGTCATTCAAGCCATCGCCGCAAATTAGCGTTCCACTGCCGCCGCGCCGGGTTCAGGCGCGTGCGCCCGGTCCGGCTCAGTCGTGCTTGGCCACCACCACCAGGGCGGGCCGCAGCAGGCGGTCGTTGAGCAGGTAGCCCTTCTGGAACACCTGGATCACGTGGCCCGGGGGGACGCCCTCGGCGTCGGCCTGGCTGATCGCCTGGTGGTGCTCCGGGTTGAACGGCTCGCCGGTCGGGTCGAGCAGGGTCAGGCCGTTGTCGGCGGCGACCTTGAGCAGCTGCTTGTAGGTCAGCTCCAGGCCGTCGCGCAGCGGGCTGGGCTCGCTGCCGGCGGCGGTCAGCCCCGCGTCCAGACTGTCGAACACCGGCAACAGGTCGCCGAGCAGGCGCTCGTTGGCGAACTTGCGCGCCTGCTCCACGTCGCGGGCGATGCGCTTGCGCTGGTTCTCCAGGTCGGCCCGCTCGCGCAGGGCGTCGGCCTTGACCAGGGCCAGCTCGCTGCGCAGCGTCTCCACTTCCGCCTGCAACGGATCGGTCGAGGGCTGCTGCGCCTCGGTCAGGTGTTCGGAATCGAATTCGGGGTGTTCTTGCGTCATGTCCGGGTCCCTGGCGGGGTGCGTCCCGCCTTACCGGACCACCTATGTGGGCGGTGCGGGCGGATTCAAGTGAGCCGGGATAGGGGATTGGGGATTCGCCCGGGCGCGGCTGGATGGCCTGCTGGCCGATGAGACGGCGGCGCTTCGACCAGCGCTGCGTGCGCTCAGCGGTCGCCCGGCGGAGATGGGTCCAGGCGGGCGCCGAGGACGTCGGCGGCGGTCTGCACCAGGGGGATGACCCGGTCGTAGTCCATGCGCTTGGGGCCGATCACCCCGAGTACGCCCAGCACCTGGCCGCCGGCCATGTACGGGGCGGTCACCAGCGACACGCTCTCCAGCGGCACCATGCCGGTTTCCTCGCCGATGAAGATGCGCACGCCGGGCGCGCGGATGGTGCGCTCGAGCAGTTGCAGGATCTCGCGCTTGCTGGCGAAGACCTCGAACAGTTCGCGCAGCCGCTCCAGGTCCGACAGGTCCTGCACGCCCATCAGCTTGGTCTGCCCGGCCAGCACCATGTCGTCGCCGGCCGGCGCCAGCGCCTGCTCGGCCAGCTCAACGCTGTGCGCCAGCAACTGTTCCATCTCGTCGCGGGCGTGGCGCAGGTCGCGCAGCAGGCTGGCGCGGATGTCGGCCAGCGCGCGCCCGGCGAAATGCCGGTTCAGATAATTGGCCACCTGCTCCAGTTCGGCCGGCTCGTAGGCCTTGCGCGGCTCGATGACCCGGTTCTGCACCTCGTTGTCGGCGAACACCAGGATCGCCAGCACCCGCCGCGCGTCCAGCGGCACGAAGTCGATGTGCCGGAACGCGAACTGCTCGCGCTTGGGCGCGCTGACCACGCCGACGAAGTGGGTCATGGCCGACAGCAGTTCCGAGGCGCTGCCCAGCAGCGCCTGGGTGCCGGCGGCGTTGGCCATCTCCGCGCGCAGCCGCGCCACCTCGCCCTCGGCCGGCGGGCGCATCTGCACCAGGCTGTCGACGAACACCCGGTAGCCGGTGGCGGTGGGCACGCGCCCGGCCGAGGTGTGCGGCGAGCTGAGCAGGCCGGCGTCCTCCAGGTCGGCGAGGATGTTGCGGATCGTCGCCGGGCTCACGTCCAGCCCGGCATGCCGGGCCAGGGTCTGCGAGCCGACCGGCTCGCCGTCGCGGATGTAGCGCGAGATCAGCGTGCGCAGCAGTTGCCGGGCACGCGGATCGAGGCTGGAATGGACCGGGGAAGCGCGCATGGAATCAACCCGTGAGACTGACCATTAGATAATCGCTACCTGTCGGCTTGGCAAGTCCGCGCCGGCTGGCACGTCATTGGCCCACCTGCCTGCGCATGCTAGCGTTGCGCGGCTCCGGATGCAGACCCCATGCTCAGACATCTCTCGATCAAGGATTTCGCCGTCGTACGCGGCACCGAACTGGAATTCGGCCCAGGCATGACCGTGGTGTCCGGCGAAACCGGCGCCGGCAAGTCGCTGATGGTGGACGCGCTCGGCTTCCTGTCCGGGCTGCGTGCCGACAGCGGCGTGGTCCGCCACGGCGCCGACCGCGCCGAACTGTCGGCCGAGTTCGTCGCTCCCGCCCAGGCCCGCGCCTGGCTGCGCGAGAACGAACTCGACGACGAGGAACATTGCCAGCTGCGCCGGGTGATCCGCGCCGACGGCGGCTCGCGCGCCTGGATCAACGGGCGCCCGGTGACCCTGTCGCAACTGGCCGAGCTGGCCGGCCACCTGGTCGAGATCCACGGCCAGCACGAACACCAGGCCCTGCTCTCGCGCGGCAGCCAGCTCGGCCTGCTCGACGCCTACGCGCGCAACGACGCCGAGCGCGCCGCGGTGCGCGCCGCCGCCGCGCGTTGGCAGGGTCTGCTCAGTGAACGCGAGACCTTGCTGGCGCAAGGCGACGTCAGCGACCGCATCGGTTTCCTGCAGCACCAGTTGGCCGAACTGCAGCGCGAGGACCTGGATCCGGCGGCGATCGCCGCCCTGGACGCCAACCATCGCCGCCCGGCCCATGCCGCCGCGCTGATCGGCGCCTGCGAGGGCGCGGCGCAGCGGCTCAACGGCGACGAGGCGCCGGCGGTGCTGGACCTGTTGCAGCAGACCCGCCACGAACTCGGCAAGGTCGGCGAATACGACCCGCGCCTGGCCGAGGTGCAGGCACTGATCGACAGCGCCGGCATCCAGTTGGAGGAAGCGCTGGCGCTGATCGACCGGGTCCGCGACGACCTGGACGCCGACCCGGCGCAGTTCGACGAGATGGAACGCAAGCTCGGCCGCCTGCACGACCTGGCACGCAAGCACCGCATCGGCGTGGACGCGCTGGCCGACCACCGCGACGCCCTGCTGGCCGAAGTGGAGAGCCTGCGCGGCGCCGGCGAGCGGCTGGACGTGCTCGACGCCGAGATCGCCCAGGCCACTCAGGCCTGGCGCGACGCCGCGGCGATACTCACCGCCACCCGCGATCGCGGCGCGCAGGCGCTGTCGCACGACACCACCGCCCTGATCGGCGAACTGGGCATGGGCGGCGGCCGCTTCCTCATTCAACTGGAACCGCACGAGAGCGAGCGGCCGGACCCAGCGGGCGCCGAGCGGGTCGAGTTCCTGGTCGCCGCCAACGCCGGGCAGCCGCCGCGCGCCTTGCGCAAGGTCGCCTCCGGTGGCGAGCTGTCGCGCATCTCGCTGGCGATCGAGGTCGCCGCGCTGGGCCTGGACGCGGTGCCGACCATGGTCTTCGACGAAGTGGACTCGGGCATCGGCGGCGCCGTCGCCGACATCGTCGGCAAGAAACTGCGCGCGCTCGGCGAGCAACGGCAGGTGCTGTGCGTGACCCACCTGCCCCAGGTCGCCGCGCAGGGCCACGCCCACTACCGGGTCAGCAAGGCGCCGGTCGAGGGCATGACCCAGAGTTCGGTGGAACTGCTGGCGCCGCGCCAGCGCGAGGAAGAACTAGCGCGGATGCTGGGCGGGGTCGAGGTCAGCAAGGAAGCCCGCGCCGCGGCCAAGCGGCTGCTGCTCAGCGCGGGCTGAGCGGCCGGCGCCGGGGTCCGGGGCGCCCTGGACCCGCGCATGCCGCCCTGCTCATCAGGCGGTCGACGCCCGATCGCGGGTTGGCTGAGCTCCCGCGTTCGGCGCTTGTACGAACGCGCACGAGGCGGAATCCGGCACGCGCCAGCCGAAGTCAACCGCGGGAAATAAAGCCCTTCTCCCGATGGAGGAAGGGAATAGCCGCTAGCCCCTCTCCCGGTGGGAGAGGGGTTGGGTGAGGGTGTGCGGCGCGAAGCGACCTGCTGACTTGGTCCATGAGGCTGCGCCCGGACCCTCATCCGCCCCTTCGGGGCACCTTCTCCCGATGGGAGAAGGGAACAGCCGCTAGCCCCTCTTCCACCGGGAGAGGGGTTGGGGTGAGGGTGCGACGCGAAGCGACCCGCTGAATTGGTCCATGAGGCTGCGCCCGTACCCTCATCCGCCCCTTCGGGGCACCTTCTCCCGAGGGGAGAAGGGAACGGCGCTAGCCCCTCTCCCGCCGGGAGAGGGGTTGGGGTGAGGGTCCGACGCGGAGCGACCCGCTGAATTGGTCCATGAGGCTGCGCCCGTACCCTCATCCGCCCCTTCGGGGCACCTTCTCCTGAGGGGAGAAGGGAACAGCCGCTAGCCCCTCTCCCACCGGGAGACGGGTTGGGGTGAGGGTGCGGCGCGAAGCGACCCGCTGAATTGGTCCATGAGGCTGCGCCCGGACCCTCATCCGCCCCTTCGGGGCACCTTCTCCCGGCGGGAGAAGGGAACGGCGCTAGCCCCTCTCCCGCCGGGAGAGGGGTTGGGGTGAGGGTGCGGCGCGCAGCGACCCGCTGAATTGTTCCATGAGGCTGCGCCCGTACCCTCATCCGCCCCTGCGGGGCACCTTCTCCCGAGGGGAGAAGGGAACGGCGCTAGCCCCTCTCCCACCGGGAGAGGGGTTGGGGTGAGGGTCCGGCGGGGAAGCCCCGCGCATCGCCAGCGCAGGATAAGGACAACCCTGGCCGATTTCACCGGCCGCGAGACTCAGCCTTTCTTGCCGCTCGGCCGCTTGCTGCGCACGTACAGCACCAGGGAGTGCTCTTCCAGTTCGTAGCCGTGATCGGCGGCGATCTTGCGCTGCAATTCCTCGATCTCCGCGCTTTCGAACTCGATGATCTTGCCGGTGTCCACGTCCACCATGTGGTCGTGGTGGCCGCCGCGGTCCAGTTCGTACACCGCCTGGCCGCCCTCGAAGTTGTGCTTGAGCACCAGCCCGGCCGCCTCGAACTGGGTCAGCACCCGGTACACCGTGGCCAGGCCGATCTCGTCGCCGTGGTCCAGCAGCTGCCGATAGATCTCCTCGGCGGTCATGTGGTGCCGCGCCGATTTCTGCTCCAGCAGCTCGAGGATGCGCATCCGGGGGTGCGTGACCTTCAGGCCGACTTTGCGCAGATCGTGGGATTCCATGGCGTCTCCGTTCATAGCTGGTTTATCGCCAGCTGCCTGGGAATGGGTCGCGGCGGTCGCCGGGAGTGTATCATCGCCGTGATTTCATTCAGCCCTGTCCCCGATGCGCAATCTCCTGCTGGTCGCCGTTGTTGCCCTGTCCACCGCTGGCTGCGGCATCATTTACAAGCAGCCCATCTACCAGGGCAATCTGATCAAACCGGCGGCCGTGGAGCAGCTCAAGGTCGGACAAAGCAAGCAGCAGGTCAGCGCGCTGCTGGGCAGCCCCTCGATCCCGGACCCGTTCCACGCACAGCGCTGGGACTACACCTCCACCGAGCGTGTCGATCGCCTGGGCCACACCGAGATCAAGAACTTCGTGGTGTTCTTCGACAACGACATGGTCACTCGCTGGGAAGGCGACTACTTCCCGGACCAGGACGAAGAACTGGCCAAGAACAGCGTGCGCCAGTTCGGCCGCAACCTGGCCAAGGACAAGAAGAAGCAGCGCCGCGGCGAGTGAGCCGGCGGCCGCGTCGCGCCCCGCCGCTCAGCGCGGCTTGGCACGGCGCCGCCTGGCGTCCTTGGGGTCGATCAGCAGCGGCCTGAGCAGTTCCACCCTGTCGCCGTCCTGCAGCAGCCGCGTCGGTGCGGCGACGTCGCCATAGACCGCGCACGGCATACCGGGCGTCGCCCCGGGCAACGCGGCAGCGGCCAGCGCATCGGCCACCGTCGCGCCCTCCGGCAACTCCAGCCGCTGCGACACGAAGCGCTCCGGCCAGGCCAGCACCACCTCGACCTGCATGGCGGCTAGGCCTGTTCCCGGTCGGCCACGCGCACGAAGTCGTTGACCATGCGGTCGGCCAGGCTCTGGAAGCCTAGGGCCAGCGCCGGGCCCAGCAGGCGCGAGGCGGGTTCGAAATCGAGCATCAGGCCGACCTTGCTGGCGTGCTCGTTGAAGCCCTGGAACGTCCACTGCCCCTGCAGGCGCTTGAACGGACCGTCGCGCAGCTGCATATCGATACGATCCGGGCGCTGCAGGCTGTTTTCGGTGGTGAACCAGGTGCGGAACGAACCCAGCCCCAGGTCCAGCCGCGCCACCAGGACGCGGTCGTTCTGCTCGAGGATATGGGCCGCATCGCACCAGGCGAACCGGCGCGGATAGGCGGCGACGTCGTTGACCAGATCGAACATGCGCGTGGCGGCGTGTTCGACCAGAGCGCTGCGGCGGATGATAGGCATTCGGGAGGGGAAGTGGGACCAAGACGTTCGGGAGGCCCCGAATCGGAGACAATAGCAAGATGAGCAAGAAACCCGTCAAGGATAAAGCAAACGGCGCGACGGCCAACAAGACCATCGCCCTGAACAAGCGTGCACGCCACGAGTACCACCTGGAGGACCGCTATGAGGCAGGCCTGGCCCTGCAGGGCTGGGAGGTGAAGTCGATCCGCGCCGGCCGCGCCAACATCGGCGAGAGCTATGCGTTCGTGCGCCAGGGCGAGCTGTTCCTGTTCGGTGCGCAGATCACCCCGTTGATCCAGGCCTCCACCCATGTGGTCGCCGACGACCGGCGCACGCGCAAGCTGCTGCTGCACCGGAACGAGATCGACAAGCTGATCGGCCGCGTCGAGCGCGACGGCTACACCCTCGTGCCCACCGCGATGTACTGGAGCAAGAACAAGATCAAGCTCGAGATCGCGCTGGCCAAGGGCAAGCAGGACCACGACAAGCGCAACGCGGCCAAGGACCGCGACTGGGCCCGCGACAAGCAGCGGATCATGCGCCGGCACAACAAGAATGCCTGAGGGGCTGGGAGTGGGGATTCGGGATTGGGGATTCGCAAGGGCGGGTTTCCTGCCCGCCTCAGCATCCCTACCCGCCTCGCCTTCCTGGTAGGAGCGGCTTCAGCCGCGACGCGGTGAAGCCGGGATGATCAGCCATTCGGCTGCTGAAAAGCCGGGGATTGGGGACTGGGGAGTCGCAACAGCTGCTCCCGTTCCCACAAGCTCAGCCGCAAGTGCGACGCCGTAAAGTCGTGGTAAGGCAGCCGCAAGAGCGCACCGCGGTGCATGGATGCCCTTGCTTGTGGGAGCGGCTTCAGCCGCGACGCGATAGGGCTGGGATTGGGGATTCGCAACAGCGGTTCCCAGGCCGCATCGTCTTTCATGTAGGAATCTGCTTGCGCCGCAATAGGTAACTGCCAAGGTTTCAGGATGAGTGCCTGAGACGGGTGGCGCGCCCTCTGCGACCCGCGCGTCCCAATCACGTCGAGATTCCGACTTCATCGCGTCGCGGCTGAAGCCGCTCCCACACGGCAGGCCGCGCTGCACAGGGAATCGCCATTGCGAATCCCCTATCCCGAATCTTCTAACTCCAACCTCAGCGCCTCGCGGCTGAAGCCGACACCTACAGACGGGCAAGCAACCGGGGAGCCGCCGTTGCGAATCCCCAATCACGAATCCCCGGCTTTTCAGCAGCCGAATGGCTGATCATCCCGGCCCCACACTCACGTCCCCCCAAGCATCCGCATCAAGCTCGGCAGCCCACTGCCCTGCATGTAGCGATCGCGCTGCAGGTCCAGGCACTGCGCCAGCACCAGTTGCTTGACCCGGTCGGGTGCGCCGATGAACTCGCGGCGCACCGACAGGAACGCGGCGATCAGCCCGGATACATGCGCCGCGGCCATGCTGGTGCCGCTCATCTCCACCATCCAGGTACCGGGATCGTCGACCGCGTAACCATGGTGCGCCGACAGGATCTTTTCGCCTGGCGCGACCAGGTCGGGCTTGTAGCGGCCGTCGGCCGTGGGCCCACGCGAGGAAAAATACGAAATGCCGTAGCTGTGCGGGCTGCTCTTGTGCACCGAGCCCACCGCCAGCGATTCCTCCAGGTTGGCCGGGTCGCCGATGCTCAGGTCCAGGTTCAGCGGGTAGGCCTCGCCGTCGCCCTGCATCAGCCAGGCCAGGCCATCGTTGCCGGCCGCGATCACCACCACCACGCCCTGCCGCCAGAGCCGGCGCAGCTCGTTGCACAGCGGGGTGAAGCCGCAACCATAGCTCTCGGCATCGAAGTAGCCGCCAAGGCTCAGGTTGACCCCGTGCACCACCAGTTCGCCGGCGAGCTCGTTGAGCTCGGCCACCTGCTGCACGCCCTTGATGATCCAGGAGTCGCGGCCATTGCCGTCGTCGTCCAGCACTTTCAGCCCGTAGAGCCGCGCCAGCGGCGCCATGCCGGCGAAGTGCAGCGGCGCTGTGGTCGGCACGCCCGGCAGCGGCGCCTCGCATTGCCCGGCGATGATGCCGGCCACGTGGGTGCCGTGGCCGTTGCCGTCGAGCGCATCGAAGCCGGCCTCGCCCGGACGCAGCGCGCGCGGACGCCCGCGCTGGGTGCAATCCCACTGGTCAAGCACGGTCGGCGGCTGCCCGGCGGTGTGGAAGTGCGGATGCGCCGCGGCGATGCCGCTGTCCAGCACCGCCCAGCCGATGCCGGCGCCAAGCGCGCGATAGGCCACCTGCGCCGCGTCCACCTGGATCGTGCTGCGCGACTGGTAGATCAGCGCGCGCTTGCCCGCATCACGCCACAGGCGCTTGAGGTTGAGGTCGCGATAGCGCTCGCGCAGACTCTCGATCTCGAACCGGGTCAGCCGCGCCGACACGTAGCGCTGCAGGGTGTCCTCCAGTTCGATCTGCGCATCCAGCGCCTCGCCGTGCAGGCCGGTGGATGCCTGGGCGAGCGTGCGCAACGCGGCGATCAGGTCATGCTTGCGCTGCGCCGGATCGCCGGCATCGGACAGCTTCTCGAGTTCGATCAGCACCTCGTGACGATAGTCCGGCGCGCGCGCCTCCAATTGGTCGGACAGGTCCTTGATCAGGACCGGATGCGCGATCGGCTGATCGAAGCCCACGCCCACCGCGCGCCGCACCTCGGCGCGCACGTCGGGGATGGACAGGTAGCCGGCGGCCGAATGCGGATTGTGCTGCCAATCCGGATTGATCTTCGACCCGGCGATGTTCCGGAAGCGCCCGCCGGCATCGGCGATGTCGTCGCTGAGATCGTCGTCCAGGGCCACCGGGTCGCGCCGCTCGGCGACGTTGACCCAGCGCGCCACGCAGGGCGGGAACGGCAGCTTCGGCGTGCCGGTCCACTCCTTGAACATGCTGCGCACCACCGGCAATCCCAGCGGCGAGCCGAGCGTGAGCAGCAGCGACACCTCACAGTCCCGCGGCTGCAACTCGCGCAGCACGTCGTAGGCGATCAGCGAGCCCTGGCTGTGCGCGATCACCACGAACGGGCCGCCGCCGGCGCGGATGCGCTGCAGCAGGCTTTCGCGCATCTGCGTGCGTCGCGCCGGCACGAAGAAGAAGTCGTGCACGTCCTGCAGCAGCGCCGCGGAGATCAGCTTCAGCAGCGCACGGTTGAGCACGTCGATGACGCCCTGCGCATGCACCTCGGTGGCGGCCGCAGCCGGTGCCGGCGCCGCCGTCTCCACCTCGTCCAGCAGTTGCTGCAGCCGCGCGCGCTCGGCATCGCTGGTGGCCAGCGTGTCGGCAAGCTGACGCAGATCGGCCAGTTGCGGCACTACGCCGAGTGCGCTGAGCACGCGCTGTTCGGCCTGGTTCAGCACCGGGCCACGGTCCTGATCCTGGCAGTCGCCCGGCTCCGGCGAC
This sequence comes from Xanthomonas sp. NCPPB 1128, assembly GCF_001043115.1. Taxonomy (GTDB): domain Bacteria; phylum Pseudomonadota; class Gammaproteobacteria; order Xanthomonadales; family Xanthomonadaceae; genus Xanthomonas_A. The sequence goes on along the minus strand of NZ_LFME01000023.1, from coordinate 42,007 downwards.
GGATAGCGTTCGCGATTGACCCAGTAGGCCATGCGCGTGCGCTCGCCCATGGCCCGACCGAACAGGGCGCGGTCCCACTGGCAGCGCAACACCTCGGCTGGCGGCTTGTTGCCGATACCATGGATGTAGACGACCGTCCGTGCCCGCCCCTGCGCCAGCGAGCCCTCGCCGGTGGCCTTGGGCCGCGGCGCGGTGCTCGCCGGTGGCGTGGCGGCGGACGTCACCGAGGCAGGTCTGCTGGCGCCGGGAGCCGAGAAGTTGGAGCTGGACGGCGCTGCGGGTCTTGCCGATGCAGGTGCCTTCGTGGATGGAGCTGCCGGTGCCGGCGTCGTCTTCTTCGCCGCCTTGGCGGCACGCACGCCGCCGACTGGCTTCTTGCGCGTTGTTGCTGTCGGCTTGGCGGCGGATTTCGCCTGCGCCTTGACCGCCGCCTTGTCGGGCTTGGAGGTGGAGGACGTGACGGATGCCTTGGGCGCCCGCCCGCTGCTGCGGCCACGCGGCTGTCTGCTTGCCATTGCGCTGCTCCATGCCTGGGGGAATGCCTGGGGGACGGCGGCGTGACAGGGCCGGCGTCGCAGTGAAGCCAGCTTAAGCGCGGCCTGTCTCAAGACTTGTGACTGCCCTCCCCGATCCCTACACTGTGCAGGTCAGCGTTTGACGTTGTCCCCGGGGGTGCACTGGTTTCGACGGGGGTTGCAAAATCGCTTGGCGCATGCCGAGGGGGCAGCTTTCCTCGTAAATCCAGCCGCAAACTTATAGTTGCCAACGACGACAACTACGCTCTGGCCGCTTAAGGCCTAGCCCCGAAATCGCTTGTGTCCGTGCTCGCGACGTAGGGTCATTATCACGGAATCGCCGGTGGTGGCTGCCTGTCAGCCATTGGCTAAATCAAGCAGGCTGGTCCCGGGATGCGCTTCGCACATCGTGCTGTTCCGGGGCGAGATCCAACGATGAGCTAAGCATGTAGTGCCGGGGATGGAGTGCCTTCGGACGGCGGTTCGATTCCGCCCACCTCCACCAATGAAGAGACCGAGCAGGTCCGAGAAAAGCCGGGAATCCCTGTAAAACACGGGTTTCCGGCTTTTTTTTGTGCTCCGAGCAGCACGAGCCAACGCGTGCCAGTCGGCGCATGGGTGGGGGTACTTTTGGGGGTACGTCGCGGCATCCCGGATCTGGTACCCCCAACCCCTCTACACCTCACACATCGACGGACAAGGCGACGCGCATGCAGCACGATGTGCCGAGCAGGATTTGCCCGCGTTGCGGACAACAAAGGCGCCCTACCCGCCAGACGGCTCAGCGCTCCCCTCGCTGGAGCGACAGCCGATGTCGGCGACTCCGCAGCCGAAAACACTTCCAACGACGACCATCCGCTCCTGCGAGACGTGAAGGAGCCATGCCTTCGTCCCGATGTCAGTTCCAACTCACCCAGCGATGGTCTGCACAGACCCCGAATCGACACGGATGCCGGCGCCATTGATGAAGCTGGCACGTTCGGAGCAAAGGAATGCGACCGCCGCGGCCACCTCCTCCGGTCGACCGCGCCGCTTGAGCACCATGCCGGGACGCTCTTCGTCCAGGAACGACGACACCGCTTCATCGAAGGTGATGCCCTTCTCCTTCGCGCGCTTGTGCATCATCGCGTCGGTCATCGGGGTATGGATGAAGGCGGGCGAGACCGTATTGACCAGCACGTTGTCGCCGCCGTACGCCTTGGACAGGCCCTTGGCCAGACTCAGGATCCCCGCCTTCGACGCGCAGTACGGCAGTTCGTCCACATAGGGCTGTACGGCGTCCTCGGACGCGAACAGGACGATGCGCCCCCAGCCGTTTCGGCGCATCGCGGGAATCGCTTCGCGGCACATCCGCACCGCGCCCATCAGGTTGATGTCCAGCGTTTCCAGCCACCCCGCATCGCCCACGTCGAGGAAATCGCCGGTCGCGCCGGTGACACCGGCTGCGTTGACGTAGATATCCGGATCGCCCAGTCGCGCCCGGACCTGCGCCCAGATCTCCGCGACATCGTCCGCACGCGTCACGTCGCCCGCCACAGCGATGACCTCGCCCAGGCCCGACAGCTCGGACAGCGCCTCATCGAGCGTGCCGTCCGCACGGTCGGTGATCGCCACGCGCACGCCGGCCTGCAGCAGTTGGCGGGCGGTCTCCTTGCCCATGCCCGAGTCGGCGCCGCTGATCAGCGCAATCCGCTGGTTGATTCCAAGGTCCATGTCGTTTTCCTCGTTAGGTAAAGGGGGAGGCAATCGCCTAGTTGGCGAGAAACCGCTCGGCCGTGCGCAGGCCGAGTGCCATCTGCGTCAGGGCCGGATTGGCCGCCAATGCGCTGGGAAAGACGGAGTTGTCGCAGACGTAGAGATTGCCGATGTCGAACGCGCGACCGTCCGGATCGATCACGGCCTGCGCGGGATCGCGGCCCATGCGGCAGGTGCCGAGCGTGTGCGCCGAGCGCGCGGCGGCGAAGATGTCATCAGCGCCGGCCGCCTCCCAGATCGCCTGCAGCGTGCGCCTGGCGTGGGCATCGAGCGCCTGTTCGTTGGGACCATAGCTGAAGTCGACCCGCGCCTTGCGCATTCCGAAGGCATCGCACTCGTCGGCCAGCGTCAGGCGATTGGCGTCCTGCGGCAGGCATTCGCCATTGATGCCGATACCGGCCAGGCGGTTGTAGCGCGTCATGGTCTGCACCAGCGCAGCGCCCCAGCGCCCGGCACCGCGCGCCAGCGTATTGGCGAGCGTTATGGGCTGCACGCCCAGGCTCTGGATCAGATAGCCGCCGGCGAAATCGGCCTGCGCGGGACGCAGCATGTCCTCGCTCATCAACGACGAGGGGTAGCCGCGATTCATGCGCATGTCCATGTCGAACGTGCCCCAGACCTGGGTCGCGACGTGCGCCATGAAATTGCGCCCGACCTGTCCGCTGGAATTGGCCAGTCCGAGATTCAGCAGCAAGCGCGGTGTTTCCACCCCGCCGGCGCACAGGAACAAGGCTGCGCAACGCTGGCGCAGTTCGCGCTCGCCCTGCCGGTAGACCACGCCGGTGACCGCGCCCAGGCCATTGCGCTCGATGCCGACGACCCGGCAGTCGCTGCGCAGGTCCGCACCGTGCGCGCGGGCCAGCGGCAGCCAGGTCGTGTCCACGCTGACCTTGGCGCCGTTGCTGCAACCCTGATGACAGGCACCGCAGTTGTTGCACGCCACCCGCGTGCCCCAGTGCGGCTGTTCATGCGCGCGGGTGACCAGCGCGGCCGGTGCGTCGGCGGCGGTGATGCCGAGGGCACGGCAGCCGCGCTCCATCGCCTCGGCGGGCGCATTGCGCTGGGCCGGCGGGAACGCATAGCAGCGCTCGCCGTCCCATGGGTAGAGCGCCGGCCCGGACACGCCGATGTAGCGTTCGACGCGCTGGAGGTAGGACAGCAGTTCCCGGTGCGGGATCGGCCAGTCTTCGCCCTGCCCGGTCTGCGTGCGCAGTTGCAGATCGCGCGGGTCCGGGCGCGGGCAGAACGCGCCCCAGTGCAGCGTCGATCCGCCCAGCCCCGTACCGGAGTTGTTCGGGCCGAACGCGGTCGGCGTCCGCCCGCCGCTGAGGCGCTCTTCCATCCAGTAGATGTCCGTCGCCAGTTCGTCCGCGCGATGCGCGTCCGGGCCGAACGCGGCGCCGGCTTCCAGCACCACCACCGAGACGCCGGCCTGCGCCAGCCGCGCGGCCAACGGGCCGCCGCCGGCACCGCTGCCGACCACGACCGCATCCACCGTAGCGGCCGCTGCGACGGTCATGGATGCGCCTTGGGCATCAACTGCCAGGTCTCGCGCCGGTCGGCGGCGGTCTCCTGGTAACCGGGGCTGCTTGCGCCCAATCCGCCCACGGCGAACCCGTCGTAGCCCAGGGCGGCCATGGTGACCGGAAGGCTCGTCCAAATCCGCACGGTTTCGGCGCGCACTTCTTCGAACCAGGCCGCGAGTTGTGCCGCGTTCCATCCGCAATCGGAACAATCGCCCGCCTCGCGCAGGGCAATGGCGCGCAACCAGCGATCCTGGTCCGGTGCGGGCAAGGCGACGAACCCGCCCGACAACGCGTCCAGCGCATCCAGCCCCATCGGCCAGGCGAGACGGTCGGGCGGCAGGTCGGCGAACCGCCATCCATCGCCCACCCCATTGGCGAGATCGACGTCGATGCGGCGTGCGATATCGCGGGCGTCGCCCGCACCGTCCAGGACGCGCTCGATCACGGCGGCCAGCACGCGTGACTGGTGCTCGCTCAAGACCCCTTTCGCCGCACGCGACGGCCCTGCATGGCGATGCAGCAGCGTCTCGCGCATCGTCGGGGCGACGCGCTCGGCGTTGAGCAACGCCACGAAGTCGTCGGGCAACCGACGTGCCGCAGTGCCATCGACGTGCGCGGCGATCAGCGCCGCGAGTGCCTGCGGTCGCTCGTAGGGAATCAGGTGCGCCGCCTGCGCCACCACGGTGAGGCGCGCATCGCGGTAATGGGGCACGTTCCAGCGTCGCTGCGCTGCCTCGTCGAGATCGCCGTCCTCGCTGCCTGCGACGATGAGCGCGGGCACCTCGATGCAGCCGGCGCGCGCCGCGCAATCCTCGCGGCTGCCATGGGTGAGCCAGGCGTTCCACGCGCGCGCACTGCTGCGCAGGACGTCGTCGACGGCGCCATCGCGCAGCGACGTCGGCAACGGCGTCGCGCAGTTGTCGTCGATGAACTGTTCGGCCTGCTGCCGCGTGGGGCCTGCGGCATCGAACCAGGACAGCATGGTCTGCCGCCGGGATTCGTCCATCGGCTCGGGCGCGGGCGGCGATGCCGCCACCAGCACGACCCCGGCCAGGCCGGCGAGCCCGGTCATGCCGTCGCGGGCGCGCGCGGCGGCCAGGGTGGCGATCTTCCCGCCCATGCTGTGGCCCACGACATACCAGCAATCCGGCCTGTCGCGCGCGACTTCGCCTGCGAACCAGTCGACCAGCGCCGTGACATCGGGTCGGTCCAATGCCGGCGCATCGCCGAAGCCGGGAATATCCAATGCGATGCAATCGAAGCGCGCGCCCAGGAGATCGATCACCGAAGACCACTCGCGTCTGCTCGAACCGAGGGCGTGCAGGAAGTACAGGACCGGTTTTCCCATGGCACACCTCGATGACGGTCACGCACGATGGAACAGCCCTCGTCCACGCCACGTGCAGGCGCATGCCGTCTTCACCGGGCCTCCGCAGAAGGGCCACTACCGTCGGTCTGCCCTCCCCTTCGCACTGCCCCCATGCTTCCTCGACACGTCATGCCGGAAACGACGGCGCGCCAGCGCGGGCTCGACGCCTGTTGGCGTGGAGCCTGAGCACGTGCCCACAACAGCCAGGCGACGCCGCGCGACCTCCAACATCGACCGCACCGAGGGCGCACTGCCGATCGAGCACTACGGCGCGCTTGGCGAAGGACGCTCGGTCGCCCTGACCGGGACGGACGGATCGATCGATTGGTGGTGCGCGCCCAACATGGACAGCGCGCCACTGTTCGACCGGCTGCTGGATGCCGAGCAAGGCGGTTACTTCGTCCTCGCCCCGGACCAGCCGTGCCGCACCGAGCGGCACTATCGGAAAGACAGCAATGTCCTGGTCACCACATTCACTACCGCCTCCGGACAGGCGACGCTGACCGAATCGCTCAACAGCGGGCATGCCGGGCGACTGCCCTGGTGCGAACTTGCACGCCGCATCGAGTGCCAGCGCGGAACAATGCGCTTCCGGCTGGAACTGAAATTCAGCCTGCGCGCGCAGAACGCCAGCCCCTACTGCGCGGCGATCGGCCCGCACACCGTGTTCCATGTCGACCGCCTGCTTGGCGTCATGATCCATGACGACAGGCTGAGGTGCGCGTGGTCGGACCACGGCGTTCGCGGCGACATCACCGTCGCGCAGGGACAACGCGCGACGATCGCCCTGGTCGTCGGCGAGGACGAGCCGTTGGTCGCGCCCACCATCGAGGAGATCGACAGCCGCATCGATCTGACCGACAAGGAATGGCGGGCCTGGTCGAAGAACGTGACGTTCCCGCGCGAAGGCCGGGATTTCTTCGTGCGCAGCGCGCTTGCGCTCAAGTTGCTGCTGTATTCGCCCTCCGGCGCCATCGCCGCTGCCGCGACGACGTCGCTGCCCGAACGCATCGGCGGCGAAAAGAACTTCGATTATCGCTACGCCTGGGTCCGCGATGCCGGCTATACCATCCAGGCGTTTCTCGCCGCGGGGCTGGAAGCGGAATCGAAGGCCGCGTTCACCTGGCTGATCCGGCAACTGCGCCAGCATGGCCCGAAAGTCGTGTTCACCCTGGACGGTGGGCTGGTGCCCGACGTCATCGAACTGGAGGCCGCCGGCTATCGCAACACGTTGCCGGTGGTGCGGGGCAATCTCGCCGGCGGGCAGCACCAGCACGGCATCTACGGCGACATCTTCGAGACCGCCTATTGCTTCGTGAGCCGCGGCAACATCCTGGACGCGTCCAGCGCCGAACTGCTGTCCCGGCTTGCCGACCAATGCGCTGATCGCTGGCGCAAGGCCGACTCGGGGATCTGGGAATTGCCCGAGCTGCAGCACTACACCATGTCGAAGGTCAGTTGCTGGCAGGCGCTGGCCAGGGCCGTCGAACTGGCCGACCAGGGCCAGCTGCCGACGACGTGTCGCGACCGTTGGGAACGCGAGCGCGACAGGATCAAGGACTGGATCGAAGCCCACTGCTGGTCGGACGCGCAACAGGCGTTCGTGATGTATCCGGGCAGCGACAAGCTGGATGCGTCGGTCGCGCTCGCTGCACGCTTCCGCTTCGACGGCAAGGACCGCCTGCTGGCGACGCTCGATGCGATCGACCGCGCGTTGGGTGCTGGCGCGTTCCATTACCGCTACTCCGGCATGGCGCAGGAAGAAGGATGTTTCGTCGCCTGCTCCTACTGGATCGCCGAAGCCTATGCGCGCCTGGGGCAGAAAGCCAAGGCCAGGAAACGGCTGACCCAGCTCAACGACGCGCTCGATCGCTGCAACGGCCTGTTGAGCGAGATGGTCGATCCGCACTCCGGCGGATTCCTCGGCAACTTTCCGCAAGGACTGAGCCATCTCGCGCAGATCATGGCGATGTCGAGCATCGAGAACACGAAAACCAACCCGGTAAAACTGCAACCACACACCAAGAAGAGGAAGACGCGATGAACGATCGACTGAAGATGCAGGACCCGCGCGAGCAGTACCCCAAGCCGCCCTTCCCGCCGCAGCCGCAACCGGTGCCGGGCAAGGCCTCGGAGATGGACCCGGTACCCGACCACGGCGAGACCAGCTATCGCGGATCGGGCAAGCTGGCGGGCCGCCGGGCGCTGGTGACCGGCGGCGACAGCGGCATCGGCCGCGCCGCGGCGATCGCGTTCGCGCGCGAGGGCGCCGATGTGGCCATCTCCTTCCTTGCCGAGGAAGCGTCGGACGCACAGGAGGTCATCGCGCTGATCGAGGCCGAAGGACGCAAGGCGATCAGCCTCCCGGGCGACATCACCGATCGGCAGTGGTGCGCGCAATTGGTCGATAAAGCGGTGGCCGGTTTGGACGGCCTGGACATCCTGGTGATCAACGCGGGCCGGCAGCAATATCGCGAAGAGATCGGCGAAGTGAGCGACGAGGATTTCGACAAGACGCTGAAGACCAATCTCTATGCCATGCACTGGATCTGCCGCGCCGCGGTGCCACACCTGCCGCCGGGCGCGGCGGTGATCACCACCGCCTCCATCCAGGCGTACGATCCGTCGGCGATCCTGCTCGACTACGCGACCACCAAGGCCGGCATCGTCGCCTACACCAAGGCATTGGCGGCGCAGCTGAGCGAAAAGGGCATCCGCGCGAACGTGGTGGCCCCTGGTCCCTTCTGGACCGCGCTGCAGTCCTCCGGCGGCCAACCGATGGAGGCGGTCACCCAGTTCGGCTCGAAGACCCACTTCAAGCGTCCGGGCCAGCCGGTCGAAATCGCGCCGCTGTACGTGCTGCTCGCCAGCCAGGAAGGCAGCTACCTGACCGGCGAAGTGTTCGGCGCGACCGGCGGTGCCGGCGTCGCCTGACGCCTGGCGACAGCGACGCATCGTCCATGCAATGGCGCGCCCAGGCGCGTCATTGCGTGTCCGGTGGGCGATGTGCGTCTTCCGGGACGGGGCTGCGAACCATGGCGCTATGGCCGACCAGCGCGAGGATCACCGCCACCGCGCATCGTCCTCGACGCGTTGGTACAAAACAGCATCGGCAGGCCAGCGAGCCTGCCGATGCGGGAGAAGATGGTCCAGCCGCGGATGCCTGCATCCTTGAAGCAGCCCCAGGCATCGCCCCGGCCGCACAGCTGGTAGACACATCATGCTTGGGCGCCCGTTACGCCGGCGTCCTTGAGGCGTTGCGAAATGATGTCGGCGGCGTCGAGGCCGCGCGATGAGATGCCGCGCGCGGATCTCGCGGATTACCGCAATCGCGTTGCAGCCACGCCAATGCTCGCAGTCTCGTGCCGACGCGCCGACATGCCCGTCACCGCCGGTCTGTACGGTGAGTCATGCCCTCCCCCATTCGGTCCTTTGCCATGTCATTGACCCAGGAACAACTGCGCATCCTGCAGGACATCCACGCCACCACGCCGGTCAGCGAAGCAGACGCAACCTGGGCGGTGCGCGAGGACTATGCGGCACAAGGCGAGGATGGCGATCTCGCACTGAGCAAGAAAGGGCTGAAGGCCATCGACGGCAGCGAGGCGTAGCCGAACCTCTGGCAGGCGCATCTTGCTCATCCCATCACGCCGGTGACGTCAGCGGTGCAGACATAGCCCGTCAGGTCAGCGCTGCGTCCATTGGCGCGCAGCGCCGTCCCCACGCGGCCACCGTACCGCTTGCCCGGCTGGCGTTGTGATTCGCCCGTCCCCTCATCCGGCGCTGCGCGCCACCTTCTCCCGGAGGGAGAAGGATCAGGTGCGCGCTTGCTTGCAACGGCTCCTCTCTGCTCGCCGCCAGATAACGTCTGGCGCGTGGCGCAGGGATAGCCGTGCGACGCGGATCCCTGCGCCAATGCGACGTCGTCGTGACGCCGTGCGTGTCGGCAATCCCGCTGCGCCTCAGTCAGCTTCGGGATATCGACCACAAAAGAATCGCAGGCATGGAACTTGCAGCTGACACCGTAACGCCTCTTCGCCATCCTGACGTCGCCATGTTCGTCGCCCCCCCTCGCCAGCCCGCCCGCAATGACCATGTGCCGTTCAGGAGGCCTTGCCCGTGAGCGCGGGCTTGACCCTGCGCCGGCACTTCCGGCTCGGCATCATCAAGGTGCTCGGCCCGTCCACGGCGGCGGTGCTGCTGCTGCTCGCGGTCTACCAGACGGCGATCGGCGCGCCGTTGACCGCGCTGGCCGGTGCCGCGCTGGCCGGCCTGGCCGCGCTGGCGACGTGGCTGGCGCTGCACCGCGGCGACGGCCGCATGGATCCCTTGCTGTCGCTGAGCTGGTTGCTGGGCAGCGCCCTGGCCTGCCATGCGCTGCGCCACGCCGCGGTGCCGTGGCTGTACCTGGTGATGATGAGCAATTTCTTCGTGGTGACGCGCAATGTCGCGCTGGCCTGCAACGCGACCCTGATCGCGGTGCTGCTGGTGGTCACGCCGAGCACCCTGGGTGCCGAGCACTTCTTCTCGATGCTGGCAGTGTCGCTGCTGATCACCGGGTTGGGCTACATGCTGGCGTTGCGGGTGGAAGGCGATCGTGTGCAACTGGAGCAGTTGGCATCGCACGACTCGCTCACCGGGCTGCCGAACCGCCGCATGCTGGAGCGCAGCCTGTCGCAGCGGGTGGCCGATCCGCGCCGCGCGACACGCCGGCATGGATTGATCGTGCTCGACATCGATCACTTCAAGGAGGTCAACGACCTCTACGGCCATGCCGAGGGCGACCGCGTGCTGGCCGAACTGGCGACGCTGCTGCGGGCGCAGGTGCGTGCGCCGGACGAGGTGTTCCGGTTCGGCGGCGAAGAGTTCGTGGTGGTGGCGCGGCTGCAGTCGGCGACCGAACTGTCGGCCTTCGCCAGACGCCTGCACGATGCCGCGCGCACGGCGCTGCGCGGCCCCAATGGCACCATCACCGTGTCGCTGGGTGCGGCCATGCTGTGCGACGAGGTGCAGTGGCACGACTGGTTCTCGCGCGCCGACACCGCGCTATACCAGGCCAAGAACAGTGGACGCGACCGTTACGTGATCGCCGAGGACGTGGCGCAGGACTGAGCGGCCAGCACCCGCAGCGATTTGCCGCGTGCCCGGCTGGTCTTCGGTCCGGTAGCCGTCACCAGGGCGGCTCTGATGGCAGGAAGTGCCCTGTGGGCGTCAACTGTCATGCCGCGCGGAAGTGGTGTGCGTTCCGATGGCGCAATGCGTTGGGACTGAAGTCCCTCCCACAGTGCACCCCTAGGGCTCGCCGCGAGCCAGTTGGGAGTCCACTGTCATGCAGCCGCGACGGGCTTCATCGGGGAAGCCCGTCGCGGCTGAAGCCGCTCCTACAGACAAACCTGGGACACGGCTGGATGGCGGCGAGAGCACATGGCGAGAGGTGCCGACCAGGTGCAGCGGTGCGAACGGTCGGCCCGCACCGCGGCCTTTGAGCACCCCGCTCGCTCAACGCGCCTGCACTGCAGACGCCGCCACCGCGGTGGTGGCGACATCCCTGCTGCCGGCCTCCGTGTCCGCATCCTGGCCCCAGCCGCCGAGCGCCTTGTACACCCGCACCACGCCGATGTTCACCGCCGCCTCGGCGTCGGCCAGGGCAGCCTCGGCAGTCAGTTGCGTGCGCTGCGCATCGAGCAGGGTCAGGAAATCCTCCGAACCTTCGCGGTACCGGATCTGCGCCAACGCCTCGGCACGCTGCGCCGCCTGCGTCTGTTCGGCCACGATCGCCAGCCGCGCCTGTTCGTGGGCATAGGCGGTCAAGGCGTTCTCGGTATCCTCCAGTGCACCGAGCACGGCCTTCTCGTAGTCGGCGGCGGCGCCGTCGGCCTGCGCTTCGCTCGCGCGCAGGCGTGCCCGCACGCTGCCGATGTCGAATGCCGCCCACTGGATCGACGGGGTCAGCGACCAGGCCTTGCTACGGCCGTGCAGCAAGGCGCCGGCGTCACCGGACAGGAAGCCGACGAAACCGGACAGGCTGATCCGCGGGAACAGGTCGGCGGTGGCCACGCCGACCCGCGCGGTCGCCGCCGCCAGGTTACGTTCGGCGATGCGCACGTCGGGACGCCGGCGCAGCAACTGCGTGGTATCGCCCAGCGGCAAGGCGCGTGCATAGGCCGGGGTCGGCTGTGGCGCCAGCAGCGCGTCGAGCGTGCCGGGCGGCTTGCCCAGCAGCACCGCCAGCCGGTGCCGCGCCTGCGCGGCGTCGACTTCCAGCAGCGGGATGTCGGCCTCGATCGCCTTCAGCCGGGCGCGGCTGCTCTGCACGTCCAGTTCGCTGCCCGCGCCCAGTCGCCAACGGGTCTCGGTCAGCCGCTGGGTGTCGCGCAGGTTATCGAGCGTGGTCCGCGCCAGCGCGATGCGCTTCTGCGTGCCGCGCAGGGCGAAGTAATTGCGTGCCACCTCCGCGGCCACGGTGACCTGGGCGTCGGCCAGGCCGGCCTGTTCGGCCTCCAGGTTCGCGCGTGCCGCTTCGCTGGCACGGCGCTGGCGCCCGAACAGGTCCAGCTCCCAGGCGGCATCGAAGCCGAGGCGGTATCTCTCGGTGAGCACGCGCGCGCCGCCGGCGTCCGCATCCGGCGCCTTGCCGCGGGTGTAGTCGCCGCCGGCAGTGACGTGCGGCGCCTGGTCCAGGCGCTGCTCGGCGAAGACCGCGCGCGCCTCGTGCACGCGCGCCAGGGCGAGGCGCAGATCCAGGTTGGCGACCAGGCCATCGTGCACCAGTTGCTCCAGCACCGGATCGTCGAACTGCGCCCACCAGGACGCGACCGGCGAATCGGTCGCGAACACCGGCGACGCCGCGCCCTGCAGCGTCACTGGCGGCTGCGCCGGCGCGCGGTAGTCGGGGCCGACGCTGGCGCAGCCGCTGAGCAGCGCCAGCGCCAGCACGCCGAAGACGGGACGGATCACCATGGCAGCACCTGGCCGACATGGGTGTAGCTGCCGGTCGGACCGTCGGCGTCGAGCAGCGCCATCATCACGCTGCTGCGCGCGCCATCCGCCACGTCCAGCTCGCCCTCGCCCGCGTTCATGTCGGTCTTCACGTAGCCGGGATGGATGGTGTTGACCTTGATCGGGGTCTCGCGCAGTTCGTAGGCCAGCTGGATGGTCCAGGCATTCACCGCGCTCTTGGACACGTTGTAGGCCGGCACCTTGAAGTCGTAGATCGGCGAGCCCGGCTGGCTGTGCAGCGCAAGCGAGCCGAGCAGGCTGGAGACGTTGACGATGCGCGCGGCCGGCGCCTCGCGCAGCAACGGCAGGAACGCCTGGGTGACCGCGATCAGCCCGAACAGGTTGGTGTCGAAGGTCTCGCGCCAGGTCTCCAGGCTCTGCTGCGACACGCTCAGGCGCAGGTCGTCGCGCAGGATGCCGGCGTTGTTGACCAGGATGTCCAGCCGCCCATGGCGTGCGCGCACCGTCTCCACCGCGGCAGCGATGCTGGCGGCGTCGGTGACGTCCAGGGTCAGCGGCTCCACCGGCAGGCCCTCGCCCTGCAGTTCCAGGGCCGCGGCGCTGGCGCGGGTGGCGTCGCGCCCGGCCAGCAGGGTGTGCACGCCGGCTTCGGCCAGCAGCCGCACGGTGTGCAGGCCGATGCCGCGGGTGGCGCCGGTGACCAGGGCGATCTTGTGTGCTGCGTTCATTGCGAAACTCCTGAGAAGGATGGGAAAGAAATCAGCCGTGCGCCGGCGCGTCGGCGTGGGCCGGCGCATGCGAGACCAGCGGCCGCCCGGCCAGCTTGCGCAGGGCGACGTAGAACACGGGGGTGAGGAACAGGCCGAACAGGGTCACGCCCAGCATGCCGGCGAACACGGTGATGCCGGTGGCAGAGCGCACTTCGGCGCCCGCGCCATGCGAGAACACCAGCGGCACGGTACCGGCGATGAAGGCGATGGAAGTCATCACGATCGGGCGCAGGCGCAGACGGCAGGCCTGCAGCGCCGATTCGACGATGCCCTTGCCCTGCAGTTCCAGTTCGCGGGCGAACTCGACGATCAGGATCGCGTTCTTGCACGCCAGGCCCATCAGCACCACCAGGCCGACCTGCACGAACACGTTGTTGTCGCCGCCGCTCAGCCACACCCCGAACAGCGCCGACAGCAGCGTCATCGGCACGATCAGGATCACCGCCAGCGGCAGGGTCCAGCTCTCGTACAGCGCGGCCAGCACCAGGAGCGCCAGCAGCACCGCCAGTGGGAACACCACCAGCGCCGCATTGCCCTGAGTCGCCTGCTGGTAGCTCAGGTCGGTCCACTCGATCTCCATGCCGTTGGGCAGCACCTGCTTGGCGATCTGGGTGATCTTGGCCATCGCCTCGGCCGAGGACAGCGATCGCGCATCCGCTTCGCCGGCCAGGTCGGCGGCCGGATAGCCGTTGTAGCGCAGCACCGGGTCCGGGCCGTAGGTCTGCTTGATGGTCACCATCGAGCCGATCGGCACCATCTCGTCCTGGGCATTGCGGGTGCGCAGCCGGGCGATGTCCTCCACGCTCTCGCGGAACGGCGCATCGGCCTGGGCGATCACCTGCCAGGTGCGGCCGAACTGGTTGAAGTCGTTGACGTAGGTCGAGCCCAGATAAGTCTGCAAGGTATCGAACAGATCGGTCAGGGCCACGCCCTGGGCCTTGGCCTTGACCCGGTCGACCTCGGCATCGAGCTGCGGCACGTTGGCCTGGTAGGTGCCGATCGGGAAGCTCATGCCCGGGGTCTGCGCCACCGCGCCCTGCATGGCGTTGACCGCGTTCTGCAGCGCGCCGTAACCGAGGTTGGCACGGTCCTCGATGAACAACTGGTAGCCGTTGCCGTTGCCCAGGCCGAGGATCGGCGGCGGCATGAAGGCGAACGACATGCCCTCGCCCAGCTGCGAGATGCGCTGATTGATCTCGGCGTTGATCTCCAGCGCGCTGCGGTGGCGCTCGGCGAACGGCTTCAGCGGCAGGAACACCACGCCGGTGTTGGGCGTATTGGTGAACTGCAGCGCGTTCAGGCCGGGGAACGAGATCGCATGGGCCACGCCGTCGGTCTGCATGGCGATGGTGGCGACCTTGCGCAGCATCGCGTCGGTGCGCTCGATCGAGGCGCCTTCCGGCAGCTTGACGCCGGCGATCAGGTACATCTTGTCCTGGGTCGGGATGAAGCCGCCCGGCACCGCCTTGAACATCAGCCCGGTGACCAGCAACAGCGCCACGTACACCGCGAACACCGCGCCGCGGCGGCCGAGGATGCGCGACACTGCCCCCTGGTAGCGGTCGGAGCTGCGGTGGAAGAAGCGGTTGAACGGACGGAACAGCCAGCCGCCGAACAGCCGCTCCATGCCGCGCGACAGGCGGTCCTTGGGCGCGTCGTGGCTGCGCAGCAGGCGCGCGGCCAGCGCCGGCGACAGGGTCAGCGAGTTGATCGCCGAGATCACCGTGGAGATGGCGATGGTCACCGCGAACTGCTTGTAGAACTGCCCGGTCACGCCCGACAGGAACGCCATCGGCACGAACACCGCGCACAGCACCAGCGCGATCGCGATGATCGGGCCGGACACCTCGCGCATCGCCTGGTGGGCCGCCGCCAGCGGGGTCAGGCCTTCCTCGATGTTGCGCTCGACGTTCTCCACCACCACGATCGCGTCATCGACGACGATGCCGATCGCCAGCACCAGTCCGAACAGGGTCAGCGTGTTGATCGAGAAGCCCAGCAAGTACAGCGCGGCGAAGGTGCCGACCACCGACACCGGCACCGCGATCAGCGGAATGATCGAGGCGCGCCAGGTCTGCAGGAACAGGATCACCACCAGCACCACCAGCAGCACCGCCTCCAGCAGGGTATGGACCACCGCGCTGATCGAGTCGCGCACGAAGATGGTGGTGTCGTACACGGCCTCGTACTTCACATCGTCCGGGAACTGCTTGGTCAGCTCGTCCATCTTGGCGATGACCTGGTCGCGGATCTGCAGCGCGTTGGCGCCCGGCGCCTGGAAGATGCCGATGCCGACCGCGTTCTTGCCGTCCAGCTGCGCGCGCAGGGTGTAGTCGCCGGCGCCCAACTGCAGGCGCGCGACGTCGGACAGGCGCACGGTCTGGCCGTCCGCGCCGACCTTGAGCACGATGTCGCCGAACTCCTGTTCGGTGCGCAGGCGGCCCTGGGCATTGATCAGGGTCAGGAACTTGCTCTCGGGCATCGGCTCGGCGCCGAGCTGGCCGGCGGAGACCTGCACGTTCTGCTCGCGCATCGCCGCGACCACGTCGCTGGCGGTGAGCCCGCGTGCGGCCACCCGCTCGGGGTCCAGCCAGGCGCGCATCGCGTAGTCGCCGCCGCCGAACACCTGCGCATCGCCCACGCCCTGGATCCGCGCCAGCGCATCCTTGACGTGCAGGCGCGCGTAGTTGCGCAGGTACAGGGTGTCGTACTTGCCCTTGGGCGAGGTCAGGTGCACCACCATCAGGAAGGTGGGCGACTGCTTCTGCGTGGTCACGCCCTGCCGGCGCACATCCTCGGGCAGGCGCGCCTGCGCCTGGGCGACGCGGTTCTGCACCTTGACCGCGGCATCGTCCGGATCGGTGCCCGGGCGGAAGGTCACGGTCATCTGCAGCACGCCGTCGGAACCGGCGACCGACTTGATGTACATCATGTTCTCGACGCCGTTGATCGCTTCCTCCAGCGGCGTGGCGACGGTCTCGGCGATCACCTTGGGGTTGGCGCCCGGATACACCGTGCGCACCACCACCGAGGGCGGCACCACGTCCGGGTATTCGCCGATGGGGAGCAGCGGGATGGCGATCAGGCCCGCGGCGAAGATGACGATCGACAGCACGGCGGCGAAGATCGGCCGGTCGATGAAGAATCTGGAAAAGTCCATGGGTGGTGGTCCTGGAAACGGATGAAACGGGGGGCCGGGCGCGGACGCAGGCATGCCGGGGGCGGCGCCGGGCCATCGCTGGCCCGGCGGGCACGGCCGGCTACCCGGCCGCTGCTGCGTCGGCGCCCGCGACTCAGTCGAGGGCGACGGCCTGGTGCGGTGCGGCCGGAGACGTGGACTGCGCAATGGGCTTTGCCTGCACCGGCATGCCCGGCATGAACACCTTCTGCACGCCGTCGACGATGACCTTGTCGCCGGCCGACAGCCCACTGGTCACGATGCGCAGGCCCTCGGCGCTGCGGCCGAGCTGCACGTCGCGCCGCTGCGCCTTGCCGTCCTTGTCGACCACGTACACGTACTTGCGGTCCTGGTCGGTGAGCACCGCGCGGTCGTCGATCAGCACCGCGTCGAAGCGGCCGCTGCCGAGCAGCCGCACCCGCGCGAACAGGCCGGGCGTGAAGCGGCGATCGGCGTTGTCCAGCAGCGCGCGCACGTGGATGGTGCCGGTGCTGCGCACCAGTTGGTTGTCGAGGAAATCGACCTTGCCGGCATGCGGATAGCCGTCCTCGCCGACCAGACCGACCTGCACCGGCAGGCTGCCGTCGCGCTCGCTCGGGCGCTGGCCGTCGCGCGCCATCTGCGCATAGCGCAGGAAGGTGCCTTCGTCGGCATCGAAGTACACGTGCACCTTGTCCAGCGACACCAGCGTGGTCAGCACGCTGGCGCTGTCGCCGGCGCTGACCAGGTTGCCGGCGGTGACCATCGCGCGGCCGGCGCGGCCGTCGATCGGCGCGCGCACCTGGGTCCATTCCAGGTTGAGGCGTGCGCTGTCCACTGCCGCCTGCGCAGCCAGCACGTCGGCCTGCGCCTGCTCGGCGGCGGCGCGCCGCTGCTCCCAGCTCTCGGTGGAGATGGCCTGCTGTTCGGACAGGGTCTTGGCACGCGCGGCCTCGCTGGCGCTGAGCTTGGCCTGGGTGCGTGCGCGGGCCAGGTCGGCCTCGGCGCGGGCAAGTTCGGCGCGGTAGCTGCGCGCGTCGATGGTGAACAGCACATCGCCCTTCTTCACCTCCTGCCCTTCGACGTAGTTGACCTTGTCGATGTAGCCGGACACGCGCGGGCGCAGGTCGACGTGCTCGACCGCCTCGACGCGGCCGCTGAACTCGTCCCACTGACTGATCTGCTTCTGCAACGCGGGCGCCACGCCCACGCTCGGCGGCGGCGGCGCGCCCTGCTCGTTGGCCTTGCTGCCGCAGGCGGCGAGCGTGGCGACCAGCAGCGCCACCGCCAGCGCGCGCAGGGCGCCGGGCAACAGACGCGACGGCTTCGGAATCGGATTCATGGAGAGACCTCGTGGGTGGAGAAGGAAAACGGCAAGGGGGTGAGCAAGGCGCTGCGCGGCTGGGCAAAGTGGCGGCGGTCGATCTCGACCAGGGCGCGGTCCGGCCGCTGCGGATCGGCGAGCAGGTGGACCACGGCGCGGCCGACGCCGAGGGTGGTGAACCATTCCGGGCAGTCGCCGATGGCGTCGTCACTGCGGCACACCGGCTCTGACAGCGACAGCAGGTGCACGTGCACGCCCAGCGGCTTGGCTTCCTCGTGCAGCACCTGAGCGAGCATGCGGATCGCCGCCGCCGCCACCGAACTGTCGCCATGCCCGGACCAGGCGCGCAGCGCGCAGGGGCTGCCCAGCAGGACGTAGCGGGCGCCGCGCTCGTGCTGCGCCAGCAACGGCAGCAGGTGCCGGGCCGCGGCCAGGTGCGGCAGCAGGTCGGCATCCAGGCGCTTGCGCAGCGCACCCAGCGGCCGCTCCAGCAGGCGCCCCGGCCGCAGCGGACTACCCAGGGCGGCGACCACCGCGGCCAACGGCCGCGGTCGCTGCGCGATCTCGGCCATCAGGGCGGCGGCGGCCGCGTCGGTGGCGACCGAGCCGCACAGCACGTCCAGGCCGGGTTCGTCGTGGTGGCGATCGCGCAGGTCGGCCAGGCGGGCGCGGTCGCGCGCTACCGCCAGCACCGGGCTGCCCGCTTCCAGCAGCGCCTGGACCACGCCCTGCCCGACCGTGCCGCTGCCGCCGAGGACCAGGACCTCGGGGGCCAACATCCCGCTCACGGGACTTTTCCTCCCGCCGACGGGACAATCGCGATGCGACCCAGCCGATCGCTACCGGGGGCGCCCAGGCGCAAACTGCTGCCGCCCTGGCGCCGCGGCGGTGGGGTGAACTCGCGAAACGCTTTCGGGTAAAGGGATTGCGCCGTCGCCACCGGCGCGGAACGGCGCCGCAGCTGGCGATCGGGGCAGGCGAAAAACTGGAACAGGGTGCGCATCGACATGGGCAACGACCGTCGGTGATGGCGAATGCGCACAAATTAGGCGCCAAAGCCGCACTTGATTAGTCCGAATTAAGGGGAATAATCGTCCCGCTACCGGTCCAATCGTCTCCACCTCAAGGAACCGCCATGAGCCACGATCTGAACGACACCCTGATCTTCGTCAAGGTGGTCGAGCAAGGCAGCTTCATCGCCGCGGCCAATGCCCTCGGCCTGCCCAAGACCACCGTCAGCCGCAAGGTGCAGGATCTGGAGGCGCGGCTCGGCGCGCGCCTGCTGCACCGGACCACGCGCCGGCTCGGGCTGACCGAGGCCGGCGCGGTCTACCACGAGCATTGCCAGCGCATCGCCCGCGAACTGGAGGAAGCCGAGAGCGCGGTGGGCCAGCTGCAGGCCGGCCCGCGCGGCTGGCTGCGCTTCAGCGTGCCCTACTCGGCCGGCATCTCCTGGGTGGCGCCGATCCTGGGCGAGTTCCATCGCCAGCACCCGGAAGTGCGGCTGGAGATGATCATGACCAGCGACAAGGTCGACCCGATCGCCGAAGGCGTGGACGTGGCCCTGCACATGGGCACGCTGCCGGATTCGACTATGGTCGCGCGCAAGCTCGCCACCTTCCGCACCCAGGTCTTCGCCAGCCCTTACTACATCGAGCGCCATGGCGAGCCGCTGCATCCGGACGATCTGCAGCACCACCGCACGCTGGCGCTGAGCACCGGCCGCGGCGGCGGCAACCGGTTGTGCTGGCCGCTGCGCAACGGCAAGCAGAGCGGCGAATTCCTGGTCCAGCCGATCCTGCTCGCCAACGATTCGGCGGCGCTGATCGGCGGGCTGGTCTGCGGCGAAGGCCTGGTGCTGGCCAGCGATGCGACGATCAAGCCGTTGATCGAGGCCGGCAAGGCACGGCGCGTGCTCGGCGGCTGGGTCGGGCCGGACCTGGACTTCAACGCGGTGTTCCCGGGCGGGCGCATGCTCTCGCCGAAGGTGCGCGCCTTCGTTGACTTCCTGGTCGACAAGCTCAACTTCGACGTCAGCTACATGATGGCGCAGTGCCCGGCCAAGCTGGCCACGCAGCAGGCCGAGGACGGCGCCGAGTTCACCCTGTGCAGCGGCGTGGCGATGAACACGCAGTCGCTGGCCAGCCTGCCGCGCGTCGCCGCCCCACCACCGGTGCCGGCAGACGCAGCGCTGGAAACGGAAGCCGAGGACGAAGAGGACGCGGCGCTGGTCTGAGCCGCGCGACACGCCGCGTTTCGCAGCAGCACGCAAACGCGAACGGGCCGCAGTGCGGCCCGTTCGTCGTGGCTGGCGCCGGATCGGTCAGCCCGCGGAGGAGCGCAGCGGCACCACGCGGATCTCCACGCGGCGGTTCTGCGCGCGGCCAGCCTCGGTGCTGTTGTCGGCGATCGGATACTTCTTGCCGGCGCCCAGGGTCTGGATGCGCTCGGGCTGCACGCCCTGCGCGGTCAGGTACGCGGCCACCGAGGAGGCGCGCTGTTCGGACAGACGCTGGTTGACCGCATCGCTACCGATGCTGTCGGTGTGGCCGACCACTTCGATCATGGTCTGGTTGTATTCGCCCAGGGTCTGGGCCACGCCGTTGAGCGCCGAATAGAACTGCGGCTTGAGCGTGGACTGGTTGAAATCGAAGGTGATGCCGTCGGGCAGGTTCAGGGTGATGTTGTCGCCGTCGCGGCGCACGTCGATGCCGGTGTTGGCGGTACGCTCGCGCAGCGCGCGCTCCTGCCGATCCTGGTAGTTGCCGATCGCCGCGCCGCTGAGCGCGCCGATGCCGGCGCCGATCATCGCGTGCTGGCGGCGCTCGGTGGCGCTGCTGCCGCTGAGCAGGCCGGCGGCGACGCCGACCGCGGTGCCGATCAGCGCGCCACGGCCGGTGCGGTTCTGCTGCTCGGTGGGATTGCCGTACTGGTCGCGCTGCACGTAGGAACCGCCGGTGGCGCAGGCGGACAGCACCAGCGCGCTGGCCAGGGCCACGGACACGCCGCGAAGGGTGGTCGTTTTCATCATGTTCTCTCCGAACCTGGTTTGACGTGGCCGCAGCATAAACAGGGCCACGCGAGGCGCGGATGAACGCAGCCCGGCGCGCGATGCGCCCGGTTCAGGAAGACGGCAGCAGGTCTTCGGCGTCGGCCGCGCGCAGCGGCTGCTCCCAATCACCCATCAGCGCCAGGTACAGCAGTTTCTCGAATTCGGCGCCGACCCGCCGCATCACCGCGTCCGGATCGGGAATCAGCCGCGCATCGCCGATCAGGCCGAAATGCACGCGGTGGTTGTAGCTCATGATCGACACGCCGACACCGATCGAACCGGTCTGCGGCACCCAGAACATCATCTCGCGCACGCGGCTGCCGGCCAGGTACAGCGGCTGCTGCGGGCCCGGCACGTTGGTCGCCACGGTGGTGGCCTTGCGACTGAATAGGTCCAGCGCCGCGGACTGCAGCGCCGCCGGCGCCATGCCCACCGCCGCCAGCAGGCCGAACACCACCATCGCCTGGCGCGACTGCTTGAGCTGCTGCATCGACTCGGCCACGCACTGCAGGCGCCGCACCGGGTTGGCCTCGCCCACCGGCAGGTCCAGGAACACCAGGCCGAAGTGATTGCCGAGCTTGCGCGCGTGCTCCAGCGGGCGCAGGTTCACCGGCACGGTGGCGCGAAGGGTCACCCCGTCCAGGCGTTCGCCGCGCTCGAGCATGTAGTCACGCAAGGCGCCGGCCATGGTCGCCATCAGCACGTCGTTGACCGTGCAGTCGCAGGCGCGGCCCACCGCCTTGACCTCGTCCAGGTCCAGCGGCTCGGCCCAAGCCACGCGCTTGCTGACGCCCAGGCGGCCGCGCAGCAGCGTCGGCGGATCGTCGGCCAGCAGCAAGGCATTGACCAGTTCGCGGCCGATCAGCCCGCCTTCGCGCGCCAGCATCTGCGGCAGGTTCGGGTCCTGCGCCATCGCCCGGCCCTTGTCGAGCATGCGCCCGCCGAGCTTGAGGTAGCGGTCCACCGCGCCAACCCGGCGCACCACCTCCTTGCCGTCGTCCTTGAGCCAGGCGCGGCCGAGCTGCGCCGACGGCTCGGGGACGCGCTGGGTATCGGTCAGCGACAGCAGCACCTGCACCAGGGCGATGCCGTCGGCATAGCTGTGGTGGATGCGCGCCACCAGCGCCGAGCCGCCTTCGTAGCGTTCGATCAGGTGGAACTGCCACAGCGGCTTGGTCTTGTCCAAGGGCGTGGACGCCATCTGCCCGGCGAAGCGCTCCAGCGCCTTCTTCTGCCCGCGCCCTGGCAAGGCCGACAGGCGCACGTGCCAGTCCAGATCGAAATCGTCGTCGCGCTGCCAGTAGGCGCCGGTGGCGGTCTCCACCGGCTTCTGCAGGAAGCGCGGGAAGGCCAGGAAGCGCTTGCGCACCAGTTGCTTGAGCGCAGGCAAGGTCAGCGGCTCGTCGAACATCAGCACGCCGGTGATCATCATCGGATTGGTCGGCCGGTCCATCCGCAACCAGGCGGTGTCCACGCGCGACATCGGTTCGCGCTGCGGCTTGCGGCGAGCTGAGCTGGTGGCCATGCGGGCTCCTGTCCGAGCCCGGAGTGAATCATGCGCCGGCGAAGGGCGTCAATCGCGCGCCCGCACTGCACGCGCACACCGCCAGGGCGGCGCGGCGCTCAGCCGGCGGCGGTTTCGCGGTACGCGGCCAGCGCCGCATCGCGACCCGCGGCCAGGTCCACGATCGGCTGCCGTGGATATTGCGGCGCAGCGTGCGCCAGCCGCTGCGGCGCCTGCCAGGGAGCGAAGCGATCGGCCACCGGCAGCGCCGCCAGTTCCGGCACCCAGCGCGCGATGTACTCGCCTTTCGGATCGAACTTCTGCGCCTGGGTCACCGGATTGAACACGCGGAAATACGGTGCGGCATCGGCGCCGGTGCCGGCCACCCACTGCCAGCCCAGCGTGTTGTTGGCCAGGTCGGCATCGACCAGGGTGTCCCAGAACCAGCGCGCGCCCTCGGACCAATGCACGCGCAGGTGCTTGCACAGGTAGCTGGCGACGATCATGCGCACGCGGTTGTGCATCCAGCCGGTGTGCCACAACTCGCGCAGGCCGGCATCGACGATCGGCACGCCGGTGCGTCCGCGCTGCCATGCATGCAGTTTGGCCGCATCGGGCCTGGCCCAGCGAAAGCGCTCGAAACGCGGATTGAGGTTGCGCTCGGGCGTCTCCGGAAAGTGGTGCAGCAGGTGATGGGCGAAGTCGCGCCAGCCGAGCTGGCGGATGTAGCCGTCGATCGCCGCGGCGGTGGCGGCACGGCGCTGCTGTTCCAGGGTCGCGACGATGCGCCATGGTGCGATCTCGCCGAAATGCAGGTGTGGCGACAGTCGCGAGGTACCGACCTGATCCGGGCGGTCGCGGCCATCGAGGTAGTCGCGCAGCGCGCCGTCGACGAACACGTCCAGCGCCTCGTGTGCGCCGGCCTCGCCCGGCTGCCAGACCTCCCAGAAGCCGCGGTCCCAGTCCAGCGCGGGCGCCAGGCCGAGTCGTTCCAGCGGCAGGCTGTCCAGATCCGTGGGCGGCGGCGGCAACGTCTTCGGCGCGGCCTGCAGCGCGGGCACCTGCCAATGGCTCAGGGCGCTGCGCCAGAATGGGGTGAACACCTTGTAGGGGCTCCCCTGCTGCGTCGCCAGTTGCCAGGGTTCGAACAGCAGCGCGCTGTTGTGGCTGTGCACCTCCAGGCCCTGTTCGCGCAGTTCGCGCTTGAGCCGCGCATCGCGCGGTTGCGTGGCCGGCTCGTAGCGGCGATTCCAGTACACCGCCTCCGCGCCGCACTCGGCGATCACCTGACGCAACGCGGTCTCGGCCGGCCCCTGGCGCAGGATCAGGCGCGAACCGCACTCGCGTAGTTGCGCGTCCAATGCCGCCAGCGAGCGCTGCAGCCAGCTGCGCGAGGCCGCGCCCGCGGCCCAGGCGCCCTCGTCTTCCGGGCTGTGCAGGTACACCGGTACTGGCGTATGCCCGGCGTCCAAGGCGGCCTGCAGGGCGGGTTGATCGTGCAGGCGCAGGTCGCGCCGGAACCAGACGATGGCGTAGCTCATGCGGGGGGACGCAGCAAAGGACGCGCCATGATACGGATCGCGTGCAGCGGCCAGGTGAGCATGAGCCGGCGCGAAGCGCCGTCGCTTCGACGCTGCCGAAGTTGGCGCGGCGCGTACCGCACTGACCGGATTTCGTAGACATCGCCGCGCGCCGCGCGCGTGCGCCTCGCCTGCCCTGCTATAACGCCGAGGCGGGCGCCGTCATGTCGAAGCGGCGCCGCGACCGCTGCTGGTGGATGACGTTCCGGGGGAGGACGCCATCCGCGCTTTCGCTGCACCGCACACGAGATGGCCACGGCCGTTTCGCGCGCACGGGGGACATCCGCCATCGCCTCTGCGACCTCACGGCCACCACGGCCGGCGAGCGCGGTTGCGTGCGCCCCAACCGTCCGCGCCCGGACCTGCATCGCCAGGGCCGCGACGCGCTGCGGGCAACCGACGGCGCAGCACGGCCACGCCCATCGCCGACATCCGCAAGACCCTCAGGAGAGCAAGACCCATGGACAAGCGCATCGCAACAGCCGCCCTCACCCTCGCACTGAGCCTCGCCGCCCCGCTGGCGATGGCGTGCGAGCCCGAACCCGGACTGCAGCAGAACGAAGTCTTGCAAGGCGACGCCGAAGCATCGTGTGGCGGCGGTGGTGGCGGCGGCAGTACGCCGGTCTACACGCTGCAAGGCGTGATCCAGAACCAGGGCTACGAGTCCGACAACCGCCCCGCCGGCGGCAAGCGCCTGAAGATCCGCGCCTACTCGCGCTTCGCCAACGCCAACAACGATCGCGTCGACGCCCGCTACATCAACGTGCGCTGCAACGCCTACGATCCGTACGGCAATGGCTACACCACCGACTACGACGAGGAAGGCAACGGTGCGCTGGTGGACGTGCATTTCACGTCCAACTTCGTCTATGGGATCTACCGCAAGATCACCGTGGTCTGCACCCACCACGCCGAGTACGGCGCCAACACCTACGACGCCACCAGCAACGCCGAGATCGAGATTCCCTACTGATCGTCGCGTCGCCTCGCGCCGCCGGCGTCCGGCACGGTCCGGGCGCCGCGCGTCGCAGCCGCTGCCCGCAGATGCGGGCGGCGGTTTACTCGAACGCCCCCACCGAATCGTGCGCCAGGTTGTCGAAGCGGGTGTATTCGCCGAAGAACTTGAGCTTGCACGACCCGGTCGGGCCGCCGCGGTGTTTGCCGATGATGATTTCGGCAAGGCCCTTGTCCGGCGAATTTTCCTTGTTGTAGTAGTCGTCGCGGTAGATGAACACGATCATGTCCGCGTCCTGCTCGATCGCGCCCGACTCGCGCAGGTCGGCCATCACCGGGCGCTTGTCGGTGCGGGTTTCCAGCGAGCGGTTGAGCTGCGACAGCGCGATCACCGGCACCCCCAGCTCCTTGGCCAGGCCCTTGAGCGAGCGCGAGATCTCCGAGATCTCGGTGGCGCGGTTCTCGCTGTTGCCGGGCACCGACATCAGCTGCAGGTAGTCGATTACGATCAGGCCGAGGTCGTGCTCGCGCTTGAGCCGGCGCGCCTTCGAGCGCAGCACTTCCGGCGACACGCCCGGCGTGTCGTCGATGAAGATCTTGGTCTCCTTGAGCATCTTGATCGCGCCGGTGACCCGCGCCCAGTCTTCGTCCTCGAGCTGGCCGGTACGCAAGCGCTGCGCGTTGATGCGGCCATTGGAGGAGATCAGGCGCATCGCCAGCTGCGAGGCCGACATTTCCATCGAGAACACCGCCACCGCCTTCTTCGACTTGATCGCCGCGTACTCGGCGATGTTCAGCGCGAAGGTGGTCTTGCCCATCGCCGGACGCGCGGCGAGGATGATCAGGTCGGTCGGCTGCAGGCCGGCGGTCATCGCGTCGAAATCGTTGTAGCCGGTGGGCAGGCCGGTGATGTTGCCGCCGTTCTCGAAGCGGTTGCGCAGCTCCTCGAACGCGTCCTTCAACGCGCCGGGCATCGCCACGAAGTCGCTGCGCCCGCGCGCGCCGGCCTCGGCGATCTGGAACACGGCCTTTTCCGCCGACGCCAGCAGCTCCGAACTTTCGCGCCCTTCCGGCTGGAAGCCGTCATTGACGATGGTGGTGCCGACCTCGATCAGCTGCCGCAACACCGCCTTGTCGCGGACGATTTCGGCGTAGGCCACGATGTTGGCGGCCGAGGGCGTGGTGCTGGCCAGTTCGATCAGGTAGGCGCCGTCGCCGACCATCTCCAGCTTGCCCTGCGATTCGAACCACTCGCCCAGGGTCACCGCATCGAACGGGCGCCCCTTCTCGGCCAGCTCGCGGATCGCGCGATAGATCAGCTGGTGATCGCGCCGGTAGAAATCGTTGTCGGTGAGCTGGTCGTTGACCCGGTCGTAGGCATCGGGCGCCAGCATCAGGCCGCCGAGCACGGCCTGCTCGGCCTCGGTCGAGTGCGGCGGCACGCGCAACTGGTCGAGACGCGGCTCGCTGCGTTCGCTGCGCTCGCTCTTGCGATCGCCGCGGTAGCCGGGACGGGCGGACATAGGCTGGGTCTTCTCTGTGGGGCGCGGGCGCCGGGCGCGGCCTCACCGCGGCCCGGGCGCCGATTTTAGTCGCCGCGCCCGGCCGGGGCTAGGGCATGTCCGGGGGCGAGGCACCTGCCGGCACGGCGGCGCATGCGTTGCCGCGGCCCACCAGGGGCTGGGGACAAGTCTGGGGACAAGCGGTTGAGAACCTCGCCGATGCCCCGGTGCACAAAGCCTTCCTGTCCCATCCGCGCGCCACCGACGGCACCCGCCGCGGCGGCACTCAGGCCTGCAGTTCGTCGATCCAGGCGATGAACTTGTCGACGAAGCCGGTCAGGAACTTGCGCGTGCGCTCGTCGTCGACCGCACCGTCCTCGGCGATCAGTCCCTCCTTGAATTGCAAAAAGATCTCCGGCTGGCCCAGCACCGGCATGTCCAGATAGGCCAGCACGTTGCGCAGATGCTGCTGCGCCATGGCGGTGCCGATCGCCCCGGGCGAGGTCCCGCACACCGCCGCCGGCTTGCCGGCGAAGGCACTCTCGCCGTACGGCCGCGAACCCAGGTCAATGGCGTTCTTGAGCACGCCGGGGATGGAGCGGTTGTATTCCGGGGTGACGAACAGCACCGCGTCGGCGCCACTGACCTGCGTCTTCAGGCGCCGGCCCTGCGCCGGATAGTCGTGGTCGTGGTCCTGGTTGTACAGCGGCAGATCGCCGATCTCGACGTACTCGAAACTGGCGCGGTCGCCGGCGAGGCGCTCCAGTGCGTGCGCCAGGCGCCGGTTGAACGACTCCTTGCGCAGGCTGCCGACGAACACGGCGATGCGGTACTGGCTCATGGCGTTGCTCCTGACCGAATGGATCTTCAGGCTAGCCGCCGCCGCGCGGCAGTCAGGTGAACGCGGCTGCCGTCCCGGCCAGCGCCAGGCGTGCCTGTATGTCCTCCGGCAGCGGCGGCAGCGCCACGAAACCCGGCGTCGCGCGCACCCGCTGCAGCCAGTCACATAGCGCCGGGTACTGCGTCAGCACGATGCCGGCGTCGCCGGCGCAATGCGTGTAGGCGAACAGCGCGATGTCGGCAATGCCGTAGGCCGGGCCGGTGAACCAAGCCTGCGCCTGCAGGTGCTGCTCCATCACCGCCAGCGCCCGCATCGCGCCCTCGCGCAGGCGCGCCAGCTCGGCACGACGCGGCGAATCGGCCGGCGTCCAGCCGCAGACGAAGCGCGCCACCGCCACGTAGGGTTCGTGGCTGTACTGCTCGAAGAACAGCCAGCTCAGCGCCTGCGCCCGCTGCCAGGGATCGGCGGGCAGATAGCCGGTGCCTTCGGCCAGCCAGCACAGGATGGCGTTGGACTCGGCCAGCACGCGCCCGTCCTCGCGTTCCAGCAGCGGCACCTTGCCGTTGGGATTCTTGGCCAGGAACGCCGGGGTACGGGTCTGGCCGTTGGCGCTGTCGACCTCCACCCAGCGGTAGCTGCAGCCGAGCTGGTCCAGCAACAGCCGCACCTTGTAGCAATTGCCGGACAGCGCCATGCCGTACACGGTCAGGGGGAAACGTTCGGATGCCATGTGCCGCTCCTGCTAAGGGTCGGGATTGGGGAGTCGGGATTGGGGATTCGCAAGAGCCGGCGACGTACAAGGATCTCCGCGGCGGACGTGGTTCAGCGCCGCGCCTGCCACTGCGCGCGCGACTGGCCCCACACTTCCACCTCGAGCGCCTGCAGCGGCTCCGGCAGGCGGTCCTGGCGCTGGTAGCGCGACCCGAGCTTGCCCGCCACCGCCTTGGAGTTGGCGTTGTCCGGTGAGATCACATGGATCACCTCGCTCCAGCCCAACTGCGCGAACGCCCAGTCGATCGATGCCGTGGCCGCCTCCGGCGCATAGCCCTGGCCCCAGAACGCGCGCGCGATGCCCCAGCCGACTTCGGTGCCGGGCCAGCCGTGCGGCTGCCAGGGGCCGACCCGGCCGATCCACTGCCCACTGCGCTTCTCGATCACCGAGAACATCGCAAAGCCCTGCAACTGCCAACTGCCGACCATCGTCGCCAGGCCGCGCCAGACGACCGACGGTGCCTGCACGCCGCCGAGGTGGTGCATGGTCTCGGCATCGGCAGAAAACGCGCAGAACGCCGCGAAATCCTCGGCGGTAGGCGGACGCAACAGCAGGCGCTCGGTCTCAACGCGCACATCGAACACGCTCATCATCGGTTCTCCTGCAAAACGGGCCCGCAACCGCGCGGGCAATGGATTCAAAACGCGTTGATGCCGGTCAGTTCGCGGCCGACCACCAGTTGGTGCACGGTCTCGGTGCCCTCGTAGGTGATCACCGATTCCAGGTTCAGCGCATGCCGAATCGCGCCGTAGTCGGTGGTGATGCCGGCCCCGCCGAGCAGGTCGCGGCACTCGCGGGCGATGTCCAGGGCCATGCGCACGTTGTTCCACTTGGCCAGCGACACCTGCGCCGGCTGCAGCGTGCCGGCATCCTTGAGCCGGCCCAGTTGCAGCGCCAGCAACTGCGCGGTGGCGATGCGCCGCGCCATGTCGGCGAGCTTGATCTGCGCGCTCTGGGTCGCCGCCAGCGGCCGCCCGAACAGCATGCGCTCGCCGGCGTAGGCCAGCGCCTCGCGCAGGCAGGCGATGGCCGCGCCGATCGCACCCCAGCTGATGCCGTAGCGGGCCTGGGTCAGGCAGCCCAGCGGCCCCTTCAGCCCGCGCACGCCGGGCAGGCGCTGGCTATCGGGCAGGCGCACGTCGTCGAAGAACAGCGCCGAGGTCACCGAAGCGCGCAGGCTCATCTTGTGCGCGATGTCCTGGGTGCCGAAGCCCGGGGTGCCGGCCGCGACCAGGAAGCCCTGGATGCCGTCCTCGGTCTGCGCCCATATGATCGCCACGTCGGCGATGCTGCCGTTGGTGATCCACATCTTGCTGCCGCTCAGGCGCCAACCGTCGCCGTCGCGCACCGCGCGGGTCTGCATCGCCGCCGGGTCCGAGCCGCCCTGCGACTCGGTCAGGCCGAAGCAGCCGATCGCGGTGCCGGCGGCCATCGCCGGCAGCCAGCGCTGGCGTTGCGCATCGCTGCCGTAGGCGTGGATCGGGTACATGCACAGCGAGGATTGCACGCTGACGAAGCTGCGCAGGCCGCTGTCGCCGCGCTCCAGTTCCTGGCAGATCAGGCCGTAGCAGACCGCGTTGAGGCCGCCACCGCCATCGACTGTGGGCAGGCTGGCGCCGAGCAACCCCAGTGCCGCCAGGTCCGGCACCAGCTCGCGCAGGAACCGCCCCTGGTCGAAGGCATCGCCGATCACCGGCAGCACCTTCGCATCGACGAAGCGCGCCACCGCCTGCTGGATCGCGCGCTCCTCCTCGCTGAGCAGCGCAGCCACGTTGAACAGATCGTCGCAAGGCAGGGGCATGGCGGTGTCCACGGCGAAAGCCGCATTGTATCGGCCCCGCCCGCACCATCGCCCGCAGAAAGACGAAGGCCGGCGCAAGCGCCGGCCTCCGGGGTGTGCAACGAAACTGCGACTCAGCGCTGACTGACGGCGACGTCGCCGGCCGACGCGGTCTGGGTGACCAGGCGACCGTCCAGCACCGGCAGGCGGTCGCTGTTCGGGCGGTCGTCCATGCGCACGGTCTTTTCTTGGCCGTCGTAGCGGTAGGTCACGTCGTAGCCCTTGACCACGTCCTGCGTGCCCATGGCGATGCGGCTGCCCGGCTTGCTGTCCATGCGCATGGTGCCGGTGGTGCCGTCGTCGTTGCGGTAGGTCACGTTGTAGCCGGTGATGGTCGAGGACTGCGCCGTGCTGTTCTCGGTATGGCACTGGCGCTCGGTGCGATCGACCACGCGGCCGCCGACGTGGTTCTGGTCGATGCGGTTGCCGATGAAGCCGCCGGCCACTGCGCCGGCCGCGGTCGCGGCCTTGCGGCCGTTGCCGTGGCCGACCTGGTTGCCGAGCAGGCCGCCGACCAGCGCACCGACCACGGTGCCGCCGACGTTGCCGTCGCGCTCGGGCAGGCGCTCCTGCACCACCACGTCGTTGCACACCTGGCGCGGGGTGGTGGTGGTCGAGGTCTCGCGCAGCGGCTCGGTACCGACCACCTCGGCATAGCGCTGCTGCTTCTGGGTGATCGGATCGACCCGCACTACGTCGGCGTACTCGAGCTTGCCGCCGACGCTGTTGTCCATCGCGCTGTCGCCGCGCGTATTGTCCAGGGCCGGGCGCACGTCGCTGTTGGCGACGTCCACCGGTTTGTCGCGATTGTTCATGAAGGCCGCGGTGGCGACGCCGCCGACCAGCAAGGCGCCAGCCGCGACCAGAACGGTTGTCGTAGTGCTTTTCATGTGTGCTCTCCTGCGGGCTGACCGCGTTGTCTACGGTGCTGTGATTACCATGCCGAAGCTGAACCAATCCGCTCCCTATTCAGCAATGCGCCGGCGGCGCGGCTGGTAACGCCGCCGGAACGTCGCCATCTCTAGGCTGTTAGCGTTTCCACCGCCTCCCCGGAGAACGTGCCATGCCCAATCCGATCGTCTATCCGCTGCTGCGCTGGGCGGGCAAATTGCGCTACCCGACGCTGTTCAAGATCACTGCCGGCCTGTTCGTGCTGAGCGTGCTGCTGCCCGATCCGGTGCCCTTTATCGACGAGATCGTGTTCGGCCTGGGCACCCTGCTGCTGGCCAACTGGAAGACCCGCACGCCGGCGCCGGCCACCGAACCGCTGACCTCCACCGCCCAGCGCGTGCGCCGCTGAGCGCCGATGCAGTTGATCGACAGCCATTGCCACTTGGACGCGGAGGAGTTCGACCCGGACCGCACCGCGGTGATCGCGCGCGCGCAGGCGGTGGGCGTGCAGGCGCAGGTGGTGCCGGCGGTGACCGCGGCGTCCTGGCCCAAGCTGCGCGCGGTCTGCGCGGCTGCGCCCGGCCTGTATCCGGCCTACGGCCTGCATCCGCTGTTTCTGGATCAGCATCGCCCTGAGCACCTGCCATTGCTCGGCGAGTGGATCGAACGCGAGCGGCCGTGCGCGATCGGCGAGTGCGGATTGGACTTCTTCGTCGACGGGTTGGACGAAGCCGAGCAGCAGCGCTACTTCGTCGGGCAACTGCAGCTGGCGCGCGACTGCGACCTGCCGCTGATCGTGCACGCCAGGCGCGCAGTGGATGCGGTGATCCTGGCGATCCGCAAGGTCGGGCGCGTGCGCGGCGTGGTGCACAGTTTCGCCGGCAGCGCCGAGCAGGCCGCGCAGTTGCGATCGCTGGATTTCCTGATCGGCCTCGGCGGGCCGGTCACCTACGCACGGGCGCAGCGCCTGCGCCGGCTGGCCGCGACCGTGCCGCTGCAACAATTGCTGCTGGAAACCGATGCGCCGGATCAACCCGATGCGGCGATCCGCGGCGAGCGCAACGAACCGGCACGGCTGCGCACGGTGCTGGACACCATCGCCGAACTGCGCGATGTCTCTGCGGACTCGATCGCCGCGCAGACCACAGCCAACGCGCGGCGTCTGTTCGGCCTGCCCCACGCGGTCGCCGGCCCGCCCGTCACCGTCTGACACGGCGCCACCCTGCGAACCGCACATTCCGACGCCACGCGTCGCTTTTTGACGCGCTGACACAGGAACAGACGCCACACGTCGACCGCGCAGCGCGCGACTGCACCGCGATCGGCACGCACATCGCGTGACGAAACGGCTTTCGTACGAAACTGTGAACTGGGCAGGTGGATGCCTGCCTTTCGAGCGCGTTTCGGCCTGCTTGCTTCTGCTACTGTGCACCGCGCTGAAACGGCGAGCGGCGCTTTGTCCGCCAGGCACCGGAGTGAACCCGTTCGCTCTCAGCAAAGGCTTGGCGGCCGGCTCGATGGCACGCGTTCTGGCAGATCGGATCATCCTGGCGTGAAACAACCGGCAAGCCGCATCCCCTACCCGCTTCTTCACGGCGCGCGGCGCACGCGTGCGATCGCGTCTTCCGCAGCCGCTCCGGCGCGAACGGCGCCGGCGCGCATGCGGGCGCTGCGGCGATGAAGAGCGGCGCGAGTTCGGAAAAACACGCCTCCAACGGCGAAAGCTGGGTCTCCCTGAAATTCCGCGACAGCAATCGCAGCCGCAAGATGCGCAGCACCCTGACCCTGGCCGGGATCTCGTGCACCACGCTCGGCACCCTGTGGACCGTGTGCTACCTGTACTACGACCGGCCGGAACTGGCGTTCGCCTTCGTCGGGCTGACCGCGGTCGGCCTGCTCGCGCTCGTTCGCCGCCGCCACTGCGACGAGGCCTCGCTGTCGCTGGTGGCGCACGGCATCTTCGTCGTGGTGCTGGTGATCTCGATCATCGACGCGCCGATCGGCACGGTGCCGCGCTCCGTGCACACGTTCTTCCTGCCGCTGGCGGCCGGCGCGCTGTTCGTGTTCGACCGCAGCCGCCGCTACCGCGCGCTGGTGTTCCCGCTGGCCTGCCTCGGCGCCTTCGTCGCGTTCGGCTCGGGCGAACTGGACTGGCTGGCGCCGGCGTCCTCGCCGCCACTGGGCATGCGCCGGCTCGGCGCGATCTGCAACATGGCGTGCGCGGCCGGCTTGCTGGCGGCGATCCTGCACATCTACCGCAACGACGTGAACGCGCGCATTTCGCTGGAGCGGGAACTGGCGCGTGCGGTCGACAACGGCGAGATCGAGGTGCTGTACCAGCCGCAGGTCAACGCCCACGGCAGCATGCTCGGGGCCGAGGCGCTGGTGCGCTGGCGGCACCCCAACGGCAAGCTGCTGACCCCGGACAAGTTCATCCCGCTCGCCGAAGAGAGCCAGTTGATCCGCGAGGTGGGGCTGGAAGTGCTGCGCCAGGTCTGCCGCACGCTGCGGCGATGGTCGCAGGAGCCGGACCTGCGTGCGCTGGTGGTGGCGGTGAACGTCAGCCCGGTGCAGTTGCTCGATCCCAACTTCGTGGCCGCGGTGAAGCAGGTGATCACCAGCGAGGGCGTGGCGCCGGCATCGCTGGAGTTCGAGCTGACCGAGTCGGCGCTGTATGTGGACACCGCCGGCGTGCGC
This sequence comes from Xanthomonas sp. NCPPB 1128, assembly GCF_001043115.1. GTDB lineage: Bacteria > Pseudomonadota > Gammaproteobacteria > Xanthomonadales > Xanthomonadaceae > Xanthomonas_A. The sequence continues at coordinate 8,998 of NZ_LFME01000023.1, read as the reverse complement.
GCCAAGATGCACGAACTCAAGACGTTCGGCATCGGCTGGGCGCTGGACGACTTCGGTACCGGCTTCTCCTCGCTGGCGATGCTCAGGACGCTGCCGGTCACCAAGCTCAAGATCGACCGACAGTTCGTCAACGACGCCAAGGCCGACGAGTCCTCGCGGCGCCTGCTGGCCAAGATCGTGGAGATCTCCGAGGTGATGGGCATGGTCGCCCTCGCCGAAGGCATCGAGGACATGCAGCAGTGCGAGATGCTCTCGGCGATGGGCTGCCGGCATTTCCAGGGCTTCCTGTTCGGCCGGCCGCAGCCGGCGCAGGACCTGGAACGGCTGGCCACGCTGCAGGCAGGCACCGAACGCAACCTGGCGAACGGCATGGCGGTACGCATACCCGGCGCGCCGCCGGCCGGCACGCGCTAGGCGGCCGCGGCCTCGCGCGCCGCGGCGCGCTTCAACAGCATCTCCAGCGCCTTGCCGACCGCGGCGAAGGCGAACGCACCGGTGATGTGCGTGGCCGCGCCCAGGCCGGCGCCGCAGTCCAGGTTCAAGGCCGCATCCGGCCCCAGCACCGGCCGCAGTCCGCAGACGCTGCCGTCGGCCTGGGGGTAGCGCACGTTCTCCAGCGAGTACACCGCCGGCACGCCGAAATAACGCTGCGGATTCTTGGGGAAGTTGAATTCGCTGCGCAGCTTCTTGCGGATCAGCGCCAGCATCGCGTCGTGCTCGGTGCGCGACACGTCGCGGATCCGCACCAGGGTCGGATCGGTGCGCCCGCCGGCCGAGCCTACCGTCAGCAGCGGCAGCTTGCGCCGCCGGCACCAGGCGATGGTCTCGACCTTGACCCGGAAGCTGTCGCACGCGTCGATCACCAGGTCGAAGCCGGCATCGAGCAGCTCGGCGATGTTGGTCGGGGTCAGGAAGGCTTCGACCGCGACCGCCTCGATCTGCGGATTGATCGCCACGCAACGCTCGGCCATCGCCACCGCCTTGTTGCGCCCGTACTGGCCGGCCAACGCCGGCAGCTGCCGGTTGGTGTTGGACACGCAGATGTCGTCGGCGTCGATCAGGGTCAGATGCCCGACCGCCGAACGCGCCAGCGCCTCCACCACCCACGAGCCGACCCCGCCCATGCCCACCACCGCCACTCGGCACTGCGCCAGCCGTTCGATCGTGCCTTGCCCGTAGAGCCGGTCGATGCCGGCGAAGCGCTCGCGCCATTGTTCGTTCATCCGCGCATTTTAGGGGATTGCCGGTGGCGCCGGGATTGGGAATTGGGGATTTGCGCCGTGGCATGGGCGCACGCGACGCGTCGCCGCAGGCGTACCATCGGCGCTCCATCCCGCTGCGCATGCCCGCCATGGCCAAGCCGCCCGCCTCTGCGTCCCGCTATCTGTTCGTGTTGCTGGCCGGGTTGCTGCTCGGGCTGGTGCTGACGGTGATGGCACTGCGCGCGGTGCAGGCGCGGCAGGATCCGTTCCCGCGCAGCCTGATGCAGGTCATGGGCAAGCAACTGGCGTTGCTCGAACGCGACGCCGCGCACCGGCAATGCAGCGGCGCAGGTCCGCAGGCGCGGCTGCGCACGCTGCGCCTGCTCGGCGACGAACTGGGTACGGCGTTCCCCGACCTGGCCGACGACAGTCGCTTTCGCGAGCACGCCGATGCGCTGCGCGCCGGCGTGGACGCGGCGTTGGCGCAGCCGCCGGCCGACTGCGCCGCACTGGCGCAGGCACGCCAGCAGATCGACGAACGCTGCGACGCCTGCCACCGCGATTTCCGCTGAGCGCCTGGCGGGATCGGCACCGCCGCTTCATTCAACGAGCTGGTTTCTCTGAATGCAGTCGCGTGCATCGAGGACCTGTCGGCATGCTTCTGCCAATGTGCCAGCGCGGCGTTCGATGGCCCAGGCGCAGGCTTGTGCGCGGACCGTCCAGCGTTTTTTCCGGTGACGGGACGGCGAGGCTTTCCTGCTGACCCGCGTGCGCGCCTTTCGATGAAGTGCGAGCGCTTTCATGCTGAATTGCTGCTGACCCCGCCCGCCACAAGGCTGAACGGCACCCACCAGGGTTGGCGTTGCATTCACGCAGGGATGGAGAGGATGCGTGCGACCGCGGCGCTGCCGCCGCGCTCCATCACCGTCTGTCGAGGAGAGCACCCATGAAGATCCAACTGATGGCCACCGCTGCCGTGGCGACCCTGGCGCTGGCAGGCTGCGCCACGTCCCCCGGCTATGGCGGCGGTTACGGCGGCGGCTACAGCCAGCCCGCGCGCGGCGGTTATACCCAGACCCGCTGTGCCGATTGCGGCATCGTCACCCGCATCGATACCGTGCCGTCCGGCCGCACTGCGCCGTCGGCCACCGGTGCGATCCTGGGCGGCATCGTCGGCGCGGTCGCCGGCCACGAGATTTCCGACCACACTGGCGGCAGCAAGGGCAACCAGAACGTATCGGCGGTAGCCGGTGCGGCGGCCGGCGCGCTTGCCGGCAACGAGATCCAGAAGAACGTCACCAGCGACACCTACGACGTGCACGTACAGATGGACGACGGTCGGGTGATCGTGGTCAACCAGCGCGACCTGGCCGGCGTGCGCGAGAACACCTACGTGCGCGTGGTCAACGGACGCGTCGTGCCGCGCTGATCCGGCACCTGCGAAAACGCAAAAAGGCCCGCAGTGCGGGCCTTTTTGCTGCGCGCCAGACCGCGCGGCGATCCCTCAGATGGGCTGCACCGCGTCGGCCTGCAGGCCCTTCTGGCCCTGCACCACGGTGAAGCTGACCTTCTGGCCTTCCTTCAGGCTCTTGAAGCCCTGGGTCTGGATGGCGCGGAAGTGCACGAACACGTCCTCGCCGTTTTCGCGGCTGATGAAACCGAAACCCTTGGCATCGTTGAACCACTTCACGGTGCCGTTTTCGCGATTGCCGTTCATGATGGACTTACTCCTTGGAACACGTCTCAGGGGTGGGTACGCCGTAGGGTGCGGCGGCTGGTTGCAAGGAGGAAGCGAGGTATAACGATGTAGCGGATCGATGGATCTACCGCATCAGGCCACGATTCACGGTGACCTTTGCAAACGCAGCGGCTGCAACTTACCCCGGGCAAAATGAAAATGCAATCAGCAAAAATGCCCCATCTGTCAACCCCCAAACCGCCCCCACGGTGAGCCACATGGACCCTGCGTTCATCTATTACGTGTGCGCCGGCGTGCTGGTGCTGGTCGGGCTGGCAGGGGTGCTGTTGCCGGCCCTGCCGGGGACCCCGCTGATGTTCGCCGGGATGCTGCTGGCGGCCTGGGCCGACGGCTTCCAGCGGCTGGGCTGGCCGACGCTGACCGTGCTGGGCGTGCTCACCGCGCTGTCGCTGCTGGTCGACCTGCTGGCCACCGCGTTCGGCGCGCAACGGGTCGGGGCCAGCCGCAAGGCGCTGTGGGGATCGGTGCTGGGCGGCATCGCCGGCATGTTCTTCATGCCGATCGGGTTGTTCGTCGGCCCCTTCGTCGGCGCCCTGGTCGGAGAATACTGGCACGGCCGCGAACTGCGCCAGGCCACCCGCGTCGGCGTCGGCACATGGCTGGGGATCGTGCTGGGCACCGCCGCCAAGCTCGGCCTGGCGCTGGCGATGCTCGCCGTGTTCGCAGTGGCCTGGCTGCTCTGAAGAAGCGTGCCTGAAGACGGCGTCGCGGCGGCAGCATGAACGTGTGATGACCCTGTTGTCGTCACTTCCTGTATTTTCGCTGCCGGCCATTCACCCCCGGCAGCGCACCACCCGCCCGCGCCGCCCGTTGCAGCGAGAACCGCATGTCCCACCGCCAGGTCCGCCCCCTGTTACTGCTGTCGATCGCGGCCGTGCCGCTTGCGCACGCGCAGGAAGTCCTGCCCACCCCCGCCTCGCCGGAAGCCTGCGTGGCCATCTCCAGCGACGCCGCCCGCCTGGCCTGCTACGACCAGGCGCTGTCGCGCCGCACCGCCGATCCGCAGGCGGCCGATGCCGCAGCGCAGGCCGCCAGCGAGCGCCAGAAGCAACAGCTGGACGCCAGCGTTCCGGAAGACGCCGGCGTCGCGGAGCGCACCCGCCAGCGCGCCGCCGCGATCTTCAAGCAGGACCGCTACGACAGCACCATCGCCAATGCCGGCAAGGGCTCGCTGCTGGACAGCCGCTGGGAACTGGCCAAGGACTCCAAGCTGGGCACCTTCCAGTTGCGCGCCTACAAGCCGGTGTACCTGCTGCCGGCATTCTGGACCAGCAAGAAGAACGAGCTGCCGTCCTCGCCGAACCCGGTCAACACGGTGACCACCGCCGAGCCGCTGGACAGCGTGGAGGCGAAGTTCCAGCTGAGCTTCAAGACCAAGATCGTGGAGAACATCTTCGGCGACAACGGCGATCTGTGGGGCGCCTATACCCAGAGCTCGCGCTGGCAGGTCTACAACGCCGAGCAATCGCGGCCGTTCCGCGAGACCAACTACGAACCGGAACTGATGCTTGTGTTCCGCAACAACTACAGCCTGTTCGGCTGGAAGGGACGGATGACCGGCATCCAGCTGACCCACCAGTCCAACGGCCGCAGCGATCCGCTGTCGCGCAGCTGGAACCGGGCGATGCTCAACATCGGCCTGGACCGCGACAACTGGGCGCTGGTGCTGCGCCCCTGGTACCGCATCCCGGAGAGCCGCAAGCAGGACAACAACCCGGACATCGAGGACTACATGGGCCGCGGCGACGCGACCCTGATCTACAACCGCAACGGACACGAAGTGGCGCTGATGGCGCGGCATTCGCTGCGCGGCGGCGACCGTTCGCACGGCGCGGTGCAGTTGGACTGGGGCTTCCCGATCAGCAACCTGCTGCGCGGCCATGTGCAGGTGTTCGACGGCTACGGCGAGAGCATGATCGACTACAACCACCGCGCCACCTACGTCGGCGTCGGCATCTCGCTGCTGGAATGGTTCTGAGCCGGCATCTGGCCTGAGCGCCCCTCGGCATCGCATCGCGTCCGGGTTCGGCCGCAGGAAAAACCAAGGGCTTGCGGATCTTCCGCAAGCCCTTTTTCGTTGCCTCGGGACGCAGCCGGTACCTTAACCGGCCGAGCGCCGGCAGCGCGCGCTCCGTGGCGGCGCGACTGGCCCGGCTCACACCCAGTCGGTGATGCCTTCCCGCCGATAAGCCTCGTGGAACGCCGGGCGCGCCTTCATCCGCTCGGCCAGCGCCTTCAGCGCCGGCCAGCTGTCGGTGGGCCGCGGCATGTTGCGCGACCAGCGCATCAGCATGACCAGCACGAAGTCGGCGGCGCTGCAGTGCTCGCCCAGCAGGTACGGGCCGCCCTGCTCCAGGTGCGTCGCCACCTCGTCCCAGGCCTTTTCCAGGAACGCGCGGGCACTGGCGCGCACGCGCTCGGCGTTGTCGGCGCCGGCCGGTTCGTCGGGATAGAACCAGTCGCGGTAGGCCGGCATCAGGGTGTAGGCGCCGAACAGCATCCAGCGGTAATAGGCCGCGCGCTCGGGGGTGCCGGGCGGCGGCGCCAGGCCGGCGTGCGGATAGAGATCGGCCAGGTGCATGGCGATGGCGACCGATTCGGTCAGCACCTGCCCGTCCAGCACCAGGGTCGGCACCCGCCCCTGCGGGTTGAGCGCCAGGTACTCGGGGCTTTTCTGCTCCTGGCGCTCGAAATCGAGCATACGCAGTTCGAAATCGACCTGCAGTTCGATCAACAACCAGTGCACGACGAACGAGGCGGTGCTGGGCGAGCCGTAAAGCACGATGGACACGACGCTTTCCCCGGAGGCGGAACCAGCATCGATTATTGCCGCGACGCCGGCGCACCGCCAGCGCGACGCGGAACGCCGGCGCCCTCGCCGGCGTTCGCGCTGCGGCCGGTCAGGCCTCGACCACCACCGGGATCTTGCCGATGCGCGCCTGCCACTCGCGCGGGCCGGTCTTGTGCACCGACTCGCCGCTGGCGTCGACCGCCACGGTCACCGGCATGTCCTTGACCTCGAACTCGTAGATCGCCTCCATGCCCAGGTCTTCGAACGCCAGCACCTTGCTGGCCTTGATCGCCTTCGACACCAGGTAGGCCGAACCGCCGACCGCCATCAGGTATACCGCCTTGTTGTCGCGGATCGCGGCGATCGCCGCATCGCCGCGCTCGGACTTGCCGACCATGCCCAACAGGCCGGTCTGCTCCAGCATCTGCCGGGTGAACTTGTCCATGCGCGTGGCGGTGGTGGGACCGGCCGGGCCGACCACTTCGTCGCGCACCGGATCGACCGGGCCGACGTAGTAGATGAAGCGGTTGGTGAAGTCCACCGGCAGCGTCTCGCCGCGGTTGAGCATGTCGATCATGCGCTTGTGCGCGGCGTCGCGGCCGGTCAGCAGCTTGCCGTTGAGCAGGATCGTCTCGCCCGGCTTGAAGCTGGCCACTTCCTCGCGGGTGATGGTGTCCAGGTTCACCCGGCGCGCATTGGTCGGGTTGTAGGTGAGCTTGGGCCAGTCCTCCAGCGAGGGCGGATCTAGCATCACCGCGCCGCTGCCGTCCAGGGTGAAGTGCGCATGGCGGGTGGCCGCGCAGTTGGGGATCAGCGCCACCGGCAGGTTGGCGGCGTGGGTCGGGTAGTCCTTGACCTTGATGTCCAGCACCGTGGTCAGGCCGCCCAGGCCCTGCGCGCGGATGCCCAGCGCGTTGACCTTCTCGTACAGCTCCAGGCGCAGTTCCTCGGCACGATTGGACGCGCCGCGGGCCTGCAGGTCGACGATGTCGATCGGCTCCATCAGCGCTTCCTTGGCCAACAGCATCGCCTTCTCGGCGGTGCCGCCGATGCCGATGCCGAGCATGCCCGGCGGGCACCAGCCGGCGCCCATGGTCGGCACGGTCTTGAGCACCCAGTCGACGATGGAGTCGGAGGGATTGAGCATGGCGAACTTGCTCTTGGCCTCCGAGCCGCCGCCCTTGGCCGCGACGATGACGTCCACCGTGTCGCCGGGGACGACCTTCACGTTGACCACCGCCGGGGTGTTGTCCTTGGTGTTCTGGCGCTTGCCGGCCGGATCGGCCAGCACCGAGGCGCGCAGCTTGTTGTCCGGATGGTTGTAGGCGCGGCGCACGCCCTCGTTGACCATGTCCTCCACGCCCATGGTGGCGTCGTCCCAGCGCACGTTCATGCCGATCTCGAGGAACACGGTGACGATGCCGGTGTCCTGGCAGATCGGCCGATGGCCCTCGGCGCACATGCGCGAATTGATCAGGATCTGCGCGATGGCGTCCTTGGCCGCCGGCGACTGCTCGCGCTCGTAGGCCGCGGAGAGATTCTTGATGTAGTCGACTGGGTGGTAGTAGCTGATGTACTGCAGCGCGTCGGCGACGGACTGGATGAGGTCTTCCTGCTTGATCGAGGTCACGGCTGGCTCTGCGGCTGGCGGGGGGAAACCCGCCCATTTTAGGGCAAAGTGGCGGCCCCGCCCGCTGTCACGCCGGCACGCCCTGTTCCGTCCTGGTCGTCATGACCCACGATCCGACCTTCGAATCCCACCGCGCCCGGCTGTTCGGCCTGGCCTACCGCCTGCTCGCCAGCCGTGCCGACGCCGAGGACACCGTGCAGGAAGCCTGGCTGCGCTGGCAGGCCAGCGACCGCGACGCGATCCGCGACCCCGAAGCCTGGCTGGTGACCGCCACCACCCGGCTCGGCCTGGACCGCCTGCGCGCAGCGCGCAGCGCCCGCGTCCACTACGTCGGCCCATGGCTGCCCGAACCGCTGGAGATCGCCGACGACGCCGACCCGGCCGAGCGCCACGACCGCGCCGAACAGGTGTCGGTGGCGTTCCTGGCGTTGCTGGAGCGGCTTGGCCCGCACGAGCGCGCGGCGTTCCTGCTGAAGGAGGCGTTCGACTACGACTACGCGCAGATCGGTCGCAGCCTGGAGCGCAGCGAAGCCGGCTGCCGGCAACTGGTGCACCGGGCGCGCGAACGGCTCGGCCAGCGCCAGGCGCGCTTCGCGGTCACGCCCGAGCGCCACCGCCAGCTGCTGGAGCGCTTCCTGCACGCCTCGCAGCGCGGCGACCTCGCTGCCATCGCCGCCTTGCTGCACGCCGATGCGCAACTGCTGTCCGACGGCGGCGGCAAGGTCACCGCCAGCCTGCGCCCGCTGCACGGTGCCGAGCGCATCGGCCGGCTGTACTGGGCCGTGGCACGGCGCGGGCTGGGCCTGCAGGCGCGGATCGGCACGGTCAACGGCGAACCGGCGATCCTGCGGTTTCTGGGGCCACGGCTGCAGTCGGCGACCGTGCTGGTCATCGACGGCGAGCGCATCGCCGAGGTGCTGACCCTGATGAATCCGGACAAGCTGCCGGCGCTGGCGTCGCGCCCTGCCGCCAGCCGCGCCTGACCTGCGCCGGCGCTGTCACACCGCGACGCGCCACCGCGTCCTGGAGGGGAAGGCGGCCATGGTGGCCGCCATGCACGAACCGCCATGCACTTCCATCGTATCGACTACACCCGCCACGAACCCGAGGCGTTCCGCGCGCTGCTGACCGCCAGCCAGCACGTGCACGACGGCGCGCTGGGCAGCGTCCTCACCGAACTGGTGTTCCTGCGCGTCTCCCAACTCAACGGCTGCGCCTACTGCATCGACATGCACGCCACCGCCCTGCGCAAGGCCGGCATCGAGCCGCGCAAGCTCGACACCCTCGCCGCCTGGCGCGACAGCCGCTTTTTCGACGCCCGCGAGCGCGCCGCGCTGGACTGGGCCGAAGCGCTGACCACGCTGCTCGCCGGCGCGCCGCCGCAGGCCGTCTACGACGCACTGGAGGCGCAGTTCGATCCGGCCGGGATCAGCGCGCTGACCATGGCCGTGGCCGTGATCAACGCCTGGAACCGGCTGGGCGTGGGGCTGCAGCCGGCGCTGCCGTAAAGGCGCTGCGCGCCGGGATTGGGGATTGGGGATTCGGGATTCGGAGGCAGGATCGCGCAACCGGCGGAATGCATAGCGCTTCCGAATCCCGAGTGCTGGCAGTTGGAC
>NZ_LFME01000022.1 GCF_001043115.1 Xanthomonas sp. NCPPB 1128 | reverse complement strand
CCCCCGATGAGACCCGCCCCGCTCCTGCTGGCCCTGCTCGCGCTGTGGGCGCTGTACGGCTTGGCCGTGGCGCTGGGCTGGCTGCCGCTGTGGAGCTGGCAGGCGCTCGGCGCCGGCATCGGCCTGATCGCCGCGCTCGATGCGTGGCGGCTGTGGCGCCGGCCCACGCCACAGGTGCGCCGCGACCTGCCCGAAGCGCTGCCGCTGGGCGTGCAGCGCGAGGTGGTGCTGCATCTGGACAGCGCACAGCGCCAGCGCGTGGACCTGTTCGACCTGGTCCCCAGCGGCTGGGAGCTGCAGGGCCTGCCGCAATGCATGACCCTGCCCGCCGCGCACCAGACCCAGGTGCGCTACCAACTGCGCCCGACCGCGCGCGGCCGCTTCGTCTTCGACGGCACCCACCTGCGCCTGCATGCGCCCTGGCGTCTGTGGTGGCAGCAACGCCTGGCCGGGCAAGCGCGGACCGTGCGTGTGTATCCGAACTTCGCGCCGCTGACGCGCTTCGCCCTGTTCAGCGCCGAACAGGCCTCGCGCCTGGTCGGCGCGCACCTGAAGCGGCGCCGCGGCGAAGGCACCGACTTCCATCAGATGCGCGAGTACCGCGTCGGCGACAGCCTGCGCCAGATCGACTGGAAGGCGACCTCGCGCGCGCGCAAGCTGATCTCGCGCGAGTACCAGGACGAGAAGAACCAGCAGTTGCTGATGCTGATCGACACCGGGCGGCGGATGCTGGCCAGCGAGCGCGGTCTGTCGCATTTCGACCACGTGCTCAACGCCGCGCTGGTGGTGTCGTACCTGGCGCTGCGCCAGGGCGATGCGGTGGGCATGATGGCCAGCGGCGGCGACGCGCGCTGGGTGGCGCCGCAGCGCGGCATGGCCACGGTCGACGTGCTGCTGCGTGCCAGCTACGACCTGCAGCCGCAACCGGTCGCCACCGACTACCTGGCCGCGGCCACCGAACTGTCGCTGCGCCAGCGCCGCCGCGCGCTGGTGATGCTGGTCAGCAACGTGCGCGACGAGGACATCGAAGACCTGCTGGCCGCGGTACGCCTGCTGCAACGCCGCCACTTGGTGTGCGTGGCCAGCCTGCGCGAGCGCGAATTGGACCAGGCGCTGGCCGAAGACGTGCACGACCTGCCGCAGGCCGTGCAGGCCGGCGCGGTGGCGCGCTACCTGCAGCAACGCAGCGCCGCACACGAGGCGCTGCGCAGCCACGGCGTGATGGTACTCGACGTCACCGGCGAGGAACTGCCCGCCGCGCTGATCGAGCGCTACCTGGCGGTGAAGCGCGATGGGTTGCTGTAGCGCGACGCTGCGGCCCATGGCGTCGCTGCCGATCCCCTTTGCACGGGATGCCGCTTACGGTTGGCCCGAATGAGCGCCATCTCCGGCGCACAGACGCCTGCTCGGTAAGGAGGCTGTAATGGCGAAGCCGCAGCCGGTCACGGACCTGACCCAGCAGCATGGTGGCCAGGTAAGCCGTTAGGCCTGCATCGTCACAGGTTTAACTCATGCGCCTGCTCAATCGTCGAATAACGCAGGCAGTATCAAGGCCAGAGCTCCGCGGTGCCATCCGGCAAGTCATGAGTTGCGGAGTAGGAGTTCCTTCTTCTCAGACCTCCAGCCTTGGTCGATACTGGGTGCAACACCGCTTTTACGCGGTCCAAGAGTTAGTTAGGCCTCAGGTGATGAGCGACAAATCCCTACCTATCGTTCTAACAGAACTCGCCGTCACGGCGTTTGCCGTAGCTGGGATCTTCTTTGCGCTGAACGTTGGCCAAGTACCCAACTGCGCTTCCATCGAGAGGCAGGCAATTTTTATGTGGATTCTTCCGGTCTCCGTAACCTTGGGGACTGGCTGCGTTACTGAGCTCCTGATCGGAATGCGCGAGGATTCGCGCTTGAGCAAGGCGATTAGCGCTCTCTGTGCATTTTCCTTGGCGCTTCTTTGGGTGATTTACAAATGGAAGCTCAACGCAATTTCAACGCTTGCCTGCTGAGGCCTAGCGATGCATTCAAGCCGAAGTCGCTTTGCGGCGCGGCTTAGTTCAGGCGTCAAGGCTCGCATGAGAGTCGCCGTGCAGTCAGTGACAAGCGACTCGGCGATCGAGGACCTGCTGACCGCCGCGCCTGCTGCAGCGCCGCCACCTGGTGTGCGTGGCCAGCCTGCTTGAGCGCGAACTGGACCTGGCGCTGAGCGAAGATGTACGCGACCTGCAGTAGACGGTGCAGGCCGGCGCGGTGGCGCGCTACCTGCAGCAACGCAGCGCCGCGCACGACACGCTGCGCAGCCACGGCGTGATGGTGCTCGACGTCACCGGCGAGGACCTGCCCGTCGCGCTGATCGAGCGCCACCTGGCGGTGAAGCGCGATGGGTTGCTGTAGCGCGACGCTGTCGATGCAGTGCGGTGGCATGCCGCCCGCGGCATGGCCAGCACCTGGCGGCTGCATCGCCCCAGCCGCTCCTGACGACAACAAGGCTGGGGTGATGGGTGCACTGTGGGAGGGACTTCAGGGGACCTCGAATCACCAAGGAGTCCCGTTGTAGGAGCGGCTTCAGCCGCGACAAGCTCTACCGGGAACGCCCGTCGCGGCTGAAGCCGCTCCTACGAGGACACGGCCAGCATGGTCGGTGCACTGTGGGAGGGACTTCAGTCCCGACGACGTCCGAAGACGACCGACGCGCATACCACCGCGCGTCGCGGCTTAAGCCGCTCCCACAAGGACACGGCGAGCATGGTCGGTGCACTGTGGTGTGGGGGAGACTTCAGGCCCGACAGCGTCCGAAGACGACCGACGCTCACGCCATCGTGCTTCGCGACCGAAGCCACTCCCATGTCGGCAACGCGCAGCAACCGCAACATGCCAGAAACGCGCATGCCGGGCTGCGCTGCGCGCGCGTCAGTGCATCGTCAGATGCTTGAAGAACAACGCCACTTCGTTCTTCGATCTGCTCTTGAACAACACCTCTTCGTACTTGCGTTCCAGCTCGGCATGCCGCCCATGCGCGTGCAGCAGATACAGCGCCGGATAGAGGGTGTTATCGATGATCCACTGCTCCGATCCCACGCTCGAAAACCAGTCGTGCGCAAACACGACACTCTGCACGAGCTGCGCCTGCCAGTCGTCCACTTCCTCGATCGCATCGAACACGCACGTCCAGATCGAGAAACGCGTTCGGAACGCCTCCAGAGATTCCTCCGCCGCCTTGAAGCAGCGCCAATCGGTCAGCATCGCGACGGTGGGATCGCGCGTGCGGGCCTGTATCGCCTTGCCGATGGTGGCGGCGTCCCAGTTCGCTGGATACGCCGCGTCTGCATCCAGCAAGGCCTCCTTCAGCACCGCATTGACGCGCGTCATCAACGCGAGATTGGACAGCGTCAGCCGCAGGTGCAACGCAAAATGTGCCTTGCTGCTGGACAGAGACATCTCATAGCCACGGAGGTTGCCGCTGTCATCGGCCGCTTCGAAACGATGCCGCCGACGCACGAAGCCCTGGCGTTCGAGTAGCGGGCCGACGACGTCGGCGATCTGCTGGAGGACGCCATCCTTGGTCTGATTGGTCATGGTCAGTGCACCACTCGCACACCGTTCCGAACGATGCGCAACGCCGTGGATGCCAGCTGCGCTCCACACCCCGGCATGCTGACCCTCGCCGCATCACGTCCGGAAGTCCAGTCTTCCCACCAACATCGCGTCGTCGTTGCTGCAAAGCGCGCCAACCGCGGCGAATCGGTCAAATCCTCGCCCTGCGCTCGCACGGCGACGGCTGCGGCATTCCGCGCCCCGTGGCCGCTCACGTCGCCGCGGGCAGCGGCGGCAACTGCACGCTGGCCTGCTGCAGGCGCTGCAGCGTGCGCAACATCAGCGGCCGGTGCCGCGCCAGCTTCATCCACGCCGGCAACCGCGCCACCATCGAGCGACCGAACAGGCCGCGCCGCTCGCGCAGCGTCGCCCCTACGTAGTCCTGCAACTCCTGCAGATGGCGCGGGTTGTAGGCCCACAGCAGGCCGGCGCGGGTCGGCGCGACCAGCGCCAGCGGCATGCCGAAATGCGGATCGCTGGGCGATCCGTCGCGCACGCGGTACGTGGTGATGGCCACCGCGCTGCTTTTCCCACACTGCGCGCAACGCCCGGTCAAGGTCGCCGGCGAAGGGGCTGAGCCGGTCGATGTCGCTCGGATTCGCACCCACTTGTGCCCGCAATGGCCGCAAGCACGATGACCTTCCAGCTGCACCGCGCCCACCCAGTCGTCGGCAGCGCTGTCCAGCCCCGCAGCGCACTGACCGCAACGGAATCGGGCCTGCCACCGATAGGGCTCCCACTGCGCCAACACCCAGCCCGGCGCGCCGCAGCGATGGCAGCGCACCGCCACTTGGTCCGCATAGGCGCCCAAAGGCGTTCCGTCGTTGCGATGCCGACGCGGCGCGCCAGGCGACGCCACGTAGGCGCGCGGCACAGACTCAGGCATACAGCACACCCGGCCGCGCGTCCTCGACGATGGCGTGCGGCAGGAACCGCGCACTGTCGCGGGTGATCGGGCCGTCGTCCTCGCGGATGCCGATGCCGCAGGCGCGGTCGCTGACGATCCAGCTGCCGACCATCGGATAGCGCCCCTCGAACGCCGGCAGCGGATGCGCCTGCTGGCGGATGTAGGGCCCGGCATAGGGGCCATCGCTCTCCAGCACCCGGCCATCGTCCAGGTGCAGCACGATGTTGGCGCCCTCGCGCGAGTGCAGCGGCTTGCGCACCCAGCCCGGCGGCAACGCGCTGCCATCGTCGAACGCGGCCGGCAGCAGGTTGGGATGGCCGCGATGGCGCTCCCACAGCAGCGGCAGGATGCCCTTGTTGCTGAGCAGCGCCTTCCACGGCGGCTCCAGCAGGCGCAGGCCCGAGCCCGGCAGCGCCTGGCCGAAGCGCTCGGCGAACATGTCCTCCAGCGGATACAGCTTGAACAGCGCGCCGATCACTGTGTCGTCCAGATCGGTGTAGCGGCCGTCGCTGGACAGGCCGATGTCCTCGATCGCGATCAGCTCGCCGCCGACGCCGGCCTGCGCGGCGCAGTCGCGCAGGTAGGCGACCGTGCCTTGATCCTCTTCCGAATCGCGCACCGCGGCGAAGTACAGCGGCGGCGGCAACCCGCCGGCGAGCGCGGCGAAGCGCTCCAGCAAGGCTTCGTGGATGGAGTTGAACTGGTCGGCGTCGTCCGGCAGGCGGCCCTGCGCGCGCTGGTCCTCCAGCCACTGCCACTGGAAGAACGCCGATTCGAACAGCGAGGTCGGCGTGTCGTAGTTCAGTTCGTACAGCTTGGCCGGGCCGCGGCCGTCGTAGGCCAGGTCCAGGCGCCCGTACAGATGCGGCTCGCGGCGCCGCCAGCTCTCGGCGATCCAGTCGCGGAACGCCGGCGGGATCGCCAGCCGCTGCATCAGCGCCTCGCTGGCGACGATCTCGTCGAGCAGGCCCATCGCCATCGCGTGCAGTTCGGCGCTGGGGTCTTCCAGGTCGCGTTCGATCTGGCGCAGGCTGAACGCGTAGTAGGCGCGTTCGTCCCAATAGCGCTGACCATCGATGGTGTGGAAGCGGAAACCGTACTCCGCGGCCTGGACGCGCCAGTCGCCGCGCTCGACGATCGCGATGCGTTTCATGCGGGGTCTCGTGCGATGAGAGAAAAAGCGGTACTCAGCTACCGAAGCTGCGTCCACCGGCGGATTCGCCGAAACCGCCGCGGCTGACGGTGACCGCACGGTTCGGCGTGGCGCCGATGTGGGTCATGGTCTGGTTGCCGCGCAGCATCGTGCCGCTTGCGGCGGCCGCACCGGCGCCGCCGGAATAGGACGCCGGCCGCTGCCATTGGTTCTGCCGGTCCTGGTAGGCCGGCGCAGCATTGAACCCGGCGGCGCGGTTGTTGTTGAGCATCTGCGACAGGAAGAAGCCGGTCATCATCGGCCCGATGAAGGAATGGCCATGGCTGTCGCGCTGCTCCACGCAACGATCCTGCGCATAGTCCTGCGCGCACTGCTCGCGGCTGGCGTACTTGGGCCCCTGTTCCGCCGCCTGCTTCTGCGCCTGCGCGAAGGCCTCGCGGCAGGTGGCGATGTCGTGGGTCTGCGCCACGCAGGCATCCACCGAGGTGTACAGGCCTTCCTGTGCCTTCGCTTCCGGCTCGCGCCCGCAGGCGGTGAACAGCAGCGGCGCGGCACTCATCAACAACAAGGCGGTCGTCTTCGACCTTTTCATGGCAACGTCTTCCTGAGTCCAGCCACGATGATGCCCGGTTCCGCCGGCCGCGGAAACCCGCGGCCGGCGGAACCGGCACCCACGCGTGGATCAGCTCGTCGGCGGCGGCGGCACGTAGCTGGACAGGCGCGCGTCGAAGTATGGCTGCACCGCGGCGATGTTGGACTTGACCTGGATGTCCATGCCCACGTCCCGGCCCATGCCCAGCACGTCGTTGTCCGGCCAGCCAGGCCCGAAGCACCATTGCGTGCTCGGGATGTTATTGGCCTGCAGGTGCGCGAGCATGCGCCTGGTCGCCAATTCCGCGCTGGCGTTGCCGGCCGGATAGCCGTGCTCGCCGAGAAAGCCGCGCTTGCCTCTGTGTGCCAGCCAGTCGATGAACGGCGTGACCATGTCGATACCGGTGTCCGGCGCAACGGATTCATTGGGATTCGCCCAGGCACCGCCTCCGCGGCCCTCGTTGTCCAGATAGTTGTGCGCCTCGTAGACGATGCGGTCGTACGGGTCGGGGATCGTGTCGAGGTTGTTGGACACCTGGTCCCACAGGCGCGCGCTGGCGTACTCGTTGCCGCAGACGAACACGTAATGCGACCGGTCGAAATCGAAGATGCGCGCCGCGGTGGCGGTGGCGGTGCGCAGCCAGTGGTCGGCCATCACCAGCTTGCTGCCGTCGGCGTTATATTCCGGCCCCTCGTAGGGTTCGTTCATCAGGCCCCAGCCGAAGATCGCCGGATGCGCGCGGAAGCGCTGCACGATGCGGCTCCACAGATCCGGCAGGCCGGCGGCGTTGTACAGCGTGCAGCCCGGCGTGCCGATCACGCGGTACTCGTAGAGCTTGAGCAGGTTGTCGGCAGGATCGAAGTAGGCCAGGTACAGGAACCTGCCCTTGCGGTAGGTCCCGTTCCACACCGATTGGTCGGCCGGATCGGTGACCGCGCGGCCGTCCGGCCCGATCAGCTGGCCGGACCCATCGCGCCGATAGCCGGACTTGCTCGCCACCTTGATCGGCAGGCGCATGTAGTCGTGCAACTCCAGAATCGCCACCTTGCCGCGCTGCGCGAGCCGATTCAGCACTTTCTCGACCTGGTCGCAGTACGTGGCGTTGAGCGGCATGCCCTGGCCGGTGCTGAAGCGTGCGGCAGTGGTCGGCAGGCGGAACAGCGGGCAGGCGCCGGCGGCGGCGATGTGCTGGTCGCTGATGTCGCGGTAGTTCCTGTCGATGATGGCGTTGTCGACGAAGTTGTTGGACGCCAGCCCGGACAGGTTGAGGCCGGCGAACGGCAGCGTGCCCGCGGCGCGGGCCTGGCCGCCGAGGCCCCACAGCGCGGCGCCGGCGGCGATGCCGACGCCGGCACGCAGCACGCTGCGGCGGCCCGGATCGGCCGGAGTGGAGGCAAGGGACGGGGTGGGAGAGGAAACAGCGGAAGACGACGAACGCACATGCCGGAGCATGGACACCTCCTGTGGTCATGATGGGCGAGCCGGGCCTACGCCCCCTGACGCACCGGCCACCGCAGTCTGCCAAGCGCACGCGGGCGGGTCTGCGACCCGCTTCGCACTCCCGGCCGGCGCGCGGCGGCACCAGCCTGCGTGCTAACGTGGTCGGCCCACCGGTTGGGCGCCCAGGACGGTTGCAGCAGCAACGATCCGATCGCGCCACCATCGCCAGCCTCCCCGCCCGCACGTTCGCTGCTCCCATGCCCGACTATCGCTCCAAGACCTCCACCCACGGCCGCAACATGGCCGGCGCCCGCGCGCTGTGGCGCGCCACCGGCATGCAGGACGCCGACTTCCACAAGCCGATCATCGCCATCGCCAATTCCTTCACCCAGTTCGTGCCCGGCCACGTGCACCTGAAGGATCTCGGGCAGCTGGTCGCACGCGAGATCGAGCGCGTCGGCGGCGTGGCCAAGGAGTTCGACACCATCGCCGTGGACGACGGCATCGCCATGGGCCACGACGGCATGCTGTACTCGCTGCCCAGCCGCGAGATCATCGCCGACTCGGTCGAGTACATGGTCAACGCGCACTGTGCCGACGCGCTGGTGTGCATCTCCAACTGCGACAAGATCACCCCCGGCATGCTGATGGCCGCGCTGCGCCTCAACATTCCCACCGTGTTCGTCTCCGGCGGGCCGATGGAAGCCGGCAAGACCAAGCTCGCCGACCACAACCTGGACCTGATCGACGCGATGGTGATCGCCGCCGATCCCACCGCCTCCGACGAGAAGGTCGCCGCCTTCGAGCGCAGCGCCTGCCCCACCTGCGGCTCCTGCTCGGGCATGTTCACCGCCAACTCGATGAACTGCCTGACCGAAGCGCTGGGCCTGGCCCTGCCCGGCAACGGCACCGTGGTCGCCACCCACGCCGACCGCGAGCAACTGTTCCTCAAGGCCGGCCGCACCGCGGTGGAACTGTGCCACCGCTGGTACGGCGCCGAAGACCCGCGCGCGTTGCCGCGCGGCATCGCCACCTTCGAGGCGTTCGAGAACGCGATGACCCTGGACATCGCGATGGGTGGCTCCACCAACACCATCCTGCACCTGCTCGCCGCCGCGCAGGAAGCCGAAGTGCCGTTCACCCTGCGCGACATCGACCGCCTGTCCAAGCGCGTGCCGCAGCTGTGCAAGGTGGCGCCGAACACGCAGAAGTACCACATCGAGGACGTACACCGCGCCGGCGGCATCGTCGCCATTCTCGGCGAACTGGCGCGCGGCGGCCTGCTGCATACCGACCAGGCCACCGTGCACAGCCGCAGCCTGGCCGAGGCCATCGCGCAGTGGGACATCACCCAGAGCGACGACCCCGCCGTGCGGACCTTCTACCAGGCCGGGCCGGCCGGCATCCCCACCCAGGTCGCCTTCAGCCAGGCCACGCGCTGGCCGAGCCTGGATGCCGACCGCGCCACCGGCTGCATCCGCGACGTCGCCCACGCCTACTCGCAGGAAGGCGGCCTGGCGGTGCTCTACGGCAACATCGCCGAAGACGGCTGCGTGGTGAAGACCGCGGGCGTGGACGAGTCCATCCACGTGTTCGAGGGCACCGCCAAGGTGTTCGAAAGCCAGGACGCCGCGGTCAAGGGCATCCTCGCCGACGAAGTGAAAGCGGGCGACGTGGTGGTGATCCGCTACGAAGGCCCCAAGGGCGGCCCCGGCATGCAGGAAATGCTTTACCCCACCTCGTACCTGAAGTCCAAGGGCCTGGGCAAGCAATGCGCCCTGCTCACCGACGGCCGTTTCTCCGGCGGCACCTCCGGCCTGTCGATCGGCCACGCCTCGCCAGAAGCCGCCGCCGGTGGCGCCATCGGCCTGGTCCGCGACGGCGACCGCATTCGTATCGACATTCCTCAGCGCCGCATCGACCTGTTGGCCTCGGACGCGGAATTGGCCACGCGCCGCGCCGCGCAGGACGCGCAGGGCTGGAAACCGGTGGAGGTGCGCCCGCGTAAGGTCAGTACGGCGTTGAAGGCGTATGCGCTGCTGGCAACGAGTGCGGACAAGGGGGCGGTGCGGGACAAGGCGATGCTGGATGGGTGAGGTGTTGTCATGGGGACCGCGCGGCTCCACGGTCTCCATGGCGCTTTGGCATCGCACTGTGGGAGGGACTTCAGTCCCGACGCGTGACCGCAAACGCCTAGCACTGGGTTGCTCTTCTTGATACTGGCGCCGCTCCCAGCCTATCTAGCTGACTGCGTATGCCAGACGTCCCACGCCCCACGCATAGGCGTATAGAAACCTGGTGCATCATCGCTTTTAAGCAATCAATAGTAGTTAGGTCGCAGTGGACAGAAGTTTGACAAAATGTGATGAATGCGGGGGCCAATACGTTGTGTACGGCTTCAAGTATGACGTTGCTCTGTCCAGAGTGCTCTCATGTCTTATATGGCGCCTCCAAAGTGCTCACATGAATTCATTTCAGGGCACTGCGTCATCTGCGGCTGGGATGGCTCCAGATCACCATACATTCAATCCATACTCCGCTAATCTCCCTTGCCGGCCTAGCAGTTAAATCAAGCCGGAGCCACTTAGCGGCTCGGCTCAGTTCAAATGTTAGGACATATGGAAACAACCGAACACGTCGAGATAATACAGAACTGACCACAGCCACGCTGGGCCGCAGTGTGGCCTAACAATTCATTCAATTCGCAACCCGGCTTAATTAAAGCATTAGGACTCAAGAATGATCAAAGTCTTTTTAGCCTCAATCTTTCTGTTCATCGCGCTACCGGCAATGGCACAGTCCGCTTCTGATTTCGCCCAGGCCAATGCGCTCGCGGATGCGCAGTGGAAGCGTCGACATGATGAAACCTCGAAGTACGCTGACGCCTGGGCCGCCTTCAACAACGCACAGCACCTCGACGAGCGCGATGGCTGCTACTTCAAGGCGCAAGGTGAGTTAACTCAAGTTCTGGAGATCGACGCCACTGGGAAGGTAGCTGGCTATTACACCGATCGAGAGAATGCGCGCTCTCAATGCTGGCGAGTAACGTATCTGGGACTGGTCTTCCCCAAGCCTCCGTTCGCGCCTTATTGGCATAAGCTGGTGATGCATTGACACCTAACAAGTCGTTCAATGCGAAGCCGCTTCGCAGCTCGGCTCAATTCAGACGTTAGGCTGCTCAAGAGCCACCAAGGCCACTCAATGACAGAAAAAACTGCACGCGACACTTGGGTCTTTCTTCTACTGCTCCAACGTATCGGCTCGCTCGTGTTTATGATTGGAACAGCCGCATTTCCTGGCTACGTTCTCTATCGCCATGGCCTTAGCGTGCTCCCTGTCCATGATCGCGGCGGTAACGTCATTGGCCATGCCAACTATTTCCTCTTGTCGCTGGTCATGTCAGCCTTTGCGCTACTTATTTGCTTGCTTTGCTACAAGGCTGCACGGAAAGGGCTGCAGCAGGTCAGGAGTGGCAAGTGAGCTGTACCGGCAAACAGCCCAACAATTCATTCGAGCCAAAGCCGCTTCGCGGCGCGGCATGACTGAGGCGTTAGATACGAAGTTCAATCCTAGGCGTATGAGACCACTACAACATGGATGATTCTGAAGAGTACTCAAGCCGCGAAGAATTCCTAGATTTACTGTGGAGCGAAATCATCAATTCGTCGATGCAGGAATCCTGGATCGATAATTCAATTAATACATCGCAGAATCATCCCAATGGTCCATTCGGGGACGTCGGCCCTGCCCTGGAACGATTGCTTTCTTTGGGAGCATCGAGACGCGACCTGTCCCTCCTTTATCGCATGGCATCCTATGAGGCCGTATTCGACACGCTCTATAAAATGGCGGATCCAGGGATCAAACCAGATGACGCGGCCATGCTTTTTGAGGACCTGCTTGGATCGGATCCATCGGGTTTGGACGCCGGGCCTGGTTCAGCGCCGGCGAAGGACGCCTAACAATCGATGCAAATCTTCCGCACCACTTGCCGCGACAGGCTAACGCTTGCCCTCCAACAAACGCCGATTACCGCAGCACATGCCTCCATTCGATCAACTTGTCAGTGACGTTCGCGGCTTGCTTGGCTTGGTCATGGACGTCAAGGTGTTGAGAACCCGCGTTTCTGCAGATACCGCGATCTTGGAGATTGTGAGTGATAGCCCGAGCGCGACACTCGCAGTCCAGTTGCTTTGTGCGGCTGCAAATGTGTCCTTTGAGCCCAATGTCAGTTCCGATGATTCCGTCCTCTCCGGCATGGCTGCCTGGGATATCGCGGCCGATACTCGAGGATTCGACCCAGTTCAGCATGGCTACCTGCAGTTGCTGGCCATCCATCTCGTCTGGCATCTCCATGACAGCGGCGTGATGCCTGCGCAGGCGGCAAATGCGCTCTTGGACATGTGGCATGGTGGCCGGGTTGGCGCCCAACAAGCTAATCGAGACGGCGCCGCTTTGGGGCGAGGACCACATAAGGATTGAGCGCCAATGGCAGACATCACGACAGCGAAAGCCATGTTGAGGCGCTACCCTCTGACGCTACTCGCAGTCATTTTGATCTGCACGTCCTGCGCCTCGCAACCGAGGGTTGACGCAGCGCACTGCAAAGCTCAGGGCGGACGCATACAGGGCGTCGGCCTGTTCGCTACGCCGGCCTGCGTCGTCCCCTTTTCGGATGGCGGAATGGAGTGCCAGGACAGCCGGGAATGCAAGGGGGTGTGCAAGGCGTCACCGGGTGCCAAGCTTGGAGCCAAGGCCAGTGGAACATGCCAAGCAGATACGCACGATGTCTATGGCTGCTACAACGAGGTCAAGGCCGGAACGGTTGTGGCTGGCATGTGTTTCGACTAACCATGGACGCTCTGACGATGCATTCGAGCCGAAATCACTTCCCGGTCCGGTTCAATCCAGGAGTCAAGCCTCATGAGCACTGATCCGACTGCCAAGGTGTTGTTTCGTGTCCCAGACGGTGAGGGCGGGGTCACGATTGAGACGCTTTGGGCCTTTCCGCTCGGCGATGACCGATATAAGCTGGACAACTCGCCCTTCTATGCTTACGGCGTCTCTTGGCAGGACACGGTCTTTGCGCCCATTGATCCCCAAGAGGACATGCCCACGTTCCATGCGGTGATGGCGAAGTCCGGTAATCGCACTATACGAATCATCCTGGATCCACCCGTTGCGCCTGGCAATCACTCTGACCAAGTGCTCCGGGGTCTGGTAGCGCTCGGTTGCAGCTATGAGGGCGCGAATTCCAAGTACTTCTCGCTCAACATACCACCCACCATCGATTTGCAGGCGGTGCGCTCATACCTTATCCAGCACGACACCCAGTGGGAGTACGCGGATCCAACTTATGCTTCGTTGTTCCCCGATGACGCATCATGACTCGCTCATCCCGATGCGGCGTTATGGCGCGACTCAGGCATGTATCAGGGACCTATGAAGCTGCAACTCAAGGCGCAAGATTGCTCGAACCATGATCCTACCGAGACATGGCAGCCGGCCGATCCTGAAACAACTCCCCCAGCCGGCGCCGCTTCGTAGCATCCCGCGACTCTCATGCTAGGTGGCATGCTGACTTCCTGCGATCTTCAAGGCGTTGATGCCGCATGGCTTGCCATTGACGCCGTCGGCCACGTCGCACTTTTTACGACAGCGGGTGAGGGACCGATCCCGGCTACAGCCCTCGCCTCACTAGAGACTGCCGAGGAGCTGATCCTGGCATTGCCGGAAACGTCACGCGTGGAACTGCGCGTCACGCTTCCTCGGCCAGACGACTTCATTGCATTTTCCAAGCGCGGCGTCTTTGCCTACGACTGGTCGGACATCCATCGCATCGCTCGGCAAGCCTTGGGCGGATATGAACTGCAAAGCCTCCCGAAGACACCACTGCACCTGTCCGATCTGCCCGAGTCGCTACGCACCCTGGCTGCAGCGACCCAAGTCTCCGGCGTAGTATTTGGCAGATCCATCATGGTGCCGGGCGATCTGCTTGTCACCGAATAATCCAGTCAAGCCGACAACGCCTCGCGACTTGGCCTAGCGCAGGGTTTGGGCTGCATGAACTGCAATGTCGCCCCTTTAATTTGCGACTAGAATGGCGCCGTCCGTGGCGCCGTTGATCGCATGCGTGACGCTGGCACAGACATCCCTACTTCCATTCCGGACGGGATAACCTTCAGCGCTCCTTGGCGTTGCACACTCAATGGTGGGATTTCGCACTTTAACCATGAACAAATTCGCGTCGTTTGGGTTGATTGCCATGACTACAATGGCTAGTCCATCTTGCAGCACTACTCCAAGGATAGCTGGCGGGTCTCATGATGCGTTCGAGCGCAGTCACGCGGCTGTCGTTGCATCGCTCTCCCCTGAAGATCGGATGCGATTCTCTCTGGCAGAGCTGATCGTCCTATCACGCAAGGGATGCCTCACCTCGAAATCGTCTGCCAGCCAGCCATTGATCAAAGAGATTCTGGGTGGGCAAGCGGACTTGGCCTCATGTCGTAAGGAGTTGAATGGACTCTCCTTCAAGGACATCATGACCATGGCATACCCTGATGGGGAGCCAAGACCCAAGGCCTCGACCTGTGGCATGCTGCATACCTGACGGCCGCGCTGGGGAGTGCGGCCAAAGCTTCACCACCTTCTGGCACCATCGACCGACCACACATTCAAGCTGACGCCTCTCGGTGGCGCGTCTTGATAGGTATTCAATAGAAGATGAAAGTTCCCATTGCTGCAGGCAACCTGCTTCTCGCAATGCTTGTTAACGGTACCGCCACTGCGGGCGAGCCAGATCCTCTCTGCTTACCAGTGAAGCAATTCGTCGCTTCCGTGAGTGCGGGCGAGATCCACGAGCTCGCTTTCCACACGTACTGGGGTAGCAATTTCAAAACCGAGAACGAAACTGCGATCTCCGCCAAGAACTGCCTGCATCAGGGTTACGGCCCAGCCAAACCAGCCTGCCAGGCTCTCATGGATCATGGCGCCGTTGAATTTTCGAACACGAACGCAGAGCGCGTGGTGACGCGCCTTGTCCCAAGCAATCACTGGAGAAAGCATGTTCACCTGGAGCAAGGTGCGCTGTCTCTTCAATACGGCACGGACAGCCGCGGCGCCAACATCACCGTAAGCCATGAGATAGATGAAGAGATGGGTGGAATGGTCTTGCGGTTGCGTGCGGCCGGCTACTACGTCGCTACCTGAAGAGTGGCCATGCGAGCGCGCCAACGCCCCCCCCCGGCAGCGCTGCCAGCTGTTCGCCCTTGTCGCCCAGTAATTCACTTAGGTCAGATTGGCCCTGCCCCGCTACATAACGCACACGCTTGGCCTTACCGCAATGTCCAACCGAATACCGAAACTGACACTTCTGATGTTCTTGTTCTTCACTGCGTACTTGGCTGTGCTTGTGCTTCTTGGTCAGGAGCGCGCAATGGATTGGGGCCTCAGCGAAGATGAGATGTACCCGCATGAGATCATCATGTCCTTTGTCTTGGCTGGTGGCGGTACCGCAACGTGGCTGCTGGGGCTGTATCGCGCACATCTTGCCGGCAGCTGGCGTTGGTTCTTAGCCTGCCTGTTCCTCTGGCCAGTCGCGTTCGTGTACACATTGTTCTTCAACACGGGCCGCAAGGCTGACGGATCGCCCCAACCGCCACGTCTGGCCGGGCGTAACTCTGGCGTTGAGCGTTAACATGAGACATCTGCTGCTCTCTACCATCCTTTCCGGCTGTGCGTTGGGTTGCGGCGTCGCGTTCGCGGCTACAGCGCCCACCAGTCCCCTTGTTAGCACCTGGGTGCTCTGCGAGGACCCGGATGGCGCCCCGAAAGACTCGCTCGAATTCTTTACCGAAGGCTATGGCTTTAGCCGGCGGCCCTCTGCCGTAATGGCGCCCGTCCTGTATAAGGAGTCCAACGGGCAGGTCCTGCTCGCGGTGAACGCACGAGGCGATCTGATCACTGTGCGCCTTAGCGTGCCGCCGGACCACAGCCGCCTAAAATTCAAGAGCGAGCGAACCGGCAATGTGGCGTACTACGTTCGCGCCGGCACCGAGCAAAGTGCGGGCTGCACAGCGAAGTAGCTCTGCTTTTCACGATACGTAAAAACCCGCTCGACGACTCGGCGCAGCTTAACTCACGTGATCGGCCCCATGCTC
The DNA here is from genome assembly GCF_001043115.1 of Xanthomonas sp. NCPPB 1128. Lineage (GTDB taxonomy): Bacteria > Pseudomonadota > Gammaproteobacteria > Xanthomonadales > Xanthomonadaceae > Xanthomonas_A. The sequence continues at coordinate 71,382 of NZ_LFME01000022.1, read as the reverse complement.
AGATTCATCTGCCTCCTGCCATTGGCGGCCCTGCTTGCAGGGCATTCGACCACGGCACTTGGCTCCTCTCTCGACCTCTATGGCGTCTTTTTCAAATCCGGCCATCCTCTCAAGGGTGAGACGATCGAAGAGGCTGTGACCGACGCGGATCAAATCGCCAACGTGAATCGCTCTGTCGATCTTATCAAGCGCTACCCGTCGGTTAGGTTCGAGATTGCGGGCCATACGGATCAGTCCGAGTGCTCCGGCCAGGAATGTCACGCTCTGGCTCAACGGCGGGCGCTGTTTCTGTACAGGTTCCTGCTTGCTGCTGGTGTAGATCCTCTATGCGTCATTGCGCTAACCGAATACGGATCTACGCGTCCGATCGCGGGCAAGCCTGTGGATAGCTGGCGTAATCAGCGGGCCGAACTAAACGTGGACATTGAGCCGTGATGAGCTTTACCCTGACTACTAACAGTTCATTCCAGCCGCCGTCGCTTCGCAGCGCAGCTTAGGTGCCGAGTCTGTCGCGAATGCTTCCTCCAAACTCGAAGTCTCTAGCAACGCAAGGCCTCTCGGGAAAGTCATGCCATTAATGAGTTATTTGCCTCTGGTGCTTTTCGCTGCCGTCATGGCAAGCGATTGGTTGCTGACCAGGAGGATTCGCAACGCCTTGGATTCAGAGCGGTTAAAGCTCGCCGGCTTCGAGCGCTTTCGCTCCGGCGGCTCGCCTCTCGGGATTGCCCTTAACCTCCTCCATTTATGGAAAATACCCACCTCCAATGATTCTTCGGATCCGGAGTACCTTGCAATCCGTCTGCACTGCCGCGTCCATCAAGCGCTAGTCGGATTGCTGGCCATCAGCATCATCGCACTGGTTCTTCGCGGGGCCGCGCCCTAAATTTGGTACAAGCCCCCATGAGGCAGTTCACGACATTAGTTTTCGCATCTGCATTGTTCGCGCTGGCTGCTTGCTCCGCTCACAAGCCGGTTCGGACCGCGGCAGACAATCCGTATCTCGCGGAGCCACCTGTCTGCGATATCAAGGCCTACGCTGCGAAGTTCGGCGAGGACTCGCCTCGGATATGCATCGCACGCATTGTTGCGAAGCGCTGCAACAGGACCGACTCTTGCCAATTCATATGCCAAATCAGCGGTGAGTGGGATCACATCGGAGGCGGTTGCGACCATATGTGCAACTATGGGGAAATGTTTGACCTCCCGCCTGGCACTGATGTGTGCAGCGCAAAGAAGTGATCCCCAACCGTTCATTCGATCCGATGGCGCTTCGCAGTGCGACTGAACTTAGGCCGTAGAGGAACAGGACGTGGACTGGCGCTATTCGTTCTTTACAGCGGAGCAAGGGCTTCTCGGGATCTTTCCGCTCACGGTGGCACTTATTGTTCTTGCGCTAGCGGCGTCACCGGGTCGCAGAGTCATTGCCTGCGCTCCATGCCTGTTTGCCTTGGCCGGTTTCGCCGCCTGCTGCTTGGCTGCTGGCCTGCCGCACGTGGAGAACTGGACGCTAGTCGATTACCTTCCGCTCTTCAGTCTGTTGTTGACCCTGGCGTTGTTCGTCCCCTCAACGTGGGCTCTGCGGCGCCGCTGGCTAGGCATCGTCCATGCACTATCGCTCGCGGGCGCGCTGCTCTCGTTCTTTGTTGCATCCATGGCGATCTCCCACGACTGGCTATAGGCGCCCATCTGACAGCATATCCAGGCCGAAGCCGCTTCGTGTGGCGGCTTAGGGCCAGGCCTCAGCGTGCGTCGCGGCGTCCGTGATCGGCAAGCCGCGTGGTGCTTCGAGGTGCTGCTCCGGGACGGAGCTTCCCTTATCCACCATCGGATCGCCGGCTGCCTTGTCCACCAGCGTCGTTGCTCCGGTCTGCTCGTTGCCTACACTTCGGGTCCGTCCGGCAACCAGCAACCTCCTTGCGCATCGACGCTGGGATATGTGGCATGCTCGGCTCTCGGCGGCGTGCTACGACGCCTGGCCCGTGCTTCGTCACTTCCCGGCCCGCCCCTCCTTCACGCCCCTTCGCGGTTTAATTCAAAGATCAGGGCACAGATGAAGCGAGTTCGCGGTTTCAGTGATGTCCTTCTCGCGAGTCTCATCGCACTGGTTGCCTGCGCTCTCGTTTGGTTCGCAGGATTCGTGGTGTGGGGTACCGTCTCGACCTGGCCGCGAACGGACTGGCTGCTGCTACTGACCATCTCCGGAGTCGTCGTGTTTTACGGACTCGTTGTGGCGCTTCCGGTCCTGGTCATCTTCGCCGCGCCTGCATATGCCTTGCTCTTGCGAGCTGGACGTGCGTCATATGCCACGGCCGCAGTCATCGGCGTCGTCCCCGGCGTCGTGCTGCTTTGTTTCAACGCGAGGTCGGGACTCGCAGCCGTGATGACCGGCGTTGTTGTTTCGATCGCAACGCACCAATCGTGTGGAGTAGGCCCTGGCGACTTGTCCAGGCCGGGCTCACTTCGCGGCCGGACGTGATTCAGGCAGTACGCGCTGATGGAACACTCCTTGACGGGGCTTGTTGCAGGCATGATCCTCATCGCCATTCTGAGGACTGGCTGGGTTCATCGCATGAATTGAACAGCGGCCAACAGTTGCTTGGGCCGAAGTCACTTCGGCCGGGCTCTGTCTTTTCACCAGGGGGAAATAAATGAGATTTTTGATACCTGCGTTATTGTTGTTCGCGGCTTTTTCGGCTGATGCCGCGGGTTTTGGCCCGTGGCGCTTCGGCATGTCGGCGGAAGAAATTCGAGCAGTCGAAAGTAACGGTCCATATCGCGAATTCTCCAATGGCGATCTGGAGACTTACAACGCCGACTTTGGCGGGACGCGTCAGAACGCCCAGTTCTACCTCAAGGAAGGCCACCTCTGGCGAGTCGCCCTCCGCGTGTATGAAGGAACCGATCTTTCCAAGGCCACTCGCGTCTGGGCACAGACACACACCACCTTGAAGACACTACACGGCCCGCTGGAAACGCCTGACCTTTCTGGCGAAACGCTGGAAGCGCTCGCGGCGTCTGCCGAAGCCGTCGTTGCCCATGGTGGCAAGGCTCAAATGGCCCCAGTCTCACAACCGGTTGGCACGTTCGTCTTTAGTTCATTCAACGCCTTGACGCATGAGGGCGTGACGTACTACATGGTCACGGTCAACTATGACCAGGCTTCTCCCTAGCAAGCGGTTCAAGCCGATGTTGATCCACTCCTTGGCTTAACGCAGTTTAGGCAGCACACCAAACAATGCCGTACTTCACAGACATGCTGTCAGGCGGTGGAGTCGAGTTTTCATTTGATGGCGATGATCGATGAAACGACGAAGCATCTGCATCGGAATCAGCATGCTGCCCTTGTTCTTCCTGGCGACCGGCTACCTTACCGCGTGGTTGTCGCTGGCCACATGCGCGGATACGAGCTTTCGGGAAGCAAGAAGCAAAGGCGTCAGTGGCCGCGACATACTCGGCAACAAGGTCGTTCCGACGCGCGAGGATGTGGCCGCGTCCATCGCAGGCCCGTTCCTGGTCAAGACCCTATGACCTGCCATCCGACCTGCATGGGACGATCCACATCAGGCGGTATGTCGCACTGCCTTGGAGCGCAGTTGCTTACGCGTCGGAAGTGATTCGCTTGGTGGACGCAACCCTAGCCCCTGCAGATGCATCCCGCAGGGTCGCACAAGCCAGCTCCGACGTGCAGCATGGGATACTGTCCTTGCGAGAAATCAAACGGGAACCTGCCACATGAACTCTATCCTCGTCCTTGCAATCGCCGTCGGCAGTTGGCTTTCGCTCCCCGGCGGCTCATGGACGCCGAATACTGAGGATGTCGCCGCAGCCAGGCAGCAACTCGAGCCGTATGTGACGCGCCAAGCGTCCATCGGCAAGATGCGGCTTCCCGACTGGAGCAGTTATACCTTCCAATACCAGGGCCAGACGTTTCGTGGTGACAAGGTCATCCTGATCAATGCGTTCTGTAGCACTCCACCCGCGACGGCTGCCACCGACATGGTCGTGGTCTTCGATGGCGGGCCATGCTACTTCACTGCACGCTGGGATCCTGCCGAGAAGATCTTCCTGAATGTCGTCTTCAACGGGCACGCATGATGGCAACCAAGGATTCGATCGACTGCCCACCGGGTGATCTTGAAGCAGGTGAACCACTGCTGGTGAGCTGTGGCCCCCATGGCGAACGGATCGCCAGCGTGGTCTGCCGACATCTGCTCAACGGCCAGTCGGCTCCCGCAGGATTCATCGAGAACCGCAGCGATCCCAACGACCTTCAGGCATGGTGCCATGCCTGCGAGGAGATGTTCATGGCCGAAGGTGACATGACCGAGGCCTTCAGAGCGTTCAACGACATGACGCTGGTCTGCGTCGACTGCTATGCCCAGGCAAAGGCGCGACATCATATCCCGGCGAATTGAAGCACTCGCGCGATTCGGCAGTGGGCTAGGCCGGCGCATCGATGAAAGCGATCCGGTCGACCATGCACCCAAGCCGATTCACGCCCTCATTGCGTCGAGCCAAACCGCTTGGCTCCGAAGACGTTCTAGCGGCAAAGGAAGTCGGTCCGGCACACGACCCAATCGGAGTAGTGCCCTAATGCGGAGGATCACGGAAACGGATGCGAGGTTACTCATGCGGTTCAAGCATGCCTGCCTGGCATCCTGGTGCGTGGTGGCAGCTTCCGGCGTGTCGGCGTGGGCAGCAGCGGCGTTCGGATTTCGCACTCTGGCGGCAGCGCTGCATCTGCTGATGTGGATCGGTGGCGCTGCGTTCGTGCTGTGCTGCCCACTGCTGATGAGCTCGGTTCTTGTATTGATATTTTGCAATGCGGCAAAACGCGATCGACCGCCTTGAGCAGCATCATAGCCTGCCAGACGGGCGTCTCCGCTCGCGCATTCCATCCCCAGCCATCTTCCACCGAACGTCCCCCATGCAGACACATCCGCCCCATCATGACAATGTGCAAGCCTGCCGGACGCAGGCAGTGGAACTCGCCGCCGGTATCGTGGCCGGCTCGATTCCGCTGCTGGATGGCTGCCGCCGCCTGGCCGCCCTTGGCCATCGCGTCGGTGTTTCCGACGATGACCCTGACTTTCGGATGTTCTCGCTGATCGAGTCGGAAACGGATGCGCTCCCCATCGGGCCGATCCGCAAGGAATGGGCGCCCGACGCCCTGGCGGAATTGGCCCCTGAACTGCTTCGCGCAGACGCCTGGGCCAGGCCGATGGCCCTGTGTGCCTGCCAGTCCGTGATTGCGCGGTTCGGGCCATGAGCCAGGCGACAGTCGCTCGTGGCATGATGTCGCATCCCCTCCTATCAACACATGCTCCAATGCAATCGGTGAGCTTTGCACTGCGTCTGGCAATGAGCGCGAGCATCCTGATTGCAACCATGCCGTCAGCGCATGCGTCGGCGGAGTTGGAGCAGGCTTGGCTGTCCCTGATCCGCAAGACGCTTCCCCCGTCCTGCCATGCAGAGAAGCTGGCCGTGGACGGCACCGTCAGCGGCAATAATGGCTTGCGCCAGGAACGGTGGCGCATGGATACCTGCCGAGGGGAGGCGAGCTACATGGTCGCCTACTATCCACCCGCCGCGTTTCCGAACCGCCAAAGCCCGTTCAAGATCACCAGGATCGATACCGGAGCCGTATCGACCGTCCACCGGGCTGCGGCGGACAGTCGTTGAACTCCACTTCCACCACGCACCTCGCACATGCCCGCATGAACTGGAAAGCGATCCTTGCCTACACCGCACTGCTGTTCCTTTTTCAGTGCGGCACTGGCATTGCCAGCGGGTTCTTCGACCCTCTTGAATGGATCAATGCCTGGAACCTTCTCTCGTTCCTGCTAGGCGCCGCGCTGTTCGCACACATGTCGCGACGAGTGACGCAGCACCGCCTCGCGCATGCCTGCCTCATCCTGGTCATCTACGCCGGCTTCGCCGACGTGGTCGCAGCGCTGTTGCCGCCAGACATGACGGACGAACCGACCCTGTTTGTCATTCTCGAATGGGTGCAATTGCTCGCTTCCGCCGGCCTCGGCTTGTTCGTTGGCTGGCTGTTCCAGCGCAGGCCCGAGCAACGCCAGCTACTGTAGGCGTATGCATTTCAATGCCACTCGATGGCGGGTGAGTGCTCATGGTCAAGATCGTCCACTATCTTAGAAGAGGGGTAGCGATCCTCATCCTGGCGATGCTCCTGGCATTGATCGCCTACGATGTGCTCGCCGTCCGTCCACATCTGGCTCGAATTCGCGCTCTGCTCTCCCAGGCCGATCCAGAAGACGCTTATCCTCCCGAAGCGATCCGCAGACTGATCGACGCGAATGTGGGCTCGCCGTCTCCGCATGCGGTCCGCCTGGTGACGTCCCTCGTTTCGTCGGATCTGACGCAAGGACAATCGCAGATGCACGAAACGCTTTGGCGCATGCTGTTGCCGATGCACATCGACAGGTCGCAGATGTACGGCATTTACTGCAGCCTTTCTTACAATGGTCTGAACCAGGGACTGAGTAGCTTTGCCAATCGAGAGTTCGGCAAGCCGCTCAGTCAGCTCTCACCAATGCAGGCGGCGACTACCGTTGCAATCACCCATGCCCCTACGCTCTACTTGAGAGACCGCAACAGGCTGGACCAGCGCGCTCGGGCGCTACTGGTGAAGTCCCAGCATCCGCGTTAGCCTTCCAAGATGTCGCAGGAAGGCGACGCCATCGGTATCCGCGCCGATATCCCTCTGACAGGATCCTCCCCAACGGGATTGGCACAAGGAATGAAGAAGACCCTGGCATGTATCGCGATGACAGCGACCCTGGCGAGCCTGCCGCTCGCAGCACCGGCGTCTGAGCCAGTGCCATCCATCACCCAAGCAACCCTGCAGGACTCCGAGAGCGAGTACCAACACAGCCCGCTCTGCGGCAAGGAAGAACTCACCCTGTGGACGTGCCAGACACGGAAGCGTGTGTTTTCGCTGTGCTCGTCGAAGGCGGTCAACCGGACCTCGGGCTACCTGCAGTATCGGGCCTCGGAGGGCGGCAAGCTGGTGCTGCAGTACCCTGCCGAGAAGAAGCCGCCCACGGGGCTGTTTACCTACCGTTCGTTCTTGAACGGCAATGCATCGATCGAATTCAGTAACGGCGGCTACCGCTACAGCTTGTTCGATCCACTCAGGTCAGGCTCGTCGATTCTTGTCTCGCAATTGGAAACGTCGGGCAAGGACACGGAAATCGCGTGCGGCCCCAACCAGACGCTACAGCTCAATTACACAATGCGGCTGATGTACGACTCAGGCGTCTGGGCCGACCCCTGAATGCGATGCAGCGTGGCTCGCTCCACCTCGCCAGCGCGTCGTTTGGTGGGCTGGTGTGTGGATCGCCAGAGAGTTCGACGCCCCTCGCGATTGATGCTACGAGCAACTTGCTACACTCCAAGCGGGTGCCCATGTCTCACCAATCGCTCATCGCAGGCAAATATTCGGTTTCGCCGCCAAGTCCCAGTGCCGCCGTTTGCTTTCGCCGAAAGGTCCCTTCCTTCAGTCAATTATCGGTCCCATCATGAAATACGCAATCGCCTTCCTGTTGCTTGCCCTCGTTTCGTCGCCGGCGCTTGCCGGCAAGAACTGCGATGAGTTGAAGGCAGAGCTCACCGCGAAACTCGATGCCCACGGCGTCAAGGACTACACGCTGGACGTGGTCGACAACGCCGATGTCAAGGACCGCAAGGTCATTGGCAGTTGTGAGGCGGGACGCAAGAAGATCGTGTACAGCAAGAACAAGCCGTCGACGTAAGCGACAGGAGCTGTTACGTCATGCATGCAACGTGGACGCGAGGCATTGTCCTCGCGCGTCGAAGGAGCGTGCCATGCAGGTAGTGGATCACGCGCCTCATGCCTGGTTCCTCCTGCGCGACGGCGACACGCTGCTACTCGACGTCAACTGTAGCCATGGCCCGGTCGGTTATACGTGGACAATGGCGCTGACAGCCCAGGAAGTTGCGCAGTACCGCGCGCTCGGGCGTGATTTCATCGCGCAGCTCGCCGAGCGCGTGCAGTCGACCGCGCCGGGAGTATTGGGCAATCGGTCCCCGTATCTGGTTCGCAAGGCGGATGCCGAGACCCGAAAGCGTGTCACCCTGGCCATCAAGGCCTGCATCAAGCGCTACTGACCGTCCGACGTGGTCTGTCTGGGAATCGATGTGGTCTTGCTGCTCGTGCCAAGCGCACTGCACAAGCAATGCCAGGCCATCGGCCGACGCGCCCCACCGGCATTGCCAGCGCACGCCACCGCGTATCGCGGCCGCCTCGCTCCGGCATGACCGACGCGACATGGGACCAAGCAGAGACCAAGTGCGGCGAGAACCAGCCGCGCACTGCGCGCTTCGATGTAGTAGGTTCATTGTATTCGGGTCGAGAGGCAGACCCACCACATCTGAAATGGCGCAATCGCGATGCGGGTATTCCTGGATGACGAGCGAGAAACACCCGCAGGCTGGACCAGAGCGTACTGGCCGGATGAGGTTATTGCGCTATTGAAGACTGGAAGGGTGAAAGAACTTAGCCTTGACCACGATCTAGGCGACGATTCGCGCGGAACAGGGTATGACGTGGTGCTCTGGATCGAGCAGGCGGTGGCACTTCGGTCCTTCGTTCCGCCAAGGATGCACGTCCATTCTGCAAACACTTCGGCGAGAGATAAGATGCGCCTTGGCATCGCGTCGATCGAGCGAATGGCGACTGAGAACAGGCGCCTGGCCAGTCGCGATGCAATCGACGTGCAGGATCCCGGCACCTCAGGCGGCACGCTTCGCGCCCCTTGATTTTTGTTCCGCGCCATTGTTTTCTCCCAGCGACAGCGACAATGACAGAAGACCCGAAATCCCATCGTCGCAAAGCGCTCCACGCGACGGCGAAGCCCGAGCAGCGCGCTTCTAAAGAGGCAGCCCTTCCGCTCCCCAAGGAAACGCTCTGGGCGTTGTTTGATTACTTGAACGAGGCGCTCGCCGATGGCTGCGATCATTCCTTGCGGCTCACCACGCAATTCCTCGCTTCTCGCGATGTCGTTCCGGAGGCGGTCATTCCGTGGCTCGGTGCGCACGGCGGCTTCTGCGATTGTGAGGTGCTTTTCAATGTCGAGGAGCGCTGGGGCAAACTGTGAACGGACATCTGCCTGATGCATGACCTGTCGCATCACTTCCTGGCCGATCTGCAGCTGCATCCTGCGCAGCCAGGAAGCAAGGCGACTGCACTCGTCTCCGGCCAGTGGTGCGCCATTCTCTGCATCGGTCAGCAACGGTGGTTGGCCCGCCTCACCTTCACCGGCAGCCCGTCGCCCTGCGATACGTTCCGGGCAGCGGTACAGCTGTTGATGCCTGAGGCAATTGCATGTTTCCCGGCAGGCGCTGATTTCACGCTCTGGGCGAACGGCAACGAGGGGACAAGCCACGTGGTCTCGGGCACGGCCTGACTAGCACTGGGAACCCACAAAGAATCCTCCCATGCACGTCGAGATCACCCACCACGTGGATGCCAGCGAGCCCGACGACGAGTACGGCTACTCCTACGTCTATACCCTCTATCGCTTCAGTGACGGCCGCGATCGGTTGCTGGCGCGCAGCTACGACGACGAGGCGGATCAGGCGCATTTCCTGAACATCGAAGTGGACGGACACGTGCGATTGATGATCGACGCTGACCTGCGCCATCCGCTGCTGCTGGCCGCCGCGGCGTACCTGGCCGAGGCCGGCAAGCGTAGACTGCGCTGGCTGAGCGGCCGCGGCGACGGTTACGAGCCACTGCCCGGGCAGCCCACCATCGGACCAGCGGAGGCTCCATGAAGCGCGTCACCGGGATTGGCGGCATCTTCTTCAAGGCACAGGATCCGGCCGCGCTGCAGGCCTGGTATCAGCGGCATCTCGGCATCGACGTGCAGGCCTGGGGCGGCACCGCCTTCGCCTGGAACGACGACAGCGGCGTGCCGGTGATCGGCTCCACCGTCTGGTCGATCGGCGCGGCGGCAGAGGAGCCGCACTTCTCGCCCGGCACGGCGCCCTTCATGATCAATTACCGGGTGCACGATCTGCATGCGCTGGTCGCGGCACTGCGCGAGGAAGGCTGCCACGTGCTGGACCGCATCGACGAATCCGAATACGGCGCCTTCGCCTGGGTCATCGATCCGGAAGGCAACAAGGTGGAGCTCTGGCAGCCGCCCGCCGGGCAGTAGCGCCGGCCGGTACCGCTGGACGCCCGACCAAAGGGCGTCGAAACCGCCCAGCACGCGGCGCCCGCCGGCATCGCTCGTGGGTGTCGACCGGAGGAGGCGCGCCACCGACCAGCGGCACACGATCTTCGCTCGCCCTGCACTGCCCTATCACTACTGTCCGCGCTCATTGTCCTGATCGGGATCCGCGCCACCGATGAATGCCTCCCTCCCGAGTTCCCCCTCGCCCCTGCGTCCCTTCGCGGCGCGGGTGCTGGTCGTCATGGCGCTGGGCGCGCTGGCGCTGCTGGCCTGGCAGTTGTCGGAGCTGCTGCTGATCGTGTTCGGCGCGGTGGTGGTGGGCGTGCTGCTGCACGGGCTGGCCACGCTGTTGCGCAAGTGGTTGCCGCTGCCGGAGTGGGCAGCGCTGGCGCTGGTGATCCTGGTGCTGGTGCTGGCGCTGGCGGCGATCGTGCTGCTGTTCGGTGCCGAGGTCGCCGCGCAGATCGACACCTTCCGCGCCACCTTGCCGGCGGCCTGGAACAAGTTCCATGCCTGGCTGCAGTCCGGCCCGCTGGGGCCGCAGATCGAGCGCATCCCCGACCAGTTGCGCGACGGCGCCTCGACCCTGGCCACGCACGCCGGCGCCATCGTGCTGTCGGCCGGCGGCGGCGTCACCGATGCGGTGCTGATGATGGTCGGAGGGCTGTATCTGGCCGCACAGCCGCGGCTGTATCGGCAGGGCCTGCTGCACCTGCTGCCGCGCGACCGCCGCGGCGTCGCCGACGAGGCGCTGACCGCCAGCGGCCAGGCGCTGCGTGCGTGGTTGACCGGGCAGTTGCTGGCGATGGCGGTGATCGGCACCCTGACCGGCATCGGTCTGTGGCTGCTGGGCGTGCCGGTGGCGCTGGGCATCGGCCTGTTGACCGCGCTGCTCGACTTCATCCCCATCGTCGGCCCGATCGTGGCCGCGGTCCCGGCGATCCTGCTGGGCTTCACCGTCAGCCCGCAGGTGGCGCTGGGCGCGCTGCTGCTGTTCGTGGTGCTGCAGCAACTCGAGGGCCATGTCCTGCAGCCGCTGATCCAGGCGCGTGCGGTGGACCTGCCGCCGGCGCTGCTGCTGTTCTCGCTGTTCGGCATCGGCGTGCTGTTCGGGCCGATGGGCGTGGTGCTGGCGGCGCCGCTCACCGTGGTGCTCTACGTGCTGGTCAAGCGCCTGTACGTGCAGCACGCGCTGGGCGATGCCGAGGGCGCGGATGGAGCTGGAAAGCCCGCCGCCTGACCTGCGGCGTGTGATCCCACCCCGACCCGCGCGCCGCGATGCCCACCGATCCGCAGGACCCGCAAACCGACTTGGCCGAGACCTTGCACGGTGCCGCCGCGTACAACGACAAGGGCTACGCCTGGCTCGGGCACGACGCCCAGCAGATCGCCGACATGCAGCAGCGGTTCCAGACGCAACTGACGGAACTGGCCGCGCGCCTGGGCGAGGCGCGGCTCGGCCCGGCGCTGAGCGCCGCCATCGCCAGCGGCGCGGCCGCGTGCGATGGCTCGGGCGTCTATGTGGCGTTGTGCGAGCAGCTATTCGGCAGCACGCGGGTGCGCCGCTGAGAGGTCGCTTCGGGCGCCGCCGGCCGCATCGTCTTCCAGAATCCCAGCAGCATCGCCTGCGATACGGCCGCTGAACGCCGGCCCGGCATCGGGACCGGCTGGCTTTGACTTGTCATTCACGCGGCCCACACTGGCGGGTGCCTTTCCCTCACCCGATGACCCCGTGAAGAAGCCGCCCCAGGATCCCGCGTCCACCACGCCCGCCGACACCGACACCACCCCCGAAAACCCGCAACGCCGGCGCCTGCTCGGCGGCCTGGCGCTGGCCGGCAGCGCCCTGGCGCTCGGCGGCCCCGCCGAGGCCCACGCCGAGAGCGCCAAGCGCGCGCCGGCGCGTGCGCTGTCGCCGACGGAACTGGATCGGCAACTGCGACAGAAGATCGAGCACGTGGTGGTGATCTACGCCGAGAACCGCAGCTTCAACAACCTGTTCCCCGAGTTCCCCGGGCTGCAGCAGCCGCTGTCCAAGGTGACGCCGGCGCAGGCGCGGCAGGTGGACCGCGACGGCAGCGTGCTCGACATCCTGCCGCCGATCTGGGGCGGGCTGGCGCCGGACGAACAGGTGGTGGCGCACCGCCGCTACAAGATCGGCGAGGACGCGATCGGGCCGCTGCCCAACGCGCCGTTCGCGCTGCGCACGCCCGATGGCCAACTGCTGCCGCACGGCATCGTGACCCGCGATCTGGTGCATCGCTTCTACGAGAACCAGATGCAGATCAACGGCGGCCGCAACGACGGCTTCGCCGCGTGGAGCGACGCCGGCGGCCTGGTGATGGGCCACTACGCCGATGCGCCGGCCACGCTGCGGCTGTGGAGCCTGGCCCGCGACTACACACTGTGCGACAACTTCTTCATGGGCGCGTTCGGCGGCTCGTTCCTCAACCATCAGTACCTGATCGCCGCGCAGGCGCCGTACTACCCCAAGGCCGACAGCAGCCCGGGGCGGACGCAGATCAGCGTGCTGGCCAGCGACCGCGCCGACGAGATCCGCCTGGCGGTGCAGGACGATTCGCCGGGCACCGCGCTCAACGGCCGGCCGCGCTTCGTGCGCAACGGCGCGCTGACCCCGGACTTCTGGGCGATCAATACCCTGAGCCCGCCGTTCCAGCCCAGTACCAGCCAGGACCCGACGCGCCCGGACTACGCCGACCCCAACAGCCCCAACACGCTGCCGGCGCAGACCCACCGCCACATCGGCGACGCGCTCGACGCCAAGGGTGTGGACTGGGCCTGGTACGCCGGCGGCTGGGCGCTGGCGGTGCAGGGCAAGGGCGACACCGGCGACACCAGCGAGTTCCCGGGCAGCCCCAACTTCCAGATCCACCACCAGCCGTTCAACTACTTCGCCAACCTCGCCCCCGGCACGCCGGCGCGGGCGCGCCGGCTGCGCGACGGCGGCCTGGGCGACAGCGCCCCGGAGAACCGTTTCCTCGCCGACGTGCAGGCCGGCACGCTGCCGCCGGTGACGTTCTACAAGCCGCAGGGCAACCTCAACATGCACGCCGGCTATTCCGACGTGGCCGCCGGCGATCGCCACATCGCGATGGTGGTGGACGCGCTGCGCAACAGCCCGCTGTGGGACAAGACCGTCGTGTTCATCACCTTCGACGAGAACGGCGGCTGGTGGGATCACGTGGCGCCGCCCAAGGCCGACCGCTGGGGCCCGGGCTCGCGCATCCCGGCACTGGTGGTGTCGCCGCACGCCAAGCGCGGCCACGTCGACCACAGCGTCTACGACACCGGCTCGATCCTGCGCTTCATCACCCGCCGCTTCGGCCTGGCGCCGTTGCCGGGCCTGATCGAACGCGAACGCGCGATGCACGCGGCCAGCGGCGTGGTGCCGGGCGACCTCACGGCCGCGCTGGATCTGGGTTAGACCGCGCCCGTTGCGCAGACCGCGCTCCTGCCGCCCGGCCTGCGCGCAGGGCGCGACGGACTGCCGTCGCCCTGCCCGCCTCGACGCAACGCGAGATCAGTCGGCCTGGAACGTGCCGGTGCCGCGCTGGCGACGGAACAGCAAGAAGGTGCAGGCCAGGCCGATCAGCGCTGCCAGCGACAGCCACAGCGCCGGCGCCGCGCGGCTATGGGTGACGTGGATCAGCCAGGTGGACACCGCCGGGGTGAAGCCGCCCATCGTCGCGGTAGCCAGGCTGTAGGCCAGCGAGAAACCGGTGGTGCGGACCTCCGCCGGCATCACCTCGGTCAGCGCCACCACCATCGCGCCGTTGTAGGCGCCGTACAGCAGCGACAGCCACTCGCCGGCCAGCAGCAGCCGCGCGAACGAGGGCGCGTCGACCAGCCATTGCAGCGCCGGCCACACCGTCAGCAACATGGCCACGCTGGCGAACACCAGCAGCGGCTTGCGGCCGATGCGGTCGCTCAGCGCGCCCATCACCGGCAGCCACACGAAATTGGACAGGCCGATGCAGCCGGTCACCACCAGGCTGTCCAGCTCGCTCAGGTGCAGCTCGGTGCGGCCGTAGGTCGGCATGTAGGCGGTGATCAGGTAGAACGACACGGTGGTCATCATCACCATGCCCACGCCGGCCAGGATCAGCCCGACATTGGCGCGCAGCGAGCGTGCGATGCCGGCCAGGTCCGGCGCCTGGCGCGCGGCGAACTCGGGGGTTTCCTGCAGCGAGCGGCGGATCAGGAAGATCAGCGGCACGATCAGGCTGCCGATGGCGAACGGTACGCGCCAGCCCCAGCTGTCCATCACGCTGTCGGACAGCAGCGCATGCAGGGCCACGCCGAGCGCAGCGGCGAACACCACCGCCACCTGCTGGCTGGCCGACTGCCAAGCCACGTAGAAGCCGCGCCGGCCCGGCGTGGCGATCTCGGCCAGATACACCGACACGCCACCCAGCTCGGCGCCTGCGGAGAAGCCCTGCAGCAGGCGGCCGAGCAGCACCAGCAACGGTGCCAGCACGCCGATGGTGCCGTAGCCGGGGACGAAGGCGATCAGCAGCACGCCCGCCGACATCAGCCCCAGGGTCAGGATCAGGCCCTTGCGGCGCCCGTGCCGGTCGATGTAGCCGCCCAGCACCAGTGCGCCGATCGGCCGCATCAGGAAGCCGGCGCCGAACGTGGCCAGCGACAGCATCAGCGAGGCGAAGGCGCTGTGCGACGGGAAGAACGCATGGCCGATGGCCGTGGCATAGAAGCCATAGACCATGAAGTCGTACATCTCGAGGAAGTTGCCGGTGACCACGCGAAACACGGCGGCGGCGCCGTGCGGCGCGGCATCGGCGGCAGCTGGGGGCGTAGCGGAAGCGGTCATCGATCGAAGTCTGCTGGAGAAGAAAAGGCGCCGCCTTGCGATGTGGTGCGACATCGGGGGCGGCGCGCGTGGCAACGGTACAACACGTGGGGTGCGGATGCCGCCATGGAACTGCGCGCCGCTACGTGCGGGTTAATGCACGGCGGTCCGAGGCCGCGGCTCGGCGCGGCCGGTGGTGCCACCGGAATGCACCGCGACGCCTGTCGCTGATGTGGCCAGGCGCCGATATCAGTGTCGATCCACCGAGTGCGTCCGCACTCGGCGCGCTGGCGCAGGCGCCTTCGAAACAGCCAGCACGCGCAGCTCGCGACGGTGCCACCACGCCCGAGCAGGTAGCCTGCACGCTGGTCACGCACCAGGAAGCGCCACCGATGCGTCCCGTTCGACCGCTGCATCTCGGCGTGATCGCCGACACCCATGGTCTGCTGCGCCCCGAGGCGCTGGCGGCCTTGCGCGGCTGCGCCGCGATCGTGCATGCCGGCGACATCGGCAAACCGGACGTATTGGACGCGCTGCGGGAACTGGCGCCGCTGCACGCGATCCGCGGCAACATCGATACCGCGCCATGGGCGCAGGCGCTGCCCGACACCCTGGACCTGGACATCGACGGCGTGCGTGTGCACGTGCGCCACGACCTGAAGACCCTGGCGCGCGTCGCCGACGGCGTGGACGTGGTGATCAGCGGCCACTCGCACATGCCGTCGCTGCAGACCCGCGACGGCGTGCTCTACCTCAATCCCGGCAGCGCCGGGCCGCGCCGCTTCCGCCTGCCGATCAGCCTCGGCCATCTGTATCTGACGCCGACCGGTCCGCGCGGCGAATTGCAGACCCTGGGCTAGCGCAGGCGCCCGGTTTCCCCTGCTTGCGGCAGGCAGGCGACGAACGCGTGCGATCTTCGCTACAGTGGCCGCGGGGAGGCGTGCGGCCAGCGGAAGGCGTGGCGACGCCAGGATGCGACGATGCGAAGGGGGAGCAAGCATGCGCAAGGGATGGAACGTGTTCGGCAAGGTCGGCCTCGGCCGCATGACCAAGGACGAGTACCCGGCCAATCTCAACGGCCTGAACATGTTCTTCGGCGCCGTCCTGGGCCTGGTGCTCACCGGCACCGAACGCCTCAATGTCTGGCAGTTCGGCGTGGTCCTGGGGATGCTCGCCAGCCTGGTTACCTCGATCCTGTTCATTTCCAGCAGCCGGCACCGGCTGGCCTACGCGATCTACACGCTGCTGATGGCGCTGGCGCTGCCGAAGATGATCGACGTGATGCTCAAGGGCCACGACCTGCTGCCGGACAAGGTGCAGCCGACGCTGATCGTGTGGACGATGATGACCATCCTGGTGGAGTTCTGGGGCCGCGAACGCGACCAAGGCGAGGCGACGGCCACCTCCGATCCATCGCGTTGAGCGGCGTCGGGCAAGCCTCGAGCGCATCGTCCGATCTTTCCGCTCCGGATGCGCCTTTTACGAACCAACCATGTCGAACCGGCTGCCGGCCGATCGCATCGGATGCCATGTGCCATGAAAGCATGTAGACCCTGGGCCGTTGCGCTTGCGTTGTGTCTGCTGACGAGCGCCTGCGCCACCATCACCGCGCCGCTCTACTCGTATCGGCCACGCCCCGTCCTGGCCCACCCTAGCGATGCCAGCTTCGACTTTCAAGGCAGCTGGGAAGGCGTGCTCGACGGCTTCGACGCGCCGCACTACGTGGATAGCGCAGGCTTTCCCATGCATTTTCGCTTCGTGGTTTCGCGCTGGCACGTGCGCGTCTACAACCTGGTCAGTGGCGCGTGGCAGGAAATGAAGCCGGGCCAGTTCCGCATGCGCAATTCCGGCCCGCATGCGCTCATTTACAGCACCACCTCGGGTCGCGATGAGGATGGCGTCTGGGTCGAGTCGTCGTCGTTCACGCTCGCGCGGACCTCCAGCGACGAGATGATCGTCTACTGGCAGCGCACGGTGAACAATCTCGACGTTCCCCCGACCGATCAGTGGCATCAATTCGCCTGGGGCTACAGCGGCACCATGAAGCGTGCGGCCGCCGGCGACTGACATCCGAAAGCACGACAACGCCGCCGGCATGGCCGCGGCGATCGTCGGAACATGGACGCGGGCGCGCGGGCGCAGCCCGCCCACGCGCGCCGTCTCTCACCAATCCGTCGGCGCGTAGTCCTTGAGGAACTGGCCCCACACGTGCTCGCCGGTGTTGAAGCCGTGGATGATCGGATCGACGATACGCGCGGCGCCGTCGACGATGTCCAGCGGCGGATGGAAGCGCTCTTCCTCCACCTTGCGCGCGGCGATCTCGGCCGGATCCTCGTCGGTGACCCAACCGGTATCCACGCTGTTCATGTGGATGCCGTCGTTCTGGTAATCCGCCGCCGAGGTGCGGGTCATCATGTTCAACGCGGCCTTGGCCATGTTGGTGTGCGGATGCCGGGTGGTCTTGAAGTTGCGGTAGAACTGCCCCTCCATCGCCGACACGTTGACGATGTGCTTGTCGCGCTCGGGCGTGCGCAGCATCAGCGGCTTGAGCCGCGCGTTGAGCACGAACGGCGCGACCGCGTTGACCAGTTGCGTCTCCAGCAGTTCCACCGAGGACACTTCGTCCAGCAGCAGGCGCCAGGAGTTGCGCCCGCGCAGGTCCACCTGCTGCAGGTCCTGGTCCAGGCGCCCTTCCGGGAACAGGTGCTGCTGGGCGAGCAGGTCGTCGGCCAGCAGCGGCACCTGCGACAGCTCCGCGGCGCGCAGCAGGCCGTCGGCACCGCTGCGCGCCTGGCCCGCCCCGGCCGGCAGCGTATTGCCCCCGGCCGGCAGCAGGTCGGGACCGCGCAGGCCTTCGTACTGGCCCACCAGCCGGCGCACGTGCTCGGGCAGGTCGTGCAGCGCGGCGGTCTCGCCGGCCAGCATGTGCGCGTAGAACTGCGGCGGCCGGCGCACGGTCTGGCAGGCGTTGTTGACGATGAAATCCAGGCGTGTGCGGGTCGCCAGCAGTTCGCTGCAGAACGCCTCGACGCTGGGCGTGTGGCGCAGGTCCAGCCCGTACACCTGCAGGCGGTGGCCCCACTCGGCGAAATCCGGCTCCTCCGCGTAGCGCGCTGCCGAGTCGCGCGGGAAACGCGTGGTCACGATCAGCTCGGCACCGGCGCGCAGCAGCTTGAGTCCGGCCTGGTAGCCGATCTTGACCCGGCCGCCGGTGAGCAGCGCCACGCGCCCGCGCAGGTCCGCGGTCTCGGTGCGCTTGAAGTAGTTCAACTCGGCGCAGGGCGGGCACATCTGGTCGTAGAAGTGGTGCAGCTCGGTGTACTTCTGCTTGCACACGTAGCAGTGGCGCAGTTCGGGCGAGTGCGTCGCGGGCGTCTCGGCCACGGTTTGCGCATGCGCCAACGCGGCCGGCGTGTGCGGCGGGAAATAGTTCGGCGTGCTGAACACCGGCTTGCGCCGCAGCGCGCGGATGCCGGTCTGCGCCAGCAGTTCCTCGGCCTTGCGCACCTTCTCCTGGTGGCGCTCGCGCGCCTGCTCCTTGAGCAGCTTGCGCCGCGCCTTGGGCTCGGGGTTGAAGACCTGGGCGACCACCTGCAGCAGGCGCACCCGCTCGGACTCGGGCAGGGTATCGAGCACGCGCCGGTCGGCGGCGATGCTCTCGAGCAGGTCCAGGGCGATGCGCAGGCGCTCGGCCTGGGGCAGGTCGTCGGGCGAAACGGGGGCAGTGGCGTTCAAGACAGATCCGGGATGGGCGACGGCGAGCCGCGGCAGAGCGCCGGCACGATGCCGACAGGGCAGCACGCGGCCCGGATGCGCCACCGCCCGCCGAAGCGGGAACGGCGGCGGCACGGGCCGCGGCAGGCCGGAGGAACCGGCCATCCGCGCATTTTCGCCGATCCGGGGCCTGCGATCCACGCGCCGTGCGATGGCCGGACCCGGCACCCGTCCCGGAGGCGGGCCGGGACCACTCAGCGCACTGGTGCCGTCGCGAACTCGCCGCGCTGCAGCTTAGCCACGTCGTTGCCTTGCGCATCCTTGGCCTGCAGGTCGGCGCCCTTGGCGGCGAGTTCCTTCAGCACCTCGGTGCGCTGGAACAGCGCCGCGTACATCGCCGCGGTCTGCCCGGCGTTGTTGCGCTGGTCCGGCGCGCAATCGGCCTGCATCAGCCGCTTGGCGATGCTCAATTCTCCCTTGAAGATCGCACCCATCAGCGCGGTGTTGCCGCGCTTGTCCTGCGCGCAGGGGTCGGCCCCGGCGCGCAGCAACTGCTCCACCGCTGCCTGCTGGCCGTGGTAGGCGGCCAGGATCAGCGCGGTGTAGCCCTTGTCGTCGCGGGTATCGAGGTCGTAATGGGCGCGGATGAACTCGGCCAGCATGTCCTGGCGGCCCTGCCGCGCGGCATCGAAGAAATAGCTGCGCAATTGCGCCTGCACCGCGGCCGGATCGGGCGCCGCAGGCGCGGCCGGTGCGGCCGGTGCGGCGGCGGCCGTAGCGCTCACGGCGAGGCCGAGAACAAAAAGGACAACACGACGCATGGGGGGTCTCCGCAAGAAAGGTGCGCGGCGCGGCGCTACCGCCGCCGGGCCGCGCGTGGGACGGCTCAATCCTGCAGCTGCGCGGCCAGTTGCTTGACCCGCGCCAGGTCGCCCTTGGCCACCCGCGCCACGCCGCTGCCGTAGGCCGGGTCGGCCTTGTACAGGAACGAGAGCATGAGGTGCTTGCTCTCGTCGTCGGTGCCGGCCAACGATTCGCCGAAGCTCTGGATCAGGTCCTGCTGCTCCTTCTTGCTGTAACTACGGAACAGTTCGCCGGCCTGCTTGAAGTTCTGTTCGCGGGTGATCTTGGCCTGCTGGGTGGTGCCGGACAGCGGCAGCTGGCTGTAGCGCGCGTTCGGATCCTGCGGCCGCGGGCTGAGCCGGCTCGGCTCGTAGTTCACGCCGCTGCTGGTGCTGCCGGCATTCATCGCACCGTCCTGGTTGCCGTTGTTCACCGCCACGCGCGGCCGGTTCACCGGCAGGCTCAGGCCGTTGGTGCCGACGCGGTACAGCTGGGTGTCGGCGTAGGAAAAGATGCGCCCCTGCAGCAGGCGGTCTTCCGACGGTTCGATGCCCGGTACCAGGTTGGCCGGCGCCATCGCCACCCCTTCGGTTTCCTGGAAGAAGTTGTCCACGTTCTTGTTCAGCACCATCTGCCCGATCTTGCGCTCCGGCACGCCCGGCCAGATCTTGGTGGCATCCAGCGGATCGAAGTCGAACTTGGCCAGGTCCTCGGGCGCGAGCACCTGGATGTACAGGTCCCACTTCGGGTAGTCGCCGCGCTTGATCGCGCCGACCAGGTCGTTGGTCAGGTGGCTGTAGTCCTTGCCCTGCACCGCCACCACCTGCTGCGGATCCAGGTTCTTGAGGCCCTGCAGGCTCTTCCAGTGGAACTTCACGTAGTGCACCTGGCCCTGCGCGTTGACCAGCTTGTAGGCATGCACGCCATTGCCGTCCATGAAGCGGTAGCCGGCCGGCGTGCCTTCGTTGGAGTACAGCAGGGTGAGGGTGCGGGTGGCCTCGGGCACGTGCGAGAAGAAATCGAAGCGGCGCGCATCGTCGTCGAGGTTGGTGCGCGGGTCCGGCTTGAACGCATGCACCATGTCCGGGAACTTGATCGCATCGCGGATAAAGAAGGTCGGGAAGTTGTTGCCGACCAGGTCCCAGTTGCCTTCGCTGGTGTAGAACTTGGTGGCAAAGCCGTGCGGATCGCGCAGCGTTTCCGGCGAATGGTTGCCGTGCACCACCGAGGAGAAGCGCACGAACACCGGCGTGGTCGTGCCCGGCGCGAACACCTTGGCCTTGCTCAAGTCGGAGATGTCGGCAGTGGCGGTGAACTCGCCATGTACGCCGGTGCCGCGCGCGTGCACCACGCGCTCGGGGATGCGCTCGCGGTCGAAGCGCTGCAGCTTCTGGATCAGTTGCACGTCCTGCAGCAGGGTCGGGCCGTTGGGCCCGGCGGTCTGCGAGTTCTGGTTGTCGCCCACCGGCGCGCCGTTGTCGCGAGTGAGCGTGGACTGCGCGGCGCTGGCCGACAGGATCAGGGAGGGCGACAACAGGGCAAGCAACAACAAGGATCCAGGGCGCATGGCGTCGGCTCGTGTGAAGGGAGCTGCAGCATGGCGGCAGTGCCGCGCGCAGAACATTCGTTCCTTGCAATCGATGCCATCGACGCAACCAATCGTGCGTACGCACTGTGACCGGGAACATTGGGGGAGCGCGCAATGCGTTGCAGCTGAAGTGCCGGCGCAGCGTCAATCGACGATCGGAGCGGCGCAGATGGCCGCAAAATGTAGACGCGCGCCTGGTTATCGGCGGTAGCGGTGCGTGTTGGAATGCGCGGGCAGCGACAGCCGAGCGCCGCACGCATCGGAAGAGGCGCGCCGAAAAAGCGAAGAGGCAAGGTTGCAGCTTCTGCATGCGCAACGCGTCCGCCGATTGCAATGCCACACCGCAACGCCGCGGCAAGGGACGTTGCCGACCACGCACCGCATGCATCAGGACGCGGCCGACGCTTCGGCACACGATCGAAGTGGCGGCACCTGCGAAGCGCGCCATCCTTGGGCAAGCGCGTCGTGCGCGAGAAGGCCGGTGGAGCAGACAGCCCTCCCGGGCTTTGCCGCGATGAGGGACGCTAGCGCTTCGCGCTCAGCGCGCGGCTGCGATCGGCGAACAGCGTCTGATCGGCGTGACTGTAGGCCTCGCGCTGCACGGCCGCGTCGATGCCGCGCTGGAAGTCGGCGCGGAATCCCGGCTCGGTGATGCGCTGGGCGATCAGGAACACTGCGTGTGCCGTGTCGGCGCCGACCGCCTGCGCATCGGGAAAGCCCTGGCGCCGGATCAGATCGGTCAGGCGCTCCTGGCTTTGCTTCTGTGCCATCCGCACCTCGCGTGCGTACGCGCGCAGCGAGACGGTGTCGTGCTGCAGCCGCTGCGGCGAGTAGTCACGCTTGAGGTCGGCGCGGGCCTGCGCGTCGTCGCTGATCAATTGCAACAGTTGCGTGCGATATGCCGGATTGGCCGGCGCTGCCGCAGCAGCGTCTTCTGTCGGTGCACCGGTCGGCTGCGCCGCGGCGATGCCGGTCAGCACGCACAACGCCGCTCCGAACGCCCAACGTGTGGCGATTCGCATGATGATGTTCCCCCTGTCGCCCGCGATACTAGACCAGCGCGAACGGCCTGTCCGCGCTCATCCGGGTTCGCGGCCATGCGATACCAGCTTGGTGCACGGCGTCACATCGTCATTCCAACAGGCGTCACATCTGCTGGCCGATCACCCGCTTGAACGGCGGCAACGCATCGATGATGCGCTTGCCGTAGCGCTTGGTCAGCAGTCGCGAGTCGAGAATGATCACCCGGCCGTGGTCGTCGCCGGTGCGGATCAGGCGGCCGGCGAACTGGGTCAGGGTGCGCAGCGCGTGCGGCACTGCGATCAGGTTGAAGGCGTTGAGGCCGCGGCTCTCGAACCATTCGCCGAGCGTGGCGGTCTGCGGATCGGTCGGCACGGCGAACGGCACCTGGGTGATGACCACCGTGGTGCAGGCCTCACCGGGCAGGTCCAGGCCCTCGCCGAAGGAGTTGAGGCCGAACAGCACCGAGCCTTCGCCGGCGGCGATGCGGCGCATGTGCTCGCCGATCATCTGCGACTTGGAACCGTCGCCCTGCACCAGCACGCGGTTGCGCTGCGCGATCGGCAGCAGGTCGGCCACCTTGAGCATCTTCCAGCGCGAGGTGAACAGCACGATCGAGCCCTTGCCCCATTCCAGTTCGCGCACCAGGTAGCGCGCCACTTCGCGCGGATGGCCCTCGCGGTCGTCCGGCGCCACCGGGAACGCCGGCACGATCAGCTCGGCCTGGTTGGGCAGGTCGAACGGCGAGGACAGCGACACCATCTCGGCATGCGCGGGCAGGCCGTTGTCGATCGCCAGCGCCTGGAAATCGCCGCCGCCGGTGAGCGTGGCCGAGGTCAGCACCGCCGCGTCCACTTCGCTCCACAGCAGCGAGCGCAGCACCTGCGCGGCCGACACCGGCGAGCAATGGCAGATCAGATCGGCATCGCGCGAGGCGGTGATCCAGCGCGCCATCGGCGGCTGCCCGTCCTGGTCCTCGCGGCGCCAGCCCAGCCACAGCGCGTACTGCTGCTCGACCATCTCCAGGGCCATGCCCAGGTTGCGCTGCAGGCGCTCCTTGGCCGCATCCTCCTGCTTGGACTTGGCCGCCATCTGGTGCGCGGCCTGCACCCAGTTCAGCAGCGCGCCGGTGTCCTGCGCCTGCGCGTCGATCAGCGGCTTCCAGTCCTCGGGCAGGCGGCCGTTGGGCGCGCGCCACATCGGCTCGTCCTGGCCCGGCTCCGGCACCCACACCCGTTCGATCTCGGCGCGGAACGCCTTCAGGCCCTTGGTCACCTGCGCGGCCAGTTCGACCGCCTCGTTGGGCAGCTGATTGCCGATGCGGTCCTTGTCGGCGAGCCGGTAGGCGGCGCCGACCAGGGCCTGCAGGCGGCCGGTGCGCCGCGCCATCTCGTCCAGCGGCAGGTTCGCCGCGCCCTGGTCGATGGCGACGCCGGCGATGTGGTGGCCCTCGTCGAGCACCAGCAGCATGTCCGATGGCGGCGCGATCAGCGGCTGGCCGTTGTCGCTGTCGCCCAGCGACAGCGCCGAAAGCAGCAGCGCGTGATTGGTGACCACGATCTGCGCATCGCGCACCTCGCTGCGCGCCTTCAGCACCGGGCACTGCACCGCGAACGAACAGCGGCGCCCGGCGCAACCGGCGGCATTGGTGGTGATGCGCGCGCGCAGCGATGGCGGCACCGGTTCCGGCGCCGCATCCAGGTCGCCGTTCCAGGTCCTGTCGGCGTAAGCCTTGGCCAGCGCCCGCGCCTGCTCGGCCTCGGCCGGACTCAGCGGACGGTCGTACAACGGCGCCTCGTCCTCGAACATGCTGTCCTGCGCGGCCTCGCCGTGCAGCTCGGCGACGTTGCGCGTGCACAGGTAACGGGTGCGGCCCTTGGCCAGCGCCACCGTGGCCTCCAGCCCGGTGGCCTTGAGGAAGGCCGGGATGTCGCGCTCGACCAGCTGCGACTGCAGCGCCACCGTGCCGGTGCTGATCACCAGCTTCTTCTTGCTGGCCAGGGCGATCGGCACGCCGGCGGTCAGATAGCCCAGGCTCTTGCCGACGCCGGTGGGCGCCTCGGCCACGCCCACGCCGCCGGAGGTGCCCAGCGCGCGCGAGACCACGCCGATCATCTGGCTCTGCGCGCGGCGCACGCGAAAGCCCGGCGTGTTGGCCTGCAGCTTGGTGTAGGCATCGCGGATCGCCAGCTTGACCGGTTCGGTGAGCTGGCGCGGGGGCGAGCCGGACGCGGGCGGCGTCGACGGCGAAGGGGAATCGGTCATCCCCGCATTTTCTCACGTCCCGTCGCAAGGACTGAAACGCGAGAACTGAACGGCGTTGCGCGCCGCGTTACGGCAGCGGCGGCGCGGCCTTGCGCGGTAGCGCCAGCCACAGCGCGCGCAGCAGCAGCCCCAGCCCGACCACGTACAGCGCATCGTCCAGCAGACGCACCAGCGCATAGGCATCCGGATGCAGGGCGCGGAACCGGGGCGTCATCAGGTCCACCCAGCCCAGCACCGCGTTCAACAGCCGCGGCACGATCGCGCCCATTAGCAACACCGTCAGTCCGAACCGTGCCAGGGTGCGGGCGTGGCCCGGTGCCAGCCGTGGGAGCAGCAGCAAGGCGATCAGTGGCAGCAGCAGGCGCGCCAGCAGGCCGAGCGTGCCGGTCAACGCGCTCATGTCCAGTAGCGGGTGCACTCCCATCGCCAACATCCTCTCCTCCCCGGACGACGCACGTCCTTGTTCTTCAGTGCGACGGCGCGCCCCGCGCCGGCAGAGCGAACCACAACGCCAGCACCAGCAACAGCGCGCCCACCGCCGACAGCAACGCGACGATCGCCTGCGACACGACGATCCACAGGTTGGACTCGGTCGCGTCGGCGGCACGCGACATCAGCCACGCCGGCAACAACGACAGGCCCGTCGCCAGTACCACCACCAGCACCAGCAACCCCAATCCCCACAGGGCCAGCGTGCGCGGCCGGCCAGGGCGGCGCGTGGCCAGCAATCCCAACCCGACCGCATACATCACCAGGACCGGCAACTGGAACAGCGCGGCGGCCAACAGCTGGGTCACGAAGACAGCGTCCACGCCGCTCCTCCTCTTGATGGGCAGCGAAAGAGGCGGTCGGCACAGCCCGGAACCGCGCCGTGCGCGCGGCCCTGGCGTAACGGCAATCCTCGCAGCACGATCTCCCTGGACGCGGGTCGCCGCGACGTCATCCGTGCGGTTTTGCCACGCGCGGCGGCATGGCGAAGCGCAGCGCCATCACCACCAGCAGCATGCCCACCGCGACGATCAACCCGACGACGAAGCTCACGATGCCAAGCATGCTCGAGATCGAAGCGTAACTATGGCCTTGGGAAACCAACCACATCGGCACGAACGACAACGCCGTTCCCAGGCCCAAGGCAAACAGCAGCAGCGCCAGCCCGCAGATGCCCAGGGTGCGCGCACGGCCAGGATGGCGCGTGAACAGCAGCGCCAGCCCGACCACATAGACCAGCGCGAGCGGCAACTGCGTGAGCAGTCGCGTCAGCACTTGCAGCATCAACGAATCGTCCATGTCTCTGTACCCTGGTAGATGGTGGGAGCGACGTCTTTCAGTCGGCGCTGACCAGCACTGCGTCGCGCTCGCGCAGCGCGGCATAGACCGGATCGGTGTCCGGACGCACGCCATGCCACGTCTCGAAACTCTCGGCGGCCTGTTCCACCAGCATGCCCAGGCCATCCACGGTGTCGCGGCAGTGCGCCGCACGCGCCCAGGCCAGGAACGCGATCGCGACCTCGCCGTAATTCAGGTCCACGGCCAAGGTCATGCTGTTGATCAGCGACAGCGGCAGGGTGAAGCTGGCGGCCGGGTCGCGGCCGATGGTGGTGGCGTTGACGATCAGTTCGAAATCGCCCAACTCGCGCAGGTCTTCCCAGTAGCGCGAGATCGCCCGCGCCGGCTCGCCCAGCGCATCGACCAGCGCATCGGCGCGTTCCGGCGCCCGGTTGACCACCACCAATTGCTGCACGCCGGCCTCCAGCAGCGCCGGCGCCACGCCCCGCGCAGCGCCGCCGGCGCCCAGCAGCAGCGCGCGGCGGCCGCGCAGGTCCAGGCCGTTGCGGCCGGTCAGGTCGCGCACCAGGCCGGCACCGTCGGTGTTGTCGCCGTGCCACTGGCCGTCGCGGAAGCTGAGGGTGTTGACCGCACCGGCCGACTGCGCGCGGGCGCTGTGCACCACGCTGAGGGCGAACGCGGCTTCCTTCAGCGGCAGGGTCACGTTGGCACCGACGCCACCGGCCGCGGCGAAGGCGGCCAGCGCCGCGGCGAACCCCTCGGCCTGGACGTCGATCGCCTCGTACTGCAGGGCGATGCCGGTCTGCTTGGCGAAGGCGGCGTGGATGCGCGGCGACAGCGAATGGGCGACGGGATGGCCGAACACGGCAAAACGGGAGTTGGGCATGGAGCGCTCGTTGGTTGTTTTAGACTGGCGGCGACATTCCATGGACTCCCACATGCGGACCCCTGTCCTGCCGCTCGCGCTGGCCGCGAGTTTACTCTGCGCGCCGTGTGCGTTCGCGCTTTCCGAGTTCGGCATCGAGGGCATGGGCGTGGTCTCGACCGCCGCGGACGAGACCCGCGCCAGCGTCGCGCCCGACGGCCAGCGCATCGTCTGGGCCAGTCCCGACCGCGCCGGCGGGCCGGGTGGCGGCGACCTGTGGCAGGCGGTGCTGCGCGACGGCCGCTGGCGCGACCCGCAACCGCTGCGGGCACCTGTGAACTCGCCGAGCCTGGACAGCGACCCGTTCTTCAGCGCCGACGGCCGCTGGCTGTACTTCGCCTCCGATCGCCCCGGCGGCCACGGCGGCAGCGACCTGTACCGCGCCGGTACTGGCCGACGGCGGCTACGGCGCGCCACAGAACCTGGGCGCGGCGGTGAATTCGCCAGGCAACGAGCGCGCGCCAGCCCTGTCGCTGGACGGCACCCGGCTGCTGTTCGCCAGCGACGGCCATGGCGGCGCCGGCGGCCTGGACCTGTTCGTGGCGCGGCTGCAGGGCCAGACGTTCGCGGCACCGCAGGCGCTGGCCGCGGTCAACAGCGCCGACGACGAGACCGATGCGGCGTGGCTGGGCGACGGCCGCGCGCTGCTGTTCGCGCGTGCCCATGGCGGCACGAGCAGCCAGGTGCTGCTGGCGCAGTGCGCCGGCGGCCGCTACGCGGATCCGCAGCCGCTGGCCCTGTCGTTCAACAACAGCGACGGCCACACCGCCGGCGCCGTGCTGGATGCGTCCAAACCCGGCGAACTGCTGCTGTCCGGCAGCGCCCGCGCGCCGAAGGCCGGCAAGCGCGACCTGTACCGGATCAAGGCGCCGGTGGCGACGGGCAGCGGCGATTGCCTGTAAGCGATTCGGCGGCGACGCGAAGCACAGTGGCAGTCGCGCAGGGTTGCCGAGGCATGCGGTTGCATGAGCAGGCACGCCATCCTGCAACCGCGACCGGGCGTTTTCGAGAGACCGGCTGCTGGCATGCCGGCACACCCGGCAAACGGACCTCAGAAGACCGCTGTGGGAGGGACTTCAGTCCCGACGCGCGGCACCTGGACGCACCGCCTGTTCGCCTGTCGCGACCCAAGCTCTCCTTCCAGTAGCTTGCTCTACAGCAGTTCAGTGAGACGTGTCGTCGTGCAGGAGCACGTTTCGCCCTTCTTGCAGGAACAGCCGCGACGTGCCTTGCCGGGTACCGGTCGCGGCTGAAGCCGCTCCTACGAAGCACAGCGCATCCGGTTGATCCATGGCCGACGCAGAACGGCTGGAGGCGCCCTGAAGTCACATCTGCGGCCGGCACATGACGTGCAGCGGCGATCGACGCAAGCATGCGGGGCAGCTGATCTCGCCGCTATCCGCGCATCGCCTCAATACACGTCACGCCGATAGCGCCCCTCGGCGCTGAGCGCATCCAGCGCGTCCTCGCCGAGGATCTCGCGCAATGCCGCGTCCACGCCGCGCGCCATGCCCGCGAGGCTGCCACAGACGTACACGGTGGCGCCGCGCGCCACCCAGTCGCGGACCGCGTCGGCGGACTCGCGCAGCCCGTCCTGCACGTATCGCTTGTGCGCCTGGTCGCGCGAGAACAGCAGATCCAGGCGCTGCAGATGGCCGTCGGCCTGCCACGCCTGCAGTTCGTCGCCGAACAGCGCATCGTGCGCGGCGTTGCGTTCGCCGAACAGCAGCCAGTGCCCCTGCGCGCCGGCCTGCTCGGCCTCGCGCAGCAGGCTGCGCAGGCCGGCGATGCCGGTGCCGTTGCCGATCAGCAGCATCGGCGCATCGCCATGCCGGCGGAATCCGGGGTTGGCCCGCACCTGCGCGCGCAGCACCGCACCCAGCGGCGCGTGCCGGCACAGCCAGCCGGCGCCCAGGCCGGGACTGCCGTCGTCGCGCAGGGTCAGGCGCACCACCAGCTGCAGCAGGCCGTCGGCCGGCACCGAGGCGATCGAGTATTCGCGCAGCGGCAGGTTCGGCAGCGCATCCACCCAGGCCTGCAGGTCGTCGCCTGGCGTCGGCGGCGTCAGCGCGCGTGACGCCAGCGCCTGCCACAAGGGTTGCCGCAGGCCATCGGCCTGCACCGTCTGCTCGGCGTCCAGCGCCTGCGCGGCGAGCCAGGCGTGGACCGTCTCGTCGGCGTGGCAGGGCTGCACTTCCAGGATGTCGCCGGCATGCCAGTGCGCCTGCGGTGGCGGCGCCAGGTCGATGCGCCACACCGGCGCGCCGGCGCTGCCGGGATTGAGCAGGATGCGGCCGGCCAGGCGCCAGTCCAGCGGTTCCGGCGCCTGCAACACCGGCGCCGACGCCGCCACGCCGGTGAGCGCGGACAGTTGCCATTGCCACTGCGCCAGCGCCTGCGGATCGGCGTTGTCCACTTCCAGCGGCGGGAACATGGCCTGCGCGCCCTGCGCGTCCAGCCAGTGCTGCAGTTCCCGCGAGAAGCCGCAGTACTGCGGATACTGGCGATCGCCCAGGCCGAGCAGCGCGTAGCGCAGCTCCGGCAGGGCCTGCGCCTGGCGCAGCACGCGCCGGACGAAGCCGCGCGCCGCATCCGGCGGTTCGCCATCGCCGAAGGTGCTGACCACGAACAGCACACGCTGGGCGCCGCGCAGGTGCGCCAGATCCAGTTGCGCCAGCGGGCGCACCTCCACCGCCAGCCCGGCCGCCTGCAATTGCGCGGCGGTCTGCCAGGCCAG
The DNA here is from genome assembly GCF_001043115.1 of Xanthomonas sp. NCPPB 1128. Lineage (GTDB taxonomy): Bacteria > Pseudomonadota > Gammaproteobacteria > Xanthomonadales > Xanthomonadaceae > Xanthomonas_A. The sequence continues at coordinate 41,949 of NZ_LFME01000022.1, read as the reverse complement.
GCGCTCGGCCAAGCCGCTCTGGCTGGCGAAGCCCAACAGCCAGGCGCCAGCGGCATCGCCGACCAATCCCGGCAGCGCACGCCGCGCGGCGCGCAAGGCGCGCTTCTTGCGCCGGCGATCCAGGTACAGCATCCAGCCGGTGACGAAGAACAACGACATGCACAGGCTCGCCAGCAGCATCGCCACGCGCCCGGGCAGCCCGAAGAAGCTGCCGCTGTGCAGCGCGAACATGCTGGTCAGCAGGCGCCGGCCCAACGGCTGCGCGCGGTAGTCGAGGCGGCGCAGGATGCGGCCGCTGGCCGGATCGACCTCCACGCTGTCGTAGGCGCGGTCGTGCGCCGGGTCGGGCGGCAGGTAGCGGGCCACGATCGGCTGGCCGCTGCGGCCGGGCAGGCGCAGGTCCAGGTAGGCGCGCTGCGCGGCCGGCACGGTCGCCAGGGCCGCCTGCAGCCGTGCGTAGTCCACTGCCGGTGGCTTGCCGCCGCGCCCGCCCTCCTTCTCCTTGGGCGTGGCATCGCCGCCGAGCACCGCCACCAGCCCCTGCCGGTACCAGTCGTAGGACCAGTACAACCCGGTCGCGGCGATCAGCAGGTACACCAGCAGACACCAGGTGCCGATCACCGAATGCAGGCTCCACAGGAAGCTGCGTCCCTGCCGGTTCCACTCCACCGCCCACCAGGCGCGCCAGCTCCACCAGCGCCGCGGCCAGCGCAGGTAGAGCCCGGACAGACAGAAGAAGATCAGCACGAAGGCGCAAACGCCGGTGACCGCCTTGCCACGCTCGCCCGCGGCCAGGCGCCGGTGCAGGTCTTCGACGAAGGAGAAGAACCCGTCCAGCCGCGGTGCCGGCAATACCGCACCGGTGTAGGGGTCGAAGTACAGGCGGCCGCCGTCGCGGCCGGGCAGGCGCACCACGGACGGCCGTGTGCCGGTGGGATCGATCAGCAACCGGTTGCTGCGATGCGCGCCGTCCAGGTCCAGGCGCCGCGCCAGCTCGGCCAGCGACAGCGGCTGCTCGCCGGCGGTATGGCGCGCGGCGATGGCCGCCAGCGGCGGATTGGCCAGGCGCACGATCTCGTCCTCGAAGGCGAGCGTGGCCCCGCTCAGCCCCATCACCGACAGCACCAGCCCGGCGCTGATGCCGAGCAGCCAGTGCAACTGGAACAACAAGGACTTGATCACGGTGGAGACGCAGGACGGGGCGGTCGCGCATTGTAAATGAGAACGCTTATCGCATGCGATTGATTGGCCGCCGCGCGGCGTCTACCACCAAGCGTGACCAACAGCGCAGTTGCCATTTGCGACACATCCAGCGGTCACCGGACGGACATCGAATCTCGCCAGTTTCTTCACCTCCCCTGACCAGCCGAGGTTCCTGCAATGTCCGTCTCCCTGCGCGGTTGTCTTGCCCTGCTTGCGCTGTTCGCCGCCCAGGCGGCAAGCGCCGCCACCAGCTGTCCCACGCTCTACGCCGGCGGCAAGGCGCCGACGCTCGACGCGTCGATCACCAGCCGCACCACCGAGGTCTGCCATACCGAATACGTGCTGATGGCCTCCGGCGTGACCAAGGGTCCGCTGTACTCGGCCGAGCACATCACCGACCAGCAGGTCGCCGGCGCCGAATCGATCGGCCGCGTCGGCTCCTTCCACGACGAGACCGGCATCCCGGCCGCCGACCGCTCGCATACCTCGGACTACACCAACTCCGGCTTCGACCGCGGCCACATGACCCCGGCCGGCGACGCCTCGACCACCAGCTCGGAGAAGGAAACCTTCTCGATGGCCAACGTGGTCCCACAGGACCACAAGCTCAACACCGGCGAGTGGGCGCGAATCGAGGAGCAGGTGCGCCAGCTGGCCAAGCAGCGCGGCGAGGTCTACGTGGTCACCGGCCCGGCCTTCGACAGCGGCACGCGCAGCAGCATCGGCGCCGACAACGTGCAGATCCCGAACTACGTGTGGAAGGCGGTGTACGAGCCGGGCAACGGCGCGGCCGCTTACATGTGCGTCAACGACAGCACCATCAACTGCGACGTGGTGTCGATCAACGACGTCATCACCATGTCCGGCGTGGATCCGTTCCCGGCGATCAGCGCCAGCATGAAGGCCAATCCGATCGCGCTGACGCTGCCGTAAGCGGGGATTGGGGGTTCGGGATTTGGGATTCGTAGAAGCGTCCTGACTCCCTGCCCGGATTGGGGGCGGCCGGAGGCGCGTGTGCGCCAGCCGGCCGCCATCGCATGCGCGCGCCCGTCAGGCGGTGTGCGCCGTCATCGCCTCGGCCAGCGCCGCGAACACCACGCTGCAGGCGGCACTGCCGCGCACGTCCTGGTGCATCACGATCCAGCTCTCCAGGCCGACGCGCACCTGCTGCGGCAGCACCGGCACCAGCGCCGGCGTGCGCCGCGCCAACGCGACCTGGCAGAAGCCGATGCCGCAGCCGGCGCGCAACAATGCCAGTTGCGCCAAGTCGCTGTCGGCGCGCAACGCGAACGCCTCGCGCCGCCACAGCGGCAGGCCGCTGCGCGCGGCACGCAGGAACGGCGTCTCCGCATCGAAGCCGATCAGCGCGTGCTGCGGCAGTTCCTCCAGCGTCTGCGGCAGGCCGTGCCGGTCCACGTAGTCCTGGTGCGCGAACAGCGCCACCGTCACCGCACCGACGTGACGCGCGACCAGCACGTCCTGGGTGGGCCGGGTCATGCGTACCGCCACGTCGGCTTCGCGGTGCAGCAGGTCCTGTACCCGGTTGCTCAGCACCAGTTCCAGCCGCAGTTGCGGATGCGCGCGGCGCAGGGCCGCGAGCACCGGCGGCAGCACTTCCGCGCCGATCACCTCGCTGGCGGCGATGCGCACCGTGCCGCGCACCGCATCGCCGTGGCGGCCCGCCGCGCGCTGCAGCGACGCGGCCAGGCTGGCCATCGCCTGCGCATGCCCGTGCAAGGCCAGGGCGGCATCGGTGGGCAGCAGGCCGGTCTGCGAGCGCACGAACAGCGGCACCGCCAGCGCCTGTTCCAGCGCCGCCACGTGCCGGCCGACCGTGGGCTGGGTCAGCCCCAGCGCGCGTGCCGCCGCCGACAACGAGCCCTCCTCCAGCACCGCCAGGAAGGACCGATAGAGTTCCCAGCCGATCGTGTTGTCCATACAGAAATGTATAGCCGCCTGGTGGTCTTCGCCAATTTTCTTCTGCGGCACCGATATCGACACTGAGCGCCGACCCCAACGGAGCGCTGTCATGTCCCCATCTTCTTCCACCGCCCTGGTGCTGGGCGCCCGCGGCGGCATCGGCGGCGAACTGGCGCGGCAGTTGCGCGACGCCGGCTGGCAGGTGCGCGCCCTGCAGCGCGGCCTCGCCCACCCCAGCGAGGACCGCGACGGCATCCACTGGCGCCGCGGCGATGCGCTGCTGCGGGCCGACGTGCTGCAGGCGGCGCAGGGCTGCGCGGTGATCGTGCATGCGGTCAATCCGCCGGGCTACCGGCGCTGGCCGGAGCTGGTGCTGCCGATGATCGACAACACCATCGCCGCGGCCATCGCCGGGCGCGCCACCGTGGTCCTGCCGGGCACGGTCTACAACTACGGCCCGGACGCCTATCCGGCCCCGGACGAAGACGCGGCGCAGGCCCCGGTCACGCGCAAGGGCGCGATCCGGGTGGAACTGGAGCGGCGCCTGCGGGCCGCAACCACGCAGGGCGCACGCGCCATCGTGGTGCGCGCCGGCGATTTCTTCGGCCCGCGCGTGGGCAACAGCTGGTTCGCGCAGGGGCTGGTGCGGCCGGGACGGCCGGTCACGACGGTGACCCTGCCGGGCGATGCGGGCGTGGGCCACCAATGGGCCTATGTGCCGGACGTGGCGCGGACCATGCTGGCGCTGCTGCAGCGGCGCGCGCACCTGCCGGCCTTTGCCCGCCTGCACATGGACGGGCACTGGGACGCCGACGGCACGCAGATGGCCGCGGCGATCGCGCGGGTCGCGCAACGCCATGGCCTGGCGCCGCCACGCACGCGCCGCTTCCCGTGGCCGCTGCTGACCCTGGCCCTGCCGTTCTGGCCGCTGGCGCGCGAACTGCACGAGATGCGCCCGCTGTGGCGGCACCCGCTGCGCATGCGCAACACGCGATTGCTGGACCTGCTCAGCGAAGAACCGCACACGCCGCTGGATGCGGCGGTGGAAGCGACGCTGCTGGGGCTGGGCTGTCTGCCGGCGGCGACGCCATCGGCATAGCGCGGACGCGTGCGCGGGTGCGGCTTCAGCCGCGACCGGGCCGCAACGGGAAAGCCCGGTCGCGGCTTCAGCCGCTCCTACGAGATCCACGCAGATGGATATCAAGATCGCTGCCTGTGTAGGAGCGACTTCAGTCGCGACGCTTTTTCGAAGACCCCGTCGCGACTGAAATGTCTCCAACAGACAGAGAGGCGCCGGCTCAGCGTGCCTCGCGCAGCCAGCGCGCCACCTGCGGCGCGAAGTAGGTCAGCACGCCGTCGGCGCCGGCGCGCTTGAACGCCATCAGCGACTCCAGCACGCAGGCGCGCTCGTCCAGCCAGCCGTTGCCGATCGCCGCCTTGAGCATCGCGTACTCGCCGCTGACCTGGTAGGCGAAGGTGGGCACGCGGAATTCGTCCTTCACCCGCCGCACCACGTCCAGGTAGGGCATGCCGGGCTTGACCATCACCATGTCCGCGCCTTCTTCCAGGTCCAGGGCGATCTCGCGCAAAGCCTCGTCGCCGTTGGCCGGGTCCATCTGGTAGGTGGTCTTGTCGGCCTTGCCGAGGTTGCCGGCGCTGCCCACCGCCTCGCGGAAGGGACCGTAGAACGCCGAGGCGTACTTGGCCGAGTAGGCCATGATGCGCACGTGCAGGTGCGCGTCGGCATCCAGCGCGCGGCGGATCGCGCCGATGCGCCCGTCCATCATGTCCGACGGCGAAACGATGTCCACGCCGGCGTGGGCATGCGACAGCGACTGCTGCACCAGCGCCTCGACGGTGATGTCGTTGAGCACGTAGCCACGGTCATCGATGATGCCGTCCTGGCCGTGGCTGGTGTACGGATCCAGCGCCACGTCGGTCATCACCCCCAGCTCCGGGAAGCGCGTCTTCAGCGCGCGCACCGCGCGTTGCGCCAGGCCGTCCGGATTCCAGGCCTCGGCCGCGTCCAGCGACTTGCCGGCCGGGTCGATCACCGGGAACAGGTCGATCACCGGGATGCCCAGTTCCAGCGCGGCCTCGGCCTCCTTCAGCAGCTCCTCGATCGACAGCCGCTCCACGCCGGGCATGGAGGCGATCGGGGTGCGCCCGGGCACGTCGTGCACGAACACCGGCCAGATCAGATCGTCGACGGTGAGGGTGTGTTCGCGCATCAGGCGGCGCGAAAAGGCATCGCGGCGCATGCGCCGGGGACGGTAGTGGGGATGGGCCACGTGCAGGCTCCTGGATGGGCGGATTCTGGGAGGCCGCGCCGGTCGCACGGTCCGATGCCGCCAGGCACCCGGGCCGCGCCGCCGGCACCGGCGTGAACGCAAGGCGGCCCGCGTGCGGGCGCCGTCGGCTGCGCATGTTACTCCCGCCGGCGCGGCGCGCAGCGCGGGATGGTGCAACACAGCATGCCGGTCGCCCGGCACGCGGGTCAGATCACCCCGCCGCCCAGGCTCAGCCGGATCACCCCGACCACGATCACCAGCGCATTGAGCATCAGGCCGGTCTTGGCGCGGCCGCGGTTGGGCGCGGCGGTGAACAGCAGCCCGATCGCGGCAATGAGTGCGCCGACCGCGGCGAACGGAATCAGGAACCAGTTGCCCCAGCCGAGCAGCGGGATGAAGGCCAGGATCATCCACAGCAACGCCACGATGCCCCACAGCAGACTGATCAGGCCCATGCCGGCCTCCGTGCGAATGTCAGCCTGCACCATAGCGCACTGCGAAGGCCGGCGCGGCGCGTCCGCTGATCGGTCCGGCGCTGGTGCGGATCCATTCGGGGCCACGCCGGAGCTGGTCGCCGGCACCCAACGGGAAACTCCAGCGCGGCCGGTGATGACGGTCGATCCACGGTGACGGCGCAAACGGAACACCTGGGCGAAGCGGGTAGGGGATACGCGCATTGGATCGTCTTACTGCGGGACGGGAACGCTGCACCGTCTTCATCCAGGAGGAACCCATGAAGCGCTGGATATGGATTTTCGCCCTCTGTCTACTGTCGCTCCCCGCCCTCGCCGCACCCGTCTACAAGAAGCTCGTGTGCCGCGACAACGACCCCTTCGTGTTCTGCACCCAGGGCTGCAAGGGTGTCGACAAGAACTGGAGCCCCGTGGACCCAACCAGTGGCTCCTGGCAGGCAGACCCCGGGTATTGCTTGCGACCCAGTCCGGTGCGCTGCTGCAAGCACGGTTGGCACTGCGGCGCGTGGACGCCCACCGCGATCGTGGCCGTGAAGCAGTACGAAGACATCTGTCCTGCCGCCGTCAACCAAGGCGAGTGGACGGACCCGAGCCGGCGTCCGGAAAACGTGCCCTACGAGCACTGACGCTCATGCCGCTGCACGACGCAGCGGCGTGTTGCCCCCGACAGCCCGGCCCCCACGTCTTGGCATGGGGATCACGGCCGCCCTGCCAGGGTGGCCGCGCCGGGTTCGGCACGATTCACCCGGCCCGCCTATGATCGCGTGAGATCCGAACACGGGGGTAAGGCCATGAACATCCGACCGCTGTTGCCGCTGGCGCTGCTGCTGGCCCTGGCTGGCTGCGCCAGTTCCTCCAAGGTGATGGTCGGCGCGGCGCGGCCGCCGATCGATCCGGCGCTGGTGCAGATCTACTCGGCACCGCCGCCGGGGGCGGTGGATATCGCCCAGCTCGAATCCTCCAGCGCCGCCGGTTTCGGCACCCAGGGCCAGACCGATGCGGCGGTGGCCCGGCTCAAGCGCGACGCGGCCAAGCTCGGCGCCAACGGCGTGGTGCTGATGGGCGTGGGCTCGCAACGCTCCGGCGGCGGCCTGTCGGTCGGCGCGGGCAGCTACGGCGGCCATGTCGGCGGCGGCCTGGGCATCGGCATCCCCACCACGCAGAAGCGTGCCGCCGGCATGGCGATCTGGGTGCCGCCGGGAACACCGGCGCCGGCGGCGCCGCAGCCTGCGCCACCGCCCATTCGCTGAATCCAGTCAGCCTGCTGCCCTGCCTGCCCTGCCCGGCCGATACGTGCGCCGCTGGCGCACTTCCCCGCAGCGAATCGCCCCTGTCAGCCGGGATGGGCCGGATGGGCCCATGGCGCACGGCATCCCCCTCGCACGCTGAAACCCTTGCTAAGCTATTTGCGGGCAGGATTGGCGCGACCCGTCAGAGTCCCGGTCCGGGGTGCCCCCGCCATGCAACGACACGTTTGGTCCGAACGTCTGGGATGGACCGCTTTCGACAGAGGGAAGTGCGATGAAACAGTGGCTATGGATTCTGGTTGCGTTCCTGGGGTTTCAGGGCGCCGCTGGCGCACAGCAGGTCTATGAGGATCTGGCCTGTCGCGACAACGATCCCTTCGTCTTGTGCACGCAAGGCTGCAAGGGCAGGGACAAGAACTGGACGCCGGTGACTCCTCAAGCCGGCGTATGGATCGCGGTACCTGGCTATTGTCCTTGGCCGACGTCGACCGGCCCTTGCTGCGTCGGAAACGTATGCTTCAAACCGTGGACGCAGAAAGCGGTAGATGCGGTCTATCAGTACATGTATATATGCCCGATCGGCGGCGGCAAAGCCCGCGATTGGACGGGACGGCAACGGCCCGAAAAGGTTCCAAAGGATCATTGATCCGCAGCGACTGCGCCACTGCGCCCTTTGAGCGCAGTGGCGCGTCCAGTTGACCTTCCGCTCACCTGCGCTGTGACGGCACGAACACCTCGTCCACCGCCGCGGCCAGCTGGTTCGGCGGCAGCAGGCCCTGGTCCAGCAGGAAATTGTTGAACTTCAGCCGGTCGAACTTTGCGCCCAGCGCCAGTTCGGTGCGCATGCGCAGTTCCAGGATGCGGCTGTAGCCGTAGAAATAGCTGCCGGCCTGGCCGGGCGCGCGCACCATGTAGCGGTCCAGTTCCTGCCGGGCCATCGCCGGCGACAGGCCGACCTCGTTCTCCAGCACCAGGCGCGCGCGCTCGCGGTCGATCAGGCCGAGGTTGAGCATCGGGTCGAGCATCGCCCGCGCCGCGCGCAGCAGGCGGAACTGCAAGGCGACCAACTGCCCGTCCAGCGGTTCGTACGGCACCATCTCGGCCTCGGCGTACAGCGCCCAGCCTTCCACGTTGACCGAATTGAACGCGAACAGGCTGCGCGCCAGCGACACGCCGCGCTCGACCATGGCGGTGAACTGCAGTTCGTGGCCGGGCCGGCCCTCGTGCGCGCTCAGCGTCCACGCCGCCGCGCCGAAGTTGAAATCGTCGTAGTGCTCGCCCTTGCCGGCGCTGTCCGGATTGCCCAGCGGCAGCACGAAGGTGCCCTGCTCGCCGGTGTTGCCGACCAGCGGTGCCGGGCGGAAATGCGGCGCCGGTTGCGCGGCGCTTTCGGCCGGCGAGCCCAGGCGCATCTGCATCGGCCGCTGCGGCACGTCGACGATGTGCTGCTGGCGGATGATCGGATCGATGCGGTCGATGACGCTGCGGTAATGCGCCTCAAGCTTGTCGTCGGGGATGGTGTCGCGCTTGAGCGCGCGCAGCACCGCGCGATAGTCGCGCGCATCGTCGCCGCGCAGGCCCTTGGCGGCGGCCACCAGCGGCGCCAGCTGCTGCATCGTCGCGCGGGTTTCCATGAATTCCAGCTGCGCACGCTGCATCAGCACCTGCGGGGCGATGTCGATGCCCACCTGCTTGAGCTGGAACGCGTACAGCTCGGGCGGCAGGCGTGCATCCTCGCGCGCCTGCGGCAGCACCACCGTGCGCGTCCAGGTGGCGTAGTCCTGGAACTGCTTGTCCAGCGCCGCCAGCGCTGCGTCCGCGCCGGCGATCCTGTACTCGGCGAACAGCGCGCGAATGCCCTTGGCGTAGGTGTCGACATTGCTCAAGGCCTGCTCGACCTCGCGCTTGGTCGGCTGCAGAAGCTTGCCGTCGGCGCGCTTTTCCTCGTAACGCTGCCGCGCCAACTGCAGGATCGAGGTGCTGCCCGGCGCCAGGCCGACGTAGCGCTGCAGCCGCAGCAACGCCTTGCCGCGGCGCGCCGCCGGCACCTGCTCGGACAACAGGTTGTTGATGCCGCCGAACACGTGCTGCGGCGCATCGGTCCATGGCAGCAACAGGCGCTCGTTGAGCGTGCTGCCTTCGATGGACTGGTCAGCGGCGTGGATCAGGATCGCCAGATCCTGGCGCACGTTGGGATCGCGCTCCACCTGCAGTTTTTCCTGCAGCGTGCGGCGCGCGGCAGCGGTCGCTTCGCGGAAACGCCGCGCGTTGTCGGGACCGAAGTCGGAGACCTGGTCATCGAATCCAGGCACGCCGAAGAAGCTGACTTCCTCGGCCTGGAACGGCGCCTGCGCCTGCAGCAGGATCTGCGCGAACGCATTGCTGCGCTCCACCCAGGCCGGTGTGCGCGTGGCGGAAGCGGCCGCCGGTGCGGCCGCTGCGGCCAGCGCCGGGAACGGCGAAGGCGCTGCCAGCGCCAGGGTCAGGGCGATGGCGAGGACACGTGGCTTCATGGCGCAGCTCCGGCAGAATGATGTCAGGACCGTACGCGGCACGTGCCGGATCGGCCATCTGCCGGAGGTCATGGCTGCCACCACGCGGCGGGTGCAGCATGCGAACAGGCCCGCGTCGCGGCCGAAGCAAGGCGCATACCGTGACGGCAACGCGGAACGCATCACTGCAGATGGGCGGTGCGCTGGTCGCACGCCCATGGAAGCCCCCCACCCACGCACCACGCGACGAGGTGGGCGGCAGCACGTTCGCCGCCCGCTTACTTCGTCGCGTCGGCCTCGGCCGGCATGGCGTCGTCTGCGTCCATTGCGGGCACCGGCGGCGCCTCGACCGCCATCCCGTCCGCCTCCTCCTCGTCGTCGGCGTCCTGCCCGAGCGCGTCGAGCAGCGGGATCGCCTCGCCCGCATCCGGCAGCACCTGCAAGGTGGTGTAGTGCCACTCGCCCGCGTGGCGCTCGGCTTCGATGTACAGGGTGCCGTTGGCGCGGCTGCCGTGCAGCGACACGCTCAGCTCGGCGTTGCCACTGCCACCGCCGCTGGTGCTGCTGTTGCCGCTGGGCATGATGCCGTCCTTGATCGGCGCGCCCAGCGCGGCCGCCACGCGTGGATCGTGTTGTGCGGCCATCACGCCGACACGATACGGCTCGGACGACTTGGTGACGCGCGCGAGGCCAAGCACGAACACCGCGATCGACGCCAGCAGCAGGGCGCCGAGCACCAGCACGATCAGCGGCACCGCCCACTTCCAGTGCCGCGCCCACCAGCCGCGCCTGGCCGGTCGCGGTGCCGTGGCAGTGGTCGGGCCGGGCGTCCCGGGTAGCGGCGGCGGACTCGACATTGCGTCACTCCTTGTCATGCGGAAACGGGCAGGTGGAAGCGGACCGGCGCGCTCAGGGCTTGAGGCAGCGCGCCAGGAAGGCTTCGGTGGTGCGGTAGCGATGCAGCGCGTTGCTGCCGGACAGGCCGTGCTTGGCGCCCGGATAGGTCATCAACTCGAACAGCTTGCCGCGCTTCTGCAGTTCGCTCATCAGCGAGGTGGAATTGGTGAACAGCACGTTGTCGTCGGCCATGCCGTGCAGCAACAGCAACTGCGAGGTCAGCCCGTCCAGGTGCGCGGCCACGCGGCTGTCGCGGTAGCCGTCGGGATTGGCCTTGGGCAGGTTCATGTAGCGCTCGGTGTAGTGGCTGTCGTACAGGCCCCAATCGGTGACCGGCGCGCCGGCGGCGCCGCAGGCATAGGCCTCGCTGTGCTTGGCCAGCAGCATCAGGGTCATGTAGCCGCCGTTGGACCAGCCGTACACGCCGATGCGCGCCGCATCCACCCACGGCTGCGCCTTCAGCCAGGCCACCCCGCGCAACTGGTCGTCCACTTCCACGGTGCCCTGGTGCTGGTACAGCGCGCCGCCGAAATCGCGGCCGCGGCGCGGCGTGCCGCGATTATCCAGCGAGAACACCACATAGCCGTGCTGGGCCAGGTACTGGTCGAACAGCGCATCACCACGGCCGGGCCAGCCGTCGAGCACGGTCTGCGCGGCCGGGCCGCCGTACACGTAGACCACCACCGGGTAGCGCTTGCCGGGATCGAACCCGTCCGGCTTCATCAGCCGGTAGTGCAACTGGGTCTTGCCGTCGGCGGCGGTCATGGTGCCGAACTCGACCGGCCGCTGCGCGGCGCGGTAGGCGGCATACGGGTGTTGCGGATCGGCCAGGTCGTTGACCAGCAGGGTGGCGATCTTCTCGCCATTGGCGCGGAACAACTCGATCTGCGGCGGCGTGGTGGTGTTGGACCAGCTGTCGACATAGACGCTGGCGTTCTTGGCGAAGCTGGCGGCATGCGTGCCGTTGGGCTTGGACAGCGTCTCGATGGCACCGCCGGCCAGCGGCACCGCGTAAATCTGGGTCTGCGTCGGCGACGCCTTGGTCGCGGAGAAATAGACCTTGCCGGCGGCCTCGTCCACCGCCAGCAACTCGTCCACCACCCACTCGCCCTGGGTCAGCGGGCGCAGCGTGCGGCCGTCTTCCGAGGCCAGGTACAGGTGTTCGTAGCCGCTGCGCTCCGAGCCCCAGACGAAGCGCCCGTCCTTGAGGAAGTGCAGGTCGTAGGTGAGCGGCACCCAGGTCGGGCTGGTCTCGGTGATCAGCACGCGTTGCTTGCCGGTGGCCAGGGTCGCCTCGATCAGCTCCAGGCGCTTCTGGTCGCGCGACTGGCGCTGGAAGGTCAGCCGCTGCGGATCGCGCCAGTCCACGCGCGCCAGGTAGATGTCCGGGTTCTTGCCCAGGTCGATCCATTGCGGCTGCGCGCCGGCGCGCGGCGCGATCGTGCCGAGTTGCACCTTCACGTTGGGCTGGCCGGCCTGCGGGTAGCGCTGCTCCACCACCTCGGTGTGGTCGGCGTAGACCTCCGGGCGCTTCTGTACCGGCACCTCGGTTTCGTCGATGCGCGCGAAGGCGATCGCCGAGTCGTCCGGCGCCCACCAGTAGCCGGTGTGGCGATCCATTTCCTCGTCGGCGACGAATTCGGCCACGCCGTTGCCGATGGTCTCGCTGCCGTCGTGGGTGAGCTGATGCTGCTGGCCGCTGGCCAGGTCGATCACCCACAGGTTGCGCCCGCGTACGAAGCTGACGTAGCCGCCCTTGGGCGAGATCTTCGGATCGGTGACGAAGCCTTCGCCATGGGTGAGCTTGCGTACCGCCGCGCTGCCGCTCTTGCGCAGGTCGTACAGGTACAGCTCGCCGCCGAGCGGGAACAGCAACGCCTGCGCGTCCGGCGCCCACTGGTACTCGACGATGCCGGTGTAGGCGGCGATGCGCTGGCGCTCGCGGCGCGCCTTCTCCTCGTCGCTCAGGGTCTCGGTACCGGGCAGCACCAGCTTGGAATCCACCAGCATGCGGGTCTGGCCGCTGGCGATGTCGTATTCCCACAGGTCCAGCTGGTTGCGATCGCTGTCCTTGCCGCGCAGGAAGGTCACCCGCGAGCCGTCCGGCGCCACCTTGGGCTTCATCAGGGTTGGCCCGGACAACGGCTTGCTGCCGGTGATGGCCTCCAGGGTCAGTTTCTCGGCATGGGCGGGAACGATGGGCGTGGCGAGCATGAGGGCGAGAGCGGCGAACAGAGAGCGCATGAAGGTTCCTGATGGAGCACCGAGCGCACGGATGATGCGCGTGCGCCCGGGATTTGAGAAGCGCGCCGGCTCAGCGCTGCCCGAACAGGTGCTTGCGCTCGGCGTCGCTAAGCGGCTTGCCCGCGTTCGGGTTCACCTGCTCCTTCAAGGCGTAGGCGCGCTGGGTGGCCGGACGCGCGGCGATGGCGTCGTGCCAGCGCTTGAGATGCGGGAACGCGGCGTAGTCGGGGGTCAGGCCGTTGTACACCTCGATCCACGGATAGCTGGCCATGTCGGCGATGCCGTAGGCGTCGCCGGCCAGATAGGCGCTGTGCGCCAGGCGCTTGTCCAGCACGCCGTGCAGGCGCCGCACCTCGTTGCCGTAGCGCTCGATCGCATAGCCGATCTTCTCCGGCGCATAGACGTTGAAGTGGCCCATCTGCCCGGTCATCGGGCCGAGCCCGGCCATCTGCCAGAACAGCCATTCCAGTGCGAGCACGCGCCCGCGCGGATCGGCCGGCAGGAAGCGGCCGGTCTTCTCGGCCAGGTACAGCAGGATCGCGCCGGACTCGAACACGCTCTGCGGCGCGCCGCCGTCGGCCGCGGCATGGTCGACGATGGCCGGCATCTTGTTGTTCGGCGAGATCGCCAGGAATTCAGGCGCGAATTGCTCGCCGGCACCGATGTCGACCGGCTTGAGCGTGTAGTCCAGTCCGGCTTCCTCGAGGAACAGGGTGACCTTGTGCCCGTTGGGGGTGGGCCAGTAATACAGATCGATCATGGCAGCGCTCCTGGAAGGGGACCCCGAGTGTAGCGGCGCCCCCCGGCTTGGCAGCGTCATCGCCGGCCGAGTACCCTGGCCGCTCCCGCAACGCAGCATTCCAGACCACGCCATGACTCCAGAGCGGCCCCGCCTGCACCCCCTGTCCAACCTGATCTTCGCCTCGCGCTGGCTGCAGTTGCCGCTGTACCTGGGACTGATCGTGGCCCAGGGCGTGTACGTCTTCCTGTTCGGCAAGGAGTTGTGGCACCTGATCCACGAGGCGCCGAGCCTGGGCGAACAGCAGATCATGCTGATCGTGCTCGGCCTGATCGACGTGGTGATGATCTCCAATCTGCTGGTGATGGTGATCGTCGGCGGCTACGAGACCTTCGTGTCGCGGCTGGGCCTGGAAGGCCACCCGGACCAGCCGGAATGGCTGAGCCACGTCAACGCCAGCGTGCTCAAGGTCAAGCTGGCGCTGTCGATCATCGGCATCTCCTCGATCCACCTGCTCAAGACCTTCATCGCGGTCGGCGCGCTCGGCGGCATGCCGATGTGCTCGCCGGAACAACTGGCCAGCGCCGTGGGCACGGTGGACCTGAAGAGCTGCGCGACGCTGACCGCCACCGGCGTGCTGTGGCAGACCATCATCCATGGCATCTTCATCCTGTCGGCGATCGGCATCGCCTGGACCGACCGGATCATGTCCGCGTCCGCGCCGGCGCGGCCGGCGCACTGACCAACGCGCGCAGCGTCACGCTTTTTGCCGCATGGCAGCGGCTGCCACGCACACGGCGGCCGCGGATGCTAGATTGACCGATGGGGTGCGCTGGCGGCATGGGGGCCGCAGCACCGCGAACGCACCGCCGTCGCATCGTTGATTGCCAACACCGGGGACTCAGGGGGACGCATGCCGCAACTCACCACATTCGCCAAGGCGCGCCGTGTCGCGCCCGTCCTGTTGCTGGCCGCGCTGGCGGCCTGCTCCAAGCAGGAAGAGACCGCACCACCTAGCGCTGCACCGGCCACCGCCGCGGCCAACGCACCGGCACCGCCGGCGGTCTCGGCCAAGGTGCAGTCGATGGGTACCGAACAGTTGCACGACTCGGCCAGCCAGGCGCTGCGCGAGAACCGCATGTACGCGCCGGCCGGCAACAACGCGGTCGAGTACTACCTGGCGCTGCGCGACAAGCAGCCGGACGACGCCGGGGTCAAGAGTGCGCTGACCGACCTGATGCCGTACACGCTGATCGCTGCCGAACAGAGCATCAACCGCGAGGATTTCCCGGAAGCCCAGCGCCTGATCGGCCTGATCGAAAAGATGGACCCGCAGGCGCCGGCGCTGCCGCGGCTCAAGCAGGGCGTGAGCAAGGGCATGGAGGCCGTGGCCCAGCGCAGCCAGGACGAGACCGACAAGGCCAAGAAGGACGCAGAGCAGAAGGCCAAGCTGGCCGCAGAGCAGCAGAAGCAGGCGCAGCAGCAGGCCAGCGAAGCGCAGGCCGCGCAGCAGATCGCCGCGCAGCAGGAGGCCGCGCGCCGCGAGAGCGCACGTCAGGAAGCCGAACGCCAGGCCGCCGCGCGCCCCGCCACGCCCACCGCCACGGCGCAACCGACGCCCACACCGGCGGCGGCTCCCGCGGCCGCGCCGGCCGCCACCGCACAGACCCTGCGCCCGATCAGCACCCCGGCCCCGCGCTACCCGCCCGAAGCGCTGCGCTCGGGCACCGCTGGCGAAGTGCTGGTGGAGATCACCGTCGGCACCGACGGCGCGGTCACCAATGCCCGCGTGCTGCGCTCCACGCCGCCGCGGGTGTTCGACCGCGAAGCGCTGAACGCCACCAAGCGCTGGCGCTTCGAGCCGGTCGGGGCACCGGTGACCACCCGCCGCACGCTGGCCTTCAATCCCGGCGGCTGAGCCGCGCAACATCATGCGCGCGCCCGGCAGCCGCCGGGCGCGCAGCGAACGCAAGGCGCGACACCGCGCCGACGGAAACACGTCGACCAGAACGATCAGGGCGTCGGTGTCATGCCCGCGCTGCGAGCGGTCGCGCCGAAGCGCCCCTTGCGCCAGGCCACCCAGGTCGCGATCGCGCCCACCACCGTGCACACCAGCAGGCCGGGCAGGGAGGCCTCCGGCCCGAACGCGCCGCCGCTCAGCCACTCGGGCATCCCCGCCTGCGCGGCGCTGCGCGCGAGCGCGGGCCCCATGTCGGTCCCCGACACCGCCGCGCCGAACAGATAGCCCTGGGTGAAGTTCCAGGCCGCATGCACGCCGATGGAGATCCAGAGCCGGCCGGTGAGCACGTAGAAGGCGCCCAGCATGACGCCCGCCTCCACCGCGATGCAGAGCGCGGCGAACACGCTCGCGTTCGGATTGCCGAGATGGGCCAGGCCGAACAGCGCCGCCGACAGTGCGAACGCCAACCACGGCCCGAACGCACGCCACAGCAGGCGCAGCAGGATCGCGCGCAGCATCAGTTCTTCGACCACGCCGGCCTGCAGCGCCTTGCCGAGCGCACCCCATGCCGGCGCCGGCCCGGCCCAGCGGATCGTGTACACGCCGAACGCCGCCATGAGCGCCATCACCGCCGCGAACATCGCCGCGCCTAGCAATAGCCCAAGGGCCAACTGCGACGGCGCAGTGCGCCAGGCGAGTTCCGCCGGCCAGCGCCGCTCGCCGAGGCGGACCGCGACGGCGTAGAGGATGGCGGCCGTCAATGCCGTGGCATACGGCGCGACGCGCTCCGCGCCCGGCGGCAGCAGCCTGGCGCACAGCAGCGGCACCGCCGTCGCCACGACCACCATCAGCGCCAGCAACGCGATCGCCCAGGCCACCGCCCGCAGCCAGCGCACCCTTCCCGGCTGCAGGATGCGCGCCTCGCCCAGCACCAGCAGGCGCCCAGCGCCGGCAGCCGTCACTGCTGGGGCATCGTGTGGATACGGAGACATGCAAAGGCTCGCTGCGGAGGAGGAGTCGGCAAGACGGAACGCTTCCGCCGCGCACAGGGAGTGTGCATCACGATCGCATTCGCGGCGCGGCCCCGCGACGACGGGCGTGCAGCGCGCGGATCCCGCCCGCGCGCTGCCGCCTGCTCAGCTGGAGATCGCCAACTGCTCCTGCCGGTAGCGGCGCACCGCCGCCAGCCACAGCACCGCGGCCAGGCCGAAGCCGGTGAGCAGGTACACCGCCCAGATCTGCGGATCGATCGTTTCGCGGCGGATGATCTTCATCAGCATCTGGTTCTGCGCCAGGAACGGCACCGCGAACTGCCACAGCGTGGTCTTCAGCGGATACACCATCAACGCGTAGCCAGGCAGCATCGGCAGCAGCATCAGCCAGGTCATGTGGCTCTGCGCCTCCTTCATGCTCTTGGCCGAGGCCGCCAGGTAGGTCAGCAGCGAGGTGCCGATGAACAGCATCGGCAACAGCACGAACAGCATCTGCAGCATCGCCACGAAGCTGACGTTGAGCTGGCGGCCGATGCCGCTGGCCACCTGCGCGCTGAGCTTGAACGCGAGCAGGGTCAGCAGCAGCGAGACCAGCCCGACCACGCAGGCCGCGGCGATCTTGCCGCTGACGATGGCGCTGCGCGAGGCGGGGGTGGCCAGCAGCGGCTCCAGCGATTGCCGCTCGCGTTCGCCGGCGGTGGCGTCGAGGATCAGGTAGGCGCCGCCGATGAACGAGGTGATGGTCAGCAGCACCGGCAGCAGCATCGCCAGCAATGCGCCGCGCTTGGCCTCGGGCGTGGCCAGGTCCTGCAACGCCACGTCCAGCGGCCGCGACACTTGCGAATCGATGCCACGCGCCAACAAGCGCAAGGCACCGACCTGCTGACCGTACATGCTCAGCGCGGCCTGCACTCGCTGGGTCGGGATGTCGGCATCACGACGGGTGCTGTCCTTGATGATCTCCACCAGCGCCGGGCGCCCTTCGTGCCAGGCGTTGGCGTAGTCCTCGTCGATCTTCAGCGCCAGGTCCACGTCCTGACTGCGGATCGCCCCGGTGAGGTCCTTCGGCGGTGCGACCGCGTTCAAGCCCTGTGCGGCGAGGAAGGCCACCAGGTTCGGCGCGCGTTCGCGGCCGATCACCGGAATGTCCAGCGGCTTGTCGATCTGGGTGCGTACGCGGCTCTCGGCCAGCGCGCCCATGCCCAGGATCAGCGCCGGGTACAGCAGCGGACCCAGCAGCAAGGCCAGCGCCAGGGTGCGGCGATCGCGCGAGAGGTCGCGCAATTCCTTGCGCATCACGGTGAATACGGTACGGAGCAGGCTCATGCGTGCAGTCCCTCGTCGCTGCCGATCGCCTTGACGAAGGCGTCTTCCAGATTGGGTTCGCCGGTGAGGGCGCGCAGTTCGTCGGCGGTGCCGGCGGCCACCACCGTGCCCTTGGCGATGATGACGATGCGATCGCACAGCGCCGCCACCTCCTGCATGATGTGGCTGGAGAAGATCACGCAGCGCCCTTCCTCGCGCAGCTCGCGCAGGAACCCGCGCAGTGCCCGCGTGGTCATCACGTCCAGGCCGTTGGTGGGTTCGTCCAGGATCACGTTGCGCGGGTCGTGGACCAGCGCGCGGGCGATCGCGGTCTTGGTGCGCTGGCCCTGGCTGAAGCCTTCGGTCTGCCGGTCGAGGATGTCGTCCATGTCCAGCGCCTTCGACAGCAACCGGGTGCGCTCGGCGATGCGCGCCGCCGACAGCCCGTGCAGCTCGCCGAAGTAGGCGATGTTCTCGCGTGCGGTCAACCGCTTGTACACGCCGCGTGCGTCCGGCAACACGCCCAGCGCGCGCCGCACCGCCATCGGATCCTGGCCCACGTCGACGCCGTCCACGCGCACCTGGCCCTGGTCCGGTGCCATCAGCGTGTACAGCATGCGCAAGGTGGTGGTCTTGCCGGCGCCGTTGGGACCGAGCAGGCCGGTGATCTGGCCGTCGGCGGCCTGGAAGCTGACCCCTTGCACCGCCTGCACGGCGCCGGCGCGGGTCTTGAATGCCTTGTGCAGATTGTCGGCGACGATCATGCGTGCCCCTCCCTGTCGAACGCTGCGCAGCTCATGGTTCCCATCCGTTGAATGAAGTGAAGGCCGGTACGCCGCTCATCGCGTCCAGGCAGGTGGCATCGAGGTGCTTGGCATCGGCGGTCTCGAAGAACTGGCCGAGCAGCTTGGGCATGCAGCCCAGGGTCATGGTGCCGTGACCCTGGCCGCGCACCACCAGGTGGCGGCCGTTGGGCAGGCCCTTCAGCACGCGCTCGGCGTAACGCGGCGGGGTCACCGGATCCAGCTGGCCGGAGGTCAGCAGCACCGGCAGCGTGGAGGTGAACGGCGCGGTGAAGTCGGCCGGTCGGGTGCCGGTGGGCCACACCGGGCAGGGCGCGAAGAACATCTGCGCGACTTCCGGACCAAGCAGCGTGTCGTGCGTCTGCGGCGCGCGATAGCGGTCGGCATCCTCGGCGCAGATCACCGACCACTGCATGCCGCGGTTCATCTGCCCATCCAACTGCCGGCCCATCATCCGCGCCAGCGACATCAGTGGTCCGTAGCGGCCGTTGGCGGCTTCGTCCAGCACCAGCGGCAGCAGCGACGCGGTCTGCGGCGCGTAGGAGAACGAGAACGCCAGGCTGGTGACGGTGTCGGCGGTGACCCGGTCGTGGCGGCTCTCGCCGCTGGCCGGATCGCGGTAGTCCACCTCCACCGGCGCCTGCCGCAGGCGCTCCACCACCGCCCGCAGCTGCGTGCGGGTGTCGGTGGGGAAGCGCTTGGCACAGGCCGGGTCGGCCTTGCATTGCTCGGCCTGCAGGGCGATCGCATCCTCGAACGTGTTGGCGAACTCGCCACCGACCACCAGGTCGTTCGGCGCCACGCCATCAATGACCACGCTGCGCACGTGCGGCGCATAGCGGCGCGCGTACTGTTGGGCGACGCGGGTGCCGTAGGAACCGCCGATCAGGTTGACCTTGTCCACGCCCAGCGCGGCGCGCACCGCATCCAGATCGCCGATCGCCTGGGTGGTGGTGTAGTAGCGCGGGTCGGCACGGCCCTGCAGCGACTGCGCGCAGCGCCGGGCGTAGTCGACCAGTTCGGCGGCGGTGGGCGCACGCGCCGGATCGGCCAGCGGCATGTCCTTGCCGTCCGGCCCCAGGCAGCTCAGCGGATTGGACTGGCCGGTGCCGCGCTGGTCGATCAGGAACACGTCGCGGCGCTTGCGGGTTTCGCGCAGCGCCATGTCGACGATGCTGGCGACCTGGGTGGCGGCCTGGCCGGGACCGCCGGCCAGGAAGAACACCGGATCCGGATCGCTACCGCCCTCGCCGGTGATCGGCAGCCAGGCGATGTTGAGTTCGATCTTGCGGCCGTTCGGCGCCGCCGGATTCTCCGCCACCGCCATGCGCGTGCATTGCGCGGCGACGTTGTTGGAGGCCACCGGATTGGTCAGCGTGCACGGGTGGAAGCGCAGCGTGCCGTAGCTGCGCTCGGACGTCTGCGGCGCCGGCGCCTGGGCCGCCTGGCAGGCGGCGAGCAACAGGGTGGCCGCCGCAATGGCGAACGGCCGGGAAGGGTGTCGCATGGTTCGCATCCTTGAGGTCATGACTTGCAGAATGCCATGCCGGAACATGGCGTCGTCGGTGCCCGGTAGGGCATGGAACGGAGTACGCGGTTACTCGGCCTCATCGAACAGGAACACCTGCTCGATGCTGTGCGCGAACAGCCGCGCGATACGGAACGCCAGCGGCAGGCTCGGATCGTACTTGCCGGTCTCCAGCGCATTGATGGTCTGCCGCGATACGCCCAGCCGCTCGCCCAGTTCGCCTTGCGACCAGCCGTGCGCCTCACGCAGCTCGCGGACTCGGCTGTTCATTGGTAGCGGCGCGCGTTCGCGACCTTGACCACGCCGTAGGTCATGCACAGTGCGGGGAACACCCACAACATCGCGCTTGAGGCCGACACCACGATCACCTGCGCCGCCTGCAGGAATCCCGCGGCCATGTAGACGCCGCAGATCAGCCCGGCGGCGATGGCGATGGACTCCAGTTCGATGCGCCGCTGCAACTCGTCGGAGTCGCGCACGAAGCGCGCTACCGCGCGGATCACCAGCGCCAGCATCACGGCCGGCAGCAGCGCGACCAGCGCGCGCAGCCAGAGCACATCGACGCTGTCGAGCAAGCGCTTCCAGAACAGCATCACCACCACGTAGGCGCCCATCGGCGGAAAGAACTCGCGGTAGTAACGTCGCGCCAGCGCCCGCGGCGCGTTGTCGGCCAGGCTGCCCCGCGACCACCACAGCAGCACCGCCACGAACAGGCCGCTGACGCCGACGCCCATGCACAGCCCACGCAGATAGTCGCTGCCGCCGAACGGCAGCCAGGCCGCTGCCGCCAGCAGCGCCAGACTCGCGCACAGCACCACGATCGCGTTGCGCCTGCAGTTCCCCATGCCCGTCCCCAATCTCAGCCCACCCCGTTCCGGCGCCCGTTCCGGCTGCGCCCCATGGCGTGCCGACCTTTCCCCTGTCAAGCACGCTTGACAGCAGAATGCGCGTCGCGGGAACGCCTGTCAAGCGTCCTTTACAGTCGAGATAGGAGCACCGCCGCGCCCGTGCGGAAGCCCTCATCCACCCTTCCGGGCACCTTTCCCAAAAATGGAGCCAAGGTCCCGAGGGCAGAAGGGAAGTCATAGCCCCTCTCCCGTCGGGAGAGGGGTTGGGGTGAGGGTAAAGGGCGCGCAGCGCCTGCAAGGATATGGCCTTGCGAGGCTTCGGCCCTGCCCTCATCCGCCCCTTCGGGGCACCTTCTCCCAAGGGGAGAAGGGAGACGCTACAGCCCCTCTCCCGCCGGGAGAGGGGTTGGGGTGAGGGTACGGGCGCGCAGCGCCTGCAAGGATATGGCCCTGCGAGGCTTCGCCCTGCCCTCATCCGCCCCTTCGGGGCACCTTTTCCCAAAGGGAGAAGGGAGACGCTAAAGCCCCACTCCCGCCGGGAGAGGGGTTGGGGTGAGGGTACGGACGCGCAGCGCCTGCAAGGATATGGCCCTGCGAGGCTTCGCCCTGCCCTCATCCGCCCCTTCGGGGCACCTTCTCCCAAGGGGAGAAGGGAGACGCCACAGCCCCACTCCCGCCGGGAGAGGGGTTGGGGTGAGGGTACGGGCGCGCAGCGCACTTGGCATTTCCGGAGCGCACGGCTTCGCACCCGACAGACCTTCCCGGTGTGCGGTCGCGGCTGAAGCCGCTCCTACAATAGGCGTAGGCTTCGCCCCTACTTGCTGCTGACGTACTTCTCGCGACGGATGTGCTGCACCGGCAGGCCAGCCTCCTTCAGCGCATCGAAGCAGGCATCGACCATGTTCGGATTGCCACACAGGTAGGCGATGTCGCCTTCGGCCTGCGGCGCGAATTCGCCCAGGAACTGCTGCACGTAGCCGTGCCGCACGTCCGGATGCGGCGCTTCCGGCAGCTCGCGCGAGAAACACGGCACGAAGCGGAAACCGGGATGCGCATCGGCGAAGGCGCGGAACTCATCGCCGTACAGCAGTTCGGCCGGCGTCCGCGCGCCCAGCAACAGCACCACCTCCACGCCGCGCTCGGCCATCGCCGCTTCCAGCAGCGGCAGCATCGAGCGGTACGGGGTGACGCCGGTGCCGGTGGCGATCAGCAGATAGCGACGGTTGGCGTCGCCGGGCTGCAGGCAGAAGCGCCCGTACGGACCGCTGGCGCAGACCTGGCCACCGATCTCCAGCGCCTCGAACAGCGCCGTGGCCGCGCCGCCGGCGACGAAGCTGACCGCGATCTCCACGGTGGCATCGGCCGGCTGCGCCGGATCGTGACGCGTGGCCAGCGAGTAGCTGCGCTTGGTCGCCGTGCCATCGGCATAGTGGAAGTGCACCTGCACGAACTGGCCGGGCGCGAACGGCAGGGGTTGGCCGTCGTCGCGGACGAAGCGGTAGTGGCCGACGGCCGGGGCCAGCATGTGGCGATCGACCAGTTTCAGCGGGAATTGGGCAGGCACGGAGATGCAACAGTCTGTGGCCGGGGGCGACCCCACGAGGTCTCCTATAATAGCGGCTGCACTTCTCCTGCGCCGTCGATGCGGCGCGAAGGCCCGCCTTGACTCCCGCATCCGCTCTTCCCCCGCAGACGCCGGCGCCCGCCCTGCGCGTGCGCGACCTGCGCAAGACCTACGACAACGGCGTGCAGGCCCTGCACGGCGTGTCGCTGGACGTGTTGCCCGGCGACTTCTTCGCCCTGCTCGGCCCCAACGGCGCCGGCAAGTCCACCCTGATCGGCATCATCAGCTCGCTGGTCAACCTCAGCGCCGGCCAGGTCGAGGTGTTCGGCACCGACCTGAGCAGCCAGCGCAGCGCGGCGATGCGCCTGATCGGCCTGGTGCCGCAGGAAATCAACTTCAACCTGTTCGAGAAGCCCTTCGACATCCTGGTCAACTACGCCGGCTTCTACGGCATGCCGCGCGCCGAGGCCGAGCGCCTAGCCGAAGTGGAACTCAAGCGCGCGCACCTGTGGGAGAAGGCGCAGGTGATGAGCCGCACCCTGTCCGGCGGCATGAAGCGGCGGCTGATGATCGCCCGCGCGATGATGACCCGCCCGCGCCTGCTGATCCTGGACGAACCCACCGCCGGCGTGGACATCGAGATCCGCCGCGACATGTGGCGCGTGCTGCGCGAGATCAACGGCGCCGGCACCACCATCATCCTCACCACGCACTACCTGGAGGAAGCGGAGAGCCTGTGCCGCAACCTGGCGATCATCGACCGCGGCCGCATCGTCGAACAGGGTCCGATGCGTGCCCTGCTGGCCAAGCTGGACGTGGAAGGCTTCCTGCTGGACATCGACGGCGAACTGCCGGCGCAGTTGCCGGCGATCGAGGGCACCACGCTGCTGGCGCAGGACGCGCACACCCTGGACCTGGATATGCCGCGGGCGATGGACCTCAACCGCGTGTTCGCCGCGCTGGGCGACGCCGGCATCCGCGTACGCTCCATGCGCACCAAGAGCAATCGCCTGGAGGAACTGTTCGTGCGCCTCACCGGCGAGCACCGCGATGCCGCTGCGGCCACGACCGGCGCGGCCACGCCGTCCGCCACTCCCTGATGCCCCCACGGCCACGACCATGACTCCCCAGACCGATTCCACCCTCCCCGTTTCCGACGCCACCCCGGCCCAGCGCAACTGGGTCGCGCTGGGCACCATCGTGCGCCGCGAGGTCAAGCGCATCCTGCGCATCTGGGGCCAGACCCTGGTGCCGCCGGCGATCACCATGACCCTGTATTTCCTGATCTTCGGCGGCCTGATCGGCTCGCGCGTGGGCGACATGGGCGGCTACAGCTACATGCAGTTCATCGTCCCCGGCCTGGTGATGATGAGCGTGATCCAGAACAGCTACGGCAACATCAGCTCCAGCTTCTTCGGCGCCAAGTTCGGTCGCCACGTCGAGGAACTGCTGGTCAGCCCCATGCCCAACTGGGTGATCCTGTGGGGCTACGTCGCCGGCGCGGTGCTGCGCGGGTTGATGGTCGGGGTGCTCGTGCTGATCATCGCCATGTTCTTCACCCCTGTGCGCATACCGCACCCGCTGGTGACCCTGACCACGGTGCTGCTGGGCGCGACCATCTTCTCCCTGGCCGGCTTCATCAACGCGGTCTATGCGAAGAAGTTCGACGACGTGGCGATCGTGCCGACCTTCATCCTGACCCCGCTGACCTACCTGGGCGGCGTGTTCTACTCGGTCAAGCTGCTGCCCGGCTGGGCCGAGGCCGCCACCCACGCCAACCCGATCTTCTACATGGTCAACGCCTTCCGCTACGGCCTGCTCGGCAGCAGTGACGTGCCGGTATGGGTGGCCTACAGCCTGATGCTGGGCTTCGTCGCGGTACTGGCGGCGCTGGCGCTGTGGCTGCTGCGGCGTGGGGTGGGGCTGCGGAGCTGATCCTGTTCGCTCCTTGAACGCATGCCGTTCGCGCGCACCGGACGGGGTTGGGCGTTACGCACGGCATTGCTATCCTCCGCGCCACAGGGGTTTCACTGGCCCGCTCGCCGCGGGCCGCACGAGGAGCAAGGAATGAACCGATACACGGCAGTCATCGCGGTAGCAGTGCTGGCATGTGCCAGCGGCGGGGTTCACGCTCAAGACGACGGAATCGTCAATTTCGGCAAGATCGTCGGCGGCAACGCCGAGAACGGCAAGGCCTGCGGCGCCAGCCAGGCCCAGATCGATGGCTACAAGGCCAAGCAGAAGCAGTTGATGCAGGGCATGTATGCCCAGGTCAAGAATTTCGGCAGCGACTTCGACAACGGCTACAAGCAAGGCCAACAGACGATGCAGAAGGCCCACGCCGCAGGCACCTATAAGCCTGACGCAGCGATCTGCAAGCAGTTGTTGAGCGATATGCGCTAAGCGCTCCCCTCCGCACCCGAGATTTCCGATGACCGCGATGACCCCCACGGCGCGCCGCGCTGTGCTCAGCGTTTGCCTGCTCCTGATCACCGCCGCTGCCGGCTGCAAACGCTCCGAGCCGCAGCAGGCAACAGACGCTCCCGCCCCGGCTGCGAACACCACAACGCCCACCGCATCCGCACCAGCAGCAGCTCCTGCCGCTGAAACGGCGCATCGCTTCGATGCCGCCAATATGCCGGTTTCCGATGCCCCGCTTGGCAGCTTTCCTTACCTTGGCCTGCCCGAGGGCTACGTCACCAAGAATGCGCCTGTCCGTAACGACTTCGATCGCGTGCCGTTCTGGACAGGCGACCGCATCGAGTGGGTCGAAGGCAAGGTCTACGCGGCCACGCTCGGAACCGCCGAGGGCAAACCATTCTCGGGCGTGGAACTGAGCCGCAATATCCAGACGCTGGTGGAATCGCTGGGCGGCCAACGCATCGCTAGCGGCCCGATCCCCGCCGACGCGGCAAAGGCCATCGGCGACAGCAAGGCGGCGGTCACCTATGTTGACGGCATCGGCGACATCTATAACGAGTCCGCCGATACGTTCGTCATCCATCGCGGCGATCGCGACATCTGGATTCATGTCTGCAGCGGCCCTAGCAGCGGCGGCCTGCTAATCGCAGAGACCAAGCCCTTCCAGGCCACCGCCAAGGTACTTCCAGCCGATGCGTTGCAGCAGCAACTGGCCAGTGCAGGCAAAGTCGCCATCCAGGTGAACTTTGCCTCGGATGCCGCCCAGATTCTCCCGGACTCCCGGCCGCAGCTGGAACAAGTGCTGCAGTTGCTGAAATCCGATAGCGCCTTGCGCCTGGCGGTCAACGGACACACGGACAACAGCGGCGATGCAGCGCACAACAAGTCACTGTCCGAAGCGCGCGCCAACGCCGTCGTGGCCTACCTCACCGTCGCCGGCATCGCCGCCGATCGCCTGCGCGCAGCCGGATTCGGCCAGGAACAGCCGATCGCGCCGAATTCCACCGAGGAAGGCAAGGCGCGTAACCGGCGGGTAGAACTGGTCAAGCTCTGAGCCACGCGTCGGTGTGCGCACGCGTCCTTCTTCACTGCATTTGACTCGTCGCACTACACCAGCAGACTGTCTTTTCAATGCGCGTGGCCAAGGCGCTGGCGGCCAAAAGGCTGCGCCGGACGGTGTCCCGTTCGGGCAAACTTGGCCGGGATGACAAAAATTTGACTTGAACCACAAAAATTACCGGCTCAGCAAGCAAACAGCGCTGCACTGCACCTCGTGGCTGGACCTACGTATCGCTAGCCCCGTGCCTAAGATTTGACAAGTTATGTGATGCGCACTCCATTTAGCGTCAATTTATTAACGCCATTTTTCTTGTAACGGCAATATCTTGACGCTACATTGGCGCCGTCCGCATCCGTTCTCGTTCGATGCATCCGCGGGCCAGAGATCAGCTTCATCTCTGTGAATGATTTCACTTAAATAACCCACTCGCCACACGTTACCGCGCGGGACGTAGGTGTGCTGCCGGTGATTGGGCGAAGAGCCAAGGAGAGGATTCAGATGAAGAACCATCGTCGTCACATCGGGTTTGGCCGCAAGCAGCTGGGCCAAGGCATGACCGAGTACATCATCATCACCGCCCTGATCGCCATCGCCGCGATCGCCGCCGTCACCTTCTTCGGCGGTACCGTCCGCAGCCAGGTTGCCGGCATGTCGAAGGAACTGTCGGGCCAGAGCGCCACGCAGTCCATCAACCGCGCCAAGAACCAGTCCAACAGCGCGCAGCAGGAAGCTGACAAGACCAAGGGCATGGACGCGTACAACAACAAGTAATTCGCTTGTTGCCTTGATGTCCTAGGTACCTGGGCAGTCACGCTGCCCAGGCCCTTCTCCTATTTTCCGACATGCCGGTGACGCCGCTGTAGGAAGTGCATTCGGCAAAGGAACTGCAGATGCGTGCAGCGATCGCGATTGCCAAGTCACGTGTGCCGCCCCGCCTGGACGGGAAGCGCGGCATGGCCGGCCAAGCCATGGTACTGGGGTTGGTTCTGATCCTCGTGCTGTGCGTCGGCGCCATCGTCCTGTTCGACAGCGGTCAGTCGGTCAACAAGAAAGTGGAGCTCACCAACGCCGCCGACGCCGCCGCGTACAGCGTCGCGGTGCAGCAGGCGCGCGCGCTCAACTTTGCCGCCTATATGAATCGCGCGCGGGTCGCCAATGAAGTAGCGATCGCGCAGACGATCAGTCTGTACTCATGGATGAACCAGCTGCAGATGACCACCATCACGATGCGCATCACGATGGATGTGTTGTCAGCGATTCCTTATGTGGGCCCTATCTTCAGAGCGATCGGGACCGCTTTCAAAGCGGCGGAAAACATATTGAAAGGCGTCCGAAGAGCCTTTCAACCAGCCGCACAGGTCATTGTTACCACGCTCGACGAGCTCAATGGCATCTTTGCCACGGCTGCAACCGCTGTAATAGAAGGCGTATCGCGTGTCGATGGCATGTTGATCGCAAGAGATGTGGTCCAGCGAAACTCACCCAGTGCCAGATTGGGTGCTGTGGGAACAGGCGTACTGGGTGAACAGCTGCTCACAGCCGAAAGCAAGTTTCTGGACTTCAACAGGATTCCGCGTTCTGCCGGTACAGGCAGCGCCGCGCAACGCAGTGGTGCCGATCGCTTCCGTAATGTGGTGATGCAATCGCGCGATGGCTTCAGCAAGGACCGCGGCGATCGGGTCGGCCTCGGGCTGATCAACTTCGAGAGCACCGGCGGCACCGACATGGTCGACTACAACCGCTGGGCGGCACTGGACACCATGTCGCTGGACATCAACCTTCCCTGGCCTCTGCCCGACATCGATCTGCCATTGGGCTGGGGCGGCGCTCAAGCAGTCGACCGCTACCGTAACCAGCGTTTCCTCAATGGCTTCGGCAATGGTCAGGGCTGGTATTCCGACTGGGACAAGCGCCGCTATCGCCCCTACGGCGACAGCCTGCGCAGAAATGGCTTGGTCGCCCGCTTGGTCGAGCGCGACGCAAACGTTAGAGCTGCCAGCGGACAACACAAGAATGCGTTCTTCACCAGCTACAACGGTTTGCGTGACTACCACGATGTGAAGAAGAACATGGCCATGCGCCCGTATTCCAGCAATGGCAATCAGATCTTCGACGAAAACGCCGGCCCGGTCTTCACCGTCTATGCCGTGACCGACATGCGCAATGCGCGCACCAGCGAAACGGTCGGCATCGGCAATGCGGCGGGATCACGCATGGCCATGCAGAGCAAGGCGCAAAAGGGTGAGTTGGGTGCGTTGTCCTCGGCCCAGGTGTATTTCAATCGGCCGCCCAACTATGCGCTGTTCCGTCGTGGCGACAACAAGGTCGAGTCTGGCAACCTGTTCAGCCCTTACTGGCAGGCACGTCTGGTCGATACGCCGACAGCGATCAAAGCCGTGGTCGCAGGAGCCGGTGGACTATGAAGCCTGCACTCCTGAGCGGCCGAAACAGTCTGTGTGCCGCCCTGTTTCTGTCATTGTGCAGTTGCAGCGCCACCGCCGTGGATGCGGGCGGTGCCGAGGACACGCGCAGCTCCATGCCACCGATCCACGTTCGCCAAACCGTGGAAATGACCCGCAACGGCGTCAACGAAGCGCGAGAGAACTACCTGGCGACGCTGCGCGACTGCCAGGCGGGCGGACTGCAGAGCCGTGCGCTGCCAGATAAGGACGTCGCATTGCTCGGGACGACCCGCTACGAACTCTGGTTCGATCGCGAGACCGAGGTCGTCCGCGAGACCAGCTGGAACGTCGCCAACGACGGCGCAGGTGGCACCTGCCTGTTTCGACTGGAGACGACCGGCACCCAGGAAACCACCACTGCCAGCCGCTACCAACAGGTGGATCTGGCAACCGGCGAAAAAACCGACGAAGCGGCGCCGCAGGATGCACTGACCCGCACGCAGGTGGAGAAGAGCGCGCCTGCCGCGCTGTCCGATTTCCGAGGCCCGACCCAACGCAGCGTCGCCGGTCAGCCCTGCAACGAGTGGGTCAAGCCGAACGGGCTGCGTCAATGCGTCTGGTCGGCCGGAACAAAATGGGGATTCACCTCCGAGCCGGCGAACGACCATCGCCCCAACCGTGGCTTCATTGTCCTGGAACAAACCCCCGGCGCCGATGCGGACTACAAGGTCACCACCCAGGTGATCAGCGTCGGCAAGGCGTTCGACTCCGCCGCGCTCGAAGCACCGCGCGCACCGGCGAAGATCAACTAGGAGGACCGCAAGCATGCGCCAGCGTCGACAACCGCAATTGCGCGGACGCCAGGACGGCCAGAGCCTCACCGAGGCGGCGGTGCTGTGCGCCGTCCTGGTCCCGCTGTTCCTGTTGATTCCCATCATGGGGAAGTACATTCATTTGCGTCAGGCTACCCAGCAGGCAGCGCGTGCCGCCGCCTGGGAGGCAACCGTGGCGAAGGACTACACCCTGCCGTCCGCCACGCGCATGCGCGACCTGACTGTTGACCGGCATTTCGGCAAGGCGGATGCGCCGATCGTCAGCCGCGCCAGCACCGGCAGTGCGCGCGACCGCGTGGACAATCCACTGCTGAATACCTTCTCGAACCAACCGTTGCTGGAACGCGGCGATATCCGTGTCAACGCTTACAAGAACGAACGGTCCTCCGGCATCCTGGATCGCCTCGGCAATCTGATCAGCAAGATTCCCGGCAACTTCCCCCCCAATGACAAAGGCCTGGTGACGTCCAACCTGAGCGTCAGCGTGCAGGACCTCAAGCTTGCCAACGGCGGGTCCGCATCGTTCCTGGAACCGTTCGACCAACTCGGGCTGCGTATGCAAGGCAGCAACAGTCTGCTGACCGACCCATGGAATGCTGCCGGACCAGGCACCGCGAAGAATCCCGCCAAACGTTCCGTCATCGGCCAGGTGCGCACGCTAGTGCCCAGTTCCTACCTGAGCGACTCGGCAAAGATGTTCGATGCGCTCAGGATCATCCCGATCGTCGGCACCATCAGTCGATTCGAGCCGGGCTACATCGCCCCGGACGTGGTTCCGGTGGACAAGCTGGAACCTTATGCTCGCCCGCGCTGACACCATGCGCCGCCTGACCCTGGCATTGCTTATCCTGCTGGTGCCGGCGGCTGCCTGCGCGGCAGAGTGGCCCGACGTGCCCGAGCCCGACGACGCGAAGAGCGAGTGGGTGTCCAAGCACATGATCTACAACGGCCTGCACATGCGCTCGGCGCGCTACACCAGTGCGCAGTCGCCGCAGCAGCTAATCGCGTTCTATTCGAAGCAATGGCCCGGCCAGGTCACGGTCAACGACGTCGGCAGCAAGACCATTGTCGGTCACGCCCAAGGCGAGCATTACATCACCATCGAAATCAATGGGGCCGGCATGGGCAGCGAAGCGCAGGTCGGGATCGTGCGCCTGCTCAAGGAGAAGCCGCGGACTGCACCTGGCGCCGACTTCATGAAGCCGTCCGGCACCACGGTCGTGAACGACATCCAGTACCTGGACAACCCGGGACGTACGCTTGCGATGGAAAGCACCCTGTCGCCGTATCAGAGCGAGGCGTTCTATCGCAACCGGCTGCCGGCCGAAGGCTGGACGGCGCAATCCTCCGCCACGGCGTGTTCGATGATTTCCAACAGCTGCGTCAGCAGCTACAGCAAGGGCAAGCAGCAGATGACCCTGACCTTCAACCGCCGCGAGAAGGGCACCTCGATCGTGGTCAATCAGCTCCAGCAATGAGGACGAACGCCGTGAGATCCGCCTTCCCGCCCTCCGCCCGGCACCAACGCGGCGCGGCCCTGATCGAATACAGCATCGTCACCATGCTGGCGGTCATTGTGCTCGTGGCGCAGCCCAACATCATCCTGGAGCTGATCGATTCGCTGCGCAAGGCATATGCGAGCTTCACCTACGCGCTGTCGTTGGGGTGGCTATGAAGGCCGCTGCATTCAAGCCGAACCGCAACCTGCTCTTCATCGTGGTCGCCCTCGGCCTCGGCGCCCTGGCGGCCTTTGTCGCGGTGCGCTACGTCCAGAGCGCGGTGGCCGCGCGCACCAAGGATGTTGGTCAGACCGTCGCGGTGGCTGTGCCCAAATCCGATATGGCGCCGGGCACGGTGGTCACCACGTCCGATCTGGCCGTCCGCGAAGTGCCGGCGGACCTGCAGCCCGCCGATGCGGTGACACCGGAGAACGTTGACCAGTTCAGCGGGCGGATGCTGCGCGCGCCCGTCCGCCAGGGCGCACCCCTGGGCGCTAGCGCGCTGGTCCCCCTGTACGACCAGTTTTCGCGCGTGATCCGGCCCGGCAATGTCGGCTACACACTGCCCGTGGACGAGACCAACTCGATCTCCGGAA
The DNA here is from genome assembly GCF_001043115.1 of Xanthomonas sp. NCPPB 1128. Taxonomy (GTDB): domain Bacteria; phylum Pseudomonadota; class Gammaproteobacteria; order Xanthomonadales; family Xanthomonadaceae; genus Xanthomonas_A. The sequence goes on along the minus strand of NZ_LFME01000022.1, from coordinate 10,632 downwards.
TGATCGCCCCCGGCGACCATGTCGACATCCTGCTGACAGTGGAACAGGAAAACGCCGGCTCCCGGGTCATCCCTCTGCTGGAGAACATCAACGTGCTTGCCACCGGCAACCGCGTCGGCGATACCCCCGCGCAGGAAGATCAGCAAGGCTTCTCCAACATCACCCTCGAACTGAGTCCGCAACAGGCAGAGCGCCTGACGGTAGCGGCCAAGGCTGGTGCGATGCGGGTGATGCTACGCCAGGTCGAGGATCGAAATTCGTTCGGCCTCAATGGCATGACCCAGAAAGAGTTGCTCGGCACAGCCAAGCCTGGCGGTAGCAGCGGCGTGGAATTCATCATCGGAGGCAAAGGCTGACGCATGCGTAGGACTACATGGAGTGTTTCTTTCCTTCCCATGCTCGCCGCAGCGACCATGACCATGAACGGCGACGTCCAGGCGCAGCAGCAATCGGGACTGGTGCCGGTGCCGGTCAGGGTCGCGCCCGATACCAGGACCCAGCCACAACCCCAGGCCACGGGCAATCAGTCGCCGGTACCGATGAGCGGCAGTTTTCCCGCGCCTGTCCCCAACCCTGCCTATCAGCGTGCCGCCGGCAATGCCGAGGTCACGCCGCTGCCCGAACGCGCGCGCATCTATGCGGGTCAGGCCGCCGTGCACAGCCTGCCACAGGCCCTGAAGCGCGTGGCCGTGGGCAACGGCGAACTGGTCCAGGTGACCAACATCGGCAAGCGCGAGCTGGTCATCATCGGTCAGAAGCCGGGCGCGACCAGCGTGCATCTGTGGCTGCAGGACGGGCGCCAGATCGATGTGCCAGTCGAGGTCATGGACGGCAACGCCAATGCCACGGTGGAGACCATCCGTACCCTGCTCGCTGACGTGCCCAACCTTGGCGTACACGCTGTCGCGGATCGGGTGGTGATCACCGGCCAGGACATCAACCCTGGCGTGGCCAAGCGCATCGAGGCGCTGATGAAGCTGTACCCGACTGTGCTCGACTTCACCTCCGCCGACCCGGTCGGGATGCGTCCGATGGTGTTGATGGACGTGAAGATCATGGAGTTCGACAGCAATGCCCTCGAAGAACTGGGCATTCAGTGGGACAACGTGATTCAAGGGCCGGTCGGTGGCCTGCTGAAGGACTTCACCACGAACGACTACTACCGGATCAATCCGCCGGGTACCCCGGCTGCGGGCGTGGTCCTGCCCAATCGCGTGCCCGGCACCCAGGCCTTTTTCGGCATCGCCACCCAGATCGGCTCGGCGATCAACCTGCTGATGAACAAGGGTAAAGCCTTCCTTCTGGCGTCGCCGCAGCTCAGCGCGCGCAGCGGCGGCCAGGCCAAGTTCCTGGTCGGCGGCGAGGTGCCGATTCCGATCCCGCAGGGATTCGGTCAGGTGACGGTGGACTTCAAGGAGTACGGCATCAAACTGGACATCGAGCCCTTGGTCAACGGCAACCAGGAGATCTCCACCCGTCTGCTCGCGGAAGTCAGCCGGATCGATCCCACCGTGACCGTGCAGGGCGTGCCCGGCTTCACCACGCGTCGCACCGAATCGGAACTCAACGTCAAGGCGGGCGAGACCATCGTGATTTCCGGCCTGATCGATTCCAGCGCGCAACAGGACGCCAAGAAGCTCCCCTTGCTGGGCGAGATTCCGATCCTGGGCAAGCTGTTCCGCTCCGATGGCTTCCGCGGCAATCGGACCGAACTGGTGATGTTCGTGACGCCGCGCATCCTCACTCCCGATTCGGCCGAAAACCAGGAAGGCCTGGAACGTGGACGTCGCATCCAGGAGCGCGGCAAGGAAGCGATGCCCAAGCGCAGCAAGGACTACGTCCAGTAATCGCCACGACTCGTAGACAGACGCCATGTTCAACATCTTGATCGACACTCCCAACCGCGACCGGCGCCACGTCCGCTGTCTGCATCGCGAATGCGGCATCGGCCGCGGCGATGGCAATCTGGTGGTCCTGCAAGGCTGGAGCATCGCGCAGCAGCACGCGGCGTTGAAGCGAGAGGACAACGGTATCTTCATCGAGACGCTCGGCGGCCGGGCGTCCGTCCTGGTCAATGGCGAGAAGGTTACTGGCAGTCGCGGCCCGCTGAGCAGCCGCGACCTGGTGCAGATCGGCGACTATCGTCTGCAGGTCGTTGGCGACGAACCTGAGTCGGCACCGACGCCGAGGCAGGACGCCAGCGCCTTCAATGCGCCGGCGGCGCCGATCGGTGAGCACGTGGCTGCGGCGGCCAATCAGTCGATCGCCGAGCCTGAGCAGCAGCGGCAGCTGGCGCGACCACAGGATCTGCCACCGGACATCGCGGTCTACCGCGCAAAGGTGCATGCCGCGCTGGTCAAGCAGATGGATCTGCGCCGCCTGGATGTGCGCAGCATGGGCGACGACACCTTGCGCGCCACCACCATCAGTCTGATCGACGACGTACTGGAGCGGGAATTCGCCGATCTGCCCAAGACCATCAACCGCCGCCGTTTGGCCAAGGAAGTGCTGGACGAAGCGATCGGACTGGGGCCTCTGGAGGACCTGATCGAAGACAATACGGTGACCGAAATCATGGTCAACGCCTACGATCAGATCTTCATCGAACGCGCTGGCCGCATCGAGCAGTCCGCGGTCTGCTTCACCAGCGATCGTGCCGTGCTGTCGGCAATCGAACGCATCGTCACGCCGCTCGGTCGGCGTATCGACGAAAGCTCACCGATGGTCGACGCGCGCCTGAAGGACGGCTCCCGTGTCAATGCGATCATTCCTCCGATCGCCCTGCGCGGACCCAGCATCAGCATCCGAAAGTTCGCCAAGCGCAAGCTGGAAGGCAAGGATCTGATCGACTTCGGCTCGCTCAACGCGCCGATGCTGGAATTCCTGACCATGGCCGTACGCGAACGGCGCAATATCGTGGTCACCGGCGGCACCGGCTCCGGCAAGACCACCCTGCTCAACATCCTGTCGAACTTCATTCCCGACACCGACCGCATCGTGACCATCGAGGATGCGGCGGAACTGAAACTGGTTCAGCCCAACCTGGTCGCGCTGGAAGCGCGGCCGCCGAACATGGAGGGCAAAGGGCATATCTCTATTCGCGACCTGGTGCGCAATGCGCTGCGCATGCGCCCTGACCGGATCGTGGTCGGCGAATGCCGCGGCGGCGAAGCGCTGGACATGCTGCAGGCGATGAATACCGGTCACGAGGGCTCTCTGACCACTGCGCATGCCAACAATCCGCGCGAGGCGCTGTCGCGCCTGGAAGTCATGGTGATGATGGCGGGCATGGAACTTCCGATGACCGTGGTCCGCGAGCAGATTTCCTCTGCTGTCGACCTGATCGTGCATCAGAAACGTTTCCCCTGTGGTTCACGCAAAGTCAGCCACATCACCGAAATCACCGGCGTGGAGAGCGGTACGATCCAGTTGCAGGATGTTTTCCTGTTCAAGGCCAGGTCCAACAGCGGCCGCGATGGCAAGGTCAGCGGCGAGTTCATCGCAACCGGCGCAGTGCCGGAGTTCTACGAGGAGCTGGCAGAGCGCGGCGTGTCGGTCGACCTGTCGATCTTCCGCAACGGCGGCCAGGGCAATGGATAACATCTGGCTGGTCGCGCTGCTGGCTTTCAGTTGCGTCACGGTCTCCGGACTGCTGCTGGTTCGGGCCAGCGCGAACTTCATGCAGCGCTACCACGAGCGCTTCGTCGACCAGGCGCGCCTGAACCTCGCGGACATGTTCCTGTTCGTCGATCCGCAGATGCTCTTCGTCGCCAACGGCGTCGTGCTGCTGCTGATTCCACTGTTGTTGTGGCTGCTCAGCGGCAACTTGCTGCTGCCGGTCGTGGCCGTGATCGTGTTGGCGATCGCTCCGCGCAAGGTGTATCTGTGGCTCAAGCAGCGGCGCCTCGATCAGATCCAGCAACAATTGCCGGACAGCCTGCTGATGATGTCCGGTAGCCTGCGCGCCGGTGTCGGCTTCAACCCTGCGCTGGAAGCGCTGGCACACGACGGACAGCCGCCACTCGCGCAAGAGCTGGCGCTGGTACTGCGTGAACAGCACATGGGCGTGCGGACCGACGAGGCGTTGGAAAACTTCGCCAACCGCGTTCCCATTCCAGACGTGAAACTGTTCGTGGCCGCCGTCAGCATCTCGCGCGAGGTGGGCGGCAATCTCGCCGAAAGTCTGTCCACGCTGGCGGAAACCCTGCGCCGCAAGCTGATCATGGAAGGCAAGGTCAAGGCACTCACCGCGCAAGGCCGGTTGCAGGGCATCGTGATGGCGATGCTGCCGGCGGGTCTGGTTGGCTTTTTGGTGCTGTTCTACCCGGAAACCATGAACCCGATGTTCCATACCCTCCTCGGCTGGTGCGTCATTGCCCTGATGTGCGTGCTGGAGTATCTGGGCTATCGCATGTGCCGCAAGATCATGACGATCGACATATGAACTGGATGCTCGTACTGGTCGCCCTGTTGGCCTTGGCCGCCGTCGGCCTGGTACTGTTCGCGCTGCGCGGCATGTTGCAGGCGGTGCCGCAGGACGACCGCAACTATCAGGATCCGCTGCCGTCGGTCCTGCGCATGCTGTGGCCGCTGGTCACGGCCGCCACGCATGTGGTCGGACCGCGCCTCAAGTCCTCGCAACTGGAGCGTGCCCATCGCAGCCTGCAGTCGGCTGGCCAGGATTTCGTATTGACTCCAGAAGAGCTCTACGGGACACGCATCGTCGCTGCCGGCACGGTCAGCGTCGTCTTCATCGTGGTGGTGATGCTGCTCGGCAAGCTCAGCGTCGGCGCGCTCTGCATGTGCTTGCTGTTCGGCATTCCGCTGGGGTGGATGTACCCAACGCTGTGGTTGGGCGAACGGCGCAAGCAGCGCAGCAAACATGTGGTACGCGACCTGCCCACATTCCTGGATTTCATCACCATGGCAGTGGAAGCCGGCCTCAACATCACCGGTGCGATCGAGCAATCGGTGCAGAAGGGGCCGCCCGGTCCGTTGGCACAGGAGTTTTCGCGCATGCTGCGCGATCTGCGAGCCGGACTGCCACGCGCCGAAGCCCTGCGACGCATGGCTGATCGCATGGATATCTCGCAGATCTCCAACTTCACCAGCGCCCTGATCCAGGCCGACCGGGTCGGCGCCAGTCTTAGCGAAACCCTGCGCTCGCAGGCCATGCAACGCCGGGAAGAGCGCTTCCTGCGTGCCGAGAAGCTAGCACTGGAAGCGCCCGTCAAGATGATGCTGCCGCTGGTGCTGTTCTTCTTTCCGTTGATTTTCGTGGTGCTCGCGTACTTCATCTACCTGCAGATGAAACAACAGGGGATCCTGTGAAGTGCGGCACGCTCCGACGCGAAGGACAGGTGCTGCTGCACAGCGTGTGGCGCGCTGACACGTGGTGGTTGCGGCTGCGCGGCCTGCTTGGGCGCGCAGCGCTGCAGCCAGGCGAAGGCCTGCTGATCGAGCCCTGCAACAGCGTGCATACCTTGGCCATGACGTACCCGCTCGATCTTCTGTTCTTCGATCGCGATGGCAACGTCCTGGACTGGCGCGAGCGCTTGCGCCCCTGGCGTGGTGCCTTGTGCCTGCGCGCCCACGCCACCCTGGAGCTTGCGCCGGGTACGCTGCAGACGCTGCGGCCTGTTCGTGGTGAGCATCTAACGTGGTGGCCGGCGGAATCCTCCATCGCGCCCGATATCGTCGCTCCTGCAGGAGAACGCTCGTGACCGCACTCCGACATTCGCCGCGGCAGCAGCGCGGCCAATCCCTGATCGAGTTCTGCGTCGTCGTACCGACCTTCCTCTTTCTGGTACTGGTGATCTTCCAGTTCGTACTGATCTACCGCACCAAGACCGTGCTTGACTACGCCGCTTTTCAGGCGGCACGGGCAGGCGCAGTCAACGGTGTCCGAAAGAACGACATGGCAGATGCGTTGGCTGGCGGATTGACGCCACTATTCGCACAATCGCCGGACGCTGCCAACGTCATGCTGACGAAGCAGAAGATCCGTTACACGGAAGTGCAGTTGTTTTCCAAGATCGAGGTCATTGCGCCGACCCGGGCCGCCTACAACGAGTTCCGCGAACGCCAGTACGACGGCCGCTATGCGCTGCCCAATGACAGCCTTGCGTTCCGCAACGCCAATGTTGGCGGAAGCCAGGTCAATGTGCAGGATGCCAATATCCTCAAGATCAAGGTCACCTACAACATGCCGCTGATCGTGCCTTTCGTCGACCGCGTCATCGTCGGCCTGTCGGATCTGGTCAGCGGCGGTGAAAGCTATACTCCTGCCTCGATGCTGTTCGAGGAGCCGATCAGCGGTCACCGCCGCTTGCCTATCGAATCCTATGCTGTGGTACGCATGCAGTCGCCCATCTACGAAGCCGGCAATCTTGATCATTGAACGGACGATCTTGGGCCTGCTGGCCAGCGTGCTGATCGCTGCTACAGCCACTCGTGGGGAGACGGCGGACGCGTCCGCGCAGGAACAGGACGCCGCACCGGAGCCGCTGCAGGCGCGCTTGCAGGCGCGCGCCTATGGCGTCGGCCCGCTGGGTCCGAGACAAGCAGGTGAAGCCGTCCAGATCGAAGTACGCCTGCGTGGCGATGCCATCCGTATCGACTTCGTCGGCGCACAAGCACCCGATGCCTATCTGATCAACCCAGGGACCCGTGGCCGCGGCTGGCTCGTCAGCCAAACCGGCGACTATCGCCTGCCGATCGCCGACGCCAGCGGCCCCTATTGGTACGATCCTACTGATCCTTGTGCCAGGATCGGCGGACGCTGCGCGCCAGCGCCCGGCGAGTTCATTGCCGGGCGTTTGGCGGCGGGGTGGCGCTACGACGCCGCGCAAGGACCTGACGGCACAACCTCCGGTACGCTTTGGCTCGACCGCAGCGGCCTGCTGCTCGGCTATCGCGGCAAGGTCGGCAACCGTCGCGAAGAACGCAGCTTGCGTGTGGATGCGGTAAGTTTCGAAGCTGTTCCCTCCGAGGTGGTCACCCCGCCGGAGGGCTTGCGTACACCGGAAGCCTCCAGGCCGGTGCACTGAGCCGCCTGTTCCCCCTTTCTAGCCACGTCTCATGCGTATCCTGATTCTCGGTGCCGGCGCGACCGGCGGTTACTTCGGTGGACGCCTGGCCCAGGCCGGCGTCGATGTCAGCTTCCTGGTGCGGCCGGCGCGTGCCGCGCGCCTGCAACGCGACGGGTTGCGCATCCGCAGTCCGCGCGGCGATGCCGCAATCGCGGTGAGCACGCTCTCCGCCGAGACCCTGCCCGGCGCCGCGCAGGCGCGGCCGTTCGATCTGGTGCTGCTGAGCTGCAAGGCCTACGACCTGGACAGCGCACTGGAGGCAGTGGCGCCGGCCGTGCACGACGGCACCAGCGTGTTGCCGATCCTCAACGGCCTGCGCCACTACCGGGCACTGGATGCACGCTTCGGTGCGGAACGGGTGATCGGCGGGCTGTGCTTCATCAGCGCCGTGCTGGATGCCGATGGCGCAATCCAGCACCTGGCCAAGCCGGCCTCGCTGACCTTCGGCGAACGCGACGGGCACGGTGTCGACAGCGCGCGCGTGCGTGCCCTGGCCGAGGCCTGCACGCAGGCCGAGGTGGATCATCTGGCTGCGCCGCGGATCGCGCAGGAACAATGGATCAAGTACACCTTCCTCACCGCGCTGGCGGCGGCCACCTGCCTGATGCGCGCGCCGATCGGGCGCATCGTCGCCAGCGACGATGGCGTGGCACTGGTGCGTGGCCTGTATGCCGAATGCACGGCGGTGGCGACGGCCGCAGGCGAACCGGTCCCCGAGGCCGCGCAAGCCAGCGCGCTGCAATTGCTGACCCAGCCCGGCTCGCCGATGAAGGCGTCGATGCTGCGCGACCTGGAAGCCGGGCAGCAGGTGGAAGCGCAGCAGATCGTCGGCGACATGCTCGCCCGCGCGCGCACTGCCGGGCACGCCGCGCCGCTGCTGATGGCCGCGTACTGCCACCTGCAGGCGTACCAGGCCGGCCTGCCCGCGCGCTGACACCTGCCGCACCGGCGGCGCCGTGTGCTCCCGTCCCACGCACCTGACAGGGACCGGTGCGCGCCACAGACATTGGTGCCTCCCTGCCCCAAGCGCCTGCGCATCTTCGCGCGCCGCTGACGCGCCTGGCGCCTATGCTCGCCCACCACACAGGGGGCAGCGACGGGCACGCGCATGGAAAAACTGTTCCGCGGCGGGCATTTCCTCATCATCGTGCTGTTCCTGCTGTGCGCAGCCGGGCTGGTCTGCATGGCGGTGCTGGAGCTGTGGCACGGCCTGACGCCGGGTGGCGAACTGGTGGTGCGCGACCGCTTCAACGTGGTACTGGAAGCAATCGGGCTGCTCACCGTGGCGCTGGTGACCCTGGAACTGGGCCAGACCATCTACGAGGAAGAGGTGCAGCGCGATGTCAAGGTCAGCGGACCGACCCGCGTGCGCCGCTACCTGTCGCGGTTCTTCGTGGTCATCGTCATCGCCCTGGCGATCGAGACCCTGGTGTCGATCTTCGAACTGATGCACGACGACCCGGCCAAGCTGCCCTACGCGGCCGCGGTCGGCCTGTGCGCAGCGATGCTGCTGATCGCCTGGGGCGTGTTCGTCAAGCTCAACCGCAGCGCCGAGGAACTGGAACCGGAGGCCCTGGCCGAGGCCAAGCGCGAGGATGCGCAGGTCGATTGAGGCGGTGGGTGCCGCCCGGGCAGGCCGACGCACGTTGCCCACGTAGGAGCGGCTCAGCCGCGACGAATGAAGCCAAACGCCGACTGACACCGTCATGCGTCGGGACTGAAGTCCCTCCCACAAGAAAATGCCGACCCACTCCGTCCAGGATCTCCAACGGCGCATCGGCCAGCAGGGTCGCGATAAGGTATCGGCATGGTCGCCGGGCCATCAGACCGGTCGCGGCTGAAGCCGCTCCTACAAAAAAAGCGTACAGCCAAGCATGCTTTTACGAATCCCCAATCCCCAATCACGAATCCCCCAATCACGAAACCCGCCGCATCGACGCACTCAGGCCGGCATCGGCAAGCGGAAAAATGTCCGCGCGGCAGCGGTGCTGGCGGCGGCGACCGTCGCCACGTCCTCGCCACGGTCGCGCGCCAGCTCCTCGACGATGTGCGCCAGGAACGCCGGCTCGTTGCGGCGGTCCTTCGGCGTCGGCTTGAGCGTGCGCGGCAGCAGGTACGGCGCATCGGTCTCGATCATCAACCGCTGGGCGGGAATATGCTTCACCAGCTCGCGCAGGTGCGCGCCGCGGCGTTCGTCGCACAGCCAGCCGGTGATGCCGATGTACCAGTCGCGGTCCAGGTAGTCGAACAGTTCCTCGCGGCTGCCGGTGAAGCAGTGCACGACCGCCGGTCCGAGCTTGCCGTCGAACTGGCGCATCAGCGCCATGAAGTCGGCATGAGCGTCGCGCTGGTGCAGGAACAGCGGCTTGCCGGTGTCCACCGCCAGTTGCAGTTGCCGCTCGAAGGCGCGGTGCTGCGCAGGCCGCGGCGAGAAGTCGCGGAAGTAGTCCAGGCCACACTCGCCCACCGCCACCACTTCGGCATGCGCCTGCAGCGCGCGCAGTTCGGCGTCGCATTCGGCGGTGTACTCCAGCGCGTGGTGCGGATGCACGCCGGCGGTGGCGTACAGCAGGCCCGGGTGCTGCTGCGCCAGCTGCAGCGCCAATGGCGAGTGCTCGCGGCTGGCGCCGGTGACCACCAGTTGCGCGACGCCGGCGGCGCGGGCGCGCTGCAGCACCGCGTCGCGGTCGCGATCGAAAGACTCGTGGGTGAGGTTGGCGCCGATGTCGATCAGAGTCATGCGGTTGCGCGGGAATCAGCCGGAAAGCGGCCAATTGTACGGGCCGCGCGCCTGCCGCCGCTCCACGGCGGCGCGGCGGCCCCGTATCCTTGGCCGATGACGTCCGCCGTGTTTCCGATCGATCCGCTGCTGCCGCAACTCCGCGACAGCCTCGCCGCCCATCCGCGCCTGGTGCTGGAAGCCCCGCCCGGGGCCGGCAAGACCACCCAGGTGCCGCCGGCGCTGCTCGACGCGCCCTGGCTGCAGGGCCGGCGCATCGTGATGCTGGAGCCGCGCCGGGTCGCCGCGCGCAGCGCCGCCACGTTCATGGCACGGCAGCGCGGCGAAGCACCGGGCGAGACCGTGGGCTACCGGATCCGCTTCGAGAACAAGGTGTCCGCGCGCACCCGCATCGAGGTCGTCACCGAAGGCATCCTGACCCGCATGCTGCAGGACGACCCGATGCTCGACGGCGTCGGCGCGCTGCTGTTCGACGAGTTCCACGAGCGCCACCTGGCCGCGGACCTGGGCCTGGCGCTGGCCCTGGACGTGCAGGCGCAGGTGCGCGAGGACCTGCGCATCGTGGTGATGTCGGCGACGCTGGACGGCGAGCGCCTGGCCCAGTTCCTCGACGCGCCGCGGCTGTCCAGCGCCGGGCGCAGCTTCCCGGTGGAGATCGCGCACTTCCCCGCACGGCGCGAGGAGTCGCTGGAAGCGCAGGCACGGCGCGCGGTCGAACACGCGCTGCAGCAGCATCCGGGCGACGTACTGGTGTTCCTGCCCGGGCAGCGCGAGATCGGGCGGGTGCAGGCGGCGCTGGAG
>NZ_LFME01000021.1 GCF_001043115.1 Xanthomonas sp. NCPPB 1128 | reverse complement strand
GGCTTGACAGTGAGGGGCGGGGATTGGGGATTCGGGATTTGGGATTCGCGGCGGTCTCACTGATTCCTGAGCCGCACGCGATGCTGACGGCGCCGTGCACGCGTCTACGCGAGCTGCAGCGACTCCAACGAATCCTCAATCCCCACTGCCGAATCCCGGCCCGTCAGGGCCATCCGCACCGGCGCGAAGCTGCGCCGATGGTGGATGCAGGGACCGTGTGCGGCCAGCGCGGCCAGGTGCGCCGGCGTGGCGTAGCCCTTGTGCAGGTCGAAGCCGTAGTGCGGGTGTTCGTCGTGCAGGCGCTGCATGATCCGGTCGCGGGTGACCTTGGCGACGATCGAGGCGGCCATGATCGCGCGGTCCAGGCCGTCGCCGCCGACCAGCGCCTCGGCGGCGCAGGGCAGGCCCTTGGGCACGCGGTTGCCGTCGATGCGGGCGAAGCCGGCCACGTGCGCCACGCCCTCCACCGCGCGGCGCATGCCCAGCATGGTCGCCTGGTAGATGTTCAGCCGGTCGATCTCCTCGGCCTCGATCAGCACCACCTGCCAGGCCAGCGCCCGCTCGACGATGCGCGCATACAGCGTCTCGCGGCGCGCCGCGGTCAGCTGCTTGGAGTCGTCCAGCCCGTTGATGCGGGTACGCGCCGGATCGAACACCACCGCCGCCACCGCCACCGGCCCGGCCAGGGGGCCGCGGCCGGCTTCGTCGACGCCGGCGTAAAGCCGGGAATCGGGAGTGGGGAATGGGGAATGGGACAAAAGCGACTGCTGCGGCGACGGCGGGGAAAGGGAGCGCTTCATGCCCTTGCTCCTGACGATTCCCGATTCCCGATTCCCGAATCCCGGCTCTCAAGCACTTCGAGCACCGCATCGGCCGCGCGCGCCGAGGCGTCCTGGCGCAGCAGCAGATGCAGGCGTTCGTACTCCGGCTGCAGCGCCGCCACCGCCTGCGGGTTGCGCAGCCAGTGCAGCAGCGCGGCGGCCAGGGCGTCGGGGGTGCAGGCGTCCTGCATCAGTTCCGGCGCCAGGTCGTGGCCGGCGAGGATGTTGGGCAGGGCGTAGCGGTCCACCTTCAGCAGGCCCAGCGCCTTGACGATGCGGTAGGTGAGCGGAGCGACCTTGTAGCCGACCACCATCGGTCGCTTCACCAGCATGGCTTCCAGGGTCGCGGTGCCGGACGCCAGCAGCACCGCATCGGCGGCGAGCAGCGCGGTGCGCGCGTCGCCGTCCAGCACCTGGGTGGCCGCCGCCGGCAGGGCCGAACGCGCGAGTTGCTCGGCGATCAGCGCCTTGCACGCGGCATTGGCGGCCGGCACCAGCACGCGCGCGTTCGGAAGCTGCTGCAGCACCTGCGCGGCGGCGGCGAAGAAGGTGTCGCCGAGCTTGCCGATCTCGCCCAGGCGGCTGCCCGGCAGCACCGCCAGCACCGGCACGTCGGCGGCCACGCCGAGGGCGGCGCGCGCCGCGCCACGGTCGGCGTGCAACGCGATCGCATCGGCCATCGGGTGGCCGACGAAGCGCGCGTCCACGCCGTGCTTGGCGTAGATCGGCGGCTCCATCGGGAACAGGCACAGCACCCGGTCGGCGCTGGCACCGATCTTGGCCGCGCGCTGCTCGCGCCAGGCCCATACCGACGGACTGACGTAATGCACGGTGCGCAGCCCGCGCTGCTTCAGCCAGCGCTCCACGCCCAGGTTGAAGTCGGGCGCGTCGATGCCGACGAACACGTCCGGACGCCAGGCCAGCAGCCGCTCGCGCAGCGCGCGGCGCAGCTTGAGCAGGCGCGGCAGATGCCGCAGCACTTCCAGCAGGCCCATCACCGCCAGCTCGCTGGCATCGAACCAGGTCTGGCACCCGGCCTGGCGCATTGCCTCGCCGCCGACCCCGGCGAACTCGGCGTCGGGATAGCGCGCGCGCAGCGCCTCGATCAGCCCCGCGCCCAGCAGGTCGCCGGAGGCTTCGCCGGCGACCAGGGCGATGCGCAGCGGTGCTGCGCGGGGATTGAGGAGTGGGGAGTGGGGATTCGCAACAGCGGAAGCGGCGCGATCGGCACCGGCAATGCTGCCGTTGCCAATCCCCAATCCCGACTCCCGACTCCCGGCGTTCATCGCAACAACGGCCGCTCGCTGGATTCGATGAATTCCAGCATCGCGCGCACGTCCTCGCTGCCTTCGGCCAGCACCGCCAACTGGTGCTTGGCCTCGGCCAGCGGCAGGCCGGCCACGTACAGCGCGCGGTAGGCGCGCTTGATCGCGGCCACGCGCTCGGGATCGAAGCCGCGGCGCTTCAGCCCTTCGCTGTTGATGCCGCGGGGGCGGCCCAGAGAATTGCCGCCGACCATGGTGTACGGCGGCACGTCGCCGTTGATCAGTGCGCCCATGCCGAGGAAGGCGTGATCGCCGATGCGGCAGAACTGGTGCGCGCCGGCGAAGCCGCTGATGATCACGTGGTCGCCCACTTCCACGTGCCCGGCCAGGGTGGTGTTGTTGGAGAACACGCAGTGGTTGCCGACGATGCAATCGTGGGCGACGTGGGTGTAGGCGAGGAACCAGTTGTCGCTGCCGACCCGTGTGATGCCGCCGCCGCTGCCGGTGCCGCGGCTGACGGTGACGAACTCGCGGATCACGTTGCGATCGCCGATCACCAGTTCGGTGCGTTCGCCGGCGAACTTCTTGTCCTGCGGGTCGCCGCCGAGCGCGACGTGGCCGACCAGGCGGTTGTCGCGGCCCAGCCGGGTCGGGCCGACGATGCTGCAATGCGAGCCGATCTCGCAGCCTTCGCCGATCTCCACCTCGGCGCCGATCACGGTGAAGGCGCCGACGCGCACGTCGGCGGCGAGTGTCGCGCCAGGGTCGATGATCGCGGAGGGGTGAATCAGGGGAGCGTTGGCGCTCATCGCAGGTCTCCTGCCAGGGTCATTCGCGGGTGCCGGCGCACAGCACTTCGGCGCAGGCCACGACCTTGCCGTCGACCTTGGCTTCGCCGTAGTACACCGCCATGTTGCGGATCACCCGCTTGATCTCCACGTGCAGCTCCAGCACGTCGCCGGGCACCACCTGGGCGTTGAAGCGGGCGTTGTCGACCTTGACCATGTAGAACAGCTTGGACTGCGCGTCGCGGCCCATCGCCAGCTGGGTCAGGATGCCGCCGGCCTGCGCCAGCGCCTCGATGATCAGCACGCCCGGCATGATCGGCTGGCCGGGGAAATGGCCCTGGAAGTACGGCTCGTTGATGCTCACGTTCTTGTGCGCGACGATCCGGCGGTTCTCGAAATCCAGCGAGACCACCTTGTCCACCAGCAGGAACGGGTAGCGATGCGGAAGCAGTGCGCGGATCTGGTTGATGTCCGGCAGGGTGGCGTCCGGCAGGGGCTGATCGTGGCTCATTCCTTCTCCTTGCTGACAGACAGGATGCGACGGGCCAGGGCATCGAGCTGTTTGAAGCGCGCGGCGTTCTTGCGCCACGTGCGGTTGTCGGTCAATGGGGTGCCGGACGAATACTCGCCCGGCGCGTGGATGGAGTTGCGCACGACCGACTTGCCGGTGACCACGACCTTGTCGCAGATCTCCAGGTGGCCGACCACGCCGACCGCGCCGCCGAGCATCACGTAGCGGCCGATCTTGGCGCTGCCGGCGATGCCGGTGCAGCCGGCGATGGCGCTGTGCGCGCCGATGTGCACGTTGTGCGCGACCTGCACCAGGTTGTCCAGGCGCACGTCTTCTTCGAGGGTGGTGTCTTCCAGCGCGCCGCGGTCCACGCAGGTGTTGGCGCCGATCTCGCAATCGTCGCCGATGCTGACGCCGCCCAGTTGCGGCACCTTGATCCAGCGGCCGGCGTCCATCGCCAGGCCGAAGCCGTCGGCGCCGAGCACCGCACCGGGATGCACGCGCACGCGTTGGCCCATGCGCACCCGGGTGACCAGGGTGACGCGGGCGATCAGTTCGCTGCCCGCGCCGACCTGGCAGTCCTCGCCGATCACGCAGCCGGGGCCGATCACGCAGCCCTCGCCGACCACGCTGCGCGCGCCGATGCTGACGAACGCGCCGACGTGCGCACTCGCCGCGACCTGCGCGCTGGGATCGATGCTGGCGCTGGGATGGATGCCGGGCGGCCGCGCCGGTGCCGCATCGAACAGCGCGGCGATCTTGGCGAAGGCGACATACGGGTCGCGCGCGATCAGCGCGGTCCCGGGCGCCGCCTCGGCGTCGTCGGCGCGCAGCACCACGATCGCCGCGGTGCTGTCGGCCAGTTGCGCGCGATAGCGGGGATTGGCCAGGAAGCTGAGCTGCCCCGGGCCGGCCTGTGCCAGCGTGGCCACGCCGCGCACCGCGACGCTGCCGTCGCCATGCACCTGCAGCCCGAAACGCTCGGCGATCTCGTCAGCGGTATAGGTCGAAGTATTCACCGGGCGATTCTACCGTGTGCCACCAACCCGGTCATACGTACTGCCGCGTAGGGCGTGCGACCCGCTCGCGCGACACCGCCCGAACAGCCACGATCAACCTACAGATGAGGATCAGCCTACTGGAGTAAAGCCCCCTTTGGTAAAGGGGGCGCGCCGAAGGCGCGGGGATTCGGAAAGTAATGAGCCGGGGCCCGCGATTCGCAACGCGAATCGTGGGGCGTCAGCGCGAATGCGATGGCGCGCGCCCCCTTTTGTTAAAGGGGGCGCGCCGAAGACGCGGGGGATTAGGCAGGCCAAGCCCCGGCCAGGTGTTCGCGCAGCGAAAACCTGGGCTGCCAGAGTTTCACCCTGGCAGCGGGTGGGCAGTTCGTCAGAACTGACCGCCGAACGTGAACTGCAGGCGCTCGATCTCGTCGTTGTCTTCCTTCTTCAGCGGAACCGCATAGCTGATCGAGATCGGGCCGACCGGCGCGCGCCACAGCAAGGCGATACCCGTCGAGGCGCGCAGCTGGTTGGACTTGAAGTTGTCCACGCCATTGAACACATTGCCGACGTCCACGAAGGCCGAGATGCGCGCCGACGGGCTGTCGAACAGCTTCGGGAAGTACATTTCCGCCGAGCCCACGGTCTTGAACGAGCCACCCAGCGGCTGGCCGCGGCTGTACGAGGCGGTGGCCTCCGAGCGCGGGCCGAGGGTGTTGTCCTCGAAGCCGCGGACCGAGTTGGTGCCGCCGGCGTAGAAGTTCTCGTAGAACGGCAGGCCGGAGGCGGTGACGCGGCGGACCAGGTTGGTGCCGTCGCAGGCCTGCGGGTTGTAGACCGGCGTGCCCTGCGCATTGGGCACGGTGACGCCGCAGATGTCGCGCGAGACGTCGCTGCCGTAGCTGTCGCCGTAGCCGAACTCCGCGCGGGTGTTGAGCACCAGCGCCGGCGAGATCGGCCAGTACTTGGAGATCTGGTAGTTGAGCTTCCAGTACTCCACGGTCGAGCCGGGCAGGGTGGCTTCCAGGCCGACGCGCTGGTACATGCCGCGGGTGGGCATGAAGTAGTCGTTGCGGGTGTCGCGCGCCCAGCCCAGTTCGCTGCGCCAGGCGTGGAAGGTCTTGGTCCCCATCGCGTCGATGTAGTTGATGATCGCCTGCGGGGTGAAGCCGGGGTAGGTGGTGATCTGGTTGCTGTCGATGCCGAACATCAGCGAGACGCTGTCGGTCTCGGTGATCGGCACGCCGAAGATCACCTGCGCCGCGCCGTTGGTGCTGTTGTACTGCGCGGTGCCGAAGTCGGAATAATCCAGCTTGCGCCACGACAGGTTGTAGCCCAGCGACACGCCGTCGTCGGTGAAGAACGGGTTGGTGTAGGAGAACGCGTAGCGCTCCTGGTAGCTGCTGCGCGAGGCGTCCACCGCGACGCGGTTGCCGCCGCCGAGGAAGTTGTTCTGCGACAGCTGCACCGAGGTGGTGACGCCGTAGGTCTGCGAATAGCCCAGGCCGAAGGTGAAGCTGCCCGAGGTGGTCTCCTTGACGTTGTAGACCACGTCGACCTTGTCGTTGCTGCCCGGCACCGGCGGCGTTTCCACGTCCACCGATTCGAAGTAGCCCAGGCGCTGCAGGCGGATCTTGGAGCGGTCGATCGCCGCCTGCGAGTACCAGGTGTCCTCGAACTGGCGCATTTCGCGGCGCAGCACTTCGTCGGAGGTGCGGGTGTTGCCGCGGAACACGATGCGCCGCACCGACACGCGCGGGCCGGGCGTCACCTGCAGGTTCACCGCCACCGTGCGCTTCTCGCGGTCGGTGGTCGGGATCGGGGTGACCTTGGCGAAGGCGTAGCCGATGTTGCTCAGGGTGTTGGTAATCGCGTCGGAACTGTATTCCAGCAGCGCGCGCGAGAAGGTGTCGCCGGCCTTGGGGATCACCAGCTTCTCGATCTCTTCCTGCGGCAGGATGGTGTCGCCGGTGACCTTGATGTCGGAGATCTTGTACTGCTCGCCTTCGGTGATGCCGGCGGTCAGGTACATGTCGCGCTTGTCGGGGCTGATCGCGACCTGGGTGGAGTCGACGCTGAAGTCGACATAGCCGCGGTCCAGGTACCAGGAGTTGAGCTTCTCCAGGTCGCCGGACAACTTTTCCTTGGAGTACTGGTCGTCGCGGCGGTACCAGGACAGCCAGTTGTGCTCGCGCGACTCCCAGTTCTCCAGGATGTCCTTGTTGAGGAACTTCTCGGTGCCGATCAGGTTGACGTGGCGGATCTTGGCCGCCTTGCCTTCCTTGATCGCGATGGCCACATCGACGCGGTTGCGGTCCAGCGGGCTGACCGTCGGGGTGATCTCGACGTTGTACTTGCCGCGGTTGTTGTACTGGCGGGTCAGTTCCTGGGTCACCCGGTCCAGGCTCAGCCGGTCGAAGGTGCCACCTTCGCTGAGGCCGATGTCGGACAGGCCCTTGAGCAGTTCCTCGCTCTTGATGTCCTTGTTGCCGGTGACGGTCAGCTTGTTGATCGCCGGACGTTCCTTGACCGTCACCACCAGGATGTTGCCCTGGCGGTCGACGCGCACGTCCTCGAAGAAGCCGGTGCGGTACAGCGCACGGATCGCCTCGGCGACCTTGGCCTCGTCCACGCTGTCGCCGCGTTCCACCGGCAGGTAGGTGAACACGGTGCCGGACGAAATGCGTTGCAGCCCGTCGACGCGGATGTCGCTGGCGGTGAAGGGCTCCGCTACCTGGGCCAGGGCCGGCAGGCTGAGGCTGGCGGCGAGGGCGAGGGCAAGCAGGCGGCGAGTGGGAAATCTCGTCATGTCACGTCCGGTAGAGGTCGATATCGTTGTTGCATGGGCGCCGGCGCAAGACGACAGCGGGTCGAGTGGATCGGCACGGGTCATCGCAGCGCCTGGCCGAAGAGGTCGTTGTAGAACGCCAACCCCATCAGTCCAGCCAGCAACGTCAGGCCCACGAATTGCCCTGCCGCCATGGCGCGCTCGCTCAGCGGGCTGCCCTTGACCAACTCGATAAGGTAATACAGCAAGTGCCCGCCGTCCAAGATCGGGATCGGCAGCAGGTTCATGATCGCCAGGCTCAGCGACAGCAGGGCCAGGAAATTCAGGAACCAGTCCGGGCCCTGCTTGGCCGAGACGTTGGCGACCTTGGCGATGGTGATCGGGCCGGAAACGTTCTTCAGCGAGGCCTCGCCGGTCAGCATGCGGCGCAGGATGCCGAGCGTGTCGCCGGCCAGCCGGCCGGTCTCGCGGAAGGCGACCGGGATCGCCGCCAGCGGGCCGTAGCGCAGGGTGGCGTCGTAGGCCGGGCGGCGCTGTTCGCCGATGCCGACGCCCAGCTTCCAGGTCGGCGCGCCGGGGCCGGCGGCCTGCTTGAGATGGACCTCCAGGGCCAGCCGTTCGCCGTTGCGCTCGACCTCGATCAGGCCGTTGCCGCCATCGCGGCCCAGGGCCTGCACCCGTGGCGCGACCTGGTCGGCGCTGGTGATCGAGGTGCCGTCCACTGCCAGCACGCGGTCGCCGGGGCGCAGCACGCCGTCGGCGGCCGAGCCGGGGGCGACATTGGCGATCACCGCCGGCTGCAGGGTGAAGCGCCAGGTCAGGCCGGCCAGGGCCGGCACCTGCTGCTCGTCGAAACCGACCGGCAACTGCGACAGGCGCAGGGTGCGCGTATGGCTGGCGCCGTCCTGCGCGTCCTCGGTCTGCACCGGCACGTCCTCGCGGTCCATGGCGGCCACTGTCAGCTGCATGGCAGCCTCGCTCCAGGTCGCGACGTCGCGGTCGCCGACGCGGACGATGCGCTCGCCGGGCTGGAACCCGGCCTGCTGCGCCAGGCCCTCGGCGCGGCCGACGATGGGCGCGTAGTCCTGCTTGCCGATCACGAACATGGCCCACAGCAGCGCCACGCACAGGATCAGGTTGGCGATGGGGCCGGCGGCGACGATGGCGATGCGCTGCCACACGCTCTTGTTGTTGAAGGCCTGTGCGCGCTCGGCCGGGGCGACCTCGCCCTCGCGTTCGTCGAGCATCTTCACGTAGCCGCCGAGCGGGATCGCGGCGATCGCGAACTCGGTGCCGTGGCGGTCGTAGTGCGACCACAGCGGCTTGCCGAAGCCCACCGAGAAGCGCAGCACCTTGACCCCGCAGCGGCGGGCGACCCAGAAATGGCCGAACTCGTGGAAGGTCACCAGGATGCCCAGGCTGACCAGCATCCACCAGATGGAGCCGACGACATTACCCATGCGCGTGGCTCATGGCGGCGTGGGGATCAAGCATGGGCGAAGTGGCGGGCAATGGCGAGTTCGGTGATCTTGCGCGAGTGCGCATCCGCCGCCAGCAACGCGTCCAGGGAATCGGCCGCGACCGCAGGCAGCTCGGTCAGGGCGTTCTCGACCAGCGCAGGAATCGATAGGAAACCGATCCGGCCCTGAAGAAAGGCTGAAACAGCCACTTCGTTGGCCGCGTTCAGGATCGCCGGGGCGCTGCCGCCGGCCTGCATCGCGCGCCAGGCCAGGCCCAGGCAGGGGAAGGCGTCCAGGTCCGGTGCCTCGAAATCCAGCCGGCCCTGCACCAGCAGGTCCAGCCCGGCGACCCCGGAGGCGATGCGCTCCGGCCAGCCCAGACCCACCGCCAGGGTGGTGCGCATGTCCGGCAGGCCCATCTGCGCCAGGGTCGAACCGTCGATGAACTCGACCAGCGAATGCACCAGGCTCTGCGGGTGCACCAGCACCTCGATGCGCTCGGGCGCCAGCGCGAACAGGTGGTGGGCCTCGATCACTTCCAGGCCCTTGTTCATCAACGTCGCCGAATCGACCGAGATCTTCGGCCCCATCGACCACTTCGGGTGCGCCACGGCCTGCGCCGGGGTCACCGTCTGCAGGCGCGCGCGGTCCCAGCCGCGGAACGGGCCGCCGGACGCGGTCAGCAGCACCCGCCGCACCTCGGCGCCGGTCTGGCGCGAGCGCAGGCATTGGAAGATGGCGTTGTGCTCGCTGTCGATCGGGATGATCTCGGCACCGGCCGCGGCGGCGGCGGCGGTGACCAGTTCGCCGGCCAGCACCAGCGCTTCCTTGTTGGCCAGCAGCAGGCGCTTGCCGGCGCGGGCCGCGGCCAGGGTCGAGGCCAGGCCGGCGGCACCCACGATCGCGGCGACCACGCTGTCGCAGGCGTCGCTGGCCACCAACTGGTCCAGCGCGGCGTCGCCGGCATGGGCCTGGGTCGACAGCCCGGCCGCGCGCAGGCCGTCGCGCAGCGCCGGGTACAGCGCCGGATCGGCGATCACGGCATGCGCGGGGCGGTGCGTGGCGCACAGCGCCAGCAGCGCGTCGACGTTGCGACCGGCCGCCAGCACGCCGGCACGCAGGCGCTGCGGATGGCGCGCGATCACGTCCAGCGCCGAGGCGCCGATCGAGCCGGTGGCGCCGAGCACGGCGATGGTGCGAACCGTGGCGGCCTTGCTGGGTTGCGTGTTCACCGGCCTCAGAACCCGAAGATGTCCTTGCCCAGCGCGAAGATCGGCAGCGCCGCCAGCACGCCGTCGATCCGGTCCAGCACGCCGCCATGGCCGGGAATCACGTTGCCCGAGTCCTTGGCGCCGACGTGGCGCTTGAGCAGGCTCTCGAACAGGTCGCCGACCACCGAGGCCAGCACGCTGACCGCGGCCACGATCAGCAGCCCGGGCAGGTGCGGCAGGGTCACCCCGGCCAGCCAGCCGAAGCCGGCGGCCACGATCAGGCCGGCCAGCAGGCCGCCGACCAGGCCTTCCACGGTCTTGTTGGGGCTGATCCGCGGCGCCAGCTTGTGCTTGCCGAACTGGCGGCCGGCGAAATAGGCGCCGGAATCGGCGGCCCACACCGTGGCCAGCGCGGTCAGCAGCCAGCGGTGGCCGTTCGGCTCGCTGGCATGGATCAGACCCAGCGCGGCCCAGGCCGGCACGATCGCCAGGGTGCCGGCGGCGAGCTTGAACACCCGCGCATAGGTGGCGTGGTCGGAGCCGAAGCGGTAGAAGCCCAGCCACAGCAGGGCCACGCACCACCAGCCGGCACCGATCAGGGTGGTCAGCTGGAACAGCACCAGCGAGCCGGCCGAGGCCCACACCAGCAGCACCATCAGCAGCAGGTTGAGCAGCAGCAGGATGGTGCGCGGCAGGGTGTCGTCGACTTCCGCCAGCTTCAGCCATTCCCACAGGCCGATCAGGAAGATCAACGCGGCCAGCGCGACCAGCCACTGAGTCGGCAGCAGCAGGATGGCGCAGATGGCCAGCGGGGCCATGATCAGCGCGGCGATGACGCGGGTACGGGTCATGCGGAAACGTTCTCCGTCGCCGTTTCGGCGACCTGCGCGCTGGTGAGGCCGAAACGCCGCTCGCGGCGGGCGTAGTCGTCCAGGGCTTGTTGCAGCACCTCGGGACCGAACTCGGGCCAGAGGGTCTCGGTGAACCACAGTTCGGTGTAGGCCAGCTGCCACAGCAGGAAGTTGCTGATGCGCAGGTCGCCGCCGGTGCGGATGAACAGGTCCGGCGGCGGCAGGTCGGCCAGCGCCATGCGCGCCGACAGCGCGTCCTCGTCGATCTGCTCCGGGCGCAGGCGCCCGGCGGCGACGTCCTCGGCCAGCGCGCGCGCGGCCAGGGCGATGTCCTGGCGGCCGCCGTAGCTGGCGGCGATCGACAGGTGCAGGGCCTGATTGTCGCGGGTGCGCGCCTCGGCCTGGGCCATGCGCTCGCACAGCGACGGCGCGAAGCGCGAACGGTCGCCGATGAAGCGCACGCGCACGCCGCGCCGCTGCAGTTCCTCGACCTCGCGGTCGAGTGCATGCAGGAACAGCTTCATCAGCGCGTCCACTTCCTCCTGCGGGCGCCCCCAGTTCTCGCTGGAAAAGGCGAACAGGGTCAGCGCCGCGATGCCGCGCTCCAGGCAGAAGTCGATGGTGCGGTTGACCGCGCGGGCGCCGGCACGGTGGCCGATCACGCGCGGCCGGCGGCGGCGCTGCGCCCAGCGGCCGTTGCCATCCATGATGATGGCCAGGTGGCGGGGCAGGGACATGGGGACGGGGTCGGAAGGCATGGCCGGCAGGCGCAGGCTCAGACCGCCATCAGTTCCTGTTCCTTGCCCTTGACCACGTCGTCCACGTCCTTGATCGCCTTGTCGGTCAGCTTCTGGATGTCGTCCTCGCTGGCGCGGGCTTCGTCCTCGGTGACCTTCTTGTCCTTCAGCAGGTCCTTGACCTGCTGGTTGGCGTCGCGGCGGATGTTGCGGATCGCGACCTTGGTGTCCTCGCCTTCGCCGTGCACGACCTTGGACAGCTCGCGGCGGCGCTCCTCGGTGAGCGCGGGCAGGTTGAGGCGGATGGTGGTGCCGGCGGTGTTCGGGGTCAGGCCCAGGTCCGAGGCCAGGATCGCCTTCTCGACCGCGCCGACCATCTGCTTTTCCCACGGGGTGATGGTCAGCGAACGCGCATCGGCGACGGCGACGCTGGCGACCTGGCTCAGCGGCATGTCCGAGCCGTAGTAGTTGACCTTCAGGTGCTCGACCAAGGCGGTCGACGCGCGGCCGGTGCGCACCTTGACGAGCGTATGACGCAGCGCGTCGATGCTCTTGGCCATGCGGGTCTGTGCGTCTTGCTTGATTTCGTTGAGCATCGCCGGTGTCCGTACTGAATCTGAATCGGACGATTATAGCCTGCTGGGAGTGGGGAATCGGGAATGGGGAATGGCAAAGGCGCATCCCGGCGCGCCCAACTGAACGCCAGTGTTGCGAGAATCGGGGCTAGCGCCAATGTTGCGGTGCGCAACGCTGTTGCGATTCCCTAATCCCGATTCCCCATTCCCGGCTTTTCAGCCCCGACCCTTCACCAGCGTGCCGATCTCGGCGCCGCGCAGGATCTTCAGCAGTTCGCCGGGCTGGCCCATGTTGAAGATGCGCAGCGGCAGGTCGCTGTCGCGGGCCAGGGCGAAGGCGGCGGTGTCCATCACCTCGAGGTTGCGGGCGATGACTTCGTCGTAGGTCAGGCTGTCGAAGCGCACCGCGTCGGCGTGCTTCTTCGGGTCCTTGTCGTACACGCCGTCGACCTTGGTCGCCTTCAGCAGCAGGTCGGCGCCGATCTCGATCGCGCGCAGCGCCGCGCCGGAGTCGGTGGTGAAGAAGGGATTGCCGGTGCCGGCGGCGAAGATCGCGATGCGGCCCTTCTCCAGGTGGCGGATCGCACGGCGGCGGATGAAGTCCTCGCACACGTCGTTGATCTTGATCGCGCTCATCACCCGCACCTTGGCGCCGAGCTTCTCCAGCGCGTCCTGCATCGCCAGCGCGTTGATGACGGTGGCGAGCATGCCCATGTGGTCGCCGGTGACCCGGTCCATGCCGTTGGCGGCCAGGCCGGCGCCGCGGAAGATGTTGCCGCCGCCGATCACCAGCGCCACTTCGGCGCCGGCTTGCTGCGCCTCGATCACCTCATGGGCGAGGCGGTTGATGATCTTGGGGTCGATGCCGTAGTCCCCGTCTCCCATCAGCGCTTCGCCGGAAAGTTTCAACAGGATACGGCGATAGGCGAGCTGGGACATGGCGACCTCGTTGGGGGATGACGGGCAAACCACACGATTTTAGCCGATGCGCGCCAGCGCGTCTGTGCCGCCGGCGATGCTTCAGCGTTGCGCCTCGCCGGACGAGCGCGCGGTGACGCGGTTGCGGCCGCCGTGCTTGGCGCTGTACAGCATGTCGTCGGCCGCCTGCAGCAGCTCCTGCGCGCTGTTGAAGCGCTCGCGGCCGCCCTGGGTGGCCACGCCCGCCGAGAAGCTGATGTGCAGCGGCCCCTGCTTGGTTTCGGTCATGGGCCGCTGTGCGATCTCGGCGAGGATGCGCCGCATCACCCCGAGCGCGGCTTCCTCGCCGGTGTTGGGCAGCAGCACCAGGAACTCCTCGCCGCCGAAGCGCGCCACGGTGTCGCTGCTGCGCAGCAGCGGCTGCAGGGTCTGCGCGAACGCGCGCAGCACCTGGTCGCCGACCAGGTGGCCGTGCGCGTCGTTGATCTTCTTGAAATCGTCCAGGTCGATGAAGGCCACCGACAGCGGCCAGTCGTGGCGGTTGGCCAGCTCGAACTGCTGCTTGAGCAGGGTGTCCAGCTGGTGCCGGTTGAATACGCCGGTGAGGGCGTCGCGGCTGGCCTGTTCGGCCAGGCGCCGCGCGTGCTGCTCGTACTCGTCGGCACGCTGGCGCACGCGGTTGGCTTCCTGCACTTCGCGCAGGTTGCGCAGCACCATCAGCTCGCGCGCGTGGCTGATGATCGCATCGACCCGTTCCGGCTGTGCGATGCGCACCTCGAAGATCGGGCTGACCGCCGGCAGCGCCTCGGCGATCTGGCCGACCACCTCGTCGAAGCGGCGGCTGTCCAGCTGCAGCTCGTGGTAGGCGCGTTGCATCGCGTGGGTGCGCGCGGCTTCGGGGTCGTTGCTGAGCCAGATGTCGGCGATCGGGCCGGACAGCCGCACGCAGATGTCGAAGGGGTCGGTGGCGGCCGTGGTGTCGCCGCCGCTGCCGATGCTGCGCTGCAGGTAGCTGGGCAGCTTCCATTTCTGCGCCAGCCAGGCGCCGACTTCGGCGCGGTCGGCGCCCAGGTGTTCGCGCTCCAGCGCGCTCAGCCGCTGCGGATCGCCGGCGGCCTCGCGCAGCAGCGCGGCGTACTGGTCGTGGCAGACGTGCAGCAGGGCCAGTGCGCCCATGTCCTGCAGCAGCCCGGCCAGCATCAGCTCCTCGTGCTTGCGCAGTCCCGCGGCCTGGCCGAGCAGGCGGCTGGCCAGCGCCGCCAGCACGCTGCGCCGCCACAGCCGTTCCTGCGGCTCGCCGCTGCCGCCACGCAGGCTCTGCACCATCGAGAAGCCCAGCGCCAGGCTTAGCGCTGCGTTCAGGCCGAGCATGGTCAGGGCCTGGCCGAGGTTGTCGACGCGGCGCCGGCTGGCGTACAGCGGCGAGTTGGCGATGCGCAGCATGCGCGCGCTCAGCGCCATGTCCATGGCGATGGCGTCGGCGGTGGCGGCGAGATCCACGTCCGCATCCTGCGCCAGTTCGATGATGCGCAGGGCAACGCCGGGCGGCGAGGGCAGGTCGCGGGAGTGACTCAGGATCGCTTCGAGTTCAGGATGCATGCACTTCCGATACGGCATGGAATGAGGGTTGGGGCAGCGGCCTGTCCCGGCCCGCGCAGCGTACACCCGCAAAAAAAAAGCCGCGACAGTGCGCGGCTCTTTTCTTCCCGGGCGCGGGATCAGGCCAGGCCGGCCTGCTTCATCACTTCTGCGGCGTAGTCTTCCACCACCTTCTCGATGCCTTCGCCCACGGCCAGGCGCTGGAAGCCGACCACGTCGGCGCCGGCGGCCTTCACCGCCTGCTCCACGGTCTGGTCGGTGTTCAGCACGTAGGGCTGGCCGTACAGGGTGACCTCGTTGACGATCTTGGCGATCTTGCCGCTGATGATCTTCTCCAGGATGTCGGCCGGCTTGGCCTTGTCCTTCTCCGACATCTTGGCCAGCTCGATTTCCTTTTCCTTGGCCACGAACTCGGCCGGCACGTCGGACGCCTTGACGTGCGGCGGGTTCATCGCCGCGATGTGCATGGCGATGCCGCGGGCCAGGTCGGCGTCGCCGCCCTTGACCTCGACCAGCACGCCGATGCGGCCGCCGTGCACGTAGGCGGCGACGTTGTTGGCGCTGTCGATGCGCACCAGGCGGCGCACCTGCACGTTCTCGCCGACCTTGGCGATGACCGCGGCGCGGGCTTCCTCCACGGTCTCGCCGCCGGGCAGCTTGGCGCTCTTCAGCGCTTCGACGTCGGCGGCGCCGGAGGTCAGCGCAGCCTGGACCACGGCGTCGGTGAAGGCCAGGAAGTTGTTGTCCTTGGCGACGAAGTCGGTCTCGGAGTTGATTTCGACCAGGACGGCCTTGCCGCCGTCCTGGGCCATCGCGATGCGGCCTTCGGCGGCGACGCGGTCGGCCTTCTTGTCGGCCTTTGCCAGGCCCGACTTGCGCAGCCACTCGGCGGCGTTGTCGATGTTGCCGGCGTTCTCGGTGAGCGCCTTCTTGCACTCCATCATGCCGGCGCCGGTGCGCTCGCGCAGTTCCTTGACCAGGGAAGCAGTGATTTCCACGGGATGTCCTCACGAAAGGTGGGAAAAGGCCGGCTTGCGGCCGGCCGGAAGATCTGGGAAGCGGGCGCCGCAGGCGGCGCTCGCGAAGCCGGGCGCGCCGAACGCGCCGGGCGGCGGCTGCGCATGATCGCGCAGCCGCATGGCGCGCCGGTTACTCGGCGGCGGGAGCGGTCTCTTCGGCCTTCTTGCCGTTCTTGCGCGGGCCGCGGCCCTTGTCGTCGCCGCCCTCGGCGAACTCTTCCTCGCGCACGCTGGCGGCGTTCGGCGCAGCGGCCTTGCCTTCCAGCACGGCGTCGGCGGCGGCACGGGCGTACAGCTGCACGGCACGGATGGCGTCGTCGTTGCCCGGGATGGCGTAGTCCACCAGGTCCGGGTTGTAGTTGGTGTCGACCACCGCGATCACCGGGATGCCGAGCTTCTTGGCTTCCTTGATGGCGATGTCTTCATGGCCGATGTCGATGACGAACAGGGCGTCGGGCAGGCGGTTCATTTCCTTGATGCCGCCCAGCGAGGCTTCCAGCTTGTCGCGCTCGCGGCGCAGGGTCAGCACTTCGTGCTTGACCAGCTTGTCGAAGGTGCCGTCGGTCTCGGCCGCTTCCAGCTCCTTCAGGCGCGCCACCGACTGCTTGACGGTGCGGAAGTTGGTCAGCGTGCCGCCCAGCCAGCGCTGGGTCATGAACGGCTGGCCGCAACGCTCGGCTTCTTCCTTCACCGCGTCGCGGGCGCTGCGCTTGGTGCCCAGGAACAGGATGGTGCCGCGCTTCTGCGCGACGCTGGAGATGAAGTTCATCGCGTCGTTGAACAGCGGAACCGTCTTCTCGAGGTTGATGATGTGGATCTTGCCGCGCGCGCCGAAGATGTACGGCGCCATCTTGGGGTTCCAGTAGCGGGTCTGGTGGCCGAAGTGGACGCCGGCTTCCAGCATCTGACGCATGGTGACCTGGGGCATTGCAGTGACTCCTGATGGGGAACCGGCCGTGCGCGGGCAGGAATGGGTGAAGCGCGCGCATGACGGCGGCCTTGTGGGTCCGCACGACGATTCCGGGGTTGGGCCTCCCTACTGTCTCCGTGGCCGAACTCCTTGCGGAGCACCCCGGCACGGGCGATGGCAGCAGGTGTGAATTCGCCGGTGCGTCCGGCGTGGACGGTCCATCGGCCCATGACAGGCACGACGAAGCCGCGCACTATACCTGGCGGAAGGCGGTGGCGCAATGCGCCGCGCGGCTCACTCGGCCGGCAGCGGCTGCAGCGGGGCCTGCTCGTCGAGCCTGGCCGCGAAGCGGCCGCCGGGGGCGGCCGCGGCGGCCGGCAACGGCCAGCGCTTGTAGGCGCCGGCCAGGACGTAGCCGGCGAGGCTGGGGAACAGGGCCAGGGTGTGGCCGTCGGCGCCGACGAAGCTCAGGTCGCTGAGCCTGGCATGGGCGCTGCCGTGATTGTGTACCACCAGTTCCGGCCCATGCGCGCCGGCGATCAGATGGGCGCTGAGGCGCGGTGCGGCTGCCGGATCCGGCGCGCTCAGGAACACCGGTGTGGAATAGCGCAGCAGCAGGGGCGCGCCCGGCGCGGCGGCGTCGGGCGGCGTGGCGCGTTCCTCCAGCACCAGGCGGTAGGCGGCTTCTTCGGCGCTGGCGCGGCCGGTACGCACCAGTCGCAGCAGTTGCCGTCCCTGCGACGGGATATCGATCGATTGCGGGCTGGCGCGGACCTCGTCGGTGCTCTCCAGATCGTCCATCCCGTCGGTCTGCCGCCACCGGTACACCTGGACCTGCGCCTGCCAGGGGCGGTCCTGGGTGTTGCTCAGCCAGATCTCGGTGCTGGTCTCCTGCGGCGCCAACTGCACCAGGGTCGGGCTGATCCGCACCCCGGCCGCGTCGGCGCTGCCGGCCAGCGCCAGCAGCAGCGTCAGCAGCGGGCGCGTGCGCACTCGGCGGGCGCCGCCCACTAGAACGCGACCGTGGCGTAGCGCGCCGGGCCGCGCGGCGCGGCCCCTGCCGCGGACAGACTCAACGCCAGCGCGGTTCCGACACTGGGCGCGGGCGCGCCGTCGATGTTGACCTGATAGGCCAGCGGGCGGTTGCAGGCGACGCTCGGCAGCGCCCCGGGCTGCGCGCGGGCCGGTGCACCGACCTCGCAACTGCGCTCGATGCGGATGCCGATCCGCAACAGGGCGCCGCCGGTGCCGACGGCGGGCTGCGCCGCCGCATCGGTGCCGGCCACGCACAGGCTCGCCAGCAGCAGCGGTCGCAGGAACGGCACGGTCATCAAGTCGGACTCCGGGGCGGACACAGCCGATAACGGCCCGGGTCGCGGTAACTTGACCGGCGCGACGGCGCCGTTCAGGCCTCAGTAGGTGACGGTGACCTTGACCACGTCGCTGTAGCTCCCCGGGGCGGGGGTCTGCCGGGCCGGGACCTGCCCGTACAGGGTCAGCGACTGCGCGCTGCCGGTCCCGGTGCCGGTCTGGGTGTCGCTGTTCAGGGTGCTGCCCCAGCGCTGGGTGCGTGCAGCGTCGCGGTACAGCTCGTAGGTCAGGTACTGGCCGCTGGCGCTGCGCATGCGGCGCACGTTGCCGCTGGCGTTCTGGCCGTTGTCCAGGCTCACCTGCCAGGCGGTGCGGGCGCGGCAGTTCATGCTGAGCGCGGTGGTGTAGTTCAGCGGGTTGTCGATCAGGCCCGACTGATTGCCGAAATCCAGGTCGGCGATGCTGGCGATGGTACAGGTCGGCGCGGCGGTGGCGGTGGTCACGAACGGGAACTGCACCGAGGTGCCGCCGCCCTTGCCGCCGGTGGTGCAGGAGGCGGGTATCACCGCGGGGTTGCCGATCAGCGGTTCGTCGTAGCGGTACTGCAGGTTGGTGTACACCCCGCTGAAGCTGTTCTGGTACAGCCCGGTGGCGATGCCGCTCTGCAGCGGTACCCGCGCGTAGATGGTGTAGGTGGCGTTGCCGGTGCCGCCGGTCGCCAGCGACGAATAGGTGAGGTCCACCTGCAGTGGGGTGGAGCCGCTCAGGGCGCTGCCCCAGATCAGGCTGCGCGCGCTGTCGCGGTAGAGCTGGAAGCCGAGGCTGTCGTTGAGCGGGTTGAGCATGCGCCGCGGGGTGATGCCAAGGCCTGCGCCTTGCGCGCCCTCGCCGATGTTCAGGCACATGCGCACGTAGATGGTGCCCAGGATGCTCAGTGCGCCGGTCTGGCAGGTCACCAGGATCTGCGCGGTGGCGTCGGTGGCGGCGCTGTCGGAGAGGGTGCCGAAGCTGAGCGCGGTGGCCTGTGCGGTACAGGTGGTGGTGGCCGCGGCGCGCGACGGCAGCAGCGCCGTGGCGGCCAGCAGCAGCGCCGGCAGCAGCATCCGCCAGACGCGCGCGTTCATGGCATGGTCTCCGGCAGGCAGCGCAGTGGACCCAACCGCGTGGGCGGCGCTTGCATCGCGCGTTCGATCCGCAACCGGCAACGGCTGCCGTGCATGTCCACCTCCAGGTCGTTGCGGCCGGGCCTGAGTCCTTCCACATAGGCCTGGCCATCGTAGCCGACCACCGTGTCGATGCCCGGCCCACGCAGCCGGCTGCCCACCGGCAGTGGCGCGTCGGCGGCATCGTGCAACTGCACCAGCACTCCGTCGCTGTGGCGGATCGGAAACGCCACCACCACCCCGGTGCGGTCGCGCGGCACCACGATCTGGTCGACCTGCTCCGGCCGCAGTTCCGGCGACAGCCGCATCGGATCGATGGACAGGCGATTGTGCTGCCAGGCCAGCAGCGGCGTGACCAGCAGGAAGCCGCGCGCATCGGTGCGGCCGATCGGCCGGTTCTCCAGCAACACCGGGACGTCGGCGACGCCGCCGGTGGAGACCAGGGCGAAGGCCTGGTCGAGATCGCGGCCACGGAACCAACCGCCACCGATCCAGGCCAGGCCGCCGGCCGCCTCGGCATAGCCGTAGCTCTGGCCGCCGGCGCTGGCGATACCGCCGGCATAGCGGGCGCTGGCGCTGCGCCAGCTCGCTTCCGCCAAGCCGCCGCCGCCATCCTGCCCGCCGCGCGCCTGCAGCCGCCAGCCGCTGCCGCCGTCGGCCGCGGCCGCCTGGCTGAGGTCGGCCGTCGCACTGGTGCGCGCGCCGATGCGTTGCACGGCGACGCCGGCCTGGCGGCGGCCATCCAGTGCGATCGACCAGCCCAGGTACACGCTGCGGTCGCTGGCCTGGTCCAGATTCTGGTTGATGCTCAGGTTCAGCGACGATTGCCGTGCCAGGGCACGGGTCCAGAACAGGCTGGCATAGCGCTGGTCGCCGCTGTCGGGGTAGGCCAAACGCACATAGCTCAGGGCGATGTTGCCGACGCCGTCCCAGGTGCTGCCGAACAGGGCGCGCTCGCTGACCCGCGGCGGCGCGGCGCCGTAGCGCGCGGCCACGTCGCGGTAGCCGGGTTGCGCACGCTGGGTGTCCATCGCCAGGTTGAAGCGGCCGTTGTTCCAGCGGTAGCTGAGCGCGTATTGCAGGCCTTGCTGGCCGGCCGCGCCGCCGTGCGCCAGCGAGGCGCCGAACACGCCGGCGCGCGGCAGCAGCCACAGGCCGCCGACGCCGGCGTTGCGCACACCGGCCCCGGCCTCGGCATGCGCCTCGGCGGTGAAGCGCGGGCCGACGCCGCGCCGCCAACTGGCGCTGCCGACCGTGTCGCCGGCGTAGGCGAAGTCGGCGACGCCGTAGTCCTCGCGCACCCGGCCCAGCGCCAGCGACCAGTCGGTCAGGCCGCTGGCCAACAGATCCTGGGTCGCATAGAACGGAAAGGCCAGCGAGCGGGTGCGGCCGTAGGCGTCGGTGATCACCACCTGGGCGTTGCCGGCGCCGTCCACGCCGGGCGCGGCGGACAGCTGGAACGGCCCGGCCGGCAACTGCGCGCCGTACTGGCGGATGCCGTTGACGTATAGATCCACGCTGGACGGCACCGCCACTTCGCCGAGGAATTCCGGCAACGGGGTGATCGCGCGGTACGGCTGCAGGCCGAAGTCGCTGCCCACGCGTACCCCGCCCAGACGCAGCGTGCGGCTCCAACTGGTGCTGCTGCTGAAGGTGTCGCCCAGCACCACGCTGGTCATGCGATCGGGCAACGACCATTGCCACTGCGTGTCCAGGCGGATCGCCTGGGCGCGCCAGTCGCGCTGCGGCTCGCGATACAGCCGGCCGATGAAGGATTGCCGCAGCAGGCCATCGCCCAGGCCGAACACGCGCAGTTCGCCGCTGGCGGTGAGATTGCTGGCGCCGCCCTGGCGGCTGGCATAGAGGTCGTAGTCGAGCAGGGCGCCGGGCGAACTGGTCGCCGGCAGCGACGGCACGCCGCCGCGCGCGTCGATCCGGGTGGTGGCGACGTCGAGCAGCGCCACCGGCGCGTCGATGGCCACCTGCTGCAGGCCGGCGTCGTAGCGGAAGCGCACGCCGTCCAGCTCGCCCAGGGCGATCGCCGCGCTGGCGTCGCCGCCGTCCACGCGCAGGCCGAGCTGGCGCAGGGTCGCGGCAGTGGCGCGCAGTTGCTCGCCGTCGCGCTGGAACTGGAACAGGCCGGGCTGGCGGGTCTGGTTCAGGGTGACCTCCAGGTACAGGGTCTCCTGTGCCGGTGCAGCGGCCTGGGGCGGGGCGGGAGGTTGAGGCTGGGCGACGGCGAGCGCGGCGGTGCCGGCCCACAGGGCCAGCAGCAGCTCAGGGCGCCGCGGCGTCCACGACCAGCGACTGCGCGCGCGGTTCGCCATTGATCCTTGCCTCGAACGTTCCCTGTGTCTGCGCCAGCGTTGCCGGCAGCGGCCAGCGCTTGCGCTGGCCCGGCAGCACGTAGCCGGCCAGGCCATCGGCGATGGCGCTGCGCCGGCCATCGCCGGCGACGAACTGCAGGTCCACCAGCTGCGCGTGGCCGTTGCCCTGGTTGACCACTTCCAGCGCCGCACCCGCGCCGTCGCGGACCAGTCGCGCGTGCAGTACCGGCGCGGTGGCCACAGCCGGCTTGAGGAACACCGGCACCGAATAGCGCAGCACGAACTGCAGCCCGGCGCTGGTGTTGCCGCTGGCGTCCTGGCTGGGCAATTCGTCGACCAGGATGCGGTAGGCGTCCTCGCCGGTACCGGGCGCGGGATCCAGGCGGATCACGCGGACCAGCTGCCGCGCGTGCGGCGCCAGTTCCAGCATCGGCGGGCTGAGCGCGATGCGGTCGCTGGGGTCGAGCACATCCTCGCCGTCGCGCTGCTGCCAGCGGAACACGCGCACCTGTGCACGCAGCGGCACATCGCCGCTGTTGCTCAGCCAGACGCCCTGCGCGGTCTCCTCGGCACGCAGGGACACCGATGTCGGTGCCACCTGCAGGCTCGCGGCGACGGCCGCGCCAGCCGCCAGCCACAGCGCGGCGAGCGCCGGCAGGCGCAGGAAGGAATGCAGTCGCAAACGCATGCAGGCGGCTCCGGTTACCAGGTGACGGTGGCGGTGACGACGTCGCTGTATGAACCGGCAGGGTAGTTGGTGCTGGCGACCTGGCCGTAGACGGTGATCGGTTGCACTGCACCATTGCCGGTGCCGGCCTGGGTGTCGGTGCCGATGGTCGAGCCCCAGTTCTGGGTGCGCGCGGCATTGCGGTACAGCGCATAGGGCACGCGCGCGGTGTTGCTGACGTCGGCGCTGCCCATGGTGCGGGTGGTGACGGTGGCGCCGGAGCCGGAACCGGCGTTGAGCGCGATGTTGTACGGCGTACCGGAGGTGCAGCGCACGTTCAAGGTGCCGGTGCTGTTGATCGCGGTCTGGGTGGAATTGACGCTGCCGAAATCGACATCGGTGGGCGCGGTCTGGATGTCGCAGACGCTGGTGATCTGGATCTTGACGTTGAAGGTGCGCGAGTCGGACTGGGCCCAGGCCAAGCCGGTCCCGGCGGCGAACAGCACGAGGAAGGCGAGAACGCGATGGAAGAGGTACATGGCAGGGTTCTTCGATGAGGGCGGACAACCGCCGGTGTCGCTCCTGCTGCAAACTGCGGGCCAGTTCACGTTTTATTGGATCGTCATCCAGGTTTCACGTGAGATGGCAACCACACGACATCGCGTTCAGTCCGGTGAGGGCGACGTCGGCTCGTCGCCGCGCCGGAAAACTGCTGAATCGCCCAGCGCGTTCAGCCAGCGCCTGGATGAGCGATAATGACGACCATGACCGTCAATCTGAAAACTCCGCAGGACATCGAGAAGATGCGCGTGGCCGGCCGCCTGGCCGCCGAGGTACTGGACCTGATCGGCCCGTACGTGAAGCCCGGCGTCACCACCGCCGAGCTGGACCGCATCTGCCACGACCATATCGTCAAGGTGCAGCAGGCGGTGCCGGCCAACGTCGGCTATCGCGGCTTTCCGAAGACCGTGTGCACGTCGGTGAACAACGTGATCTGCCACGGCATCCCCAGTGAGAGCAAGGTCCTCAAGGACGGCGACATCGTCAACATCGACGTCACCGTGATCAAGGACGGCTGGCATGGCGACACCAGCCGCATGTACTGCGCGGGCACCCCCTCGGTGATGGCGCGGCGCCTGATCGAGGCCACCTACGAGGCGATGTGGCGCGGCATCCGCGCGGTGAAGCCGGGCGCCACGCTCGGCGACATCGGCCATGCCATCCAGCAGTATGCCGAGAGCGAGCGCTTCAGCGTGGTGCGCGAGTACTGCGGCCACGGCATCGGCAAGGTCTACCACGACGAGCCGCAGGTGCTGCACTACGGCCGGCCGGGCGATGGCCTGGTGCTGAAGCCGGGCATGACCTTCACCATCGAGCCGATGATCAACGAAGGCACGCGCTACACCCGCGTGCTGCCGGACGGCTGGACCGTGGTGACCAAGGACCACAAGCTCTCGGCGCAATGGGAGCACATGGTCGCGGTCACCGAGGATGGGGTGGAGGTGCTGACCCTGTCGCCGGGCGGCCTCGGCGAACCGTGAGCCTGCTGCCGGCCGGCGCTGATGCCGGCATGCCCGACGCCGGTGTCGACGACGCTGGCTGGGCCGCCGCGGTCCGGCAATTGCTGGCGCAGACCGATGCGCGGCTGAGCAAGCGCTTCGACCAGGGCGACGACATCGACCGCCTGCTGGCGTTGCGCGCGCGCGCGCTTGATCAACTGATTCGCCACGCCTGGAGCCGCTGCGTGCCGCGCGAGGCCGGGCTGGCGCTGTTCGCGGTCGGCGGCTATGGCCGCGGCGAACTGTTCCCGCGTTCGGACATCGACCTGTTGGTGTTCGGCGAGCTCGACCCCGTGTACGAACCGGCGCTGGCGCGGCTGTTCCCGCTGCTGTGGGATGCCGGCGTGCCGGTCAGTCATGCGGTGCGCTCGGCCGTGCAGTGCACCGCGGCCTGCGCCGACCAGACCGTGCTGACCGCGTTGATCGAGGCGCGTCCGCTGCAGGCCGATGCCGCTGCCAAGGCGGCGCTGGCGGCCGCCATCGCGCCGCAGCGGGTATGGCCGCCGCGCGAGTTCTTCATGGCCAAGCGCGAGGAACTGCAGGCCCGCCACCAGCGCTTCGGCGATACCGCCGACAACCTGGAGCCGGACATCAAGGACGGCCCCGGCGGCCTGCGCGACCTGCATACGCTGGGCTGGATGGCGCTACGTGCGTTCGGCGTGCGCGACCTGGAGCCGTTGATCGGGCTGGGCCACGTCGGCGGCGACGAGGCCGCCGCGTTGCGCCGCGAGCGCCGCGAACTGGCGCGGTTGCGCTACGGGCTGCACCTGGTCGCCAACCGCCCGGAAGAGCGCTTGCGCTTCGATTACCAGAAGACCCTGGCGCAGCGCCTGGGGTTCTCCGACGACGTCGAGAGCCTGGGCGTCGAAAAGATGATGCAGCGCTTCTACCGCAGCGCGGCGATCGTGCGCCGGCTCAGCGACCGGCTGCTGCAGCGCTTCGAGGAACAGTTCGACGGCGAGGCGCAGCCGCAGCCCCTGGACGGCGGTTTCTCGTTGCGCCGCGGCTACCTGGCTGCCGACGACGAGCGCTGGCCGCAGGCCGATCCGGTGCAGGTGTTCGCGCTGTTCGCCACCTGGGCCGCACACGGCGAGATCCGCGGCCTGCATTCGCTGACCGCGCGCGCGCTGGCCGAGGCGCTGCCGCATCTGCCGGCCTACGCCAGCGCCAGCCCGACCGCGCGCGAGCGCTTCCTGGCCCTGTTGCGCGGCCCGCGCGCGGTGCAGACGCTGACCCGGATGGCGCGGCTGGGCGTGCTCGGGCAGTGGATCCCGGCGTTCGCGCAGGTGTCCGGGCGCATGCAGTTCGACCTGTTCCATGTGTACACGGTCGACCAGCACACGCTGATGGTGCTGAAGAACATGGCGGTGTTCGCCAACGCGCGCGCCGACGAACGCTTCTCGATCGCGCATGAAGTCTGGCCGCGGCTGCGCAAGCCGGAACTGCTGCTGCTGGCCGGTCTGTTCCACGACATCGCCAAGGGCCGCGGCGGCGACCACTCGGAGCTGGGCGCGGTGGATGCGCGCGCGTTCTGCGCCGCGCATGCGCTCAGCGCCGCCGACACCGACCTGGTGGCCTGGCTGGTCGAACAGCACCTGCGCATGTCGGTGACCGCGCAGAAGCAGGACATCGCCGATCCGGAGGTGATCCATCGCTTCGCCAGCCTGGTCGGCGACCGCGAGCGGCTGGACCATCTGTACCTGCTGACCTGCGCCGACATCGCCGGCACCAGCCCCAAGCTGTGGAACGCCTGGAAGGACCGGTTGCTGGCCGACCTGTACTTCGCCGCGCGCCGCGCGCTGCGCGAGGGCCTGGAGCACCCGCTGCCGGTGGCCGAGCGCCTGCAGGAGTCGCGCGAGGCCACGCGTGCGCTGATGCACCTGCAGGGCCACGACGACGCCATCATCGACCGCCAGTTCGCCGGCATGCCGGACGAAAGCTTCCTGCGCTTCCGCCCCGAGCAACTGGCCTGGCAGGCGACCTCGCTGATGGAGGTGGAACTCGGCGAGACGCTGGTCAAGGTGCGCCCGGTCACCCCGGACGACGCGGCGCTGGAAGTGTTCGTGTACTCGCCGGACCGCGACGGCCTGTTCGCTGCGATCGTGATGACCCTGGACCGGCTGGGCTACGGTATCCATCGCGCGCGCGTGCTCGACGCCCCGCACGACGCGATCTTCGACACCTTCGAGGTGATGCCCGCCGACGCCTTCGCCAGCGGCGACATCGCGCAGTTGCAGGCGGGGCTGCGCGAGGCGCTGGCCGGCGACCTGGCGCGGCTGCGCCCGGCGCGGCGGGTGGTGCCGCGCCAGCTGCGGCATTTCCGTTTCGCCCCGCGCATCGAGTTCCGCCAGAGCCTCGACGGCCGCCTGACCCGGCTCAGCCTGGTCGCACCGGATCGCCCCGGGCTGCTGTCGGACGTGGCCCAGGTGCTGCGTCGGCAGCACCTGCGCGTGCACGACGCGCGCATCGCCACCTTCGG
Organism: Xanthomonas sp. NCPPB 1128; assembly: GCF_001043115.1. Classification (GTDB taxonomy): domain Bacteria; phylum Pseudomonadota; class Gammaproteobacteria; order Xanthomonadales; family Xanthomonadaceae; genus Xanthomonas_A. The sequence goes on along the minus strand of NZ_LFME01000021.1, from coordinate 65,953 downwards.
CGAGCGTGCCGAGGATCTGTTCCACATCACCGACGAGCACAACCTGCCGTTGCCCGACGCCGCCCGCCAGGCGTTGCAGGCCGCGCTGCAGGCCTGCCTGGACCCCGATACCCCGCCTGGAGACCCCCGCTGATGGCCACCAAGAAGCCTGCCGCCAAGAAGTCCGCTGCCAAGACGCCGGCCCCCAAGAAGACGGCCCCAAAGAAGCCGGCTGCCGCGACGCCTGCGGCGCCGACCGCGGCGGCCAAGCCCGCCAAGCCCGCACCGAAGCCGCTGCGCGCCAAGCCGCTCGCCGTGCCCAGCGCCGACGAGCTGAAGTTCACCATCGACAGCGCCTTCGAGCGCCGCGCCACGCTGACCCTGGACGAGATCGAAGGATCGACCCGGCCGGTGGTCAATCGCGTCATCGACGGCCTGGAAAGCGGCGAGTTCCGCGTCGCCGAGCCGGACGGGCACGGCGGCTGGAAGGTCAACGAGTGGCTGAAGAAGGCGGTGCTGCTGTACTTCCGGGTCAACGAGATGGCCGTGGTGGAAGCGCAACCGGCGCCGTTCTGGGACAAGGTCGAAGCGCGCTTCGCCGGCTATCACGAAGCCGAGTTCCGCAAGGCCGGCGTGCGTGTGGTGCCGGGCGCGGTGGCGCGCCGCGGCAGCTACTTCGGCAAGGATGTGGTGCTGATGCCGAGCTTCACCAACATCGGCGCGCACGTGGGCGAGGGCACCATGGTCGACACCTGGGCCACGGTCGGTTCCTGCGCGCAGATCGGCAAGCACTGCCACCTGTCCGGCGGCGCCGGCATCGGCGGCGTGCTCGAGCCGCTGCAGGCCAGCCCCACCATCATCGAGGACCACTGCTTCATCGGCGCGCGTTCGGAAGTGGTGGAGGGCGTGGTGGTCGGCCACCACAGCGTGATCGGCATGGGCGTGTTCCTGGGCCAGAGCACGCGCATCTACAACCGCGCCACCGGCGAGATCTCCTACGGCTACGTGCCGCCTTACAGCGTGGTGGTGTCCGGACAACTGCCGTCCAAGGACGGCTCGCACTCGCTGTACTGCGCGGTGATCGTCAAGCAGGTCGACGCCAAGACCCGCAGCAAGACCAGCGTCAACGATCTGCTGCGCGGGCTGGCCGACTGAGCGGGGCGAGACCCGGCCAAGCCCGGTCTCGCTCTGGCGTGCTGTTCCCCATTGACGCTAAAGCCGGTCTACATAGCCTCGAGCTTGAGGCAACTGCAAGGGCTTTCGCCTTGCGGCGAGGTACTTTGATCAGCCTTCGGCTGCTGAGAAGCGCTTCTTTGCTTGTGCAAAGAAAAGTAACCAAAAGAAGCGCTTTACCACAGCCGAAGGCTGGTCAAGCACATCCTGCCTTGCGCCCTCCGCGCTGCGCGCTCCGGGTCCGCGGGTGCACCGGGGATTCGCGGAAGGGGCTTGGCTGCTTTGCAGCCAAGTCCGGGGCAGTCGCCTCACGGCGCCAGCCCGCCCGCCGGGGCGAAGCAGTGCTTCGCCTTTTTCCGGCGAGCCCTGCCCCTGCCGCGAACGGCGCACATCCCTGTGCGCCGCCCTTCGGGTTTTTCCCCGAACTGGCCGCCGCTTCGGAAGGGAACCCGGCAAATCAAAAGCGACAGCCAAAGCCCAGCGACAGCGACAGCAACGGCCAGGGATATTGCTGGGGCTACAGCTACGGCAACGTGCTTCTGAGAAACGCAAACGGGCGGGAGGGCTCTTGACCCTCCCGCCCGCTGGCGCCGGCGGTGCTGCCGGCGCGTATGCTGCGATGCCTGCGATCAGTGCCAGTGCAGGTTGAAGGAGACGCCGACGATGCGCGGTTCGTTGTACACGGCCGCCATGTAGTTCTCGATCACGCCCTTGAGGTTCTTCTCGTTGGTGATGTTGCGGGCGAACGCCGCCACTTCCCACGCGCCGTAGTCGCCGGTGTAGCCCAGCTTGAGGCCGCCTTCGAAGTTGCCGTTGGAGGTGAACTCGGTGGAGTCGTACAGCACGAAGCTGGTGTAGCCCTGCTTGTTCCAGTCGGTGGCGACAAAGAAGGCGCCGCCGTCGTTGACCGGGATGTCGTAGCGGGCGGCCAGGTTGACGTTGTACTTGGGCGCGTTCGGCAGCGGGTTGCCGTCGATCTGGGCGAAGGTGTTGTTGCCGATGCGGATGGTCGGGTCCTTCACCGTGCATACCACCACGCCATTCAGGCCGCACACCTGGGCATACACGCGCTTGTCCTGGATCTCGCTGTGCAGCAGGCTCAGGCCGGCGGTCAGCGACAGGTTGGGGATCGGACGCCAGTCCAGGTCCGCTTCCATGCCGTAGGCCTTGGCCTTGTCGGCGTTGAACAGCACGCCGTTGCCGTTGGAGTCGTTGCCGTTGAGCTGGATGTCGTCGACGGTGTAGGTGAAGCCGGTGACGTTCAGGCGCAGGCGGTTGTCGAACAGGTTGCTCTTGATGCCGGCTTCCCACGACAGGATGGTTTCCGAGTCGGCGGTGGTGAAGTCGGAGTTGAACACCGCCGAACGGCCCTGGATGGTCGGGCCGCGGAAGCCGCGGGCGACCTTGGCGTACACGTTGACGTTCGGGTTGATCTCATACATCGCGCTCAGGTCCCAGCTCGGCTGGGTGTCGGCCAGGCGCACGTCGCGGCGGCCCTTGTAGGTGACCACGCCGGCCGCGGTGTCGGCGGTCTTGAGCAGCTTGGTCTCCTTGCTGTCGCGCGTCTGGCGCACGCCGGCGGTCAGGGTCAGCGCGTCGGTGACCTTGTAAGTCAGCTGGCCGAAGCCGGCCCAGGAGGTGTTGCTGTTGTGCAGGCGCACCCAGTTGTTGGGATTGCGCGCGGCGGTCTGCAGGAAATAGGCGCGCTGGTAGAAGTCGGTGGTGTCCTTGCCGTCGAAGTAGAACGCGCCGGCCTGCCACTGCAGCGGGTCGTCGCCCTCGCTGGCCAGGCGCAGTTCCTGGGTGTACTGGTCCAGGTCGCGCACCTGGCCCATCGACTGGCCGTAGCCGTTGGGCACGCCGTTGACCGGGAAGTTGGCCGCAGCGCCGCCGTCGGTGTCGCCGCGGCTGTAGCCGGAGGTGGTCTCGTAGGCGCTGATCGAGGTCAGCGACACGCCGCCGAAGTCGTAGATCGCCTTCAGCGAGGCGCCGTGGGTCTTGTACGCCTGCGGGTTGTCGTGGGCCTCGTCGTAGGCGACCTGGTCGCGCGGCACGTCGACCTTGTTGGAACCCTTGGTCAGCGCGCCGCGCAGGAACAGGGTGGAGGTGCCGTCGTAGTCGCGGGTGTGGAACGAGCCCAGCAGCGAGAAGTTCTCGCTCGGCTTCAGCAGCAGCTGCAGGCGCGCGTTGCGGTCGTCGTAGCCGCCCATCGCATCCTTCTTCGGAGTGACCGTGCCGTCAGCGCTGGGGCCGGTGTAGGTGTTGTCCACCCAGTTGTCGCGGTGCTGGTACAGCGTGGACACGCGGAACGACAGCACGTCGTTGATCGGGCCGCCGATGCCGCCGTCGACCGAGACGGTGTTGTAGCTGCCGTAGCTGGCGGTGACGCGACCGGTGTAGTCGTCGCTGGGCTTGATGCTGTCGAACTTGACGATGCCGGCGGTGGTGTTGCGGCCGAACAGCGAGCCCTGCGGACCACGCAGCACTTCCACCTGGTCCACGTCGTAGACCGGGTTGGACTTCAGCACCACGTGCTCCAGCACCACGTCGTCCTGGATGATCGACACCGGCTGCGAGGCGCCGAGGTAGAAGTCGATGTTGCCCAGGCCGCGGATGTAGAAGCGCGGGAAGATGCGGCCGGTGGTGGTCTCGGCGTAGAAGCTGGGCACGCGGCCGGACAGCGCCAGCAGGGTGTCGTCGCCGCCGGCGGTGAAGTCGCGCATGGCCTCGCCCTGCACCACGCCCACCGACACCGGCACCTCCTGCAGGTTCTGCTCGCGGTGCTCGGCGGTGACGATGATGGTGTCCAGCGAGGTCGCCGCATCGCCATTGCCGGCGGCATTGGCCGGGCGGGTCTCGCTGCCAGCCAGCGACGGCGCGCTGTCCTGCGCGGCGGCGGCGGCGGCGATCGAGGCCAGCACCAGGGCGGCGCAGGCCTGCGCCAGGCGGGTACGGGCCGGCGCGGCGCGCGCGGTCAGCGGCCGCGGGGAGAGAGCGGAATGCAGCATGTCGAATCCTTGTGAGCGCGCAAGATCGGGTCCGTTCGGCTTGCGCAGCAGCACGCGACGGCATGCGCCATACGGTGGCGCAGCGCGGCACGATATGTCGTCTGTGTTGCACCGCCATTGCAATGACGGCGTGGCGGCCACGGCGCGACGGTGCGTGACCGCATCACGTCACGCCAAGCGGTCGCAGCGGACATCCGCGGGCCTGCATGCATCGCGCCGCCGCGTGGTCAGGCCTGCGCATCACCACACCGCGCAGACACCGCGGGCACGGTCGATCAACGCGATGCAGCCGATGCTGCCCCCGTCGTGCGCCGCGCGTCCGGGACATGCGGTCCCGCGCGCCGCGCCGCCCTTGGAGAGACCGCAGGCGCCGGATCCTGTTCGTTCCCCTGTTGCTGACGCTGGCCGCCTGTGGCCGCGACCGCAGCGAACCCGCCACACAACCGCCCGGCGCGACCGAGAGCGCCAAGACCCGGGTCCTGGAAGCCGGCGCCAAGGCGCTGCAGGACAACGGCCCGGCGGCGGTGCTGGACATCCACCTGATCGGCTTCCACCCCATGCGCGACCACCCGCACCAGCAGATGGAAGCCCACCACTTCTGCCGCCAGGTCAACGAGGATTTCGCCCAGTGCGCCCTGTTCGACGGCGACACCGCGCAGGCCAACCTCACCGGCGTGGAGTACATCATTTCCGAAGTCCTGTTCCAGCGGCTGCCGCCGGAGGAGCGTCGCTACTGGCACCCGCACAACGGCGAGATCCTATCCGGCCAACTGTCCGCGCCTGGCCTGCCGCTCACCGCGGAGAAGGCACTGATGCGCAGCAAGCTCAACAGCTACGGCAAGACCTGGCACACCTGGCATTCGCGCGACGGCGCAGAGCCCGGCGATGCTCTGCCCTTGGGTGAGCCCATGCTGGCCTGGTCATTCAACCGCGACGGCGAACTGCAGCCGGAGCTGCAGGCCCACCGCGACGCCATCGCCCCGCATCGCAGCGCCGAACTGCGCGCCGACCGCCAGGACCTGACGCCGTTGGCCAAGCCACAGCAAGGCGTGGACCTGCTGCGCGACGCGTTTCCGGCGGCAACGCCGATCCCCGGGGTGGTGGAGGCGGGCACGGGGGAACGATAGAACCCCACAGCGCCATTCAGGCCGAAGCGTCCGGTTCTGCGCGCAGGTATGCCACATGCTGCAGTGGCTGCAGCGGCGCCGGCATCGGCACGGCGACATGCGCTTCTTCGAGGTCCCAGCTCGCCGGGAAGTCCGCGAGCACCTCGGTGGCGGCGCACGAGCAGCGTTCGCGCGGCGCTTTCATCGGCGGGCCGTCGTATTCGAAGCGCAACCGGACCACGCGGCACGCCTGGTCGGCCTCGATCGAGGCCTGCCGCAGTTGCGGGTGCACTTCACCGAGCAGGGCGCGCTGCAGGCTCAGCAGCAGCGCGGTACGGCTGGCGACGTCATCCATCGCGCTTCCCTCGTCTACGCCGGTGACGTCATTGCGTGCAGCGCTGCGCGGCAAAGTCGGCCAGGCGTCGGGTGAGCGTTCCTTCCTGCCAGGCGATGTCGAGAATCACCCAGCGATCGTCCTGGCGGCCGAGCACCACCGTGTCCGTCCACTGCAGGCCGTCGACGGCCAGGCGGGCACGTACCCGCGCGGTGTCGCCCTTGGCCTGCTCGGTCGTCGAAACGAGCGCAGTGGGCTGGTCCGGCCACAGGAAGAAGGGGCTCTGGTCCAGCATGTGCGGCTTGATGTCTGCCGGCACCAGCTTGGCGCAGGCCGCCTCGTAGGCGCGCTGCGCCTCCAGCGCCGCGAACAATTCCCGCCCCAGCAGATGCCGGACCTGCGCAACGTCGCCGTCGGCGTGCTCGGGCGCGATCGTCCAGGCATAGAACGTCTGGACAGTGCGCGCCGGCGATTCACTCGCGATGGCGGCGAACGCGCTCAGCCACAGACTTATCGCACATAGAAACCGCATTCCCCCTCATGGATCGGTGACACCTTGGGCCGCCAGGCGCGGCACGGCGATCCTCGGCCAGGCGCTGCGCGCCGTCAATGCGAATGCGCCACCGTGCACCAGCCAGGGGCCGACGTGGACGCGGAAACCAGGCGGGCCTGGGCAACGCGAAACGCGCTTGACCAATGGAAAACTAAGGTGGGAAGCGACGTAGGAGCGGCTTCAGCCGCGATGGGCTTTCCCGGTGACGCCGGTCGCGGCTGAAGCCGCTCCTACGCAACGCCCCCCATGCCGCCGAGTCGCGGCAAAAGCACGTAGCAGCGATGCCCTCAGTCGCTGTCCACCCCGAGCACGCTCAGGCGCAGCGGCGGTGCATCCGGGCCGGCCGGCGCATGCGCCAGTCTTCCCGTCACCCGTACCACTTGGCCGGTCCCCTCTTCACGCAGATGCGCCGCCTGGTCCGCGGTGACCGCCAGCCGCAGCTGGCGCACCTGCTCGTGCCGCGGCTGACGTCCGTCCGCCGACGCCGCCACGCACAGCGGCTGCGGCAGGATCAGGACCTCTTCCTGGGTCGCTGCCGCACCGGCAGCGGCAACGGCGTCCGGATGTGCATGCGAGTGCGTGTGCGGGGCAGTGGGCGCGGCGGTGTTGGTGGACGGCGGCGCGAGAGTACCGGACAGGGTGACCTGAGTCGGCCCATATGGCAGGCAATGCTTGGACGCCGCCATCACCTCGGGCGAGGTGCCGATCAACAGCAACGGGAACAGCGACAGGGTTCGGATCGGCATGGTGGGCACGCGGATGGAGACGGGCCGCCGAGCATACCCAAGCGCGATGGCGCGTGTGCTGCAGTCGGCGGCGGCGTGACAGCGCGCCGCGTCGCGGTGCCACCGGGACGGCAGCGGCCGTCAGGGTTCGCGCTCCACCACAAGATCGGTGAACCGCGGTTCGGCCGCGATCAGCGCATGCAGCCGCGCAAAGCACGGATCGTCGTCGCGCATCGCATGGCGGCCGAGCAGCCGCTCCCAGAACGAGCGCTCCTTCTCGATCTGCAGCATCCAGGTATGGTTGCCATCGACCTCTTCCTCGGCGTAGGCACCGACCAGATAGGTGCGCCCCTGGCATTCCGCTTCGGAGGCCCAGCCCCAATCCTCCGGGTCCGGTTCGGACAGGACCATGGCGTCGCCCACACGCACGCGCAGCCAGTCCAGCAGCGAACTGCCACGGATCGGATTGATCGGATTCTCCGGCTCGGCGCTCACCTCGAGCAGGCGGGAGCGGAAGTGGATGACAGGATGCATGCGGCAGCTTGACTCTCGAATGATCGGATGACGGACGCCCGCATCGGCGCGGCATGCGTCATAGCATGCGCAGATGCGGAGTGCCGGAGGGTGAACGCACGCGCGTCGGTCCAGGTGGACAGCGGCGCGGTGCGTCATGCGGCCCGGTGCAGTCGTCTGCGGCCCGCGGACGCGGCGCGATGCGTACGGCGCTCGCAGCGCCCGGCTACCGGAACCGGATGCCATCGCCGCAACCGGCCGGATCCATTGCAGCACGCCTGCATGACAACTCATCGCATCCGTCGTAGACAGGCACGCGCGCCCAGATACGCCCAGATGCCGATCGCGGCAACGAGCCACACGCCGGCGACCTTGAAACAGGCCGAGGCGAAGGCCAGGTAGGGGAACGAATCGCCGGAAGGATCATGCTGCATCGCCGACACGCCCCGGCGTTGCCAGAACGTCAGCCAGGTTTCGACGCCGCACCACGCTGGCAGTACCCAGCCGGCGGACAGCAGCGCGATCGCGAGGGCAAGTAGTCGCTGCCTCACGGCACCCCGCCATGTGCTGGCGTCGCCACGTGGCGGCAAAAACCATCCGAATTATTCGGCGGATCGGCAACGTCGACAGGAATCCGCAGGCCGGTCGACCCTCCCGGTTGCACTGCGGCGATCACGGCGACGCGACGGCACGGCGTCATGGTGCTGGCTCCGGATCCGGCTCCAGATCCGGCTCGAACGGCTGATCGGGCAGGCGCTGCCCGCACCACGGACAGAACTGCACGCAGATCGCGTCGTTGAGGTACCAGGTCGGATCCTCGCCACGGAACAACTCGAACCCGATCCGCACCACCCTGTCCGGCTTGGTCACTGCCGCGAACATGCTGCTGCAGCAGTAGCGTGCGATTCGCTTGCGACGCACCACCCGCTCCGGGAACTGCGCGTCCATCCAGGCAGCGCTCCAGGCCTGGCATGCGGTGCACTGCCCCAGATGCGATAGCGCCGCAAAGGTCGGCGGGTCCGGGAAGTGTTCCTCTTCCACCTCGATCATGCACTCCAACGCCATCACCAGTTCGGGGCGCTCGTCGATCTGGTCGCGCAGCGCCGACAGCGTGTACCGCGTGGTGAAGCAGGTGCCGGAGTGGGGCATGAGCGTCAGGTGCAGTCCATTGCAGAGGGGAAATCCAGCATAGCCATGCAACGGTGGCATAGGCGGGGGTGTGGAAGCAACGTGGCGCTTAGCGCTCCTTACTCAGCCTGTCGCGATCTCACGCCATTGCAGCAACCTGTCTGCCACCCGTTCGGCTTGTTGCTGCATCCCGGGAAGGCCCATCCGCTGCTCGCTGATCTGCACAAGATGACGAACCAGCGCCGAATGGTCTGCGCCTTGCCAGAGCAGACTGCAGATCGGCTCGACATAGCCATCGTACTCGTCGCGCGCCTGCGGGGTCCCCGCGATGCCGATAGGGTCCCAGATGTAGTGCAGCACCTCGCTGACCGCTCGACGCAAGGTCAGCATTTCGTCCCGACGGCGGGCCGATGCGAAGCCGCGCACGTCCGCATCATTCCGCAGACGCCGCAATAATGCGTCGTCTTCGATGTAGAACATCTCGCGACAGGGCAACTCGGGCTTTACCGCAATCATCATCAACTGACCGAGACGCAGATCGGGGTCACGCTGCCATGCCTCCTTCACCGCCGCGAGAACGCCATCGATTCTTTCTGGATCTCGCATATGTGCTCCTCTTTCGCCGACATCCGCCCACGTATACCGGCAGGTCCGATCCAATCACGCGCTGCCAGGCGTATCAGGCGGGGACGCTCCTGCCACACGCGGCACAGAGCTTCGCCCGCGGCGTTCGCAATGGCTTTCCGCAAGCGTGGCACGGGGGTCCATAGATGGAAATGCGATGGTGCCAGATCACGGCCGGATTGGTCTCGGTCCGCCCGGTCAATTCCTGATGCAGCTTGAGCGCCCGCTGCCCGTGTGGCTTCGCCAGCGCTTCACGCAAGGAGATGCCGGCCTCCCGTCGAAGCTCCTGGATGTCGCTGATCGACTCGGACAGAGCGGGACCCATTGCCTCCCACTCTTCTTCGTCGAACATCGGCACAATCTTGTCGCAACGCCAGCAGTAGAGATCCTTGGCCATCGTGTCGACCTTCATACAGCAATGTTGATATGGATGAAGCGGAGGCATGCCGAGGCAGATAAGGTCACTCTAGATGCCACTTGCTCAGCCCATGAGCGAAGAGCGATTGTCACTGTCATCGCTCCTGGCTTAGACGTCCGTCTGCTCCCACAGACGTCCGACATGTATCACCTCGCAGTGGTAGCACCCGCTGCGCGGGCCGTCGACGTTGTACCAAGTGTGGCTGCCGCCCACAGCTTCGCAATCGGCGCCTTTGGCCGCGATGCCAAGGTCGATCAGGAACCAGGGCAGATGGCGCCGTATCGCTGTTCTCCAGCGATACGGCGACGGTGTCTTGGACTGCGCCATGGCTGTTCTCCTAGGCGACCCGACTCTTGTGTCTTGCCTCACTAGCCTCGGCGTTAGCTGCCCGCTGCCTGCCACAGCGCATAGCCCAACAACCCCAAGCCCACCAGGGCGAGCCCGCCCCAGAAGGCCGCCGCGTCGGCCGAGACCACGCGTGGGGCCAGATAGGCGCTGCGCCTGCCGGACCTGCTGCGCCGTTTGCTGCTCCACGGTTCGACGCTGTAGTAGCCGAACGAGAACGCCGGCACCACGAGCATGCCGACGACATAGCACAGGCCGTAGAGGACGATCTCGAACAGCGGGCGCAGGACGACTTCGGTCAGCAGGCTTGCGGGCATGGTGTCATCTGAGCCAGATAGAAGTGATGTGCGGCGTTGGCACGCCCTTGTGTTGAGGCCGCATGCGATGCTCGCCGAGCGGCCACTGGCCGTCAACGGCCGCGCCCTCGATCACCGGCTGTCGCTAAGCAGCCGCTGCACCAGCTCGAATCCGAGCACCGACATCGACCGATAGCGGACGTACTCGTCCACCGACAGCATCCGCACGAAGGCATCGCCCTCGTGCAGCTCCCCGGCGATGTGGAAAGTCAGCAGCTCCCTGGCATCGCTGGACAGCGGCGCATGGCCGGTGATCCGCCATTCGCCGCTCTTGAGCTTCTGGGTGCCGGTGAACAGCAATCGGAGGTCCTTGTCGCCATCACGCACCGGCAGCGGCTGTGCCGGCGACGGGCCAAGCGTCGGTTCCGATGCCTGCTGTTCCAGCACACAGAAGCCGACCACCTTGCGATAGTCACCCTGCGGCGCCCACAGCACCTGGCAGAGCGCGTACGTCCCCGTGTCCAACGGGATCGCGAAGACATCGCCCGCCCGGTACTTCACTGCCATCCCACCACCCTCTTGCGTCTGAAAGCCGAACCCCCCGCAAGGGTATCCCCGCGGTGTGCCCGATGGCATCCACCTTACAGGTCGAGGCGTTCGCCGACGTCGATGCCGCTGGTCGACGCGCATGACGTGCGATGAGCTGCGCCACGCGATGCAGCGTCATGCCGGCCAGACGCCGCTACATCCTCGCCTACCGATTCGCTCGCCACCGGTTCACCCAGAATGCACCACACTGTTGCCCCACCTCTGGAGCGACTCTGATGCACAAGACTTGGCTACTCGCCTTGTTGGCGTTTCCCGCACTGGCCCACGCGGCGCCAGACGAGGACACGGCGATGTGCCGCAACGGCGGCTTCCCCATGAGCACGGCCGGGTTCTCGCTCGCCAAGGTCGCGGTGCCGCGCCTGTACCTGCTCAACGACGACGACGGCTGCCCGGCCAAGGGCGAGGCCGCGTGCCGGCAGCGCGCCTATGTGGTCAAGGACGACACGGTGATCCTGGCGCAGCGCCAGGGCGGTTTCGTCTGCGCGTTCTACCCCAACAAGGTCGGCGGCAGCGCCGGTTGGGTGGCGGCGTCCAGCGTGCAACCACTGCCGGCGACGGCCGCACCGAAGCCGCAGGCCTGGGTCGGCCACTGGCACGACGGCGACAACGAGCTTCAGCTGCTCGCCAACGGCGATGGCACCATCACCGCCAACGGCGATGCCTACTGGCCCAGCGCCAACCCGACCCCCGAGGAAAGGCCCGGCGGCCCCAACCTGGGCGCCGTCACCGCACGCGGCTTTCCGGAAGGCAACCGGCTGGAACTCAGCCAGGACGACTGCAAGGTACGCCTGCAGCTGGTCGGCGACCTGTTGGTTGCATCGGACAATCTGGAGTGCGGTGGCGCCAACGTCAGTTTCAATGGTGTTTACCGGCGCAAGGCGGCGAAGCACTGAGGCGCGGCTTCTGCGGTTTCCGCGTTGCATCTGATCCGGGCGGCGATTTGGTGCCGCCTGGGTTCTCCCTGGAAGCGTGCCTTTAGATGCCCGGCCATAGCCCAATCAAGCGACTACGCCAGGCGTCACTGCCCAGAAACACAGATAACAGATAGATGCTGGCACCGATCGCGAGCAGCACGCATACTCCGGACCGTAGCAGAGACCCGGGATCAACACCCACACAGAACGCGGCAAAACCAAGTAGCACGCCGACAAGCAGACACAGCACACGTGTCGATTGACGGCTTGCGCGCCACATCCCCATCAGGCATGCCTTACGAAATCGTTCGGGTTTACGTCACAAACCCACGCTTTGCGCGATCAGGTCCGCAAAGACCCATACATCGCCTTTGTCATACGTCTCGGGTGCTTCCGTTCCGCCCAGCGTCGGATACGGTTGCGGGATGTAGATCTGCTCGGGCTTCAACGGGCCGAGACGCGCCGCGATCGCCCGGACGTGGTCGCCGCGCAACACGTACTCCTCGAAGCCCGGATCGCGCAGGATGGCTGCCTCGAACGCCGCGATGGAGGCATGCGCGCCATACGACTTGCCGGCGGTCTTGAACGGATGCAGCACCGCGTAATCCTCGCTGGCCGGATCATGCAGAAAGAAGTGACCGAGACTCGAGTAGCCGACCACGACGGTATACGCCGGGAACGCGTCCGCCCACGGACCGAGCACCTCGTGCGATTCCGGCACGATCAGGTAATACAGCGGGACGTTCGTCGCGTCGGCGCGCTCTGCACTCTGGCTCATTGGAGACCTTGCTGCGATGGCGCGCCAGGATACCAAGCCACGCGCATCCGCCTGCTGTCAGCATGTTCACCTAGGCCTTGGCAGTGGCTCCGTAGCACTTGGCCGATCCATCCAGGAAGAACTGCACGTCGCGCGCCTGGCACCAGGCTTCCAGCTCGGCCTTGAACACCGGCCACAGGTCGCGCGCCCATGCAGGTGCACTCTGCGCCCAGGCATGCTCGGTGGGGACGTAGACCGTGGGCACGCCCATCGGGAAATCCAGAACGAATTCGCCGCCAGGACCGGTGCAGACGAGTTCTTCCTTCCAGCGGGGTTGGAATTGGAATGTGGTCATGGGGTCTTCAAACGGTCTTCTTTGCGGAATCTGCCTCGATACCTTGGGCCGCGAACCAACTATTGCTGGCTGGTACGTAGAGCAATGCCATTGCAGAGAGCTTCGCAGCCACGATCAACCAGCCCACCATGTCGAGATGATTGGCGGAGCTCGCAGTAGAAACCAGACCAAGTAAGCCAACTACCGTGTATATGCTGCGTGCCAGTGGGCTGCCACGCATCATCATCACGATCAGAAAAATCACCAGCGGATAGAGGACCGCCAAGGCGCTGTAAGGCAGCCAGAGCGGCACATCCAGCGTGCCGGACAGACCGATCATCTGCGCCAGTCCGATCGTGTGCGTCGCGACAAGCAGGGCGACCGAGACAGACGTAGCCTTGGGACGGTCAGGGCGCATTGGATGCCTCGCCGAGCCGCAGGCCGAGGAAAATGCGACCGCAGACCTGCATTGGCTTTCGGACCGGTTGGCCTACGACCTGCAGAACACATGACGCAGATCGGCGAAGCGGACCCGAGCGTTCGCACCTGCTGCGTACGCTATGTGGTGCTTTCATGGCTTCGTGGTCATGCATCCAGTTGATCCTTCAGCGCTTCCAGCGACATCACCCGCTGTCTCAGCGCGTCCAGCCGCATGGACTCTTGCTCTTCGTACATGATCTCGGACCAATCCTCCAGCGACTCATAGATGGGCATGAGCTCCGTCACGCCTTCAAAGACCCACTGGACGGGAACCCCGTCGGGACCGCCCTTGTAGGGACCGGTCGTCGTCTCCGCGACGGCAACGACCTTCCGGTAGGCCTCATCGAAATCCGGAGCACTGACGATGATCGTGTTTTCCCATACCAGAAACTCTTCTTGTGGGTCGTCGTTACCAACGGCATCGAGTTCGATGAAACGAATCACGTAGGTACCTACATACCAACCAACCGGAGAAATGCCTTTTTGGCAGGTCGTCATCAGCGTACATCCTGGATGGAGTGCGTCGTTGTGCGGATCAACATTAGCTCAGTCGTCGAAAGCGCATTCCGCCGGCACGCCATGTCTATGTCGGCTCAAGCACCGAGCAGGTCGGGCGAGACTTGCTTGAAGAAGTCGCTGAAGACCTCACCGTTCATTAGCGTTTCCCGCTTCTCGACATAGCTGAAGACGGGGACCGAAACCTTTGCCGGGTTTTCGTCCATCCGCCCCCATCGTGAGAAAAGTGCCGTCGCTGTCCTGCGCCACACACCAACGCAGGGCGGTGCGTTGCTGCAATAACTTGCCGAAGGCGAATCCAAGCCCCTCGACCAACACCGTGTGTTCGGGGCGGTCACTCTCTTCATCGACCAACCAGGAGGTCCGAACCACGTCAAGATACTCAGCTTCCGGTTGGTAGCCTTGCGAAAGATCCACGTCCGGGGTGTAGCGCAAGTTGAGCATTCGAAGCGAGGGCGCACACTCAGCCTCCAGTTCAGCGACCTGTTGATCAGACAGGAAGTTCACTATTTCGAAGGTGTACTTGCTCATGGCATCCCATCGCGATCCGATCGCCTAGGCTCGGTGTGGCGTGATCCTTACCTAGTGATCGGCCGCAGTCAATCCGGCCTGGCTGGCCGTCGCCTGGCCTGACGAATGTGCTTTTGGAATCAGCACCTGTGCCGGGCCAGCAGAAGGCCGATTTGATGCAAACGCGTTCGCTAGCCACACCTCACGGCGCCTGGTAGGCGCCTTCGACCTTGCCGAGGGCTTTGTGGAAGCCGAGCCCATACGCGACATGCTCACCAGAGAACGTCGTGCCGGTGATGGCGCCGACGTAGGAGTCGTACCCATCACACACCGTGTTGACCAAGAGAACCTCCAGCTTGCCGTCCTCCATGGTGTAAGCAGGAGACTCGGTATAGCGCCCGGCATCAGATACGACACGTGCCTGCTTCCACTCACCGGCAATGCATGTCTTGGCCGGCTGGTCGGTCAGCTCGAACGTTAGTTTCCTGACCTCCTTTCCCGTGTCATTGCTTTCGACAAACGCGATGGTCGGGTAGCGATGCCGTACCTGGGTAGTGCACGCCATCAGCAAGCACATGCAAGCCGCAATTGCGATAATTCTCAGCATGCCGATTACACCACGTTGATTTCTGGGGGGATGAGCCGTGCTCGCCGAGCTTCGCTCAATCGCAGCGAGCGGAGAAGCCGCAATGGAGTCCATCGCTCGGAACATAGCACCAAACATAGACTAGGTCCGGTCATATCACCTCTTTGGCTAGTTGCCCCTGCCCGCCCGTAGAAGATCCGCACGCCACAAGCCGAACCGTTCCAGGCCCCAACGTGCTGGAAGGCTGGTCTTGATGAGCTTGAGTCCAGGCGAACAGCCATACCCGTCGAACTCCGCGTACGACAGGCAAGAGACGAGCCGGAAAGAAGCGGCCTTTCCGGGGGCAAACGTCACCTCAACCGCGTCGTTTCGGTAGACCCAATGCCCCTTCAGACTGGAGCGGACGTCGGCCGTCGAGTGGTCGGCTTCCCAGAGGTGGCGCTTGATACGCGCAGTTCCAGAGCGATCAAGGACCAGCTCCAGTTGGTACTCCGTCTCTGTCACCGCCACATAGCGACCCGCAGGCTGTGCGGGAGCGACAGTGGGAGCCAACGCCAGCAGCAGAAACCAAACGCTCATGGAGGCAATCCTGGCTGACAGGCCTCGAGTTCAAGTGACATCAAGAGAGCATGCCGTCTGTTGCGAGTTGTCAGGCACGACAAGAAATGCAACCGATGTCGCTGCGATTTCGACCAATCCGCGGACAAGGTAAAGATGACTGACGCCCGGCGGCTCGCCACTGACCAACTGGCTGATGTTGCCGGGTCCAGCGTGCTGCTGCAACGCCTCCAGGTCCGCGATCTGGTTGAAGCGTGTCACGCCACTGAAGCAAAGGACACCCAATACCCGCTCGCGCGATTGACTGGTCGGATAGTAAGCGAGCCGGATCTCGGCGGCGCGCTCGGCCGGGTCGAGGGAAACGCCCAACAGCGTCGCGTCGTGGAAGTCGAGTTGGGACAGATCCATTGGATGCGCCTGATGTGCTTAGTGGTGGGTCGACGCAAGCAACCGGCTTGAGCGCAGAACCTGAATTTTCGTCCGTAACGAGGTCGCCGCACGAAGTGTTCAAACCGCGCATGTTGTTCCCGTCCATCCAAACTCTGCGCCGCATTGTAGTGCGTTACGACTTCGACCTGGATTAACTGGTCACATGCATAGGCGGCTCTTCCAGCACGCTGCCGGCTGCGTACATGGCCTAAATTGTTGCTCGGCCCTGTGCCGCAACCGCCAGCGCAGCGCTACGGCAAATACCACCGACAGGTCATTGCTATTGCTGCTCCGCGCGGTTGAAGCGGTTCATCGTGATCGCGGCTCGCCGTAGATGTTCAACCAGACCACGGTTTCTGTCATCGTCTTGCCGTCAGGGGCGACGGTGTAAGTGCGCGTCGTGCGTGGCATTCCCTTCAAGTAGAACGCTGCGACCATCACGTTCGGCGCCGGCAGCCACACGGCCGTGGTGTCGATCGTCGGGTATCCATTGCTTGTGGCCGCGGTTCCATCAAGCGGATAGATGGCGACAGCATGGATGTCATGTCCATCGCCACCGACGATGTCGGCATTCGTCTGCCACTTGCCCTTGCCAACATCACTGTAGGTGAGCGTGGCGATTTTCGGACGCTTGTCAGGCGGCACCGGCATGCTCGCGACATCGAGCACCCATTTGCCTAGCAAGGGCGACCTGGAGAATTGGGCTAGCGCGGGCGCATTACAGACAAGGCCCACGATCAGCAGCAGTATGGCGAGATGCTTTTTCATACTTTCTCTCCAGCGGCCGACGCGCATTGTTGCATAACCTTGCCGTCGCGGTTCTCAAGTCATCGGACACGAGAAATTCCGAGATGACACGAATCATCGCTGCATGCGATCTGTTTCCCGCGTAGGAACGGCTAGCGCCACGCCGAGTAAGTCGTCACATGGGTGCGTTCGAGTCGTCCCTCCGCGTCCGTGTCCATCTCGATCACGTAGCCCGACTTTCGCAGCAACGATTCTTCGGTGGCAATGACGCATCGCCGCCGCCGCGGTGCCGTTTCCTGGCAGGCGTCGAAGAAGTAGTCGCTCGAACCTGCTACAGTCGATCCTGCAAGATGGCGGTCAAGGCCACGTTGTAGCTGCTCCGCTTCATAGGTCCGATAGGGACGGTCAGACGGCAAGCCGGACGCGGAATACACCAGCTGCCATGGCGTCTCGCAGGCACAGGGCGTCGGCGAATAGCCGAAGAGCATGAACCCGGTGACACACGCCAAGATGGTCGCGGCTCCAAGCGCTTGGATATGTCGCTTCATGTCGTGGGTGCCTGGATCGATCTGCAAGGCGGTGAGGTTGGCATTTCATCATTGCAGGGCGTTTGATGCAGATGCGCTAACGCAAGCGTGTCGCATCATACTGGCGATGGCGCCGCTCACCACTTCCCAAAGTAGGACGAAATGTCGAAGTAGACCTCGCGCTCCTCGCCGGAGGGCAGCACGACCGTGATGAGGTCCATGGCCGACGGCTCGAACAACAGCGACTGCGATTTGATGCGCGCGCCGGGGTAGTGCTGATCGAGCCAGTTGCGTTGCGCCGCGATACCTTCGCCTTCGCTATGCGCCGCGGACAGATCGACGGGGCGGTCCGGCGACGCGCCATCCCCATGTGCGATGGCCGATCGCGGCGATGGCGTGGATTGACACGCCACAAGACCCGCCAGCAGGACCAAAGAAAGCATTCCATACTTCATATCACACCCCCTAATGTGATCACCCAGACAGCTGGATCAGAGTAGACCTGTCGGCGCACTGCGCACAATAGCGCGCAGCCTGGCTAGGACCTCGCTTGATGCGCCACCCGTTGAATTGCGCACATAGTTCCGCAGTCCTCTCCGTCGGGTGTCGCTATTAGCATTGCCACGCAAGCGCCCAGTCGTCCTCTTTCCCGGGCACTGTCCCGCGGCCGAGGTAGCCGACGCCGCCGTCGCCCCACATCCAGCGGCCCTTGTCCGTGGAGTCGATCTGGAAGACGAATTCCGGCAACGCGGGATGGCGCTTGAAGGGCGCCCAGAAGATCTCGGCCTGGATCAGCGTCGGCCATCCTCCCAGCTTGAAGCCATCCAGGTTCCGGAAGAGATCGTGGTAGTGCGCTTCGATATCTGCTGGCAGATCCGTCGGCGCATCCTCCCAGCACGGGTAGTCGTCATGAAAGACATGCGCCCGCATCGGAAATGCGCTGATAGGCGAATTGGTATTCCGCGGCGCCAGCGGGACCAGTCCATCGAGGCGCGTGTAAGCCCGCAGACACCACCCTTCCTCGTTGGGCGTATCGACCGGGAGCGTATCGGGACCGATGAACACCGCAATCAGTGCGATATCCGCGAGGCGGGCCGGCCGCAGTGGCAGTTCGCTGACGTTGATCTGACACAGCGCATGCATCGGCCGTCCCGCCGTCTCCGGCCATATCTCGCCCGGCGCGCAGACATTCACGCGACCGAACCAACTCGCCAGGGGATCGTCGGGCGGCCGGAATCCCCCGATCTCCAGGATGACACCCGAGCGGGCGAGTTGGACTTTGAGGTCGTCAGCTGTCGTCGTCACGTGTGCGTCTTCCGCGCCTCATCCGGGCTGGACCAGGTTTTAAAGCTGGGGTTTTAAAGCTGGTTCAGAGTGAAATTTCAAAGGTGTCGCAAACAACAAAAGTGCACTCTGCCCTATTTCTACTTGCATCGGCTTGGACGAATGTTAGCTCTGTGGTTTGTTTTCCATATCGCCCATATGAAGCCTATCTAAGACGATCCGCTCAACGTAGTCGCCGCGAATCAGCTCCACGCGTTTAGCCCAAGCATCAAATATCGTCATGACAAATGACGAATCAATCGGCTCAGTAACGCTCTTTCGGGTTAAGTGTGCCCAAACAAAAACGTCCTTTTCCGTTAAGTGCGAACTTGCAGCGAGATTAGCTGTAAAGTACACAACGGAGTTGATGGTGCCGAAATCCTTACCGAGAATCCTCGTGATCAGGAACCGAACAATGTCTGGCTTGAGCGACATATTACCGTCGTTGACGATGAATAGAAGGCCCCGTGGCGCTTTCGGCTTGAAGTGGGCAAGTGTCTGCTTCAACTGCTTATTGGCTTTATGGATTCGACGCCGAAGCGGTGCGCTGAAGCAGTCCAGAAGCTCGATCTGACAGCGCTCGGGGAGGTCGCCGGAGTTGATCCTGTGCGTGCCGTAGTAGACACCAATGGTTCCGTCTTCCATCCATTGATTGAACTTAGATTGAATGCACTCCTGCGCTTTGGGATCGGACTCCTGATCGAGCACAAGCCGCTTCAGTTCGGCGGCAATCCCAAATCCCGGAAAGTAATAGTCACTGTTTTTGAAAGGTAGGGTCGAACCGTGTTCGTCTTCAAGCACTCGGCCGCCCAATGACCGAATGACGTGGGCGAGCTCTTGCTCAACGTCAATGTGAGGATGAGGCTGGTCCACAGAGTTAACACCTAAATTAAGCCCAGCCGCAGAGCGACATCGGCCTGAAGAATGGTTAAGCGGTGACGCCAAGAGGTGGTGAAATATGCACCGTGCTCCCAGCACTGCCACCGAGCATGCCACAGATCGCCGTCTTGGGGCCTGCCAAGTTGCCTAGCTGCTGGACGTAACCGAGACCGAGGCAATGAGCGTAGTGGGGCAACGACACCGAACGAAGCGGCAGGCGATCTGCTGCCGGGAGACGAGATTAGAACTGGGTCAAGAGCTAGTTTTCAAAGGTGTCGCACACAAGAAAAGTGTACTCTGACCCCTGTTTTTCCTCTCCTGAGTAGAACTGGGGTCGAGTAGAACTTGGGTCAGAGCGGACTTTTAAAGACTTCGCGCACACAAAGTGTACTCCGACCCGCTATATTTCTTGCTACTTCTGCTTGAATTAATTACTAGGTCTCGTCATTGTGTCTTGAAACAACCGAATTCCAAAAAGAAGCAAGCTCGTCACCATATGGTTCATATGGGTCCCTAGCCATTTCCGGGTTGATTTTGATAACAACTGAGAGCCAGATAATGAGATCGCGAAATGCGAGTTCGACCTTCTGCTTAGTGGGTGCGGCGTGAAGGCCCGCATTGAATAAGTCTACAAGTCGGTCAGCTTCTTTCCCCAGTGGAACAAGACGTTCAGATGCATTGCCACTCGCTTCTAAGGCTTGCTCCACGTACGCCCAAAGGCGATTTTTGTACTGAGCCGCACCGACTTTGCGTCCTTTCCATTCGGTGTCGCTGGGCGAGAAAAGCGAATCTGCTGTCCTTTCAAGTAATCTTCGCCCTGACAGGGCAGCCTGAGCGTAGTCTTCCTCTGTTTCTGCTCGATCAAGCGTCCTAGCTGCGGCTGCGAACGCATCAAATAGTTTTGGATGAAGCTCCTCCAAACTATGCGCTAAATCTGACGCATCATCAGTCGTTAGTTCGGGAAGCGTAGAGCAAAATTCTTTAAATGACTCAACTCTTTTGAAGTGGGCGAGGGTATCGTAGTTGTCAAAGATTGTTCGGCGAGCACCTTGATCTTCATAGGAGACGATGTACCCGTGCTCTTCAAAACTTTCCTTGACAGAGATGTCTGGATCTTCGTTTAGGCCCATATCATAGAAGACAGCGCACCTTCTTCCATTCAGCCTGTACTTCTCGATTAAACTATTTCGGAAGAATTTTAGATGAAGAGGTGTCGAGAAGTTCACGTCCATAGCGCCTAGATAACAATCAACTGGATCTAATTTTTGATCCAGCAGTTGTGCAGCTGCTGATGTGATATTTTGGACCAGCCAGCAGTAAACTGTCGCATTTCTGAATGTTGCCTCCAATTTTTCCATATTCAAATGATGAAATGAATTAGGAACGTACACCTTACGGCAGAGTTGCACAAGATAATCGTAAGTTGGATCTTTGCTCTCGCCAGCAGCGCTAAAGGTAAGGATGTCACCTACCGAAACCCGCATTGAGCGTACTTCGTTCTGCAATATGCCAGTTTTGAGTATCAGATCCATTACCGGCGGGCCGTAATAGCCACCGAGAGAAGGATGGTCTGAATTGAAGAGGAAAGCTATATTCATTCGATTCACCGAGACGATGTGAGCAAGATCTAACTCTGAGTTAAGCCGCGCCGTGAAGAAGGATCAAACCAGAACTGGGGTCATAGTGCACTTTCAAGAGTGCCAGGAAAAATATACTCTGACCCCATTTACTGGCTCCGGTAAGCGCAGGACGTAGTAGGTTTCGGGTGCGTCGCCGCTCTGGACGCTCTCGTAGTTGGGTGGACCTGGGAACGTGACGCGCTCAAGGACGCCAGTAAGCCGAACCGTCGCCGGCTGACCTAGCAAACACCTGGCGTTCGCAACATTCGATGCCGGAAGGAGCAAAGACAGTAAAAGAGCAAGATGTCGTGTCATGGGCGTCAACTGCTACTGGACCCATAACGCTGCGGTCGAAAGAGAACGGAGAACTGGGGTCAGAACGGACTTTCGAAGTGTCACACATAAAAGTGCACTCTGACCCCTGTTTTCTCAGCTACCCCGATAATTTCCTTGTTAATAATTCAGCGAATAAAGAAGAAATAGTCTTCTTCTTGGGTCGGTTGCAAAGGATGTGAATGTTTCTTCCGTTGAAAGAATGCGCGGAGGTGGATGGACTTCTTTAGCTCCCATTGTTCGTAAGTGGTAGATAAGAAGAATGAAAAGACCCGCTACAGAACGGAATGTATTCTCAAGATTCGCCTCTTGAAAATTCCGTCCACGATTGTGTTTGACAGTGTTGTAGCTTGACCACCACTCCGGTGATTTGTCCGCGCCCCAATTCTCCCAAGGTGTCACGGTCATACCGAACCGATCCATAGATACCGTGTGCTTTGAAATTTCAGGATAGGTAGGAAGTAACGCCTTTCTGTGTTCTGCGATATTCTCGGTGTCTTCGCCTATCACTTGTTTGGTCAAGGCCTTGGCGACGACATCGACTTCTGAGCCTGCTGCGAGAATGATTCTTGCGAATTCGATAGAGTAGGCTTTGTTGTTGGCTACGTTGAAATGTACATATCTGGATATACACAGGAAGTCCTCTTCAAGTGCGAGGAAATAGTTCCAGTGCGTATCGACTTCAGTCTGGTTGATGCCCATTAGAATTCCTTCCCACGAGGTCGTCCTCCACTTTTATTTTGCATTTGAGCCTGACGGTTTATTGGTGCGGCTCGCGTCAATGAGGACGAAGTCATGTCCCTCCTTGATCTTGAGTTCTTTCATTACTCTTTTGACCTTTGCGTATTCTTCATCCGTGAAATGTAGAACAACCTTGACTGACTTCTTAGTTTGGTTGGCGTCCTTGTAGACCTCAACTTGCTTGGCAAGGTTTTGTTTTAATTTCGAGTTACTTGCAAGCTTGAATTCTACAAGAGTGGCATCCTTTGAGCCGCGCGATATTTTGTAGTCTACAGGGCCTCTACCATTGTTCACTTCAGCGTTTACATCATCGCTGGATGCAAACCACGTCAGTCGAAACATCAGTTGAAGGTCGACCTCACGCTGTACGGGTTTTCCCTTGATATAGAAAATTTTGTAGCCGTCGTTCTTCTCGATGACTTGCTTGAGGAACTGGACCCGTCGACTCGTTTCTTCGAATGTGTCGGTCGGAGTCTTGTAAAAATTGTCGTCCTCGACAAGCTTTTCGATGAGATTCGACACTTGATTGATAAACTGCGACTCGGTTTCTTTCAGTCTCTCTTCACTGACTGCAACGGCCTTGTCTCCGTTGTCCTCCTTGTACCGTATGTAATAGTCGATGATTTGAGGGAATGTACGGATGGCCCTAATGGCCGCTTCGTTCATGTCCTTTTTTTTTGCATCATCGGGGATTTGGCGAAGAAAGTAGTCATTAATTTGCGCGCGAAGCACGTCGTTTGGTACGGCGTCGAGGATATCTTCGAAGTCAGCCACAATATCATGACGGTTTATCCATGCCTCATCTTTGGTAAGGATGTCCTTAGGGGTGAGAAGTACATAGTCACCATCAATGTATGGGAGCTTGTATTGCTTTGGCATCCAACGTCGTAGATCGTAATTAAATGTTGCGTGCGACACATCGACGACTTTGATGCGATTACTTGCTAGGTGCTTTTCTGCAAAAGACTGGGTGTACTCGCAAAGATAGCTTTTGATTAGATTTGTAGTGAAGTCGCTGATGGCATCTTTGCCAACCCCATCTTTAATGAGGCATAGCTTCTCTAGATGGCTTCCTTTGGTAATTTTTTCATCGCCAAAGTTGCTGAAGATAGTTGACAGGTTCTCATTCATGGCGGTGGCAAACTTCGCGCCTAGACCTGAGCCACTGTTACCAACCATGCTATACCCAAGCCAATTTTGCTTCACCTCTTTGAAGGTGAAGAGGTGTTTGACGTGACCATCGCTAGTTTTGCCACCCCCTGATAACTCTCTTAGAAACCGAATGTATTTGATGATGGCGGCATGCAGATCAATATATTCCTTCTTTTCGCTATTAAATAGCAAAAAGGGGTCGATAAATAACGGAAGATCATTAATGAGCGAGACGTTTAGAGCTCCATGCTCCTTGAGTGTTTCCGGAGAAACTGAGAAATAGTCAGAAAAATAGACTTTCACCGACATATGCTCCTGCGATGTCCTCGAATAGATTTTCTTTTCTCGCTATCACCGATCTCACCCACCTATAGTAAGATTGGAGGAAGCCTTTCTTCACACTTTGATGGAGAGTTCTGGAAAGGAATTCCTCTAGTATCCTAAACGCGTCCTTGAAGGCACATCAGCACGCTCACGCGTCAATCAAACCTTTAATTGAATTTATAGCGGTCTGTAATGACTGCGCTTCAGCTCGACCAATGATTTTTGGAAAAACATCCTGTAGCCGCCTAAGCCCCCACCATTGTCCTTCGTGCACTCCTAGCTGAGCAACATCTCGCCATAAGAATTCTGAACCATGTAAGACTTCCACCTGATAAACATCACCACTTATCCTAAGCTGGCAGCATCTGAGGTAGCTGCTAGGAGAGGGATCTCTACCATTTAACTGCGGCTGGGTGTTCAAATAAATGAGAACTATGCTGTTAAACATACGGACTTGATTTTCGATGTTTAGAAGCAGATTTTTGTCCCATCCAGTTCTAAACTTTACCTCCACAAGCTGCTTTTGTGTTTGCTCTCGATCCATCACCAATAGATCAGGTAGTGAACGAAGTGCGGCAGGGAAGTCCAACCCAAGATACTCGAGTGCGCTTAAACATTCTATTTCGCGTATCTGGCTTTCAATTCCAAAGTCAAGAACCCGATATCCGGCGTCGACAAGGATTGCTCGTACCACAGCCTCAGTTACTTCTTTCTTCACTCTATTATTAAAATCCATTTATTTTTCTCAATTAAATTCACTTTACCTGCAGCGTTCCTCAGAAATGCATATTATTATTGCCAAGCTTTTATCAGAGCTTATGCTGCCTATAGTGATTGTTGGTACTCGGACTACGGTAGCTACCACCCTTATGCGAAGAGCCGTGGCCCGACGTGTAGTGACCGCCATGACTGGTCGTGTGGTGTGAACCAGACGCACGCACACGTGCGTCCGCAGATGCAGCAGCCAGGCACACGGCGAACCCAGCCAGTGCCGCGATGATCGAGACTTTGGTAAACATCGATTTCCCCCTGAGAAAAAGTGGCGTCCTAGTTTCCATTGCAGATTGGCTGCTCTACGCCGCGTATCCCGCAGGCGCAACCGTCCAATCAGGTCCGGTGAAAGTCCGTGATCCCCACAGACGATCCTGTTCTAGCACGACGTCACATTCTTGGGGGAGACAAATTCGGCCGCCGACCGGCAACATCCCAGGCGAAGACGCTTGGCTAGGCAAGTTGTGCCGTCGAAGGGTGCCCTGATTAATTCAGGGCACATCCACTAGATTATTCCGTTGGGTCAGTTCCGACACGTCGCCCTCCGTGACGATGCGTAGCCGCCCTCCCTTGGCGCTCGCACCGCCCGGCACCACCAACCGCACCTGCACCGTCCTCGGCTCCAAATCCCGCGGCGCCTCCAACGCAGGAAACGCCACCCGCGCCAATTCCCGACCCCGCCCATCCTCCAACACCACGAACCCCGCCGGCGCATCCACATGCCCCAGGCTATGCACGGTGACTTCGATGGCATCGGCCATCACCCGCACATCCCCACGCCCGATCCCCAGGTCCGGCCGCAGCTCGACCGGCACCGCAGCCGGCGTGACCAGCTCGAACTCCATCACCGACGTCTGCCCGGGCGGGAACTCCACATCCACCGCCCCGCTCTTCTCGAACGCGAACTCGCGGTTAGCGACCTTGCCATCGATCTTCCCATCGCCATCGCGATCCACGCCCGCACGCATCCGCCACTGCCCAGCGGCAATATTCCACCCCGTCATCTGCGCCCGCTGCACCTTGCCGCTGGTGTTGTAGCCGATGACGGTGAATCGATCCTGCCGCGGCTTCGGCAGTAGCAGCGCCACCAGCACCGCGCCATCGGGGTCAGCGAAGCGCCAGCTGACGGTGTGGCCGGGGTAGGTCTGGTTGCGCTTGAGGGCGACGCCGCCGAGGCGGGCGCGCTGCAGGTTCACGGTGGGCGATTCGACGCGGTCGCTCCACCAGTGGCCTTCGGTGTTCATGTAGAAGCTCTGCAGCTTGTCGCGGGTCTCGGCGCGGTACAGGGTTTCCAGCCAGCGCGGGTCGCCGGTCTGTTCCCAGGCGACGTGATGGGCGAAGTCGGGGGCGTCGTCGGGGTCGGCGTCGGCCGCTGCCTTGGCCAGGCTGGCGCCCCAGCTGTCGCGCTTGCCGAGCAAGTCGAGGAAGTTCTCGTTGAGCAGGGACAGGCCGCCGGGGCCGGCCTTGGCGACGCGGTAGTCGATGGGCTGGAGGTAGCGCGCATCGCCGGTCCAGCGGTACGCCGCCCAGAAGGTGTGCAGGGTGTCGGGGCCGCCGCTGCCGTCGAACAGGCTGCCGCCGCGGGTCTTGCCGGTGGCCCAGTTGATCTCGTTGGGCAGCGCCCACTGGCCCTTGGCGTCGGTGTAGGCATGGGCGAGGTAGCCGTCGGCCAGGCCGGTGACGATGCGGCGGCTGTTGGGGTCGGCGTTGTAGCCGCCCAGCAGCAGCGCCGGGTGCAGGATCGGGAACGAATAGGGTTTTTGCCACTCCCAGTTCGGTTCGCGGTAGACCTTGCGCCCGCCGAACCAGTTGCTGGCGAACAGCAGGTGGCCCTGCGGGTTGACCTGGATGATGTTGTCGAACGCCTTCACCGTGCGCATCAACCGCTCCACCGTCAGCGGGTCGCCCCAGTTGAGGTAGAGCATTTCGCTGTTGATGTTGATGCCGTCCTCGTAGGAATGCAGTTCGTCGGTCTCGATGGTGGAGAGGCCGTCGGTGAACATGCCGTTGCGGTAGTTGGCGTCGGACAGTGCGGTGAGCGAGGCGTTGAGCTTGTCCGGGTCCACGCCCATCAGGGCGACGCCGGGCCATTGCTGGGTGAGGTCGGAATCGTCGGAGATGCCGCCGCCGAAATCGCCGTAGTCGACCTGGCGCTCGTCGATCCACCAGTTGATGTAGCGGCGCGTGGCCTTGAGGTCTTCCAGCTGCCAGAACGCCCAGCCGGGCACGCCCTTGGGCGGCTGCGGCAACTGCACCGGCAGCGGGCCCTGGTTGCCGTAGCTGATGTCGGCCCAGTACTGGCGGCCCAGCGCGTTGTCCGGGTCCACCCGCAGCAAGTCGTGGATGTCGGCATCCAGGCGCGCGTACAGGCGCTGGCGCTTGGAGGTGGTGTGCTCCTCGACCAGGAAGCCCCAGTTGTCCTTGACCTGGTTGAAGCGGTCGGCGATGTGCTCGGCCTTGGCTTGGTCGCGCGGCTTGAACAGCAGGCGCAGTTGCGTGCCGTCCAGCGCGCGCGCGTCGAAGCCGGGCGCGGCCGAGGCGATGCTGAGCATCAGGCTGTCGTCGGTCAGGATGCGGTCGCGCAGGTCCAGCCACAGGGTGCGCGCCTGCCCGGGCGCGACCGAGACCGACACGTCGAGCATGTCGCGGCCGGGCCAGATCGGATCCTTGACGCGGATGTTGAGCGGGATCAGGCCGTTGTGCGTGGCCGGCAGCTGCAGCGCCGGCAGGTCGATGGCGATGCCGTCCAGGCCGTCGTGCATGTTCTCCCAGCCGTACGACCAGCTGCGCATCAGCGGCTGCGCGGCCGGTGCGTCGCCGAGGTTGGAGGGGATGAGCACATGGACGATCGGCAGGGGCGGCACCGCGGTCTTTTCCTCGGCGCGCTTGCGCGCCGGCGCCTTGGTCGGCAGCGCGACCACGGTGCTGCGCTCGTCCGGCGGGTAGCGCCCGGCGATGTAGGCGCGCAGCGCGGCGAGGTTGGCGTAGTCGGGGGCGATGTCGCTGCGCACGGTGTAGCGCAGCGTGGCGCTGGGGTTGGCCGGCTCGGCGCCGGCGCCGACGTCGTAGGCCCAGATCTCCTGGATCGGAGTTTCCTGGGCGACGTTGGTGAAACGCAGGTGGCCGCCGCGGCGGCGTTCGAACTGGTCGACGCTGCGCACGGTGCCCTGGGCGCGGGAGAACAGCGGCGTGGGCGTCGCGCCATCAGCGGCGTAGGTGGCTTGGCCGTAGGCGGCGCCACGTAGTTCGATGCGGTTGAACGGTTCGTCGGGCAGGGCCAGATCCAGCGCCTTGCCGCCTTCGACGTAGACGTTCCAGTCGGGCAACTGGAAGTAGTCGTTGCGGCCGGGCAGGCGCGAGCGGTTGTAGACGCCGGGCCAGGTGGTCTCGGCGATGCCGTCCGTCGCCTTCCACATCCACTCCTTGAGGTCCTTGGCGTCGGCGAACTCGACCTTGCGGATGCGCGTGGACGGCGCGTCCAGTGCCGGCGGTGCGCGGCCGTGGTCCCAGCCGAAGCGCTGCAGCCAGGCGTTGCGCGCGGCGCTGTCGGGCACGGGCTCGGCGCTGCGCGGTTCCTGTTGCTTGGCCAGGGCGGCGACGCCGGCGGCGTCGAGCATGCGGTCGTAAACGCGGATCTCGTCGAAGTCGCTGCCGCGCAGGAAGTTGTAGCGGCTCTGCACCTGGTGCGGGGCCAGCACGCGCGCGGCCAGGCCAAGCTGGTCCAGCGCGGCGTCGAAGTCGAGCGAGCCGCCCTTGGCGCAGGCTTGGATGCAGTCCACGCGCGCGGCTTCCTTGCCGTCCACGTACAGGCGCACGCCGCGGGTCTCGTCCCAGGCGAAGGCCAGGTGGGTCCAGGCGCTAGGTGCCGGGTTCCTGTCGAGCTTGAAGGAGACGCGCGTGCGGGCCAGGTTGGCGTCGGTGACGAAGGCATCGAAGCCGTGGCCGTTCCAGTCGATGCGCAGCCAGGCCATGTCCCAGCTGGTGTGGTCGGCGTAGCCGACGCGGAAGATCACGAACGGCGCTTCGCCGACCGGGTAGCGCGAGCGCCAGAAGAACGACAGGGTGCCGCGCTGGGTGTAGAGGTTGCCGGGGGCGTTCCAGGACAGCACGCCGTCGTCGGCCCATTCGATGGCCTGGCCGGAGACGCCAGTGGGCACCAGGGCGATCTTGTCGCGGAAGTTGGGGCTTGCATCGCCCTTGGCGACGTCGGCGTCCAGGCCATGGTCGGCGGAGACGCGGAACAGGAGCTCGGGAGCCGCGGCGGCGGCGATGGTGGGGAATGCGAAGGTGCAGAGCAGGGCGAGCTGGTGCGCGATGCGCCAGGAGCGCTGCGCGTATGAGGCTTTTTTGGTGGAGCCCTGTTGTGCCGAAGTGGATCGGGAACGCGTGTCGCGGCTGAAGCCGCTCCTACGAAGAGCGCGCGCTCGGGTAGGAGCGGCTTTAGCCGCGACGCGCGATGCCGGCGCATCCGATGACGCACGTACGGAGCCGATGGCTGTCAGGCACTGCACCGCATTTGCCTCCAGGCGCTGCCATGCCCAGAAACCGATTGCGGCCACACCACGGGCAGCGCGTATGGCGCTGCGGCACATTGCCTGTTTCATCTCGCTCCTTTGCGATCGGCGCGCACCATTGCAGCGCGCGGCGATCTCCTTCCCCGGCCCGCGAGTATGCGGGCAGCGGGGCGTTGCCGATGCCGCAGCGCGGCACCGGCGAACGCAGTCTTCAGAACTTGTAACGCACCCCGATCGCGTACTGGCGGCCGGTCTCGCTGTAGGTCAGCGGCAGCTGCGCGCCGGTGGCGCTGGTCTGCACCCACTCGTAGTACGGCACGTTGGTCAGGTTCGACCCTTCCAGGCTGATGTCGATCTTCTCGTCGATCTTGTAGGTCAGCTTGGCGTCCACGACATTCGTGCCGCGCATGCCTTGCATGTCGAAGCCGGTTTCCGTGGCCGGCACCTGGGTCAGGTAGCCGTCGCGGTGGGTTAGCGACACGCGGCCGCTGAAGCGCTCGCCTTCGTAGAACAGCGTTGCGTTGTACGAGTTCTTCGACAGACCGGTGAGGTCGGTGTTGAACGACAGCGCGCCGGTGCCGGTGACGTACTGGATCTTCGACTGCACGTAGGTGTAGTTGAGCTGGGTGCCGAAGTTCGCCCACTTGCCCGGCAGGAAGCTGAAGGGCTGGATGTAGTTGAACTCGGCGCCCTTCAGCTTGCCACCCGGGGTGTTGAGCGGCACGCTGAAGACGAAGTCGTCGCTGGCCGCCGCGCCGGTGCCGTCGAGCAAGCTGACCGGCAGGCCGCTGCTGGAGTACGGGGCGATGGTGCGCGCGGTCTGCACGAAGCTGTCGATGTCCTTGTAGAACAGCGCCAGGCCGAGCATCGCGCCTTCCTGCAGGTACCACTCGAAACCGAGGTCGGCGGTCTTGGCGCGGATCGGATCCAGGTTCGGATTGCCGCCGCTGACCGTGCGCGCGCCGCCGGCGACGGCGACCGTCACGCCCGGGGTCAGGCTGCCCAGGCCCGGCCGCGTCATCACCTTGGCGGCGCCGAAGCGGACCAGGAAATCCGGGGTGATCTCGGCCACCAGGTTCAGTGACGGCAAGGTGTCGTTGTAGGTGCGCTCGACCGTGGTGTTGATCAGGTTCGCGCCAACCAGGGCGTAGCCGGTGGACGACTGGTTGGTCTTCACGTAGCGCACGCCGATGTTGCCGGAGAACGGGATCGCGCCGATATCGAAGGCGAAGTCGCCCATCAACCAGGCACCGCGGTCCTTCTCTTCCACGCTGCGGGTGTTGACCGCGCGCTCGGTCAGCGTCCAGGTGCCGGTGCCGCTGTAGATGCCCAGCGCATCGGCGATGCCGTTGAGGTCGGGCACCGCCCAGTTCGACGGCGTGCCCTCGATGCCCTTCAACCCGGCGAGCGCGACCAGGTCGGTCGGCACGATGCGGTTGCCGGTGGCGAAGGTCGGCACGCTGGTCTCGGACGCGCGGCGGAACTCCTTAGTGTCGAAGCCGTAGTTCTTGGCCAGCACGCCGCCCTTGAGGGTGAAGTTGGTGCCCAGGTTCCACTCGAAGTTCAGCGAGCCGGTGTCGAAGCTGTTGTTGGCCGACTGCGGACGCATGCGCACTTCGGCCAGCGTCCAGCCGTTGGCGGCGGTCGGGTCGATGCCGTAGTTGAACACCGGCGAGGTGTAGCTGTTGCGGTAGTCGTAGCTGTAGCCGGCGACGTTGTTCTTGTCCATGATCACCGTGGTCTGGATCGGGTTCCGGTGCTTGGAACTGGAGGTGCCGATCTCGCCGGTGATCTTGAAGGTGTCGCTGAAGCGGTGCTCGCCGTTCAAGGTGAGCTGCTTGAAGACCGTGTTCCACTCGTCGTGGCGGTTCTCCGAGCGGATGTCGGTGTTGTCGAAGCGGCCGTACAGCAGCGCGCCGGAGGCCGGGTCGACGTAGCCGTCGCGCACGATCATGTCCGGCTTGCCGTTCTGCGAGCGGCCGCGGCTGAAGCTGATCGCCTCGATGTAGTGCTCGTCGCGCTTGGCATCGATCTTCGAGTACAGGCCATCCAGCGAGAACTCGGTGCTGTCGTTGGGCTTCCACTGCAGCGAGCCGGTGACGCCCAGGCGGTTCTGCTCGTGCTCCATCTGCGTGTAGCGCGGGATGCGCGGGCTGAACACGTTGGCGCTGTTGGCGGCGGCGAACGGCGAAGTCGGGCTGTAACCGTTGTTGCTCGGGCCGTTGGCCCAGCGCGTGGTGCCGCTGCCTTCCTCGAGCACCTGGCGCTCGGAGTAGGCCACCGACATCAGCGCGCCGAAGGTGCCGTCGGCCCAGGTGTTGGCGACCAGCGCGGCGATGCGCGGATCGGCCTTCTGCGACATGCCGTTGTAGGTGGCCTGGCCGTTGGCGGCGAAGGTGAAGCCGTCGTAGTCGAACGGCCGCGCGGTGCGCAGGTCGACGGTGGCGCCCAGCGAGCCTTCCTCGACGTCGGCCGAGGCGGTCTTGCGCACCACCATCTGGGTGAACAGGTCCGAGGCGAACACGTTGAAGTCGAAGCCGCGACCGCGGTTGGTGCCGCCGCTCTGGTCGCTGGCGCCGACCGTGGTCAGCGCTTCCATGCCGTTGATGCGCACGCGGGTGAAGTCCGGGCCGAGGCCGCGCACGGAGATGTTGCGGCCTTCGCCGGCGTCACGGGTGATGACCACGCCGGGGATGCGCTGCAGCGATTCGGCCAGGTTGGTGTCGGGGAACTTGCCCACGTCCTCGGCGACGATGGCGTCGACCATGCCCTTTTCGGCGCGCTTGATGTCCAGCGCCTTCTCCACGCTGGCGCGGTAGCCGGTGACGACGACGGTGTCGAGCTCGGTGGTGGCATCGGCGGAGGCCGTGGCGGGCGGCGCGGACGCCGGCGCCTCCTGTGCCTGCAGGGCACCGGCCTGCAGGGCCAGGCCGATCGACAGCGCGAGCAAGGTAACCGGTGTCTTCCGGCGTTCGGTACGTGATTGCATGTCCTCCCCTCCCAAGGGTTACATGACGGCGTGGAACTACGGGCGTTGTCGCGAATGACACCGCTGGTCAAAACCAACGTTAACAGTTGCGAAACATTGCGGCATCTTGCAGCGCAACAGAGTGCTCGGCGACCCAAGGGTCTTTGCAGTCAATGAGATAGCGCAGGATCGCGACGCCGGCCAGTGCCGAACCGCCTGCTGCCGCACAGAAATGACACCGCTAGTCACTTTTTCTGGCCCACGTTCGCATTTCGCGGCATGCTTGGCGTCCCTTCGGCCGCCGGACCCGCCCGTCATGACCGCTTCCCGCATCGTCTGCTTCGGCGAACTGTTGCTGCGCCTGGGCGCACCCGGCCACGAGCGGCTGCTGCAGACGCCGCGCCTCGAGGTGCAGGTGGGCGGCGCCGAGGCCAACGTGGGCGTGGCGCTGGCGCATTTCGGCCATGCGGTTTCCGTGGTCAGCGTGCTGCCGGACAACCCGCTGGGCCAGGCCGCGGCCGGCGAACTGCGCCGGCATGGCGTGGACACCAGCGGAGTGCGCTTCGTGCCCGGACGCATGGGCCTGTACTTCCTCAGCACCGGCGCCGGGCACCGGCCCAGCGAGGTCACCTACGACCGCGCCGGCTCGGCCTTCGCGCTGGATGCCGGCGACCAGCACGACTGGCCGGCGCTGCTGCAGGGCGCGCAGTGGCTGCACCTGTCCGGGGTGACCCCGGCGCTGGGCGAACGCGGCGCGGCCGCGGCGCTGGCAGCGGCACGGGCCGCACGCGCGGCCGGGGTGCGGGTGTCGTTCGACGGCAACTACCGGCCCAAGCTGTGGGAGGCGTGGAACGGCGATGCGCCGGGGATCCTGCGGCAGCTGCTGGCCCAGGCGGACGTGCTGTTCGCCGACTACCGCGACCTGGAGGTGGTGCTGGGCCACCGCTATCCGCAGGACAGCGTGCAGGCGCGGGTGGAGGCCGGCGCGCGCGACGCCTTCGCCGCATTCCCGCAGCTGCAGGCGATGGCCTGCACCCAGCGCGTGGCGCACAGCGTGGACCGGCACAGCCTGGGCGCGATGCTGCTGCGCCGCGATGGCGGTGTGGCGCAGGCGCCGGCCGAGGAACTGAGCGGCATCGTCGACCGCATCGGCGGCGGCGATGCCTTCGCCGCCGGCGTGCTGCATGGGTTGAGCCGTGGCTGGGACGACACCGCGACGATCCGCTTCGGCCTGGCCGCCGGCTGCCTCAAGCACACGCTGCCGGGCGACGTGCTGGCGCTGAGCGAGGCCGAGGTGCAGGCGTGCGTGGGGGCGACGCGGTTCGATGTGAGGCGGTGAAAAGCCGGGAGTGGGGAATGGGGAATGGGGAATGGGGAATCGTAAAGGCGCTGGCGCTGCTGGGTTTGCGTGCGGATTGGCGTTGCGATGGGGCGCGGTTTTAGTCCTGATGCTGTGCGGGCAGTTCCTGCACCGCGGCTTCGAATGTCGCGGCTGAAGCCGCTCCTACAGGGGGGAAGCTGCCGCGGGGATGGCTGGTGTCCTTGTGGGAGGGACTTCAGTCCCGACGCGGTTCGGTCAACACACGCATCACTGCTTGGCTTGTCGCGGCTGAAGCCGCTCCTACGGGTGTAGCGCGCTCTTGTAGGAGCGGCTTCAGCCGCGACCGGCAATCGAACGTTGGCGATGCGAGGTGCGAGCGCAACGGCGCAAGTCTTGCTGCTTCGGTGTTACGGGTAGCGCCGCTAATCCACCGCCCAGCTGGCCTGCCGCAACTGCATAGCCCTCACCTGCTTCGCCACGCAGGTACCGCTCATCTCGGCCTTGCCATCGCCGCGGTGGCCACCGCAAAAGAAAACGGCCGACATCGCTGCCGGCCGCATGGTCTGTCCGGGACCAGGGATCAAAACGACTCCCGAATCCCCACTCCCGAATCCCCGCCCCTCAGAGCTCCACGCAATCGAATTTCACGTCGGGATCGACCTCGGCGTCGTAGTCCACGTCCTTGCGCTCGAAGCCGAACAGCTTGAGGAACTCGTGCTTGTAGCCGGCATAGTCAGTGAGCTGGAACAGGTTCTCGGTGGTCACCTGCGGCCACAGCGCCTTGCAGGCGTCCTGCACATCGTCGCGCAGTTCCCAGTCATCCAGGCGCAGGCGGTTCTCCTCGTCGGTGGCGGGCGGCTGGCCGTCCTCGCGGTACAGGCGTTCGCGGAACAGGCGGTCGGCCTGTTCGATGGTGCCTTCATGCAGGCCCTTTTCCTTCATGATCTTGTAGACCATGGAGATGTACAGCGGCATCACCGGGATCGCCGCGCTGGCCTGGGTCACCACCGATTTCAGCACCGCCACATTGGCCGTGCCGCCGTGCGGCTGCAGGCGCGCGTGCAGGCGCTGCGCGGTCTGGTCGAGGTCGACCTTGGCCTTGCCCAGTGCGCCGTGCCAGTAGATCGGCCAGGTGATCTCGGTGCCGATGTAGCTGAAGGCGACGGTGCGCGCGCCCGGGGCGAGCACGCCGGCGGCGTCCAGCGCGTCGATCCACAGTTCCCAGTCCTGGCCGCCCATCACGGTGACGGTATCCTCGATCTCCTGCTCGGTGGCCGGCTCGATCGAGGCTTCGATGATGGCGTCCTTGTTGGTGTCGATGGCGGTGGCGGTGTAGGTCTGGCCGATCGGCTTGAGCGCCGAGCGCTTCACTTCGCCGGTGCCCGGCAGCTTGCGCACCGGCGAGGCCAGCGAATACACCACCAGGTCGACCTGGCCGCCCATGTCCTGCTTGATCAGCTCGATCACCTTCTCGCGCGCTTGGTCGGAGAACGCGTCGCCGTTGATCGACTTGCTGTACAGGCCGTCGGCCTTGGCCTGCTTGTCGAACGCGGCGGCGTTGTACCAACCGGCGGTGCCGGCCTTCTTCTCGCTGCCGGGCTTCTCGAAGAACACGCCGAGGGTGGCGGCGCCGAAGCCGAACGCGGCGGTGATGCGCGAGGCCAGGCCGTAGCCGCTGGACGCGCCGATCACCAGCACGTTCTTTGGGCCATCGTGGCGCACGCCGCGCGCGCGCGTGGCGGCGATCTGCTCGAGCACGTTGCGCTCGCAGCCGAGCGGATGCGTGGTGGTGCAGATGAAACCGCGGACTTTCGGATGGATGATCAACGTGAATTCCTCGTCGGCACAATGCCCGCGGCATCTTAATGTCTGCGGCGGGCATGCAGAAGTCCCGACGGCAGCACACGGCGGGGTATGGAGTTCGGTGTGGGTGGAGGCGCGCGCGTTCGGGGGGTGTCGCGTCGCGACTGAAGTCGCTCCCACATGGGGCGGCGTCGCGGCGGTGGATGGTGTGCTGGCGCTATGGGAATAGGGCTCATCGGCATCCCTTGCACCGCGACGTCGGTTGTCGCGGCTGAAGCCGCTCCTACGGCAAGCCGCAGCGCGCGGCCATATTGGATGGAGACAGTGTGGGAGGGACTTCAGTCCCGACGCGCTGCCGGCGGCCGTCGCGGCGATGCCGCTTGTCAGCACTAGATGATGCGCAAGGTGATCGCCTTGAGCACGGCGCGGGTGCGGTCGCGGGTGCCGAGCTTGTCGAGGATGGTGGAGACGTAGTTCTTCACCGTGCCCTCGGCCAGGAACAGGCTGCGCGCGATCTCCTTGTTGGAGTAGCCGCCGGCGAGCAGGCGCAGGATCGCCACTTCGCGTTCGTTGAAGGTGTCGCGCGGGGCGTCCTCGTCGCGGTAGCGGTAGCGCGCGCGCACCGGGTCGGTGCTGACCGGCTGCAGCAGGGTCTCGCCGGCGGCCACGCGTGCGATCGCCTCGCGCAGATCCTCGGGCGCGGCGTCCTTGAGCAGGAAGCCCTGCGCGCCGGCGGCGGTAGCGCGCAGCAGCAGGTCGGAGTCGTCGAAGGTGGTGAGCAGCAGCACCGGCGTGCGGTCGCCGCGTGCGCGCAGCTGCTGCAGCGCCTGGATGCCGTCCATGCCCGGCATGCGGATGTCGCTGAGCACCACGTCCACCGGCGTGGCGGCGACCGCGTCGAGCAGCGCCTGGCCGTCGTCGGCCTCGCAGGCGACGACGATGCCCTGGGTCTGCAGCAGCGCGCGCAAACCGGCGCGTACCAGTACCTGGTCGTCGGCCAGGGCGATCCGCAACGCGCTCACAGCGGCAGCCTCGCACTCAGCTGCATGCCGCCGAGCGGCGTGCGGCCCAGTTCCAGGCGCCCGTGCAGCGCGGCCAGGCGCTCGCGCATGCCGGCAATGCCGTTGCCTTCGCGGATGCGCTCGGCGCGGTGGCCGTTGTCCTCGATGTCCAGGCACAGCTGCGTGTCCTCGTACCGTAGGCACACATGGACCTCACCGGCATCGGCATGCCGCGCAGCATTGGTCAGCGCTTCCTGCACCAGTCGCAGCAGGGTCTCGGCCAGGTGCGGATCGGTGATGCGCACGCC
Organism: Xanthomonas sp. NCPPB 1128; assembly: GCF_001043115.1. Taxonomy (GTDB): domain Bacteria; phylum Pseudomonadota; class Gammaproteobacteria; order Xanthomonadales; family Xanthomonadaceae; genus Xanthomonas_A. The sequence goes on along the minus strand of NZ_LFME01000021.1, from coordinate 29,727 downwards.
GGAGTCGATCTGCAGCCGCAGCTGCGGGCGCGGCAACGGCGCGGCGAGCGCGCGCAGCGCGGTTTCCAGGTCCAGGCCGCGTTCGTCGCGCAAGGACTGCACCACGTTGCGGATGTCGGCCAGCAGTTCGCCAGACAGGCGCTCGACCGCACCGAGTTCCTCGTGCCGCGCCAGTGCCGGGTCGGCGAGCAGCAGGCGCAGGTTGATCCGCATCGCGGTCAGCTTGTGGCCGGCCACGTCGTGCAGTTCGCGCGCCAGACGCAGGCGCTCGGCATCGCGCGCGCTGTCGGCGAGCAGCGCACGCGTGGCCAGCAGGTCGGCGTTGACCCGTGCCAGCGCCTCGCGCGCCAGCTCGGCGGTGCGCGCGTAGTGGGCGCTGAGGCCGGCGAAGGCATGGAAGCCGGCGTAGATCAGCGTGGTCAGCAGCGGATGCTTGATCCCGGCGGCGGACAGCGCCAGGAACGTGCCCAGGTTGGCTAGCAGCGCCAGCACCAGCACCGGCCGCGGCGGCCACTGCAGCGCCACCTGCGCGACCACCACCACCAGCAGCACCGGTGCCGTGCCGACATGCGGCTCCAGCCAGACCAGCGCCATCGCCGCGGCGGCCTCGAGCCACAGTGCGGCGTCGCGCCAACGCACGGGCAGGTAGTGCGCGCCGAGCAGCGGCAGCAGGAACAACGCCGCGGCGATCCAGCGCCATGGCGCCAGCGCATGCGGCGCGAACTGGAACGACCACAGCACGGTGGCCACGGTCAGCAGCCCGGCCAGGCGCTTGGGTTCGATCAGGTCGCGCAGGAATCGGTTCATGCGACGGATGCTGACTCCGTGCCGACGCCGCGGCAATGGGCCGGGCGCAGAAAGTGACTTCCGGCAGGCAGTGGACATGACCAGCGGCCACTGCCGCGCCACCACGATGGCGGCACACTGCGTCCATGCCCCACTGCGCGCCGGCCGATCGACACGCAGGACGGGCCCGGTTCATCCGCCCTGCCACGCAATGCGTCGTGCACGCTGCCACGAGGAACACCGCCATGCCCCTGACCCTGCGCCACCCGGATCTGCTGTTCATGCTGCTCGGCCTGAGTTGGGGCGCGTACGAACTGCTGCTCAGTCGCCGCCGCCGCGCGGCCGACGGCGGTGCGCGCGACCAGGGCACGCTGCGCCTGCTGTGGCGCGTGCTGTACGCGGCGGTCGCGCTGGGCGTGTTGCTGTCGATGCTCGGCGTGTGGCGCTATGCGCCGCACGTGCGCGAGCCGTTGCGCTGGGTGGCCTGCGTGCTGCTGGGCGGCGGCCTGGCGCTGCGGCTGTGGTCGATCCGCATACTGGCGCGCTGGTTCACCGTCGACGTGACCATCCAGGAAGGCCACCGCCTGGTCCGCCACGGGCCGTATCGCTATCTGCGGCATCCCTCCTACACCGGCGCGCTGCTGGCGTTCTACGGGCTGGCGCTGGGCATGGGCAACGTGCTGTCGCTGCTGGCGATCGTGCTGCCGGTAACCTGGGCGTTCCTGCGCCGCATCCGGGTCGAGGAAGCGATGCTGACCCAGGCCTTCCCCGAGGAATATCCGGACTACGCCGCGCACAGCTGGCGGCTGCTGCCGTGGGTGTGGTGAGGCCGCGGCGGTGGGCACTGTCGACCTGATCCTGGGCGCCCTGCACCACTTGGCGATGCTGCTGATCGCCGCGCTGGTGGCGGGATGGAGCCTGCTGCGCTGGACCGCCCCCGGCTAGCACAGCTGGTTCGCGCCGACGCCGGTTACGCGCTGGCCGCGCCACTGATCCTGGCGGTGGGCGCCCTGTGCGTGCGCTATGGGCTCAAGGGCACCGGTTACTACCTGCACACCCCCTGGTTCTGGGCCCATGCTCGGCACCTTCGCAGCGATCGGCCTGCTCTCCCTGGTGCCGACGCTGCGCCCGCGCTGGTGTCGCCAGGCAAGGCGGCAGCCAACGTGGGCGCCGACCGCGGCATAGGTGCGCACGCTGCGCCGGTTGATCGGGGTGGAACCGGGCCTGTCGGCGGTGCTGATGGTATTGGCTGCGGCGATGGTCCGCGACAGCACGCCCCAATTGGTATTACCAATTTAGGCGTCCCGCATCACCGAAAGCGTTGACGGTACGTGAGATTCGGCGCCTAATGGCCACACCATTTGCGCCCCTGACAGTTTATTGGTATGACCAATAATTCCACAGCCACCACCACGACCGCTGCCGCCGAGTCCCTCACCCGGCTCAGCGACCGGGTCGCCGCGCAGTTGCGCGCGCTGATCGCGCAACGCGGCTTGGCGGTCGACGCGCGCCTGCCCGCCGAGCGGACCCTGGCCGCGGAACTGGGCGTTTCCCGCCCGGTGCTGCGCGAGGCCATCGCCCAGCTCGCCAGCCAGGGGCTGCTGCGGGCCCGCGTGGGTGGCGGCACCTACGTGCAACGGCCACCGACCCCGGAGGACCAGGTGGTGGCGCCGCTGCAGCCGTTCCTGCCGCTGTTGCACGCCGACCCGGAGTACCGCTTCGACGTGCTGGAGGCCCGCCATGCGCTGGAAGGCGCCACCGCCTGGCATGCGGCGCTGCGCGCCACCGAGGACGACCGCGCGCGCATCGCGGCCGCCTACGAGGCGTTGCTGCAGGCCCATGCGCAGGCCGATGCGGCGGCGCAGGCACACGCCGACGCCGATTTCCACCTGGCCATCGCCGAGGCCACCCACAACCGCGTGCTGCTGCAGGTGATGCGCGGGCTGTTCGACCTGCTGCAGGCCAACATCTCGCAGAGCCGGCAACAGCTGTTCGAATCGCCGCGCATCTTCTCCGCCCTGCTCGCCCAGCACCGCGCGTTGCGCGACGCGATCCTGGCCGGCGACCCCGAACGCGCCCGCGCCGCCGCGCATGCCCACCTGGAATTCGTGCACGGCGCGCTGCGCACCCTCGACGAGGACGATGCGCGCCGCGCCCGTGCCTCGCGCCTGCCCTCCTCTCCCTGACCCCCTGCCCCCATGATCATTTCCGCCTCCACCGACTACCGTGCCGCCGCGCAGCGCCGGCTGCCGCCGTTCCTGTTCCACTACATCGATGGCGGCGCCTATGCCGAGCACACCCTGCGCCGCAACGTGTCCGACCTGCGCGACATCGCCCTGCGCCAGCGCGTGCTGCGCGACATGTCGGCGCTGGACCTGCACACTGAGCTATTCGGCGAACGCCTGGCTTTGCCGGTGGCGCTGGGGCCGGTGGGCCTGACCGGCATGTACGCGCGCCGCGGCGAGGTGCAGGCGGCGAAGGCGGCGGCGGCCAAGGGCGTGCCGTTCACCCTGTCCACGGTGTCGGTGTGCCCGATCGAGGAAGTGGCGCCGGCGATCGACCGGCCGATGTGGTTCCAGTTGTACGTGCTCAAGGACCGCGGCTTCATGCGCAACGCGCTGGAGCGGGCCAAGGCCGCGGGCGTCACCACCCTGGTGTTCACCGTGGACATGCCGGTGCCGGGCGCGCGCTACCGCGACGCGCATTCGGGCATGAGCGGCCCCAATGCGCCGCTGCGGCGCATGCTGCAGGCCGTCACCCATCCGCGCTGGGCCTGGGACGTGGGCCTGCGCGGGCGCCCGCACGACCTGGGCAACATCTCCACCTACCGCGGCCATCCCACCGGACTGGCCGACTACATCGGCTGGCTCGGCGCCAACTTCGATCCGTCGATTTCGTGGAAGGACCTGGAGTGGATCCGCGAGTTCTGGACCGGGCCGATGGTGATCAAGGGCATCCTCGATCCGGATGATGCGCGCGATGCGGTGCGGTTCGGCGCCGACGGCATCGTCGTTTCCAACCATGGCGGGCGCCAGCTCGACGGCGTGCTGTCCAGCGCGCGGGCGTTGCCGGCGATCGCCGATGCGGTGAAGGGCGAGCTGAAGATCCTGGCCGACTCCGGCGTGCGCAACGGCCTGGACGTGGTGCGCATGCTGGCGTTGGGCGCCGACACCGTGCTGCTCGGCCGCGCCTTCGTCTACGCGCTGGCCGCCGCCGGCCAGGCCGGCGTGGAGCATCTGCTGAGCCTGATCGAGAAGGAGATGCAGGTGGCGATGACCCTGACCGGCGCCAAGTCGATCGCCGCCATCTCGCGCGATTCGCTGGCGCAGGTGACGCGCGAGGGGATGGTCTCGCCGTAGGGCGTGCCAACCAGCCGCGCGCATGCCGCGCGGCGATTGCGTGTGCCTGTCGCGAGGAAGCAAGGACCTGGACGCCAGAAACGACCGAGCAATGACACTCCTCGCAACCGCGGTCGTTCGCGTTGGCCAAGGCAGGGCGTACCACCGACGCCACGCGGCGTGAGCTGACCACCGGTCGACCGCTGCGCACGGCGACGCCAATGGCGCCCCTGCCGGTCCCGATGCAGCATCCTCGGCATGGGCGGCGCACCCTGGCGCCGCCGCACCCTGCCCTACCCGGCCTTGCGCCGCGCCGGCGCCTTGCGTGCGGCCGGCTTGGCCTTGGCGGCCGCCGGTTTGGCGCGTGTCGCCTTCTTCGCCTTGCCGGCCCCGCTCTTGGCCGGCTTGCCGCTCTTCTTCGCCGTGGTCTTGCGCACCGGCACGCGTTCGTCCTGCCTGGCCGGCGTGCGCTTCTTGGCATCCAGGCTCTTCTGCAGTAGCGACATGAAGTCGACCACATTGGTGGTGGCATCCTCGCGGTGCGGCGCCTCGGCGTCCTCGTCGACCTGGGTTGTGCCCTCCTGCGCCTTGATCCGCTTCTGGATCACCGCGTGCAGCCGCTCGCGGAATTCGTCGTGGTAGGAATCGGGGTCCCAGCGCCCGGACATCGAGTCGATCAGCTGCGCCGCCATCTCGGTTTCCTTGGCGCTGATCCGGTAGTCGGCGGCCTTGCCGCTGGGCAGCGTGTAGTCGTCCAGGTCGACCAGCTCCTGCGGATAGCGCAGCAGGATCAACACCAGCGCGTCCTGCAGCGGCATCACCGCCGACAGGTACTCACGGGTGCGGATCACCACCCGCGCGATGCCGACCTTGCCGGTGTTGCGCAAGGTTTCGCGCAGCAGCACGTAGCCCTTCTCGGCCTTCTTGCCCGGCACCAGCACGTAGGGTTTCTCGAAATAGCGCAGGTCGATTTCCGCGGCGTCGACGAAGGCCTCCACTTCCACCGTCTCGTGGCTCTCCGGTGCGGCCGAGGCGATGTCCTGCTGCTCGACCACCACGTAGTTGCCCTTGCTGTATTCGTAGGCCTTGACGATGTCCTTCCACGGCACTTCCTCGCCGGTGTCGGCATTGACCCGCTCGAAGCGGATCGGGCGCTTGTCGCGCGCGTCGAGCATGCGGAAGTGCAGATCGATCCGGCGTTCGCCGGACATCAGCGACACCGGCACGTTGAGCAGGCCGAAGGACAGCGTGCCGGTCCAGATCGGGCGCGGCATCAGTGCGCCTCCCCGCCGGCGGCCTGCGCCGGCAGGTGGTCCAGGGCCTGCCAGGCGTCCTCGATCACCTGCCGCGCCTGGGTCCAGTCCAGCCGCGAGTCGCCGCGCATCAGGTCCCAGTGCGCGGCCAGTTCGTCCTCGGTCTCGGCACCCGGCCCGCGCGGCCAGCCGCGGGCATGCGTCTGCAGGGCGAAGGCGTAGGCCGGGCACAGATCGCGCCATGGGGTGCGGTGGCGGGCGCGGCGCTGGCGGTAATCGGCCAGGCTGTAGCGGCGGTAGTCCGGCGCCTCCTGCGGACGCGGCGTGGCGCCACGGCGCCGCTGCGGCGGCACGCTCGGCAAGGGGTCCAGGTGGGCATTGAACAACAGCGGGTCGGGGCGGTCGCTGGGGCGCATGGCAGGGCTCCGGGCGGCAACGTCGGCGGGGATGCGCAGCAGTAGCGCCGCGGCCGTTAGCCACTCGTGACCGACGCGTGGAGGATGCGCGATTCGCAATGGCTTCACCGCGGCGGCGGTGAACTGGTCCTCCGCCATTGCCTGGAGGAACCGGACATGTCCACGCCCACCGATCCGCTGCGCCGCGCGGCCCCCGTCCCCGGCGAGCAACGCGGCAAACGCGAGACGCAACGCAACGAAGACCGCGGCGCAGGCGACCGTCCCGAGACTATCGTCGAACGCGAACCGCGTACCGGGGAAAACCGCCCTGCCCCGCCCGACACGCCAGCGCATTCCACCCCGGACACGGCACACGGCCGGCACGCCGACGCCAATCAGGACGAAGCGCTGGAAGAAACCTTCCCGGCGAGCGACCCGGTGTCGCCGTTCGTGCCGGCGAAGCCACCGAAGGCGTCTTAGGGCGCCGAAGACGTCGTTATCGCTGTATTGCCGCGGTCGCTGTAGTGCTGCGCATGCCCCGTCGTTGTAGGAGCGGCTTCAGCCGCGACCGAGGCGTTCCCGAGAACGCCCGTCGCGGCTGAAGCCGCTCCTACAGGAGTGACCTTCGCTCCGTTGCGATGAGGGTCATTGCAGCCCCTTGTGGGAGCGACTTCAGTCGCGACGAGGCTTGCCTAGTAAGGCCCGTCGCAACTGAAGTCGCTCCCACAGTGCATCGGCCAGTCCATCGGCATGGTCAGAGGCGCAGTGACTGAAAGGGGCTCACGTCACCACGGACAGGAACCCTACTCCGCTTCGCTCGAATTCTGTCGACGCCGCAACGTGTCCATGTAGGAGCGGCTTTAGCCGCGACGGGCGCTACCGGTAACACCACGGTCGCGGCGAAAGCCGCTCCTACAACTGCAACAATGGCGCGGATGCGCCACTACACTTTCCCCGCCGCCTCCAGCGCGGCATATTCGCCGTCGGTGAACAACCGGGAGCGCACCAGGAAGCGCACGCCCTCGCCGTTCTCCAGCGAGAACATGCCGCCACGGCCGGGCACGACGTCGATGATCAGCTGGGTGTGCTTCCAGTAGGCGAACTGCGACGGGCTGATGTAGAACGGCGTCTCGCCGATCTCGCCCAGCAGCACGTCGCGGTCGCCGACGATGAAGTCGTCCTGCGGATAGCACATCGGCGAGGAGCCGTCGCAGCAGCCGCCGGACTGGTGGAACAGCAGCGCGCCGTGCCGCGCCCGCAGTTTCGCGATCAGCTGCAGGGCCGGCAGCGTGGCCAGCACCTGCGGCGGCAGCGCGGCATCGGCTGCGGGCGCGGGCGCGTCCATCAGGCGGCCATGTCCAGCACGATGCGGCCTTCGATCTTGCCGGCGTGCATGCGCGCGAACACGTCGTTGATGTTGTCCAGGGTGTCGGTTGCCACCGTCGCGGCAACCTTGCCCTGCTCCGCAAACTCGAGCGATTCCTGCAGGTCCAGGCGGGTGCCGACGATCGAGCCACGCACGGTCACGCCGTTGAGCACCATGCCGAAGATATCCAGCGGGAATTGCCCCGGCGGCAGCCCGTTGAGCGACACGGTGCCGCCGCGGCGGACCATGCCGATGGCCTGCTCGAAGGCCTTCGGCGAGACCGCGGTGACCAGCGCGCCGTGCGCCCCGCCGATCTCCTTCTTCAGGTACGCGACCGGATCGGTGGTGCGCGCATTCACCGTCACCGTCGCGCCCAGGCGCGTGGCCAGCGCCAGCTTGGCATCGTCCACGTCCACCGCGGCCACGTTCAGGCCCATCGCCTTGGCGTACTGCACCGCCATGTGGCCGAGGCCGCCGATGCCGGAGATCACTACCCAGTTGCCGGGCCTGGTGTCGGTGACCTTCAGGCCCTTGTACACGGTGACGCCGGCGCACAGGATCGGCGCGACCTCGACGAAGCCGATGGCCTTCGGCAGGTGCCCGACATAGTTGGCGTTGGCCAGCGCGTATTCGGCGAAGCCGCCATTGACCGAATAGCCGGCGTTCTGCTGCGCCTCGCACAGGGTTTCCCAGCCGCCCAGGCAATGCTCGCAATGGCCGCAGGCCGAGTACAGCCACGGAATGCCGACGCGATCGCCTTCCCTGACGTGGTCCACGCCGGCGCCCACCGCCACCACATGGCCCACGCCCTCGTGGCCGGGGATGAACGGCGGATTCGGCTTCACCGGCCAATCGCCCTCGGCCGCATGCAGGTCGGTGTGGCACACGCCGCAGGCCTCGATCTTGACCAGGATGTCGCCGGCCTGCGGCCGCGGCACCGCCACTTCCTCGATCGCCAGCGGCTTGCCGAACTCCCGCACCACGGCGGCTTTCATCGTCTTGTCCATTGCAACGCTCCTGAGAAAAACGGGTGCTGTCACCATCGCGCGACCGGCGACGGAGTGCCTTGATCCAGATCAGTTGGCGGCAGGGCGACGACACGCCTGCCGCGTGCCGCCGCCCTGCCCTGCGCATCAGAAGAAGCCCAGCGCCTTCGGCGAGTAGCTGACCAGCAGGTTCTTGGTCTGCTGGTAGTGGTCGAGCATCATCTTGTGGTTCTCGCGGCCGATGCCCGACTGCTTGTAGCCGCCGAACGCGGCATGCGCCGGATAGGCGTGATAGCAGTTGGTCCACACGCGCCCGGCCTGGATCGCGCGGCCCATGCGGTACAGCCGCGCGGCATCGCGGCTCCACACGCCGGCGCCGAGCCCGTACAGCGTGTCGTTGGCGATCGCCAGCGCCTCGGCCTCGTCCTTGAAGGTGGTCACCGACACCACCGGGCCGAAGATCTCCTCCTGGAAGATGCGCATCTTGTTGTGGCCCTTGAACACCGTCGGCTTGACGTAGAAGCCGCCGGCCAGCTCGCCGTCCAGCGCGTTGCGCTCGCCGCCGATCAGCACCTCGGCGCCTTCCTGCTTGCCGATGTCGATGTAGGACAGGATCTTCTCCAACTGCTCGCCTGAGGCCTGCGCGCCGACCATGGTGTTGGGGTCGAGCGGGTTGCCCTGCTTGATCGCCGCCACCCGCTTGAGCGCCTTCTCCATGAACTTGTCGTAGATCGATTCCTGGATCAGCGCGCGCGACGGGCAGGTGCACACCTCGCCCTGGTTGAAGGCGAACAGCACGAAGCCTTCCACCGCCTTGTCGAGGAAATCGTCGTCCTCGGCCATCACGTCGGCGAAGAAGATGTTGGGCGACTTGCCGCCCAGCTCCAGCGTCACCGGGATCAGGTTCTGGCTGGCGTACTGCATGATCAGCCGGCCGGTGGTGGTCTCGCCGGTGAAGGCGATCTTGGCGATGCGCGGGTTGCTGGCCAGCGGCTTGCCCGCCTCCAGGCCGAAGCCGTTGACCACGTTGAGCACGCCCGGCGGCAGCAGGTCGCCGATGACCTCCATCAGCACCAGGATCGAGGCCGGGGTCTGCTCGGCCGGCTTCATCACCACGCAGTTGCCCGCGGCCAGCGCCGGTGCCAGCTTCCAGCACGCCATCAGCAGCGGGAAGTTCCACGGGATGATCTGCCCGACCACGCCGAGCGGTTCGTGGAAGTGGTAGGCGATGGTGTCGTGGTCGATCTCGGAGATGCCGCCTTCCTGCGCGCGCACCGCGCCGGCGAAGTAGCGGAAGTGATCCACGCACAACGGCACATCGGCGTTGAGCGTCTCGCGTACCGGCTTGCCGTTGTCCCAGGTCTCGGCGTAGGCCAGCAGCTCCAGGTTCTGCTCGATGCGGTCGGCGATCTTCAGCAGCATGTTGCTGCGCTCGGTGCTGGAGGTCTTGCCCCAGGCGTCCTTGGCGGCATGCGCGGCATCGAGCGCGGCCTCGATGTCCTCGGCGTTGGAGCGCGCCACCGAAGTGAACACCTTGCCGCTGATCGGCGTGCTGTTGTCGAAGTACTGACCGCTCTTCGGCTCCACCCACTTGCCGCCGATGAAGTTGCCGTAGCGCGACTTGAAGATGGACTGCGGATCGGTGGCATGCGGCTTGGCGGTGCTGACGGCATTCATCGTGGTGTCTCCTTCGGCGGTCGAGAAGGACAGGGCAGGCCCGTCCGGGTAGCTGCGTAGGCGCAAGACCGATGCCAGGTTTTGCGTGCTGCGCCGCGTCACCTCGTCGTGCCGCGATACATCGACGCACGCGTGCTGGTTTTGCTGCGACGCGTCACACCTTTCGATTGCGCCGCGCCGGCGGATGTGCTGTTTATCGGAACACCCGTATCACCATGTGTCGCAATCTGCGACAGCGGAGCCGGACATGGCGCAGCAACCCTCGCAACATCAGCTCGGCCAGGCCCGCCGCGCGTTCTTCGAACGCGGCGGCGCGCCGGTCGGGCAGGTGCCCGACACCATCCTGCAGTCGTGGCAGCGCTGCCAGCGCCTGGGCCTGGCCGCGGACGCGCAACCGGCGATCGAGCCGCTGGAAGCCTCGCGCCTGCGCGCCCTGCGCGAAGCGCACGAGCGCCTGTGGCGGCTGGCCCGCGCCGAACTGGAGGGCCTGGCCGGCGACGCCGCGGCCACCGGCAGCATCGTGCTGCTCACCGACGAGGCCGGCTGGATCCTCGACGCCGAAGGCAGCCCGCGCTTCCTGGACAAGGCGGGCAGGGTGGCGCTGATGCCCGGCGCCTGCTGGAGCGAAACCCAGGTCGGCACCAATGCGATCGGTACCGCCATCGTCGAAAGCCGCTCGGTGGAGGTGCGCGGCGGCGAGCACTACTTCGCGCCGCACCAGATCCTCAGTTGCGCCGCGGTGCCGATCTTCGATCCGTACGGCGCCCTGGCCGGCGTGCTCGACATCTCCGGCGACGCCAGCGTGCAGCACATGCATGCGCTGGCACTGGCGCGGATGGCGGTGGCCAACATCGAGCACCGCTATTTCGACGACGGCATTGCCGGCTGCGAGCTGCTGCGGGTGCACCACGACCCGGCGCTGCTCGGCACCGCACGCGAGGCGCTGCTGGCATTCCGCAACGGCCGCCTGGTGGCCGCCAACCAGGCCGGGTTGCGGCTATTCGGGCTGGAACGCCACGAACTCGGCCGTGCGCCCTACGAGGCGCTGTTCGAGGAGCCGCTGTCGCGGTTGCGCCAGCAGGGCAGCGTGTTCGACCTGCAGGGTCGGGCGCTGCACGGACGCATCGACAGCCCGGCCGACGACCGTCCACGGCGGCGCCCGCAACAGGCGCCGATCACCGTGACCGCGTCGCGATCCTCGGCCGCGGCGGCGTCCGACGCGCCGCTGTTCGATGCCACGCAGGAGCTGGCGCTGGAACGTGCGCGGCGCGTGCTCGACGCGCACCTGCCGGTGCTGGTGCAGGGCGAGACCGGTACCGGCAAGGAAGTGTTCGCGCGCGAACTGCACCGGCGCAGCGCGCGCGCCGGGCGGCCGTTCGTTGCGGTCAACTGCGCCGCGCTGCCGGAAGGCCTGATCGAAGCGGAACTGTTCGGCTACGAGGATGGCGCCTTCACCGGCGCGCGCAAGCACGGCAGCCCGGGCCTGCTGCGCCAGGCCGATGGCGGCGTGCTGTTCCTGGACGAGATCGGCGACATGCCGCTGGCCCTGCAGCCGCGGCTGTTGCGCGTGCTGCAGGAACGCGAATTGCTGCCGCTGGGCGGCGGCAAGCCGGTGAAACTGGATTTCGCCCTGATCTGTGCCACCCACCGCGACCTGGACGCGGCGATGGCCGAGCAGCGCTTCCGGCCCGACCTGTACTACCGCATCGCCCACCACTGCGTGCAGGTGCCGGCGCTGCGCGCGCATCCGGACCGGCGTGCGTTGGTCGCCGACCTGTGGGCGCGGCTGGGGCAGGGCAGGCGCCTGACCGCGGCGGCGCTGGCGACGCTGAGCGCCTATGCGTGGCCGGGCAATCTGCGCCAGCTGGTGGCCTGCCTGCGCACCCTGGTGGCGCTGAGCGAGCCGGACGCGCTGGTGGATATCGACGCCTTGCCGGCCTATCTGCCCGGCATCCGCGCGGCAGAGCAGGGCGGCGCCCACGTCGCACCGTCGCCGCTGCCGGCCGCCGATCTCGACAGCCTGGCGCTGCAGGCCATGCGCCAAGCCCTGGACGCCTGCGACGGCAACGTCTCGCAGGCCGCACGCCGATTGGGCATCAGCCGCAGCACGCTGTACCGGCGGCTGCAGTTGGGGATGCATTAGAGCAGGCGGGCGCAGACGCGGGGGACCTCTTCGGCAAGAAGCCGCGCGATCCGGCTAGCCCTGGATCGTCTGTAGGAGCGGCTTCAGCCGCGACGGGCATCCCGGTAACGCCCATCGCGGCTGAAGCCGCTCCTACAGCGGTTTGCCGCGGCCGGGAAGCGGCAGCGGCAAGCGCATGCACGACGGCTCAGTCGTAGCTGTTGTTCATGCACGGCGAGCTGACCGGCGTCAGCACACTGAAGCTGCTTGCGTACAGCGCGATGATGCAGGTCCCCGGCGCATCACCCTGCACGTAATTGCATTGTTTGCTGTTGCGGCTACGCGAGCTGCCGTCGCTCATCTGGAACGACAGGTTCCAATAGTCGTTGGAGCCGGTTTGCGCACGTAGCGGTATGGAGGCGATGGTGCCACCCGCCAGCAGCGACGCCGATGCGGCCGGATCCATGTAGTCGCCACAGGTGTGTTTGACACTGACGTTGCTGATCGTCTGGCCGGTGCAATTGACCACCGTGAAGGTGCCTTGGTACGGCGTGGCACTGACGCCTTCGGCCAATGCGGGTTTGCTCTTGGTGCCGGCGTTGTCGCGGCTGTCGTCGGATGTGCTCATGGTGCGTCTCCTGGAGAGAGCATGGCGGTGTGCGGGGGTGTCACTACGCTAGCGCCGCCGCAAAGCGCGCCGCCAGCGTCCGCTGCCGGTTCGCGTAGACAGGTGCAGTGCGTTTGGTAGACGGCTTGCAGTGGCGGCGCAATGTGTAGACACCACGGCACCTGGTACGGATTCACACGAGGCTGCCAAGCGACTCCTGCCGTAGCGCCGCTACCGCGTGCGCCTCATGCCGCATCTGCGCCTCGAACTTGCCGTAGTTCGACAGGTGCAGATGCTGATGGACGCAGCGACCGCCATCGGCGTACAGCTGTGGCAGGCCATCGCCGATCAGTGGCTGCGCACGTAGCCAGCCGAACGACGGCAGGCGACGCAGCAGTCGCGCAACGCCTGCGGAAACGAACACGTGCTGCGCTCGCCCCTGACGCATCGCCGCATCGAGCATGCGCAGGTGGCTGGGATCCAGATCGGACACCACCAAGGAGTTGCGTCCGACCGTTGGCAGATGCAGCAGTTCGACGAACGACACCTCCGCGGCGTCTCGCGGCAGGAAGCCCAGTCGCGCGAAGTTGCGGTGGTAGCGCCGGCCATCCCCGCGGTAGCCGGGCAGGAGAAACGGATGGTGGAAACCGTGCTGGTGCCAGAAGTCCACGCCGTCCTGGTGATAGCGCAGCAGTTCGGGGAAGATCGGGCTGCGCTCAATGTCAGGTGCATAGTTCGCATCGAGCCCAACGAACAAAAAGCGTGCGTCCCATGGAGCTGCTCCTTGAAACGGACGTTCGCTGAAGTGCCGGCGAAGTTCTGCGCTGGGATGCGGGGTGTACATATGGCGTCCGGAGGCGGCACGTCCAACAGGCGATCGACTGGCAGCTTCTCTCGGCTAGTGCGGCATGTCCCACTGCAACCCGACCGTATAGCTGCGATCCGGGCCCGGCTCGTAGTAACGCCCATTGCCGTCGTTGACGATGACCGAGCCGATGTAGCGGCGATCGAACGCGTTGTCGATGCGCGCGAAGGTGCGCAGGGTGCCGTGCGCGGTGGTCCAGCGCCGCGCCGCTTCCAGGTTGAGCAGCGCATAGCCGGGTGCGGCCTCGCTGGCCAGGTCGTTGACCACGGTGTCGCCGGCGGCCACGCCCTCCACTGCGAACTGCCAGGCCCGCGGCTGCCACTGCCAGCGCGCGAACAGTTGCTGCTGCGGCACGCCGGGCAGACGGGTGCCGGCGGCCACCACGGCGGTGGGCGTCGCGCAGCCGCTGCTGGCACAGGTCAGGTAGGCCTGGCGCACCGTCGCCTGCAGCCAGGTGTAGGCCACCTGCAGCTGTGCGCTGTCGCCCAGCGGCAGGGTCAGGCTGGTCTCGGCGCCCTGGCGGCGGGTGCGGCCGATGTTGCGGTAGGTGCTGCGGCCGTTGGTGTTGCTGGCCACCGCAAGCTCGTCGTCGGTGCTGGCGCGGAACAGGGCCGCGTCCCAGCTGGCGCCGGCGGCGTTACGCCACTTCGCGCCCAGTTCCAGGTTCTGGCTGCGCGCGGCGGCCAGGTCCAGCGCCAGGCCGGCGCCGCCGTCGCGGCGGTAGCCCAGTTCGTTGAAGGTCGGCGTCTCGAACCCGCGCCCGGCCGAGGCGTAGAGCCGCAGGTCGTCGCTGACGCGCAGCACCAACCCGGCCACCGGCGTGGTCGCCGCATAGTCGGTGCGGCCGCTGTCGTCGGGGTTGCGGCCGACGATGTAGGCGTCGTCCGAGCGGAACCGCACCTGGCTATGGCGCAGCCCGGCCAGCAGCGACCAGCGCTCGGCGAACTGCCACCAGGCCTGGGCGAACTGGTCCACGTTCTCCACCCGGTCCTGCTGGTCGCGGCGCAGCCGGCCCTTCACCCCGAGCGTACTGCCGACGAAGTTCTCGTAGCCGGTGCGGTGCTGTTGCTGGCGGTCGGCATTGGCGCCGACGGTGAACTGGAACGGGCGGCCGCCCAGTTCGCCCTGCCAGGCCCAGCGCGCGTCGAGGCCGCCGTAGTCGCCGTCCAGGTCGATCACGCCGCCGGCGTTGAGCGGGTTGCTCTGTGCGCTCACCGGAACCGACAGGTATTGGGTGACGTCGCGGCGTCCGGCGTAGCCCATCAGCCGCCAGGTCTGCTGGTCCACCTGCTGGGTGAAGATCGCGCCGGCCTGCACCTGGCGGGTGGACTTGCGGGTATCGAACTGGCCGGCCGCGGCGGTGGCCTGGCGCGGGTCGGCCGCGGCCTGGGCGCGGCTCAGGCCCAGCGGATCCTGCGCGTCAGGCGCTTCCAGCGCGTTGAGCAGCAGCTCCAGGCGCCGCCCGGGCGCCAGGTCGATGCCGATCTTGGCGTTGAAGGTGGTGCGCTGGGCGTGGCTGTGGTCGCGGTAGCCGTCGGTGCTGAAATGGGTGGCGGCCAGGTTGTAGTGGACGTCGCCCTGCTGGCCCAGCGCCTGCGCGCTGAGGGCGGCGGTGCCGTGGCTGCCGATCGCGCTGCGCAGCCGCCACGGATCGTCCGGCTGGCCGTCGGCGCTCCACAGCTGCACCACGCCGCCGGAGGAGTTGCCGTACAGCGCCGAGAACGGGCCGCGCAGCACCTCGACGCGCTCGCTGCCGAACAGGTTGAAGTTGGACAGCTGGCCCTGGCCGTCCGGCATCGTCGCCGGGATGCCGTCCAGCAGCAGGCGCACGCCGCGCACACCGAACGCAGAGCGCGCGCCGAAGCCGCGGATCGACAGCTGGGTGTCCTGCGCATAGTTCTGGCGGTCGCGCGCGAGCAGGCCGGGCACGCCGGCCAGCGCTTCGGAGGCCTGCACGCCGAGACGGTCGCTGTCGCCCAGGCCGGTGGTGGTCAGCGACGCCGGCAGGTCGAAATCGGCCACGCCACCGACGCGGGCGGCCTGGACCTGCAGCGCGGGCAGGGTGGTGGCGGGATCCTCGCCGGGGGCGGCACGGACAAGGGAAGACAGCGCCAGAGCGCAGGCCCCGCAGAGCGGGGCGAAGGGGAGGGGAACGGACATGCGCCATCATCGCCCATGTGCCGCCGGGCCGCACCCGGCCAAGCGCGGCAGCGTTTGTTAGGATGAGGCGTTTGACCGTGCCGGCTCCGGTCCTTCCGGCCCCCACCTCCGCCACCGAACGAGTACCGCCGTGTCCTTCTTTGCAAACGTGGAACAGGTCCCAGGCGACCCGATCCTGGGCCTGACCGAGGCCTACAACGCCGACTCCCGCCCGACCAAGGTCAACCTGGGCGTGGGCATCTACTACGACGAAAACGGCCGCATCCCGCTGCTGCGCGCCGTGCAGCAGATCGAGCAGCAGCTGGCGCAGGAGGCCAAGCCGCGCGGCTACCTGCCGATCGACGGCCTGCCCGCCTACGATCTGGCCACGCAGAAGCTGCTGTTCGGCGCCGAGTCGCCGCTGCTGGCCGCCGGCCGCGTGGCCACCTCGCAGACCATTGGCGGCAGCGGCGCGCTGCGCGTGGGCGCGGACCTGCTGAAGAAGCTGCTGTCCACCTCCACCATCGCCATCAGCAACCCGAGCTGGGAGAACCACCGCGCGGTATTCGGCGCCGCCGGCTTCGACGTGGTCGAGTACACCTACTTCGACCCGGCCAGCCACGGCCTGAACTTCGACGGCATGCTCGCCGACCTGCGCGCGCTCGCACCTTGCAGCGTGGTGCTTCTGCATGCCTGCTGCCACAACCCGACCGGCGCCGACCTGAGCCAGGCGCAGTGGCGCACCGTGGCCGAGCTGCTGAAGGAACGCAACCTGTTCCCGTTCGTGGACATCGCCTACCAGGGCTTCGACAAGGGCATCGACGCCGACGCCTACGCGGTGCGCCTGCTGGCCGAGGTCGGCATCGACAACTACGTGGTCGCCAGTTCCTACTCCAAGTCGTTCTCGCTGTATGGCGAGCGCGTCGGCGCGCTGTCGGTGGTCTCGGCCAACGCCGCCGAGAGCAAGGCGGTGCAGTCGCAGGTCAAGCGCATCATCCGCACCATCTACTCCAGCCCGTCCACGCACGGCGCCGCTCTGGTCGCCGGGGTGCTCAACAGCCCGGAACTGCGCGCGATGTGGGAGCAGGAGCTGACCGAGATGCGCGAGCGCATCCACGCCCTGCGCGCCGGCATGGTGCAGAAGCTGGCCGCCCTGGGCGCGCCGGAGTTCGGCTTCATCCAGCAGCAGGCCGGCATGTTCTCCTACTCGGGCCTGAGCAAGGTGCAGGTGGATCGGCTGCGCGAGGAGTTCGGCATCTACGCGGTCGGCACCGGCCGCATCTGCGTGGCCGCGCTGAGCCAGAACAACCTGGACTACGTGACCCAGGCCGTGGCGACCGTGCACAAGGGCTGAGCCCCCGCGGTCCTGCCCCGAAGCCGGAAGTGCCTGCGCTTCCGGCTTTTTTGTGCCTCTCTGGCGGCTGCGTCTGCGCGCACCGCGCGTTCGCGGAACACGGCTGATCGAAATCTGCCGCGCAACCCGCGACAATGGCGGCCCCTTCTCACGCAAGGCCGTCCTGCCCATGTCGCGAACGTCGCTGACCCGCTTCCTGATCGAAGAACAGCATGCCGGGCGTATCGGCCCGGAACTGCGCCAGCTCATCACGATCGTGTCCCGCGCCTGCAAGCGCATCTCCATCGCGGTCAGCAAGGGCGCCCTGGGCGGCGTGCTCGGCGATGCCGGCACCGGCAACGTGCAGGGCGAAGCGCAGAAGAAGCTGGACGTGCTCAGCAACGACATCCTGCTCGAAGCCAACGCCTGGGGCGGCCACCTCGCCGCCTGCGCCTCCGAAGAGATGGACCACTGCCAGCCGGTGCCCGACAAGTACCCCAGCGGCGATTTCCTGCTGCTGTTCGATCCGCTGGACGGCAGCTCCAACATCGACGTCAACGTCTCGGTCGGCACCATCTTCTCGGTGCTGCGCGCGCCGCCGGGCACCGACAAGCCCGGCGACGAGCATTTCCTGCAGCCGGGCACCGCGCAGGTCGCGGCCGGCTACTGCATCTACGGCCCCAGCACGATGCTGGTGCTGACCCTGGGCCACGGGACCCACGCCTTCACCCTGGAGCGCGAGGAGGGCAGCTTCCTGCTGACCCAGGCCGACATGCGCGTTCCCGAGGACACCGCCGAGTTCGCGATCAACATGTCCAACCAGCGGCACTGGGAGGCGCCGATGCAGCAGTACGTGGCCGACCTGCTGGCCGGCAGCGAAGGCGTGCGCGGCAAGAACTTCAACATGCGCTGGATCGCCAGCATGGTCGCCGACGTGCACCGCATCCTCACCCGCGGCGGCATCTTCATCTACCCGTGGGACAAGAAGGACCCGGGCAAGGCCGGCAAGCTGCGGCTGATGTACGAAGCCAACCCGATGGGCATGCTGGTGGAGCAGGCCGGCGGCGCCGCCAGCACCGGCCGCGCGCGCATCCTCGGCCTGCAGCCGGAACAACTGCACCAGCGCGTGCCGGTGTTCCTGGGCTCGAAGAACGAAGTGGCCGAGGCCGTGCGGTATCACCTGGAGCACGACGCCCGTCCTCAATGAGCGTTTCCCATGCAAACGGGCGGCCAGATGGCGGTCTGCCGATAGCGATTGCCATTGACGCTGTCGTATAGTCCCAGGCGAAGCGGCTCGACGTAGATGGCCGGCTGTCTGCACAGGGGTGTTGTTGCAGGCGCCACGATGAAAGCGGGGATCTTTATTGCTCATATCACCCGCGTTGGCCTGGTGCCGACGTGGGCATGTCGATGGCTGTGTTTCATCGCAGGATGTCCCGTCGCCGATACCGTATCGGTAGTGGATGGACGCAACGGTTTTAGCTCAGGGGGAAACGCAATGAAAGTCGTACTTGGAATGCTGTTGCTGCTTGTCTGCGGAAGCGCGCTTGCCGACACCGCGCAACAAGGGAAGATCATCCGGTTCGTGGTCGAAGGCAATTACGCCTCCATCTGGCTGGAGAACCAGCCGACCAACAATGAGTGCCCGGCGGACGGACGATGGGTCATCGATTTTTCGGTGGACTCGATCGCGAAGGAAAAGTATTCCGCCATCCTCGCCGCGGCGAGTACGCGGACTCCGGTCGTCCTGCACTACGCCACCAGCGAAGGCTGCAGTGCGTTCGGCGCCAAGCGGGTTCAGTACGTCGATCTTTCGTACTGACCCGCAACTTGGGTGCGGGCGGCTGGGCGCGTATGACCAGCCGCGCCCGAAGACCACAGGGCGTGTGGGAGGCACGTCACGGCCGCTTGCGCAACGGCCGTGGCGCGGCGGCGCGACTGCGGTAGGGTAGCGGCAGTCCGGCGGCATGCGCGGAGTGCGCTGATCGCTGACGGTCGTCGCGTACACCTGGTCGTACCGGGCGGGAGCAACCCATGAACCAGACCCTCGTCGTGCTGTTCTTCTTCGCCACCGCACCGGTCGCGCTGATGCCCACCGTCATCGCCCTGTTCACCCGCCACCGCTGGCGGCGGCGGATCGTGCTGGTCAACCTGGCACTGTGGACGCTGCTGTTCTTCGCCGCCAGGAGCTTCACCTTGTACAACTCCAGCCACTTCGAGCTACCGACCCTGCTGGCGCTGGCAGTGTGGCTGGCCCTGCTCGGCATCGCGATCCGCGGCAATTCGGCGCCATCGGACAGACCCTAGCCGGCGCCTAGCGCACGCCAGGGTGTCGTCTTGCACGATGGGCCTTGTGCAGCAGCGGTCACTCGGATCCATGTGTCGGCGAGAGTAGACAAATCGCTGTCTTGCGGTACCACAGCCACGCACGGCGCTTAGCATCCAGCGCACAGTCGAACGCGAATGAAGCACTACATGGATGGTCCATCTCAGTTTCAGTCCAACCTTTCGCAAAGCGCGTCCGATTTCCAGACACGGGTGTGGCCGCTCATCGCCGCACATCCACGTATCGGCGGTGGCGATCTACACCTGGTCGAGGCAAACGTGGACACGGCGCTGGCGCTTGATATGGACACATTGGCCGGCATCGATGCGTGGCAGGTGGTAGGCAACCGTATTGGCATGCGCAGCATCGCCAGCCGTGTCCAATGGGGGCAGGATCGCCGGACCTTTTCGATCCGCTACCGGAAGCCCAGCGGTGCCGGAACGGAATACGAAAAGCGTCTTGCGGCGATCAAGCAGCCCGAACTCGGTCTGAGCTACCCGCATCTGACAGTGCAGGCGTTCCTGGACACACGCGGCGGACGCGTGTTCAGCGTCGCCGCGATCACTACCCAGCACCTGATCCTCCAGGCCGAGAAGCTGCTCGACTGGGGGCGAATGGTCGATGGTACGGACAGACGCTTCGGACTACGGCGCCTGCAGGACGGCACCGAGTTTCTGTACATGAGTTGGGACTATCTCCAGTACACCGAACTCGCCCAGCATCTGACCATCTTCGAAGCACAAGAGACAGCCGCCGGCTGATCGGTTGTCCGGTCGGAGGTGTGACGCTGTGCAGCGTGCCAGCGGTGGCGAAAGCTCCAGTCGCAAGCGTCCACTCACGGACCTTGCACGCCATCGAGACGCTTAGGCTACCGTCGATGTTCAAGAGTCACGGCTTTCAAGTGGAGTCGGACCATGTCCCTGCGCGCCTTCGGCCTGAATTGCACGCTCAAGCGCGGCACCGCGCCCTCGTCCACCCAGCGGCTGCTCGACCAGGTGTTGCAGGCATTGGCCGCGCACGGCGTGCAGGGCGATTCGGCGCGCGTGGCCGACTTCGACGTGCATCCTGGCGTCAGCGCGGACGAAGGCGAGGGCGATGCCTGGCCGCAGCTGCGCCAGCGCGTGCTGGACGCGGACATCTTCGTGCTGGCCACACCGATCTGGGTGGGCCATCCGTCGAGCCTGGCGCAACGCGTGCTGGAGCGCATGGACGCGTTTCTCGGCGAAATCGGCGACGACGGCATCTATCCCACCTTCAACCGCGTGGCCATGGTCGCGGTGGTGGGCAACGAAGACGGCGCGCACAAGGTGAGCGCCGATCTGTACCAGGGGCTGACGGACTTCGGTTTCAGCGTCGCCGCCGGCAGCCCGCCGTACTGGGTCGGCGAGGCGATGGGCAGCACCGACTACCAGGACCTGAAACAGACACCGAAGGTCCTGGCCGACACCATCAGGACCGCCGCCAGCAACGCCGCGCATCTGGCGCGCCTGCTCAAGGCGAATCCGTACCCGCCGCCGCTGGCGTGATGGCGACGGCCGCGACGCTGAGGCGGCGGTGGGAACAACACCATCGTCTATCATGGATGACGGCCGCGGTCGCTGCCGCACGGCTTCCCACGCCGCAGGGCGGGCGCCGTGGTCACACCGGCAGAGGAAAGACACGTGGCTGGAAAGTTCCTGCAGCGCAGCGCAATCATCGACGTCGTCAAGCGCGGCGAGTGCGCCAACGCGCGACAGAAGCGGCTTGGGCTGACGCAGCATCCGCTACGCTTCACCCCGTGTGGCTGTTCCGATCCCGGCTGCGGCGGTTTCTACACCGTCGATACCCGGAGCACGCTGCCGACCAGCGCGGACTGCACGGCGGCGCTCCGTGCGGACAATCAACGGCGCAAGGCGCGCAAACGCGCCAGCGGCGCTGACCGCACGGAATGACCTTGCGGCGGCCGCGGCTCGCCAGCCGCCTGCCCGAGATAGCGTCGTCGGAAGGGCTGAGGTTCGCCGGCACCGCGCGCTCCAATGCGCCGCCACCAAGCCATCCACCAGCGGACGCCGCGGCAGCCCAAGCGTCGTCGCAGCGCATGGCTGAGCCATCCGCGGCCGGCAGCGTCCCGGCGCCGTCCGTAGCTGCGGTGCCAGAGAATCACTGGTAAGGTCGCGCGATGTCCGACACGCATCCCGATTTCATCGAAGTGTTCGAGGGCGCCATGTCCCGCGAGGACTGCGCCGTCATCCTGCGCCGCCTGCGCGGCAGCACCCAGTTGCGGCCGGGCGAGGTCGGCAGCGGCGTGTTTCCCGAGCTCAAGCGCAGCCGCGACCTGCGCATCAGCGGCCTGGAGGCCTGGAGCGACGTGGAACAGCGGCTGCAGCAGGCGGTGTTCGGCGGGCTGCTGGGCTACCTGCGCAAGTACCCACAGACCCTGATCTCGCCGCTGATGCTGCAGGTACCGGGCGCCGACGGCCAGCCGCATCGGCTCGGCGCCGACGACTTCACCCTGCTCGACGACGCCGCGCTGTCCAACCTGGCGCGCACCTGCCTGCGCCCGGGCGCGATCAACCTGCAGTGGTACGAAGCGGGCGAGGGCGGCTATCCGTACTGGCACTGCGAACTGTACCCGCGCGATCCGAGCGCCGAGACCCTGCACCGGCACCTGCTGTGGACCCTGTACCTCAACGACGATTTCGAAGAGGGCGAGACCGAGTTCCTGTTCCAGCGCCGCAAGATCGCCCCGCGCGCCGGCAGCCTGCTGATCGCCCCCACCGCCTTCACCCACACCCACCGCGGCAACCGCCCGCAGCGCGGCGACAAGTTCATCGCGACGAGCTGGATCTTGTTCCAGTCGGCGCAGGCGCTGTACGGCAGGGAGTAGGGATTCGGGATTGGGGATTCGTCAAAAAGCAGGGATTGGGGATTGGGGATTGGAGATTCGTAAAAAGCTGCTTTCTTGGCAGCTGGATTTCAGTGGCTGCGTCGGGCCGCAGCGCCGCGCCGCTCTTGCGAATCCCCAATCCCTAATCCCGAATCCCTGCCCCCTTACGAATCCCCAATCCCCAATCCCGAATCACCGCTCAAAACAGCACGCCCTGTGGCGACGGCGGGCGCGGCGGCTGCGGTTTGACGAAGTGGCTGCAGTCCAAGCGGCGGCGCGGGGACTCGGTATAGCCCAGTCGTTTGTGCGCCAGCGCGAAGCGCCGTGCCAGCAGGTCGGCATAGACCCCTTCGCCGCGCATGCGCTTGCCGAAGGTGCTGTCGTAGTCCTTGCCGCCGCGCAGTTGCTGCACGGTGCTCATCACGTGCGCGGCGCGGTCGGGGTGGTGCGCCTGCAGCCAGTCGCGGAACAGCGGCGCCACCTCGTGCGGCAGGCGCAGCAGCACGTAGCCGGCGGACTCGGCGCCGGATTCGCGGGCCGCTTCCAACACCGCTTCCAGCGCGTGGTCGTTGATCCACGGGATCACCGGCGCCACCATCACTCCGACCGGCACCCCGGCCGCGTGCAGGGTGCGCATCGCCCGCAGCCGCGCGTGCGGCGCCGAGGCGCGCGGCTCCAGCCTGGCCGACAGCCGCGGATCCAGCGACGTCACCGAGAAATGCACGCTGACCAGGTTGTCGCGGGCCAGCGGCGCCAGCAGATCCAGGTCGCGTTCGACCAGCGCGTTCTTGGTGATCAGCGAGAACGGGTGGCGGGTCTCGGCGAAGACCTCGATCAGGCGGCGGGTCAGCTGCAGCTTGCGCTCGATCGGCTGGTAGGCGTCGGTGTTGATGCCCAGCGCGATCGGACTGGGCACGTAGCCGGGCTTGGCCAGCTCTCGGCGCAGCAGCTCCGGCGCATTGGTCTTGGCGAACAGCCGCGTCTCGAAGTCCAGCCCCGGCGACAGGTTCAGATAAGCGTGGCTGGGGCGGGCGAAGCAGTAGCTGCAGCCGTGCTCGCAGCCGCGGTACGGGTTGACCGACTGCGCGAAGCCCACGTCCGGCGACTGGTTGCGACTGATGATGCTGCGCGCGGTCTCTTCGCTCACCTGGGTGCGCAGGCGCGGGGCGGCGAATTCCTCGCTGTCGTCGGGATGCCAGCCGTCGTCCTCGGCCTGGCTGACGGTCCGCTCGAAGCGGCCCGGCAGGTGGCTGCCGGCGCCGCGGCCCTTGATGGCAGTGCTCATCAGCATAGGCTACGCGCCGGCCGTCTCGGCGGATGCGACGCTACCCGCCGGTGCGCTGAATCTTTCAGGCCGACGCAGGCGACATGCTCACCGCCGCACCTGGTGGACGCATCGGACACCGGCAGCACAGCAGGTCGACACTCCACGGCGGCCCAGCCGCAGCCGCGCAGTGCTTGCCGACGCCTCATTTGGCCGGACCGGGACGTCGTCGCCAGCGCATGCGAATGCCGACGCCTTGGCGTCATGCGACTGCCGCGGACACGTGTCATACCCACGCAGTGCGGCGCCGGTTCGCAGAGCAGGGTGGCCGCCGGGCCGGCAAGACAGACAGCAGTCACGCGCGATCCGGCCGGCCGCCAAAGTGCCAGGCCGGCATCGCCTTCGCCGCAACACGCGCGCCACCCTCTAGAATCCGCCGATGCTCGTGATCGCGACTCTGCAGAACACCTGGGACCGGCTGACCGGCATCCCGCACATCGGCGCCTACGTCACCGCCGCCTACCTGCTGTACATCCTGTGGCTGAGCAGTTGGATCGTGCTGCAGAAGCGCGAGCCGGCGGCGACGCTGAGCTGGGTGCTGTCGCTGGCCGCCTTGCCCTACCTGGGCTTCGTCATCTATTACCTGCTGGGCCCGCAGAAGGTGAAGCGGCAGCGCCTGCGCCGCGGCCGCTCGCGCTCGGGCATGGAGCACTACAGCAGCGTGTGCCCGCCGGACGCCGACTGCACGGAACTGGCCAAGATCGCCCAGGCCACCACCGGCCTGGCGCCGAGCTCGGCCACCGCGGTGCAGTGGCTGGTCGACGGCGCGGCCACCTACGAGGCGATCGTGCGCGACATCGGCGCCGCGCAGCACCACGTGCACCTGGAGTACTACATCTTCAATCCGGACCGCACCGGCACGCGCATCCGCGACGCGCTGGTCGAGCGCGCCCGCGCCGGCGTGCGGGTGCGCCTGCTGCTGGATGCGGTCGGCTCCTCGCAGGTGCGCAAGCGCTTCCTGCGGCCGCTGCTGGACGCCGGTGCCGAGGTGGCCTGGTTCCATCCCACGCAGCTGCTGCGGCCGTTCAAGTTCAAGCGACCCTGGGTCAACCTGCGCACCCACCGCAAGATCGTGGTGATCGACGGCCGCATTGCCTTCACCGGTGGCATCAATGTCACCGACGAGGAGAACGAGGCGTTGCGCGCCGACGCCTACCGCGACCTGCACCTGCGCTGCGAGGGCCACGTGGTGCGCAGCCTGCAGCTGGTGTTCGTGGAGGACTGGCTGTACGCCACCCGGCAGGGCCGCGACGCCTTCGACATGGCGCGGATCTGGCCCAGCGACATGCCCAGCCGTGACGCCGGCACGATCCAGGCGCAGGTGCTGGTGTCGGGCCCGGATTCGTCGTGGGAGAGCATCCATCGGCTGCAGGTCGCATCGATCTACGAGGCACAGCGGCGGGTGTGGCTGGTCACGCCGTACTTCGTGCCCGGCGAGGCCGCGCGCATGGCGCTGACCTCGGCGGCGCTGGGCGGACTGGACGTGCGCCTGCTGGTGCCCAAGCGCAGCGACTCGCGGCTGGTGACGCTGGCGGCGCGCTCGTACTTCGACGAACTGCTGCAGGCCGGCGTGCGGATCTACGAGTACGGCCCGCGCATGCTGCACACCAAGGCGCTGATCACCGACGAGGACCTGTGTCTGGTCGGCAGCGCCAACTTCGACAATCGCAGTTTCCGGCTCAATTTCGAGGTCGCCACGCTGTTCCGCGACCGCGGGCTGACCAAGCAGCTGGCCGAACTGCTGGAAGGCGAGATGGCCGACGCGGTGCGCGTGCGCGACGACCGCAAGCGCTCGCTGTGGCGCTACCGGCTGCCCGAGGCGGTGGCGCGGCTGACCTCGCCGCTGCTGTAGCGCATCTCCGACAACGCGCTTTGCCATGGCTCAACCGGACACAGCGGCACCCTCGTGGGAGCGGCTTCGGCCGCGACGGGAAGTCCCCGGTAACGCCCCTCGCGACTGAAGCCGCTCCTGCAGTGGGGCTTGCGTCGTGATTGGAGGTGCCCTTGGTCGCGGCGCCCCGCCAGCCGGACCTGGGCCGGCCGCGCACCACGTGGAACCTGCATGCCCGGCGGCGCTACACTGCGCCATCCTTGGGGAGATCGTCATGTACTGGCTCTTTCTGCCGCTCGCGCTGGGTGCTTTCGTTCTGGCGTTCACGACGCCGCACATGTGGTTGCTGGTGGTGAGCCTGCTGGCCGCGCTGGCGTTCCTGCTGGGCTGGGCGCGCGGCTGGTACGTGGCCAAGATCGGCGACGCCAGCCAGCGCGACGCGATGCCGATGATCGACCCGGCCGAACTGCGCCGCCTGCGCGAGCAGGCCGAGGCGCGCCGCGCCGCGGCCGCCGCCAGCGACGACGCCGCGGCGCCGTAACCGGTACACCGGCGATGACCAAGCTCAGCGTCAACGTCAACAAGATCGCGGTGCTGCGCAATTCGCGCGGCGGCGACCTGCCCAGCGTGCTCGAGGCCGCGCGCGCCTGTCTGGACGCCGGCGCGCACGGCATCACCGTGCACCCGCGACCGGACCGGCGCCACATCCATGCCGAGGACGTGCTGGCGCTGTCCGTGCTCACCCGCGACCGCGGCGTCGAATTCAACATCGAAGGCAATCCGTTCGCGCCGCCGCGGCCCGGCTATCCGGGGCTGATCGCGCTGTGCGCGCAGACCAGCCCGGCGCAAGCCACGCTGGTGCCCGACGGCGACGGCCAACTCACCTCCGACCATGGCTTCGATTTCGGCCGCGACAGCGACCGCCTGCGACCGCTGATCGCCGAGCTGAAGGCGCTGGGCTGCCGGGTCAGCCTGTTCGTCGATGCCGACAATCCCGACCTGGCGGTGGCGGCCGAACTGGGCGCCGACCGCATCGAGCTTTACACCGGCCCCTATGCCGCCGCATGGGACGAGGGCGACAGCGCCGCGGCGGCGCCGTTCGCCGCCGCCGCACGCCGTGCGCAGGCGGCCGGACTGGGGGTCAACGCCGGCCACGACCTCGCCCAGGCCAACCTCGGCGCGTTCCTGGCGAACGTGCCGCAGGTGCTGGAGGTCTCGATCGGCCACGCCTTGATCGGCGAGGCGCTGTACGCCGGGCTTGACGCCACGGTGAAGGCGTATCTGGCGGTGCTGGCGGCGAACCGGTAGCCGCCGGACCCTGGCTTCGCTGCCCTGAGCGCGGCCGCACGGGGCGATCGCAACACAAGGTCCGCGATTCACGTGCTTCGAGGTGCGGCAGGGAAGCGGCAGGGAAGCGGCCAGAGCGTGCCAAGCACGCCACCGCACGCGCGCCAGCATCGCTGCTGACGCGCGTTACCGTATCGCTCGCTAGTGCGCCTGCACGAAGCCGATGCGCTTGACGTCGGCGTTCTTCGCGGCCGCCAGCACCTTGGCCATCGACGCGTATTCCGCATCCGGGCTGGCATCGATGCGCAGCTCGGGCGGATTGCCGGCGGCTTGCGCCATGGCCTCCTGCAGACGCGGCTGCAGATTGCGTAAGGGCAGCGGCGCGGCGTTCCAGAACAACTGGCCGCTGGCATCCAGGCGCAACTGGATCGGGTCGGGCGGCGGCAAAGGCGTGGATGGCGCCGACGTTCGTTGCGGCAGGTCCATGGTGATCGTGCGCGTCAGCATCGGCGCGGTGACGATGAAGATGATCAACAGCACCAGCATCACATCGACCAGCGGGGTGACATTGATCTCCGCCAGCGGTCCTCGATTCCCTGCAGCACTGAACGCCATGGCCAGCCTCCTGTGGGTGTGGTGTCGCGTCACCAGCCTACACCCGCAACGCAGCGGTGTGCGAGGGGCCGCGAGGGGCGACGTGGCCCGGGCGGAGAACGGTCACCATCGACAGGCCGGGCACGAACTCGGCCACCGCCAGCACGCGCGCACGCCCCAGCGCGTAGAGGCGCTCGGTGCGCTTCTCGGCCGCTTGGGCCGAGAGGCAGCCGAGCGCGAAGCGCGTCCAGCGCGGCAGGCGGCGCGCCCTGCGACGCGCTCGGCCGCAGGCCGACGCCGGCGGAACGGGCAGGGCAGTCGGACCCCCGCCACGCGCATAAAAAAACGCCACCGTTGCCGGTGGCGTTTGCAGTCGCGTCATGACTGAGGTGTTGCGGTGAAGCGAATTGCGGTGAAGCTTATTGCTGCACGAAGCCGATCTTCTTCATGTCCGAGTTCTTGGCGGCGGCCAGCACCTTGGCCATCACTTCGTACTCGGAATCCGGATTGGCATCGATGCGCAGTTCCGGCTGGTTGGTCGGATCGCGCTGGACTTCGTTTTCCATCATCTGCGGGAGCGCAGTCACCGCCACCGGGCTGTTGTTCCAGAACACCTGGTTCGACGCATCGATCCGCAGATCGATCGGCGGCGGCGGATCGCGCAACTGCGGCGGCGGGTTGATGACCCGCTGCGGCAGATCCACGTCGATCGGGTACGTCATGATCGGCGCGGTCACGATGAAGATGATCAACAGCACCAGCATCACGTCGACCAGCGGCGTGACGTTGATGTCGGCCATGGGACCACGGCCGCCTCCTGAGCTGAACGCCATGGCTCAGTTCCCCTTCTCTTTGGTCGCAACGAAGCCGACGTCCAGCATGCCCTGACTCTGCGCGATCTTGGTGATCTCGTTGATCGTGCGCATCTTGGTGGTGCGGTCGCCACGCAGGTTGAGCGGCGGCTGCGGGGTCTGCTGTGCAGCGGTCGAGAAGCGCGACTCCAGGGCTTCCTTGGAGATCGGCTCATCGTTCCAGTACAGCGACCCGTCTTCCTTGACCGCCAGCGTGATCGGATTCGAACGCTTGTCGTCCTTGTCCGGATCCTGCTTCAAGTTGGCTTGGGGCAGTTCCACCTTGACCTTGTGGGACATCAGCGGTGCCGTGATGATGAAGATGATCAGCAGCACCAGCATCACGTCCACGAGGGGCGTGACGTTGATGTCGGCCATGGGGCCGCCGCTGTTACCACTACTGAAAGCCATAACGGGCTCCGTTAACGTTGCGTGGACGACTTAGCCGGGATCAGCGAACGCGCGAACCGGTGGCGAAGAAGTCGTGCAGGTCGTGAGCGAAGGTGTCGAACTTGGCGATCACCGAGCTGTTGACCTTGCTGAAGAAGTTGAAGGCGAACACGGCCGGGATCGCGACGAACAGACCGATCGCGGTCATGATCAGCGCTTCACCGACCGGGCCGGCCACGGCGTCGATCGAGGCGGATCCGGTGGCACCGATCTTGATCAGCGCGCCGTAGATGCCCCACACGGTACCGAGCAGACCGACGAACGGCGCGGTCGCACCGACGGTCGCCAGCAGGGTCATGCCCGACTGCAGCTTGGTGCTTTCGCGGGTCACGGCCTGACGCAGGGCGCGGTCGACGAACTCCGAACGGCTCAGGGTCTCGCCCAGGCCGGTGCCGGTGCCGGCTTCGGCACGCTGGTGGTGCGCAGCGGCCTGCGCGGCGTCCAGGGCGATCTTCGAGAACGGCTCGGAGGCCGGCTGCTCTTCCATCGCACGGATGGCGTCCTGGGCATTCGGGGTGTCCCAGAACAGGCTGGTGACGCGGTCGGCCTGGCTCTTCAGGCGGGTGGCGCGGAAGATGTTGATGATCGTCCAGTACCAGGACGAGGCGGACATGATGATCAGGGTGATGAGCACCACCCAGGAGACGGCGAAGTCACCCGGCTTGGAGGTCATTTCGGTGATCAGGTGCTCGAAGCCCATCTGCGACAGGGCGTTCGATGCGTTGTTGCCCCCCGCAGCAGCGGCGATGAAAATTTCCTGCAGCATGACGCTTACCTTTGTTGTGTGTGGTGGTGATGAGGGTGGTGCAAAGAGTAGACAGGGCTTGCGGACCGGCGGTGCGCCGGTCCGCGCAACCTTTGTATCAGTTCAGCGCGAAGTTGACCGGGACGCGGACGCGGCCTGCGGTCTTCTGTCCATTGACGACAGCGGCATTGAACCGCCACTTGCGCGCTGCTTCCATGGCGGCGCGGTCCAGGTCGCGGTTGCGGCTGGATTTCTCGACGGCAACGTTCGTGACGTTACCACTGGCGTCGACGTCGATGATCAGGATCACCTCACCCTGCGCGCCCGACCGGAATGCAGCCGGCGGGTACTTCGGCGGGTTCATGTTCTTCGACGAGATATCGACGCTAGCGCTGATGTCGGAGGGCGCGGCCGGCGGCGCAGGCGGCGACGGCGGGGTGGCCACGTCGTTCGGGCGCGGCTCCGGCACGTCGATCACCGGGGCTTCCGGCGGCGGCGGCAGCGGGGTCGGCTTCGGCGGCGCCAGGTTCTTCACCGGCGGCGGCGGCGTTTCCGGCGGCTTCGGCGGCGGCGGCGGCGGCGGGGG
>NZ_LFME01000020.1 GCF_001043115.1 Xanthomonas sp. NCPPB 1128 | reverse complement strand
GTCGGCGATCAGCAGGGTGGGCATGGGGCGGGGATTCGGGAGTGGGGATGCGGGATTCGTTGGAGCAACGGCAAGAGCAGAGCGCGGCAGCGTCGGCGATCTCGGAAGTGGGAGGGGACCGCCTTGGCGAATCCCCAATCCCGACTCCCCAATCCCGGCGCGCGCTAGCGCGCGAGCCGTTCGTTCACCAACGAATCCACCACCGACGGATCGGCCAGGGTCGAGGTGTCGCCGAGTTGGTCGGGGGCGTTCTCGGCGATCTTGCGCAGGATGCGGCGCATGATCTTGCCCGAACGGGTCTTGGGCAGGCCCGGCGCCCACTGCAGGTGATCGGGGGCGGCGATCGGGCCGATTTCCTTGCGCACCCAGGCCACCAGTTCCTTGTGCAGGGCCTCGCTCGGCTGCTCGTCGGCGACCAGGGTCACGTAGGCGTAGATGCCCTGGCCCTTGATGTCGTGCGGGAAGCCGACCACCGCCGCTTCGGCGACCTTGGGGTGGGAGACCAGGGCGCTCTCCACTTCGGCGGTGCCGATGCGGTGGCCGGAGACGTTGATGACGTCGTCGACGCGGCCGGTGATCCAGTAGTAGCCGTCGGCGTCGCGGCGGCAGCCGTCGCCGGTGAAGTAGCTGCCCGGGTAGGTGCGGAAGTAGGTGTCGATGAAGCGCTGGTGGTCGCCGTAGACGGTGCGCATCTGCCCCGGCCAGGAATCGCGCAGCACCAGGTTGCCCTCGGTGGCGCCTTCCAGGACCTCGCCGTCGGCGCTGACCAGGGCCGGCTGCACGCCGAAGAACGGCAGCGTCGCCGAGCCGGGCTTGAGGTCGATGGCGCCGGCCAGCGGGGTGATCAGGATGCCGCCGGTCTCGGTCTGCCACCAGGTGTCCACGATCGGGCAGCGGCCATCGCCGACCACGTCGTAGTACCAGCGCCAGGCCTCCGGGTTGATCGGTTCGCCGACGCTGCCGAGCAGGCGCAGGCTCTTGCGCGATGTCTTCTTCACCGGCGCCTCGCCCTCGCGCATCAGTGCGCGGATCGCGGTCGGGGCGGTGTAGAAGATCGTCACCTGGTGCTTGTCGATGACCTCCCAGAAGCGCGACACGCTCGGGTAGTTGGGCACGCCCTCGAACATCAGCGCAGTGGCGCCGTTGGCCAGCGGCCCATAGACGATGTAGCTGTGGCCGGTGACCCAGCCGACGTCGGCGGTGCACCAGTAGATGTCGTCCTCGCGCAGGTCGAACACGGTCTCGTGGGTGTAGGCCGCGTACAGCAGGTAGCCGGCGGTGGTGTGCAGCACGCCCTTGGGCTTGCCGGTGGAGCCGGAGGTGTAGAGGATGAACAGCGGGTCCTCGGCGTTCATGCGTTCCGGTTCGCACTCGGCGGGCTGGGTGTCGACCACGTCGTGGAACCAGCGGTCGCGCGGGGCCTGCATGTCCACCGCGCCGCCGGTGTGGCGCACCACCAGTACGGTCTCCACGCTGGTGGTGCCGGGCAGCTTCAGCGCCGCGTCCACGTTCGCCTTGAGCGGGATCTTCTTGCCGCCGCGCAGGCCCTCGTCGGCGGTGATGATCAGCTTGCTGCCGCAGTCGATCACCCGGTCGGCGATCGAGTTGGGGGCGAAGCCGCCGAACACCACCGAGTGGATCGCGCCGATGCGCGCGCAGGCCAGCATCGCCACCGCCGCGTCCGGGATCATCGGCAGGTAGATGGTGACGCGGTCGCCCTTCTGCACGCCCAGGGCGCGCAGCGCGTTGCCGAGCCGGCACACGCGCTCGTACAGCTCGCGATAGGTGACGCGGTAGGACGGCGCGTCCGGGCTGTCCGGCTCGAACAGCAGCGCGGTCTTGTCGCCGCGGGTGGCCAGTTGCCGGTCCAGGCAGTTGACGCTGGCGTTGAGTTCGCCGTCGTCGAACCAGCGGATGTGGAAGTCGTCCAGGGCGAAGCTGACATCCTTGATCCGGGTCGGCTTCTTGAACCAGTCCAGGCGCTCGGCCACCTTGCCCCAGAACGCCTCCGGCTGTTCCACCGATGCCTTGTACTGGGTCTGGTACTGGGTCTTGTCGACCCGCGCCCGGGCGGCGAACTGCGGATCGACGGGATAGAGATCGGCCATGGTTCCCTCTGCAATGAACGGGGCGCCGCATGCGGCGGCGCGTCAACGCGAAGTGTGCCGCATCCGGCGTTAAGCGCACACGCGCCGGGCCTTAGACGATGGTCGTAACTCAGCCGACGTTCGACTAATGGCCAATAGGCGCGACGGGTGTCGTCGCGCACGCTGCGGTTCGGCCGCGCCTGTGCGTGCGGCATCCATTATTCGGGAGGGAGTAATGAGCAACCGCATCGCATCCTTGGCGCGTCGCCCGTTGGCGGCTGCGCTGTTGGTGGCCCTGGTCGCGCCTGGCGCAGCCTTCGCCCAAGGCAAACCCTCGGCGCGCGAACAGGCGCTGGAGACCCGCGTGGCCGAGCTGGAGCGGCAGGTGCAGCAGCTGCTGTCCGCGCAGCAACAGCAGCAGGGGCAGATCGCGCAGACCCAGACCGAGGTCGCCGCGGTCCGCTCGACCCAGGCCGCGCCGCCGCCGGCAGCCCCGGCGCCGCCGGCCGGCAAGGCGCCGATCCAGGTCACCACGATCACCCCGGGGGCCACGCCCGGCACCACCTTCAAGGTCGGTGGCTTCATCAAGGCCGACTTCCTGGCCACCCGCACCGGCGACGGCCAGCTCGCCGACGACGCCACCGGCCGCGCGCTGTACCTGCCCGGGCAGACCCCGGTGGGCGGCGCCAAGTCCGGCACCGACTACAACGCCCACGCCAAGTTCTCGCGGATCAACTTCGGCGTGGACAGCGTCACCGAAGGCGGCAACAAGGCCGGCGCGCTGGTCGAGCTGGACTTCTTCGGCAACGCGCTGGGCACCCAGACCGCGACCAACACCTACGGCGCCACCCTGCGCCATGCCTACATGTACTGGAACCACTGGCTGGCCGGCCAGACCTGGTCCAACTTCATGGACCCGGCGGCGCTGCCGGAAGCGGCCGACTTCATCGGCCCCACCGACGGCGTGGTGTTCGTGCGCCAGGCGCAGGTGCGCTACACCAATGGCGGCTTCAGCATCGCGCTGGAGAATCCGGAGACCACCCTGTACACGCGCAGCGTGGCCGGCGTGGTCAGCACCGCCAGCTCCGACCGCGGCGCGCTGCCGGACCTGACCGTGCGCTACGGCTGGAAGGGCGACTGGGGCAGCTTCGGTGTCGCCGGCGTGGTCGGCCAGCAGAAGGTCGACAACCGCGCCACCGGCGCCGACGCCAGCAAGGCCTCCGGCGGCCTGACCCTGGGCGGGAAGTGGGTGGCCAGCGACAGCGACAGCCTGTTCTACCAGCTCACCGGCGGCGAAGGCATCGGCCGCTACATCGGCCTGGGCATCGCCCAGAACGCGGTGTACGACGCCGCCGACCGCGACCTGGACACGGTCGGGGTGGTCGCCGGCTACGTCGGCTGGCGCCATGCGTTCTCGCCCAAGCTGCGCACCAACCTGATCTACGCGCGCAGCGACTACGACAACGACACCGCGCGCACCGGCCTGGCCGTGACCAAATCCGTGCAGAGCCTCCGCGGCAACGTCTTCTACTCGCCATTGCCCAAGGTCGATATCGGCGCCGAGCTGATGGTCGGCAAGCGCGAGATCGAAAGCGGCGCCAAGGGCGACATCACCCGCCTGCAGTTCACCACCAAGTACAGCTTCTGATCCGCGCCGCGGCCACTTACCGGAGCCATCTCATGAGCCTCTCCAACGACGCGCTGATCGCCAAGATCGACGCCAATCCGAAGTACCACGCGCTCAAGCGCCAGCGCAACGCGCTGGGCTGGACGCTGACCGTCCTGATGCTGCTGGCCTACTTCGGCTTCATCGGCCTGATCGCCTTCGACAAGGCGTTCCTGGCCCAGCCGATGGGCAGCGGCGTCACCACCATCGGCATTCCGATCGCCATCGGGGTGATGGTCTTCACCATCGCCATCACCGCGATCTACGTGCGTCGCGCCAACACCGTGTACGACCAGCTGACCGCCGACATCCTCGAGGACGCCCGCCAATGAGCAAGCACCTGCGCTTCCTTCTGCTGCTGCTGGCCGCGCTGCTGCCGGCCGGCGTGGCCCTGGCCGCCGGCGGCGATGTCGGCCAGACCGACAAGCAGCCGACCAACTGGGTGGCGATCGGGATGTTCGCCTTCTTCGTCGCCGGCACCCTGTGGATCACCAAGTGGGCGGCGAAGAAGACTCGTTCGGCGTCGGACTTCTACACCGCCGGCGGCGGCATCACCGGCTTCCAGAACGGCCTGGCGATCGCCGGCGACTACATGTCGGCGGCCTCGTTCCTGGGCATCACCGCGGCGGTGATGACCAACGGCTACGACGGCCTGATCTACGCCATCGGCTTTTTGGTCGGCTGGCCGATCCTGACCTTCCTGATGGCCGAGCGCCTGCGCAACCTCGGCAAGTACACCTTCGCCGACGTGGCCGGCTACCGCTTCGCGCCGACCGCGATCCGCAGCTTCGCCGCCTCCGGCACGCTGGTGGTGGTGCTGTTCTACCTGATCGCGCAGATGGTCGGCGCCGGTGCGCTGATCAAGCTGCTGTTCGGCCTGGACTACTGGGTGGCGGTGAGCCTGGTCGGCGTGCTGATGATGGTCTACGTGCTGTTCGGCGGCATGACCGCGACCACCTGGGTGCAGATCATCAAGGCGGTGCTGCTGCTGACCGGCGTGACCTTCATGGCCGTGGCAATCATGTGGCACTTCAACTTCAGCTTCGAGGCGCTGTTCGCCGAGGGCGTGCGGGTGAAGACCGCGGTGGCGGCCAACGGCGGCGCCTCGCCGGAAGAGGCGGCCAGCGCCGGCCTGTCGATCATGGGCCCGGGCGGCTTCGTCAAGGATCCGATCTCGGCGATCTCCTTCGGCATGGCGCTGATGTTCGGCACCGCCGGCCTGCCGCACATCCTGATGCGCTTCTTCACCGTCCCCGACGCCAAGCAGGCGCGCAAGTCGGTGCTGTGGGCCACCACCTGGATCGGCTACTTCTACATCCTGATCTTCATCATCGGCTTCGGCGCCATCGCTCTGGTGCTGACCAACCCGCAGTTCGCCGACGTCGCCACCGGCACCATCCACGGCGGCAAGGGCGCGGCCAACATGGCGGCGGTGCTGGTCGGCAACGCGGTGGGCGGCAATGTGTTCATGGGCTTCATCTCCGCGGTGGCCTTCGCCACCATCCTGGCGGTGGTTGCCGGCCTGACCCTGTCCGGCGCCTCGGCGGTGTCCCACGACCTGTACGCCACGGTGATCAAGAAGGGCAATCCGGCCCCGGGTTCGGAGCTGAAGGTCTCGCGCGTCACCACCATCGCACTGGGCGTGATCGCGGTGCTGCTCGGCATCGTGTTCGAGAAGCAGAACGTGGCCTTCATGGTGTCGCTGGCCTTCGCCATCGCCGCCTCGGCCAACTTCCCGGTGCTGATCCTGTCGTTGCTGTGGAAGGACTGCACCACCCGCGGCGCGGTGATCGGCGGCTTCCTGGGCCTGATCTCCTCGCTGGTGCTGACGGTGCTGTCGCCGTCGGTGTGGGTGGACACGCTGGGCAACCCGACCGGTTCGGCGCCGTTCCCGTACACATCGCCGGCGCTGTTCTCGGTGACGATCGGCTTCGTCGGCATCTGGCTGTTCTCGGTGCTGGACCGCAGCGGGCAGGCCGGCAAGGAACGCGCCGCGTTCAAGGCGCAGCAGATCCGCGCCGAGACCGGGCTGGGCGCCTCGCGCGGGTCGGGCCACTGAGCGCGCTCGCCTAGCAGGCCGCGGCCATCGCCGCACGCGACGCCGGCCCTCGGGCCGGCGTCGTCGTGTCTGCGGGCAGGCGTACCATGGCCGTCCCCCACTTCACCGCCCTTGCGCATGCGCTACCCCTGGATCCTGTTCGACGCCGACGACACCCTGTTCCACTTCGACGCCTTCGCCGGCCTGCAGCGCATGTTCGCCGGCTACGGCGTGCAGTTCGGCGAAGCGGAGTACGCTGACTACACCGCCTGCAACCGGCCGCTGTGGGTGCAGTACCAGAACGGTGCGATCACCGCGCTGCAATTGCAGCAGCGCCGTTTCGCCGACTGGGCGCAGCGCCTGCAGACCACGCCGGAGACCTTGAACACCGCCTTCCTGGCGGCGATGGCCGAGCTGTGCACGCCGCTGGACGGGGCGGTGGCCTTGCTCGACGCCTTGCGCGGACGCGCGCGTCTGGGCCTGGTCACCAATGGCTTCGGCGCACTGCAGAGTGCGCGCCTGCAGCGCACCGGCCTGCACGATCGCTTCGAGGTGATCGCCATTTCCGAGGTGGTGGGCGTGGCCAAGCCGCACCCGGGGATCTTCGCGCACGCGCTGGCACAGCTGGGCGATCCGCCGCCGGCGCAGGTGCTGATGGTCGGCGACAACCCGCAGGCGGATATCGCTGGCGGTCTGGCCGCGGGGCTGCACACCTGCTGGTTCAATGCGCACGGGGCCGCCGCGCCGGAGGGCGTCGTGCCGCACCACGAAGTCGCCTCGCTGGCGCAGTTGCAGGCGTGGTTGCTGGAAGAGCCGGCGTAGCCGTGTGGATGCCGGGGGGAGCGCCTGAGTTCATCGCGTCGGGACTGAAGTCCCTCCCACAAGGGGCGCGTCAGCATCGCCGCAGACTGAAGGTTCCACCTGTGGGAGGGACTTCAGTCCCGACCCGGGAAAGGTGGACTGTCGGTCCAAGACGGCATGCGGCATCATCGTCGCCCAGTTGCTCCTGCTCCTCTGTGGGAGGGACTTCAGTCCCGACGCGACCACCCGTGAGCCATGGGCTCTCGGTCGCGTACTCCCGACCCACGGCTGGCGCGCACGACAGCCGCGACGGCCGTCGTATAGTGCGTCCATGCCGACCTCCGCCGCCGATGCCGCTTCCGCCGACACGCCGCTGGCCGCCTTGCCAGCCACCCTGCAGCGCCTGCGCGCGGCCTGGCAATCGGCCAAGCCGGAGCGGGCGCAGCGCCGCGAGGATCTTGTGCGCTTGCGCGCTGCGCTGAAGCGGCGGCTGCCGGAGATGGCCGAGGCCATCGCCGCCGATTTCGGCCACCGTTCGCGCCACGAATCGCTGCTCGCCGACGGCATGACCGTGCTCGGCGAGATCGATCACCTGCTGCGCCACCTCAAGCGCTGGATGCGCCCGCAGCGGGTCGGCGCCGGCTGGCGGCTGTGGCCGGCGCGCGCGGAAGTGCGGCCGGTGCCGGTTGGCGTGGTCGGGGTGATCGCGCCCTGGAACTACCCGGTCAACCTGGCGCTGATCCCGCTGGCCACCGCCATCGCCGCCGGCAACCACGTCTACCTCAAACCCTCCGAGCACACCCCGCGCAGCGCGCAGTTCCTGCAGTCGCTGCTGGCCGAGGTGTTCCCGCCGCAGCGGGTGGCGGTGGCGCTGGGCGGGGCCGAGGTGGCGTCGGCGTTCGCCGCGCTGCCGCTGGACCACCTGGTGTTCACCGGTTCCACCGCGGTCGGGCGCAAGGTGATGGCCGCCGCCGCGCCCAACCTGACCCCGCTGACCCTGGAACTGGGCGGCAAGTCGCCGGCCATCGTCTGCGCCGACTACCCGCTGGAACAGGCCGCCGCGCGCCTGGCCACCGGCAAGTGGTTCAACGCCGGGCAGACCTGCATCGCCCCGGACTACGTGCTGGTCGATGCCGGCCGCGAGGCGGCGCTGGTGCAGGCGCTGCGCGCGCAGGTGCTGGCGCGCTACGGCGATTTTGCCAACGCCGAGGACTACACCCGCATCGTCAACGAAGGCCAGTACCGACGCCTGCGCGGCTACCTGGACGATGCCCGTGCACGCGGCCTGGAGGTCATCGAACTGGCCACGGTGGAGCGCGAACGCGCCGAGCGCGAGCGGTTGATCGTGCCGACGCTGGTGCTGCAGCCGGGCGACGACGCGCTGCTGATGCAGGAGGAGATCTTCGGTCCGATCCTGCCGGTGCGCAGCTACCGCTCCCTGGACGCGGCCATCGCCGAGATCAACAGCCGCGACCGGCCGCTGGCGCTGTATCCCTTCAGCCACGACCGTGCGCGGATCGAGACCATCCTGCACGCCACCATTGCCGGCGGCGTCACCGTCAACGACAGCCTGCTGCATTTCGCCGCCAACGCGCTGCCGTTCGGCGGCATCGGCCCCAGTGGCATGGGGGCGTACCACGGCCGCGCCGGCTTCGACGCCTTCAGCAAGGCCTTGCCGATCCTGTGGCAGTCGCGCCGTGCCGGCAGCGATCTGCTGAAACCACCGTACGCGCGGATCGCGCGCATGCTCTCGTTCCTGGTGCGGTGAGCGGGGCGTAGCCGACGTCCAGGGCGCGCGTGTATGGCGTGGCGATAGGGCACCTGCGTGTAGGAGCGGCTTCAGCCGCGACGAGGCATTACCGGTAAAGCGTCGCGGCTGAAGCCGCTCCTGCAAGGGGCAGCGTGTCTCGCCAGGAAGCAATCACAAGAGGCGTGCCTCAGCCGCGACCGGCGAAGCCTCCGATGCGGCACCACGCCCGGCCGCGATCCCAATGGCCCCGCAAGCGCGATCCACGCCTGGGCCGTGTCCGGAGCCCTGTCACCGGCAAGCAGTGCGACCCAAACTGCACCAAATCGGGGCGCAGTCCACAGTCCATCATCGGGTCTCACCCCGGAAATAAATAATTCACAGTAAGTTATTAGGTTCTCGCCCGACGCCGCCGCCGATCACGGTGGCTCAGGCTCCTGCGCGAGACGTCCGTGCGGAGCGCAGCACACGAGATGCCGCCATGCGACGACCTGACCGGCGCTCGTTCCCCCCGTGTCTCCCCTTTCCCTCAGAACCGGACGCAGCCCAATGAAGATCGCATTCGTTCCCTCGCCCCTGGCGCGCACCTGTCGCGTGCTCGGCGCCCTGACGGTCCTGGCCGCCCTGCCGCAGTTGGCGATGGCCAACTGCAACGACACCGTCGGCACCAAGATGAGCAACATCCTGTTCGGCGACAGCAGCGGCGATGCCGTGGTGCTGGCCCATCGCGGCCTGTGGGGCAAGTACTCCGGCATCAACGACATGCCGGAAAACTCGCGCGGCGCGCTGCAGGTCGCCAACGACCAGTGCATGGATGGCGTGGAGCTGGACATCAAGATGACCAGCGACGGCGTGCCTGTGGTGCTGCACGACTGGAACCTCGGCCGCACCACCAACGTGTGGACCAGCCGTGCCGGCGAAACCAAGTACGACCCGATGAACAACCAGGGCTACAACCCGTCGATCACGGTGACGCCGTGGTCGGCGGTGAGCGGCCTGTTCCTGCTGACCCCCGACCGCCGCACCACCACTGGCTACCACGTGCCGCGCGTGGACGATCTGTTCGCCTACTTCAAGCAGCACGGCCTGAAGACCCCGATGGTGTTCGACATCAAGACCGCCGATGCGGTCCGCGCGGTGTCGCGTGCGGCCGATGCCGCGTTCTCGGTGGCCTCGGCCAGTTTCGTCGCGGCCAAGGTCAACGCCACCCTGTACCCGACCCGTTCGGCGTTTCGCGCCGACGGCAGCAGCATGGTCGGCATCCCGGTGTTCACCACCAACATGCTGACCAAGATCAACGTCAACGATGCCGTGTCGGCCTGGCTCGACACCAAGCAGGCGATGGAGATCAACGTCAAGCAGCTCGGCGGCCTGTTGCAGGACGAAGCCGACCGCGTGCGCGAGCGCGGCGTGCGCGTGGGCGTGTTTCAGGCGATTCCGGACAGCGCGCTGGCCGGGCAGTTCTACCAGAACAGCGGCGCCTGCTGCTATCGCCTGTCGGACCTGTACTTCTCCTACTCCGGCGGCCGCGACACCGCCGACAACCGTGGCGATCTGAACTTCATCGTCAACCAGGAGGCGTTCAGCCTGATCACCACCGACGACCCGAAGGCGGCGATCGCGTACCTGAAGGCACGCGGCAAGCACGACTGAGTCCTTGCACGTCCTGGCGGCCGGCCCCGCGGTCGGTCGCCGTGTTGCGGCCGCGGCGCTTCGGCGCCGCGCGCCGCCCTCTCCTGGAGAAGCGCATGTCCCTGTCTTTCGCTAAGTCCGTCGCCAGGTCCGCCACCCTGGCCACCTGCGTGCTGGCTGCCTTTGCCGCCCCGGCCGCCGAGACCGCCAGCGCCGACCCGGTGGTGCTGCGCGTCGGTGCGCAGCAGTTCACCGCCAGCGAGTACCGCGCCCTGGCCGGCGACGCCACGCGCGGTGCCGCCGGTATCGACGACGCCTCGGTGGTGCGCCGTTTCGCCGACCGCGCCATCCTGCTCGACCAGGCGCGGCAACAGCATCTTCAGGACGACCCGGTGGTGGCCGCGCGCCTGCGTCGTGCCGCCGACGCGATCCTGGCCGAGGCCGCGCAGGCGCGGCTCGGCGCCGACGCGCACATCGACGAGGCGATGCTGCGCCGGCAGTTCGACGCGCATCCGGACGACTACACCGAATACCACCTGCGGCACCTGTTCGTCGCCCTGCATCCGCAGGGCGGGCCGCGCAGCGGGCACATCCTGACCGAGGCACAGGCCCTGCAGCGCGCCGAGGCGCTCAAGCGCCAGCTCGACGGCGGTGCCGATTTCGCCACCCTGGCCATGCGCGAGTCCGACGACACCGCCACCGCCGGCGAGGGCGGGCAGCTGTCGCCGACCTTCGGCCGCTACCTGGCCGATGCGTTCGACGCGCCGATCCGCCAACTCGCGGTGGAACAGGTCTCCGCACCGGTGCGCGGCCCCGACGGCTACCACCTGATCCGACTCGATGCGAAGACCGCGGCGCGCTTCGACGCGGTGCGCGGGCAGATCGACCTGCAGTTGCGCGAGCAGGCCGCGGCCGACGCCATGCAGCGCCTGCGCCAGGCGCAGCCGATGGCGTTCGACCGCGA
Organism: Xanthomonas sp. NCPPB 1128; assembly: GCF_001043115.1. GTDB lineage: Bacteria > Pseudomonadota > Gammaproteobacteria > Xanthomonadales > Xanthomonadaceae > Xanthomonas_A. The sequence continues at coordinate 81,948 of NZ_LFME01000020.1, read as the reverse complement.
CGCCTACACTGCCGCGGCCCGCTGAGCATGGCGGCGATGCGGCGGGCGCTGCTTTGGTGCGGCGGCGCGGTGGTGCTGGTCGCGTTCGCGCTTGCGGCGAAGCTGATGCCGCCGACGGCCGCGCCCGCCGTTGCCGCGAACGCGGCGCAGGCACCGGCGCTGCCGCGGTCTGCAGCACCGTCGCCGCTGCCGACGTCCGCGACCACGTCGCCCGATGCGGCGCTGGCGGCCGGCACCAGCGAGGCGCAGCGCCTGTTCGCCACCGCGCTGTTGGCGCTGGATTGCCGGCAGCGCGCGCAAGCGCCGCCGTCCCGACCGGCAGTGCTGCCGGGCGCGGACGCCGAGGACGCCGCGGCCGCTGCGGCGCGCCGGATGGCCGAGCGGCAACGTCTCGCGGCCTGTCGCCGCGTGGCCGGCCTCGATGCCGCGCAGATCGAGGCGATGTTGCGCAGCGCGGCCGCGCGCGGCGATGCCGACGCGCAACGCCAACTGCTGGCGCAGCGGGTGACGCAGTTGGTCGCGCGTGCCGGTCGCGTCGACGCGGAGGGGCAACGCACGCCGCTGTCGGCCGCCGACGAGCGCGATGCCGAGGATGTGGTGACGCAATTGGAAGACCGCGCCCTGCACGGCGACCGCACGTCGATCGACGCCTTGGCGCAACTGCTGCGCGCGCCCTGGCTGGCGGTGGCCGATCCGCCGTACGCCGCGGCCTGGCAACTGGCGGCGCGGCAGCCGCCGGAGCGGCCGTTCCCGCCGCCGGACCAGGCGCTCGGCGCCGAGGAACTGCTCGACGGCTTGAACGAGGCGCAGCGCCAGCAGGCCCTGAGCCTGGCGCCGGCGCTGTTCGCGCAGTGCTGCGCGCGGCGCTGAACGGCCTGGGACCGCGGGTTTGGCCGCCGCCGCGGCTGCGGTCAGAATAGCGGCCGGCTTCCCCGTCCCGGATTTCCCTTGAAGATCGCCAGCTGGAACGTCAACTCGCTCAACGTGCGCCTGCCGCACCTGCAACAGTGGCTGGCCGCGTTCGCGCCGGACGTGGTCGGGATCCAGGAGACCAAGCTGGAAGACCACAAGTTTCCCGACACGGCGCTGGCCGAGGCCGGCTACCGCAGCGTGTTCGCCGGGCAGAAGACCTACAACGGCGTGGCGATCCTGTCGCGCCTGCCGATCGGCGACGTGCAGATCGGCGTGCCGGGCCTGGAGGATGAGCAGAAGCGCGCCATCGCCGCCACCGTCGGCGACCTGCGCATCGTCAATCTGTACGTGGTCAACGGCCAGGACGTGGGCACCGACAAGTACGCCTACAAGCTGCGCTGGCTCGAGGCGGTGCACGCCTGGCTGGCCGACGAGCTGCAGCGGCATCCGCGGCTGGTGGTGCTGGGCGACTTCAACATCGCCCCGGACGCGCGCGACGTGCACGATCCGCTGGTGTGGAGCGACAACCACATCCTCACCTCCACCGCCGAGCGCGGCGCCCTGCACAAGCTGCTTGCCCTGGGCCTGCACGACGGCTTCCGCCTGCACCATGCCGACGGCGGCATCTTCAGCTGGTGGGATTACCGCCAGGCCGGCTTCCGCCGCGACCTGGGCCTGCGCATCGACCTGACCCTGGTGTCCGAGGCACTGAAGGCGCGCACCCGCGGCGCCGGCATCGACCGCGAACCGCGCAGCTGGGACCGCCCCAGCGACCACGCGCCGGCCTGGGTCGAGCTGGAGCCGGCGGCATGAGCGAGCGCCACGTGCGCCGCTGCATCGACAAGGTCGGCGACACCGCGATCGCGCCGTTGCACCGGCTCAGCTGCCACTGCGGTGCGGTGCAGATCGACCTGGAACTGCCGCAGGGCATCGTCGACCCGCGCCGCTGCAACTGCTCGCTGTGCCGGCGCCGCGGCGCCATCGTCGCCTCGGTGCCGCTGGCTGCGCTGCATGTCCGCCTGGGCGAGCAGGCGCTGCGCCTGTACCAGTTCCACACCCACACCGCGCAGCACTACTTCTGCGGTACCTGCGGGATCTACACGCATCACCGGCGCCGTTCCGATCCGAGCCTGTACGGCTACAACGTCGGCTGCCTGGAGGGCGTGGACCCGTACGCGCTGGCCATCGCGGTGCCGGTGGAGGACGGCGTGCGGCATCCGGCCGACCGCGCTGCGTCGTGAGCGCGGCCGCAAACGCAAAACGCCCGGCGAACCGGGCGTTTGCGCAAGTGGCGAGGGCGACGCGTCAGCGTGCGCGGCCGCGGGTGAACAGGTTGACGATCGCCAGCAGGATGATCGCGCCGATCAGCGAATACAGGAACGTCCACAGGGTGATCGCCTGGTTGATACCGCCGCCGAACAGCCAGCCGGCGACCAGCGCGCCGACGATGCCGACCACGATGTTCAGGATGATGCCCTGCTGTGCGTCACGGCGCATGATGATGCTGGCCAGCCAGCCCACGATGCCGCCGACGATCAACCAGATGATGATGCCCATGCGTCAGACTCCTCGGTTCGGCCCGCACCAGGAGCGGTGGGGTGGGCGCCATTTAAGGAGCGCCGCCGTGAAGCGGCCGTATAACGCCGGCCGCACAGCGCAGCGGCCATTGCGCTTTGTGGGCGCCGCGTGAGCGCGCCGCTGCCGCCCGTGGCCGCCGGTGCCGCCGAGACGCCGGACTGGCGTTTCGGCCCGGTGGCGCTGTGGCTGCGCCCGCATCCGCCGCGGACCTCCGGCGAGGCCCAGGCGCGGCGCTTGCTGGCCGGCGAGCTGGCGGTGCCGGCGGTGCAGCTGCCGCTGCGCCGCGACGCGCGCGGCCGGCCCGGGCTGCATGCGCCGCTGGCGCACCTGGACACCGGCTGGAGCCACAGCGGCGACTACCTGCTGGTGGCGGTGGCCGCGCACGCGCGGCTGGGCGTGGACATCGAGCGGCAGCGGCCGCGGCCGCGCCTGCTGGAACTGGCGCAGCGCTTCTTCCACCCGGACGAGGTGGCGCAGCTGGCCGCACTGGCGGCGCCGGCACGCGAGGCGCTGTTCTTCCGTCTGTGGTGCGCCAAGGAGGCGGTGCTCAAGGCGCATGGCCATGGCATCGCCTTCGGCCTGCACCGGCTGCGCTTCGCCGAGGACGCCGTCGGTGCGCTGCACCTGGTCTGGTGCGATCCGGGACTGGGCGCGGCCGAGGCCTGGCACCTGCACGAATGGGAGGCCGCGCCCGGCTATCGGGCCGCGTTGGCCTGGTGGCCAGAGCTGCCGTAGTTTCCATGGCCTCTGGTTCGTGTTGCAGCCTTGTGACCCCGATGTCGGCATCGGAGACTGGACAGGTCGTGCTTTGATGCAATTTGATGTAAAAAGATATATATGTTTTATAGGAAAGCACGATGAAGCTCCCTGTGCCGCCCCCAGACAGCTGGCGTCTTCTTGCTGAAGAACCTGAACGAATGATGAGAGTGTTCAGGGCGAAGATCGGCCCCGAGGTGGCCGGAAGCTACGAGCACTGGGACAAACTCAGGCATAGAGTCGCGCCAGATGGCCTTACCACAGAAGAATGGTGGGCTGGCATAAAGTGGAGCCGTCAAGCGCTGGCGCGCGAACTTGATCTGGTGGACAAAGACGACGAGAACTTCGTCGTTTCCATCACCGATTCGATGCAGCGCAGACTTCACTACATTGATCGCGAGGCGGCTGGGGCGATCAAAGGAATGGAGAGCAGCGGTGGACAGAACAGGTTTCTGATCCGTTCGCTGATCGAAGAGGCCATGACCTCGTCCCAGCTCGAGGGAGCAGCCACCACCCGGGCGGTTGCAAAAGAGATGTTATCGACTGGCAGGCTGCCGCGCGATCAGTCGGAGAGAATGATCTACAACAACTACCTCGCGATGAACATGATTCGCGAGAGGGGTAAGCGGCCAATCACGCCCGAGGAAGTGCTGGAACTGCATAGCATCCTGACGGACGGGACACTGGAAAGCGCGGAATACTCTGGCCGATATCGTTCGGTGGGAGACAATGTCGTCATCTACGACCGAGGTTCCCCGCCGACGCTGCTGCATGTCCCGCCGCCTGCAATCCAAGTGGCAGACAGGATGAGACGGCTTTGTGCGTTCGCGAACGACACGGCGAGCGAAACCTTCATTCATCCGGTCGTGCGCGCCATCGCCATTCACTTCCAGATCGGATACGACCATCCATTCGTTGATGGGAACGGACGAACGGCCAGAGCGCTCTTCTACTGGAGCATGATGAACTCCGGCTACTGGTTGACCGAATATCTGTCGATTTCGAGCGTGTTGAAGAAGTCGCCTGGGAAATACATGCGGGCCTATCTTTACACCGAGAGCGATGGTGCCGATCTGAGCTATTTCGTCTCGCAGCAGTTGGAAGCGATCGAGCAGTCCATCCAGGCGTTGCACACGTATATCGCGAAGAAGCAACAGGAAGATCGGCTGGCACGTCACGTGCTGCGCAAGGCGCATGTGGGCGACGCCGTGCTGAATCACAGGCAGCGCGCCTTGCTGGCCAATGCACTGAAGGATCCTGATCGGCCATACACCGTGGCCGGGCATCGGTCGGCGCACACGATCACCTATCCAACAGCGCTGGGCGACCTGAATTCCCTGGTCGCTGCGGGCCTGCTCCACAAGCAACGGGTCGGCAAGGCGTTCGAATACTACCCGGTACCTGGCCTGGCACGTATGTTGGGAGCCTGACCGCCCCGGGCGGCCTGCTGAGCCTCCTATTCGTTCCGGGAAATGCTTTGGGTCAGAGTGCGGCAGCGGTGCCACCTGCGATAATCCGCCGATGACCGATGCCTCTCTCCCCGATTCCGTCCGTGTCGCGCTCGAGCAGGGCCTGCACGCGCAAGGCCTGGACGCCGCCGCGCTGGCGCCGCCGCTGCTGGCCTATCTGGCGCTGCTGACGCGCTGGAACCGCACCTACAACCTGACCGCGATCCGCGACCCGCACGAGATGGTGACCCGCCATTTGCTGGATTCGCTGGCGATGCAGCCGTTCGCCCGCGAGGGCGCGCTGGCCGACCTGGGCACCGGCCCAGGACTGCCCGGCATCCCGCTGGCGATCGCGCGGCCGCAGCTGCGGGTGACCCTGGTCGAGAGCAACGGCAAGAAGGCGCGGTTCCTGCGCGAGGCGGTGCGCCAGCTGCGCCTGGACAACGCGCGGGTGGCGGAGTCGCGCGCCGAGGCGCTGGACGAAGCCGGCACCTACGATCTGCTGACCGCGCGCGCGCTGCACACGCTGGCCGGCATCGTCGCCGTCGGCGGCCACCTGCTGCGCCCGGGCGGGCGCCTGCTGGCGATGAAGGGTGTGCGCCCGGACGAGGAGATCGCCGCGCTGCCGCCGGGCTGGGTGGCGCCGACCGTGCATCCGCTGCAGGTCCCCGGCCTGGGCGCCGACCGCCATCTGGTGGTGGTCGAGCGCGGTTGAGCGGCGGCCGCGGCCGGCCCCGATTTCCGCCACGGGGGCTGTGACCGCATAATGCCCGGTCCCACCCCCATCGCCGACGAGGCTCCCGCATGGCCCGCATCATCGCCATCGCCAACCAGAAGGGCGGCGTCGGCAAGACCACCACCGCGGTCAACCTGGCCGCGTCGCTGGCGCGGCAGTCGCAGCGCGTGCTGCTGGTGGACCTGGACTCGCAGGGCAATGCCACGATGGGCAGCGGCATCGACAAGCGCGAACTGGCCGCCTCCACCTGCGACGTGCTGCTCGGCGAGAGCAGCGCCGAGCAGATCCGGGTAACCGCGCCGGAAGGCTTCGACTTGCTGCCGGGCAACATCGATCTCACCGCCGCCGAGATCCAGCTGATGGACCAGCCGGCGCGCGAGCAGCGGCTGAAGACCGCGCTGTCGCCGCTGCGCGAGGCCTACGATTTCATCCTGATCGACTGTCCGCCGGCGCTGTCGCTGCTGACCCTGAACGCGCTGACCGCCGCCGATTCGGTGATCGTGCCGATGCAGTGCGAGTACTACGCGCTGGAAGGACTGACCGCGCTGCTGGAGACCATCGAGGCGCTGCGCGCCGAGCTGAACCCGGCGCTGGAGATCGAAGGCGTGCTGCGGACCATGTTCGACGTGCGCAACAACCTGGCCAACGCGGTGTCGGCGGAGCTGACCAACCACTTCGGCGACAAGGTGTTCCGCACCATCGTGCCGCGCAACGTGCGCCTGGCCGAGGCGCCCAGCCATGGCCAGAGCATCGTCGGCTACGACCGCACCTCGCGCGGCGGCGTCGCCTACCTGGGGCTGGCCGGCGAGATCGTGCGCCGCCGCAACGAACGCAATCGGCCGATGCCGGCCATGGAGACCGTCTGATGAGTGCCAAGCCCCCCGCCCTCGGAGCGAAGAAGCGCGGCCTCGGCCGTGGCCTGGAAGCGCTGCTGGGGCCGAAGGGCGCGGCCGCGCCGGCGCCCACCGCCGAATTGCAGCCGGGCGAGAGCCTGCGCCGCCTGCCGGTCGGGCAGCTGCAGCCGGGCAAGTACCAGCCGCGCCAGGAGATGGACGAGGCCAAGCTGCAGGAGCTGGCCGAGTCGATCAAGGCGCAGGGCGTGATCCAGCCGATCGTCGCCCGCGAACTGGCGCCGGGCAGCTTCGAGATCGTCGCCGGCGAACGCCGCTGGCGCGCCTCGCAGCTGGCCGGCCTCAGCGAGGTGCCGGTGGTGGTGCGCGAGCTCGACGACCGCACCGTCATCGCCATGGCGCTGATCGAGAACATCCAGCGCGAGGACCTCAATCCACTGGAAGAGGCGCAGGCGCTGCAGCGGCTGATCGACGAATTCTCGCTGACCCACGCCGAGGCCGCCGAGGCGGTGGGCCGCTCGCGCGCCTCGGTGTCCAACCTGCTACGCCTGCTGGAACTGCCGCCGGCGATCCGCGCGCTGCTGGAAGCGCGGCGCCTGGAGATGGGCCATGCGCGCGCGCTGCTGACGCTGTCGCCGGAGCTGGCCAGCCGCCTGGCCTCCGACGCCGCTGACCAGGGCTGGTCGGTGCGCGAGGTCGAGCACCGCGCGCAGCAGTTCGCCGCCGGCAAGGTGCCCAGCAACCGCAAGGCCAAGCCGGCGCGCACCGCGCCGCAGGCCGACATCGCCTCGCTGGAGACCGAACTGTCCGAGTCGCTGGGCACCAAGGTGTCCATCGCCCACGGCCGCGGCGGCAAGGGCAAGCTGGTGATCCACTACACCGACCTGGACACGCTGGACGGCGTGCTCGAGAAACTGCGTCCGCGGCAGGCCTGAGCGCCGCCGCCCGCGTCCGCCAGGACCGCCTCCGCCATGCATCCCAGCAAGGTCGACCGCCACCATCTGCTGCGCCTGACCGACCTGCCCAACGTCGGCCCGGCTTGCGAGAAGGACCTGCGCCTGATCGGCATCCGCGTGCCCGCGCACCTGCAGGGCCGCGACCCCTATGACATGTACGCGCAGCTGTGCCTGCGTACCGGCGTGGTCCATGACCACTGCGTGATCGACGTGTTCCTGTCGATCGTGCGCTTCATGCAGGGCGAAACGCCGCGCCCGTGGTGGGAATTCAGCAAGGAGCGCAAGGCGGCGCTGGCCAAGGACGCGCCGCTGACCCTGCGCTGAGGCCGCGCGCCGCAGCACTGGCCAGCAACCGGAGCATCGCATGAGCAACCAGGACACGCAGATCAGCCCGGGCGGCAGCCCGATCCTGCAGCACCGCGAGGAAAAGCCGTTCGCACCGGCGCGCGGCGAATCCTGCATCGAACAGATCGGCGCGCACATCGAGCGCCACCTGGGGCCGGTCTCCGGCGTGTTGCACGAGATCATTTCCGACACCGTGCACCTGGACGTGCACGTGGTGCCGGCGACGGCGGAGGCACCGTACCTGCGGCTGGTGACCTCGGGCATGAGCGACCTGCCGATGGCCGTGCCCGAGGGCGTGGAGGCTCCGCGCTTCATAGAGCTGATGCTGACCCTGCCGCCGGACTGGCCGATCACCCAGGACGACTTCCAGGATGAGCGCCATTACTGGCCGGTGCGCCTGCTCAAGACCCTGGCGCGGCTGCCGCACAAGTACGACACCTGGCTGGGCTTCGGCCACACCGTGCCCAATGGTCACCCGGCCGAGCCGTACGCGCCCGGCGTCGGCTTCGACGGGGCGATCGTGCTGCCGCCGGTGAGCACGCCCGAGGCGTTTGGGGAACTGGTCGTCGATGCCGACAAGACCATCGTGTTCATGACCCTAGTGCCGCTGTATCCGCAAGAGATGGCGCTCAAGCTGAAGAAGGGGGCCGAGGCGCTGCTGGACCGCTTCGACGCCAAGGGCCTGCGGGACGTGATCGATCCCGCCCGGCCCAATGTCGCCCGCAAGCGCTTCGGGCTGTTCTGACCTGCCGTTCCGACCCACACACCGCGCACGCCGTTCCACGCTTTCCAGGACTTTCGCCATGCCCATCCTCGTCACCGGCGCCGCCGGCTTCATCGGTGCCCACACCGTCCGCGCGCTGCGCGCCGCCGGGCAACTGGTGGTGGGCCTGGACAACTACAACGACTACTACGACCCGCAGCTCAAGCGCGACCGCGTCGCCGCGCTGTGCGCTGATGCCGACATCCGCACCCTCGACCTGACCGACCGCGACGGCCTGGCCGCGCTGTTCGCGGAGGTGCGGCCGACCCGCGTGGTGCACCTGGCCGCGCAGGCCGGGGTGCGCTATTCGCTGCAGAATCCCTACGCCTACGTCGACAGCAACCTGGTCGGCTTCGTCAACATGCTGGAGCTGTGCCGGCACCGCGGCGTGCAGCATCTGGTCTACGCCTCCAGCAGCTCGGTGTACGGCGATTCGGCGACGCCGCCGTTCTCCGAGGACCAGCGCATCGACCAGCCGCGCTCGCTGTACGCGGCGACCAAGGCCGCCAACGAGCTGATGGCGCACACCTATGCGCAGCTGTACGGCCTGCGCGCCACCGGGCTGCGCTTCTTCACCGTGTACGGCCCCTGGGGCCGCCCGGACATGGCGCCGCTGCTGTTCAGCCGTGCTGTGCTGGCCGGGCGCCCGATCGAGGTGTTCAACCACGGGCGCATGCGCCGCGACTTCACCTTCGTCGCCGACATCGTCGCCGGCGTGCTCGGCGCGCTCGATCATCCCTCCAGTGAGGCGGTGCCGCACCGTGTGTTCAACCTCGGCAACCACACCCCGGTGGAGCTGGAGCACTTCATCGCGGTGATCGAGGCCGCCGCCGGGCGCAGCGCCGAAAAGCTGTACCGGCCGATGCAGCCGGGCGACATGATCGAGACGATGGCCGATACTGCGCGAGCCCACGCCGCGTTCGGCTTCGATCCGAGCACCCCGATCGAGGTCGGCCTGCCGCAGGTGGTGGCCTGGTGCCGGGCGTACTTCGGCGCCACCGCCTGACGCTTCATGCGCGGATCATCGCTCCGCGGCACAATGCCCCGCTTTTTCCCCCACGCGCCCCCGCGCCCAGCCCTGCCGAATCCATGAGCCAGCTTTCCCTTTCCGTCGTCGTCCCGGTGTTCAACGAGCGCGACAACGTGCCGCCGCTGGTCGCCGAGATCGTCGCCGCGCTGCGCGGCACGATCGATTTCGAGATCGTCTACGTCGACGACCATTCGCGGGACGACACCCTGGCGGTGCTCGAAGGGCTGAAGGCCTCCACCCCGGAGTTGCGCGTGCTGCACCATGTCAGCCAGAGCGGGCAGAGCACCGCGGTGCGCAACGGCGTCAAGGCCGCGCGCGGGCTGTGGATCGCCACCCTCGACGGCGACGGCCAGAACGACCCGGCCGACATCCCCAAGCTGCTGGCCGCGCGCGCCAAAGCCGCGCCGCTGGTCAAGCTGTTCGCCGGCTGGCGGGTGTCGCGGCAGGATTCGGGCAGCAAGCGTTGGGCGTCGAAGTGGGCCAACGCGATCCGCGCGCGCATGCTGCGCGACGACACCCCGGACACCGGCTGCGGCATCAAGCTGTTCGAACGCGAGGCGTTCCTGGATCTGCCGTACTTCGACCACATGCACCGCTACCTGCCGGCCTTGATGCAGCGCGCCGGCTGGCAGACCCTGAGCGTGCCGGTGAACCACCGCCACCGCACCTCCGGCGTGTCCAAGTACAACAACCTCAACCGCGCCCTGGTCGGCATCCGCGACCTGCGCGGCGTGGCCTGGCTGATCGCGCGCAGCCGCCGCACCGCGGTGCAGGAGCGCTGAGATGGACGCGCATTTCCTCAACGAACCGATCCAGGCGCTGTACTGGACCGGGCTGCACGTCACCGGCTGGAAGCTGATCGGCTATGTCGGCGCGCTGATGTTCGGCGGCCGCTGGCTGGTGCAGTTCGTCGCCTCCAAGCGCGCCGGCAAGCCGGTGATCCCGCGCCTGTTCTGGTACATGAGCGTGGTCGGCAGCCTGATGACGCTGAGCTACTTCATGTTCTCGGCCAAGCAGGACTCGGTGGGCGTGCTGCAGAACCTGTTCCCCGCCTTCACCGCCTTCTACAGCCTGTACCTGGACATCAAGCACCGCGGCTGGCGCCGCGACCGCGCCTCGCATTGAGCGCGCCGCGTGCCTGCGCGTGATCGCAGGCGGAGCGCAACAGCTCCCGATCGCGGCTCGCTCCATCGTAGGAGCGGCTTCAGCCGCGACCAGGGTCCTGCCGCCCCCGCGGACATGTCGGCAAGCACGTGCACCGCCTCTGCCAGTGCCGTTCCGACACGGATTCGAGCACTATTCCGACAAGCTCTAACGCCAGGCGCCGCTGTTGCCGCGCTGCCATGAGCGAGATGCTGGTGCCATGCACATCGAACCAGCCAAAGGCCATCGTGCGCTGCGCACTGGACGCCACAGCGATGCGGGGCAGCTCTACCTGCTGACCGCAGTGACCTTCCAGCGTGCGCCTTTGTTCGCCGATTGGCGATGCGCCCATGCGGCTGCGGCGTGCCTGGCAGAACGAGGTACCTGGCCCGATGCTCGCCTGCTGTGCTGGGTGCTGATGCCCGATCACTGGCATGGCCTGATCGAACTACAGGCCACGATCACATTGGCAGATGCCATGCAGCGGGCGAAGGGGCGGTGTGCCCAGGCAGTGAATCGTGCGCGTGGGCGTGGAGGTTGCGTCTGGTCGCGCGGCTTTCACGACCATGCGCTGCGGCGCGACGAAGACGTCTTGCACGTAGCCCGTTACATCGTAGCCAATCCATTGCGTGCCGGCCTGGCGCCGCGCTTGGGCGACTACCCTTATTGGGATGCGATGTGGCTGACTTCTCCATCGTGAAGTGGTAGTCGTGACCGTGAGGAGTTTCCAGCCAACGGCGAGGCGCATGTGTAGGGCATCTAATCACTACGGAAGGCCTACTGTCTGTAGGAGCGGCTTCAGCCGCGACGGGCATTGCCGGTAACGCCCGTCGCGGCTGAAGCCGCTCCTACAAAATCACGGCATGCCCCGCTGGTTCCGGCAAAAGCGGGTTGGCAGATGCCCTAATACTGTCATCGCATGCCATCGCCCCACACAGGACTTCCGGCCCACCCGCCAAGCCGGGTCGGAATGCGATCATCGACGGTCCGTTCCCGCCGTGTGCCGCTCCCATGCCGATGTTTGCCAAGACCCCGCTGGCCGCTTCCCTGCTGCTCGCCTTTGCCGTGGCCGCGCCCGCGCTGGCTGCACCGCCGGCGTCCTCGACGTCCAGTGCAGCGCCGGCCACGGCCGCTGCCAGCGCCGCCGATGCGCGCTTCCAGGCCATCTACGAGAAGGAGTGGGCCTGGCGCCAGGCGCAGCTCGGCCAGGCCGACGAGGACAGCGACAGCAGCGGCGACAACCGCCGCCTGCCCGACGTCGGCGCGGCGGCGCAGGCGGCACACCTGAAGGTGTGGGAGGACGTGCTGCGGCAGCTGGACACGCTCGATGCAGCCCAGCTCTCGCCGGAGAACCAGGTGAACCTGGCGGTGTACCGGCCGCAGGTGGAGAACCTGGCCGCGTCGGTGCGGCTGCGCGCCTACGAAATGCCGTTCAACTCCGACAGCGCGTTCTGGTCGGACCTGGCGTTCATGGCCCGGCGCAACCTGCGCACTGCGGACGAGTACCGCGCCTACATCGCGCGGCTGGAGGACGTGCCGCGCTACTTCGCGCAGCAGACCGACAACATGCGCGCCGGGCTCAAGCGCGGTTTCAGCGTGCCGCGCGCGGTGCTCGACGGCCGCGACGGCGCCATCGCCAATGTGGCCGAGCTGAAGGATCCGACTGCCGCGGTGCTGTACACGCCGTTCAAGCAGATGCCGGCGCAGATCCCGGCCGCCGAGCAGGCGCAGCTGCGCGCGCAGGCGCAGGCGGCGCTGCGCGACAAGGTGATCCCGGCCTATGCGCAGCTGCTCACCTTCTATCGCCAGGAGTACATGCCGCAGGCGCGCACCACGCTGGCCGCCGAAGCCCTGCCCGACGGCAAGGCCTACTACCGGCAGCAGATCCGCGAGTACACCACGCTGGACATGGATCCGGAGCAGATCCACCAGCTCGGCCTGCGCGAGGTGGCGCGGATCCAGAAGGAGATGGACGCGATCATCCAGCAGGTCGGCTTCCAGGCGCCGGCCGGGCAGAAGACCTTCCCGGCGTTCCTGCAGTTCCTGCGCACCGATCCGCAGTTCTACGTGAAGACCCCGCAGGAACTGCTTGATCGCGCCGCGTGGATCGCCAAGCGCGTGGACGGGGAGGTCGGCAAGTTCATCGGCACGCTGCCGCGCGGGCGCTTCACCATCGTGCCGGTGCCGGCGGACATCGCGCCGTTCTGGACCGCCGGCCGCGGCGGCGTCGGCACTTACTGGCTCAACACCTACGACCTGCCGTCGCGGCCGCTGTACAACCTGCCGGCGCTGACCCTGCACGAGTCCTCGCCGGGCCATTCGCTGCAGGGCGCGCTGGCCGAGGAGCAAGGCGCGCAGCCGGCGTTCCGCCGCGAGAACTACATCTCCGCCTACGGCGAGGGCTGGGCGCTGTACACCGAGAAGCTGGGCAAGGAGATGGGCATCTACGCCACGCCCTACGAGGACTTCGGCCGGCTCAGCTACGAGATGTGGCGCGCCTGCCGCCTGGTGATCGACACCGGCGTGCACCACAAGGGCTGGACCCGGGCGCAGGCGCAGGCCTACCTGCGCGAGCGCACCGCGCTCAGCGAGCACGAGGTCACCACCGAGGTCGACCGCTACATCTCCTGGCCGGGCCAGGCGCTGAGCTACAAGCTCGGCGAACTGACCATCCTCGACCTGCGTGCCGAGGCCGAGCGCGAACTCGGCCCGGACTTCGACATCAAGTCCTTCCACGACGCGGTGCTGCAGCAGGGTTCGGTGCCGCTGCCGGTGTTGCAGCAGCAGATCCGCGCCTACATCGCCGCGCGCAAGAAGAAGGCCTGACCGCCGCCGCACAGGCCGGCGCCGCTTCCGTCGGGAAGGGTGCCGGCCTGTGGCGGGTCAGCCGGCGTGGCGCGGCCCGGCTACGCGCGCGGCGAAGGTTGGCAGTACCAGCAAGGTCAGTGCAGTGGCGGTGATCAGTCCGCCGATCACCACCGTCGCCAGCGGTTTCTGCACTTCCGCACCGGACCCGCTGGCGATGGCCATCGGAATGAAGCCGACGATCGCCACCAGCGCGGTGGTCAGTACCGCGCGGATGCGGCTGCCAGCGCCGTCGATCGCCGCCTGCAGCGGCAGGTCGCCGGCCTCCAGGCGTTCGCGGATCGCCTGCATCAGCACCAGGCCGTTCAAGGTGGCCACCCCGGAGACGGCGATGAAGCCCACGGCGGCCGATACCGAGAACGGCATGCCGCGCAGCAACAGGGCAAGCAGGCCGCCGACCAGCGCCAGCGGCACGCAGCTGAACACCAGCACCGCTTCCTTGACGCTGCGCAATGCCATGAACAGCAGGCCGCCGATCAGCAGGAACACCACTGGCACCACGGTCGCCAGCCGCCGCTCCGCACGCTGCAGGTTCTCGAACTGGCCGCCCCAGGTCAGGTAGGCACCCGGCGGCAGTTGCACGCCGGCCACCGCGGCCTGCGCCGCGCCGACGAAGCCCCCCAGGTCGCGGCCGCGCACGTTGGCCTGCACCACCACGCGGCGGCTGCCGTTGTCGCGGCTGATCTGGTTCGGCCCTTCGCTGACGGTGATGCGCGCCACCGACGACAGCGGAATCACCTGCCCCGTCGGCGTGGCGATCGGCAGCGCGGCCAACTGGTCCGGATCGTTGCGCGCGGTATCGTCCATCCGCACCACCACGTCGAAGCGGCGGTCGCCCTCGAAGAGCTGGCCGGCGGCGCGGCCGCCGATGCCGGTGGCCAGCGCGTCGCTCACGTCCGCCGCGCTCAGCCCGACCTGCGCCGCGGCCATGTGGTCGATGGTCACATTGAGCGTGGGCAGGCCGGAGATCTGCTCCACCCGCACGTCGGCCGCGCCCTCCACCGCGCGCAGCTTCAGCGCGATCTGCTCGGCCACCTTCTGCAACTGGCCGAAGTCGTCGCCGAAGATCATCACCGCCAGGTCGGTGCGCACGCCGGAGATCAGCTCGTTGAAGCGCAATTCGATCGGTTGGCTGAACTCGAAGCTGTTGCCGAGCTGCTGGCCTGTCAGCCTCTCCAGGCGGGCCACCAACTGCGCCTTGCCCAGCGCCGGATCGGGCCAGTCCTTGCGGGGCTTGAGCACGATCACGCTGTCGGAGACGTTGGTCGGCATCGGGTCGATCGCCGCCTCGGCGGTGCCGGTCCGCGAGAACACGGTCGCCACTTCCGGCTGCGTGGCGATGGCCTTCTCCAGCGCCAATTGCATCGCCAGCGACTGTTCCAGCGAGGTGGACGGCACGCGCAGGGCCTGCATCGCCACGTTGCCTTCGTCCAGCGTCGGCATGAACTCGCGGCCCAGCAGCGCGAACGCGCCGATGCCCGCCAGCAGCATCGCCACCGCACCGGCGGCAACCGTGCGCGGATGCGCGACGGCCTTGCCGATCACCGGTTCTATGCGTGTGCGCAGTGCGCGGATCAGTCGCGTTTCATGCGCCCCGTCGGCCGCATGCGCAGCATCGTCCCGCGGTTTCGGCTCGCGCACCAGCAGCGCGGCCATCGCCGGCACGAAGGTGAAGGACAACAGGAACGCGCCGACCAGGGCCAGCATGAAGGTGGCCGCCATCGGCTGGAACGTCTTGCCCTCCACGCCTTCCAGGGCGAGGATCGGCGCGAATACCAGCAGGATGATCAACTGGCCGAAGGCGGCCGGCCGCGCCATCTTGCGCGCCGCTTCGGCGGCCACGCCCAGGCGCTCGGTCGCGCTCAACCCGCGGCCCAGCGCGGCGCGGCGCTGGCCGAGCAGCAGCAGGGTCGATTCGATCACGATCACCGCCCCGTCCACCAGGATGCCGAAGTCCAGCGCACCCAGGCTCATCAGGTTGCCGCTGATGCCGAAGCGCTGCATGCCGATCACCGCGAACAGGAACGACAGGGGAATCACCAGCGCGGTGATGGCGGCCGCGCGCAGGTTGCCCAGCAACAGGAACAGGATCACCACCACCAGCAGCGCGCCTTCGGTGAGGTTCCTGGCCACGGTCTTGATGGTCGCGTTGACCAGCACGCTGCGGTCCAGTACCGGCACCGCGACGATGTCGGGCGGCAACGACGCGTTCACCTGCGCCAGCCGCGCGGCCGCGGCCTGCGCCACGGTGCGGCTGTTGCCGCCAGCGATCATCAGCGCGGTCCCCAGCACCGCCTCGTGGCCGTTGCGGCTGGCCGCGCCCAGGCGTGGCGCCCGACTCAGCGCCACCTCGGCGACGTCGGCCACGCGCACCACGATGCCGTTGCGGCTGGCCACCGGTGCCTGCGCGAGATCGTCGGCCGTCTGTGCCAGGCCGTCGGCACGCACTACCAGGCCTTCGCCGGCACGCTGCACGAACCCGGCGCCGGCCTGCACGTTGGCGCGCTGCAGGGCGGTGACCAGGTCGGCCAGGCCCAGGCCATGCGCGGCCAGCCGCGCGCTGTCCGGATGCACGCCGTATTCCTTGACGTAGCCGCCGACCGTATCGACGCCGGCCAGTCCCGGGCTGGAGCGCATCTGCGGCGCGATGATCCAGTCCTGCACGGTGCGCAGATAGGTGGCGCGCTCTTCCGGCGTGCGCAGCAGCTCGCCTTCCGGCGTGCGGTAGACCGCGCCGGCCTGCCAACCCGCCGTGCCCGGCCGGGCCAGCCTGGCCGGGTCGAACGCGGTGAAGTCCACCGTCCACATCAGCACCTCGCCCAGGCCGGTGGTGACCGGCGACAGTTGCGGCGATGCTCCTTCGGGCAGGTCGTCCACGGCCTCGCGGATGCGTTCGGCCACCTGCTGGCGCGCGAAGTAGATGTCGGTCGCATCGGTGAAGATCGCGGTGACCTGCGAAAAGCCGTTGCGCGACAGCGAGCGGGTCGCGGTCAGGCCGGGGATGCCGGCCAACGTGGTTTCCAGCGGGTAGGTCACCTGCCGCTCGATCTGCTCCGGGGTCAGTGCCGGTGCCACCGTATTGAGCTGCACCTGGCGGTTGGTGATGTCCGGGACCGCGTCGATCGGCAGCCTGCCCAACTGGAACAGGCCGACGGCAGCGAGCAGTGCGGCCAGGGCCACCACCAGCCAGCGGTAGCGCACGGCGGTGTCGATGATCAGCTTGAACATGGTCGCTCCTCAGTGGCCGTGCTCGGCGTCGCTCTTGGCTAGTTCGGCCTTGAGCAGGAAGGCGTTGGCACCGACGATGCGTTCGTCGCCGCGGAGCCCGCCGAGGATCTCGATGCGGTCGCCGGCGCGCCGTCCCGCCAGCACCGGCTGCGCCTTGAAGCCGCCATCGACCGCGACGAACACCGCGTTGCGGCTTTCGACGTTCTGCAGCGCGTCGGCGGGGACGCTGAGCGCGCTGTCCTGGCCGTCGGTGACCAGCACGGCCGAGACCGGTGAACCGGCAGGCGGCAAGGGCGCATCGACCGGCATCGCGCGGATCACCGCCGCACCGCCCTGCTGGCGCAGGTCGGCCGCCGCCGCCGTGACCTTGGCAGCGAAGCTGCCGCCCGCGCTGCTCACCTCCAGCGGCATGCCCGGCGTGACCTGCGCCGCCAGCGCTGGCGGTGCGCTGAACACCAGCTCGTTCATCGCCGGATCGGCGACCTCGGCCACTACGCTGCCGGCCGCGACCACGCTGCCGGGCGTGACCTGCACGTTGCCGACGATGCCCGCCACCGGGCTGACGATGCGCACGCGGCCGCTGGCATCGGGGGTGCCGTTGGCGGCGGCCTGGGCCTGCGCGGCGGCTGCCTGGGCCTGCGCCGCCAGCGCCCGCGCATGCGAGGTTTCCAGCTCCTGGCGGGCCACGACGCCCTGCTCGACCAAGGCGCGGTCGCGGGCATGCGCCAGGCCGGCCGCCTTGGCCTCTGCCGCGGCGGCCAGCGCGTTGGCACGGAACACCGCGGCCTCGCCGCTGACCACGATGGCCAGCGGTTGCTGCGCCTGCACTGCGGCGCCCGGCGCGACCAGCACGCGCTCGACCCGGCCAGTCACGGTGGAGGCCACCGAGGCGCGCGCGCCCACCGCCGGTTCGACCCGCCCGGCCAGGCGGACCGACGCGCCGCCGCCGCGGCCGACCGCGACCACCTCCAGGCCGGAGGCGGCGATCTGTTGCGGTGTCAGCCGCACCACGTCGTCGGCATCGGCGTTGGCCTCGGTCTCGGCCGCCGGCGCGCGTGCCGCGTTCTGGCGCTCGGCGCCATCGCCTTGCGCGTCGTCGGCCGTCGGGACGGCCTGCTTGTCGCCGGCGCAGGCGGCCAGCAGGAGTGCCAGCAGCACGCTGCCGGCAAGAGAGATCGGACGGGACAGGTTCATTGTGCCTCCATGAACGGCGCGCGCCCTTCCAGGCGGGCCAAATCGATTTCCGCAGCGACCCGCGCCAGGCGCGCGTCCACAGCGGTGCCACGCGCGGCGATGAGCGCAGCGCGCGTGCTGCGCAGTTCCAGTTGCGTGATGCGTCCGGCGTCGACGCCGATGCGGGCCAGGCGGTAGGCCTCCTGTGCCGCCGCCACGCTCGCGTCGGCGGCGCGCGTGCGGCTGCCGGCGGCCTTCAGCGTGGCGAGCGCGGACAGGCGGTCGGCGGCGCTGGTGCGCCGTTGCTGGTCCAGGCGCGCCTCGGCTGCGCGCAGTTCGGCGCCGGCGGCACGGATGCCGCCGCGATTGCGGTCGAACAGCGGCACGCTGAGGCTGACGCCGAGCGTGTAGGCGTGGGCGCGGTCTTCGCGGAACCGCGTCTGCGCGGCGGTCAGGCTCAGCGCGGGCAGGGCGCGCTTGCGCTCCACCTCGACCTGGCGGTCGGCGGCCTCGGCTTCCGCAGCGGCGATGCGCACCGGCAGCGCCGCGGTGTCGGCCGCAGGCGGCGACGGTGGTGGGCGGTCGAGCAGGCCACTGTCGAGGGACTGCACTGGCGTCTCCAGCAGGGCGATGGCTGCGAGGCGCGCCAGCGCCGCGTCGCGGAACGCCAGCGCCTC
The DNA here is from genome assembly GCF_001043115.1 of Xanthomonas sp. NCPPB 1128. Lineage (GTDB taxonomy): Bacteria > Pseudomonadota > Gammaproteobacteria > Xanthomonadales > Xanthomonadaceae > Xanthomonas_A. Next base: position 63,487 of record NZ_LFME01000020.1, on the reverse strand, counting down.
GTCCAGTGCCGCGCTGGCGTCGGCCACTTCGCTGCGCGCCTGCACCGCGCGCAGTTGCGGCTCGCGGCCCTGCGCGACCATCGCGTCGACGGCGGCCGCATCGTCGCGGATCAGGCCCAGCGCTTCTTCGGCCAGCGCGTAACGGCGCAGCGCACTTTCGGCCTGCGCGTAGGCCGACGCCAACACGCCGGCGGCATCGCTGCGGCTCTGCGTGCCCCTCAGGCCGGCCGCGTCGGCGTCGGCGCGGGCCGCGCGGATGCGTGCGCCGCGTTGGCCCCACAGTTCCAACGGTTGCGACAGGGTCAGGACGGTCTGCGCCTTGCCCATGCCGGCATAGGCGCCGCTGCCGGCGGCATCCTCGGTGGACCAGGACAGGGTGGGGTTGGGCAGCGCCCGCGCCTGTTCGGCACGGGCGTCTGCGGCCTCGGCCAGGGCCGTGCCGGCGCGGGTGCCGGGCAGTTGGTCGAGGCGTTGCAGCAAGGTGTCGTAGGAAGGGGCGGTCTGCGCCATCGCCAGCGCGGCCGGGGCCAGGCCCAGCAGCACGGCGACGACCCGCCCGGCCGCGCGCGGCGGCCGACGTGTCGGAGTCGACATGAGGAAATTCCAGAGATGAGGGAAACGGAAACCCGCGATCGCGGGACACGCTCAACTCACGCTCTGGGCGGGCGCTTCAATCCGTCCTGGGCGACGCCCGCAGGGGAAGCGTCGACGACCTGCATCCAGCGTGCCGGTCGCGGCGCGCCGAACACGGCGAGGGCGCTGGCCGGCAGGCTCAGATTCGAGTGATGGCAATGGTTGTGGCTGCAGGCGCCGGCATGCTTGGCGTCGCTGTCGTCGCCATCGGCATGCGCCGCGGCGGGCGCGTGCACCGCATCGGCCGATTCCGGCTCCAGCGCGCAGGCCAGTGCATCGGCCACCGGCACGACCACGAACGCCGCCAGCAGCAGCATCAGCAGGGAGGTACGCAGTGGACGGAACAGGCGGCGCATGAGGCCAGCAGACTAGCAAGCGTCTCCGCGCGGACACAATATCAACCTGCGCCTATCGATCTCGCCGGCAAGTCCACCAAGACCGCCGATGCGCCTGCCTCGTCCAGATATCCTTGCGTTTCCTACCGTCCACCACCCGTCCAGGAAAGATGCCAATGCCCACGCTGCTCATGACGCCACGGCAGACCGAGGACTCGCGTGCGCTATGGAAGGTTGCGGCGGGGCGTGGATGGCGTATTGAACGGCTCGCCGGGTGGGTCATCCCCGATGCATTGCGTGATGTTGAGTCGCCCGTGCTATATGCCGAGGCATTATTCGGTCCAACATTCGCTGAGAAGTTAGGGGTAACGCTGTTAGATCCACCAGAAGACTGGCTGGTGCGACTGCCGCAGACGTATCGACGACGGAAAATCGTCCTGACGACGCTGGCTGAGGCGCGCCAGCGAACCTCACCAGCTTTCATCAAACCGCCAAACGACAAAAGCTTTCCTGCCGGTGTGTACTTGGGTTCGGCCCTGCCAAACGACTACGATGACGATATGCCGGTCCTTGTTTCGGAGGTCGTGCATTGGCAGAGCGAATTCCGCTGTTTCGTGCTCGACCGTGAAGTGCGAACGTTCTCGCTGTACTGTCGCGATGGCGAATTACAACGCGATAGCGGTTTTGAAAGCAGTGACGAAGAAGACCGGGACATGCTCGGTTTCGTCCAGCAACTGCTCGAGGACGTCTCGGTTGATCTACCGCGGGCCATCGTGATCGATGTGGGATTGATCGCTCAACATGGATGGGCCTGTGTGGAATTGAACGCAGCATGGGGCGCGGGACTGTACGCCTGCGATCCGGAGGCTGCGTTGGACGTGATCCGTTACGCCACGGTGCCGCCGTACGATTGACCTGCCGCGCTCAGGGCAGCTTCGCGATCACCTTGATCTCGAACTGGAAGCCGGACAACCAGGTCACGCCGATGCCGGTCAGGGTGGGGTGCGGCGCCTCACCCCAGTACTCGGGCACGATCGCCCAGGCGGTGGCGAAGTTCCGTTCCGGATCGACCAGGAACACGGTCGCGTCGATCACGTCGTCGAACGTGCAGCCGGCGGCGGCCAGCACCGCGTTGAGGTTGTCGAAGGCGCGGCGCACCTGCGCGGCGAACTCCGGCTCGGGCGAGCCGTCCTCGCGGCTGCCGACCTGGCCGGAGACGAACAGCAAGCCATTGCAGCGGATCGCCGGCGAGTAGCGGTTGCGCGCGTACAGCGCCTGGCGGCCGGCGGGAAAGACGACGTCGCGGTGGGACATGGGGACACTCCACACACCACACAGGGGCAGCGCGCTGCGCATGCCGGAGTCGCCATCGTGGCCGGTACCGTTGTCTGGATAAACTGTAATGATCCATCTAGATTGATTGTGGATTCAAAACAATCGCGGGAGCGGCCGATGGACCGATTCGAGGCGATGCGGGCGTTCGCGTGCGTGGTCGAGACCGGCAGCTTCACCCGCGCCGCGCACACCCTGCAGCTCAGCCGCACGACCGTGACCCAACTGGTGCAGCAATTGGAGGCGCACCTGCGGCTGCGCCTGCTCCACCGCACCACCCGCCGGGTCAGCGTCACCACCGACGGGGCCGCCTACTACCCACGCATTGCCCGCCTGCTGGCCGAGCTGGAAGAAGTGGAGGCCGGCCTGGGCAGCGCCGCGGCGGCACCGCGCGGGCGCCTGCGCATCGACGTGCCAGGCCCGTATGCGCGATTGCGGCTGGTGCCGGCGTTGCCCGACTTCCATGCCCGCTACCCGCAGATCCAGCTCGACGTGGGCGTGAGCGACCGCGAGGTCGACGTGATCGCCGACCAGGTCGACTGCGTGATCCGCGGCGGCGCGCCGGCCGATCCGGCGCTGGTGGCGCGGCCACTGGCCAGCCTGCCGCTGGGCTTCCACGCCAGCCCGGCGTACCTGCACCGGCACGGCGTGCCCGATCACCCGCGCGCGCTGGACGGGCCGACGCATCACACGGTGGGTTTCCTCAGCCCGCGCAGCGGCCGCGCGCGCCGCTTCCAGGCGCGGCGCGGCGAGGAGCAGTGCGAGGTGCAGGGCCGCTATCAGGTCGGCTTCGACGATGGCAACGCCTATCTGGCCGCCGGCCTGGCGGGGTTGGGCGTGGTCGTGTTGCCGTCCTACATGGCCGCACCGCACGTGGCCGAGGGCGCGCTGCGGCCGCTGCTACAGGACTGGCAGTTGCCGCCGATGCCGATGCACCTGATGTTCGCGCCCAACCGGCATATGAGCCAGCGGCTGCGCGCGTTCATCGAGTGGGCGGTGGAGGTGCTGGGGCCCGACCCCGCCTAGCCGGCGATCGCGCCAGCCGGGCCAGCGGTGCGCGAGGCCGCGTGCTGCCCGGCTGGAAGACGGGCTGCCTGTGGACAACTTGCACAAGCCCTTGATCGCCTGCATAATGCGCGGCTCGCTGTGCCCGACGAGGTCGGGGCCGGCGGCCGGATGCGCGATCTCCGGCCGGCCTTTCCAGCGTAACCGTTTGATTTCCCACGTCGCGTGGTGGCCGCAAGGCTGCCGGGGCCGCCGTCTCCCAGGCTATGGGCGACCAAACTACTATCGAGGTGCGCAATGTCCCGCGTATGCCAAGTGTCCGGCAAGCGTGTGCAGACGGGTAACAACGTCTCCCACGCCAACAACAAGACCCGCCGTCGTTTCCTGCCCAACCTGCACGAGCGCCGCTTCTGGGTCGCCAGCGAGAACCGCTGGGTCAAGCTGAAGGTTTCCGCGCACGCGCTGCGCACCATCGACAAGAACGGCATCGACACCGTTCTGGCTGAGCTGCGTGCGCGCGGCGAAAAGGTCTGAGGAGTAGAGCATCATGGCAGGCAAGCGCGATAAGGTCCGTATGATTTCCTCGGCCGGTACCGGCCACTTCTACACCACGGACAAGAACAAGAAGAACACCCCGGGGAAGATGGAATTCCTCAAGTACGATCCGGTCGTGCGCAAGCACGTCCTGTACAAGGAAGGCAAGATCAAGTGATCGGCTGATCCTCGGATCGCTGACCACGTTGCACACGGAACCCGCCGCAAGGCGGGTTTCGTGCGTCTGGGGCATGGAAAAACCCGCTGTTGATGCGGCTATGGTTGCGTTTGCCGGCACAGTCCGCAGAATCGGGCGACCTGGGTTGCGAGGATCGCGATGCTGCCGGTCTGGTTGGAAGGCACGTGGCTGCTGGCGCTGGACTGGTTGATCCGGCTGGTGGCGCTGTTGTGGATTCCCACCCGCACCACGCCGGGTGCGGCGCGCAGCTGGCTGTTGCTGGTGGGCTTCGTGCCGCTGCTGGGGCTGCCGCTGTACCTGTTGCTCGGCCACCCCTGGCTGTCGCGCGAGCGCATCCGCCGCCAGGCGCTGGCCTCGCAGGTGATCCGCGAGCAGCAGGTGCCGCTGACCGCGCTGCGCTGGGCGCCACCGGCCGACACCGTGGTCGCCGAGGTGGTGCCGCTGGTCGAACGCCAGGGCGACTTCATGCCGACCCACGGCAACAGCGTGGAATTGCTGGATCGCTACGCGTCCTCGCTGCAGGCGCTGATCGACGATATCGACGCGGCGGTCGAGCGCGTGCACCTGCTGTACTACCTGATGTTCGACGACGCGGTCGGCGATGCGGTGAGCGCGGCGCTGCTGCGCGCCGCCGCACGCGGCGTGCGCTGCCGGCTGCTGCTGGATGCGCGTGGCGGCCGTCGTGGCCTGCGCCGCTATCGCAAGCGCCTGCACGCGGCCGGGGTCGAGGTGCAGGCGCTGTTGCCGGGCGGGCTGCGCTGGCGCCGCAGCGGCCGCATGGACCTGCGCAACCACCGCAAGATCGCGGTGATCGACAACCGTGTCGGCTACATCGGCTCGCAGAACCTGGCCGAGCCGCAGTTCGTGCCTGGTCATCCCAACCGTGAACTGGTGGCGCGGGTGCAGGGGCCGGTGGTGGCGCATCTGGAAGCGGTATTCGCCAGCGACTGGTTCATCGAGACCGGGCAGCGCCTGAGCGTGGTCGCGCCCGCCGCCATCCACGGCGGCGGTGTCGCCACGCAGCTGTTGCCCAGCGGGCCGGCGTATCCGTTCGAGAACGCGCGCGACACGGTCAACGCGTTGATCCATCTGGCGCGGCGGCGCATCGTCATGGTCACGCCGTATTTCGTGCCGGACGAGGCCACGCTCAGCGCGCTGCGCATCGCCGCGCTGTCCGGGGTGGACGTGCAATTGATCCTGTCCGAGAGCAACAACCAGCGGCTCACCGCCTGGGCGCAGGAGGCCTATTACGACGAACTGCTGCGCAGCGGGGTCAAGATCGCGCTGTACCGGCCGTGCTTCCTGCACGCCAAGCACCTGAGCGTGGACGAAGGCATCGCCCTGGTCGGCTCGATCAACCTGGACATCCGCTCGTTCGCGTTGAACGCCGAGGTCGGCATGCTGTGCTACAGCGCCGCGGTGGTGCAGCGGTTGCGCGCGGTGGAAGCCGACTACCTGGCCGATGTGCGGGTGCTGACGCTGCAGGATTGGCGCAAACGGCCGGCCTGGCGGCGCAGCCGCGAAGGCATCGCGCGCCTGGCCGATGCCCTGATGTGACGCATGCCGATGACAGGCGCATGACGCGCTCATGCGCGATCGGTGCCGGCACATGCGCGACGGTTCTCAGCCGTGGGTCGGCCCGGTGGGGGCTTCCCTTACAATCGCCGCATGAGTGAACTTGTCCCCAGCGACCCGGTCGACGACGACTGCGACATCGCCATCGTCGGCGGTGGCGCGGCCGGCGTGCTGGTCGCCTTGCAGTTGCTGCGCCAGGCCGGCGCGGCGCTGCGCGTGCAACTGATCGAGTCGCAGCCGGCGCTGGCGCAGGGCGTGGCCTATGCGACGCCGTGTCCCGAGCACCTGTTGAACGTGACGGCCGGGCGCATGAGCGCCTTCGCCGAGGCGCCCGACGACTTCCTCGACTGGTTGCAGCAGCAGGCGCTGTATCCGCAGCTGTCGCGCGCGGCGTTGGCCGAGGCCTACGTGCAACGCCGCCATTACGCCGCCTACCTGCGCGCGCGCCTGCAGCAGGCGCAGGCCGCCGGGCCGGCGCGGCTGCAATGGCGCCAGGCGCGGGTGCTGGCGTTGCATCCGCAGCCGACCGGCACGCAACGCCTGCAGTTGCACGATGGCCGCCAGCTGCACGCCGGCGCCACCGTGCTGGCGCTGGGCAACAGCTTGCGCCCGTTGCCGGCGCGCGGCGCCCCCGGTCTCGATGCGCCGTCGCGGATCGAGGCCTGGGACTACGCGCAGCTGCAGGCCATTCCGCGCGAGGCCACGGTCTGCATCGTCGGCTCCGGCCTGAGCATGGCCGACAGCGTGCTGACCCTGCTGGCCAACGCGCACCGCGGCCCGGTGCACGTGGTCTCGCGGCACGCACTGCTGCCGTTGCCGCATGCCGCACATGGCGCGCCGGCCGACTTCGATGCGCAGGCGCTGCTGGCGATGCCGCTGCGCCAGCGCGTGCGCGCGCTGCGTCGCCATGCCGCCGCGGCGCAGGCACAGGGCCAGCCCTGGCAGAGCGTGATGGACCGGGTGCGGCCGCTGAGCCAGGCGCTGTGGCAGTCGCTGTCGGTCGCCGAGCAGCGCCGCTTCCTGCGCCACGTAGTGCGCTACTGGGACGTGCACCGGCATCGCATCGCCGCGCCGGTCTTCGCGCAACTGCAGGCGATGCGCCGGGTCGGCCAGTTACGCCTGCACCGCGCGCGGCTGGACACGGTATTCCCGGTCGGCGCCTGCGTGCAGGTCAACGGCATGGGCGCCGACGGCGCGCCACTGCAGCTCGACGCCCACTGCGTGATCAACGCCACCGGCGTCGAACTGCGCGCGCAGACCATGCGCAATCCGCTGCTGCACCAGTTGCTCGGCTGCGGCCATGCGCAGCCGGGGCCGCACGGCATCGGCGTGGGCAGTGCCGCCGACGGCGCGCTGCTCGATGCCGACGGCCACGCTACGCCACGCATCCGCGTGCTCGGCAGCCTGCGCATCGGCAGTCTGTGGGAAAGCCTGGCGATCCCCGAGCTGCGGGTGCAGGCGCAGCAGACCGCGCAGGTGCTGCTGGCGCTGGAGTTGCCGGTAGCCACCGTCCATTGAGCGCCGCGGCGCATGCCTGCCGCGGTTGCGCGCGGCGCAGCCGTGACCTCATTGTAGGAGCGGCTTCAGCCGCGACCGGGATGTCGGTAACGCCCGTCGCGGCTGAAGCCGCTCCTACGGCGACAGGACCTTCGCATCGTTTGTAGTCGCGACGGGCATTTCCGGTCTTCAAGGGGTGTCTCCCATCGCGATCAGCGGCCCCCATCCACCGCGTCCTGCGGCGAGCGCCCGAGCAGCACGCAGATCGCGATCGCCGCCAGCGCGGTGATCGCTGCCAGCACCCGGGTGAGCGTGCCGAAGGCCGCGGTGTAGGCCAGGCGCAATTGCGCCGCGGACAGCGCACCGTCCTGCATGGATGCCGCCAGATCGCCGGCGACCAGCCGCTGCGCGATCTCTGCCAGGGTCGCGTTCGGCAGCAGCGGCGCGACCGCGGCCAGCCGCACCTGCAGCAACGCCGCCAGCAAGGCCGCCACGCTGGCCAGGGCGATGCCTTCGCCGGCCACGCGCAGGGTGCCGAACAGGCCGGCGGCCATGCCGGCGCGTTCGGTCGGCACCACGCTGACCGACAGCGCATCCATCAGGCCCCAGGGCAGGGCGGTGCCGGCGCCGATCAGCAGCAGCGCCGGCAGCGCCTGCGCCGGCGGTCGTGCGCCCAACCAGCACAGGCCGGCCGCGGCCGCCGCCAAGCCGGCCGCGGACAGCCAGGCCGGGGCGATGCGCTGCGCCAATGCGGCGGCCAGGCTCGGCACCAACAGCATCGGCGCCGACAACGCCAGCAGCGTCAGGCCGGCACTGGCAGCCGGCGTGCCGTCCACGCCGATCATGCGCAGCGGCAGCAGCACCAGCAGCACCACGTAGCTGTAGCAGGTGGCGACCGGCAGCAACTGCACGCCGACGAAGCGCCGGTAGCGGAACAGGCTCAGGTCCAGCAGCGGATGCCGGCGGCGCCGTTCGATCCAGACGAAGGCGAGCAACAGCAGGGCGGCGGTTCCGAGCAAAGCCAGCGTCGCGGCGCTGCCCCAGCCGCTGTGCGGGCCCTGGATCAGGCCGGCGGTGAACAGCGCCAGCGCCGCGCTGAAACACAGCGCGCCGGCGCGATCCGGCGGACCGGCGTCCGGAGCGCGCGAGGCCGGCAGCCAGCGCGCAGCCAGTGCCCACGCCAGCGCCGCGACCGCGGCCACGCCGACGAAGATCGCGCGCCAGCCGAGCCGTTCGCTCAGGGCGCCGGCGGCCAGCGGGCCGAACGCCAGGCCGGTGCCGAAGGTGGTGCCGAGCAGGCTGAACGCGCGCGTGCGCGCCACGCCGGTGTACAGCTGGGCCAGCGCCGCGGTGCCGGCGGCGAGCGCGGCGGCGGCACCGACGCCCTGCAGCGCCCGCCACAGGTCGATCGCCGCGACCGAGCCGGCCACGGCCACGCCCAGGCTGGCGCTGGCGAACAGCGCCAGGCCGGCGAGGAACACCCGGCGCCGCCCATGCCGGTCGGCGAGCGCGCCGGCCGCCAACAGCAGGCTGCCGAAGCTGAGCATGAAGGCGTTGGTGATCCAGGCCAGGGCCAGCGCGCTGCCGCCCAGGGCCGCGCCGATCGCCGGGGTGGCGACGGCGCCGCCGGAGAAGTTGAGCGGCAGCGTCAGGGCGGCCAGACACACCGCCGCCAGGGCGGCGCCTCGGCGCGGCAGGGGAATGGAGTCGGGGATTGAAGCGGAGGTCATCGGGCGCCTCTTTGCGGCGAATGTCGGGAGGCCACTAGAGATATCCGGGCGGCAATCCGCGAAAAAGACCGCAATCCTCCGAGGTTTGCGGAATAAAACGCTCTAATATCCTGGCATGGACCGCCTCACCGGTATCGTCGCCTTCGTCCGTGCCGCCGAACAGCGCAGTTTCGTCGGCGCCGGCCGCGTGCTCGGCATCTCGGCCTCGGCGGTGGGCAAGAGCGTGGCCGCGCTGGAGCGCGCGCTCGGTGTGCGCCTGCTGCAGCGGACCACCCGGCGCATCGCGCTGACCGCCGAGGGCGCGTTGTTCCTGGAGCATTGCCAGCGTGTGCTGGCCGACCTGCGCGAGGCCGAGGACGCGCTGGCGCAGACCCGGCAGGCGCCGCGCGGGCGGCTGCGGGTCGGCCTGCCGACCATCGGCTACCGCTTCCTGGTGCCGCTGCTGCCCGAGTTCCGCCAGCGCTATCCGGACGTGGAGCTGGACCTGGCGTTCGACGACCGTGTGGTCGACCTGCTCGAACACGGCCTGGATGCGGTGATCCGCAGCGGCGTGCAGGCCGACTCGCGGCTGCTGGCGCGGCGCCTGGGGCCATTCCGGTTCTGCCTGTGCGCCGCGCCGGACTACCTGCGCCGCCGCGGCGTGCCGCAGACCCCGTCGCAGCTGGCCGCGCACGACGGCGTGTTGTTCCGCGTGCCCGGTACCGGCAAGCCGCAGGACTGGCCGCTGGCCGAATCGGCGCCGCTGCCGCCGGCGGTGCTCACCTGCAACAACATGGAAGCGGTGCGCGCCGCGGCGATCGCCGGCATGGGCATCGCCTGCATGCCGGCGTTCCTGGCCCGGGACGCGCTGGCCGACGGCCGCCTGCAGCCGGTGCTGGACGCGCACATGGCCGACGGCGGCGCGTTCTTCGTGGTGTGGCCGTCTAGCCGGCAACTGTCGCCGAAGCTGCGCGTGTTCGTGGATTTCCTGGCCGAACGCCTGTTCCGCGCCGAGTGAGGCCACATCGTCCGTCGCGCGGCGCGCGCTGTCGCAGCCGCTGCGCCGCTGCACCGGCTAAAATGCGCGGGTGGATGTCTCTCATTTGCTCGACGATCTGAACCCCGCCCAGCGCGAGGCCGTTTCCGCCGCGCCCGGCCATTATCTGGTCCTGGCCGGCGCCGGCTCCGGCAAGACGCGCGTGCTCACCCATCGCATCGCCTGGTTGCACCAGGTGCATGGCGTGCCGGTGCACGGCATTCTGGCGGTCACCTTCACCAACAAGGCCGCGGGCGAGATGCGCCACCGCGCCGACCTGCAGCTGCGCAACGGCAGCCGCGGCATGTGGATCGGCACCTTCCACGGCCTGGCCCACCGCCTGCTGCGCCTGCACTGGCAGGACGCCAAGCTGCCGGAAAGCTTCCAGGTGCTCGACGCCGACGACCAACTGCGGCTGGTCAAGCGCGTGGTGCAGCAACTGGAGCTGGACGAGGGCAAGTTCCCGCCCAAGCAGATCGTGTGGTGGATCAACCAGCAGAAGGACGAGGGCCGCCGCGCCCAGCACATCCAGCCGGAGCCGCGCGACGAGTGGGTCACCACCCTGCGCAATGCCTACGCGCTGTACCAGGAGCGCTGCGACCGCGCCGGCCTGGTCGACTTCGCCGAACTGCTGCTGCGCGCGCACGAACTGCTGCGCGACACCCCGGCGCTGCTGGCGCACTACCGCGCCCGCTTCGGCGAGATCCTGGTCGACGAGTTTCAGGACACCAACGCCATCCAGTACGCGTTCGTGCGCGTGCTTGCCGGCGACAGCGGCCACGTGTTCGTGGTCGGCGACGACGACCAGGCGATCTACGGCTGGCGCGGCGCCAAGGTCGAGAACGTGCAGCGCTTCCTCACCGATTTCCCCAGCGCGCAGACCATCCGCCTGGAGCAGAACTACCGCTCCAGCGCCAACATCCTCAACGCCGCCAACGCGGTGATCGCGCACAACCCCGACCGCATCGGCAAGCAGCTGTGGACCGATTCGGGCGACGGCGAGCCGATCGACCTGTACGCCGCCTACAACGAGGTGGACGAGGCGCGCTACGTGGTCGAGCGCGTGCGCCAGTGGGTGCGCGACGGCGGCAGCTACAGCGAGGCGGCGGTGCTCTACCGCAGCAATGCGCAGTCGCGCGCGTTCGAAGAGGCGCTGATCGCCGAACAGGTGCCGTACCGGGTCTACGGCGGCATGCGCTTCTTCGAGCGCGCCGAAATCAAGGACACCCTGGCCTACCTGCGCCTTGTCGCCAACCGTGCCGACGATGCCGCGTTCGAGCGTGCGGTCAACACACCCACGCGCGGCATCGGCGACCGCACCCTGGACGAAGTGCGGCGCCTGGCGCGTGCGCAGTCGCTGTCGCTGTGGGCCGCGGCGCAGCAGGCCGCGCAGCAGGGCGGCGACCTGGCCGCACGCGCGCGCAACGCGCTGAGCCAGTTCCTGGGCCTGATCGAGCAGTTGGCCGCGGAAGTGGCCGGGCTGCCGCTGCCCGAACAGATTGACCAGGTGCTGGCGCGCTCCACCCTGCGCGAGCACTGGAGCAAGGAGAGCCGCGGCGGGCTGGATTCGGAATCGCGCACCGACAACCTCGACGAACTGGTCTCGGTGGCCTCGCGTTTCGTCCGCGCCGACGGCGACGAGGACGCCGACGAAGGCCGCCAGGCGATGACCGAACTGGTCGCGTTCCTGGCCTACGCCTCGCTGGAGGCCGGCGAGGGCCAGGCCCAGGCCGGCGAGGAGGGCGTGCAGCTGATGACCCTGCACTCGGCCAAGGGCCTGGAATTCCCGATCGTGTTCCTGGCCGGCATGGAAGACGGCCTGTTCCCCAGTGCGCGTTCGCTGGAAGAGAGCGGGCGCCTGGAGGAAGAGCGGCGCCTGGCCTACGTCGGCATCACCCGCGCGCGTCACAAGCTGGTGTTGAGCTATGCCGAGTCGCGGCGCATCCACGGCCAGGACAACTACAACGTGCCCTCGCGCTTCCTGCGCGAGATCCCGCGCGAGCTGCTGCACGAGGTGCGGCCGAAGGTGCAGGTGTCGCGCAGCGCCTCGCTGGGTGCGCCGCGCAGCATGGGGCACAGCGTGATCGAGGCCCCGGCGATCAAGCTCGGCGCCAACGTGCAGCACCCCAAGTTCGGCGGCGGCGTGGTCATCGACTACGAAGGCAGCGGCGCCCACGCCCGCGTGCAGGTGCAGTTCGACGAGGCCGGCGCCAAGTGGCTGGTGATGGCGTACGCCAATCTGACGGTGCTCTAGGCCACATCGTGCATTCCCGAGCGGCGTGCTCGGGAATGCACCAGCAGGCGCTGGCGTTGCGTTTTCGGCGCCTAACTGCGTGCCGCGGTAGCGGACTGCGCATGCCGTCTCGCCGCTGTCCCAGCATTCCCGCAGGCACATTCGCGGCCCGCGTCCGCCGGCCAGCCAACGCTGCCGGGGCTGCGCAGATCCCGCGGCCGCGCCTCCGCTCATCCATGCCGACGACCGCTCACGTGCCGTGCCCCCCGTTCGTCATAGGTCGCTGGAGTGCGCTGTGCGGGCGCGCCAGCCTTGCCCCACATCACCAAGGGGAAGGCGCATGACACATCGTTTGGCGTGGTTGTTGGCAACGGTTCTGGCCATGGTCGGCACGGCGCACGCCGCGGCGGGCGCGGTCGCCGCGCAACCGGAAAAGGACCTGGCCCAGGCCGCCACGCAGTTCTTCAAGGAGGCCGGGCCGGGCGGCGTGGTGCTGGTGACCCGCGGCGATCGGGTCCTGCTGCGCCAGGCCTATGGCCTGGCCGACGTGGAGAATGGGGTGGCGATGCAGCCGGCGTCGGCGCTGCGCCTGGCATCGGTCACCAAGCAGTTCACGGCGGTCGCGGTGCTGCAACTGGTCCAGGCCGGCAAGCTGGAGCTGGATGCGACGCTGCTGTCGCTGGATCCGGCCTTGCACGGCCCGATGGCGAACGTGACGGTCCGCCAGCTGCTGACGCAGACCTCGGGCATCAAGAACGTCAGCAGCATCCCCGCCTCGCGCGCCGCGCGCCGCGAGGATACCGATGCCATGCACCTGATCTGCTATTTCCGGGATCTGCCGCTGGAGTTCGTGCCGGGGACGCGGTTCCGCTACAGCAACTCCAACTACATCGTGCTGACCCACCTGATCGAACGTCTCACCGGCCAGCCCTATGCGGAGTACCTGCAGCAGGCCATCTTCCAGCCGTTGGGCATGACCCACACGCGCTACGACGATCACCTGGCGCTGATCCCGCATCGCGCCCACGGTTACCGTCGTGCCGGGCAGGCGCTGCAGAACGCGGACTTCATCAGCATGTCGCAGCCGCAGGGCGCCGGCGGCCTGATCAGCACCGTCGACGACCTGGCGATCTGGCACCGCGCGCTGCGCGACGCGCGGCTGCTGCCGGCGGCGACGCTCGCGCAGGCGATGGCCAAGACCAGGCTCGCCGACGGCAGCCTGTCGCCATATGGCTTCGGTTGGATCATTGGCCAGGCGAACGGCTTGCCGGACGTGGAGCACGGTGGCTTCATCAACGGCTTCAACAGCTACGTGGTGCGTATCGGCGAGCCGGACGTGTTCGTGGTGGTGCTCACCAATGCCGAATTCCTGGATCCCACCACCCTGGCCGTGCGCCTGGCGGCGATGGCGGCCGGGCAGCCATATCCCGGCATCGACCCGGCCCATGCGCTGTCGCCAGGCCGCACCGGGCAGTACCGGTTCGCCGACGGCACCCGTGTCCTTGCACAAGTGGAGGGCCGCCTGCAACTGCAGCGCGAGGGCGACGATGCGCTGCCGCTGCAGGCGCATACGGACGGCCGCTACTATCTGGACGGGGGACTGGATGCGTTGAGCTTCGGCCAGGACCGCGACGGCCGGCCCACGATGACCCTGCACGACCGGCTGATGGGCGACAGCACCGGCGTACGCGAAGCGGATGCGCCTACAGGCTCAACAGCTCCCTGAAGCGCGCGCTCTGCCGCCGCGACACCTCGACCTCCACGCCACCGCGCAGCGTGAGCAACAAGCCACCGTTGCTCCACGGCGCCACCTGCTCCACGTAGTCGAGATTGACGATGTACTTGCGGCTGGCGCGGAAGAACTTCTCCGGCGCCAGCTGCGCCTCGATCGCGCCGAGCGGGCGGTACAGCAGGGGTGCGTGCTGCAGGAAATGCACGCGGCTGTAGTTCCCGACCGCCTCGATGACCCGCACATCGCGCGGCTTGACCAGGAAGCAGTGCTCGCCGTCCTTGATGAAGATGGCGCTGTCCATCGAACGCCGCGCCGGGCTCGCCGGCATCGACTCGGACAGCTTCTGGATCGCCTGCGCCAGCCGCTGCGGTTCGATCGGCTTGAGCAGGTAATCCACGGTGTTGAACGCGAAGGCTTTCAGGGCGTAGGCATCGAAGGCGGTGGTGAAGACGATGCGCGGCACCTGCGACAGACGTTCGAGCACGTCGAAGGCATTGCCGCCGGGCAGGTCGATATCCAGGAACACCACATCGGGTGCGACCGTTTCGATCAGCGTCACCGCCGCCTCCACATCGGCGGCGTGGCCGACCACGCTCACCTGCGGATAGGCCTTGAGTTGATGCTGCAACTCGAAACGGGCAAGTTCCGAATCCTCCACGATCACCGCTTCGATCACGCCGCCACTCCTATCCACACGCTGGCCACCACACACTGCTCTTCCTGGGCCAGGCGCAAGCCGGCGCCAGGCCCGAACGACAGCAGCAGGCGCTGGCGCAGATTGTTCAAGCCGGTGCCTTGCCCGTGGTCGTGGCGCAACTGGCCGGTGTTGCGCACCTCCAACTGCAGATCGCCGCGCTGCAGGGCTACACAGACCTGCAGATCGCCGCCGGCGCTGCTCGGCCCCAGGCCATGCTTGATCGCATTCTCCACCAGCAACTGCAGGCAGAAGCGCGGCACGCGCACTGCCAGCGCCTGCGGGTCCACCTGTTCCCGGTAGCGCAATCGCGCCCCCAGCTGCAGGCCGACCAGGCCCAGATAATCGCGCACCACCTCGAGCTCCTCGTGCACCGACACCAGGGCGTCGTCGCCGCCGGAAAACTGATAGCGCAGGGTGGCGGCGAAGCGCGTCAGTTGCGCGCGCGCCGCCTCCGGGTCGATCAGGATCAAGGCGCGGATGTTGTTGAGCGCATTGAAGGCGAAATGCGGGTTGAGCTGGCCCAGCAGGCGCTGCAACTGCGCGTCCTTCAACGCCAATTGCAACTCGCGCTGGGTGCGGGCCGCCTGCTGCAGCCGGGTCTGCCGGCTGATGGCCAGGTACAGCAGGCTCCAGGCGATATAGGCCACGGCCAGCAGCGGCGCGCGCGCCATCGGCGGCTGGGCTTGCTGCAGCGCCGCCAGAACCGGACTCAGCCCCGCGCCCAGCCACAGCAGCACATACAACAGCAGATCGATCGTCACCGCCGCCAGCACGCTGGCGGCGAACAGGATGCCCAGCCAGCGCACCTCGCCATAGCCATCGGCCTGCAGCCGCCGGTAGATCCAGCGCAACGCCAGGCTGCCTGCCAACCCGGCTGCACTCAGTGCGAGCGTCGCCATGAACTGCAGCGAATCGGCGACCGCGGCTTCGCTCGGGCGGGCCACGTAGGCGATCGCCAGGAACAACGACCAGCCGAACGCTTGCAGCAGCCAGAACTTGGGCGTCACGGGGCATGTCCGGTCATCGGGCCGCTACTTTAGCGCTGTTGCTGTACGCCCAGCCATTGGGGGCATGCGTTGGAGACGCCGAAGTGGACCGCCAAACGATGACCGAACTGGTTGAGTTCCTGGCCTATGCCTTGTCGGAGGCTGGCGAAGGCCGGGCCCAGGCCGGCAGGGGAGGGCGGCTTGTTTCCCCAGTGCGTGTCTGCTGGAAAAAATGGGGCGGCTGGAGGAAGCAGTGCTTGGCCTGCGTCGGCATCACCCCAAAGTCGCGGCAGCCACCACGAACTGGGGCGATGTTTCGAACTGCGCGATCCGATCGGAAAGATGCAGGTGATCGTAATCCGCACCGATGCGCTCCATCTCTTCCGCACAGTCGCGAAGGAACCGCGCGATTGCCTTCAGCTCGCCGGGATCTGCGCATAGCGTGACCTCGGCCAGGGCGACTGGCCCCGTCTCCTCGACCGTTAGATCCGATAGCGGATATCCATAGAACTTCATGCTGCTCCTTCCCGGTCGCGGTGTCGTCTTGTCGCCGTGAGTGTAGAACGGCGCTTGCAAGGATTGCGCTGCTTCAGCGTCCTTGCCGCACCATGCGTCGGTGCCCGGCAGGACGTCGAATGCCATCAGGACCGCGCGCTGCCCCCGATTTCGGAAGCGCGTTGCCGCTCACTGCGACGCCGCCATCGCGGCCATGTGCCGTGCGTCCTCGATCGTCCAGCCGCGCCACACTGCGATCCAGGCACATTGGGAATCGTGGGGCAGGGACGCGATCAGTCGCCATCCTGTTCCATGTGATCGCTATTTCGCATCCACCGGACATGCCGCCATACGACCGCTGTCGATCCTCATCGCAGCGTGCGAAGGGATGAGACCGGCATGGGCGTCACCCTGCGCATGCGTCAGCGCTGCGATGCCGCGACGCGGGTGAAGTAATTGGTGCGCATCGTCGGCGTGCCGTCCGGCGCGAACGCGGACACGGTCTCGGTCATCGAGCGTCCGTCCGCGGCGACAGTGTAGATGCGGGTCGAGGCCACGCTCCTGTCCTTGGACAGCATCATCACCAGCACGTTCGGCGCGGGCATCTGCAGGGCGAAGACATCGGCCTCGAAATTGTTCTTCACCGGCGTGGCGCGGCCATCGAGCGCGGCGACGCCTTCGGCATGCATGGTGCCGCCTCCCTGTTCGGCAATGTCGACCTTGACCGCCCACTTGCCCTTGCCCGCGTCGCTGAAGCGCAGGGTGACGGCCTTGGGCCGATCCTGGGGTGCCCGATCCAGGCGCGCCACGTCCACGGCCCAGTTGCCGAGCAGGGGCGAGGGCGCAGCGGGTGCGGCGGAAGCGGACAGACACGGCGACAGCAGCGTCGCCAACGCGACGGCAAACAGCAGTTTCATGCGACCTCCCGGGAATGGTGTGCGGCGATGAGGACAGCCAATGACGTGTGTGCTGCGCGCGTTCACTCGGTCGACCGTGCCGGGGTGCCGAAGAGCGCGTCCGTGCGGCGGCATGACCGCCCTGCTCCAGGACGCGTGCGCTGCGACGCTAGCACCGGGGGCGTACCGCAACAAGTGCGGTCGTCACGGGCTTGAGCCGTGCCGGTGCGCGGATGCAGCGTCGCGTCGCTTGGTGCGCTACAGCGTGACGCGTCACCATCCTGCTGCGTTGCCACCGACGCGCAGGCCGTCCTCGCTCAGCCCGCGCCGCGACGTCTCCGCGCCTCCAGCACCGCGTAGCCCGCACAGGCGAGCAGCAGCGGGCCGAGGTAGTAGAAGGCGCGATAGGCCAGCAGCGCAGCCAGCAGTTCCGCTTGCGGCGCCTGCGTCCCAAGCAGCGGCAGCACCACCGCTTCCAGCACGCCGATGCCGGCCGGCACGTGCGCGATGGCGGTGGCCACGGCCGCCGCCAGCAGTGCGCCCAGGACGGAGGTGTAGGCCACGCCGGCCGGCATCAGCACGTACAGCAGGGCGCCCATCAGCGCCCAGTTGCCGGTGCCCAGGCCGAGTTGCAGCAGGGCCAGCGGCAACGGCGGCAGGTGCAGGACGTGGCCGCGCACCTGCAGCGTGCGGCCATGCGCGCGCTGGCAGGCGATCAAGTAGGCCACCACCACACCCAGCATCGCCGCGCCGATCCATGGCAGCGCCGCGCCACTCAGTGACCACTGCGCCGGCGTGCGCAGGCGGCCACTGACCAGCAGCACACCGGTCAGCAGCAGATAGCCCATCCAATTGGTGGCGATGGCGAAGCCGACCACGCGGCTGATCGTCGCCAGGCCCAGTCCGGCACGTCCGTACAGGCGGTAGCGGATGGCGGTGCCGCCGATCAGCGCGCCGACGTTCAGGCTGAACGCGTAGGCGATGTCCGCGATCGCCATGACCCGCGGCGTCGGCACCGCATGTGCCGCGTAGCGACGCGCGGCCAGGTCGTAGCCGGCATACAGCAGGTAGCTGGCCAGGCTCAGGCCGGCCGCGGTGGCCAGGGTGCCGGCGCCGTAGCCGGCCAGGGTCGTGCCGACCGCCGCCCAGTCCACCGTGCGTGCCGCGCGCACCAGCAGTATCGCCACCAGCGCCAGGAAGGCCAGATAAGCGAAGCGGCGCAGCATGCGCCAGCGCTTGCGCGTGCGGCTCATGGTGCGTGCCGGTTGCGCCGCAACACCGCGGTACGCGGCGTACGCTTGGGCAGTCGGCTGGCCCACTGCGGCACGTTGCGCAGCAGATGGAACAGCAGCGGCCGCAGCAGCGGTTGCCAGAAGCGCCCGCGCGGTACCTGTGCCGGCACGACTTGCCGGCAATGCCGCTGCATCAGCCGCTGCAGGCGCCCATGCAGGTCGCGCGCGAAGGCAGCGTCGCGGATCACCAGGTTGGCTTCCAGGTTCAGCGCCAGGCTCAGCGGATCCAGGTTGCTCGATCCCACCGTGCTCCAGTGGCCGTCGATCACCGCGACCTTGCCGTGGAACGGGCGCTCGCAGTATTCGAAGATCTGCACCCCGGCATCGACCAGATGCCGGTACAGCGCGCGTGCGGCGAACAGCGCCAGCGGCGTGTCCGGTTGGCCCTGGAAGATCAGCTTCACCGCCACCCCGCGGCGCGCGGCGGCGCACAGGTCGCGCAGGAAACCGTAGCCGGGGAAGAAGTAGGCGTTGGCGAGCACGATCTCCTGCTGTGCGCTGCGGAACGCCTGCCGGTAGGCGCGTTCGATGCTGCGCGAGCGGCCGGCATTGTCGCGCGGCAGGAAGCACACCTCGGCCTCGCCGGCGGGCGGCACATCGACTTTTTTCTGCGGCTCCCAACCGGCGCCGGTCCCGTGGGTATCCAGGGTCCGACGCACGAACGCGACCATGTCCGCCACCACCGGGCCGTGCACCTCCACCGCGTAGTCCTGCTTGGCCTCCGCGCCGAAGTCGGCCAGGTGATCGGCCGACCAGTTGATGCCGCCAATCATGCCAATGCGCCCGTCCACCACCAGCAGCTTGCGGTGCATGCGCCGGAACACGTTCAGGCGCACGCCGAGCAGGGTCGGCTGATGGTCGAACAGGCGCAACTCGGCCCCGGCCTCGGTCAGTTCGCGCACGAAGCCGGGCGAGAGATCCGGCGATCCGAACGCGTCCACCAGCAGGTGCACGCGCACGCCGCGACGCGCGGCGGCGACCAGGTGGTCCTTCAGCGCCAGGCCGACCTTGTCCTCGAACCAGATGAAGGTTTCCAGCAACACCTCGTGCCGGGCCGCATCGATCGCGGCGAAGGCGCGCGGGAAGTACGCATCGCCGTTCTCCAGCAACTGCAGGCGGTGGCCCTGGCGCCAGCGCGTGTCGCGGTTCGCTGCCCGGTTCACAGCACGATCCTGGCGTGCAGCGGGGCGTGGTCGGACAGGTGCGACCACGGGCGGCCGGTCAGCACCTGCGCGCCCTCGAGGCGCACGTTGCGCACATAGATGCGGTCCAGCGGCAGCAGCGGCCAGCGCGCCGGGAAGCTGCGCGCCACGCGCCCGTGCAGGTGCGCGAAGGCCTCGGTCAGCCCATGCCGCTGCAGCAGCGGATGCCCGCGCTGGCGCCAGTCGTTGAAGTCGCCGGCGACGATCAGCGGCGCCTGTGCCGGCAATTCGGCGATCAGCGCACCGAGCAGGCCGATCTGCCGGCGCCGGTGCGCTTCGCGCAGGCCCAGGTGCACGCAGATCGCATGCAGCGCCACGGCATGTCCAGGGATGTCCAGCACCGCATGCAGCAGCCCGCGGTGTTCGTGGCCGGCGATGGAGACGTCGCGGTTGACGAAGGAGGCGATCGGGAAGCGCGACAGCAGCGCATTGCCGTGGTGCCCATGCGGATACACCGCGTTGCTGCCGTAGGCGAACTGCGGCCACAGCGCATCCGCGAGGAACTCGTACTGGCTCTGCGCCGGCCAGTCGGCATGGCGGCCGGCATGCAGTTGGTGTTCGCCCAGCACTTCCTGCAGGAACACCAGGTCCGCGGGCAGGGCGCGGATCGCCGCGCGCAGTTCCGGCAGCATGAAGCGCCGCTTCAGCACGCTGAAGCCCATGTGCACATTGACGGTCAGCAACTCGATCGCAGGCATGCCGGGGCAGGACGGAAACTCCGCATGCCATTGTCGCCGGCATGCGCGTGCGGCGTGTGACGGCGCCGCGTCGCGCACGTGCCGCCGCTGCGTTGCCGGCAGCGGCGGCGAGCCTAGGGCGTGTCACCCATCCCCGAGCGTGCCGCGCCGCGACTGCGCGTGCCTGTGGCAAGGAAGAGCGAGGATCTGGACGCGCGTCCATGCCCGAGCGATGACGCGGCCACGGGCACGCGCAATCAGCCCTTCGTGTTGGGCCTGGCAGGCGCGCTCGGGAATGGGTGACACGCCCTTGGCTCAGCGCCGTGCGGCGATGATCTTGCTCAGGTAGTCCGGCGTGCCCTCGACCCGCACCAGGTGCGGATACTGCAGGCCGTCGTGGTAGTTCACCGGCACGTCGCGCACGCCGCCCTGGTACTTGAGCGTCAGCACGATCGGCGCGCTGACGCCCTTGGCGTCGGCGATCGCCTGCTTGAGCGTGTCGCGCGAGTAGTCCTGGCCGTTCACCGCCAGCACCGTGGCGCCGCTGCTGACGCCCGCCTTGAACGCCGGTCCGTCCCACAGCACGTCGTTGATGCTGGCGTCGTCGTTCATCACCAGGCCGATCGACCAGGCGAAGTTGTAGCGGTGCCGCGCCGACTGGTGGCGGCCGTCGTACTGCTTCTCGAACGCGCTGGGCTGGTCGGTGTACACCAGCTTCCAGCCGCTGGCCTGCAAGCCTTCCAGCAGCGGCGGGTCCACCTGGTAGACGCGCCGGTTGATGTAGTCCGCCCAGTCGTAGTGGACCACGCCGTCGAGTGCGGCGATGACGTCGTCGAAGGTGTAGGTCTTGACCGCGAAGCTGCCGTCGTCGACGCCGAAGAACGCCTTGGCCACGTCATCCAGCGATTTGCGCCCGCCGCTCATCGCACGCAGCTTGGCATCCACCGCCAGCCACACCATCTGCCCGCCGCTGTAGTAGTCCTCGCTCATCTGCCAGCTGCGGTAGGGCAGCGGTGCGCGGTGCGCGGCGGTGGGGTCGTTGGTGGTGTCTTCCAGCGAGCGCCAGCGGAAACCGGCGCGGTTGCGGTCGTAGTTGGCCGCGGTCATCGCCAGCGCGTCGCGGAACTGCTGCGGCGTCCACATGCCGGCACGCGCGGTCAGCACATAGCCCCAGTACTGGGTCTGGCCCTCGTAGACCCACAGCAACGAGTCGCCCATCGGCACGTTGAAGGTCGGTGTCCACAGGTCGGCCGGGCGCCGGAACTTGCCGTTCCAGGAGTGCGTGTACTCGTGCGCCAGCAGGTCGCGGTCCGGCGCGTTCTCGTCCCAGGCGCTGAAGTAGTCGGCAGCCAGTCCGTTCTCGCTGGACTGGTGATGTTCCAGGCCGTTGCCGCCGAGCACGTCCGACAACGAGAACAGGAAGTCGTAGTGCGCGTAGTGGTGCGAGCCGAACAGCTTGATCGCCTGCACCGGCAGGTTGCGGTGCACCTGCAGCTGCTCGGCGCTGATGTCCAGGAACCGCGGTGCGTCGGCGACCACGTCCAGGTGCACCGGCGCGCCGCCGGCCGGGGTCAGGTCCACGCGCTTGAAGTAGCGCCCGGCATAGATCGGCGAGTCGACCAGGGTGGTGAAATCCACCGGCTTGAAGGTGGTGGTGGCGCCGTCGCGGCTGGCGGTCTCCAGCGCCGTGCCGAACTCCCAGCCGGCCGGCAGGGTCACGCTGGGTGCCACGGTGATACCGCGGGTGTCGTGGCCGGCCGGGTACAGCGCCACCTTGTTCCACTCCAGCTGCAGCATCTTGTCGGTCATCTCGAAGCCGTCGTCGCGCGGCGACAGGTACTGGAAGCTGGCGTCGATCGCGCTCACGCCCTGCGGCACGTCGACGTGGAAGCTGTACACGTCGAAGGTGTCGCGGCGCCACGGCAGCGGTTTGCCGTTGGCGGTGAGGGTGAGGCCGGCCAGCATCGCCACCGGCCCGCTCGGCGAATGGTCGCCGGGGATCCACTGCGGGTACTGCAGGGTCAGCCGCCCGGCACTGACCGGAATGGTCTCGTGGACCCGGTAGATGCCCTGGCGCACGTCGCCGGCGTCCACCTGCAGGGTCAGGGTGCCGGGGTAGGGCGTGTCCTGCGGCGCCGGCACGTCCGGCGTGAGCACCACCTGCGCCTGCGCGGCGCCGGCGAGCGCCAGGCCGATGCCGAGGACCAGCGCCCGGCGGGCGCGACGGGAGGCGGGGAAAGCGGTGGCGGACATGCGCGGCTCCGAAGGCAAGATGAGGTGCGGAAGCGCGGAACGTTAGCACTTGCCGCCATTGCCGGCGCACCGGGTCGGCCTGGCCGGGGAGGCGTCAGGCGATGCCGTTCATGCGGGCGCCGTGTGGACTGATGGCGGTCGGGGCGCGGGGTGCAAAAATGACCTCGGCAACCTGTTGCATCGCCAGCGACTGAGTTGTTCTTGGTCCGCGATTGCCATCGCGATGTCTGTGGGCGGTCGGATCGCCCGGATTGCGCAGACGGGAAGGGCATCCGCCATGCCGAATCTGGTCTTGTGGGAGCGGCTTCAGCCGCGACGCGCGGTGATTGAACTTGCGATCACGCCCTCAGCGATCATACCCTCGATGGAACCGGCGCCTTGATCGAGGACGCAGGCATACCCCAGGGAAAGGGTATGCGTTCGATGCCAGGGCGGCGCGGTCGATCGTCTGTACGCCGCCGTGTCCGTGTCGCCGCGCGACTAGTCCTTCAGTGCCCCGTCGCTCGGATCGCTGGCGGCGTAGGTGGAGGTCGGCAGTTCCGCGGCGTGCGGGTGTCGCAGCGCCTCGCGCAGCGATGCCGGCAGGTGCTCGACCGCCAGGATCACCTTGCCGAAATGCACGTCGCGCACCGCGCTCGACGGCACCACGAAATCGCCGCCATTCTCGATGTTGACGACGAACGTGGTGCCGCCGTCGCGGACTTCGCGCACCGCACCCACACCGACCTCGCCGTCGGCGACGAAGACCATCTGACCTGCTTCCACACGCTCGGACATCGTGCACCGCCTTGTCTGGGAGAAAGTCCGCACGTGGCCGCATGGGCTGGCGCGGTCGCCCGATGATCGGATGCGGGTGCGTTGCTGGACGGTGAATGCGGCGTGGCCTGCAGGTCATGACGGCGGCGCATCCGCCGCTTGCGCGCTGTGACGCAGTGCGATGCGATCATCCGGTTCGACCGATGCCTGGGAGGGCAGGATGCGAAGCGAGAAAGACAAGATGCTGGCGGGCGAGGCCTATCGTCCCAGCGACGCGCAGCTGCAGGCCGAGCAGGACGCGGCCAGTGCCTGGATGCTGCGCTACAACGCGGCGCTGGCCGAACCGCCGGCACAGCGGCACGCGCTGCTGGTCGAAGGACTCGGTTCGGTGGGTCGCGGTGCGGTGGTGCGGCCGCCGTTCCATTGCGACTACGGCTACAACATCCACCTCGGCGAGGATGTGTTCCTCAACTTCAACTGCGTGATTCTGGACGTGGCGCCGGTACGCATCGGTGCCGGCACCCAGATCGGGCCGGCAGTGCAACTCTATGCCGCCGATCATCCGCGCGATGCCACGCAACGCGCCGAGGGGCTGGAGCTGGGGCGGCCGGTGACGATCGGGCGCAACGTCTGGATCGGCGGCGGCGCGATCGTGCTGCCGGGCGTGACCATCGGCGACGACGCGGTGATCGGCGCCGGCAGCGTGGTCAGCCGCGACGTGCCCGCCGGCGCGCGCGTGGCCGGCAATCCGGCACGGTTATTGAAGCCGCACAGCGCCTGAATTTGATCCGGGTCAAGGCAGGCGCCGCGCATCGGGTGTGCAATGCTGTTCCAGCCGCCGCGCGCGGCGTCAGCGGAGCATCCCATGTACCAGCGCATCCTGATCGCCATCGATGGTTCCGAGTTGTCCGCCAAGGGCTTGCAGCAGGGGTTGGCGCTGGCCGCCACGCTCGGCGCCGAGGTGGATATCGTCACCGTGTCGGAGCCGTGGGCAATGGGCATGTACGACGCGATGGGCTGGAGCGTGGGCTACGAGGCCAGCCCCGAATACCGCCAGGACCGCGAAGCCGGCGCGCAGAAGATCCTGGCGCCGGCGCTGGCCGCCGCCGCGGCCACCGGGGTGACCGCGCACGGCCGCCACGTGCTCGACCGCTACGCCGCCGAGGGCATCATCGACATGGCCGTGGCCTGCAACAGCGAGCTGATCGTGATGACCTCGCACGGCCGCCGCGGCATGAGCCGGGTGTTGCTCGGCAGCCAGACCGCGGAAGTGCTCGCCAACAGCCAGGTGCCGGTGCTGGTGATCCGCTGAGGTGCCATCGGCCCGCGCCGGCGTCGGCGCGGGCACCGGAAGGCTCGAAGCGTGCCTTTGGCGGTTGCCGATGCGGCGTGCTGCGGCGGCGACGGCACTGTCCATCGCGATCAGGCGGTCGTTGGCCAGGCCGGCGACGCCCATCGCGAATGACGCCTCGCGGCTTGGCGCAGGCCTCCGGGCTGCAATGCGCGGGCGGCCCACGCATGATTTCCGCCGCTCCGCACCCGCTGTCGTCACCGAGCACCTATCGCGGTGCCTCTGCCGCGCATCATGCTGCTGTCAGGGACCGCCGATCGCATGCGTCCCGGCCATGGCGTGGCGCACTGGCGCCGTAGCGCGCCTTCTGTGGACCGGGTTACCTGCGAGCGCGTGTCATCGCGCGCTCCCATCAGGATCAGGCTTGGGCCGATGGCCCGCCACGCCGCGCGCGGCGACGCTGTTCCCGCCGGTGCTGCCGCAGCCGTTCACGGGCCTGGATCCGCGCGCGTTCTTAGGGAAGTGCGGCGCCTTGCCATGCGCCCGCGGAGGCGGCGGACGACAGCGCATGGAGCGGCGTGGCGCCGCCGGCGCTCATCACCCACTGACTGAGGAGAACGCGCATGACCATCAACACCGAAGGCTATTACGTCAATGGCGGCAAGTGGAAGCTCGGCGCCGAAGGCCAGATCACCGGCCAGGGCAAACAGCAGCACTCGGAGATCGGCGTCTACAACGCGCTCGGCAAGAAGTCCGCTGCGGGGCCCTACCTGATCGTGCAGGACGCGTTTCCCTGTGCGGTCTGCGATGCCACCTTCAAGAAGCAGGCGCTGCCGGTGCTGGTCAAGGTGACCGCCAACAACGGGTCCTACTCGGCCGATCAGGGCCTGGGCCTGAACCCGCCGGCCAGCATCTATCCGTACTACCTGTGGTACCACAACGGCGCCAAGACCGCCGGCACCGCGACCGCACCGGCCGGGTTTCCGGCGATTCCGGCCTTTGCCGGCATCTAGGGCACGGCGGGTGGGCTGCGGCCAGCGCAAGCCGCTGGCCGTGAGCGCCGGCGGCATGCTGACCGGTCCCTGCGTGGTCCCATCTGGCCGTTCGGGAAAAGGCATCCACGCCGCTGCGCGCTGCCGTTTGGCGGCGCGCAAGGCGCGGGTCACCAGCTGTAGAGCTTCCAATACACCGGCGACACGTTGTCCTTGCTGCCGTCCACCTCCATGTGGCCGTCGCCGTTGCGGTCGTACAGGTAGTAGGCGGGGCCGCGTGCCGGCGTCACCTTGACCATGCGCAGCTGGCCGCCCACCCGGTACTCGTCGACGGTGTCGCCGTTGTCCATCTTGCGCTGGGTGGTTTCCGCGCCGCGCACGTCCATCGGCGCGCCGTCCGGGCCAAGGCCGGTGGAGGCACAGCCCGCCAGCAGCAACAGCGGAACCAGGATCAGGGCTTTCATTGCGGTGTTCTCCACGGACGTCGTCGCCGCCGATTATGCGCCGCGTCGGTGCCCGCGGGGCGCGAAGGCGGCGCGTATGCGTGGCTTGCGCCGCGTGCTTTCAGGAAACAGAAGGCGTCGTCAGCGCGTCGCTTCGCGCCGTACCCTCACCCCAACCCCTCTCCCGGTGGGAGAGGGGCTAGTGCCGTTCCCTTCTCCCCTCGGGAGAAGGTGCCCCGCAGGGGCGGATGAGGGGACGGGCGCAGCCTCGTGGACCACGTCAGCGTGTCGCTTCGCGCCGTACCCTCACCCCAACCCCTCTCCCTGTGGGAGAGGGGCTAGTGCCGTTCTCTTCTCCCCTCGGGAGAAGGTGCCCCGCAGGGGCGGATGAGGGTACGGGCGCAGCCTCGTGGACCAATTCAGCGCGTCGCTGCGCGCCGTACCCTCACCCCAACCCCTCTCCCGGTGGGAGAGGGGCTAGTGCCGTTCCCTTCTCCCCTCGGGAGAAGGTGCCCCGCAGGGGCGGATGAGGGTACGGGCGCAGCCTCGTGGACCAATTCAGCGCGTCGCTGCGCGCCGACCCTCCCCCCAACCCCACTCCCGGTGGGAGAGGGGCTAACCCGTTTCAGGCCGCGAACACGCCGCAGCGTAGAATTGGCCGATGAGCCGATTAGTCCTGATCGACGGGTCCAGTTACCTGTATCGCGCGTTCCACGCGCTTCCGCCGCTGACCAATGCCGCCGGCGAGCCCACCGGCGCGCTGTTCGGCGTGGTCAACATGTTGCGCGCCACCCTCAAGGAGCGCCCCGAGTACGTGGCCTTCGTGGTCGATGCGCCGGGCAAGACCTTCCGCGACGACCTGTACCCGCAGTACAAGGCCAACCGCCCGCCGATGCCCGACGACCTGCGCGCGCAGGTCGAGCCGATGTGCCAGATCGTGCATGCGCTGGGCATCACCATCCTGCGCCAGGACGGGGTCGAGGCCGACGACGTCATCGGCACCCTGGCCCTGCAGGGCGCCGGCGACGACCTGGACGTCACCATCTCCACCGGCGACAAGGATTTCGCCCAGCTGGTGCGCCCCGGCGTGCAGTTGGTCAACACCATGAGCGGTAGCCGCATGGACTCGGACGCGGCGGTGATGGAGAAGTTCGGGGTCTGGCCGCACCAGATCGTCGACCTGCTGGCGCTGATGGGCGATGCCATCGACAACGTGCCGGGCGTCGAGAAATGCGGGCCCAAGACCGCGGCCAAGTGGCTGGCCGAGTACGGCTCGCTGGACGGGGTGATCGCCCACGCCGACAGCATCAAGGGCAAGATTGGCGACAACCTGCGCGCGGCGCTGCAGCGCCTGCCGCTGAACCGCGAACTGGTCACCATCAAGACTGACGTGGCGCTGGCCGGCGGGCCGCGCACCCTGGGCCTGCGTGAACAGGAGCCGGAGCAACTGCGCGGCCTGTATCAGCGCTACGGCTTCACCCAGGCGCTGCGCGACCTGGACGGCGGCGTGGCCGCACCGGAGACCGCCAGCGAGGCGACGCCCAGCCTGCGCGGCACCGCCGCCGGCTATGCCCGCGCCGCCGTGCCGGCCGATGCCGCCATGCTGGACCCGGCACTGGCCGCCAAGGGCGACTACACCGCAGTGAGCACGCCCGAGCAGTTCGAGGAACTGCTGGTGCGCCTGCGCGCCGCCGACGGCTTTGCCTTCGATACCGAGACCGACGCGTTGGACGCCATGCGCGCCAACCTGGTCGGGCTCAGCTTCGCCACCGAGCCGGGCCGCGCCGACTACCTGCCGCTGGGCCACGACTACCCGGGCGCGCCGGTGCAACTGGATCGCGCGCTGGCGCTGGCGCTGCTCAAGCCGCTGCTGGAAGACCCGGCCAAGGCCAAGGTCGGCCAGCACGGCAAGTACGACCTGCACGTGCTGCGCCGCCACGGCGTGGAGGTGCGCGGCTACGCCGACGACACCATGCTGGAGAGCTTCGTGCTCAATTCCACCGCCAGCCGCCACGACATGGATTCATTGGCCAGGCGCTACCTCGGCTACGACACGGTCAAGTACGAGGACGTGGCCGGCAAGGGCGCCAAGCAGATCGCTTTCTCGCAGGTCGCCATCGACGACGCCACCGGCTACGCCGCCGAGGACGCCGACATCACCCTGCGCCTGCACCGCACGCTGTCGGCGCAGTTGGATGCCGAACCCGCGCTGGCGCGGGTCTACCGCGAGATCGAGATGCCGCTGGTGCCGGTGCTGGCGCGGGTCGAGGCCAACGGCGTGTGCGTGGACATCGCCGAACTGCGCAAGCAGAGCCAGGACCTGAGCCAGCGCATGCTGGCCGCGCAGCAGAAGGCCACCGCGCTGGCCGGGCGCAGCTTCAACATGGATTCGCCCAAGCAACTGCAGGCGGTGCTGTTCGACGAGCTGAAGCTGCCGGCGGTGCTGAAGACCCCCAAGGGCCAGCCCAGCACCAACGAGGAGGCGCTGGAGGCGATCGCCGACCAGCACGAGCTGCCGCGGGTGATCCTGGAGTACCGCGGCCTGGCCAAGCTGCGCAGCACCTACACCGACAAGCTGCCGGAGATGGTCAACCCCGACACCGGCCGCGTGCACACCAGCTACCACCAGGCCGGCGCCGCCACCGGGCGGCTGTCCTCCTCCGATCCGAACCTGCAGAACATCCCGATCCGCACCGACGACGGCCGCCGCATCCGCCGCGCCTTCGTCGCCCCGCCGGGACGCAAGCTGATCGCCTGCGACTATTCGCAGATCGAGCTGCGGATCATGGCCCACCTGTCCGAGGATGCGGGCCTGCTGCGCGCCTTCGGCAGTGGCGTGGACGTGCACCGCGCCACCGCCGCCGAGGTATTCGGGCGCAAGCTGGAGGAGGTCACCGGCAACGAGCGCCGCGCCGCCAAGGCGATCAACTTCGGCCTGATGTACGGCATGAGTGCCTTCGGCCTGGCCCGTAACCTGGGCATCGGCCGCGGCGAGGCGCAGGACTACGTGGCGCTGTACTTCAGCCGCTACCCGGGCGTGCGCGACTTCATGGAGCGCATGCGTGAGCAGGCGCGCACCCAGGGCTACGTGGAGACCCTGTTCGGCCGCCGCCTGTATCTCAACGACATCAACGCCCGCCAGCAGGGCCTGCGCGCCGGTGCCGAGCGTGCGGCGATCAATGCGCCGATGCAGGGCACCGCCGCCGACATCATCAAGCGTGCCATGGTCGGTGTGGACGCCTGGCTGCAGGACCACCGCGACCGCGCATTGATGATCCTGCAGGTGCACGACGAACTGGTGTTCGAAGCCGATGCCGACTTCGTCGACACGCTGCTGCCGGAAGTGACCCGGCGCATGTCCGCCGCGGCGGAGCTGAAGGTGCCGCTGGTGGTGGACAGCGGCGTGGGCGACAACTGGGACGAGGCGCATTGAGCGCCCGGGTCCTGGACATGGATCCAGGACCCGGCGTGACCTTGCGGTGTCTTGCGTAGACAGCGTGCGTATCTGCCAGATGCGGATTGAATCTGGTTTTCGGACAGATTATCCCGCCAGTGATTTTTGCTTTCCCATTCTCGCTGTTTTTTTGACCCGATCGCGCGCTGGAAGCGCTGGAATTCCAACTGGCGTCACACCCTGCAGGATGCGGCGCTGCAGTGGTTGAACGGAATTTTGACGCGGTTTATTTGGGGCCGATTTTCGGGAATGAATCCGTCCTTAATCTGACAAATTTTTAACTTAAATCTTCACGAACGAGCAAGGTGGGAAATGTTCTTATATCCCTCGACAGGCGCAATACCTGTCGCGGATCTCCTCCCATCCCCTGGAGCAGATCCAGGAACGGCGACTCCTCCCCAAGTCTCCGTTCCCTGGCCCCGCCGACCTCCCCCTGGTCCGCGGGGCTTTTTTATGCCCGCGCTCCTGACCCTGCCCTATCGCCGGCTGCACGTCACAGCGTAAGGTCGCCGCTCCACCATCCCTGCGAGTCGTGCGATGCCCGATCTTTTCCATCTGTCGATGCCATGGTGGGAATTCGTCTTCCGCGCGGTGGTGGTGTACGTGGCCGTGCTGGTGATGGTGCGGGTGTCGGGCAAGCGCGCCATGGGCCAGCTGACGCCGTTCGACATGCTGTTGATCGTGCTGCTCGGCAATGCGGTGCAGAACGCGCTGCTAGGCGAGGACACCTCGCTCGGCGGCGGCCTGTTGCTGGCGGCGACGCTGATCGCGCTGAACTTCACGGTCGGCCTGGTCACCTCGCGTAGCGCCCGCGTGGAGCGCTTGATCGAGGGCGAACCGGTGGTGCTGGCCCGCGACGGCCACGTGTTCCGCCAGGTGCTGCGGCGCGAACTGGTCAGCCATGCCGATTTCGAGGCGGCGATGCGCCAGCAGGGGTGCCAGGGCATCGACGACGTGCGCCTGGCGTTGCTGGAGACCAATGGCCACATCACCATTCTCAGCAACAAGGGCAGTTGATCGCAGCGCCCGGCGGACGACGCAGGCCCGCGGTCGCGAGGGCGCTGTCGGCAACGCCGCATCGCGGCTGATGCCGCCGCTGAAGGCGGCGGCCTAGCGGCGCGGCTCGGTCGCCTGCTCAAGCTGGTACAGCGCGTCGTCCAGCGTGTCCAACTGCGCGGCAAGCAGCGCGCGGGCATCGTGCAGGCCGCGGTTGTAGTAATGCGCGCCGATGCGCTCGGCGACGAACTCGAGCAGGAATTCGGCCTCGAACGCGCCGACCTGCTGCTGCAGCTCGGTGCGTAGGTAGGCCTGCAGCTGTTCGGCGATGGCGCGCTTGTCCTCGCGGCCGAGCACGGCGGTGCGCGCCGGCGCGCTCATGCCAGCCACTCGCGCGGCACCAGGTACTCGGCCAGGCGCGCCTCGGCGCTGCCCGGTTCGGGCTGGAAGCCGTATTCCCAGCGCACCCGTGGCGGCAGGCTCATCAGGATGCTCTCGCTGCGGCCGCCGCTCTGCAGGCCGAACAGGGTGCCGCGGTCGTAGACCAGGTTGAATTCGACGTAGCGGCCGCGCCGGTACAGCTGGAACTCGCGTTCGCGCTCGCCCCAGGACAGGCCGCGGCGGCGTTCCACGATCGGCAGGTAGGCGTCGAGGAAGCCATCGCCGACCGCGCGCTGGTAGGCGAAATCGCGCTCGAAATCGGCATGCAGGTCGTCGACGAACAGGCCGCCGACGCCGCGGGTCTCGTTGCGGTGCTTGAGGAAGAAGTACTCGTCGCACCAGCGCTTGTGCGCCGGATAGCGGTCTTCGCCGAACGGCGCGCACAGGTCGTGCGCGGTCTGGTGCCAGTGGCGGGCGTCCTCGTCGAAGGGGTAGTACGGGGTCAGGTCGAAGCCGCCACCGAACCACCAGGCCACGGTGGCGCCATGGCGCTGCGCCTCGAAGTAGCGCACGTTGGCGTGGGTGGTGGGGATGTACGGGCTGAGCGGGTGGAACACCAGCGACACCCCGACCGCGCGCCAGGAGGCGCCGGCCAGTTCCGGGCGGTTGGCGCTGGCCGAGGGCGGCAGGCGGGTGCCGGCGACGTCGGAGAAGCCGATGCCGGCCTGCTCGAACAGCGCGCCGTCGCGCAGGATGCGGGTGCGGCCGCCGCCGCCCTCCGCGCGCTGCCACAGATCTTCGGCGAAACGGGCCTGGCCGTCGGCGGCCTCGACCGCCGCGCAGATGCGGTCTTGCAGGCCAGTGAGATAGTCGCGGACACGGTCGAAGGTTTGCATCCGGACATTCTAGAAGCTGGCTGTGTCAGGCGTCAGCGCTGGGCTGCGCGGACTGTGCTGGCCGGTGGGTGTGCGTCAGCGACGGAACTCGGCGCGGAGCGCGGGGCGGCACAGCTGGTAGACCAGCCAGCCGTGCAGGCCGGCGAAGATCAGGGCGGTCAGCGCGCCGCTGACCATGAGGGTGATCCGGCCCAGGGCCAGGTCGTGCTGGAGCTGTTGCGGGTCGAAGGCGTGCTGCGGCGCCCAGGCCTGCAGCAGGTCGAGCAGTTGCCACAGCAGCGGCAGCACCGCGAAGTTGGCCACGGCGGTGACCACCAGGAACACGATGAAGGCCCGCCGCCCCCAGTCGCGCCGCTGCAGCAGCGCCCACGCCGCCGCGCACAAGCCCGCGGAAAGCAGCGCCGACAGCCAGGACAGCGCCAGCGCATGGGTCACGCCCCATTGCAGCAGCGGCGGCAGCGAAAGGCCGGCCTCGCGCAGCACGCCCTCGATCGCCCCGTCCGGCAGCGTCATCAGCAGCAGCGCCTGGCCCAGCGAATACAGCAGCGACAGCACCCCCAGCAGCAGCGAGAGCTTGGCCATCGCATCGATGGTCTGGTTGCGGGCGGCGGTGAGGGGCAGCGGCGGAGGCGGCATCGACGGTCCTTCGAGACGGGCGGCGCTGGCGCTGTCGCACCGGCGGCCGTCCGGCAAGGATAGGGACGACGGACCAGGGCGCAAGCCGGGTGGTGCGCGAGGGGGGCTCTGTCGGTGCGCGGCCTCTGTTCAGGGCGCGGCCGATGTGGTGTCGCCAGGAGCGGGGCGACGCCAAGGTCGTGCCGATGCCGTCCGCGTCCTGACCGCCTGGATGCAGGCGCTCGCGCAGAACGGGCTTCAGCCGCGACAGGCCTGACCGGGAAAGCCTCGTCGCGACTGAAGTCGCTCCCACAGGGGCTTGCGGCGAGTCCGCTGTATGCACTGTGGGAGGGACTTCAGTCCCGACGCAGTGCGCCATCGGAAGGCTCACCACGTCGCGCGTCGCGGCTGCATGGCAGTTGACCCCTACGGAATGGCGCGATGCGTGGCGGACGCCGGTGGTTGGCGGGGGCCTGCGTGCGCCGCGCGGCGGCTCCCCGGCGCCTGCCGCACGTCGACGGCAGGCGCCCGGCGAGCGGCCGGTTCAGCGCAACTCGCGCTCGAACAGCTTGAGGATGCGCTTGTACTCGTCCAGCCAGGAGTCGGCGCGGGTGAAGCCGTGCTTCTCCAGCGGGTACGGCGCGATCTCCCAGTTGTCCTTGTGCAGCTCGATCAGTTTCTGGGTCATGTCCACCGAGTCCTTGAAGAACACGTTGTCGTCGACCATGCCGTGGGCGATCAGCAGATGGTCGCGCAGCCCGTTGGCGTATTCGATCGGCGAGGAGGTGCGGTAGGCCTCCGGGTCCAGGTCCGGGGTGTTGAGGATGTTGGAGGTGTACTCGTGGTTGTACTGGCTCCAGTCGGCCACCGGGCGCAGCGCGGCGCCGGCCTTGAACGTGCCGGGGCTGCGGAACAGCGCCATGTAGGTCATGAAGCCGCCGTAGGACCCGCCGTAGATGCCGGCGCGGCCGCGGTCGCCCTGCTTGCTGTCGACCAGCCAGTCCAGCCCGTCCAGGTAGTCCTCCAGTTCCGGATGGCCCATGTCGCGGTAGATCGCGGTGCGCCAGTCGCGGCCGTAGCCGGCGCTGGCGCGGTAGTCCAGGTCCAGCACGATGTAGCCCTTCTGCACCAGCAGGTTGTGGAACATCTGCTCGCGGAAGTACGGGGTGTAGCGCGCCGACACGTTCTGCAGGTAACCGGCGCCGTGCACGAACATCACCACCGGATAGTGCTTGCCCGGCTCCGGCTGCGCCGGACCGTAGTACTTGCCCCAGACGGTGCCGGCGCCGTGCCTGGACGGCACCTGCACGAATTGCGGTTGCACCCACTGGCGTGCCTTGAACGCGGCGCTGCGGGTGTCGGTGAGCACGCGCGCGTTGCCGCCGGCAGCCGGCAGCACCGCCAGTTGCGGCGGCAGGTAGGGGCCGGAGTAGTGCACCAGCAGTTGCTGGCCGTCCGGCGACAGCGCGAAGTCTTCCACGCCATCCAGCGACGTCAGCTCGGCGACGCTGTCGTTGCGCAGGTCGAGCTTGCATACCTCGTAGTCGCCCGGCCACTTGCGGTTGCACAGGAACAGGAAGCCCTGGCCGTCGGCGCTGACCACCGGCGCCGACACTTCCCACTTGCCGGAGGTGCGCTGGCGCGGCTTTTCGTTGCCGCGCTGGGTGTACAGGTGCGAATAGCCGGACTGCTCGGACAGCAGCCAGAGGGTCTGGTTGTCCGGCATCCAGCCGAAATCGTTGAAGCTCCAGTTGATCCAGGCCGGATCGGTGAGGCGGTGGCGCGGCTGCAGCACCGCCTTGTCCAGGTCGACGCTGGCGATCCAGCGGTCCTTGTTGTCCACCGCGCGCAGCAGCACGGCGACGTTGCGGCCGTCCTCGCTCCAGTGCATGGAGGCGCCGCTGCCATCGCCGTCGGTTTCCACGCGCACCGCGCGCGGCCCCTGCAGCGGCTCCTGCTTGGCGGCCTTGCGCAGCGCCGCAAGCGGGTCGGTGCCGATGCCGGGCAGCACCGACAGGTCGAGCTTGCGCGCGCTGCCGGCCACCGCATCGACCAGCCACAGGGTCTGCGCCACCGGCGAATTGCGCCCGACCAGGGTGCGCGCTTCCTGGAAT
This sequence comes from Xanthomonas sp. NCPPB 1128, assembly GCF_001043115.1. Taxonomy (GTDB): domain Bacteria; phylum Pseudomonadota; class Gammaproteobacteria; order Xanthomonadales; family Xanthomonadaceae; genus Xanthomonas_A. The sequence continues at coordinate 29,231 of NZ_LFME01000020.1, read as the reverse complement.
TCGGCGTAGCCGGATTCGGTGACGTAGCGCGGCATCTTGCTCTCGCGGCCTTCCTCGGCGCCCTTGGCGTGGGTCACCACCAGCAGGTGGCGGCCATCCGGCGACAGCGCACTGTCGTCGACCACCACGTCGTCGCCCAGGTACACCGGCGCCGGCGCGCGGCTGCTGTCGGCGCGGCGCCAGGCCTGCTCCTGCTGGCGCAGCAGCTCGCGCTGCGCACGGTCGCGGGCCAGCGTTTCCAGGGTGCGCAGCTGCTGGTCGCGCAGCACGTCGGGCTTGGGCGCGGCGTCGGGATCGCGCTCGGCCTTGAGCACCGCGGCCTGCTGCACGCCGCCGCCGGGGCTCCAGCGATACCAGTCGTTGCCGACCCGCCACAGCGCGCCGCCATCGGTGGTGAACTGCGGCCGCGCGGCGGCCTGGTTGCTGCGGGTCAGCTGGGTCAGCGCGCCGCTGCGCAGGTCGCGCAGGAACACGTCGCCGTTGCGCACGAACAGCATGCGCTGGCGGCGTGCGTCGTAGACCGGGTTGGCCGCGTCCAGCGTGCTGCGCTGGGCGTCCTCGACCCGCTGCGCAGCGCCGCCGTCGACGCCCTGACGGTAGGTGTCGCGCACCGGGCTGCCATTACGCTTGAGCTGGTACTCCACCTGGTGCCCGTCCCAGGTCCACCAGGCGTCCTCGACCGGCGGCCCGATCCAGTCCGGATCGGCCATGGCCTGCTCGATGGTCAGCGGGGCGGCGGCATCCTGGGCCGCGGCCAGCGGCGGCAGGCAGGACAGGGACAGCAACACAACAGCGCTCAGGGCGAGACGACGCATCTGGAGTTCCGGGCGAACGGCAAACCGCAAGCGTAGCAGCCGCCAGGGCGGCGGCGATTGCGCCGTTGGTCATGGGCGGGCTGTGCGCGCCCACACGATCGACCTGCTGCCGTGCACCCCGGTCCTGCGACGGCGGTGCCAATTCAGAGTGGACGATGATGGTGTGGAGGAGGCTGTCGCTCCTGCTATCCAACACTCCCCGCCATGACCGCTGTTGCGACCTCATCTTTCTCGCTCGCGTACCCCGCTGGCTATGCATGCAGAAGGACACGGCCGCGCTCAGGCGGAGCAGAACTTTCCTGAGACGCCTTGGCACGGCGCGTGGTGAAGATCATGATGCGATACATGCAGGGCAGCTTCGACGTGTTGCAGCCGTTCGGCTGTCAGCCTCGATGCACCGTCGTCATGGGGGGCACGTTGAGAACGCGATTGTTGTGGATCATCTGGCTGGCCGTGCTGGTTGGCGTCGCCGCGATGCTTGTCCTGCATCTGGCGCGTCCAGGCATGGTGTCCGGCGTCTATACCGTGTTGGCGCTGTGCAGCCTGGCTGTACTTGGCATCCAGCGCCGGATGCGGTTGTCGCGCGCCATCGCGCAGGAGAATCCGGCGCTCGAAGCTCACCTCACCCATGTGCCGTTCCTGAAGGGGCAAGGCATCAACGACTTCCGCGGAGTCAACTGGTTGTTCAGTGCGGGATCGACGGGTAGTGCGCGCCTGGATGCCCTGCGAGCCGACCAGAAGCGCTTCCTCCTTTGGACCGTGTCGGTACTTCTGTCGATTCCGGTGGTGAATATCGTCAGTTCTTTCTTTTGAGGCTGGTTGGAGCACGAGCATTGATGGCGCTGCCTGAAGCGACCTCGGGCCGTGGCGCCCGATGATGTCCGGCACGCGCGCTGCGACGCAGATGCAGACGTCCTGGTGCCGGACGCCGCTGCGACAAACCGTCACATCCCATTTCGCCGCGCCGCACCAACAATAGGCATCGTTTCCGCTGCCTCAGGCGCTACCCATGGACGCCCTGCTGCTGTCGCGCATCCAGTTCGGATTCGTCATCAGTTTCCACGTGCTGTTCCCGGCCTTCACCATCGGCCTGTCGAGCTGGCTGGCGTTCCTCGAGTGGCGCTGGCTGCGCACCCGCGACACGGTGTGGCGCGATCTGTACTTCTTCTGGCTGAAGATCTTCGCCGTGTCGTTCGGCATGGGCGTGGTCAGCGGCATTGTGATGAGTTTCCAGTTCGGCACCAACTGGGCGGTGCTCAGCGAACGCGCCGGCAACATCCTCGGCCCGCTGCTCAGCTACGAGGTGCTGACGGCGTTCTTCCTGGAGGCCTCGTTCCTCGGGGTGATGCTGTTCGGCTGGCACAAGGTGCCGGAGAAACTGCACTTCCTCTCCACCTGTCTGGTCGCCATCGGCACGCTGATCTCCACCTTCTGGATCCTCTCGGCCAACAGCTGGCTACAGACGCCGGCCGGCTATGCGGTGGTCGAGGGCGTGTTCCACCCGGCCAACTGGCGCGAGGTGATCTTCAATCCCTCGTTCCCGTACCGGCTCACGCACATGGTGCTGGCCGCGTTCATCACCACCTGCTTCGTGATAGGCGGGGTCAGCGGCTGGTACCTGCGCCGCGGCGAGCACCTGGATGCGGCCGGGCGCATGCTCAAGCTGGCGGTGGCCTTCGCTGCGATCGCGCTGCCGCTGCAGATCGCCGCCGGTGATGCGCACGGCCTGAATACGCTCGAGCACCAGCCGATCAAGGTGGCGGCGATGGAAGGGCACTGGCACGGCGAGGCGCCGGGGCAGGGCGTGCCGCTGGTGGTGTTCGCGGTGCCGAACGAGGCGGCGGAGCGCAACGATTACGAAGTGACCATCCCGCGCCTGGGCAGCCTGATCCTGACCCATACGCTGGATGGCGAGATCACGCCGCTGACCTCAGTGCCGGCGGACGAGCGGCCGCCGGTGAAGCCGGTGTTCTACGCGTTCCGGGTGATGGTCGGGCTGGGCATGGCGATGCTGCTGCTGGCGCTGGTGTCGCTGTTCTTCTGGTGGCGCGGCACGTTGCTGCGGCGGCGCGCGCTGCACCTGGCGTGGAATGCGATGCTGCCGGCCGGGTTCGTGGCGCTGGTCGCCGGTTGGTTCGTCACCGAGATCGGGCGGCAGCCGTACGTGATCTACGGCCTGCTGCATACCCGCGATGCGGTCAGCCCGACGGTCAGCCCGGCGATGGTGTGGATCTCGCTGAGCGTGTACGTGCTCGCCTACGCGCTGGTGTTCGGCTTCGGCAGTTGGTACATCCTGCGCATGCTGCGCCACGGGCCGCTGCCGCACGAGCCGGCGCGGCGCATGCAGGAGGGCGACAAGACCCCGGCGCGGCCGCTGTCGGCGGCCGACGACGACATCGAGGAGACCCGCTGATGGACATGGCGACCGTATTGCCGGTGATTTGGTTCGGCGTGATCGGCTTCGGCGTGCTGATGTACGTGCTGCTGGACGGCTTCGTGCTCGGCCTGGGCATCCTGGCGCCGTTCGCCGAGGACGAGGACCAGCTCGACCTGATGATGAACACCGCCGCGCCGATCTGGGACGGCAACGAGACCTGGCTGGTGCTCGGCGGCGCCGGCCTGCTGGCAGCCTTCCCCAAGGCCTACGCGATCGTGCTGTCGGCGCTGTACCTGCCGGTGCTGCTGATGCTGATCGCGCTGGTGTTCCGCGGCGTGGCCTTCGAGTTCCGCTTCAAAGCACGCAGTTCCAAGTCTCTGTGGGGCTGGGCGTTCGCGCTGGGCTCGCTGTGTGCGGCGTTCTGGCAGGGAGTGATCCTGGGTGCGCTGGTGGAAGGCATGCCGCTGCAGGATGGCAAGTACCTGGGCGGGGTGCTGGGCTGGTTCAGCCCGTTCTCGATGCTCACCGGCGCGGCGGTGGTGTTCGGCTACGCGCTGCTCGGCGGCAGCTGGCTGATCCTCAAGACCGAGGGCGCGATGCAGCGCGTCGCCCGGACCCTGACCCGGCCGTTGGTGCTGGTAGTGGTGGTGTTCATGGGCCTGGTCAGCGCCTGGCTGCCATTCCTGGACTCGCGGATCATGGCGCGCTGGTTCCACGACGGGAATTTCTGGTGGCTGTCGCCGGTGCCGCTGCTGGTGCTGGTCAACGCGCTGGCGCTGTGGCGTGCGGCGATGGCGCAGGGCCGCGATGCGCGTCCGTTCGTGCTGACCCTGTGCTTCTTCGTGCTCGGCTTCTTCGGCCTGGTGCTGGGCATCTGGCCGAACATCGTGCCGCCCGGGCTGACCATCTGGGAAGCGGCCTCGCCGCCCTCCTCGCAGGGTTTCGTGCTGGTTGGGCTGGCGGTGCTGCTGCCGGTGATCCTGGGTTATACCGCCTGGTCGTACCGGGTGTTCCGCGGCAAGATCACCGCCGACACCGGCTACCACCACTGACGGCGGCCGCGGCGGCGGGCGGCCGGCTTGCCAGCGGCGGCGGTGGCGGCCAAGCTACCGGCTCCCGCGCCGTGCGGGTCATCGCCCGCCGAGCCGCCGCCCCGCATGTCCGCCGTTTCCTCCGAGATTCCCGCCGCGTCCCTGTTGCACCCGCTCGCCGTCGGCGACGCGCGGCGTCCGTTGGCCTTCGCCAACGGCGAGCACATCGACCTGGCCACTTTCCTCGGCCACGTGCGCGGCCTGGCTGCGGTGCTGCCGGCCGGCCGGCATGCGCTGAACCTGTGCGAGGACCGCTACCGCTTCATGGTCGCGTTCTGCGCGGTGGCGCTGCGCGGGCAGACCTCGCTGCTGCCGTCCTCGCGCGCGCCGGCGGTGGTCGCCGAGGTGCAGCGCACCCATGCCGACTGCTACTGCCTGGGCGACCTGGCGCTGGCCGAGCCGCCGCCGCGCTACTGGCAGGTGCCGGATGTGCTGCCCTCGCTGGACGGGCCGATGCCGCAGCTGGCCGACGACGCGCTGGTGGCGATCGGCTTCACCTCCGGCAGCACCGGCGCACCCAAGCCCAATCCCAAGACCTGGGGCAGCTTCCTCACCAGCACCCGCCAGGACCTGCTGGCGCTGGTCGGGCTGTGGCCGGACACGGCGGTGCCGCAGGTGGTGGCCACGGTGCCGCCGCAGCACATGTACGGCATGGAGCTGTCGATCCTGCTGCCGCTGGTGACGCCGCTGGCGGTGCACGCTGGCCGCCCGTTCTTTCCCGAGGACGTGGCGCGCGCGCTGGCGCAGTTGCCGGCGCCGCGGCTGCTGGTGACCACGCCGGTGCACCTGCGCGCGCTGGTCGAATCCGGCGTCACCCTGCCGCCGCTGGCCGGCATCGTCTCGGCCACCGCGCCGCTGGCGCAGGAACTGGCCGCCGCCGCCGAGGCGCGCTTCGGTGGCGAGGTGCGCGAGATGTTCGGCTCCACCGAGACCTGCGTATTCGCCAGCCGTCGCACCGCGCAGGAAGCACCGTGGACGCCGCTACCGGGCGTGCGTGTGGCGCCGCAGCCGGACGGCACCCTGGTGCACGCGCCGCACCTGCCGCAGCCGGTGCTGCTGGCCGACCTGATGGAAGTGGACGCCGACGGCCGTTTCCAGGTACGCGGACGCCAGGCCGACCTGTTGGAAATTGCCGGCAAGCGCGCCTCGCTGGCCGATCTCACCCGACGCCTGCTGGCCCTGCCGGGCGTGGTCGATGGCGCGATGCTGCAGCTTGAAGCGGAACCTGGGCAGGCGGTCGGCCGCATCGCCGCGGTGGTGGTGGCGCCGACCCTGGACGAAGCCGCGATCCTGGCCGCGCTGCGCCGCGAGCTGGACCCGGTGTTCCTGCCGCGCCGCCTGCGCCTGCTCGACGCCCTGCCGCGCAACGAGACCGGCAAGCTGCCGCGCGATCGGATGCTGGCGCTGTTGGCGGCGGGTCGCGAGGACTGAGGCTCTGCCGGTAGGGCGCTGGGATAGCGCTCATCGACCAGGCGCCAGCGTGGCAAGATTTGCGCAGTGCAGTGCGCTGTCGTCCGCCGCGCGGTTCAGTCGGGAGCGGCTTGCAAACCCATACGAGGGTGTTCGTATACTGCAGCCATCGCTTCGCGCCGCAAGGATGTGCCGCATGCCCCAGCGGGCTTCTCTCGTCCTGATCGCCTCGCTGCTGTGCGGGGCCTGCACCCATGCGCCTGCGCGGACGCCTGCCGTTGCGCCTCCTGCCAAGGAATCTCACGCCATGACCTCCTCTCCCTCGTCCGGCGCCGCCGATCAGGCTGCCGCGCCCGTGTCGCCCAAGCTGAGCGCCGAACAGATGCTCAGCCGATTGCTGACCTTGATCCGGACCAGCAAGAGCGTGCCCGAGTTCACGCCGCAGCGCTTGCGCGAGGTGATGGGGGTGGCGGTGGAGGATGCGCGTGATGGGTCGGGGCGTTATGGGTTCGGGGAGAAGGTAAACCAGGACTGGGTGCATGGCTTCGAGGTCAACATGAAGAAGGCGGATCCTCGGTTGATCTTCAGCTTCGATCCGGTTGTACCAGGCGCTTCGCCCGCGATGCGCGATATCTGCCGCGTGGATTTCGATCAGTTCACCGGCGAATTGGAAGAAATGGGTTTTGTGCGTGAGCGCTACTACGACTCTCCCCCCGCAGCGCCGAACGGCGGGCCAAAGCCGTCTCACGGAGCCTGGATGTACGATTCGTTCGAGCGCCCCGGCATGTGGTTGCAGGTTTATCCGCGTGACGAAAGCATCAGGTCTGATGATGCAGTCCGTCATTCCTGTGTTCAGATGGTGGTAATCGGATAAGGGGAGGTGCAGGGATGCCACTCACTCCACAAGCGCAGGCTGTCATCAACGACTTTGGTAACCAGCCGAGTGTCAGTCCTGATCACGTGCGGAACCTGCTCTCGATCATCGAAGCATCGCCCGCCTTGGCCGATCAGCTAAACGACGCTGTACGACAAGGTCAGGTGTCACGCATCGTTCCGCTGACCAATCCCAATGCTGGCGGCGAGTACGATTCTGAAAACAAGGCTGTGCGGGTTCCGTTGGCCAGGCTTGAAGCATCGCTGTCTGGGCGGGCACCCAACGCGGGCGAACTCACCTATGTCTTGGGACATGAGTTGCAGCATGGCGCCAATGCCGGGGACACCAAGCGAGCGCTCACCGAATTTGCCGCTAGCGTTTCCACAGTTGCACAGCGGCAAAGTCCCCGCGACTACACCGAACCGCTGGCGTCTCTCCTTGCACAGAATCGCCGCGATGAAGCCGGAGCCCAGATCGCGGCCTGGAATGCGATGGTCAGCAGGGTCCGCAAGGCGAATCCGAACGCAACCCTTGAAGATGTATATAACGAACAGCCAGGGCGTATGGCCGATTTCATCGACAAGTCGGGCGTGCGACCTCACTTCGACTACACGCTCAAGCCGAATCTAAGCATCAGTGCGGATATGACGATGCCCCAGAGTCCGGCCAATGTGGAGGGAATGGGGCAGAATTTTTTCGACAAGGCTTCCGAGGTCAGCAAGCTCGGCGCTCTCGGCAACTCCGATTATGCCAACTACTACGCGGCCAATCCGCTCAGCCACATCGCCCAAGTCGAGCACAGGCAACATCCGCCACAACCAGGCAACGACACCCCGCAGATCGCGCTGAACCTGTCGCGGCTGCATCTTCGCGAATCGCTGCTGGAAGAGAATGGGCTGGATTTGGGCAGGGACCGGCGGCCGCTGCCATATTTCGATACCAGCACGCAGCCGCCCGTTGCGGGGTTGCTGCAGCACACCGCCGACACCCATCGGCACGTGTCGCCCCTGGCCAACGGGTTACCCGAACCTTCGACACCGCCCGCGCAAGGCGCCGAGGCGCACCGCAGCGATGATCCCTCGCTGCCGGGGCATCCGGATCACGCGCTGCTGGAACAGATCCGCGCAGGCATGCGCAGGGTCGACGCAGACCTGGGCAAGGCCTACGACCACGACAGCGAGCGGCTCAGCCGCAGCCTGCTGGCGGCCTGCAAGGACAATCGCGACATGTACCCGGGCACGGGCTATTCGTTGTCGGGCAATGCGCTGGAGCGGGTCGACCACGTGGTGCTGGGGAAAACAGGCAACCTGATCGCCGTGCAGGGCGCCTTGGACGACCCGGCGATGAAGCGCGCGGTCGTTCCGGTGGAAAAGGCATTGGCCACGCCGGTGGAGCAGTCGGACCAAAAGCTGGCGCTGGCCAATCAGGCGCTGGGCCAGGAGCAGCAGCGCACTGCGCAGCAGGAATTGGGTCGCGGAATCGAAGAGCCGGCGCGCGTTGTGCCTGGGCGGTAGAACCCGGGCCTGGCATGCCCGCGCGACTGGTCTGCGATGGCGGGCGCGCAGCCATGTCACCTGTAGCTGACCGGTGCCTCCAGTGACGCGTTGTTGCCGCGGCTCAGCGGGATATGTCGTGACCTCGTAGGAGCGGCTTCAGCTGCGACGACGCGTTACCGGTAACGCCCGTCGCGGCTGAAGCCGCTCCTACGACGGCGTGCGGCGTGGCATGCGCCTCAACCATGCACGCCGTCGATCTCCACCGCCAGCTCGTCGCGGCAGATCACGGCGTGCAGCAGCAGGCGCGGCACGCGGTCGCCGAAGCGCGCGTCGAGGGCGGCGGCGACCAGCGGCAGGTCGGCGGTTTCGCGCACGTAGACCTTCAGGCGGGTGCCGTCGCCGAACTGGGGCGGCAGGTCCGGGGCGTGTTCGCGCGCCGCCGCCAGCAGGGCATCGAAATTGGCGAAGGTTTCCTCCAACTGCGCCAGCAACTGCCCCTGGTGCATGGAGGCGTGACCGACCACGCTGGCGGTGCCGGACAGCAGCAGCGGCATGTCGCCGCCGGCCGGCGGCAGCATGGCGCGGGCGAAGCTGGGCGGTTGCGGGCCGTACTGGCGCGGGTAGCGGTAGGCGCTGACCTGGCGCGGGTTCTCCAGCGGGGTGCCGGCCTGCGCGGCGGCCAGCCAGTAGATCTGCATCACCCGCGCGTCGTCGCAGCGGCCGACCGCGGTCGCCGCGGGCAGCTGGGTGGCGTCGAAATCGCCCAGTCCGCGCGCGCGGCCGACGCAGAAGCGCCGGTAGCGCTCGCGGTCGCCGCTGCCCAGGGTGATCGCGTCGAGGTAGTTCCAGATGCGCAGCAGGCGCGGCGTGGCGCTGCCGGCGACGAAGGCGCTGATCTGCGCGTAGGCGAGCGCGGCGGCTTCCTCGATGTCCAGGTCGACCTGGCGCTCGTCGATCTCGATCACGCCGAACTGCAGGCGGCCGTCGCTGGCCCAGGCGATGGCGCCGTCGCGGCCGCTGTGCACCGGGGCATCGGTGCGCCACACCTCGAGCATGCGCGGACCGTGCGGCTGCAGCGGCACGCGCAGGTAGCGCGGGTCGTCGTGGTAGGGCGCGGTCTCGCCGAAGCCGAACACCGCCAGCACGCGGTCCTCGCCCAGCACCTGGCCGGGATCGGTCTCGGCGACGTAGTCCACCTGCAACTGTGGATGGCCCTGCGTGTGGTGCGGGAACTGCAGGTGCGGGCGGCTCATGGTGCGTCTCCGTGCAAGGTGTCGCCGTGGAACTGTTCGCGGGCCTGGCGGCGGCGGTGGCGCCAGGCGCGCCACGCCCGCGGCAGCATCGCCACCGCGGACAGCGCATAGATGGCGCGGAACACGCGCAGGCGGCGCAGCACCGCGCGGTTGTCGAAGACGTCGCCGGCGAGCATCGCCACCACCGCCTGTTCCACCTGCAGCACGTTGCGCGGCTGCGCGAACAGCTCGCGCATGGTCGGCGAGGTGAAGCGGTAGATGAACCACTTGAATTCGTCCAGGCCGCCACGCAGATGCCGCTCCAGGCGCCGCTGCAGCCGCGCCTCGCTGGCCGGATCGCGCAGTGCCGCGTCGACCATGGCCGCGCCGCGCTCGGCGCTGTGCATGGCCAGGTACACGCCGGAGGAGAACATCGGGTCGACGAAGGCGTAGGCGTCGCCGAGCATCAGCCAGCGCGGCCCGCTCATGCGCGTGCATTCGTAGGCGTAGTTGCCGGTGGCATGCACCGGCGCCACGCGCTGCGCGCCGGCCATGCGCGCCACCACGTCCGGATTCAGCGCCAGCGTGCGCAGCAGGAACGTCTCGCTGTCGCAGCCCTGGCGGGTCTTCATGTACTCCGGGTCGCACACCGCGCCCACGCTCATCACGTCGTCCGGCAGCGGGATCAGCCACATCCAGCCGTGCGCGTGGCGGTAGATGCTGATGTTGCCGGCATCCTCGCCTGGGCGCCGCGCCACGCCGCGGAAATGGCTGAACAGCGCCGCCGACTGGTGCCGCGGGTTGGCGCGCTTGAGCTTGAGTTTGTTGCCGAGGAAGGTATCGCGGCCGCTGGCGTCGATCAGGTAACGCGGCCGGTAGTGGCGCACGCCGTCGGCACTGCGCGCCTGCACCGTCGGCGCCTCGCCGTCCAGCTGCACCGCCTCGACCCGCACGCCCTCGTGCACGTCGGCACCGACCGCGCGCGCCTGCGCGAACAGCACCCGGTCGAAGTCGGCGCGCGGCACTTGCAGCGCGAAGTCGGACTGCGCGCCGAGCGCATGCGCGAAACGGAAGGTGTTGTAGCCGCCGGCATCGTTGGGGAAGTCGGCGCCGAGCTTGAGCACGCCGATCGCCCGCACCTGCTCGAGCACGCCCAGCCGCTGCAGGATCGGCATGTTCATCGGCAGCAGCGATTCGCCGATGTGGAAGCGCGGGTGGTGGTCCTTTTCCAGCACGGTTACCCGCCAGCCGCGTTGCGCCAGGACGATCGCCGCCGCGCAGCCGGCCGGCCCCCCGCCGATCACCAGCACGTCGGGCGTGTCTGCCGCGGCGGCGCTGGCGGTGGGGGGAGGGGAAGCAACAGCGGGGGACGTCATCCTGAGGGAACCTGCGGGCGCAGCGGCGGGGCGAAACGGCATGATAGCGTGCTGTTCGCGGGCCGATGGTTGCGCCGCAGCGCCCGATGCACCATCTTGTCGCACCCGTCCTTACGCCTGGAAGCCCCTGGATGTCTTCGCAAACCGCCGCCGAACGTGAACTGGCCGAGCTGCTGGTCGAGAGCCTGAACCTGGAAGACGTCCAGCCCGGCGACATCGATCCGGAGGCGCCGCTGTTCAATACCGGCCTGGGGCTGGACTCGATCGACGCCCTGGAACTGGCGCTGGCGATCAGCAAGCGCTACGGCTTCCAGCTGCGCTCGGACAACGACGAGAACCGCCGCATCTTCGCCTCGCTGCGCGCGCTGTCGGCGCATGTCGAAGCCAACAAGACCAGCTGAGCCGGCCGACGCCGCGCCCTGGGCGCTGGCCCTGGGCGTGTTGCTGGCGCTGGCCTATTCGCCGCTGGCGCATTGGGCCAATGCCGCGCACCGCCCGGATCTGGCGGTGCTGGCCGGCGCGGCGCTGGTGCTGATGGTGCTGGTGGAGCCGATGGCGCGCTGGCGGCCCTGGGCCTGGGTGCTGGCCATCGCCGCGACGGCGGCGCTGCTGCCGCTGTGGCGCTCGCCGCACGCGCTGCTGCTGCTGGCCGCGCCGCCGGTGCTGTTCACCGCCTGGGTGGCCTGGTTCTTCGGGCGCAGCCTGCAGCGCGGGCGCACGCCGCTGATCACCCGCATCGTCGAGGCCCTGTACCGGCAGGCCGGCATGCCGATCACCCCGGACCAACTGCGCTACACCCGCCGCCTGACCCTGGCCTGGACCCTGCTGCTGGTCGGGTTGACCCTGCTCAACCTGGTGCTGGCGCTGTGCGCCCAGCCCAGCGGGGTGCTGGCGCAACTGGGCCTGGCCGCGCCGTTGCCGATCAGCGATGCGCGCGCTTCGTTGTTCGCCAACCTGCTGGGCTACGGCGTCATCGGCGGCTTCTTCGTCGGCGAGTATCTGATGCGCGGGCGCTGGTTTCCGCAGCGTCCCTACCGTAATCTGCCCGACTTCCTGCGCCAGCTGGCGCGGCTGGGGCCGGTTTTTTGGCGGGATCTGTTGCGCTGACGCGCGCAGTGCAGGGGACGCAAGGTCGTGCAGATCATCAAGGAAAACACCAAGTTGCCGCAGGCAGGGATGCCCTCGCGCATGGCCTGGGCCATGTGGAACGCCCTGCAGCTGCTGTTCACCCTGGCGCTCACTGCGCTGGGGATCGTCGTCGCGCTGGTATTGCTGCGGCTGACCGGGCCGCGCCTGCCGCTGCGCATGGGCGCGCGCTTCTGGGCGCCGGTACTGTTGTTCGGCGCCGGGGCGCGGCTGCAGGTGGAGGGCCAGGAGCGGGTGGATTGGTCGCGCAACCACCTGTTCGTCAGCAACCACCAGTCGATCATCGACATCTGCGCGCTGTTCATGGCGCTGCCGGTGCCGCTGCGCTTCCTGCTCAAGGACGAAATGCTGAAGGTGCCGTTCGTGAACTGGTATGCGCGCGCGACCGGCATGCTGTTCCTGGACCGCGACAGCCGCCGCGCCGGGGCGATGATGCGGCGCGAGGCGGCGGCGTTGCTGCGCCGTGGCCAGGACCTGTGCCTGTTCCCGGAAGGCACCCGCAGCCGCAGCGGCGCGCTGGCCGAGTTCAAGGCCGGGCTGCTGCAGGCCGCGATCGACGCGGGAGTGGATGTGGTGCCGGTGGCGCTGGACGGAGCGGGCAAGGTGCTGCCGCCGACCAGCCTATTCCGGGTCCGGCCCGGCGTCATCCGGGTGCGGATCGGCACGCCGATCCAGGTGAACGGCGAGGACGGCCCGCTGAATCGCCAGGAAGTGACCCAGCGCGCGCACCAGGCCGTCCGTGCGATGCTCGAACCCAGGATATGAGTCGCCCGTATGCATTTCGTCGTCCCGCATGATCATCCCAGCCTGCCCGGCCACTTCCCGGGCCGCCCGGTCGTCCCCGGCGTCGTGGTGCTGGACCACGTGCTGCAGGCCGTCGAGGCGGCGCATGGGGCGCGCGCACCGCTGCGCCTGCCGCAGGTGAAATTCCTGCAGCCGCTGCTGCCCGGCCAGCCGGCGCGGGTGGAACTGGACGGCGCCGCGCCGCGCTGGCGCTTCCGCGTGTTGCGCGGCGAGGACCTGCTGGTCAGCGGCGAACTGAACGCCGAGGCGGCGCCGTGAGCGCCGGCTGGAAGCACCGGCCGGAAGGCGGCGGCCGCTTCGCCCTGTGGCTGATCCGCGGCATCGCGCGCTACGGCGGCCGCGCCGTCGGGCGCCTGCTGCTGTATCCGATCACCCTGTACTTCCTGCTGGTACGCGGCCCGGAGCGGCGCGATTCGCGGCACTACCTGAGCCGGGTGTTCGACCGCCCGGCCACCCTGCTGGAGGTGGCGCGGCACATCCACACCTTCGCCGCGACCATCCTCGACCGGGTGTTCATGCTGTGCGGGCAGATGCACCGGTTCCAGGTGCAGATCCAGGGCCTGGACCAGTTGCACACGCAGATGGACCGCGGCCGCGGCGTGCTGATCTTCGGCTCGCACCTGGGCAGCTTCGATGCGCTGCGAGTGCTGGCCACCGAGCGTCCGGACGTGCAGGTCAAGGTGGTGCTGGACAAGGCGCACAACCCGGCGATGACCGAACTGCTGGGCGCGCTGAACCCGCAGCTGGCGGCCAACATCATCGACGCCGGCATGGACAGCACCTCGATCGTCATGGCGATCAAGCAGGCCACCGACGAGGGCGCGCTGGTCGCGCTGCTGGTGGACCGGCCGCGCCCGGAGGACCCGGCGCTGCCCGCTGCGTTCATCGGCCAGGGCGCGCTGTTCCCGACCTCGCCGTGGCTGATCGCAGCCGCGCTCAAGGTGCCGGTGGTGCTGGCGTTCGGCCTGTACCGCGGCGGCAACCGCTACGAGCTGGTGTTCGAGACCTTCAGCGAAGGCCTGGACCTGCCGCGCCGGCAGCGTGCGCCGGTGCTGGCCGCGCTCATCCGCGATTACGCCGCCAGGCTGGAGCATTACACCCGCTCCGCGCCCTACAACTGGTTCAACTTCTACGACTTCTGGAACAACCGCCATGCCGATGCGCCGCACCTTGCCGTGGATGCTGATACTGCTGTGCAGCGCCGCACCGCTGAGCGCCGCATCGCCTGAGGCGCCGGACGCCGACTGGATCCTGCAGAAACTGGCGCGGCCGGCGCCGGTCAGCACCGCCTTCGTCGAACTGCGCGGCTCGGCGCTGTTGAAGACGCCGTTGCGGGTGCAGGGCGAGTACCGCCGCCCGGACGCGCAGACCCTGGTGCGCGAGGTCACCGCGCCGTACCACGAGACCACCATCCTGCGCGGCGGCGAAGCCACGCTGGAGCGCGACGGCAAGCCGCCGCGGCGCTTCTCGCTGGCGCGCGTGCCGGAACTGGCCGGCCTGCAGAGCGGGTTCGGCGCGCTGCTGTCCGGCGACCGCGCGCTGCTGCAGCAGCAGTACACCGTCAGCAGCACCGGCACCCGCGAGCGCTGGCAGCTGGAGCTGCAGCCCAAGGACCCGGCCGTGGCCGCGCACGTGCGCAGCCTGCGCCTGTACGGCCGCGGCGCCGAACTGCGCTGCATCGAGACCACCCCGACCAAGGGCGACGTCCAGCGCACCCTGCTGGCCGGTGCCGCGCAGGCCGCCGGCGCCCTCGCCGACGGCGCTGCGCTGACCGCGCTGTGCCACGGCGACGCGGCGTGATCCCCGCACGAGGCGCCCGCCGGCAGCGTGCTGCCGGCCCGACGGCTGCGCGCGCCGCCATTGATCGCACGGCGCAGGCAGGCGTGGGGACGCGGCGATGAAGCGTGCCCTGCGTTCGAAGATGCGCATCTCGCTGGCGCTGCTGTGGCTGGCGCTGCTGACCGTGGCCGGCATCTGGCTGGGCAATGCGCTGCAGGTGCCTGGGGATTTGCGCAAGTTCATGCCGGCCCGCGGTAGCAGGCGGCGGGCCGTCATGCCCGATGCCGCGCCCGCGGCCCCGGGTCTGGACGGGTGGGCGTTTGGGGAGCGGCTGTCGTGACACGCCAACTCAGTTCGAAGATGCGCATCTCGCTGGCGCTGCTGTGGCTGGCGCTGCTGACCGTGGCCGGCATCTGGCTGGGCAACGCGCTGCAGGTGTCGGGCGATCTGCGTAAATTCATGCCGGAAGCCCGTACCCCCGCGCAAAAACTTCTGCTCGACGAACTCGGCGAAGGCCCCGGTTCGCGGCTGCTGCTGATGTCGCTGTCCGGGGCCGATCCGGCCACGCTGGCGCGACAGTCGCAGGCAATGCGGGCCGAACTGGCGGCGCAGCGCGAGGTGTTCGAGCTGGTCGCCAATGGTGCCGATGCCGGCCTGGACGCGATCCCGCCGCGCCTGCTGCCGTACCGCTACCTGCTCAGCGACAGCTTCGACGCCACGCCGCTGGATGCGCCGACCCTGCGCGATGCGCTGCAGGCGCGGCTGCAGGACCTGGGCTCGCCGGCGGCGGCGATGGTGGAGCCGCTGCTGCCGCGCGATCCGACCCTGGAGGTGCTACACCTGGCCGAGAGCCTGCAGCCGGCCGGCGGCCCGCAGCAGCGCGAGGGCGTCTGGTTCGACCGCGCCGGCAAGGACGCGCTGCTGGTGGCGCAGACCCGTGCCGCCGGCTTCGATCCCACCGGCCAGCAGCGCGCGGTGGATGCGATCCATGCTGCCTTCGCCAAGGTCACGGCCGGCAGTACCAGCAAGCTGACCCTGACCGGGCCGGGCGCGTTCTCGGTGGAGATCGGCGGGCGCACCCAGAACGAGGCGCAGTGGATCGGCACCCTGGATACGGTTGGGCTGATCGTGCTGCTGCTGGTCGCCTACCGCAGCTGGAAGATTCCGGTGCTGGGCGTGCTGCCGCTGGCCAGCGCCGGCCTGGCCGGGCTGGGCGCGGTGGCCTTGCTGTTCGATGGCGTGCACGGCATCACCGTGGCGTTCGGTTTCACCCTGATCGGCGTGGTCCAGGACTATCCGATCCACCTGTTCAGCCACCAGCGCCCGGGCCTGGATCCGCGCGAGAACGCGCGCCATCTGTGGCCGACCCTGGCCACCGGCGTGGTCTCCACCTGCATCGCCTACGTCACCTTCCTGTTCTCCGGCGTGGACGGCCTGCGCCAGCTGGCGGTGTTCACCATCGCCGGCCTGTTGGTGGCAGCGCTGACCACGCGCCTGCTGCTGCCGGCGCTGATCGATCCCTCGCCGCGCGACCATGCCGACTCGCCGATGCTGGAGCGGCTGTGGCGCGGCATCGCGCGGCTGCCACGGCCGCGCTGGTCGCTGCTGCCGCTGGCCCTGCTGGCGGCCGTCGTCATCGTGTTCGCGCCGGGGCCGTTCTGGCAGAACGACCTGTCCAAGCTGACCCCGGTGCCGGCCGAGGGCCTGGCCCGCGACGCGCACCTGCGCCAGGAACTGGGCGCGCCCGACGTGCGCTACGTGCTGGCGCTGCCGGCCGCCTCCGCCGATGCGGCGCTGGCCGCGTCCGAACGCCTGCGCCCGCGCCTGGACGCGCTGGTGGCACAGGGCGAGCTGGCCGGCTACGACATGGCCGCGCGCTACCTGCCCAGCGCCGCCACCCAACGCCGGCGCCAGGCGGCTCTGCCCGATCCGGCGCAGGCCCAGGCGATCACCGCCGCCGCGGTCGCCGCCACGCCGTTCCGCGCCGACGCCTTCGCGCCGTTCCTGGCCGACCTGCAGGTCGCGCGCACCGCGCCGCTGCTGACCGCGCGCGCGCTGCACGGCACGCCGCTGGCGACCCCCGTCGACGGCCTGCTGCTGGAGCGCCCGGACCGTACCACCGCGCTGGTGTCGCTGACCGGGCTGCGCGATCCGGCGCAGCTGGCGCGCGCGGTGCAGGGCAGCGGCGCGCAACTGCTGGACCTGAAGGACGCTTCCGAATCGCTGGTCGCCGCCTACCGCGGCCGCGTGCTCGCCGCGCTGGGCGTGGCCGCGGTGCTGCTGGCGCTGACCGTGGCGATCGCCTTGCGCACGCCGCGGCGGATCGTGCGCGTGCTGCTGCCGATGGCGCTGACCACGCTGCTGATCCTGGCGATCCTGCGTGGCTGCGGGGTCGAACTGAACCTGTTCCACCTGATCGCGCTGATCCTGGCCGCCGGGCTGGGCCTGGACTACGCACTGTTCTTCGATCACGCCGGCGACGATCGCGCCGACCAGTTGCGCACCCTGCATGCGCTGATCGTGTGCAGCCTGATGACGCTGTTGGTATTCGCGCTGCTGGCCGCCTCCAGCATCCCGGTGCTGCGTGCGATCGGCAGCACCGTGGCGCTGGGCGTGCTGTTCAATTTCGTACTGGCGCTGCTGATTTCGCGCGAGACCGCCAGCGAAGCGCAGGAGAGCCGCCATGCACACTGAGCCCCTGCACGGACGCGAGGCCATCGCCGCGCTGGTGCCGCACCAGGGCCTGATGTGCCTGTGGGAAGAGGTGGTGGCCTGGGACGCGCAGCGCGTGGTGCTGCGCAGCGTCGCGCATCGCAGCGCCGCGCATCCGTTGCGCAGCGGCGAACGCCTGCACGCGCTGCACCTGTGCGAGTACGGCGCGCAGGCGATGGCGGTGCACGGCGGCCTGCTCGGCCGCGCCGCGGGCACGCCGGTGCGGCAGGGCATGCTGGTGGCACTGCGCGGGGTGCAGTTGCACGTCAGCGAACTGCAGGACCTGGCCGGGCCGATCGACGGCGAGGCCGAGGTGCTGCTGCAGGCCGAGGACAGCCAGCAGTACGCCTTCCGCATCACCCATGCCGGACAACTGCTTGCCGAGGGCCGCGCCACGGTGATGCTGGGCGCGGCGTCGCGCCCGGCGCCTCTGTAGGAGCGGCTTCAGCCGCGACGCTTGACCGACAGTGCCTGTCGCGGCGGCTGAGCAGTTCCTACAGGAGTGAGCAGGCTGGCGTCGCGCCCGTGAATCGCTAGGATGGCGGCCCCGCTTCCATTCCGCCCGAGGAACTGCCGATGTCCCAGCCTGCTCCCCCGCGCCGCGCCCTGGTCACCGGCGGCAGCGGCGATCTCGGTGGCGCGATCTGCCACGCCTTGGCCGCGCAGGGCCTGCATGTGATCGTGCACGCCAACGCCAACGTCGCGCGGGCCGCGGCGGTGGTGGAGGCGATCGTCGCCGCCGGCGGCAGCGCCGAGGCGGTGGCGTTCGACGTGGCCGACGCCGAGGCCAGTGCGCAGGCACTGGCGACGCTGCTGGAGCGCGGCCCGATCCAGGTGCTGGTCAACAACGCCGGCATCCACGACGACGCGCCGATGGCGGGCATGAGCGCGGCGCAGTGGCACAGGGTCATCGACGTGTCGCTGCACGGCTTCTTCCACGTCACCCAGCCGCTGCTGCTGCCGATGGCGCGCACGCGCTGGGGCCGCATCGTCAGCGTGTCCTCGGTGGCGGCGGTGCTGGGCAATCGCGGGCAGACCAACTACGCCGCGGCCAAGGCCGCGCTGCACGGCGCCAGCATGTCGCTGGCGCGGGAAATGGCCAGCCGCGGGATCAGCGTCAATGTGGTCGCGCCGGGCGTGATCCAGGGCGCGATGGCCGAGAGCGCGTTCCCGCCGGAGACGATCAAGCAGATGGTCCCCGCCGGGCGCCCGGGCAAGCCGGAGGAAGTGGCCGCGCTGGTCGCCTTCCTGTGCTCGGACGCAGCCGCCTACATCAACGGCCAGGTCATCGGCATCAACGGCGGCATGGGCTGACGGCGGTGCGCCCGTCGCGCCGCCACGCCGACGGCGCGATGGCGGTTCGCGCTCAGCGGCAGACGAAGCTGCTGGCCGCCTCCACGTCGCCGCCGACGTAGCGCGCCACCTGCGGATACGGACACAGCGGCCGGCTGCGCTGGCTGCTCCAACTGGCCGGCACCTCGGTGTTCGGCGCGGCGCTGCCCCTGCCGCGTGCGGTGGCGACGATCGCGGCCGGCGCCTGGCCCTGCTCGACCCAGGCCACCAGCGGGGTCAGCGCATCGAACTGGTCGGTGGCCGGTCCGCCGGCGCAATGGGCCATCGCCGGCACCGCGAACAGGCGCGCGTAGCTGGCGGCCTCGGCATCTGCCGCGCGCAGGCGGTCGTACCAGGCCGCGGTGTCGGCGAAGGAGAAGATGCCGTCGCCGGTGCCATGGTAGACCAGCAGCTTGCCGCCGCGCGCCTTCAGCGTGGTCAGCTGGGTCTCGTTCGGCGGGGTCATGTACGACCAGGCGGATTCGCCAAAGGCGCCGGCCGTGGCGAAGATCTTCGGCGCGTCGCGTTCCATGTTGAATTGCAGCGCGTAGCGCTTGAGGTCCTGCAGCACCGCCGGATCCTCCGGCGGAGTGACGAAGCCGAAGGCCACCGATCCGGGCACCAGGGTCAGCGAGGCGTCCTGCCGCCAGCCGGCCCAGTCGCCGCTGGCGATGCCCGGGTCGTAGGGGAAGGGCGCGTACAGCGGCGTGCCGGCGCTGTTGCGCACGCCGGCGTGGATGGCGCCGAGCGCGCGCTTCTGCGCCGGGGTCAGGCATTGGCCGGTCCGCCCGGCGCTGCCGCAGGTGGCGACGTCGCGGTTCAGGTCGAAGCGGCGCTGGCAGGCGAGCACGTCCTGCACCATGCCGTCGCGCACGCCGTCCAGCGCATCGCAGGTGGCGACGATGCGCTCGGCCACCAGGCTGCGCTCGGCGGCAGTCAGGCCGCTGCGCGTGTCGCTGCCGCCCGCCAGCGCCGCCAGCTGCTGGGCCGCGGCCAGGTCCGCGATCGCCGCCTTGGGCAGGTGGAACCCGGGGTCGCCGACCAGGATGCCGTCGTAGTCCTGCGCATCGCGCGCAGCGGCGACCATGCCGTGGCGGCCGCCGTTGGAGCAGCCGCCGAAATAGCTGTAGTCCGGTGCCTTGCCGTAGGCGATCTGCATCACGCGCTTGGCCATCGGAGTCAGCGCCTGCACCGCCTGGTAGCCATAGTCCAGGCGCGCCTGCGGGTCGCGGCCGAACAGCGGGTTCTGCGCGTTGCTGTGCCCAGCGTCGGAACTGATGACCGCAAAGCCCATGCGCAGCGGGTTGTCGCGCTGGCCACCGCCGCCGATGTCGCCGAGCGCGGGCACCACGTTGCCGTCGAGGCCGCCGTTGGCCTGGTAGAAGAAGCGCCCGTTCCACGCCGCCGGCAGGCGCATCTCGAAGCCGATCGCATAGGACTGGCCGTCCGCGCCGACCCGTTCGTGCATCAGGCCGGTGACCTGGCAGTGCGCGCCGATCGGCTGGCCGGCCACCCGCAGGGCGCCGGCGGCCACGCTGTGCACTGCAGTGAAGCGGGTGCCGGGATAGGCGAGCCGGCTCGCCAGCGCCTCGCACGACTGTTGCAGCGGTGCCGGGGTGGCCGGCGCGCGCGCGGTCGTCTGCGCATGTGCGGTGGAGGAGGCGGCAAGAGCGGCCAGCGGCAGGGCCAAGGCGAGCAGCGTGGAGCGCATGGAGTTCTCCTGGAGGACGCGCCGGGCGCGGCGGGCCTGTGTCGCGCCGGTGGCGCCAGGGCGTCAACCGCCGTGCGTGCGAAAACACGAATGCGCGGGCGATATTCGCCCCATGTGATGTGTGCCGCGCAATTGCACTGCTCCCTTGTGCCTCGTGGCACCGCGCGAAGCCCTCGTTGTTGCAGGGCCGCACGGCCCTGCGCGTGGATCAGGCTGCGTCCGCGTACCAGGCCGGCGAGAGCACCGGCAGCGGCGTCGCCGCATCGCGGCAGGCATCCAGCAGGCCGTGGTCGGCCAGCGCCGGATGCTGCTGGCGGGCGCGGGCCAGGATCTCTCCGGCCAGTTCCGCCATGCGCGCGACGTTGCCGTGCAGGCGGGCGACGAAGGCGGCGTCGTCCAGCCGGTCGCGCAGGGCGCGGTTGAGTTCGTGGAACCAGCCGATCAGGTACTGGTCCAGCAGGCGTCCGTCGGCCACCGCCGCGGCCTGTGCGCGGTTGGCCACGCCCCAGTCGCGCAGCAGTGCCTGCATGCCCAGGTTGAGCGCGCTGGCCTGCTGCAGTGCCGGGCGCAGCCGGCCCAGCACCGCCAGGTCGGCGATGCGGTCGGTGCAGTACAGCGGCGCCAGCAGCGACCAGTAGTAGGTGTAGTCCCAGATCACCTTGACCGGCATCACCTGGGCGTCGCCGAACAGCGGGTACTGGTCCTGGTACAGGGTCAGGGTGTTCTCGTAGAACGAGAAGTACAGCTGCTGGTACAGCTCGGCGTAGGGCGCGATGTCGCGCCCGGCGCGCTCGCGCCCGATCAGTTCGCAGATGTAGGTGTTGCTGATGGCGATGAAGTCGCTGCCCGGCGAATAGAACGGGTCCAGGAACACGCCGGCCTCGCCGGTCAGCGCCCAGCGCTGCGCCGAGAACACCTGCTTGCAGCCGTAGGAGAAGTCGCGCAGGAACAGGAAGTCCTGCACGGTATGCTCGCTGCGCTCCAGCGTGCTGGCCACCTGCGGCTGGTGCGTGCGCAGCCAGTCCATCGCCTTGGCGTGGGTGTTCATCGTCTCCAGCGGATGCAGGGCGGCATCGCAGACGATGCCCAGCGAATGCGCGCCGGAGGACAGCGGGATCAGCCAGAACCAGTAGCCGGGGCCGCACATGTGGTTGGTCGAGCGCCAGCGGTCCGGCGGCGTGCAGCGCTGCAGCCAGGCGCTGTCCTGCGACCAGCCGTTGGGATCGACCAGCCCGTCCACCCGCCACCACACCGCGTTGGCCTGGTGCGCGTTGTCCTGGGCCAGGCCGAGCTTGCGCTTGAGCAGGCCAGCGCGGCCGCTGGCGTCGATCACCCAGCGCGCCTGCAGACGGGCGTCGGCGCCATCGCGGCTGTAGCGCACGCAGTGGTCGCCGTCGTCCTCGGCCAGGTCGACGCCGCGCACCGTGCTGCCGTCGAGGAACTCCACGCCCAGGTCGCGCGCGCGCTGCCCGAGGAAGTTCTCGAAGCGGCCGCGGTCGATCTGCCACGACGGCGTCGGCAGCAACTGGCTCACGCCCAGCTCGGTGCACTGGTCGATGTCGGCGCGCCCGTCGGAGAAGAAAAAACGGAAGCCGAACTTGCGGATCTGTTCGGCGTCCAGGTGTTCGCGCAGGCCCAGCACCTCGGCGAAGTAGTGCGCGCCGATCTCCACCGAGGACTCGCCGACCTTGAACGCGGCCTCGCGCACCGGGTGAGCGCGCCGTTCCAGCACGCGGATGCGCAGTTGCGGGTCGCGCTGGCGCAATTGCAGCGCCAGGGTCAGCCCGGCCAGTCCGCCGCCCAGAATCGCCACATCCGCCTGCGCTGCTGTCATGTCGTCTTTTCCTTGGCGACGGCCAGGGGGGCCGGGTCGAGGGTGCCGTCGATGTCGTCGATCAGCACCGGATTGGCGCGGGTGCGCCGGTACTCGCGCACCACGTGCCCGTAGGTCCATACCTGCACGATCACGTGCGAGGTGATCTTCCACAGATCGCGCACCAGCCGGAAGTGGCTCTTGCGGAACGTGCCGGGGGTCTGGCTGGCGTAGCGGGTCTCGATCGGCACCGCCACCACCCGCGCACCGGCCTGGCGCGCGGCCGAGATCAGCAACTGCGCTTCGAACACGAAACCTTCGCCGGGCACGTCGGGCAGGGTATAGACCGACTGGGGGTACAGGCGCTGGCCGCTCTGGCTGTCGACCAGGCGGAAGCCGCAGCCCCAGGCGATGCCCCAGTCGCCGAAATCGTTGCCGATGCGGCGGATCGGCGGCTGGCTGGCGCGCTTGCGCAGGCGCGCGCCGACGATCACGCAGCCGGGGTGGCGGTTGGCCGCGGCCAGCAGCCGCGGGAAGTCGGCGGCGCTGTGCTGGCCGTCGCCGTCCATGGTCATCACCGCGCGCGCGCCCTGGCGCTGCGCCTCGGCGAAGCCGCTGCGCAGCGCCGCGCCCTTGCCGCGGCGCTGCGGGTGGCGCAGCAGGGTCACCGGCAGGTCGGCGATGCAGTCGCTGGTGCCGTCGTCGGAGCCGTCGTCGACCACGATCACCCGCGGGCAGTGCGCCAGCGCGTCGCTGACCACCTCGCGGATGCGCAGCCGTTCGTTGAGGGCCGGGATCAGGATCGCGGCGTCGGCGGCGGTCAGCGGCGTGCGGCTCATGCGCGCAGCTCCACCTGCAGGCAGCGGCAGCCGCCTGCGTCGAGCACGCAACCGCTGCCGCCCAGCGCCAGCGCATCGAACAGCGGCAGCATCGGCGCCATCGCGTTGCCCGCGGCATGCCGCGCCAGCGCGCCATCGCCCACCGGCGCCGTGCCATCGCGCAGCTGCACCTGCAACTGCGGCTTGCCGTTGCGTGCGCCCGCGCTCAGCACCAGCGCGCCGCCGAGCAGGCCCTCGCTGCGCGCGATGCGGCCCAGCGCGCCAACCGAGCGGCTGTCGTAGCCGACCAGCAGCACCGCGTCTTCGCCCGCGACCAATTGCGACAGCGCTTCCAGCAGGCCCTGCGCGAAGCTGCCCGAGTGCGCGCTGATCGCGGTCGCCGCGGCGGTGGCGCCGGCGCCGATGGTCCAGTAGCCGGCGGCGGCGTTGTGCACCGAGTTGTGGAACTTGGTCGGCGACACCGACAGCGGTTCGCTGGCCAGGGTGGTGCACATGTAGTCGGTGATCGCCAGGTCGCCGTGGGTGGAGGTGAACACCGACGGCAGCGTGGCCGGGTCGCGGCCGGCGTCGTGGCAGGCGGCCAACGCCGCGTCCAGCGACACCGCCACCGTGTCCGGCGCACGCCGCCGTTCGTTGGGCGCCAGCAGCTGCGGCGATGGCCGAGCCGGCGTCTCCTGTAGCGCGCCGCCGTGCGCGAAGGCCTGCGCCACCGCCCACGACGGCAGCCCGGGCGCCCAGAACCCGATGCCTTCGATCGTGGCGCTCAGCATCGGCGTGCTCATGCGCGGCCGAACAGCAGCGAGCAGTTGTTGCCGCCGAAGCCGAAGGAGTTGTTCATCGCGTAGCGGACCTGTGCATGGGCGGTGGCGAAGCGGATCTGCGGGCCGCAGGCGGGATCGGGCAGTTCGCTGTTGAGGGTGCCGGGCAGCAGGCCGTCGCGCAGCGCCAGCAGCGCGAACACCGACTCGACGATGCCGGCGGCGCCGAGCGTGTGCCCGGTCCAGGCCTTGGTCGAACTGGCGTGCAGGGTCGGCGGGAACAGTGCCGCCACCGCGGCGGCCTCGACGCTGTCGTTGGCCGGGGTCGCGGTGCCGTGCAGGTTGAGGTAGCCGACCTCGGCCGGGTCCACCCCGGCGCGCTGCAGCGCACCGCGCATCGCCAGGCCGGCGCCCAGCCCCTGCGGATGCGGCGCGGACATGTGGTGGGCGTCGCTGGATTCGCCGTAGCCGCACAGCAGCGCCTGCGCCGGCGGCGCGTCGGCGGCATCGGTGCGTTCCAGCAGCGCGTAGCCGCCGGCCTCGCCCAACGACAGCCCGACCCGGCGCACGTCGAACGGCCTGCACGGTTCCGGTGACACCACCTGCAGCGAGTTGAAGCCGAACAGCACGCTGCCGCACAGCGTGTCCACGCCGCCGACCAGCGCCGCATCGACCACGCCGGCGGCGATCAGCCGCGCCGCCTGGGCGAACACCTTGGCGCTGGACGAACAGGCGGTGGCGACGGTGATGCACGGGCCGCGCAACCCGGTGGCGGCGCGCACGAAATCGCCGAGCGAATGCGGGGTGTGCACGATCGGCCGGTCCAGGTCGGCGGGCATGCGCGGGCCGTCCGCGTCGTGTTCGAGCCGGGTGTATGCCTCCTCGCTGGCACCGATGCTGGAGGTGGAGGTGCCCATCACCACCGCCACCCGCTCGGCGCCGTGCCGCTGCGCGGCGGCGGCCACGGCGGCGGCCATGCCATCCTGCTGCAGGGCCAGCCAGGCCAGGCGATTGTTGCGGCATTCCCACGCAGCCAGGGCGTCAGGCAGCGCGGCGGTTTCCAGCGCGTCCACCCGGCCGATCCAGCATTCCAGCGGTTGCGGACCGAAGTCGTTGCGGCGCAGCCCGCTGCGACCCTTGCGCAGCGCCGCGGCCTGGGCCTGCAGTCCGCTGCCGAGCGCGTTGGTCGCGGTGTAGGCACGGATGGCCACGGGAGCCATGCGGGGCGACGGGGGCGCTTCGGTCACGCGGTATTCCATACAAGGACAATCGTCGCAGTATATCGACGCATTCGGTCATGCCGTGAAACGCCCGCAACGCGAACGTGAATAGCGCTCCTGCCCCGGAGCCGTTCAGCGCAGGGCCGGCGTGCGCTTTCGCCGCTGGCGCATTTCCTCCACAATCGCTTGCCTTTCCACGCCAGGCGCACGCCACGGGCATGCAAGCCTACGTCTACAAAAGCCAACGCAAGCCGGACACCTATCTGTATCTCGCCGCCCGCGACGACTTCGGCCGTCTGCCGCCGGCGCTGCTGGCGTCGCTGCAGCCGTTGGCGTTCGTGCTGGAGGTGGCGTTGACCGCCGAACGCACGCTGGCCCGCGCCGATCCGGCCGCGGTGCGCGCCAACCTCGCCGGCTGCGGCTTCCATCTGCAATTGCCGCCGTCCCTGCCCGGCACCACCGATCGACACGATGACTGACTCTTTCCTCCGCGCGCGTGCGCCCATGCTCGCCGCCGCGCTGGGCGCGGTGCTGGCGCTGGCCGCCGGATTCGGCCCGCTGGCCGCCGCCCTGGGTGCCTGGCTGGCGCAGCCGGCGTTCGCGCTGGCGCTGTCCTGGCACCGTGGCAGCCGGCCGCGTCCGCGCGCCGCGCGCGACCTGGTCGGCGCGGCGGCGCCGCTGCTGGTGCTGTGGGCCGGCGGCATGGCGCTGGTCGCGGTGCTGGTGGCCTGGCCGCTGGCGGCGCTGCACGACAGCGGCAGCCTGGCCGCGGCGTTGGCGCTGAGCGTGGCCGCCAGTGCCGCATTGCTCGGCCTGTGGCGGACTTGGCCGTTGTGGCACGGCAGCGATGCCGAGGGTGGTCCGCTGGGGGCGCGCTGGCATGCGCTGGCGCAGCAGGACGTGCAGGCCTGGCGCGGGCTGGCGGTGGCCGCGCTGGTGCTGGTGCTGGCCGGACTCGGCGTGGTGCTGGCCTGGCCGGGACTGCTCGCCGAGGCCGCGCGCTGGCCGCTGGCGCTGGCCTATGCGCTGCTCTCGCCGCTGCTGCACGCCGGCCTGCAACGGGTGGCGCCGCCGCAGACGCTGACCCCGCCGGTGTCCTCCGCCGACCTGTTCGCCGAACTCAGCGCCACCGCCGCGCCGCGCGCGGACGAGCCGCCGCCGGCGCAGGACGAACTGCATGCGGCGCTGTACGACGCCGCCCGCGGCGGCCGCGTCGATCGCGCGCTGCAGTTGCTGCAGGCCGGCGCCGATCCGCATGCGCTGCCCGCCGCCGAGTGGCGCGACCAGCGCAGCCTGCCGGTGCTGGCCGCGGTGCTGCCGGACCTGCGCCTGCTGCGCGAACTGATCGTGCGCGGGGTCGACGTCAATCGCCCGCACCTGGGCATGACCCCGCTGCTGGCCGCCACCCGCGACAGCTGGCATGGCCGCCCGGAGGCGGTGATGACCCTGCTCGCCAACGGCGCCGACCCGCGCGCCAGCGACGGCGACGGCAACACCCCGCTGCATCACGCCGCGCGCAGCTCCGACCCGGGCGTGGCCGCGCTGCTGCGCGACGCCGCCGCCGAACTGGACGCGGCCAACCGCGACGGCCTGACCCCGCTGGCGGTGGCCTGCCAGGTCGGCAACTGGCGCATGGCCAAGTTCCTGCTCGAACGCGGCGCCAAGCCGGAGCCGGCCGAGGCCAGCCCGGTGCTGCTGGCCGCCGCCGGCACCGAGGAAGACGATCCGGCCGGCGTGCAGCTGCTGCTCAAGCACAAGGCGCGGGTCGACGCGCGCGATCGCCAGCGCCGCAGCGCGCTGCACGAGGCGGCGCAGGCCGGCCACGTGGAGATCGTGCAGGCCCTGCTCGGCGCCGGCGCCAACCTGGAAGCGCGCGACGCGCTGGGCCGCACGCCGTGGCTGGAAGCCGCCCGCCACGGCCGCGTGGCGGTGCTGGAACGGCTGCTGCCGCACAAGCCGGATCTGGTTGCGGTCGATGGCGACGGCCGCAACGCGATCCTGCTGGCCTGCACCGCCGACCACGTCGCCCCCGGGCTGATCCGGCGCCTGCTCGACCTGGGCGTGGCGCCGGCGCAGCCGGACCAGAGCGGCCGTCGCGCCGTCGACCTGGCCGCCGAGGCCGGGCGCTGGGCGATCGTGTCCGCGCTGGACCCGGACTATCCGCTGCCCGCGGCGGTCAGTGACGGCCAGGGCGAGACCGGCCCGGCCGGACTGCCCGACCGGCCGCCGCTGGAACTGCTGCGCGAGGGCCTGCAACTGGGCCAGCCGCGCGACGGCCTGGCCGCGCTGGCGCGGCTGTGCGCGGCCGAGGAACTGGGTGCGCTGCTGCACGAGCCGCCGCTGGCGCTGAACGCGCAGGCGGTGGACTGGCTGCTGGCGCACGGCGCCGAGCCGGAGGTGCTCGATGCCTGCGGCGACACCCCGATGTTCGCGCTGCTCTCGCGCGGCGTGGAGGCGGTGCCCAGCCTGCAGGCGATGCTGCGCCACGGCGTGTCGCCGGCCGGCCGCGGCGGCCTGACCCGCCTGCTCGCCGCCTGCGCCCAGCACGATCACGCCTCGCGCGCGCTGGAACAGTTCGCCCTGGAACTGCTGGAGCGCGGCGCCGATCCGTTCGCGCCGTCGCCGGCCGGCGATCCGCCGCTGTCGCTGGCGGTGCGGCTGGGCTGGCTGCGCCTGCAACTGCAGTTGCTCGAGCGCGGCGCCGACCGCGAGGCGCGCGACAGCCATGGCATGACCGCGCTACACCTGGCCGCCGCGCTGGGCCGCGAGGCCTCGCTGAAGCTGCTGATCCAGCAGGGCGCCTCGCCGGACGCGCGCGCCGCCGACGGCCAGACCCCGCTGGGCGTAGCCCTGGCCAGCGGCCGCCGCGACCTGGCCGACTGGCTGGACTGGCGCACCTGGCCGCTGCCGCGGCGCCCGCTGCGCGAGGCCGACGTGCCGGCCGCGGCGATGGTTGGCGACGCCGAGGCGATCCGCCGCCTGATCGACCTGGGCCTGCCGGTGGACGCGGTGGACGCGCAGGGCTGCACCGCGCTGCTGCGCGCCGCCGGCGGCGGCCACCTCGCGGCGGTGCAGCTGTTGCTGTCGCGTGGCGCCGACCTTCAGCACGCCGCGGCCAGCGGCGCCACGCCGCTGTCGGCGGCGGTGAGCATGCGCCAGACCGAGATCGTCGCCGCCCTGCTGCAGGCCGGCGCGCAGATCGAACACCGCCTGCCCGGCGGCGTCACCGTGCTGATGCTGGCCTGCGCGCTGGGCCTGCCGGACATCGCCGCGCGGCTGCTGGCCGCCGGCGCCGACGTGCATGCCGGCGACGCCCAGCAACTGGCGCCGCTGCACTGCGCCGCGCTGTACGGCTTCACCGCGCGCGACAAGACGCGCCTGCTGGCCCTGCTGGATACCTTGCTGCTGGCCGGCGCCGAGGCCGACCGCGGCTCTGCCGGCGGGGTGACGCCGCTGTTGTTGCTGCTCGGCGCGCGCGCCGAACCGGGCACGGCCTGCGAGGAGCCGGTGGTGCTGGCCGGGGTGGAGCGCCTGCTCGACGAGGAGGTCAGCCTGGAGGTGCAGGATCCGCGCGGCTTCGGCCCGCTGCACCTGGCCGCGCTGCACGGCCTGCCGCTGCTGGTGCAGCGCCTGCTGCGCGCCGGCGCGGATCCGGAACTGCGCGATACCTTGAACCGCACCCCGCGCGAGGTCGCGGTGATGCGCGGTTTCGTCGACGTCGCCGGGCAGTTCCAGCCGGCGCTGCCGGGGGTCTCGTCGATGGCGCGGTTCCTGCGGGAAAGCCGCTAACGCGTTTCCTTCTCCCACCGGGAGAAGGTGGCCCGGGGGCCGGATGCGGGTAGGGCGCCGCCGCGCATCGCCCATTGCACCGCGCCTCGTGCCGCACCCTCACCCCAACCCCTCTCCCGGTGGGAGAGGGGCTTGCGGCATTGCGCGGCATCGCCGTGCACCGCCATGCAAAAAAATGTTTGCCGGAAGGCGGGAGGCGCTCCTCCCGCGCACGTGTCCAGCCGGCGCTGCCGGGGTGTCGTCGATGGCGCGGTTCCTGCGCGAAAGCCGCTAACGCGTTTCCTTCTCCCACCGGGAGAAGGTGGCCCGGAGGGCCGGATGCGGTAGGGCGCAGCCGCGCGTCGCCCATTGCACCGCGCCTCGTGCCGCACTCTCACCCCAACCCCTCTCCCGGTGGGAGAGGGGCTTGCGGCATCGCGGTGCGCCGCAGCGCCAAAAAAAATGCCCGCCGGAAGGCGGGCGAATTGCGTCATGGTGGGCACGTCGCTGCTTTCGGAACCGCGGCGGGAGGGCGTCCTCCCGCGCACGTTGCGCGGCGGCGAACGGCGCCGCCGCGCGATCGGGCCTTCGGGCCTTACTGCCGTCCGACCACGGTCAGGCCGCTGTAGCTGCCGCTCAGGCGCACGTAGTAGGTCGTGGCGCTGGACGGGGTGAGGC
>NZ_LFME01000019.1 GCF_001043115.1 Xanthomonas sp. NCPPB 1128 | reverse complement strand
GCCCCCGGCAGCGTCCCGGCACCGCCGCCGCCGCCCGCGGCCCCCGTCGCCGCCACGCCGGTGCGCGTGGACGGCACCGTCGAGCGCTTCATGCTCAATCCCAATGGCGACGTCGATGGCCTGTGGCTGATGGACGGCACCCAGGTCAGCTTCCCGCCGCACCTGTCGGCCGATCTGCAGGCCGCGGTGCGCCGTGGCGATGCGGTATCGGTGCAGGGCTATCGCCTGGGCAGCCTGCCGCTGCTGCAGGCCAGCACCATCACCGCGCGCCGCAGCGGCAAGCAGGTGGTCGACCGCCCGCCGAACCCGATGACGGCGCCGCCGGCCCCCCCGGCGCCGCCGTCCCTGACCCCGCTGCAGGCCGATGGCCGCATCGAGCGCCTGGTCTACGGCCCGCGCGGCGACACCGCCGGCGTGCTGCTCAGCGACGGCACCGTGGTGCGCATGCCGCCGCACGCCGCCCTACAGTACAGCGAATTGCTGCGGCCCGGCGCGCGCCTGAGCGTCAACGGCTTCGGCGTGCTGACCCAGGTCGGCCGTTCGGTGGAAGCCACCCAGGTCGGCCGCGACCGCAACTCGCTGCAGGCGGTGTTCGCGCCGCCGGCCCCGCCTGCGCCTCCGGCGGCTCCGCCGCCGCCGGGCGCGCCGGGTGCGCCGGCCGCCCCGCCGCCGCCGCCGGCACCGCGTTGATCCAGGCGCTGCCGCATCGCGCCTGACCCCTGCGCCCGCCGTTCGCGGCGGGCGCTGCCGGCCCCCGCCGGCATCCCCTTGTTCGTCTGGAGAATGCAATGCATTGGGTCGATCCCGATTCCCTGCCGGAAACCCGTGGCACGCTCGCGCGCTTCCTGCTCAATCCCAAGGCCGACGTCGACGGCCTGCTGTTCGACGATGGCACCGAAGTGCACACCCCGCCGCACCTGTCGGCGCAACTGCTGAAGGCGCTGCATCCGGGCGCCGGCCTCGGCGTGCGCGGGCTCAAGCCGCGCGGCGCCGATGTGCTGGTGGCGCTGGCGGTGGACCCGGACGGGGCCGAGCGCATCGTCGATGAAGGTCCGCATGCCGGTCCGCACAAACCCAAGCCCAAGCCGCCGGCCAAGTCCAAGCCCGCGCAGGACGCGGTACGCCACGCCGGCACCATCGCGCGGCTGCTGCACGGCCCGCACGGGCAGGTGCACGGCGCGCTGCTGGAGGATGGGCTGATCGTGCGCTTCCCGCCGCACGCGGTGCCGGAATCGGCCCGCTGGCTGGCCGCCGGCAAGCCGCTGGCGGCGCAGGGCGCGTTGCTGGAGTCCGCGCATGGCCAGGTGCTGCATGCGCAGGCGCTGGGCGCCAGCGACGCGACGCTGCAGCCGCTGAAACCGAAGCCGCCCAAGCCTCATCACAAGCCGTTGCACGGGCATGCGCATGATGCTGCGCCGAAGGATGGGCCGAAGCCGAAACCCAAGCCCAAGCCGAAGCCCCACTAAGTACCAAGCCGTCGCGGCGGTGTGCCCCTGGCCACCGCCGCGCCTGTGTCGCCTTCGCTCATCCAGGACTCCGTCATGCCGCCCGTCCCGCCTGCGCTGCACCACGCTTTCCTGCCTGCTGCCTTGCTTCCTTCGCTCTCGGCGGTGCGCGCATGAGCGGCGCCGAGAAGCGCCAGCGCCCGCGCGGCACGCGCGCGCTGGAAGCGCTCAACTTCACTATGGCCGACGTACAGGACGGGCTCGGCCCGTTCCTGAGCGTGTTCCTGCAATCCAAGGGCTGGTCGCTGGGCGCGATCGGCTCGGTGATGACCGCCGGCGGCATCGTCGGCATGCTCGCCACCACGCCGGGCGGCGCGCTGGTCGACGCGACCAAGCGCAAGCGCAGCATCGTGGTGGTCGGCTGCAGCATGATCCTGCTGGCCTCGGCGTTGCTGTGGTGGTCGCCGACGCTGCCGGGCGTCATCGCCGCACAGGTGATGACCGCGCTCGCCGCCGCCGCGTTGGGGCCGGCGCTGTCCGGCATCACCCTGGGCCTGGTGCGCCAGGCCGGTTTCGATCACCAGATCGCGCGCAACCAGGTCGGCAGCCACGCCGGCAACGTGGTGGCCGCGGCGCTGGCCGGCGTGCTCGGCTGGAAATTCGGCTTCGGCGCGGTGTTCGTGCTGACCGGCTGCTTCGGCGTGCTGGCGATCGCCTCGGTACTGATGATCCCGCGCGACGCGATCGACCACCGTGCCGCACGCGGCATGGCCGAGGCAGGGGACGAGAACGGCGAGCACGTCAGCGGCTGGTCGGTGCTGCTGACCTGCAAGCCCTTGCTGGTGCTGGCCGCGGCGCTGGCGCTGTTCCACCTGGGCAATGCGGCGATGCTGCCGCTGTACGGCATGGCCGTGGTGGCCGCGCACCAGGGCGATCCGAACGCGCTGACCGCCACCACCATCATCGTCGCCCAGGCCACCATGGTGCTGGTCTCACTGCTGGCGATGCGCCTGATCCGTGTGCGCGGGCACTGGTGGGTGCTGCTGCTGACCTTCCTGGCGCTGCCGCTGCGCGGTCTGATCGCCGCCAGCTTCATCCACACCTGGGGCGTGTTCCCGGTGCAGATCCTCGACGGCGTCGGCGCCGGCCTGCAGAGCGTGGTGGTGCCGGCGCTGGTGGCGCACCTGCTGCAGGGCACCGGGCGGGTCAACGTGGGGCAGGGCGCGGTGATGACGATGCAGGGCGTCGGCGCGGCGCTGAGTCCAGCGCTGGGCGGCTGGATCGCACAGGCGTTCGGCTATCGCGCCGCGTTCCTGCTGCTGGGCGGCATCTCGCTGCTGTCGCTGGCGTTGTGGGTGGGGATGCGCAAGCACCTGGTGACGGCGAAGCAGGGCCGCAAGGCCGACGAACCGGTGCCGCCGTTGCCGGCGTAGCCCTCAGCCCGGCGTTACCCCGGGCACCACCTCGCAGGCGGTGCCGGCCGCGGCCAATTGCGCCGCCAGTGCCGCGTGCGGTGGCTGCCGGAACGCATCGCCCGGCAGCAGGCTGACCACGCGCTGCCCGGCCTGCGCCTGTTCGACCAGCAGCGCCAGGTGCGCGGCCGGATCGTCCGGCAGTGGTCGACGGCTGGCATCGCGCCGCGCCAGGCTCAGCACCGCGGCGCTCACCGCGGCGCCGCACAGCAGCAGGTCGGCCTGGTTGAGCGCGCGCAGCGCCTTCAGCGTCAGCGCGCCGGGGTCGCCGCTGCCGGTGCCGACCAGCCATACGCTGCCTTGCCGCGGTACGTCGTCGCTGTGCTGCAGGCTGTCGGTGAAGGCTTGTTCGGCAGCCTCGCGCTGGCCGCTCTGCAGCAGTGTCTGCACCGGCCCCTCCAGCACCTGCTCGAACCAGCGACGGCGCTGCGGCAGGTCCGGCAGGCGCGCGCGGATCGCGGCGCGGTGGCGCGCGAACAGCTGCGCCAGTTCGGCATAGGAGTGGTCCAGTTCGGTTTCCCAGCGCTCGCGGAGACGCCGCGCCAGCATCGGTGCCGCACCGCTGGAGGAGATCGCGATCAACAGCGGATCGCGGTCGATGATCGCCGGCACCTGGAACGTGGACAGGGCGGCGTCGTCGACCACGTTGACCCACTTGCGCCGCGCCCCGGCCTGTTCGGCCAGTTGCCGATTGAACGCCTCGTCGTCGGTGGCCGCCACCACCAGCCAGGCGTCGTCCAGCCACTGCGGGTCGAAGGCGCCGTCGGCGCGCTGCAGCCGGCCCTGCGCCAGCCATTGCGCCACCGTGGGGTTGAGCGCGTGCGCGTACACCAACAGGTCGGCACTGGCGTGCAGCAGTGCCTCGATCTTGCGCATCGCCACCTCGCCGCCACCCACCACCAGCACGCGGCGTCCAGCCAGATCGGCGAACAGGGGATACAGCGGCATGCGAACTCCTTGCTGGGGCGAGGTGCGGACGTCCATGTTGCATGGCACCATGCGGTGAAGCCAACCCCTGGTTCGCCACGCCCGAATGCTGCGCGTCCTGCTGGTCAACGATACCGAAAAGCCGATCGGGCAATTGCGCCAGGCGCTGCTCGATGCCGGCTACGCGGTGCTGGACGAGGTCGCCGCGGCGCCGGCACTGCTCAAGGCGGTGTCCACCCAGCAACCGGACGTGGTCATCCTCGACGTCGACTCGCCCTCGCGCGACACCCTGGAGCAACTGGCGCTGATCCACCGCCAGGCGCCGCGTCCGGTGGTGATGTTCTCCGCCGATGGCGACGACCAACTGATCCGCGCCGCGGTCGGCGCCGGCGTCACCACCTACGTGGTCGACGGCCTGGCGCCCGCGCGGCTGGCGCCGATCGTGCAGGTGGCGCTGGCGCGCTTCGAACAGGAAGCGGGCATGCGCCGGCAACTGGACGAGGTGCAGCGCAAGTTGCGCGAGCGCGAGTGCATCGACCGCGCCAAGCGCCTGCTGATGGACAAGCGCGGCATGAGCGAGAACGAGGCCTACGCCGCGCTGCGGCAGCAGGCGATGAAACAGGGCTTGAAGCTGGCCGAGGTCGCCGAGCGCATCCTGGCGCTGGCGGAGCTGCTGGGATGAGGGACCGATGAACGCAACGCCACACGCCGCCCCGCCCACCTTGCGCGTTGGCTATCTGCCGCTGATCGACTGCGCGCCGCTGATCGCCGCCGTGCGCCTTGGCCTGGACCGGCGCCACGGCCTGCGCCTGGAACTGCAACGGCAGGCGTCGTGGGCGGCGGTGCGCGACAAGCTGCTGTCCGGCGAACTGGATGCCGCGCATGCTCTGGCCGGCCTGGTCTACGGCGTGGAATGCGGCATCGGCGGCCCGCAGGCCGACCTGGCGATCTTGCTCACCCTCAACCAGAACGGCCAGGGCATCGTGCTGGCGCCAGCCCTGGCCGCGGCGCTGGCGCAGGGCACGCCGCTGCGCGACGTGCTGGCCGCGCTCGGCCGCCCCGCGACGTTTGCGCAGACCTTTCCCACCGGCACCCACGCCATGTGGCTGTACGCGTGGCTGGCCGGGCAGGGCGTGGATCCGTTGCGCGACATCCGCGCGGTGACCCTGCCACCGTCACAGATGCCCGACGCGTTGGCGCGCGGCGAACTCGATGGCTACTGCGCCGGCGAACCCTGGGCCGCCCAGGCCGAGGCCGACGGCGTCGGCCGCCGCGTCCTGCGCAGCGGCGAGCTATGGCCTGGCCATCCGGAAAAGGTGCTGGCGTGTCGCCGCGCCTGGGCTGCCTTGCAACCCGAATTGGCCACCGCCCTCACCGCGACCTTGCTCGACGCCTGCCGCTGGCTCGACGATGCCGCGCATCGTCGCGAGGCCGTGGCGTGGCTGGCCGACCCGGAGGTGATCGGGTTGCCTGCAGACCGCATCGCCGCCTGCCTGCTGCCGGGCGGCGCCGCCGATCATGGTGCCGACCCGCGCGGTCTTCGCTTCCATGCCGAAGGGCTGGCGAACCTCCCGTGGCTATCGGACGGGCGTTGGTTCCTGCAGCAGTTCCGGCGCTGGGGGTGGTTGTCGGCGAGTGCGGCGGGCGTGGAGGAGGATGCAGCGCACGATGCGGCCGTGGTGGCGCGAGTGCACCGGTTGGACACCTATCGTGCCGCGGCGGCGCAGGTGGGGGTGGCGGTGCCGGATGGGGATGCGCGTGGGGGTGGCATTCTGGGCGAGCAGACAGGGTAAGTGGCGGGATGGCATCGGTGGTGCTCTTCGCTCAGTCTGTACTCGTCGTCGCGTGAAAATCCTCCATCTTCGAAGGACAGTGCAGGAGATGCATGATGCGCCGTGGTTCCGGCAAGATCATCCGTCTTCGTCTGTCCGCATCCACTCTGTCGTTGATCGACCATGCGGCAAAGCACCGTGTTAGGAAGCGAGCCGAGTTCCTGCTGGAGGCGGCGAGCGAGAAGGCACGGGACGTCCTTTCCGATCGAATCCAGCGTGTCTCGCGTTCGCAACAGTGGCAGGATCTCAATGCACTGGTCGATGCACCGCTGGACCAGAATGCACCGATACGCCACCTTTGGGCGATGCCCACCCCCTGGGAGCGTTGCGGGCTAGGCCACGCCAACGCTTGCGGTGCCGTCAACGCCCGGGGCTGGCGTATGATCCGCGCTCGTCGCCCTCCCGAACCGGCATCATGGATCGAGCCCGTCCGCCGCTTGCATGGCCACGCTTGTCGGTGTGGTGTTTCCTTTTCGCGCTGCTGTGGCACGTGGCGCCTGCGATGGCGCAAACCGCGCGCAAGCCATCGGCCTACGAGCAACGCCCGGGTAGCGATGCCGCCGCGCAGCCGGCGACGGGACCGGACTCCCTGCCGCGCCTCGACAGCCGCGCGCAGTTCCTGCAGCTCGCCCGGGTCTACGACGCTGGCACCGCGCTGGAACTGCCGCATCTGCTGTTCGTGATCGATCGGCGGCAGGGCGGGCGCGTCTACTATCTCAACACCCCGCGGTTCGCGCTGCACGAACAGTTCGTACGTCAGCGCCTGGCACCGCGCATGGGCAAGGCGGCACTGAAGGCGCAGTACCGCGACCCGCAGCGGCGGTTCCTGTTCGGCACCCTGAGTTGGCAGCAGGATCTGCCGGGTTATACCTACGAGTTCTGGGAGGGCGACCTCCTCACCGCCGCGCTGCTGCAGCAGACCGATGCCGCCTTGCGCGCGTCGTTCTTCGACACGCTGCGGTTCAAGACCAATTCCACGCTGCACGAGCAACTGGCCCGCAGCGCCGGGCTGACGTTCGTCACCCAGGAGGAGCTGCTGCGCGAGCAGCGCTTCCTGCCGTTGAATACCGGCCATGCCGAGGGGCGGCTGCGCATCGTGCGCTCGGAGGCGCAGTTCCGTACGCTGTCGCCGCGCGACATCGCGGTGCTGGACGAGGTGCCGATCGCGTTGGCGCCGGTCGCCGGCCTGGTCACGCAACGTCCCTCCACCTTGCTGTCGCACGTCAATCTGCTGGCCAAGGGCTGGGGCATTCCCAATGTGTACGTGCGCGATGCGCAGGCGGCGCTGCGCCAGTACGACGGCCGCTGGGTGCAGTTGGACGTCACCCACAACGACTACCGGGTGACGCCGCTGGCGGGGCCGCCGGCGGCTGCTTCCACTGCCAACCCGCGCTCGGCGGCGCGCGCGCTGCCCCGTCCTGACCTGCGCGTGGCCGCGCTCCAGCCATTGGCGTCGCTGCGCGCGCGCGACAGCCGCGCCTGCGGGACCAAGGCCGCCAATCTCGGCACGCTGAAGGCAGTGCTGCCGCCGGCCGCACGCGTGCCGGATGGCTTCTGCATCCCGTTCGCGTTCTACGCGGCGACGATGCAGCGCCTGCAGATCGCCCAACGCCTGCGCGCGCTGCAGGCGCGTCCGGGCTTCACCACCGACGCGGACGTGCGCCGCACCGCGCTGGCGGCGCTACGTGCCGAGATCGCCGAGGCCGCACCCGACCCCGCCTTCGTGCGTGCGCTGGAGGCGCAGTGGCGCGACCAACTGCGCGGCGCAGGCGTGTTCGTGCGCAGTTCGTCCAACTCCGAGGATCTGCCCGGGTTCAGCGGCGCCGGCCTGTACACCACCGTGCCCAACGTCACCCGCGCCGATGCCCTGGCCAAGGCCGTGCAGACGGTGTGGGCCTCGGTGTACAACTTCGAGGCCTACGAAGCCCGCACTGCCGCGGGCCTGCCGCAGGACGCGGTGGCCATGGCGGTGCTGGTGCAGGCGGCCGCGCCGTCCGACAGCTCCGGGGTGATGATCACCCGCGACCCCTTCGATGCCGCGCGCCGCCACGTCACCTACATCTCGGCCAAGCGCGGCTTGGGCATTCGCGTGGTCGAGGGCAAGCGCCAGGCCGAACAGGTGATGTACTCGAGCTGGTCCAAGGCGGTGCAGGTGTTGAGCCGCTCGGCCGAGGACACCCAACTCATCGCCAACGCCGCCGGCGGCGTCCGCGAGGTCCCCATCACCGGCACCCGCCAGGTGCTGACCGACGCCCTCATCGCGCGGCTGGCCAAGGTCGCCGCGATGACCAAGCAGGCCCTGGGTGGCGCGGACCAGGACATCGAGTGGGCCGTGGTCGGGGATGAGGTGGTGATGTTGCAGGCGCGGCCGTATGTGGATGGAGGAGTGCGGTAAGGACGTACGATTGCCACGCTAGCCAGCAACGGTGAAGTGCATCGCTGGCTGTGTTTGCTGTCGATGCGCGGCGCAGCCGGTTGCAGTGCACGTCGGTGACCCGATGCGTCGGTGTGGGCAGCAAACGATGTCCGTGGCGTGCGCTTCGGGAAACTGCGTCGCTCACCGCACGCCGGCTAGAATCGGTGGATGTCCTCATCACGGCTGTTTCCGGAACCAAAGATGACGCGCCCGTTCGTCTGGCGCCCTGGCGATGGGCCGAATGCGGATTGCGTCCAACGCATGCGCCGTCACCTGCGTCGTCCGGCAAAGCCGATGGGCGAAGCGTGGTTCATGGGCGAGAAACGGCACATGTTCGATTTCCTGCTCGGCGATCTTGCCGGGTTCTCGCTCGAAGAATTGCGAACGCCCCTTGAGGAAATCGCATCCGGGAACGCTTGCTTCGGCCCGATGGACGAATGGACGCACTGGTATCGCTATCTGTTGGCCCACCTGGTTTCGCGCCATTCGGAGCAGTCGTTCGACAGCCTGTACCAGCATCTCGTCACAGCGTTCATTGCCGTCAACCCGCGCAGCGTCGACGAGCCCTATGCGGGGTTCGCCGACGATGCGAGGCAGACCCTGGGGCGCTGCCTGATGGATCCATCTCGCTGGGTCGGAGAGCGCCTGGCGATCCAGGTGCCGGAGGATCCGTACACAGGAGAAAGAGCCTTCGCCTGGAGCGTGGCGTGCGGCGACTTTTCGGCGGGCATGTTCTTTTGCGCAAAGTATGTTGCCGATGAAGAACTCGCCGCTTGGCTCGATTCGGTGTTCGCAATTCGATGCCCGCTATGGACCACGCAGCTGTATCGCTGGCTGTTGGCGACCTATCCCCTGCTTGCTGGGGATGTGCTGGAACTGCCCGATCTCGCTGGCGAGACGTCGGCGGACGTCGTGTGGCATGGCGCGCTCATGCTGAAAGGCGATTTTTCCGGAATTTACGACCCCGCGCCATCACCGTTGCCCTTGCTGCCCCAGGAGCGCTGCCAGGCCGTGCTGACGGCCGCTCGCCGGCATGTGTCGGAGGCGAGCTACTTCCAGTGGCTCGATGCGATCAAGCCCCATGCTTACCTGGAGATGATGCTGGGTGATATGCCGAATCGCTTTGCGGAGATTTTCGCTATCGGTTAGCCGGCTCGCCTGTGAGTGCGGCATGTGAAACACCATGGCATCGCCGGAAAGTACAAGCGCCCATGGATCTCGCGCTCGACACGTCGATACTGCGCTGCACAACAGTAGTGCGATCTCGCACCAATATGTGCCAGCAGGTGCCTGTGTCGTTGGCCAGAATCGATATCCTGCAGTGGTGGAACTTCATAAGCGGCTGAATAAACGATGATTTTTGTGTTGGATGAGGTCGCCCAACACTTGGCACGCCGTTTGCGATAGCCCCACCTGCGGACGCAACGGCGCGCCCGCACCAATCTGATCGGCAGGCGGACCAACGGCGGTCCGTCGGCCCCGACAACGGCGTCTTCCGGTGCGAACCGGACGGCGCCGTTTTCGTTTTCCTCCCCTCGACTTTCCGCGCGCTGCGGATGGTGTGCAGCGCTGCGGCCCCACGTTTCCCGGAGATGGCGCGGATGAATCGATCGTTCTGGCAAGCCGGGCACACGCCCACGTTGTTGGCGGCATTCCTGTATTTCGATCTGAGCTTCATGGTGTGGTATCTGCTCGGCCCGCTGCAGGTGCAGATCGCCGCGGCACTCGAGCTGGATACGCAGCAGCGGGCGCTGATGGTGGCGGTACCGATCCTGTGCGGGGCGGTGCTGCGGCTGTTCCTGGGCATGCTGGCCGATGCGATCGGCGCCAAGCGTGCGGGGCTGCTGGCGCAGGCGCTGGTGATCGCGGCGCTGACGGTGGCGTGGCAGGTGGGCGTGCACAGCTTCGTCCAGGTGCTGCTGCTGGGGTTGATGCTGGGCGTGGCCGGGGCGTCGTTCGCGGTGGCGCTGCCGTTGGCCTCGCGCTGGTATCCGCCGCAGCACCAGGGCACGGCGATGGGCATTGCCGGGGCGGGCAATTCCGGCACGGTGTTCGCGGCGCTGTTTGCGCCGGTGCTGGCGGCAGCGTTCGGCTACCAGGCGGTGTTCGGGCTGGCCTGCATTCCCTTGTTGCTGACGCTGCTGGTGTTCGCGCTCTGCGCCAAGGACGCGCCGGTGGCGGTGACACGCAAGCGCCTGGGCGATTACGCGCGGGTCCTGGTGGGCAACCGCGATGCATGGCGCTTCATGCTGTTCTACGCGATCACCTTCGGTGGTTTCGCCGGATTCGCCAGTGCGCTGCCGGGCTACTTCCACGACCAGTTCGACTTCTCGCCCAAGCTGGCCGGCTGGGCCACTGCGGCGTGCGTGCTGGCCGGGTCGGTGATGCGGCCGCTGGGTGGGGCGATCGCCGATCGCATCGGCGGCACCCGCACGCTGCTGGCGATCTATCTGTTGGTGGCGTTGCTGGTGGTCGCGGCGGCGGTCGGGGTCGGTGGACCAGAGGCCACGGTGGCGCTGTTCGTGCTGACCCTGCTGAGCCTGGGCACCGGCAATGGCGCGGTGTTCCAGCTGGTGCCGCAGCGCTTCGGCGGCGACATCGGGCTGATGACCGGGCTGATCGGCATGGCCGGCGGCATCGGCGGTTTCCTGCTCGCCGCGGGGCTGGGGGTGGTCAAGCAGCACACCGGCAGCTATGCGCCGGGTCTGTGGCTGTTCGCCGGCTGCGCGCTGCTGGGCTGGGGTCTGTTGTCCACGGTCAAGCAGCACTGGCGCCGGCAATGGTCGGCGGCCGGTGCGGTACGCGTCTGAGCGCCAGGGGAGCGATACGCCAATGAACAAGCCGAGACTGGTGGTGGTGGGCAATGGCATGGCCGGCATCCGCACCGTGGAAGAACTGCTGAAGCTGATGCCGGGCATGTACGACATCACCGTGTTCGGGGCCGAGCCGCACCCGAACTACAACCGCATCCTGCTCTCGCCGGTGCTGGCCGGCGAGCAGGACTTCGACGAGATCGTGCTCAATCCGCTGTCCTGGTACGCCGAGTACGGCATCCGCCTGCACTTGAACAAGGAGGTGGTGCGCATCGACCGGGTCAGGCGCACGGTCATCGCTGCCGACGGCACCGAGGCGCCTTATGACCGATTGCTATTGGCCACCGGTTCGCTGCCGATCGTGTTGCCGGTGCCCGGCAAGGACCTCAAGGGGGTGATCGGCTACCGCGACATGCACGACACCCAGACGATGATCGACACCGCCTCGCGCAAGGGCAACGCGGTGGTGATCGGCGGCGGCCTGCTCGGGCTGGAGGCGGCCAACGGGCTGAAGCAGCGCGGGATGCAGGTGACCGTGGTGCACCTGGCCGGGTGGCTGCTGGAGCGCCAGCTCGATCCGGTGGCCGGGGCGATGCTGCAGCAGTCGCTGGCCGAACGCGGGCTCGACTTCCGCCTCAATACCTCCACCACCGAACTGGTCGGCAATGCCGCCGGCGAGGTGACCGCGGTGCGCTTCTCCGACGGCAGCGAGGTGCCGGCCGACCTGGTGGTGATGGCCGCGGGCATCCGCCCCAACATCGCCCTGGCGCAGGCCGCCGGTATCCATTGCACGCGTGGCATCGTGGTCAACGACACCCTGCAGACCTTCGACCCGCGGGTGTACGCGGTGGGCGAATGCGCGAGCCATCGCGGCATCGCCTACGGCCTGGTCGCGCCGCTGTTCGAGCAGGCCAAGATCTGCGCCAACCACCTGGCCGGCTACGGCATCGGCATCTACCGCGGCTCGGTGGCCTCGACCAA
Source organism: Xanthomonas sp. NCPPB 1128 (assembly GCF_001043115.1). GTDB lineage: Bacteria > Pseudomonadota > Gammaproteobacteria > Xanthomonadales > Xanthomonadaceae > Xanthomonas_A. Next base: position 82,542 of record NZ_LFME01000019.1, on the reverse strand, counting down.
GCTCAAGGTCACCGGCATCGACCTGTTCTCCGCCGGCGATTTCATGGGGGGCGAAGGCAGCGAGGAGATCGTGCTGTCCGATCCGGCCGGCGGGGTCTACAAGAAGCTGGTGCTGAAGGACGACCGGCTGGTCGGCGCCTGCCTGTACGGCGACACCGCCGACGGCGCCTGGTACTTCCAGTTGCTCAAGGACGCCAGCCCGATCGGCGAGCGCCGCGAGCGGCTGATGTTCGGCGAAAGCGCGCTGGGCGATGCCGGTACCGCCGGCCAGGACCGCGCCAGTGCGATGCGCGACAGCGACGAGGTGTGCGGCTGCAACGGCGTGTGCAAGGGCACCATCGTCAAGGCGATCAACGCGCAAGGCCTGTTCACCGTGGACGAGGTCAAGAAGCACACCAAGGCCGCCAGTTCCTGCGGCTCGTGCACCGGCCTGGTGGAACAGATTCTGATGAACTGCCTGGGCTCCAACTTCCAGCAGACGCCCAAGACCAAGGCGGTATGCGGCTGCACCGATCTGAGCCACGGCGAGGTGCGCAAGGCGATCCGCGAGGGCAGGCTGCTCACCCACGCCGCGGTCTACACGCAGTTGCAGTGGCGCAGCCCCAACGGCTGCGCCACCTGCCGCCCGGCGATCAATTACTACCTGCTGTCCACCTGGCCGCGCGAGGCGGTGGACGATCCGCAGTCGCGCTTCATCAACGAGCGCGCCCACGCCAACATCCAGAAGGACGGCACCTTCTCGGTGATTCCGCAGATGAAGGGCGGGGTCACCAATGCGTCGGAGCTGCGCCGCATCGCCGACGTGGCCGACAAGTACGCGGTGCCGATGGTCAAGGTCACCGGCGGCCAGCGCATCGATCTGCTGGGGGTGAAGAAAGAAGACCTGGTCGACGTGTGGAAGGACCTCGGGATGAACTCGGGCCATGCCTACGGCAAGTCGATCCGCACGGTGAAGACCTGCGTGGGCAGCGAGTTCTGCCGCTTCGGCACGCAGAACAGCACGCAGATGGGCATCGACCTGGAGACGATGCTGGCCAACATGTGGAGCCCGCACAAGGTGAAGCTGGCGGTGTCCGGCTGCCCGCGCAACTGCGCCGAGTCGGGGATCAAGGACGTGGGCATCATCGCGGTGGAGTCCGGCTGGGAGCTGCACATCGGCGGCAACGGCGGCATGAAGACCGAGGTCGCCAAGTTCCTGGTCAAGGTGCGCAGCGCCGAGGAGGTCAAGGAATACACCGGCGCCTTCCTGCAGTTGTACCGCGAAGAGGCGTACTACCTGGACCGCACCGTGCACTACATCGAACGCGTGGGTATGGACTACATCCGCCAGCGCGTGGTGGAGGACGCGGACAACCGCCGCGCACTGTACGAGCGCCTGCTGTACGCGTTGGAGGGCCTGCCCGATCCCTGGGCCGAGCGTATCGCCGGGGCCAAGCAGCGCGAGTACCAGCCGCTGCGGGTGGCGCCGCCGCTGGCGCTGGTGGAGGACTGAGCGATGGCGACCGTGTCCGATCCGATTCCCTCCACCACTGCGACCGATCGCAGCGACGACGTACACCAGTGGCTGCGCATCTGCCGGCTTGACGAGATCCCGATGCTGGGCGCGCGCGTGCTGCACCTGCCGGGCGTGGAGCCGATCGCGCTGTTCCGCAGCGAGGGCGAACGCGTGTTCGCCCTGGTCGACCGTTGCCCGCACAAGGGCGGGCCGCTGTCGCAGGGGCTGGTGGCCGGCGACAGCGTCACCTGCCCGCTGCATGCCTGGCAGATCGATCTGGCCAGCGGCCAGGCCTGCGCACCGGATGTGGGCTGCGCACGGCGCTTCCCGGTGCGGGTGCAGGACGGCGAGGTCTGGCTGTCGTTGCAGGACGCCGGCTGATGGACGGCGCGTCCGTGGCGATGACGAGCGTGCCCGCCGCCGTGCAGCGGCGCGTGACCCGCTCCACCTGCTGCTACTGCGGGGTGGGCTGCGGCGTGCTGATCGAGAGCGAGCACGCCGCCGACGGCAGTGCGCGCATCGTCGGCATCGAGGGCGACCCTGCGCATCCGGCCAACCATGGCCGCCTGTGCAGCAAGGGCCGGACCCTGCCGCAGACCGCCCACAGCCTGCACGGCCGCGCGCTGCAGCCGGAGCTGCGCCCGCACCGCGACGCGCCGCGGCGCGCGGTGGACTGGGCGGTGGCGCTGGACAGTGTGGCCGAGCGCCTGGCCGGCATCGTCGAGCGGCATGGCCCGGACGCGGTGGCGTTCTACCTGTCCGGGCAGTTGCTGACCGAGGACTACTACGTCTTCAACAAGTTGGCCAAGGGCCTGATCGGCACCAACAACATCGACACCAACTCGCGGCTGTGCATGTCCAGCGCGGTCAGCGGCTACAAGCTGGCGCTGGGCGCGGACGGCCCGCCCACCTGCTACGAGGACCTGGAACTGGCCAGGACCGTGCTGTTGGCCGGCAGCAACATGGCCTACGCGCATCCGGTGCTGTTCCGGCGGCTGGAGGAGGCGCGGGCGCGCGATCCGCAGGTGCGCTGGATCGTGGTCGATCCGCGCCGCACCGACACCGCGGCGCTGGCCGACCTGCATCTGGCGATCCAGCCCGGCACCGACGTGGCGCTGTTCAACGGCATGCTGCATCACCTGATCTGGGAAGACCGCATCGACCGTGCGTTCATCGCCGCGCACACGGCTGGTTTCGCCGAGCTGCGGCAGGCGCTGCGCGACTACACCCCGACCATGGCCGCGGAGTTGTGCGGCGTGCCGGTCGCCGACCTGGTGCAGGCGGCGGAGTGGTTCGCACGCGACCTGCCGGCGCTGTCGCTGTACTGCATGGGCTTGAACCAGTCCGCGCACGGCACCGACAAGAACCTGGCGCTGATCCATCTGCACCTGGCCACCGCGCAGATTGGCAAGCCCGGCGCCGGCCCGTTCTCGCTGACCGGGCAGCCGAACGCGATGGGCGGGCGCGAGGTTGGCGGCATGGCGACGATGCTGGCCGCGCATCGCGAGATCGCCGACGCCGGCGACCGTGCCGAGTTGGAACGCCTGTGGGACTTGCCGCCGGATCGTCTGTCGGCGCAGCCCGGGCTGCCGGCAGTGGCGCTGTTCGACGCGCTGCGCCGCGGCCAGGTCAAGGCGGTGTGGATCGCCTGCACCAATCCCGTGCACTCGATGCCGGACATCGCTCAGGTGCGTGAGGCGCTGCGCCAGGCCGAACTGGTCATCGTGCAGGAAGCCTTCGTCCACACCGACACGGTGCCGTTCGCCGACGTGCTGCTGCCGGCGACGAGCTGGGGCGAGAAGGCGGGCACGGTGACCAACTCCGAGCGGCGCATCTCGCGCGTGCGCCAGGCAGTGCCGGCGCCGGGTGCGGCGCGACCGGACTGGTGGATCGCCAACGAGGTGGCGCGGCGGCTGGAGCCGCGGCTGGGCGCGCCGGGTGCGGCGACCCGCTTTGGCTTCGCCGAGCCTGCCGACGTGTTCGCCGAGCATCGCGCGCTGACCATCGGCCGCGACCTGGACATCAGCGGCCTGGACTACGCACGGCTGGACACCCAGGGGCCGCAGCAGTGGCCGCTGCCAGCCGGCGCCGCGCACGGCCAGGCGCGGCGCTATGCCGACGGCGTGTTCGCCACCACCGATGGCCGTGCGCGCTTCCATCCCGTGGCCTACCGCGCGGTCGCCGAGCCGACCTCGGCACGGTTCCCGCTGCGCCTGCTGAGCGGGCGCCTGCGCGACCAGTGGCACGGCATGTCGCGCAGTGGGCGGGTGCCGGCGCTATTCGCGCACAGCCCGCAGCCGGGCTTGCGCATGCATCCGCAGGATGCAGCGCGGCGCGGCCTGCGCGAGGGCGAGTTGCTGCGCATCGCCAGCAAGCGCGGTGCGTTGGTGTTGCCGTTGCAACTGTGCGAGGAGATGCGCTCGGGCGACGTGTTCGCGGCGATGCACTGGAACGGTCAGTACCTTGCCAGCGGCGGCATCAACGAACTCAGTACCGCGGCAGTGGACGCGCGCTCGCAGCAGCCCGAACTCAAGCACGCCGCGGTGCGCGTGGAGAAGGCCGAGTTCGCTTGGCATCTGCTGCTGGCGCGGCGCGGCGACGCGCTGGCACTGCAGGCGGCGGCGCAACCGTGGTTGCGCACGTTCGGCTACGCGGCGTTGAGCCTGCAGCCCGAGGCGCGGCAGGACGCTGGGACGAGCGCCGATGCACCGGCATGGCTGGTGTTGCGCGCCGCGGCCGAGCAGGCGCCCGACGCGGCGCAACTGGAGGCCCTGGCCGCGGCGCTTGCCTTCGCCAGTGGTCCCGACACCCTGGAATACCGCGATGCGCGGCACGGTGTGCTCAAGCGCGTGGCATGGCGCGGCGAGGCCGGCGTCAGCCATCTGGACGGCCTGCTGCTGGCCGGCGCGCAGCCCGATCCGGGTGGTGAGGCCTTGCTGGAGCGTGCGCTTGCCGGCACCGCCTGGGACAGGCCGCGCCTGGCGGTGTTCGCCCAGGCCGGCGCCGCACCACGCGACCCGGTGGTCTGCCAGTGCATGCAGGTGCGTACCGCGGCCATTCGCGCCGAGGCGGCGCGTGGCGCCACGCCGGCGCAGGTGCGCGAACGCCTGGGCTGCGGCAGCGTCTGCGGCTCGTGCATGCCGCAGGTACAGCGACTGTGCGCGGCGGAGGTGGTGGCATGAGCTGCGGTGTGCCGGAGCCTGCGGTCGGTGTGCGGCCTGCAGGTGCTGCTGGCCGCCTTCGCCACGCAGGCCGTGGCGTGCGTGCAGAGGCACCGTTGCCTTGGCAGTGGCAGCGCGTTTGGAGCGTGTGCGTGGTGTGCGCCGCGGTTGGAAGCCGGGGCGATGGCCGCCCGCGTGCGGATGCCGCGAATGTCGCGATCGGTGTGTGGCGTCCATGCAGTGCCGACGGCACTCGGCGCGGCACTGTGCGGGCGTGGTGTCGTGGGGTGGGTTCTTCTTCGATGGGGAAAATGCAATGACGCAGCTCAGCGTGTCCGCCGCGCCCCGCGCCGGCGAGGTGGTGTTGGTGTCGGCCGGTCCTGGCGATCTGGAACTGTTGACGCTGAAGGCGGTGAAGGCGTTGGCCGCCGCGCAGGTGCTGCTGCTCGACGATCTGGTCAATCCGGAGATCGTGCAGTTCGCGCCGCAGGCCAGGGTGATCCGTGTCGGCAAGCGCGGCGGTTGCCGCTCCACCCCGCAGGATTTCATCTGCCGGCTGATGCGCCGCTACGCGTTGCAGGGCGTGCGCGTGGTGCGGGCGAAGGGGGGGGAAGCCTTGCTGTTCGGCCGAGCCGGCGAGGAGATCGCCTTCCTGCGCGCGGCCGGAGTGACGGTGCGCATCGTCAATGGCGTCAGCGCCGGCGTTGCCGCCGCAGCCGGGCTAGGCATGTCGCTGACCCATCGTACGCACTGCCACGGCATCACCTTCGTCACCGCCCACACCCGCGATCACGGCGAACCGGACTGGGCGGCGCTGTGCGCCACCCGCACCACGCTGGCGATCTACATGGGCATGGGACGCGTGGCGACGCTGGCCGCCAGCCTGTTGCGGCATCTGCCGGCTGATACGCCAGCGGCGGTGGTGCAATCGGCGAGCCTGCCGCAGCAGGTGCAGTTGCTGACGACGCTGGCGTGCCTGGCCACCGACGCCGGGACGCTCGCGCCCGGCGCACCGGGGGTGATCCTGGTCGGCGGCGCTGTGGGTGAGGCGCAGCTGCAGGCGATGCCGCTGCCACAGGTGCACGCGATGGGGTGAGGACGAGAGCAGCGGCGACGTCGCTTCCTGCGTCTGGAAACGATGCTGCGGTTGTTCGTGCTTGCGCAGCAGCCGGGCTTGAAGTCTTTCCGACCTCCGAATCCGGTCGCCGCCAGGATTCTCGTAGGAGCGGCTTCAGCCGCGACAGGCGCCACCGGTAACGCCTCGTCGCGGCTGAAGCCGCTCCTACGCGGTGGGCTGTGCGAAACGCAGATTGCGTCGCTGTGGCTGCGGCTGGTTCAGCGCAGTCGCCGAGCGGCGATGCGTTGGAGCCTCCCGGCGGTCGGGACTGCAATCCCTCACACACGGCATGTGGCCACGGCCACGGCCAGTATCCATTTTGGCAGCGGCTTCAGCCGCGACGCGCGGCGCCAGGCAGGTCGCGGCGTGCGTCCGCGCGATCACACTGCCGTCGGCGCATCCGCATTCCGGTGATGGGCGGCCGTGGACTTGCTGTCGCGCTCGGCGGCCAGCAGGGTCAGCGAGCGGCCGATCCCGTGCCATTGCGATCCGCCGGACAGGCCGTGTTCGCCGTTGCGTTCGGCGGTGTCGATCAGCACGCGCCAGTGTTCGCCTTCGACCAGCGGCAGGGTGAACGGCACGTCCTCGACCGCGCCATTGACGATCATCAGCAGGGTGACGTTGGACGCGGCCTGGCGCAGGCCGCTGGATGGAGCGCGGCCGTCCAGGCGCATCATCAGCGCGCGGGCGTGCGGATCGTGCCAGGAGGCTTCGGTCATTTCCTCGCCGTCCGGCGCCAGCCAGGTCACGTCCTTGATGCCCAGTTCCTCGTCGTAGGCGCCGTCGAAGAAGCGCGCGCGATGCAGCAGCGGGTAGTGCGCGCGCAGGTGGGTCAGGCGCGAGACGAAGGCGCTGAGCTGGTGCGCACGCGGGCCGGCTTCCCAGTTCAGCCAGGTCAGTTCGTTGTCCTGGCAGTAGGTGTTGTTGTTGCCGCCCTTGCTGCGGCCGAACTCGTCGCCGGCCAGCAGCATCGGCGTGCCCTGCGACAGCAGTAGGGTGGCCAGCAGGTTGCGCATCTGCCGCAGGCGCAGGGCATTGATGTCTTCGTCGTCGGTTTCGCCTTCCACACCGTAGTTGGCGGAGATGTTGTTGTCCGAGCCGTCGCGGTTGTGCTCGCCGTTGGCCTCGTTGTGCTTGTGCGCGTAGCTGACCAGGTCGTGCAGGGTGAAGCCGTCATGGGCGGTGACGAAGTTGACCGAGGCGGTGGGGCGGCGGCCGCGGTGGTTGAACAGGTCGGCCGAGCCGGTCAGGCGCGTGGCCAGTTCGGCCAGTTGGCCTTCGTCGCCGCGCCAGAACGCGCGCACGTTGTCGCGGAACTTGTCGTTCCACTCCGACCAGCCCGGCGGGAAGCCGCCGACCTGGTAGCCGCCGGGGCCGACGTCCCACGGCTCGGCGATCAGCTTGACCTGGCTCAGCAGCGGGTCCTGACGGCAGGCGTCGAGGAAGCCGCCCTTGGGATCGAAGCCGTGGTGCTCGCGGCCGAGGATGGTGGCCAGGTCGAAGCGGAACCCGTCCACGTGCATCTCCGACACCCAGTAGCGCAGCGAGTCGTTGACCATGCGCAGCGCGCCGGCGTTGGTCAGGTCGAAAGTGTTGCCGGTGCCGGTGTCGTTGATGTAGAAGCGGCGGTCCTCGGCCAGGCGGTAGTAGCTGGCGTTATCGATGCCCTTGAACGACAGCGTCGGGCCCAGTTCGTTGCCCTCGGCGGTGTGGTTGTAGACCACGTCCAGGATCACTTCCAGCCCGGCGCTGTGCAGCCGCGCCACCATCTGCTTGAACTCGGACACCGTGCGCGTGGCCATGTAGCGCGGGTGCGGGGCGAAGAAGCCGATGGTGTTGTAGCCCCAGTAGTTGCGCAGGCCCTGCTTGAGCAAATATTCGTCGTCGACGAAGGCGTGCACCGGCAGCAGCTCCACCGCGGTCATGCCCAAGCGCTTGATGTGCTCGACCACCTCGTCGACCTTCAACCCGGAGAAGGTGCCGCGCCAGGCCTCGGGGACCGAGGGGTGGCGCATGGTGGTGCCGCGCAGGTGGGTCTCGTAGATCACCGTGCTGTCCCACGGCGTCTGCGGGCGCTGGTCCTTGCCCCAGGTGAAGGCCGGATCGATCACCGCGCACTTGGGCATGTAGGCGGCGCTGTCGCGGCGGTCGAAGCTGAGGTCGGCATCCTTGTGGCCGATGGTGTAGCCGAACAACGCCGGCGCCCATTTCAGTTCGCCGACCAGTTGCTTGGCGTAGGGGTCGAGCAGCAGCTTGTTGGGATTGAAGCGGTGCCCGGCGTCGGGCGCGTACGGGCCGTACACGCGGTAGCCATAGAGCTGGCCGGGGCGCGCGTCGGGCAGGTAGCCGTGCCAGATCTCGTCGGTGTACTCGGGCAGCGCGATGCGCTCGATCTCGCGGCCGCGATCGTCGAACAGGCACAGCTCCACCTTGGTGGCGTGCGCCGAGTACAGGGCGAAGTTCACCCCCAGGCCGTCCCAGGTGGCGCCCAGCGGATACGGCAGGCCCTCGCGGATACGCGAACGGCGGGTGAGCTTGCGCACGGGCATGAAGAATCCTTAGGAAGAGGTGCTGCCGTTGCCGGCGCTGCGTCGCGGTTGCGGTGGCGGCAGCGCCTCGGCCTCGGCTTCGGCGGCCGCTTCCGCGGCCACCAGGCGTTCGGCCATGGCCCAGTGGCGGGCGGCCTGGCCGTCGGGTCGCCCTTCGGCTTCCCAGATTTCGTGTGCGAGTTGGCGGATGCGGCGTTGGCGTGTTTCTGCGTCCATGGCTTCTTGCGGGATCAGGGGGAGGCGACCAGCACGGCGATCGGGAATTCGGCAAACAGGGCCGACACCGGAATGGCCGAGGTTGTCGCGATGGCAGCGTCGGCCAGCACCGAACGATACTCTGCCTGGGGCAGTGTCAGAACCGTGTTACGCCAATCCAGTTGCGGCCGCAGCGGCGCGTCCGGCCGCAGCGCCTGCGCGGCCGCACTCAGCCGCGGCACCACCACCACCAGCGAGGTGCCCTCGTGCTCGCGCACGAAGCCGAGCACGTGCTCGGCCTGCGGGCCCTGCGCCTGCAGCGGCGCGTAGCTGCCGTGCGCGAACAGCGCCGGATGCGCGCGCCGCAGCTGCAGCAGTCGTGCCGTCAGCCAGGCCTTGACGTGGCCGCTGTGCCAGTCCTGCAGCAGCGCGCCTGGGTCGGTGGCGTCGCCCAGCCAGGCCTGGCGCAGCGCGTAGTCCACCGGGCGGCGGTTGTCCGGATCCACCAGCGACAGATCCCAGCCTTCGCTGCCCTGGTACAGGTCGGGCACGCCGGGCAGGGTCAGGCGCAGCGCGGTCTGCACCAGGCTGTTGAGCGCGCCGGCCGGGGCCAGTGCCGCGGCCGCCTGCGCCAGTGCCTCGCGCAACGGGGCACCGGCCGGCTGCAGCAGCGCGGCGTCGAGCAAGGCACGCGCGTTGCGCTCGTAGTCCTCGTCCGGCCAGGTCCAGTGCGTGCGCAGCTTGGCTTCGCGCGCGGCCTTGAGCTGCCAGGCGCCGATGCGCTCGGCGTAGTCGCGCAGGCCGTCGGCGTCGTCCACCGCCAGTTCCAGCGGCCACGCCGCCACCAGCATCTGCCACAGCATCAGCAGGTCGCCAGGCAGCGGCGCGACGCTGCCGGCCGGCAGCAGGTCGGCCGACAGCGCCTGGAAGCGCGCCACCTGCGCCTCCCACCACGGCGCCTGCGCGCTGAGCGCGGCCAAGCGCATGCGCACGTCTTCGCCGCGCTTGTGGTCGTGGGTGGCGGTGGCCAGCAGCGCGCGCGGATAGCGTTGCGCGCGCGTGGCGTTGGCCGCGTGGAATGCGTCCGGAGCCAGCGCGAACACGTCCGGCTCGCTGCCGACCTCGTTGCGCGAGAGCAGCACGCCATGGCGGTAGAAGGAGGTGTCCTCCACCGACTTGGCGTTGAGCGGTGCCGACAGCTGTTCCAGGCGCCGGCGCACGATCCGCCGCAGCGCCACCTGCGCCTTGCCGGTGCCGCGGCCGTCGCGGCTCCAGCGTTCGATCGCGTCGATCGCCGCGCACACCCGCGGCTCGGCGCCGACGCGCGCGCGCTGCGCGGCCTGGGCCAGGCGGGCGGCGTCGTCGTCGTCCAGGCCATCGGGCCCGGCATAGGTGCGGTACACCTCGAAGTGCCGCAGCAAGGCCATCAACCCGCGCGCCAGCATCTGCGGGCTGAACTCGCGGGTCAGCGGATCCAGGTGCGCGGCGGCACCCAGCGCCTGTACCGTGCGCACCAACTCGGCCTGCAGCGACCCCTGCAGGATTTCATCGCGCGCGGCACGCTGTTCCTGGCCGAAGTCGCCGCTGCGCCCGCTCCAGCGCCGCCACAGCGCGGTCAGCGGTTCGGCGCCGGCCGGGTCGTGCAGCACCGCGGCGACCTGGTCCATGAAGTCGTAGCCGGTGGTGCCGTCGCAGGGCCAGTCGGTGCGCAGTTGCTCGTGCGGCGCCAGGATCTTTTCCAGGTACAGGGCGATGCCGCCCGGGGCGATGCCGCGGCGGCGGCCGGCGCGGTCCAGTTGCGTGCGCAGCCGCTGCACGTAGCCGGTGGGGTCGGCCAGGCCGTCGACGTGGTCGACGCGCACGCCATCCAGATGGCCCTCGGCCACCAGCCGCAACGGCAGCTCGTGGACCGCGGCGAACACGTCGTTCTGTTCTACGCGCAACGCCGCCAGCGAGGTGATGTCGAAGAAGCGGCGGTAGTTGAGCATGTCGTTGCCGACCCGCCACCAGGCCAGGCGATAGCACTGGCGTTCGATCAGCCGATGCAGGGCATCGTCGCCCAGCCGCGTGGCGTCGTTGAGCCGCGCCGCCCACGCCGGGCGCGCACTGGCAGGTTCGTGGGCGATGGCGCCGTCCAGGCGGATCGGGAAACGCTGGTCGTGGTGCTGCAGGACGACGCTGCCGTCCTCGGCCACCTGCAACTGCAGCGCGCCTTCGCTCAGCGCCTGCGCGTAAGGGCGGTCCAGCACCGGCAGCCACAGCTTGCCCTCGCGCCCGGGCGCGCGCCAGTCGATGTCGAACCAGCCGGCATGGCGGCTGCGCCGCCCATGGGTGAGCACGTCCCACCACCACGGATTGCTCGGGTGGGTGGCCATGTGGTTGGGCACGATGTCCAGGATCAGGCCCATCCCGTGGCTGCGCGCGCGCTCGGATAGGTGCAGCAGCGCCGGCTCGCCGCCGAGTTCGGGATTGACCTGGCGCGGGTCGGTGACGTCGTAGCCGTGGGTCGAGCCGGGCACGGCGGTGCCGATCGGCGACAGGTACAGATGGCTGATGCCCAGCCCGGCGTAGTAGGGCACCTGCGCGGCGGCATCGAGCAGGGTGAAATCGGCATGCAACTGCAGGCGGGCGGTGGCCCGCAGGGGAATCATGCGCATGCGTCGGCTCCTCGCGCGGCGGTGGCGGTGGTCTGGCGGGTCTGGGCGAACGCGTCCAGGCGCGTGGTGAGGGTGGCAGCGGCGGCCGCCGCGTCGGGCGCGGGCAGGCGCCGGCGCCAGTTCGGATGGCCGTCGACGGTACCCGGCAGGTTCGGTTGCTGGTCCAGCCCCAGCGCGTCCTCGGCCGGCAGCAGCGCCAGCGGCGACGGCGTGGCGGCGACGAAACGCAGCGCGCCCAGTTCCGGGTCGGCGGCCTGGTCCGGTGGCAGCGCCGCGGCGACCGCGTCGTCCATGTGCGCGACGTCGTCGCTGCGCGCCTGGTGGTCGGCGTGTTGCTGCGCGGCGTCGCTCAGTTGCAGGCGCCGGCGCCAGTCGATGTCCTCGCCGCGGCGCCAGCCGCGCAGGGTCGGCAGGTCGTGGGTGGTGGTGGTGGCCAGGGCGTCGGGGCGCCACTGCGCCGGCGGCAGGAACGCGCCGGCGCGGTCGCGGGTGAACAGCAACACGTCGATGCCCATCACGCCGCGGCGCGACAGTTCCGCGCGGATGCCGTCCGGCACCACGCCCAGATCCTCGCCGATCACGATCGCGCGGTGCCGCCAGGACTCCAGCGCCAGCAGGCGCAGCAGGTCGTGCAACGGATAGCGCAGATACACGCCGGTCGAGGAGGGCGCGCCGCGCGGGATCACCCACAGCCGCAGCAGGCCGAGGATGTGGTCGATGCGCACGCCGCCGCGATCGCGCATCACCGCGCGCAGCAGTTCGATGAACGGCGCGAAGCCACTGGCACGCAGCGCGGTCGGTGCATAGCCGCAGATGCCCCAGGCCTGGCCGTCGCCGTTGAAGGCGTCCGGCGGCGCGCCGAGTTCCAGCCCCTGCAGTACCGCCTGCGGCCAGGCCGCGGCCTCGGCGCCGTGCGCGTCGAAGCCCACCGCCAGGTCGGCGATCAGGCCGATGCCCATGCCGTCGGCGCGCGCCTGGCGCTGCACGTCGGCCCAACTGCGCGCGGCCAGCCATTGCGCGAAGCGGTGCAGGCCCGGATCGGCATCGCCGAAGTCCTGCGCAGCGAACGCGGCATGCGCGTGCAGCGCAATGCCGCCGTCGCGTTCGAACGCGGCCAGGTCGGCGTGCAGGGCCGCGTCGGCGTGGCCGAAGTCGGCGTGCAGCTGTCGCAGCCACTGCCACTTCAATCCGGCGGAGACCGGCCAGTCGATCAGCGGGCGCGCCTGCGCCTCGGCGAAGGCCTGCGCCAGCCCGGCCGCGTCCAGCGCGCGCTGCGCGGCAGCGGTACCGAGCACCCGCGCCGGCGCCGCCTGCAGCGGATCCAGGAAGCGGCGATCGCTGGGCGAATAGGGGCTGTAGTGCGCGCCGATCGGCCGCGCTGCATGCACCGGGCTCAAGGCGATGGCATCGCCGCCGGCCGCGGCGATGCGCGTGGCCCAGGCGGCGGTGCCGTCGGCGTCGCCGATGCCGGCATCGTAGGCGCCCGGCGCCGAATACGCTTGCAGCGACAGGCCCCAGCGCCGCGGCTGCACCGCGCCCACCGCGTCGGCGACGCCATAGCAGCGCGGTGGCGCCACCGCCAGGGTGGTGCTGCGGTCGCCGTGCTGCAGCGTCCAGTAACCGGCGGCGTCGGGCGCGACGAGGCGGCCTTGCGCGTCGCAGTGGCCGTGCAGGGCGTGTCCGTTCTCGCTGTCGAGCCGATACGCCGCGCCGGGTACGGCGCCGACCTCGACCGGCGCGCCGGCGTCGGCGGTCAGCAGCGGCGGCAGCGCGGCATCGGCCTGCAGCCGGCGCAGGCTGTCGCGGTAGGCGGCAGCGTCGCGCGCGTCCAGGCCCAGCGCGCCGAGGACATGGCGCAGGGTGTCGTCGGCGACCGTGCGCGGCGTGTCGCTGGCATCGATCCAGTCGACCAGCAGGCCGGCGGCGTCGGCCAGGGTGTGCAGGGAAGTGTCGGTCATGGGCAGGGCGAACCGGGCAACAGGGCGAAGGAAGAGGCGTCCGCCGCGGTCCCGCCCGCGCGCGCCGACGGCGCGTGCGCGGCGGTGGGCAGCGAACGAGGCGGCCAGCGTGCCGGGGACGCTGTCGCGATGGCGTCGCGACAGCGGGCGCTCATGCGGCGTGGCCGGGCCGGTAGCGCGCGATGAAGGCGTTGGGCGGCAACTGCGCGGCGTCGTTGCCGGCGTTCTCCGCATGCACGGTGCTGCCGGGCAGCTCCAGCGCCACCGCCGCGTCGCCGAAGTTGGCGGCCACGTGCCATTCGCCGTCGCCCAGGCGCCAGCCCGCGGCGATCGCCTTCGGACCGATCACCCGCGCCCCCAGCGCGCTGGCCTGGGTCAATGCCGGCATCAAGTGCTGGCGGCGCAGCGCCATCAACGCCGCGAACCAGTCGCGCCAGCGCGCGCCATCGCCGTGGGTGGCGTCGCTGATGTCGGCGATGGAGGCCTGGAAGGTGCTCGGCGCGTTCGGATCGGGAATGGTGGCGCGCTGCTCCGGATCGGCGAAGGCGGTGAAGTGCGCGAACTCGCGGCGCCGGCCCTCGCGCACCGCCTCGTCCAGCGGCGGCGCGAAATCGGTGAAGAACTGGAACGGGGTCCGGCTGCCCCACGGCTCGCCCATGAAGAACAGCGGGATCATCGGGGTCAGCGCTGTCAGCGCCAGCGCTGCGCGCAGCGCCGGTTCGCTTACCTGGGTGATCAGCCGGTCGCCGCGGGCGCGGTTGCCGATCTGGTCGTGGTTCTGCGCGAAGATCACGAACTTGTGCGGCGGCAGGTGGCCGCTGGGCTCGCCGCGCGCGTGCCCGCGGTGGTCGGCCTGGCCCTGGAAGGCGAAGCCTTCGCCGAGCACGCGCGCCAGGTGCTGCGCCGGCGCATCGGCGAAGCCGGCGTAGTAGCCCTCGTGTTCGCCGGTCAGCAGCACGTGCAGGCTGTTGTGGAAGTCGTCGTCCCACTGCGCGCTGTAGCCGCGTTCCAGCACATCGGCCTGGTTGGCCTCGTTCTCCAGCACCAGGTGCACGTGGCGCCCGTCGGCGACGCTGGCCATGATCGCCTCGCGCAGGGTGTCGAGAAACGCGTTGGGCACGATCGCGTGCACCGCGTCCAGGCGCAGGCCGTCGAAGCGGTACTCGTGCAGCCACATCAGCGCGTTGTCGATGAAGTAGCGCTGCACCGGCGGCAGGCGGAAGTCGATCGCCGCGCCCCATGGGGTCGGCGCGTCCTCGCGGAAGAAGGTCGAGGCGTACTGGCCCAGGTAATTGCCGTCCGGGCCGAAGTGGTTGTAGACCACGTCCAGGAACACGCTCAGGCCCAGGCCATGCGCCTCGTCGATCAGCGCCTTGAGTTCGTCGGGATGGCCGTAGGCCGAGGCCGGTGCGTACGGCAGCACGCCGTCATAGCCCCAGTTGTGGCGGCCGGGGAATTCGGCCAGCGGCATCAGTTCGATCGCGGTGACGCCGAGCGCGGCCAGCGTCGGCAACTGCGCGCGCAACCCGGCGTAGCCGCCGCAGGTGCCCACGTGCAGTTCGTAGAACACGGTCTCGGCCCAGGGCCGGCCGCGCCAGTCGCCGTGGCGCCAAGCATACCCGTCGGTCGCCAGCACCGCGCTGGCGCCGTGCACGTCGTCCGGCTGCCAGCGCGAGGCCGGGTCCGGCACCGGCGTGCCGCCGTCGATGGCGTAGCGGTAGCGGGTGCCGGGCGCACACGCCAGGGTGGCGGCGAAGTAACCGTCGCCGATCGCCTCCAGCGGCTGCCGCCGGTCGTCGCCGAACACCAGCTCCACGCGCTCGGCATCCGGTGCCCACAGCGCGAAGGCGACCTCGCCGTTGGCGTCCGGCCAGGCGCCAGGGCGCAGCGCCGCGCGTGGTGCGGCAGGGGAGTCGATCGATGCGGCAGTCGTGGCCATGTTCAGAAGTCCGGTTGCAGCCAAAGGGTGGACAGCGGCGGCAGGGTCAGCGCCAGCGATTGCGCATGCCCGTGCATCGGTTGCGGCAGGGTCGACAGCACGCCGCCGTTGCCTTGGTTGGAACCGCCGTAATAGCCGCTGTCGCTGTTGAGAAGCTCGCGCCAGCGTCCGCTACGCGGCACCCCAACGCGGTAATCGTGGTGTACGTTCGGCGTGAAATTGCTCACCGCCAGCAGTGGCGGCGCGCCGCCGTCGCGGTCGTGGCGGACGAAGGCGAACACGCTGTTGTGGTGATCGTCGGCGATGCTCCACTCGAAGCCGTCGCTGCTGCGGTCGCTGCGGTACAGCGCCGGCAACGCGCGCAACTGCCGGTTGAGGTCGGCGACCAGCCGGGCAATGCCGCGGTGCTCGGGCTGCTGCGCCTGCGCCCAGTCCAGCGGTCGGTCGTGGTCCCAGTCCTGCCATTGCCCGAACTCGCAGCCCATGAACAGCAACTTCCGTCCGGGATGCGCCCACATGAAGGCCAGGTAGGCGCGCAGGTTGGCGAAGCGCTGCCAGGCGTCGCCGGGCATGCGCGCCAGCAGCGAGCCTTTGCCGCGCGCCACCTCGTCGTGCGACAGCGGCAGCACGAAATGCTCGGAGAACGCATACACCAGGCCGAAGCTCATCTCGCTGTGGTGGTGCTGCCGGTACAACGGATCGCGCTGCAGGTAGCGCAGGGTGTCGTGCGCCCAGCCCATGTTCCACTTGTGGCTGAAGCCCAGTCCGCCTTGTTGCGTAGGCGCAGTGGCGCCCGGCCAGGCGGTGGATTCCTCGGCGATGGTGCGCACGCCGGGGAAGCGCTGCGCGATCTCGTCGTTGAGCCGGCGCAGGAAGGCGATCGCCTCCAGGTTCTCGCGGCCGCCGTGGGCGTTGGGGATCCATTCGCCGGCGTTGCGGCCGTAGTCGCGGTACAGCATCGCCGCTACCGCATCCACCCGCAGGCCGTCGACATGGAAGCGCTCGATCCACTCCAGCGCGCTGCCGATCAGATAGGCCACCACTTCCGGGCGGCCGTAGTTGTAGACCAGCGTATTCCACTCGCGATGCACGCCTTCGCGCGGGTCGGCGTGTTCGTACAGGGCGCTGCCGTCGAAGCGCTGCAGGCCGTGCGGGTCGTCGGGGAAGTGCGCTCCCACCCAATCCAGCAGCACGCCGATGCCGGCTTGGTGGCAGGCATCGACGAAGCGCGCGAAGCCGTCGGCGTCGCCGTGGCGTGCGGTGGGCGCATACAGGCCCAGCGGCTGGTAGCCCCAGGAACCGCCGAACGGATATTCGGCGATCGGCAGCAGCTCGATGTGGGTGAAGCCGAGCTCACGTGCGTAGGGAATCAGCTCGGCGGCCAGCGCATCCCAGTGCAGCGGCTGGCCGTTGCCGTCGTGGCGCCAGGAGCCGGCATGCAGCTCGTAGACGCGCAGCGCTTGCGCGCTGCCGGCCTGGGCCTCGCGTTGTGCCAGCCAGGCCGCATCGCCCCAGGCATGGCTATCGGCGTACGGCACCACCGAGGCGGTGGACGGCGCCAGGGCGCTGCAGCGCGCCACCGGATCGGCCTTGCGCGGCAGCACGCTGCCGTCGGTGGCCTGCAGTTCGTATTGGTAGTGCTCGCCGCCGTGCAGCCCGGGCACGAACAGTTCCCAGACTCCGGCGTCCGAGTGGAAGCGCAGCGGATGCCGGCGCGCGTCCCAGCTGTTGAAGTCGCCGACCAGCGCCACCCGCCTGGCCTGTGGCGCCCACACCGCGAAGCGCACGCCCTCCACCTCGCCGACCCGGGTATGGTGCGCGCCCAGCGCGGTGCGCAGGGCGGCGCCGTCGCCGGCGGCCAGATCCTGCAGCCAGGCCGGATCGAGCATCGGCCCGAAGGCATATGGGTCGTCGCATTCCTGCACCGCATCCGGCCACACGATGCGCAGCCGGTAGTGCATGGGTTGCTTCAGTTCGCCCTCGAACAGGCCGTCGGCCTGCGGGTGGGCATGCATTCGCGCGATCAGCTTGCCCTGCGCGTCGAGCAGGCCCAGCGCCTCGGCGCCGGGCGCCAGCACGCGTACCCGGACCGTGCCGTCGGCCTGTAGATGAGGACCAAGCCAGGCGAAGGCATCGATCGCCTCGCCGCGGGCCAGCGCCTGCAGCGCAAGGCCGTCGCCGTCGTCCTCCGTGTCCGCCGCCGGGTCCCGGCCGGCGGCCGGGTCCACGGCGTGTTCCCGATCGCTCATGCGGCGGCCATGGCACTCGCGGTGACCGGCAGCGTGGCGCTGGCCATCGCCGGAGCATGGCCAGCCGGCGCCACGGTGGCGGCGGTGCGCTCGTACAGCGCCATGTACTTGCGCCCGGCGAGCTCCCAGCCGCTGGGCCGCAGCATCGCCGCGCGGCGCATCGCCTGCAGCAGGCCCGGCAGGCGGAAGGTGCGGAACACCCGCTGCAGGCAGCGGCGCAGGCCGTCGGCCGAGGCTTCCTCGAACAGGAAGCCGGTGACGCCGTCGTCCACCGTGTCGATCAGGCCGCCGGTGGCGTGGGCGATCGGCAGGCTGCCGAAGCGCTGCGCGTACATCTGGCTCAGCCCGCAAGGCTCGAAGCGCGAGGGCATCAACAGGAAGTCGGAGCCGGCGAACATGCGCCGCGCCAGCCGCTCCTCGAAGCCGATGTGCGCGCCGACATGGCCGGGGTAGCGCCGTGCCAGCGCCGCCACCGCCTGCTCGATCTGCGGCTCGCCGCCGCCGATGATCACGATCTGGCCGCCGGCGGCGACGATCTGCGGTGCCACCTCGCAGATCAGGTCCAGGCCCTTCTGGTGCACCAGCCGCGAGACCACCGCGAACAGCGGGCCGTCGCTGTCGAGCAGGCCGAATGCCTGGCGCACCTGCGCCGCATTTTCGCGCTTGCCCTGGATCTGGCCGACACCGAAATGGGCCGGTAGGTGTGCGTCGGTGCGCGGGTCCCAACTGGCGTCGATGCCGTTGACGATGCCGCTCAGGCGGCCATTGGCGGCGCGGCGCGCCAGCAGTGCATCCAGGCCGCAACCCTGCGCCGGGCCGGTGATCTGCGCGGCATAGCTGACGCTGACCGTGTTGACGTGGTCGGCGTGGACGATGCCCGCGCGCAGGAACGACATCTGCCCGTAGAACTCCAGGTCCTGCAGCCCGTCGGCGGGGATGCCCAGGGCGCCGGCCATCGCATACGGGAACAGGCCCTGGTAGGCGAGGTTGTGGATGGTCAGCAGGCACGGCGTGCGGCCGCCGGACCAGCGCACGTAGGCGGCGGCCAGGGCGCATGGCCAGTCGTTGAGGTGCAGCAGCTCCGGGGTCCAGTCCAGGCCGGCCTGGCCGCCGGCGATCTGCGCCGCGGCGTGGGACAGGGTGGCGAAGCGCAGCGCGTTGTCTTCCCAGTCGCGGCCTTCGCTGCACACGTAGGGCGAACCCTGGCGCTCGAACAGTTGCGGGCACAGCAGCACATAGATGCACAGACCGTCGGGACGCTCGGCCCGACCCAGCGCGCAATCCGGCAGCCCGGCGTGCGCGGCGATGCGGCCGACGATCTCCAACGGCCCGGTTTTGCGCAGCACCGCCGGGTAGCCCGGGATCAACACGCGGATGTCGCAGCTACCGCGCAGCGCACGCGGCAAGGCCGCGGCCACGTCGCCCAGGCCGCCGGCCTTGATGAAGTCGGCCATCTCGGAGGTCACGAACAGGCTGGTCCGGCGCGGCGCCGGCTGCAGCTTGACGGTCACCTCGGCGTTGCGCACGAAGCGGCCGCGCGCATCGCGATAGCGGCGGCGCGGCGCATGCAGCACAGGATGGGTATCGCGTTGTCTGTCGGTCAGGTCGGCGGGGCTGGGGGGCGACATGGCGGTTCCGTCGGAAAGGGGGGAGGACGGGGTATACGGAAAGCGACTGCCGCCGCGCGTCCTGGCGGGCGCGCGACATGAAGCAAAGGAAGAGGCACAGCAGCGTCGAAACGAAACGACTTTGTTGCAATGCGATAATGCAGGAGCAAAGTACGAATGAGGCGATAAAAGAGGCGTGAAGCGCGCGCTTGTCTACGGCGAAATGGCGAGTGCGGCGCATAGTGGATTCGCCGAACGGCAGACGCCGCAGGGGTGAATCGCGGAACAGGCGCCAATGAATCGTTTAGCTTTCGTTGCTGCAGACGTGTCGCGCTTCCCTGCGACCGGGTGGCCACCTCCGTTGTGCGAGCTTCATGCGGTCTATGGTGCAGTGTGCTCATGACAGTCTTAAAACCGCAGATGCGCCGCGAATTGGATGGCTTCGTCCTCGACGCGCTGTTGCGTCCGCGCTCCGACGGCATGCTGGAGCCGCAGATCCGCATCAGCGGCAACGATGGCGCGGTGCTCGGCCGGCACGCGTTCGACGGCGTGTATTTCCGCGACGCCCATGCGGGTGCCTATTTCGTCGCCGAGCGCCTGGCGGCGATCCGTTCGGCACGGTACGGAAAACTGGTCTTCACCTGAATCCGCGCGCATCTCCTGCGCGATCGCTGCGGCGACGCGCCGTGGCCGATCGCTGCTCAGCTCCCGGTCTGCAGGCGGTCCAACGCCGCCAGCAGATCGGCACGCCGGTACGGCTTGGGCAGGAAACCGGTCTGCGCCGGCAGCGTCCAATGCTCCGGCGCATGCATGGCCGAGGTCAGCAGGGCGGGAGTGGCGATGCCGCGGCGGCGCAACTGGCGCACCATGCTCAGGCCGTCGCAGCGGGGTATCTGCACGTCGCTGAAGATCAGCTCCACCTCCGGATGCCGCTCCAGCACCTCCAGCGCTTCCTGCGCGGTCGCCGCCGACAGCACCCGGTATCCGTCGGCGGCGAGCATGGCCGCCGCCAGTTCCCGAATGGTTTGGTCGTCCTCCACCAGAAGAATGGCGGTGGAGACGGATGTCGCGCGCATAATGCCGTATCGCCCCGTGAGTGATCGCTGTCAGATTCACGATTCGGCAGTGAAGCGCTGGTGACGTCGCATAAATCCCGATATTCTCGACCTTACTTACTGCGAGACGCAGCTTGACCACGCACGCCCACTATCGGCAGATCGTCGAGCTCTCACACGACTGCATCAAGGAAGTCGGCCGCGACGGCATTGTGCGCTCGATCAATCCCCACGGGCTGGTCCTGCTCGGGGTGTCCAACCCCGCCGACATCGTCGGCCACCCCTGGGCGGAGCTGTGGCCCGAAGACATGCGCTCGCTGACCCAGGGCGCCTTCGCCGCGGCGCTGGGCAACGAGCAGCGCGAATTCTGGGCGGAGCGGCCGTCGCTGGATGGGCGGCAGCGCTGGTGGCACGTGATGGTCAGTCCGCTGGCCAACGCGTCGGCGCGGGTCGAGAGCGTGCTGGTGATCAGCCGCGACGTCACCCAGCAGTATCAGATCGAGCAGGCACTGCGCTCGTTGGGCGATCTGGCGCCGATCGCTGCCGAGGAGGCGCCGCTGGGGCCAGCCGATGCTGCGGCGTTGGGCCGCCATTGGCAGGCCGAGCAGTCGCAGTTGCGCGGGCAGCTAGACATCGCCCTGGCGGCGCAGCGCGTGGCCGAGCGTGCGATGACCCAGGCGCAGAAGGGTGAAGCGGTCGGGCAGATGCTCGCCGGCGTGGTCCACGACTTCAACAACATGCTGCATACCGCGATGACCTCGGTGAGCATGGTCGCCGAGCACCCGCAGCGCCTGCAGCCGGACCAGCGCCGCCTGCTCGGCATCGCCAACGAGGCTTTGCAGCACGGCGCAAGCATGACCCGGCGCCTGCTCGGCTTCGCCCGCGCGCATCCGGTCAAGCCGGCCTGGCTGGACCTGAACGCGTTGGTGACACAGATGCAGCCGCTGCTGGCGCAGGCGTTGGGCGGCGAGATGCGCCTGCAATTGCTTGCATGCGCCGAGGTGGCCACGACCTATGCCGATCGCAACGCGGTCGAGCAGGCGGTACTCAACCTGGCACTGAACGCGCGCGACGCCAGCCGCCCTGGCGATGCGGTGACGATCCGCTGCGGCGCGCTGGAGGTGCCGCCGTCGCGTGCGGCAGCGATGCGCCAGCCCGGCCGCTACGTGACCCTGGCGGTCGGCGACCAGGGCGAAGGCATGTCCGAGGAGGTCAAGTCGCGCCTGTTCGAGGCGTACTTCACCACCAAGCCCGAGGGCAAGGGCACCGGACTGGGACTGGCCCAGGTCTACGGCCTGGTGCGCCAGGCCGGCGGCTTCGTCGACGTCGAATCGGAACTGGGCCGGGGCACCACCATCACCCTGGCGTTTCCGTTCGTGCCGCGGCCCCTCGGCGAGGAGGATGGCGACGTAGGCCCGGTGCCGGCGGCGGAATAGCCCCGCTCATCCGCCTGCGCGGGCCGGCAGCCGCTCGCTGACGCGGACCGCGAAGGCCTCGCGCAGCAGCCGCAGCGCCCTTTGCTGGCGCCCGGCATCCAGCGCCGCGCAGCACGACGGCGGCACCTGCACCTGGAAGTCGCGCATGCGTGCGTCGATCGCGGTGGCCAGCACGCAGGCGTCGGTGGCGATACCGGTGACCAGCAGGTGGGTGGTCTGCAGCCGCGCCAGCAGCAGCGCCAGGGCCGAGCCGAGAAAGGCGGAGTGCTTGGGCTTGAGCACGTAGTAATCCTGCGGGCGCGGGGCCAGGCACGCCGCGATCTGCGCGCCGCGTTGTGCAGGATCGGCACACAGCGTCCACAGGCCCTCGAAATCGGTCCGCCAGTCGGCGAAGTTGTCGTTGGCGAACAGCACCGGCCAACCGCGGCGATGGAAGCGCGCGCGGACCTGGGCGATGCGCGCGGCCACCGGCAGCGCGGCAGCCGCCAGGTGCGCGCCGCCTGGGAAATCGAAGCGGCTGATCATGTCCACGATCAGCAAGGCCGGTTGCCCGGGCTGGGTCGGTGCCTGCGCCGCTGTCGATGGCCGCGGCTGCTCGCCAGGGGTGTCGGTACGTCGCCGGGCCGGGTGCCGCATGCGCCGATCCTCCATTGCCGGACAGGGCTTCATGGTCGGCGCGCGCGGTGAAACCAGGGTGAGCGCGAGTGAAGACGTGACTGAACGGATCGGCGGCCAGTGCCGCCACCGCGCCGGTGGTCGCCTTCGCGAAAGCTTACTATTTAAGGTTTACATTGACGGGCGTCTTTGCCCGTCGACAGGAGAGCACGTGGTACCAACTGGCGAACATAACGAGACGCGCGTGGCCGCGGCGGCATCCGCCGTGCCGTCCGCCCGCGGCACTTCCCGATGGCGCTGCGGCGCCGGACGCGATCGGCAGATCGCATGAGCGCGGTCGCCCCCACACCGGCCGTGCCCGTCGATGCCCCCTTGGATGCCGGCCAGGCGGTCCTGCCGCCCGAAGCGCCGCTGTCCATGCCGCTGCAGTCGCTGCAGGAAGGCAAGCTGCGCAACACGCGCCTGCCCAGCACCCCGATCGGGATCGGCTGGCGGCGGTTCTACGTGTTCGGCACCACCGCGGCGATGACCGCCTATGCCAGTTGGCTGATCGCCAAGGTCCTGCTGATCGGCGGCGTGAGCGTGCTCGAAGCCTGCCTGATGGTGCTGTTCATCCCGTTGTTCGCCTGGATCGCGCTGTCCTTCGTCAGTGCGCTGGCCGGCTTCTTCACCCTGGTGTTCGGCAAGGGCCGCAAGCTCGGCATCGATCCGGATGCGCCGCTACCGATCGTGCGCAACCGCACCGCGCTGCTGATGCCCACCTACAACGAGGATCCGCACCGGCTTATGGCTGGGCTGCAGGCGATCTACGAGTCGGTGGAGGCCACCGGCCAGATCGAGCGCTTCGATTTCTTCATTCTCAGCGACACCACGCGTCCGGCGATCGGCGCGGAAGAAGAAAAGGTGTACGCCGAACTGGTGGAGCGCGTCGGCGGCCAGGGCCGGCTGTTCTACCGGCGCCGTGCCAGCAATGCCGGGCGCAAGGCCGGCAACATCGCCGACTGGGTGCGCCGTTTCGGCGGCGCCTATCCGCAGATGCTGATCCTGGACGCCGACAGCCTGATGACCGGCGACAGCATCGTGCGCCTGGCCGCCGGCATGGAGGCCAACCCCGACGTCGGCCTGATCCAGACCCTGCCGGAAGTGGTCAACGGCAACACCTTGTTCGCACGCATGCAGCAGTTCGGCGGCCGCGTCTATGGCCCGGTGATCGCCTTCGGCGTGGCCTGGTGGCACGGCGCGGAGAGCAACTACTGGGGGCACAACGCGATGATCCGCACCGAGGCCTTCGCCGCGCAGGCCGGCCTGCCGTCGCTGCCCGGGCGTAAGCCGTTCTGCGGCCACGTGCTCAGCCACGACTTCGTCGAAGCGGCGCTGATGCGCCGTGGCGGCTGGGCCATGCACATGGTGCCGTACCTGCAGGGCAGCTACGAGGAAGGCCCGCCGACGCTGACCGACCTGCTGGTGCGCGATCGCCGCTGGTGCCAGGGCAACCTGCAGCACTCCAAGGTGGTGCGCGCGCGCGGCCTGCACTGGGTCAGCCGCATGCACATGCTGATCGGCATCGGCCATTACTTCACCGCGCCGATGTGGGGCATGCTGATGTTGATCGGCATCGCCATTCCGCTGCAGAACGGCGGTTTCGACCTGGTCGCCTCGGTGATCTCGCCGTTCTCGCCGGCGCGCTACTGGCACCAGCAGGATTCCACGCGGGTGGCCTGGGTGTTCGCGGTGACCATGTTCGTGCTGCTGGCGCCCAAGGTGATGGGCTACTTCGCGATGCTGCTCAAGCCCGGCGAACGCCGCGGCTGCGGCGGCGGGCTGCGCGCCTTCGTCAGCATGCTGCTGGAAACCCTGCTGGCCGCGCTGATGGCGCCGGTGGTGATGTACGTGCAGTCGCGCGGCGTCGCCGAGGTGCTGGCCGGCAAGGACTCGGGCTGGGACGCGCAGCAGCGCGACGACGGCCGGATCTCGTGGGCGGCGCTGTTGCGCAGCTACGGCGGACTGAGCGCGTTCGGCCTGCTGATGGGCGGCATGGCCTATGCCGTGTCGCCGTCGCTGGCGGCGTGGATGGCACCGGTGGTGATCGGCATGGCGCTGGCGGTGCCGGTGGTGGCGATCAGTTCCTCGCGCGCCGCCGGCCTGTGGCTGCGCAAGCTGCGCATCCTCGCCATTCCCGAGGAGTCGCAGCCGCCGGCGGTGCTGCTGCGCGCGGCGGAGCTGCGCCGCGAAGCGGCTGCACGTCGTGCCGAGGCCGAGGCGCAGGCCCAGGGCTGAGGCCGGCATACTATCCGGCCTCATTCATCGGGAACCGACATGCTGGAGACAGTGGAACACGAAACCGGCGCCGCGCCGCGCTGGACGGTCCTGTGGCTGCACGGCCTGGGTGCCGACGGCAACGACTTCGCGCCGCTGGTGCCGGAACTGCTGCGGCCGCACTGGCCGGCGCTGCGCTTCGTGTTCCCGCACGCGCCGGTGCGGGCGGTGACGATCAACAACGGTGTGCGCATGCGCGCCTGGTACGACATCGTCAGCATGGATTTCTCCAACCGTGCCGACAGCGCCGGCGTCGCCGAATCGGTGGCCCAGGTCGAGGAACTGATCGCGCGCGAGGACGCGCGCGGCGTGCCGGCCGAGCGCCTGCTGCTGGCCCGCTTTTCCCAGGGCGGGGCGATCACCCTCGCCGCCGGCCTGCGCCGCGAACGGCCGCTGGCAGGCCTGATCGGCCTGTCCACCTATCTGCCGGAACTGGAGAGCGTGGCCCGCTGGCACGCCCCGGCGGCCCTGCGGCAACCGCTGTTCATGGCCCACGGCCAGGGCGACCCGGTCATCCCGCAGCCCTACGCCGAGCGCACCGCGCAGACCCTGCAGGCGCTGGGCATGCCGGTGCAGTGGCGACGCTACCCGATGGCGCACCAGGTCTGCGCCGAGGAAATCGCCGACCTGGGCGACTGGATGGACGCCTGCATCACCGGCAACTGAGGACGGCAGCCGCGTGGCGGCATGGTGCGATACCCGTGGCGGGCGCCCGGAACCGGGGCTAGTATCGGCCGCAGCGCACGCCAGCCGAGCGGGGAGACCTGGGTGAAGGTACTGATCGCCGACGACGAACCCCTGGCGCGCGAACGCCTGCGCACGCTGCTGGCCGCGCATGCCGGCGTGGAAGTGGTGGCCGAAGCCGACAACGGCATGGACGCGCTGCACGCCTGCGCCGCCGCGCAGCCGGACCTGGTGTTGCTGGACATCGCCATGCCGGGTCTCGACGGGCTGGAGGCGGCGCGCCACCTGGCGACCTTCGAACCGCGCCCGGCGGTGGTGTTCTGCACCGCCTACGATGCGCATGCGCTATCCGCATTCGAGGCGGCGGCGATCGACTACCTGATGAAGCCGGTGCGCGCCGAGCGCCTGGCCGCGGCCCTGCAGCGCGCCCGCACCTTCATGGCCGGACGCGGCAGCGGCGATGCCGCAACGCCGGCGCCGCAGCGGCGCACCCATCTGTGTGCGCGCCTGCGCGGCAGCCTGCGGCTGATCCCGGTCGACGACATCCACTACCTGCAGGCCGAGGAAAAGTACGTGGTGGTGCACCACGCCCGTGGCGAAGATTTGATCGAGGAATCGCTGCGCGCGCTGGAGGAGGAGTTCGCCGAGCGCTTTGTGCGCATCCACCGCAACTGCCTGGTCGCGCGCCACGAACTGGTGGAGCTGCGCCGGCTCGGCGAGGGCCAGGTGCAGGCGGTGTTGCGCCATGGCAAGCAGCCGCTGGAGGTCAGCCGGCGCTGCGTGGCGCAGCTGCGCAAGGAGATCCACCAGCGCTGATGCCGCCCGGACCGCGCGCGTGCAGCGGCGGACGGCGGCTTTCCGCGATAATGCGCGCATGAAGATCCTGCGCATCGCTACCCGCAAGAGTCCGCTCGCCCTGTGGCAGAGCGAGCATGTCGCCGCCTGCCTGCGCCGCGCGCACCCGCACCTGGACGTGGTGCTGGTGCCGATGAGCACCCGCGGCGACGAAGTCCTGGACCGCTCGCTGGCGGCGATCGGCGGCAAGGGCCTGTTCCTGAAGGAACTGGAGCTGGCGATGCTGCGCGGCGAGGCCGATTGCGCGGTGCATTCGCTCAAGGACGTGCCGATGGAGCTGGACCCGCCGTTCGTGCTGCCGGCGATCCTGCCGCGCGCCGATCCGGCCGATGCGTTGATCTCCAACCTCTACGCCTCGCTGGACGCGCTGCCGCTGGGCGCGCGCGTCGGCACCTCCTCGCTGCGGCGGCAGGCGCAACTGCGCGCGCGGCGCCCGGACCTGGAGCTGCTGGACCTGCGCGGCAACGTCAACACGCGCCTGGCCAAGCTCGACAACGGCGGCTACGACGGCATCGTGCTGGCCTGCGCCGGCCTGCAGCGGCTGGGCCTGGACGGACGCATCACCCAGCGCCTGCAGGCGCCGGATTGGCTGCCGGCCCCGGCGCAGGGCGCGATCGCGGTGGAATGCCGCGAGGATGCCAGCGCCGCGCTGGCGCTGTTCGCCGCGCTCGACGATGCGCCGACCCGCACCTGCGTGGAGGCCGAGCGGGCGATGAACCGCGCCCTGCACGGCAGTTGCCACGTGCCGGTGGCGGCCTTCGCGCAATGGCGCGGCGGCGACCTGCTGCTGCAAGGCCTGGTCGGCGGCGTCGCCGATGGTCGCCTGGTGCGCGCCGACCTGCAGCGCAGTGCGCGGGATCCGCAGGCGCTGGGCCAGGCCGTGGCCGAGGCCCTGCTGGGCGCCGGCGCGCGGGAATTGCTGGATGTCGATCTGCCGGCCTGATGGCGTGCGCAGTCCGCGCCAGCGACGGTGGGGGCACCTGTCATGCAGCCGCGACAAGCGAAGCCGAAGCAGACTGACACCCTCCGTCGTCGGGACTGAAGTCCCTCCCACAGTGCAGATCCCGACAGTGCCGGTTGCGGTGTAGGAGCGGCTTCAGCCGCGATGGGCGTTACCGGGAAAGCCTGTCGCGGCTGAAGCCGCTCCTACAGGTGAGGTGCTTGGCCTTTGCACGCCACCGCCATTGCGTGCGGCGGGGCGCGGCTGCACCCGCTCCTGCGAGCAGCGAATCAATGGGTCAGTCCCGCAACGCGGCGGCTGGCCGCGCCGCCGTGAGCCAATCCCGAACCCCCACTCCCCACTCCCCGCTCACTTGAACTTGTAGACCAGGTTCATCGTGGCTAGGGTATCGGTCTTCTTCTTGTCGTCGCTGACGTCGCTGTTGTAGCGCGCCTGCCAGCCGGCCTTCAGCGCCAGGCGCTCGTTCATGCTCACCGAGATGCCCAGGTCGTTCTGCGCGAAGGTGTTGTACGCGCCGGATTCGACCAGCAGGGTGTTGCCCAGTTCGGTGTTGCTGGTCAGGCCATACTTGAAGTCGACCAGGCCGCGGCCGATCAGGCCGGTCTCGGTGCGGTTCTCGACCACGTCGTGCGCGCGGCGCACGCCGGGACCGATCTGCACGTCGATGCTGCGGCGGTCGCCGTCCATGATCCGGGTGCCGTAGCCGATGCCGATCGTGGCCAGGCGGTCGTAGGTGGCGAAGTCGTCGCGCTCGTAGCGCAGCGAGGCGGTCAGCTGGCGGTGCTCGCCGAGCTGCAGCGCGCTGCCGGCGCTGCCGGTGTAGCGGTTGGAGGTGGTCTGGCGCTTGCGCGTGGTGGTGCCGTCGGGATTGGTGTCGACGTACTCGGCGCTGGCGTGCAGGGCCAGCAGGTCCAGGCTGTGGATCCAGTCGCCATCCACGTACTGGCCCTTGAGGCGGCCGTTGAGGCTTTCGTTGCTGCTGTTGCCGTGCGAGGAGGCGAAGCCCAGTTCGCCCGATCCGCTCCACGGCGAACTGGCCGGGTCCGTGGCTGTCGGTGAGGTGGCGACGTCGGCGGCCCAGGCCGGTGACGTGCTCAGCAGCAACAAAGCGATGGCGGATACGGGGGTGGCGCGGCGGGACATGGCTTCTCCGGAGATGAGGACGCAGCCTTCGGCTAACGAAATGGAAACGATTTCATCATACCGGATCCACATGACACCCTGGCCGGCCCCGGGCGCCGGCTTCATCGACGGTTCGGGCGCCCTGCCGGCGGCCGCACCGGGCAGGCGTTTTCCGCCCGCGACTCAGACATAATCGGGGCCATGGACCGCTACGAACGCATCAACGCACTGCACCGCCTGCTCAAGTCCGCGCGCTATCCGGTGACGGTGGCGCGGCTGCAGGACGAACTGGGCTGCTCCCGCGCCACCGTCTACCGCGATCTGGCCTTCCTGCGCGATGCGCTGATGGCGCCGGTGGAGGGCGATGGCGAGGCCGGCTTCCGCTACGAGTCCGGGGAGAGCGACCGTTTCGAGTTGCCGGGGCTGTGGCTGAGTTCGGAAGAACTGCACGCGCTGCTGGCCTCGCAGCAACTGCTGGCCCGCACCGGCGGCGGGGTGCTGTCCTCGGTGCTGGCGCCGCTGCAGCAGCGCATCGAAAGCCTGCTCGCCGCCCAGGCCGGGGCGACCCATTGGCCGGTGGAGCGGGTGCGGGTGATCCCGCACCGCGGCCGCAAGCTCGACGAAGCCAGTTTCCGTACCGTCGCCTCGGCGGTGCTGGAGCGCAAGCGCCTGTCCTTCGACTACCGCGCCCGCTCCACCGATGAATCGACCAAGCGCACGGTGTCGCCGCAGCGCATCACCCACTACCGCGACAACTGGTACCTGGACGCTTGGGACCATGGCCGCGACGCGGTGCGCAGCTTCGCGGTGGATCGCATCAACCATGCGCGGCTGCTCGACCAGCCGGCGCAGGATGTGGCCGACGCCGAGCTGGATTCGCAGCTGGCCGCCAGCTACGGCATCTTCTCCGGCGCGCCGAAGGGCTGGGCCACCATCGTGTTCAGCCCCAAGGCGGCGCGCTGGGTGGCCGACGAGCACTGGCATTCCAAGCAGCAGGGCCGCTTCCTGGCCGACGGCCGCTACGAACTGAAGGTGCCCTACAGCGTCTCGCGCGAGCTGCTGATGGACGTGCTGCACTACGGCTCGGATGCGGAGATCGTCGAGCCGCGTTCGCTGCGTGAGCAAGCCAAGGCGCTGCTGTCGCTGGCGCTGAGCAACTACAGCGACGACTGAGACCCCGCCGCGCCCGGTGCGATGGTCTGCGTAGGAGCGGCTTCGGCCGCGCTGGGCATGACCGGGAAAGCGTCGCGGCTGAAGCCGCTCCTACGCGGGAACCTGCGTCGTCGCCGAGGCGTACTGTGTGGTGCGGGATGCAGTCCCTGTGGCGCAACGCAGCGGCCGTCGTAGGAGCGGCTTCAGCCGCGACCGGGGCAGTGCCGCCGACGCCCGGCGTGGCCTGGATACGGACGCCCTAGTCTGCGTCCAGCGGCGCGCCGCCGCCGAGGATCGCGCCGATGTTGCGCTCGATCCAGTCCACCAAGGCATGCACGTGCGCGGATGCTTCCTCGCCGAGCGGGGTCAGATCGTATTCCACGTGCGGCGGCACCACCGGGTAGGCGGTGCGTTGCACGAGACCGTCTGCCTCCAGCGCCTGCAGGGTCTGCGACAGCATCTTTTCGCTGACGCCTTCCAGGCTGCGGCGCAGGTCGCCGAAGCGGTGGGTGCCCTTGCGCAGGGCCACCAGCACCAGCACGCCCCAACGGCTGGTGACATGGCTGAGCACGGCGCGGGACGGGCAGTTCTGCGCGAACACCTGGCCGCGCAACATCGTCGCATCCGCGCAGCCGCGCGGTGCTTCGTCGAGGGGGTCGGAGAGGACGCTGGCCAAGCGGTGCACCTGTCTGTGGGGGGAGGGCGCCCCGATCATACGGGCGGCGCCGGGTGCTTCGCTGAGCGAAGGATGATCGATGGTCCGGGGCAGGCCGTGCCGGGTGCCATGCCGCTTGTGGCGCTGGCTGCTCGCAGTGCCGCGGCGCAATGCAGCCCGCATGGCGTCTCGGCAGCCCGGACTGCGCCGGCTCGGCGCAGCGCGGGCGTCGCCCGCGTCGCGGCCGCCGGTGGTCGGGAGCCGCGTCAGGGCTTGTTCGGCACTTCGAAGCCGAGCTTGCCGACCTGGTCGCGGCGCTGCGCCACGCGCTTGAGCTTGTCGATGTTGACCCCGTACTGGTGGTCCAGCTTGTCGACCAGCTCGCGGTACTGCTTGTGGCTCATGTTCGGCGAGCGCGCGAACACCCACGCCAGATCGCGGCCGGGGTAGTCGATCAGCGCCCAGGAATAGTCCGGCGCCACTTCCAGGATGCGGTACTTGGTGGGCACCATCCTGAAGAACCAGGTGGTCCAGCGGCGGTTGCCGGTGCCTTCCTTGACCGTGGCGCGCGAGTTGAGCTCCTTGACCGGTTCGTCGAAGCCGTTGCGGTACTCGTAGCGCACCGCGATCTTGCCGTCTTCCTTGAGGGTGTACTCGTCGCTGCTGGCGACGTGGCCGCGCTCGGCGAAGTACGGGATGTGGGCGATCACGTACCAGCGGCCCATGAAGCGCTGCAGGTCGATCGGCGGCTGCGCAGGCTCCTGCTCCGGGTCCGGCGCCTTGGCGCGGGCCGTCGGCAACGGGACGGCCATGCCCAGCAGCAGCACGGAAGCGAACAGGGAAAGCAGGCGCATAGGAGATTCCGGGGCGAAGGGCGAACGCCGGTGAAGTATGCGCGTGCGCCATGTCAATGGTGCGTCGCAGCCCCTGAGATGTGGCGGCGGCAACCTGCGCGCCTCGACTTCCAGGAGCTGCCGTCATGCCGAACGCGTCGTCCCCGCGCACCCACGTCCCGCATCCGGGCCTGCGCCGTCTGCTGCGTCAGGCGATCCTGGCCGGGCTGGCCCTGGTCCTGGTGTGGCCGGCCGCGCGCGGCCACAGCGAATGGCTGGGCTGGCGGCCGCTGTGGCTGCTGGGCATGCCGCTGAGCGCCTGGTGGGCCTTGCATCGCTTCCCGCTGCCGCCGCTGCGGCGTCTGTGGGGGCAGTGGCGGGCAAGGCCGCGGGCGCAGGCGCGGCGGCGCCGGCCGGCGCTGCGAACCGCGCGCCCGGCCTGACCGTCGGCAGGGGGAAGTGGGAAGGGCGCGTCCCCTGATGCGGCGCGGCCCTTCCCGGATCCGAGCCGTGTCCCTACCCGTACCTGTTCACCGTCGGCCTCGCCGCGGTCAAGGAAACCGCAATGCCACAGGATCTCCATGCCTGGCTCGAACCCGTTCTGCGCGCGGCAGGGCAGAACAGCCGCGCCATGACGCCCGCTACGGGGCATGCTATGGGAAGTCGGCCCAGGAGGAGCCCGCATGAAGCACGATCCCATGCTGTTGCAGTCGATCTTGGCCGATGCGGCGCCGCCCGGGCTGGAGGTGGCGTTTCGTCCCATGTTCGGCGGACGCTTCGCCTACGCGGACGGCAAGCCGTTCGCTTCCCTTTCCGACGTCGGACTGGCCTTGAAGTTCGCCGGCAGCGAGCGTGACGCACTCCTCGCCGTGCCGGGGGCCGCACCGCTTCGCTACGAACCGGATCAGCCGGCCAGCAAGTCCTACGTCGTCGTCCCCGAGACCATGCTGTCCGAGCCGGCCGAACTGAGGCCGTGGGTGATGCGCAGTGTGTCCGGCCTCCCGACCAAACGCGTTCGAAAACAAGCCTAGGAGATTGCGCATGCCCCGCATCAGTTTCGTCGAACTTCCCGCACGCGATCTCAGCGCGGCACGGACCTTCTACGCGGCAGCGTTCGGGTGGGAACTGACCAGTTTCGGCCCCAGCTACGCATGCACCATGACGGGCCAAGTCGACCTGGGATTGCAGGGCGACATGAGCGAGGCGCCGGCAGCGCCTCTGCCAGTGGTGCTGGTGGACGACCTCGACGCTGCGCAAGTGGCTGTCGAGGCGGCCGGCGGGATCATCAGCAAGCCGATCTTCGCCTTTCCGGGCGGGCGACGCTTGCACTTCCGCGATCCCAACGGGCTTGAGCTGGCGATCATGCAGGCGGATTGATCCCGCGTTCCAGGGGGCATGGAGAGTGTGCGCAAAGGCGCGCTGTGGCCACGGCGGGCGCTTGGCTGAGATGCGTCCAGCCTGACCTTCGGCAGGGGAGGCCGGCGATGCTGCGTGCTACGGTGCGGCGCTGTCCTTCCCGGATCCGAACCAATGTCCTCACTCGCACACGCCTGCCTGCTCGCCGGCCTGCTCGCCGCCGGCACCGCCGCGGCAAAGGAAACCGCGATGCCCCAAGACCCCTACGCCTGGCTCGAAGACGTTACCGGCACCAAGGCGCTGGACTGGGTCAAGGCGCAGAACGCCAAGACCGAGGCACGCCTGGCCGACACCCCCGCCTTCAAGGCCCGCGAGGCCGGCATCCGCGAGGTGCTGGATTCCGACGCCAAGATCCCGGCCGTGCAGAAGATCGGCCCGTACTACTACAACCTGTGGAAGGACCGCGCGCACGAGCGCGGCCT
Organism: Xanthomonas sp. NCPPB 1128; assembly: GCF_001043115.1. Taxonomy (GTDB): domain Bacteria; phylum Pseudomonadota; class Gammaproteobacteria; order Xanthomonadales; family Xanthomonadaceae; genus Xanthomonas_A. Next base: position 50,093 of record NZ_LFME01000019.1, on the reverse strand, counting down.
GTGGCGCCGTACCACCCTGGACGAGTACCGCAAGCCCGAGCCGAAGTGGGAGACGGTGCTGGACCTGGACGCGCTGAACAAGGCCGAGGGCGAGAACTGGGTGTGGCATGGCGCCAACTGCCTGCGCCCGGAGTACACGCGTTGCCTGATCGCGCTGTCGCGCGGCGGCGCCGACGCCGACGTCACCCGTGAGTTCGACCTGGGCAACAAGCAATGGATCAAGGACGGCTTCTTCCGTCCCGAGGCCAAGGGCGGGCTGAGCTGGATCGATGCCGATACCGTTTACCTGTACACCGACTTCGGCCCCGGCTCGCTGACCAGCTCCGGCTACCCGCGCATCGTCAAGCAGTGGAAGCGCGGCACCCCGATGAGCAGCGCCACGCTGGTCTACGAGGGCAAGCCGGACGACATGTACATCGCCGCGATGCACGACGACACGCCCGGCTACGAGCGCGATTTCGTCAGCCGCACGCTGGCCTTCTACAACGACGAGATGTACCTGCGCGGCGCCGACGGCCGCCTGACCAAGATCGACGTGCCCAATTCGGCCAACAAGGGCGTGCACCGCCAGTGGCTGACCCTGGAACTGCGCGATCCGTGGATGGTGGGCGGCACGACCTACCCGGCCGGTGCGCTGCTGGCGACCAAGTTCGACGACTTCATGGCCGGCAAGCGCGACTTCCAGGTGCTGTTCACGCCGACCGAGACCGCGTCGCTGGCGTCCTTCGCCTGGACCAAGTCGCGGCTGGTGCTGAACGTGCTCGACGACGTCAAGAGCCGGCTGTGGGTGCTGACCCCGGGCGAGGGCGAGTGGGCGCGCACGGCGTTCCCGGTCGGCGACCTGGCCTTCGGCAGCACCAGCGTCGATGCGGTCGATGCCGACGAGAACGACCAGGTGTGGCTGACCTCCACCGACTTCCTGACCCCGACCACGCTGATGCTGGCCGACGTGCAGCGCGGGCCGAAGAGCATCGAGACGCTGAAGGCGATGCCGAGCTTCTTCGACGCGTCCAAGGATGCGATCGAGCAGCACTTCGCGGTGTCCAAGGACGGCACCAAGGTGCCGTACTTCCTGGTCCGGCCCAAGCAGCTCAAGGCCGACGGCAGCGCGCCGACCCTGCTGTACGCCTACGGCGGCTTCGAGATCTCGATGACCCCGTTCTACTCCGGCAGCCTGGGCCGCGCCTGGCTCGACCAGGGCGGCGTGTACGCGCTGGCCAACATCCGCGGCGGCGGCGAGTACGGCCCGCGCTGGCACCAGGCGGCGCTGAAGCAGAACCGGCACAAGGCCTACGAGGACATGGCGGCGGTGGCGCAGGACCTGGTCGCGCGCAAGATCACCTCGGCCAAGCACCTGGGCGTACAGGGCGGCAGCAACGGCGGGCTGATGGCCGGCAACATGCTGATGCAGTACCCGCAGCTGTTCGGCGCGGTGGTGGTGCAGGTGCCGCTGCTGGACATGAAGCGCTACAGCCACCTGCTGGCCGGCGCCTCGTGGATGGCCGAGTACGGCAACCCGGACACCGACGACTGGAAGTTCATCCAGACCTTCTCGCCGTACCACCTGTTCGACCCGAAGAAGACCTATCCGCCGGTGATCTTCCTGACCTCCACCCGCGACGACCGCGTGCACCCGGGCCATGCGCGGAAGATGGCGGCGAAGATGATCGACGCCGGCAAGGACGTGACCTACTACGAGAACATCGAAGGCGGTCATGGCGGTGCGGCCAACAACGCGCAGGCGGCGCACATGCAGGCGCTGGCGTATAGCTTCCTGTGGGAGCGGCTGTCCAAGTGAGTGGTGCGGTCCGCGTCCCGGTCGGGACTCGGACCATCGCCTGGTCTGGCGCGTTACCCAGTGACTGGTCGAGCCGGCGCGCAACGCACGGCGTCACGATCGCGCCGGTACTGTCCGCGTTGGCCGCAGCGGGTGCTCAGGCGCCGTCGGCCAACGGTTTGACCAAGGTCAGCGAACGGACGTCATAGCCCAGTTCTTCGTACACGTGCAGTGCGTGCGTGTTGAAGGCCCAGACGTTCAGGCGCATTTCGACACCGCCGCGTCGCGTCACCCAGTCGTGCGCATGCTGCATCAGCGCCGGGCCGATGCCCCGGCCGCGATGGCTGCGGGTGATGCCCACGCTGCCCACCCGGCCGAAGCGCATGGGCTGCAGCAGCGAGTGCGATTCCTCAACGATGCCGACCGTGACGAAGCCGACCAGGACGCCCTGCGCATCGGCGACGAAGGTGGTGGCATCGTCCCGGCCGATGCTGCGCATCCAGTGCGCCGCGTCGCGGTCCGTGGCGCCTGCGCCGGCGAAGATGTGGGGAAACGCCGCATGGTGGAGTGCATTGACCTCTTCGCCGAGTGCGCAGATCGCCGGGAGATCGGATGCGATGGCGTCGCGATAGGTGAGCATGAGAAGGCTCAATGCGCTTTGCAGTGTGGCGGGTCGTCTCAGCGCGCCCAGCGTGACAGCCCGCGCGCGATCCGCGCCACCGCTTCCTGCAGCCGCGGAAGACTCTGGGTATAGGCGATGCGCACATGCTGGCGGGCGCGGTGGCGACCGAAATCCACGCCGGGGGTAAAGGCGACGTGCTCGGTCTCCAGGAAGTGCGCGCAGAACGCCTGCGCATCGTCGGTGAAATCGGAGACGTCGGCGTACAGGTAGAACGCGCCCTCCGGCTCGACCTCGATGCGGAAGCCGAGCGCGCGCAGCGCCGGCAGCAGGTAGTCGCGGCGCTGCGCGAATTCGGCGCGGCGCGCTTCCAGGATATGCAGCGTCTCCGGCAGGAAACAGGCCAGCGCCGCGTGCTGGGCAATGCTGGGCGCGCTGATGTACAGGTTCTGCGCCAGCTTCTCCAGCGACGGCACCGCCGCGCGCGGCGCCACCAGCCAGCCCAGGCGCCAGCCGGTCATGCCGAAGTACTTGGAGAAGCTGTTGAGCACGTAGGCGGCGTCGTCGACCTCCAGCACGCTGGGCGCGTCGATGCCGTAGCTCAGGCCGTGGTAGATCTCGTCCACCACCAGGTGTCCGCCGCGGGCGTGCAGCGTCTGCGACAGTGCGGCCAGTTCGGCGCGCGACAGCACGGTGCCGGTGGGGTTGGCCGGCGAGGCCACCAGCGCGCCGACGCTGTCCGCGTTCCAGTGCCGCTGCAGCAGGTCCGGGGTCAGCTGGTAGCGGCTGTCCGGGCCGACCGGCACCAACTGCGCCGACCCTTCGACCAGGCGCAGGAAGTGGCGGTTGCACGGATAGCCGGGGTCGGCCATCAGCCAGTGGCGACCGGGATCGACCAGCAGCGCGCTGGCCAGCAGCAGGGCCCCGGAGCCGCCGGGGGTGATCAGGATGCGTGCCGGATCCAGGTCGACGTCGTGGCGCTGCCGGTAGAAGTCCGCCAGCGCCTGGCGCAGGGCGGGCAGGCCGCGCGCGGCGGTGTAACGGGTGTGGCCGGCACCCAGCGCAGCCTGGCCGGCGGCGACGATCGGCGCGGCGGTGGTGAAGTCCGGTTCGCCGATCTCCAGGTGGATCACGTCGTGGCCGGCGTGCTCCAGTTCGTTGGCGCGGGCCAGCAGCGCCATCACGTGGAAGGGCTCGATCTCGCGGCTGCGCTGGCTGTAGCCGGGCGCGGCGGGCGAGACGCGGGAAGTGTCGCCGGGAAGGGAAGCCATGCCGCCGATGATAGTGGAGCGCGCCGCATCGGGTGTTATGGGCGTGAGCGGGGACGACGCGCTTGACTGCGTCCCGGCCGGGTCGGGCGTGTCACCGACTGGCGTCGGATGACGCGACACGCGTTGTCGTTGCTCGCTAGCCAGGTCGACTGCGCGCCGGCTGCCGTTCGCCATGCTGCGCGACGCCGCACGCGTCGCATTGGCCCCGGCCAAGGCCACGCCACACGCCATCGGCGCGGCGCCGCAGGCAGTGGCGCACGCCGCGTCCACACCTCACGTCCCGGCATATCGCCGGCTCCGCCATGGCAACGCGCTTGCCACGGCGCGGCGTTGCAGGGAGACTCGGCCGGCACTGCGCGGCGCCCGCCCGCTGCCGCCGCCCGTCGAGGGCGGCGCGTCCCGTTGCGTTACCGCCGCCGGAGCCCCATTAGATGCCTCACCGCCCCTTGCTAGCGAGCCTTGTCCTGCTCATGACCGCCTCCTTCGCTTCCTCCGCCTCCGCCGCTGCGGCGACCCCGCCGCATCCGGCCAAGCAGCCGCATGCGGTCAAGGCGCCGTTCGGCGCCGTCCGCCAGGACGCTTATTACTGGCTGCGCGACGATGCGCGCAAGAATCCGCAGATGCTGGCTTATCTCAATGCCGAGAACGCCTACGCGGACCAGGTGCTGAAGCCGCTGCAGCCGCTGGAAGACCGGCTGTACGAGGAGATCGTCGGCCGCATCAAGCAGGACGACAGCAGCGTGCCGTACGGCGAGCGCGGCTACTGGTATTACACCCGCTACGAGAGCGGCAAGGACTATCCGATCCAGGCGCGCCGCAAGGGCAGCATGGAGGCGCCGGAGGAGATCCTGCTCGACGTCAACACTATGGCCGCCGGCAAGGGCTACTTCAGCGTGGGCGACGCAGCGGTCAGCCAGGACAACCGCATTCTGGCCTGGACCGAGGACGACGTGGGCCGCCGCCAGTACGTGGTGCGCTTCAAGAACCTGGACACCGGCGAGGTCTACGGCGACCGCATTCCCGGCGTGTCGCCGGACGTGGTCTGGGCCGACGACAACAAGACCCTGTTCTACGTCGAGAACGATCCGGAGACGCTGCTGACGGTGCGGGTCAAGAAGCACGTGCTGGGCACGCCGGCCGCGCAGGACGTACTGGTCTACGAGGAAAAGGACGACAGCTTCTACATGGGGGTGGGCCGCACCCGCGACGACAAGTACATCGTCATCGGTGTCGAAAGCACCGTGTCTTCCGAGCAGCGCTATGCGCCGGCCGCCGATCCGCAGCGCTTCACCGTGCTGGCGCCGCGCGAGCGCGACGTCGAGTACCACGCCGACCACTTCGACGGCCGCTGGGTGATCCGCACCAACTGGAAGGCCAAGAACTACGCGCTGATGACTGCACCAGATGGCGCTACCTCGCGCAGCCAGTGGCAGAGCTGGCTGCCCTACGACGAGAAGGTGTTCATCGACGGCTTCGAGCTGTTCGACGGCTTCACCGCCATCGCCGAGCGCTCCGACGGCCTGGAACGGATCCGCCTGCACTTCGCCGACGGCAAGGAGGAATACGTCAAGGCCGACGAGCCGGCGTACTCGATGGGCCTGTCGATCAACGCCGAGCCGGACACGCCGTGGCTGCGCTACAGCTACACCTCGCTGACCACCCCGGCCACCACCTACGAACTCAACACCCGTACCGGCGAGCGCAAGCTGCTCAAGCAGCAGCCGGTGATCGGTTACGACGCCAGCAAGTACCAGACCGAGCGCGTCTGGGTGACCGCGCGCGACGGGGTCAAGGTGCCGGTGTCGCTGGTCTACAAGAAAGGCTTCAAGAAGGACGGCAGCGCCGCGCTGTACCAGTACGCCTACGGCAGCTACGGCATGTCCACCGATCCGGCGTTCAACCTGCCGGTGGTGAGCCTGCTCGACCGCGGCGTGGTCTACGCCATCGCGCACATCCGCGGCGGCCAGGAGATGGGGCGCGACTGGTACGACCAGGGCAAGCTGCTGCACAAGAAGAACACCTTCACCGACTTCATCGACGTCACCCGCGGGCTGGTGCAGCAGGGTTACGCCGCCCCGGACCGCGTGGCCGCGGCCGGCGGCAGCGCTGGCGGCCTGCTGATGGGTGCGGTGGCGAACATGGCGCCCAAGGACTACCGCGTGCTGGTGGCGCAGGTGCCGTTCGTGGACGTGGTCACCACCATGCTCGACCCGAGCATCCCGCTGACCACCAACGAGTACGACGAGTGGGGCAATCCGGAGCAGAAGGTGTACTACGACTACATGCTCAGCTACTCGCCCTACGACAACGTCACCCGCCAGGCCTACCCGGCGATGTACGTCGGCACCGGCCTGTGGGACTCGCAGGTGCAGTACTGGGAGCCGGCCAAGTGGGTGGCCAAGCTGCGCGAGAACGACACCGGCAGCCAGCCGATCGTGTTCCGCGTCAACATGGAAGCCGGCCACGGCGGCAAGTCCGGCCGCTTCCGCCGTTACCGCGAAATGGCCGAGTCCTATGCCTTCATGCTGGACCAGCTGGGCGTGGAGTCGCCGGCCAAGTGAGTGGGGTGCGCATCGGCTGGCCTGCGGGCTGGCCGATGGCGCTGATGTTGTGCGGGATGGGCGCCGGTCCCGGCTGCGCCGAAGTCCGATTGGCCGGTGACGTCTTTCTTCGCGACCAACGGTGTGCTCCAGCGACCACGAAAGACTGCGGTCGTAGGAGCGGCTTCAGCCGCGACGGCGTTATCGGTAACGCCCGTCGCGGCTGAAGCCGCTCCTACAGCCGTTGCTGCACGCGTCCGGCGGTCGCGTCAGTCGTCGGGTCGACGCCAGTGCGCGCCGACGCGGGCTTATGATGGCGCGATGCGCACGCACTCCCGTTTCCGCTGGGCCTGGTGGCTTCTGGCCTATGCCAGCCTGGCGACCGGCATCGTCGGCATCTTCGTGCCGGGCTTGCCGACCACGGTGTTCGTGTTGATCGCCGCCTATGCCGCCGCGCGCGGTTCGCCGCGGCTGCGCCGGCGCCTGCTGCGCGATCCGCGTTTCGGCCGCAGCATCCGCGACTGGGAACGGCATGGCGCGGTCAGCCGGCGCGGCAAATGGATGGCGACACTGACCATGGCCGCATGCGCGCTGGTGCTGCTGCTGTTCGTGCACCGGTTGTGGGTGCAGGTACTGGCGATCGGCTGCATGAGTGCGGTGGCGCTGTGGCTGTGGTGGCGGCCCGAACCGCCGCGCGAGTGAGCGCGGCGCATTGCGCGACCGCGGCACAGCCGGTTCATGCCGGTGTGGCTATACTCGGCGCATGAGCACATCGTCCTCTTCTCCGATCCGTCTCGTTCTTTCCGCCGCTGCACTGCTGGCCCTGGCCGGCTGCGGCAACAAGGGGCCGCTGGTGATGCCGCAGAAGCCGGTGCCGGTGGAAGCCGCGCCCGCCACGCCCTCACCGGATGCGACGCCGCCGGCGACCACCGATCCCGCCGGACAGGCGCAGCCGGTGGACGGGCAGCGCCCGCCGGCCAACGACACCACCATGCCCACCAATGGGAATGAGTGAGGCCCGCCACGACGCGCGCCTGCGTTTCAGCAAGATGCAGGGCGCGGGCAACGATTTCGTGGTGCTCGACCTGCGCGACGGCACCCCGCCGCCGGACGCCGCATTGGCGGTGCGCCTGGCCGACCGCCACTTCGGCGTCGGCTGCGACCAGATCCTGACCATCGAACCGCCGCGCGATGCTGCGGCGGTCGCCAGCTACCGCATCTGGAACACCGACGGCAGCGCCGCCGGGCAATGCGGCAACGGCGCGCGCTGCGTCGCCGCCTGGCTGGTGCGCGACGGCAGTGCGAGCGGCACGGACTTCGTGATCGAAAGCCCCGCCGGCAGCCACCACATCACGCGCGGTGCCGACGGCGCATTCGCCGTGGCGATGGGCGTGCCGCGCTTCGCGCCGGAGGACGTGCCGCTGGTCGGTTTCCCGCGCGCGCGCGACGAGTACGTGCTGCCGCTGCAGGGCGGCAGCGTGCGCTTCGGCGCGGTGTCGATGGGCAACCCGCACGCGGTGCTGGAAGTGGGCCTGGTCGATGCGGCGCCGGTGGAGCGCCTGGGCCCGTTGCTGCAGCAGCACGCCTCGTTCCCGGATTCGGTCAACGTCGGCTTCGTGCAGGTGATCGACCGCGGCCACCTGCGCCTGCGCGTGTACGAGCGCGGCGTCGGCGAGACCCTGGCCTGCGGCAGTGGCGCCTGCGCGGCGGCCGCGGTGATGATGCAGCGCGGCCGGGTCGAGCGCGACGTGCGCGTCACCCTGCCCGGCGGCGAACTGCGGGTGCAGTGGCCGGACGATACCGCGCCGGTGGTGATGTCCGGGCCGGCGACGTTCGTCTTCGATGGAGAATGGATCCGATGAGCGACAGCCACGACAAGCTCGGCGCGCACGAGGTGGCAGCATGGCTGCGGCGCCATCCCGGCTTCCTGAAACAGTTTCCCGATCTGGCGCTGACCCTGGTGGTGCCGCGCGACGACGGCCCCACCGCGTCGCTGGCCAGCTACCAGCTGGAAGTGCTGCGCGACAAGAACCGCGAACTGTCGCGGCGGCTGGCCGACCTGGCCGCCAACGCGCAGGTCAACGAACGGCTGGCGGTGCGCACCCATCAGTTGACCCTGGCGCTGATGCGCCAGCGCAGCGCCGCCGACAGCGTGCGCGCGATGGCCGCCTCGCTGCAGGAGGATTTCCAGGGCGACCTGGTCAGCATCGTGCTGCTGCAGCCCTTGCCCGGCCTGGAGCAGGCGCCGTGGCTGCAGGTGCTGGCGGCCGACGATGCGCGGCTGGCGCCGTTCCGCGATTGCCTGAAGGACGGCGAGCCGATCTGCGGCCGCCTGCAACCGGAGAAGCAGGCGCTGCTGTACGGCGAGCGCGTGGACGAGGTGCAGTCCACCGCGCTGCTGCCGCTGCCGGGCCTGGGCCTGATCGCGGTCGGCAGCCGCGACCCGAACCGGTTCTATCCCGGCATGGGCACCTTGTTCCTGCGCATGATGGGCGAGGCGCTGGCGGTGGCGTTGCAGCGATGAGGGCGGCCGGGACCCGGGACCCGGGACCCGCGGCCCGGGACGACATCGCAGCCGCTGGCCTCGTGCGCCAGCGCTGCGCGCTCGTCATTGCCCGCCCCGCGCGTCGTGTCGCCACCGCTGTCGCCATGTCGCGGCATGCAAGGCGGCAAGACTCCACCGCAGCGCGGTCGCTGCACCGCGCGAGGCCAATGGCCCGAGACCTGGCAGGCGCCGGCTGCTGCTCATGATCCCCGCCTTCCTCGCCTACCTGCAGGTCGAGCGGCGCATGTCCGCGCATACCCTGGACGCGTACCGGCGCGACCTGGCGGCGCTGGAGGCGTGGGCCGCGGCCAACCTGCTCGGCGAACCCGCCGCGCTCGATGCCGCGCAACTGCGCAACTTCATCGCCGCCGAACACCGTCGCGGGCTGTCGCCCAAGAGCCTGCAGCGGCGGTTGTCGGCGTGCCGCAGCTTCTATGCGTGGTTGCTCAAGCACGGCCGCATCGCCACCAGCCCGGCCGCGGCGTTGCGCGCGCCGAAGGCGCCACGCAAGCTGCCGCAGGTGCTCGACGCCGACGAGGCGGTGCGCCTGGTCGAAGTGCCGACCGATGCGCCGCTGGGCCTGCGCGACCGCGCGCTGCTGGAGCTGTTCTATTCCTCCGGCCTGCGCCTGAGCGAGTTGTGCGCGCTGCGCTGGCGCGATCTGGATTTCGTCGCCGGCATGGTCAGCGTGCTGGGCAAGGGCAACAAGCAGCGGCTGGTGCCGGTCGGCTCGCATGCGCGCACCGCGCTGCTGGCGTGGCGCGAGGAAAGCCGGGGCGAGGCCGCCGCGCCGGTGTTCCCGGGGCGGGGCGGGGCGCCGATCGGCGCGCGTGCGGTGCAGATCCGGATCAAGCAATTGGCCGGGCGCCAGGGCCTGTTCAAGCACGTGCATCCGCACATGCTGCGGCACAGTTTCGCCAGTCACATCCTGGAATCCTCGGGCGATCTGCGCGGCGTGCAGGAATTGCTGGGCCATGCCGACATCGCCACCACGCAGATCTACACCCACCTGGACTTCCAGCACCTGGCCAAGGTCTACGACGCGGCGCACCCGCGCGCCAAGCGCAAGTCCTGACTGGGTGATCGCGGCCGACACGGCCGCTGTCGCTCCGCGCTTGTTCTGGATCAAGGCGCGACGACACTGCCCTCCCACGTCGCGAGGGCGTACCGATGGCCAAACCCTTTCCGCTGGCGCCGCGTCACCCCGAACGCCTGTGCTGGGGCTGCGACCGCTATTGCGCCGCACACGACCTGGCCTGCGGCAACGGCGCCGGGCGCACGCTGCATCCGATCGAGACCGAGGGCGATGACTGGTTCGTCGCTTGGGGCATCGCCGCCGATCCGGCACGGCCGGCGCACGCCCGGCTCGGCGACGCCCCCTCCACGACCGGCGACGCTTGAACCGCGCGCCGCCAGCCCCCACACCTGAGTCATCGCTCCGGAGGCCGCATGGATCCCAGTCAGAACCCCAATGTTTTCCACGCCACCACGATCCTGTCGGTGCGCCGCGATGGCCGTGTCGCCGTGGCCGGCGACGGCCAGGTGACCCTGGGCCACACCGTGATGAAGGGCAATGCGCGCAAGGTGCGCCGGCTCGGCCGCGAGGGCCAGGTGCTGGCCGGGTTTGCCGGCGCCGCCGCCGATGCGTTCACCCTGTTCGAACTGTTCGAGGCCAAGCTGGAGAAGCACGGCCAGCTGACCCGCGCCGCGGTGGAGCTGGCCAAGGATTGGCGCACCGAACGCCGCCTCGGCAAGCTCGAGGCGCTGCTGGCGGTGGCCGACAAAGAGACCTCGCTGATCATCAGCGGCACCGGCGATGTGATCGAGCCGGAGGACGGCATCATCGCCATCGGCTCCGGCGGTTCCTATGCCCTGTCGGCGGCACGCGCGCTGCTCGGCCACACCACGCTGGACGCACGCACCATCGCCACCGAAGCGCTGAACATCGCCGGCGACATCTGCATCTACACCAATCGCAACGTGGTGGTCGAAGAGCTGTGATTCGGGAGTCGGGAGTGGGGATTCGCTGAGCGACTCCCTCCCGGTATCCGGCCACGCATCGATCTCTCCTCCTCCGCTCTTACGAATCCCCAATCCCCAATGCCAAATCCCGATACCTCCACCATGACCCCGCGCGAGATCGTGCAGGAGCTGGACCGCCACATCGTCGGCCAGCACGAGGCCAAGCGCGCGGTGGCGATCGCGCTGCGCAACCGCTGGCGGCGCATGCAGTTGCCCGACGCGCTGCGCAACGAAGTGATGCCGAAGAACATCCTGATGATCGGCCCCACCGGCGTCGGCAAGACCGAGATCGCGCGGCGCCTGGCGACGCTGGCCAATGCGCCCTTCGTCAAGGTCGAAGCGACCCGCTTCACCGAGGTCGGCTACGTCGGCAAGGACGTGGAGCAGATCGTGCGCGACCTGGCGGATACCGCGGTCAAGCTGTACCGCGAGCAGGCCAAGACCCGCGTGCGCACGCAGGCCGAAGAGCGCGCCGAGGACCGCATCCTCGATGCGCTGCTGCCGCGGCGCAGCGCCGGCATCGGCTTCGATCCCGAAGCCGCGCGCAACGAGCCGTCGGCGCAGGACAACGACACCCGCAGCAAGTTCCGGCGCATGCTGCGCGCCGGCGAGCTGGACGAGCGCGAGATCGAACTGGACGTCGCGGTCAACGTCAGCATGGACATCATGACCCCGCCGGGCATGGAGGAAATGGGCCAGCAGCTGCGGCAGATGTTCTCCAACCTGGGCGGCGGCAAGTCGCAGTCGCGCAAGCTGACCATCAAGGCCGCGCGCCCGCTGCTGATCGAGGAAGAGGCCGGCAAGCTGGTCAACGAGGACGATGTGCGCGCGGCGGCGATCGAGGCCTGCGAACAGCACGGCATCGTGTTCATCGACGAGATCGACAAGGTGGCCAAGCGCAGCGAGGCCGGCGCCACCGGTGGCGATGTCTCGCGCGAAGGCGTGCAGCGCGATCTGCTGCCGTTGGTGGAAGGCTCCAACGTCAGCACCAAGTACGGCACGGTCAAGACCGACCACATCTTGTTCATCGCGTCCGGCGCATTCCACCTGGCCAAGCCCAGCGACCTGATCCCGGAGCTGCAGGGCCGCTTCCCGATCCGCGTGGAGCTGTCGGCGCTGTCGAAGGACGATTTCATCCGCATCCTCACCGAACCGAAGGCCGCGCTGACCAAGCAGTACGAGGCGCTGTTGCTGACCGAAGGCGTGAGCCTGCGCTTCACCGACGACGCCATCGCGCGCCTGGCGGAGATCGCGTTCCTGGTCAACGAGCGCCAGGAAAACATCGGTGCGCGGCGCCTGCACACCGTGCTCGAGCGCCTGCTCGACACGCTGAGCTACGAAGCCCCGGACCGCGACGGGCAAAGCGTCACCGTGGACGCGGCCTACGTCGATGCGCACCTGGGCGAGCTGGTGCAGGATCCGGATCTGAGCCGGTACATCCTGTAGTTCCGGGTCGACGCACGCCCGCGATGCGTTCCCCTTTGTGGGAGTCAACTGTCATGCAACCACGACGAGCTGAGTAGGCGGACGATCTGACCTCGGAAGCCGTCGTGCCTGATCCCACAAAAGGGGACGCAGGTCCCTCCCACATCGCGCCCGGACAGCGATCACCACGAGTCCCTGTGCGAGTCGCGGTCGCTTAGCTTTGGCTCTTGTCCTTGCCCTTGCTTTTGACTTACTGGGTTCCCTTCCGAAGCGGCGGCCATCGCGGGGAGAAACCCGAAGGGCGGCGCACAGGGATGTGCGCCGTCCGCGGCAGGGGCAGGATGCCCCTTCTTCCGCGGATCCCCGTGATGGACGCGGACCCGGAGCGCGTTAGCGCGGAGGGCGCGAGGCAGGGCGCGCTTTCTTTTGGTTACCTTTTCTTTGCGCGAGCAAAGAAAAGTAACTCGCCCGTAAGGGCGAAAGCCTTTGCTTTCGCTTGAGATTTGCGTGCCGGACGAAAAGAAGAACCGTAGACATAACGCCATCAGGGCTCCATGTCCAGATACAAGGAGCGACTTCCGTCGTGACGGGACTTGCCGGTAACGCCTCGTCGCGACTGATCCCACAAATGGGGACGAGTCGCTCCGACAGGAGAGCGTGCCGCAGGCCGGGGTATGTTTCCCGCAGCGCCAAGACGGCGTGGGCGATCCCGGCCACCCCCGCCGCGTTCAATACAGCGGCGTACCCGCCTTGTACGCGGCCACGAACGACTGCCAGTCCAGTTGCACCTGCGCGGCGTAGTCGAACGCGAACTGGCGCAGTTCCGATTTCAGGCCGCTCTTGCTGGTGACCGCCTGGTCGATCTGCTTGTCGATGCTATAGGGCACCACGTTCGGGTCGTAGTCCTGGTCGGCCAGCGCGTGCGCCGAGGCCAGGGCCTGGCCCAGGTAGGTGGCGGCGGTGGCGAGCTTGCCGGCGCTGTCCAGCGCAGTCGGGTCCAGGTCCTGCTGGAACGGCGACTTCTCGTGCACGTAGAACGGGGTGCCGTTGACGCTGGCGTAGCCGACCAGCACGTCGGCGTCGATGGTCTGCGCCTTGGCGGTGCGCGCGACCCGCGCGCCCTCGTTGTTGTCGTAGGTGGAGGCCGGCATCTGCGACGGCGCGGCCACCGCGACCACGCTGGCCGCTTCCTGCTTCCATTCCAGGATCACGTCGTCGCTGGTCGACGTGCTCGGGCCTTCGATCAGCACGTACAGGCGCAGGCGGCCGAGGCTGCCGGTGCCCGAGCCCAGCTTCTGGCGCACGTCCTTGATGGTGTAGTAGCTGGACGCATAGCGCTTGGACGCGGCGATCGAGCCGATGTAGCCGTTCATCGCCGCGGCCACCGCCGAGGTGGTGCTGGCGTCCACCGCGACCAGGTTGTCCAGGTCCTGGAACTGGCGCTTGCCGCCGTTGACCACGGTGTACTTGGACAGCAGGTTGCTGCGGCTCTTGCCGTCGGCGCTGTCGATGATCTTGGCCACGGCGCCGCTGGTGTTGCGCTTGCTCAGCTGGAAGCTCGCTTCGGCGTCGCTGCCGCGGAAATCGGCGATCTTGTCCAGGTAGGCGCCGACCATGGTGTCGATGGCGTCGCCGATGTCGCTGTCGGACAGGCCGTTGTCGCGGCCGGCCAGGACCATGCTCGCGGCCAGCCGGCGCAGGTCCCACACGTACTGGCCGAGGTGGCCTTCGTCGAAGTCGGCGACCTTGAACACCGCCTTGCCGCTGCTGTCGCGCGCCGCATCGAAGTTGCCGATGTGGGTGTCGCCGCCGAGCCAGGTATAGCCGGTCTGCGGCGAGGTCCACAGCGAGTCCGGCAGGGTGGTCATGTCCTTATAGAAGATGTGGTCGGTGCCGCGGTAGAAGGCGTAGGCGCTGCCGGCCATGGTCGCCATCTTGGTGTCCAGTTCGGCGCGCTGCGCGGCGTAGGGATGGTTGTAGTCGTGGATCTGCTGCACCACCCAGGCGTCGCGCTTGCTCGCCGCGGTCGCGCATCCGGCGCAGGCGGCAAGGGTCAGGCCGATCAGCAGCAACTGCGGCAGGCGGGTGGACATCGCAGGTCTCCAGGCGCGGCAAGGGAACCGGCAGTCGACCACGCCTGCATTGCATGCAGATGAACCGCGGCGCCCTAGAAGTAGCGCAGCCAGGCCAGGTCGCGGCGCCGTGCCTTCAGCCGCGCGAACGCGGCGGTGGGCCAGTACAGGGCCAGGCCCAGCAAGGCGGCGATCGCCCACAGCGCGGCCACGCTGTCCACGCCGAACAGATCGCCCTGGTTGGCGCCCCACAGCGCCAGCGTGGCCAGGTAGGCGAGCTTCAGTACGTACAGGTGCAGCAGGTAGAAGAACATCGGCGCCGCGCCGATCGCCGCCAGCGGCGCCAGCGCGCGGGCCACGGCGGGGTGTTCGTACAGGCGCAGCAACAGCAGGCCCACGCCCAGGGTCAGCAGCAGGAACTGCAGCGACGGCGGGTACTTGGTAACGTTGAAGAAGCTCATCGCGGTATGCGCGAGATCGTCCTGGAGCTGCCAGGGCGCGTCGCCGTAGCCGTTGTGCCAGCGCAGCAGATGGAAGGCAGCCAGTGCGCCCAGCCCCCAGGCCAGCAGGCGCTGCTGGCGTTGCGCCGGGTCGGTGGCGGCGCCGTACCAGGGGCCGGCGGCGTAGCCGAGCGCGATCACCCCGATCCACGGCAGCACCGGGTAGGAGGTGCGCAGGCGCAGGTCGCCCAGCTCCAGCCAGCGCCGGTCGTGCAGCACCGCCCAGACCGCCGCGAGCGGGCCGTCGCCCTGCACCTGCACATCGTCCAGCAGGTGGTGGCCGGCGACCAGCGCCGCGCCCAGCAGGGCCAGTGCCGGCCGCGGCAGCCACAGCAGCGCGGCCAGGGCGAGCATGCTCAGGCCGATCGCCCAGATCACCTGCAGGTACAGCGCCTGCGGCGGAAAGGCGCCGCTCCAGGCCAGGTTGACCAGGGTCAGCTCCAGCACGATCAGGAACAGGCCGCGCTTGAGCAGGAAGCTGGCCGCCGCCGCGCGGCCGTCGGCCTGCCGCGCCGCGTACAGCCAGGCCGACAGCCCGGTGAGGAACACGAACACCGGCGCGCACAGGTGCGCCAGCGTGCGCGCGACGAACAGCGCCGGCGCGGTGTTCTCCACGTCCATCGGGTCGCCCACCGGGTGATGGTAGTGAAAGGTCTCGCGCACGTGGTCGAGCAGCATCAGCAGCATCACCGTGCCGCGCAGCAAGTCGATCGAGGCCAGGCGCGCGCTGGCCGAGGCGGTGGCGGGCAGGGTGAGGGACGCGGGCGCAGCGGAAACGGAAGCAGCGGGCGGCATGCGTGACGGTCGGTGTCGAATATTGAAATAATATAACACTTGCGTGTCAGGTACCGGCCGTGGGCGCCGTGGCGGCTCGGGTGATTCCGGGGCAATGACCCGTCGTGCCGGCAGCACGCGTGCCGGCAGGGCGTGACGGGGGGGCAACTGGGCAACGCTGTCGCCCGAACCGCGTCGTCAGGGCCGCCGCGCCTGGACCGGCGCGGCGACGCGAGGTTCAGTCCTCGCCGATATCCTCGTTCCACACGTCCGGGTGCGCGGCGATGAAGCCACCGAGCAGGTCGATGCACTCCTGGCTGTGCAGGTCGATGACCTCCACGCCGCTCTCGCGCAGCCAATCGATACCGCCCTGGAAGGTCACCGATTCGCCGACCACCACGGTGCCGATGTTGAACTGCCGCACCAGGCCGCTGCAGTACCAGCACGGCGCCAGGGTGGTGACCATGATGGTGTCCTTGTAGCGGCGCTGGCGTCCGGCCTTGCGGAACGCGTCGGTCTCGCCGTGCACGGACGGGTCGCCTTCCTGCACGCGGCGGTTGTGGCCGCAGCCGAGCAGGCGGCCGTCGCGGTGGTACAGGGCGGCGCCGATCGGGATGCCGCCCTCGGCCAGGCCCTGGCGGGCTTCGGCGATGGCGGTGTCGAGCAGGGCGCGGTAGTCGGGCGTGGTCAGCATGGGAGGGCCGGGGGAAAGGGAATGGCCGGCAGTCTGGCCCAGGCGGCCGGCGGCTGTCATCCCGGGCCGCGCTTCACCGGCACGCAGCGGCCGGCAGTGCGATAATCCCGGCATGAGCGAATCCCCCTACAAGACCGGCACCACCCATTTCGGCTTCCGCGACGTCGCCGCCAAGGACAAGCAGAAGCTGGTCGGCGAGGTCTTCACCTCGGTCGCCGGCAACTACGACCTGATGAACGACCTGATGAGCATGGGCATCCATCGGGTCTGGAAGCGCTATTTCGTCGCCACCGCGCAGGTCAAGCCGGGCGACCGCGTGCTCGACCTGGCCGGCGGCACCGGCGACATCGCCGCGCTGCTGAAGGACCGGGTCGGCGCCGACGGCGAGATCGTGCTGGGCGACATCAACGCCGGCATGCTCTCAGTGGGCCGCGACCGCCTCACCAACCGCGGCCTGGTCGCGGGCCTGGACTACGTGCAATGCAACGCCGAGGCGCTGCCGTTCCCGGACCAGAGCTTCGACCTGGTGACCATCGCCTTCGGCCTGCGCAACGTCACCGACAAGGACGCCGCGCTGCGCGAGATGTACCGCGTGCTCAAGGTCGGCGGCCAGGCGCGGGTGCTGGAGTTCTCCGAAGTCACCGCCGACTGGTTCAAGCCGCTGTACGACTTCCATTCGTTCAAGGTGCTGCCGCGCCTGGGCCAACTGTTCGCCAAGGACGCCGACAGCTACCAGTACCTGGCCGAGAGCATCCGCAAGCATCCGCCGCAGGACGCGCTGAAGGCGATGATGGAAGCAGCCGGCTTCGCCCGCAGCCACTACAAGAATCTCACCGGCGGGATCGTGGCGATCCATTCGGGCTATAAGATTTAGAAGCCGGGATTGGGGAATCGGGATTCGGGAATCGTAAGAGCAGGCGATCGGTGCTGACCGATCGCGGGGCCTGTGCCGTCTTTGTGGGAGGGACTTCAGTCCCGACGCGGGGTCCGGCGGTGCCGGTGCAAGCATCTGCCACAGAAAGCCGGGATTCGGGAATCGGGATTCGGGAATCGCAAGAGCGGGCGATCGGTTGCTGACCGATCGCGGTGCTGGGCTGTCCTTGTGGGAGGGACTTCAGTCCCGACGCGCGGTCCGGCGGTGCTGGTGCAAGCATCGGCCGCAGGAGGCCGGTATTCGGGAATCGGGATTGGGGAATCGCAAGAGCGGGCGATCGGTTGCTGACCGATCGCGCACGCTGGGTAGTCCTTGTGGGAGGGACTTCAGTCCCGACGCGCGGTCCGGCGGTGCCGGCGCAAGTATCCGCCGCAGGACGCGAAGGCAAGGATGGAAGAAGCCGGCTTCGCCCGCAGCCACTACAAGAACCTTGCCGGCGGCATCGTGGCGATCCACTCGGCTACAAGATCTGAGTGGAGCAGGGATTGGAGATTGAAGATTCGGGATTCGGAAGCGCGCCGGCTGTTCGCTGCTGCGAATCCCCAATCCCCAATCCCCGCTTCGATTGGAGATTCGGGATTCGTAAAAGTGCGCGCGCCGCGTTGCCGTTGCGAATCCCCACTCCCGAATCCCCAATCCCCGCCTTCCGGTAAACTTCCGGTTTCCCCGAACCGGTGCTGTCTGCCATGCGTTCCCCGTTCCTGTTGTTGTCCCTGGCCGCGATGGTCGCGTCCGGGTGTTCCCGTGAAGCGTCCGCGCCCGATGCGGCCGCACCTGCCGCCAAGCCGGCACCCGCCGCGGCCAAGCCGGCCGACCGCAGCCACGACGAGACCTCCTACGCCGAGCCGTCCAAGGTCGTGATCAAGGATCTGGCGCTGGATCTGAAGCTGGATTTCGACAGCAAGCAGATCGGCGGTACCGCCACCTACACGCTGGACTGGAAGGACAAGAGCGCCAAGCAACTGGTGCTGGACACGCGCGACCTGACCATCGAGAAGGTGCAGGCCGACGACGGCAAGGGCCAGCAGGCGCCGCTGCAGTACGCGCTGGCGCCCGCGGACAAGATCTACGGCAGCAAGCTGACCATCGAGGCGCCGACGCAGCCGCAGAAGATCAGCATCACCTACCACACCGCGCCGACCGCCTCGGGCCTGCAGTGGCTGGAGCCGTCGATGACCGAGGGCAAGAAGCTGCCCTTCATGTTCAGCCAGTCGCAGGCGATCCACGCGCGTTCGTGGGTGCCGCTGCAGGACACGCCGAGCGTGCGCTTCACCTACAGCGCGCACGTGGTCTCGCGCCCGGACGTGATGGTGCTGATGAGCGCCGACAACGATCCCAAGGCGGTGCGCAACGGCGACTACCGCTTCAAGATGCCGCAGCCGATCCCGTCCTACCTGCTGGCGATCGCTGCCGGCGACCTGGTGTTCAAGCCGATCTCGGCGCGCTCGGGCGTGTGGGCCGAGCCGGCGATGGTCGACAAGGCGGCCAAGGAGTTCGAGGACACCGAGAAGATGATCGTGGCCGCGGAGACGCTGTACGGTCCGTACCGCTGGGGCCGCTACGACATGCTGGTGCTGCCGCCGTCGTTCCCGTTCGGCGGCATGGAGAATCCGCGCCTGACCTTCGCCACGCCGACGGTGATCGTCGGCGACAAGTCGCTGGTGTCGCTGATCGCGCACGAGCTGGCGCATAGCTGGTCCGGCAACCTGGTGACCAACGCCAGCTGGAAGGACATCTGGCTCAACGAAGGTTTCACCACCTACGTGCAGGCACGCATCACCGAGGCGCTGTACGGCCCCGAAGCGGCGGAGATGGAGCGCGAGATCGACCAGACCGATCTGCTGGCCGAACTGAAGGGCATGAGCCCGGCCGACCAGGCGCTGGCGCTGCCGGCGCTGACCGAGCGCGATCCGGACGAGGCGCTGAGCCAGGTCGCCTACGTCAAGGGCGCGTGGTTCCTGCAGTTCCTGGAGCAGCGCTTCGGCCGCGACACCTTCGATCCGTTCCTGCGCGGCTGGTTCGACGACCACGCCTTCCAGAGCGCCAACACCGATCAGTTCGTCGCGTATCTCAAGACGCATCTTCTGGCCAAGAAGCCGAATGCGGTGACCGCGCAGGAACTGCACGCGTGGCTGGACGAGCCGGGCATTCCGGCGTTCGCGCAGAAGGCGCGCTCGCGCAACTTCGCCATGGTCGATACCGCGCGCATCGCCTGGACCGGCAGCGGCACGCTGCCGGGCAAGCAGGTGACCGATGCCTGGAGCACCCAGGAATGGACGCGCTTCCTCAGCGGCCTGGGCGAGAAGCTGACGCCGGCGCAGCTCAAGCAGCTCGACGACGCCTACCACTTCACCGGTACCGCCAACGGCGAGATCGCCATGCGCTGGTACCCGCTGGCGATCCGCAGCGGCTACGTGGACGCGCGTCCGGCCGCCGGCGAGTTCATCGCCCGCGTCGGTCGCCGCAAGCTGATCCTGCCGATCTACGCCGAACTGGTGAAGACCCCGGACGGGCTGGCGTTCGCCGAGGACGTGTTCGCCAAGGCGAAGCCCGGCTACCACCCGATCACCACGGTGTCGGTGCAGGAGATGCTGGACAAGGCCAAGGCCGGCAGCACCGCGCACTGACGCGCGCCGCCTGCTGAAGACCGCGCACACGGCGCCGGGAGCGATCCCGGCGCCGTGTGCGTTTGTGCGGCCGGCCTGTTGCGCGATCGCGTCGCGCGGGGCAGGCGCGATCGTCGCGGCGGCATGGTTGCGCACGTGCCGCAGAATGTCGCGCCGCGCGGCGTCATATGCGCTTCCTGCACGAAACGCGCGCCGGTCCATCGCGGCGTTAACGAATTCCACACATGCCGCTGCTCGCGGGCAGCGACCCGCTGCCACGCATTCGCGATATCCTCGGCAGTCCCGATGGTCCTCGGCCCATGCGTGCATGACCCCGTTCGCCACCGCCGCTCCAGTCTTCGCTGCAAGCGCCATCGCCATGGCAGGACACTGCCGATTCCGATGCGAGCGGACTCACCTGCGCCCGTCGAGGCGGTGCTGAGATGACCGACGCGCACGCCCTCTCCGGTTCCTTGCTGGCCGCGCTGCCCGATGCGCGTGGTGGCGAAATCTTCACCGAGCTGCTTCGGCGCTCCGGTTGCCGCGTGGAGCGCATCGTCTCGCACGGGCAGACCACGCCGCAGGACACGCCCTACCAGCAGGCACACGACGAATGGGTCCTGCTGTTGCGCGGCAGCGCGCGGGTGGCGCTGTGCGAGCGCGAGGTCGCGCTGGCACCGGGCGATCATCTGTTCATTCCGGCCGATACGCCGCATTGGGTGACCTTCACCGATCCCGCGCAGCCGACCGTATGGCTGGCGATCCATCTCGGCGAAGCCGACGTGGTGGTGTGAGCGCATGACCCGTCTCCGCCTTTCGGTGTCGCCGTGCTGGTGTTGACGATGGCCTGGCTGTTGCTGGCCGGCGTGCTGCTGATGGTGGCGGCGCTGATCGGCGTGGTGCTGGTGCTGCGCGATCCGTTCCTGCTGGTCCGGCTGGAGAGCCTGCGCCAGCGCCGCGGCAGCGGGCTGCAACGGCGCCAGACGCAGGTCGCCGGACACACCTGGACCTATCTGGTGCGCGCTGCGGCCGATCCCGCCGCGCCGACGCTGTTGCTGGTGCACGGCTTCACCGGCAGCAAGGAGAACTGGCTGCCGCTGGCGCGCGCGCTGGGCACGCGCTACCACCTGGTGATCCCGGATCTGCCCGGCTGGGCCGAGAGCCAACGCATCGCCGGGCAGGACTACGGCTTCGTCGCGCAGGCCGAGCGCGTGGCCGCGTTCGCACTGCAGTGCGCGCGCCGTACGGGCAGCGAATGCGTGCTGCTCGGGCACTCGATGGGCGGCGGCATCGCCGCGCTGGCCGCGGCGCGCCATCCGACGGTGTTCGACCGTGTCGGCCTGTTCAATGCCGCCGGTGTGCGCTTCGCTGACAATGCGTTCGGCCAGGCGGTGCTGGACGGGCACAATCCGTTCGCGGTGCACGATGCCGCGTCGTTGCAGCGCTATATCGACACCGTGTTCCTGCTCGAGCGCGCCAAGCCGCGCATCCCGCGCTGGGCGGTGCCGGCGGTGGTGGCCTGGCGCCGCCGCGAGGCCGCGTTCGAACAGCAGGTGCTGGCGCGTATCGGCCGCGGCGAGGAGGCGTTCCTGCCGTTCGAGGAGGCCGCGCGCATCCGCCAGCCGGCGCTGCTGCTGAACTGCGTGCAGGACGCGGTGATCGACGCCAGCGCGCTGGCGCTGTACGCGCAGCGCCTGCCGCAGGCGATCCAGGTGCTGCTGGACGACAGCGGCCATATGTCCATCGTCGAGAAGCCCGCCGAGGTCGCGCAGGCCATCGACACCCTGATCCAACGAGGAACCCCACGATGAAACGCATCCTGCTCGGCGCGCTGTGCGCCGTCGCCCTGGCCGCTTGCGGCGATCACGAGGCCGAGCGCAAGGCGCAGGCCGCGGCCGAAGCGCAGGCCAAGGCGCAGGCCGCCGACGACCTGGCCAAGCAGTACGACGCCGCGGTGAAGTCCGGCAACTGGGACCTGGCGCGGATCCACGGCGCGGCGCTGCTGCAGCAGTATCCGGGCTCGGACGCGGCCGAACGCATCCAGCCCGGCTACGCCGAGGTCAAGGCCAAGGGCGAGGCGGCGCGCGAACTGCGGCGCATGCAGGCGGCCTGGCAGTACTCGCAGGTGCCGGCCGGCAAGGGCGTGCAGCGCTCGGCGATGCTGTACAGCCGCGACAAGGTCGATGTGGACGGCAGCGGACCCAAGCCGGTGCAACTGGTGTTCCGCGACCATCCGGAATGGAAGCGCAGCGCCTACCTGGTGCTGCAGTCCGGCGATTTCCGCTGCGCCGGCGGCTGCAAGGTGGAACTGAAGGCCGACGACGCGCCGCCGCACGCGGCCGCGGCCTGGCGGCCCAAGACCGACGAGGCCATCGCCATGTTCATCAGCGACGACAAGGCGCTGTGGAAGCTGGCGCGCAAGACCACGGTGCTGCAGATCACCTTCCCGGTGAAGGCAGGAGGCACCCGCACCGCGGTGTTCGAGACCGGCGGCCTGGACGGCGCGCAGATGCCGGGCTGGGATTGAGCGCGATGCACGCCGTCACGCCGCCGCCGGCCGAGGCGCTGTGCCAGGTGCGCCACTGGGTGTTCGACATGGACGGCACCCTGACCCGCGCCGTGCACGATTTCGCGCTGATCCGCCGCGAACTGCAGATTCCACCGCAGGCCGACATCCTGCAGCACCTGGCGGCGCTGCCGGACGCGCAGCGCGCCAGCAAGCACGCCTGGCTGTTGGAGCACGAGCGCGTGCTGGCCCAGGAGGCCACCGCGGCCAACGGCGCCCCGGCGCTGCTGCGCACCCTGCATGCGGCCGATTGCCGGCTGGCGGTGCTCACCCGCAACGCGCGCGAGCTGGCGCAGCTGACCCTGGAAGAGATCGAGGTCGATGACCTGTTCGAGGAGGTGACCATCCTCGGCCGCGACGAGGCCCCGCCCAAGCCGCATCCGGGCGGTCTGCTGCAGCTGGCCGAGCATTGGGGCGTGCCGCCGCAGGCGCTGGCGATGGTCGGCGATCACGCCTACGACCTGCAGTGCGGGCGCCACGCCGGCGCCACGACCGTGCTGCTGCATCCGGACAATCCCTGGCCGGCGCTGGCCGACCTGCACTTCACCGACTGCGCCGCGCTGCTGGCGTGGTGGCAGGACCGCGTCGGACCGCAGCCGCACTGATGCTGTGCCGCGGCGGCTGACGGCCGCCGCGCACCCCACACGTAGCTCTAGTACCGCGTCTCGGCGCATGCGTGGCGAATGCGCGCTGCTGTCGCGCGTTCCGCCGTGCGCCTCCGTGTGCGCTTGCGTCGCATGCGCGTCGATGGCGCAGGCTGTGCCATCGACACGTGTGCCCGCACTGCGCCAATCGCGATGCAGCGGCATGGCACAAAGTGTCACGTTCTCGAGACGCCTTCGACCGCGCTGGCGCGCGTCTCTGGGACGACAACCGACGTTGTGATCCGTACGTCAAGGGATGTTGCATCGCAGCGCTGCGATGGCATGGACGTTGCTCGTAGACACCCACGCTTCAGGTTCCGTGGCACACGCCGGCCCAGGTGCAGCTGTCGCGGCTCTTCAACGAGGGGAGTAGAACGATGCACAGTCATTCACGTCGTACCCAGGCTTGTACGTTGCTCGCGCTGGCCACTGCGTTGGCGCTGGCGGGTTGCAAGAAGCACGAAGAAGCCGCGGCACCGGCCGCGCCGGCCGCCGCACAGCAACCGCCGGCCGCCGCGCCGGCCGCGGTTGCCGATACCGACAGCGAGTTCGCCACCAACGCCGCCAATCCCGACAACTGGGGCGGCATCGGACGCGATTTCGGCCTGAACCGGCACAGCCCGCTGGCCGAGATCAACCGCGACAACGTCAAGAATCTGAAGATGTCGTGGGAGATGAAGACCGATGCCACCCGCGGCCACGAAGGCCAGCCGCTGGTGATCGGCAGCACCATGTACATGGTCAGCGCCTACCCGAACAACGTGTTCGCGATCGACCTGTCGCAGGAAGACAACGGCAAGGTGCTGTGGAAGTACACCCCGCAGCAGGACGAGCGTGCGGTGGCGGTGGCCTGCTGCGACACGGTCAACCGTGGTGCGTCCTACGCCGACGGCAAGCTGGTGTTCGGCAGCCTCAGCGGCGATGTGATCGCGCTCGATGCCAAGACCGGCAAGGAAGTGTGGAAGCAGAAGCTCGCCTATCCCGAGAAGGGCGAGACCATCACCATGGCCCCGATCATCGCCGACGGCAAGGTGGTGGCCGGTATCAGCGGCAACGAGTTCGGCGTGCGCGGCCGCGTCGCCGCGTATGCGCTGGCCGACGGCAAGCAGGCCTGGTCCTGCGAAGCCACCGGCACCGACAAGGACATCTGCCTCGGCCCGGACTTCAACAAGGCCAATCCGCAGCACGGCCAGCTCGGCGACCTCGGCGAGAAGACCTATCCCGACGAAGGCTGGAAGCGCGGCGGCGGTGCGGCGTGGGGCTGGTACAGCTACGACCCGAAACTCAAGTTGGTCTACTACGGCACCGGCAATCCAGGCCTGTGGAGCCCGTCGTACCGCTGCGGCAAGACCACGCAGAAGGAATGCGATACCGGCGAGTACGACAACAAGTGGTCGATGACCCTGTTCGCGCGCAAGATCGACACCGGCGAGGCGGTGTGGGGCTACCAGAAGACGCCGTTCGACCAGTGGGACTACGACGGCATCAACGAGCCGATCCTGGTGGACCTGACCATCGACGGCAAGCAGGTCCCGTCGGTGGTGCAGTTCGACCGCAACGGCTTCGCCTACGTGCTCGACCGCCGCGACGGCACGCTGCTGCGCGCCAACAAGTTCGTGCCGGCCAACTGGGCCGAGCGCATCGACATGAAGACCGGGCGCCCGGTCAAGGTCGCGGCGCATTCGCCGCTGGAGCGCGGCCGCAAGGTCGAGGCGTTCCCGTCGGCGATGGGCGGCAAGGATCAGCAGCCGTGCTCGGTGGATCCGGCAAACTCGGCGGTGTTCTTCTGCGGCACCAACAACTGGCACATGGAGCTGGATCCGCAGGAGCGCGGCAACACCATGATGGGCCTGCCGTACGTGTTCGCCAACGTGCTGATGAAGCCGAACGAGCCGGGCGCGCTGGGCATCGTCAAGGCGTTCGACGTGGTCGAAGGCAAGTCCAAGTGGGAGATCAAGGAGAAGTTCCCGGTGTGGAGCGGCACCCTTGTCACCGACGGCGGGCTGGTGTTCTACGGCACGCTGGATGGCTGGTTCCGTGCCGTGGACAAGGACACCGGCAAGAAACTCTGGGAGACCAAGTTGCCGTCCGGCATCATCGGCAACCCGATCGCCTACAAGGCCAACGGCCACCAGTATGTGGCGGTGTTCTCGGGCATCGGCGGCTGGATCGGCCTGCCGGTCGCCGCCGGCCTGGATCCGGGCGACCCGTACGGCGCGCTGGGTGCCGCCGGCCTGGCTTTCAGCAACGGCTTCGACAAGATCCCGTTGGGCGGCATGGTGCATACCTTCCGCATCGACGGCGCCGGCAAGACCGTCACGCCCACCGCGACCGCCACCGCGGCTGCGGGCGGCGGCAGCGCGGCGGTCGCCGCCAAGACGGTGCGATGAGCCGGCGGCGCCGCGTCCAGGGTGCAAGCGGGGGCCGCATGGCGCCCGTCTCGCGGCGCCTGCCTGCGGGCGCGCGCGCCGTGTTGCTGTTGTGCAGCCTCGGACTCGTCGCCGCAGGCTGTACGCGCGAGCCGTCGTCCGCGACGGCTCGCGCTCCTGCTGCCCCGCCCACCGCTGCGGCACCCGCCTCCGCCGCGCCCGCCGCCACGCTGCCGGCCGATGCGCCGGTGCTGCGGGTCTGCGCCGATCCCGGCAACATGCCGTTGTCCGATCGTGCAGGCGAGGGCTTCCAGAACAAGATCGCCCAGGTGGTGGCCGCGGAGATGGGCCGGCGCCTGGAGTACGAATGGCGCAGCTACTACCAGCGCGGCCTGGCGCGCAGCACGATCAACGCCGGGCGTTGCGACGTGCTGATGGACATGAACAGCGACTTCGAGATGGGCCTGCCCACGCGCCCGCTGTATCGCTCCAGCTATGTGCTGGTCACCCGCAAGGGCCTGGACCTGCGGCCGGCGTCGCTGGACGATCCGGCGCTGAAGAAACTCAAGGTCGGCGTGTTCCAGAGTTCGCCGGCGCGGCAGGCGCTGTTCGACCATGGCGTGCAGGGCGAGGTGCAGTATCTGTTCTACGACTCGGCCAGCGCGCCGCAGGAGCATCCCGGCAAGCTCGCCGAGCAGGTTGCTGCGGGCAAGCTCGATGCCGCCGAATCCTGGGGGGCGGTGGCCGGCTACTACGCCGCGCATGGCGGCCTCGGCGTGGTGCCGCTGAACGTCATCGACAACGAGGTGCTGGAGTATTCGATGGCGTGGGCGGTGTCGCGCAAGAACGCCGCGCTGCGCGATGCGCTCAACGCAGCGATGCAGCGCAGCGCCGGCAAGATCGACGCGATCCTGCGCGACTACCACGTGCCGCTGGTGGCCTGCGCCGATTGCATCGTCGCCGGTGACCTGCGCTCGCATGGCCCATATGCGCCGCCGGCCGACCAAGACGATACGCCGAGCGCGCAGGCCTCCTCGGACATGCTGGCGCAACTGCAGTTGCGCATTGCCGGCGGTGCCGATCCCAACGAGGAACTGGCGCATGCGCTGGACGCCGGCGATGGCGTGCGCGTGGCGTGGCTGCTGCGCCATGGCGCCAGCGCCGACAAGCCCAACCAGCTCGGCGAGCCGCCGCTGCAGCAGGCGATCCGCAACCAGGCGCCGCTGCTGGTTGGCGAACTGCTGGCGGCCGGTGCCAAGGTCGAACGCCGCGACAGCAATGGCTGGACGCCGTTGATGAAGGCGGCCTGGTCCAACGACGGCAAGAGCGTCGCGCAACTGTTGGCGCATCGCGCCATGGTCGAGGCGGTATCCACCGACGGCTGGACCCCGCTGGACCTGGCGATCTCCTACGCCGATGCCGACGTGGTGCAGGCGCTGCTCGACGCCGGCGCCAGCGTGCGCCACGCCAACCCGGCCGGCTTCACCCCGGTGATGTTCGCGGTGGCGCGCAACGAGCCGAAGATCCTGGACCTGCTGCTCAAGCGCGGCGCCGAGGCCGACCGCGCGAACCGCGCCGGCGTCACCCCGTTGATGCTGGCCGCTGCCGCCGGGCGCGAGGACAGCGCCCGGCGCCTGCTCGCCGCCGGCGCCAGGGCCGATGCGCGCGATGCCGACGGCAAGACGCCCGCGGCGCTGGCCCAGCAACGCGGCAATGCCGAACTCGCCCACCTGTTGACGGAGGCCCAGCACCGACGCACGCAATGACTGCTTCCTGTCGTCCCGCACATGCCGCTCGCGCGGCCTGCTCTTCCCATCGTGCACTCCGCAAAGGTGTTGTCCCCATGCGTCCTGCTTCCGTCCGTCGTCGCGCCGTCTCCGTGCTGCTGCCTGTGTCCGTGTTTGCCTCGCTCCTGCTGCTGGCCGCTTGCGGCAAGCAGGAGACGCCCCCAGCGCCGGCGGCCACGCCAGCACCGGCCACCCCTGCCGCGGCGCCCGCGCCTGCACCGGCCGCTGCGCCGGCGGCCACGCCCGCGGCTGCCGCACCGGCCCCCGCTGCGGCGGTGACGCCGATTCCGAAGGGGCCGCCGGTCAAGGTCACTCCGGAGCTGGTCGCCGAAGGCAAGGCGATCTTCAACTCCGCCGGCTGCACCGCCTGCCACGGCGGCACCGGTGGCGGCGGCATGTGCCCGCCGCTGACCAACGACATCTGGGTGTACGGCAGCGACGACGACACCTTGCGCACCCTGATCACCGAAGGCACCGCTGGCATGACGGCGCACGGCAAGACCCGGATCGGCCACGAGAAGGTGGTCGGGCAGATGCCGCCGTTCGGTCCGGTGCTCAAGCCGGGCGATACCGAAAAGCTGCTGGCCTTCATCCACTCCATCAACAAGACGGCGGGCGCCGCGCAATGAGGAACGCGTGGCGTCTGTCCATCGTGGTCGCGCTGTCGCTGTTCGCCGCGGCCTGCCAGCGCGCGTCCGCGCCCGCCGCGGGCGACGCTGCCGCGGCCGCCGTGCCGACACCGGCGGCCGCCGCCACGGCGCTGGCCTACGTGCCGAACCAGCGCAGCGGCACCATCTCGGTGATCGACACCGGCAGCGACCGCGTGGTGCGCACGCTGTCGGCGCAGGGCCAGCTCGGCAAGCGCCTGCAACAGGTGGTGCCGGGACCGGCCGGGCATCTGTACGTCATCGACGCGCAGGGCCATCGCCTGCTGGAGCTGGATACCGTGCAGGACCGCGTGCTGCGCAGCGTCGACATCGGCGAGAACGCCGAAGGTGTCGCCGTGGCGCCAGATGGCCGGCAACTGGCGGTGTGCGTGGAAGGGCAGAACCAGGTGATGCTGATCGACCCGGCCAGCTTCGCGATCGGCGCGCACATCGCCACCCGCGGGCAGGCGCCGGAACATTGCGTCTACACCCCGGATGGCGCGCTGTTGCTGACCAGCAACGAAGGCTCCAACGACCTGGACGTGATCGACGTGAAGGCGGGCACGTCCACCGGCGTCATCGCCACCAGCGGACATCCGCGCGGCATGGCGTTCGCGCCCGACGGCAAGACGGCGTACGTGGCGCAGGAGGCGGCCAACGTGGTCGACGTGATCGATCTGGCGGCGCGCAAGCGCGTGGCCAGCATCCCGGCCGGCCAGCGCACCGCCGGCATCGCCATCGCCCGCGACGGCAGCCGCGTGTATGCGTCCAACGGCGCCGGCACGGTCAGCGTGATCGACCCGGCCGCGCGCCGCACCCTGGCCGAGATTCCGGTCGGGCAACGGCCGTGGAACCCGGCGCTGAGCGCGGACGGCAAGAAGCTGTACGTGGCCAACGGCCGTTCCAACAGCGTCAGCGTGATCGATACGGCGGCGATGAAGGAGATCAAGCAGATCGCGGTGGGTGAGATGCCATGGGGTGTGGTCGTGGCGCAATGACGTGAGGCGAGCGGCGCCAGCGGGTGCCGCGACGGGGAGGCGGGGAGAGCCGGAATGAAGACGCGAGCCGCGGTCGCTTGGGCGGCGAACCAGCCGCTGGCCATCGAGGAGGTGGATCTGCAGCCGCCCAAGGCCGGCGAAGTGCTGGTGCGCATGGTCGCCAGCGGCATCTGCCACAGCGACGAGATCGCCCTGTCCGGCATCGACGCCGAGGCGGCGTTTCCGGTGATCCTGGGCCAGGAAGGTGCCGGCGTGGTCGAGGAGGTCGGCGTCGGCGTGACCAGCGTGCGCCCGGGCGATCACGTGATCCCGCTGTACATGCCCGAGTGCGGCGTGTGCAAGTACTGCCGTTCCAATCGCACCAACCTGTGCCAGGCGATCCGCAGCAGCCAGGAGCGCGGGCTGATGCCCGACGGCAGCAGCCGCTTCTCGCTGCACGGACGCCCGCTGCTGCACTACATGGGCACCAGCACCTTCGCCGAATACACCGTGCTGCCGGAAATCGCGGTGGCCAGGATCCACCCGTCCGCGCCGCTGGACAAGGCCTGCCTGCTCGGTTGCACGGTCACCACCGGCATCGGCGCGGTGCTCAACACCGCGCGGGTGCGTCCGGGCGAGAGCGTGGCGGTGTTCGGGCTGGGCGGCATCGGCCTGTCGGTGGTGCAGGGCGCGGTGATGGCGCGCGCCGAACGCATCATCGTGGTCGACATCAACCGCGACAAGTTCCCGCTGGCGCGCGCGCTGGGCGCCACCGATTGCCTGGACCCGAAGGATTTCGGCGCGCCGGTGCAGCAGGTCATCGTCGACCTCACCGACGGCGGCGCCGATCACAGCTTCGCCTGCGTCGGCGACGTGCGGGCGATGCGCGCAGCGCTGGAGTGCTGCCACAAGGGCTGGGGCGAAAGCATCATCCTCGGCGTGGCACCGAGCGCGCAGGAGATCAGCACGCGGCCGCTGCAACTCGTCACCGGCCGCGCCTGGCGCGGCAGCGCGTTCGGCGGGGTCAAGGGCCGCAGCGAGCTGCCGGCCTATGCCGAGCGCTACCTGGCAGGGGAGATCCGCATCGACGAACTGATCAGCGAAACCCTGCCGCTGGACCACATCAATCGCGGCTTCGAGACGATGCGTGCGGGCCGCGGCATCAAATCGATCGTCCTTTACTGACACGCAAGGAGTTGGCATGACCCGCATCCACGGACGCATCCCGTCGGCAAATCTGCTGGCGTTGGCCGTCACCACCGCCATCGGCCTGCTCGCCGCACCGGCGCGCGCGCAGACCACGGTCAACGCCGACGACGCGCAGATCACCGCGCTGGATCGGGTCGAGGTCACCGCCACGCCCATTCCCGGCACGCTGATCGACGCCGATCTGCTGCCATACACAGTGCAGACCGCCAACGCCGACGACATCGCGCGCAGCCAGGCCGGCAACCTCACCGACTTCCTGCTGCGCGAAATGAATGGCGTGGACACCAACGAGGTGCAGGGCAGTCCGTTCCAGACCGATCTGACCTTCCGCGGTTTCCGCGCCTCGGCGCTGCCCGGCGCTTCGCAGGGCGTGTCGGTATACCTGGACGGTGTGCGCATGAACGAGCCGTTCGCCGACATCGTCAGCTGGGACATGATGCCGGAGGCGGCGATCCGCAGCGTCGCGCTGATGCCGGGTTCCAATCCGCTGTTCGGTCCCAACACGCTGGGCGGTGCGCTGGCCTTCACCACCCAGTCCGGCCTGACCGCGCCGGGCCTGCGCGCCGACCTGTCGGTGGGCAGCGGTGCGCGCAAGCGCCTGGATGCGTCCTACGGCTACGCTGGTGCCGACGGCCTGCACGCCTTCGTCGCGGTCACCGGATTCGACGAGAACGGCTGGCGCGATGCCTCCGCCGGCCGCCTGGGCACCGTGTTCGGCAAGGTTGGGCGGCAGGGCGAGCGCACCGACTGGGACGTGTCGCTGCTGCACGGGCGCAGCCGCCTGGTCGGCAATGGCCTGCTGCCGAGCCATCGCTACACCGACGAGGGCACCGAACCTGGGTTGTACGAAGACGACCGCGCCGCGGTCTACACCTCGCCGGACCTGACCCGCAACCGCAATACCCTGCTGACCGGGCAGTTCGACCACCGCTTCGACGAGCGCACCGCATTGCACCTGCTGGCGTACTACCGGCAGGGTCGCCGCGACACCGTCAACGGCGACATCAACGACGACTACGAGGCATTCGTCGACGACTGCGCCGACGGCTACGCCGCCGACGGCACGCCGCTGGATGCCGGCTGCACGGTCTCGCGCGCCGATGCCGACGCCCTGCACAGCGGCGTGCTCAACACCACGCAGATGCGCCAGCATGCCGAGGGCGTGGCGCTGAACCTCAGCCGCCAAACCGGCGCGCACGCGTTGAGCATCGGCGCCACCTACGACCGCAACCGCGTGCGCTACCGCCAGTACGAACAGGAGGCGTTCGTGCAGGACGACCGCTCGGTGGTCGCCGATCCGGACGAGGACCGCGCATTCTTCTCCGGCGTCGACGGCCGCAGCAGCACCCTGGGGCTGTTCGCCGCCGATACCTGGGAACTGAGCGAGGCCACCCACCTCAGCGGCGCGCTGCGCTGGAACCGCGTCGCCGTCGCCAATACCCTGGCCACCGCCGACGACGGCGTGCTGCCGCGCGAGCGCTTCGTGTTCGCCAAGGCCAATCCGTCGCTGGGCATCACCCAGCGCCTGGGCGACGGCGTCACCGCGTTCGCGTCGGCCTCGCAGAACAGCCGCGCGCCGACCGCGATCGAACTCGGTTGCGCCGACCCGGAGCAGCCGTGCCGCTTACCGACCGGGTTGCAGGCCGATCCGCGCCTGGAGCAGATCGTCTCGCGCACCTACGAAGTCGGCCTGCGTTGGAACCCGTCGCCGGCGCAGGCGCTGAACGCTTCGCTGTATCGCGCCGACAACCGCAACGACATCCTGTTCCTGCGCGCGCCCAATTCCCAGCAGGGCTATTTCGACAACGTCGACCGCACCCGCTACCAGGGCGCCGACCTCAGCTACCGCGGCAGCCATGGCGCGCTGCGCTGGTTCGCCGGCTACAGCTACCTGGACGCCACCTACCGCAGCGCCGGCGAACTGCTCTCGGGCGAGCGCACGGTGACCCTGCGGCCGGGCACGCGCATCGCCGGCCTGCCGCGCAACACGCTGAAGCTGGGTGTGGACTGGCAGGCGCTGGCGCAATTGTCGCTGGGCGCCGACCTGCGTGCGGTGTCGCGGCGCGTGGCCAGCGGCAACGAGGACGGCCTGGTCGAGGATCCCGAGGAAGGCGAGGCACCGGCGCGCCACGACCTGTCCACCGGCGGCTATGCCTTGCTCGATCTGCACGGTACCTGGGAACTCGCCGAGGGGGTGTCGTTGTACCTGCGGATCAACAACGTGTTCGATCGTCGCTACGAGACGTATGCAGCGATCGCCGAGGACCTGTTTCCGGGCGGCACCCTGGCGCGCCCGCAGGACGCCGCGGTCGAAGACGGTCCTTCGCGCTTCGTCGCGCCTGGCGCCCCGCGGCAGTATCAGGTCGGCTTGCGCTGGCGTTTCTAGCGGGCGGTTTGCGGTGTGTGTGGTGGCACCGATCGGCGCATGCCATCCTCGTTTCCACACGACTGGACGCCAGGCGGCGCAGACGACTGTCGCGGCTGAAGCCGCTCCTACCTAGGCTCGCGCCTGGTCACCGGCGCCGCGTTTCCTGTAGGAGCGGCTTCAGCCGCGACATCGAAGCCGCAGCGGATCTGGTTTCGACCGCAGTCGGGACTGAAGTCCCTCCCACAGTCTGCGGTCCCACCGACCCGCGAGCTGTTGTCGTAGGAGCGGCTTCATCCGCGACATCGAAGTCGGAAAATCTCTGGCTCCGATGGCAATCCAGATCGAGGTCCTTTCGGATTGTGCGGTCTCATCGAGACACTGGCTGTTGTGGGAGCGACTTCAGTCGCGACATCGAAGCCAGACATCCTCCAGCCGCCTCAGCGGTTGGGATGCGAATACCCGGCAGCACTCAGGCCGCTACCGAATAGCAAGTTG
This sequence comes from Xanthomonas sp. NCPPB 1128, assembly GCF_001043115.1. GTDB lineage: Bacteria > Pseudomonadota > Gammaproteobacteria > Xanthomonadales > Xanthomonadaceae > Xanthomonas_A. Next base: position 17,252 of record NZ_LFME01000019.1, on the reverse strand, counting down.
CGATAGGCGAGACTTCACTTGCGACATGCAGCAAATCCCTTAGATCGCGATACCGCATCAACTCAAGCCGTCGCCAAGCCATGCTTGCGCAGCTTGCGATACAGGGTATTTCGGCTGATGCCCAGCGCGTCGGCGGTGCGGCTGACGTTCCAGCGGTGGCGCTCGAGCTGTTGCTGCAGCACGCTGCGCTCTGCGCTGTCCAGGGCGACACGGCCGGGCACGCCATCGGCGGCGTGCGCATCGTCGCCGAGCAGGCATGGCCCGCTGTCGGCATCGACGATCTCCTGCGGCAGGTTGGGGATGCGGATGACGCCGTCGGCGCACAGCACCGCGGCGGTGCGCAGCACGTTGCGCAACTGCCGCAGGTTGCCGGGCCAGGCATAGCTGAGCAGCTTGTGCAGGGCGTCCTCGCTGATGCGCACCGGCTGTTCGCCGCTCTCCTCGCGCAACAGCGTGCGGATCAGTTCGGCCTTGTCGCTGCGCTCGCGCAGCGGCGGCAAGTGCAGCACCACGCCGTTGAGCCGGTAGTACAGGTCCTCGCGAAAGCCGCCGCTGCCGACCATCTGCGCCAGATCGCGGTGGCTGGCGCTGATCACGTGCAGTTCCAGCGGCATCGCGCGGTCGCTGCCCAGCGGGGTCACGCTCTGTTCCTCCAGCACGCGTAGCAGGCGCGTCTGCAACGGCAGCGGCATGTCGCCGATTTCGTCCAGGAACAGGGTGCCGCCGCTGGCCTGCAGCAGCTTGCCGTGGCGTCCTTCGCGCGCGGCATCGGTGAAGGCGCCGCGCGCATAGCCGAACAGTTCGCTCTCGATCAGCGCTTCGGGAATCGCTGCGCAGTTCACCGCCACGAATGGCCGTTCGGCCCAGGGTGCGCTGCGGTGCACCGCCTTGGCGAATTCTTCTTTGCCGGTGCCGGTGGCGCCGCACAGCAGGATCGACACGCGGTGCTTGGCCAGCTTCAGCGCATTGTCCAGGTTGTGCAGCATGCGCGGATCTGAGCCGACATGGTCGTTGGCGCGGGTTGCGTGGGCATCCTCGCCGGCGGCGCGCGTACGGCCGGCAGTGCTGCGTGCGCGTGGCGGCTGCGCCAGGGCGAAGAAGCGGCGGCCGTGGCAGGCGCAGCGGATCGACCACAGCGTGCTGGCATCGTTGCGCGCGCGCTGTTCCAGCGTATCGAAATCCAGTTGCATCACCTGGGCGATGTCGCGCCCGACCAGCGGGGAGCGGTCGGACTTGCCCAGCTGTTCCAGCGTCGCTTCGTTGACCGCAAGCACCCGGCCGTCGCCGCCCACCGCGATCAACGCCTCGTGCAGCAGTCCGGCGAACTCCGGACGGCTGTGAAAGCGCAGGATCCACGCATGTCGGTACTGTTCCAGGAAATAGGCGCGGGCGATCTGCGCCGCCGACATGCGTACCAGGGCGCCGGTATGGCATTGCACCAGCTTGGTGTCGCGCGCGTCGGGCGTGGACGCGTCCAGCACCGCCAGCAGATGGCCCTGCGGATCCAGGATCGGTGCACCGCTGCACGACAGCGGCAGATGCCGCTCCAGATAGTGTTCGCCACGGTGCACGCTCAGCGCGCTGCCCTCCACTGCGCAGGTTCCGATGCCGTTGGTGCCCTGGTAGCGTTCGGCCCAGCTGGCGCCGCAGAACAGCCCGGTTTCGCGAAACGCGCGCAGCAGGGCCGGATCCTGCACGCTGTGCAGCACGGTCGCCTCGGTGTCGGCGAACACGACCGCGTAGCTGCCGCCGGCGATCTGCTCGTAGAGATTCTCCATCTCCACCTTGGCGATGCGCAGCAGCACCTCCAGCCGCTGCTGGCGCTCGCGCAACTCGCCGTTGTCGTGGACCATCGGCGAGGGATGGATATCCGGATCCAGGCCGTAGTCGTCGAGACAGCGCCGCCACGAACGCGCCAGCACAGGCGGCAAGGTCTCGAGCTGGCGAAACTGGCGCATGCGCGCCAGCGGCGCGCAGTCGGCCTCGGCAGCGGATGGTGCGACGACCTTGGCTTGCGCGAGGCTGGCGACAGTCGACTCGGACATGGGCGCGCTCTCGTCCCCCCAGGGGGCCCCTGGAGCAAGTGACGCACAAACCGGACCGGCGCTCAACCCGCAGTGCAACAAAAGCAGGGAGTGGGGAGTCGGGATTGGGGATTGGCAAAAGCGGCTTGGCTGGGGCGGCTTCTTTTCCGCTCAGGCCAAACGAAAAAACCGCGCGATCGCGCGGTTCTTCGTGGACTCAAGGCGCCAGGGGCCAGCTTTTACGAATCCCCAATCCCGACTCCCCAATCCCCGCCCTACAAGGCATAGCCGAACTGCTGCTTGAACTGGTCGTTGAATTCGTCGAAGTCGAAGCGCTGGTTCTGGGTGCCGGGGTGCTCGACCTTCAGGGCGCCCATCAGGTTGCCCATGCGCCCGATGGTCAGCCAGTCGCAGCCGCGCTGGATGCCGAAGATCAGGCCGGCGCGGAAGGCGTCGCCGCAGCCGGTGGGGTCGACCACGCGGCGCTCGTGCGCCGGCGGGATGTCGAAGGTCTTTTCCGGGGTGTGCACCAGCGCGCCCTTCGGGCCCTGGGTGGTGATGTAGGCCTGCACGCGCGAGACGATGTCCTTCTCGTCCCAGCCGGTGCGCTCCTGCAGCAGGTTGGACTCGTAGTCGTTGACCACCACGTAGTCGGCCTGCTCGATGAACTGGCGCAGCTCCGGGCCGTTGAACAGCGGCATCGCCTGGCCCGGGTCGAAGATGAACGGCACGCCGCCGGCGCTGAACTCCTCGGCGTTCTGGATCATGCCCTCGCGCCCGTCCGGGCCGACCAGGCCCAGGGTCACGCCCGGCACGTCCTTCACGTGGTTCTCGTAGCTGCGCATCATCGCGCCGGGGTGGAAGGCGGTGATCTGGTTGTTGTCGTGGTCGGTGGTGATGAACGCCTGTGGGGTGAACAGTTCCTCGATCACCTTGACCCGCGACAGGTCGATGCCCAGCGCCTGGAAATGCTCGCGGTAGGGGCCGAAGTCCTGGCCCACGGTGCCCATCGGGATCGGATCGCCGCCCAGCAGGTGCAGGTTGTAGGCGATGTTGCCGGCGCAGCCGCCGAACTCGCGGCGCATCCGCGGCACCAGGAACGACACGTTCAGGATGTGCACCTTGTCCGGCAGGATGTGGTTCTTGAACTGGTCCGGGAACACCATGATGGTGTCGTAAGCGAGAGAACCACAGATCAGTGCAGACATCGGGCAGGCCTTGGCGGAGGAATGAGCCCGCATTCAGGCGGGCGAGGGGCGGGGTCGCCGCGGCGCAAAGGGTAACGGCTGCGGCCCGGCAGGGCCAGAACCACGATCCATCGCGATCTCGCCGATAGCACGCAACGCGTGGTTTTAGCGAGAATTTTCCTTGCCCGCACCCAGGCGGATTGCTAGGCTAGCGGACTTCGTTTTCTGCCCATTTTTTCGCCATTCTGGCGACGGCGCGCGCCCCAGGACCCAATCCCCCGATGTTCAAGAAACTCCGCGGCATGTTCTCCAACGACCTGTCCATCGATCTGGGCACGGCCAACACCCTCATCTACGTGCGTGGCCAGGGCATCGTGCTGAACGAACCGTCGGTGGTGGCGGTGCGCCAGGACCGCGCGATCGGCGGCACCCGCTCGGTGGCCGCGGTCGGCGCCGAGGCCAAGCAGATGCTCGGCCGTACGCCGGGCCACATCACCACCATCCGCCCGATGAAGGACGGCGTCATCGCCGACTTCACCTACACCGAGGCGATGCTGAAGCACTTCATCAAGAAGGTGCACAAGTCGCGCTTCCTGCGTCCCAGCCCGCGCGTGCTGGTGTGCGTGCCGGCCGGCTCCACCCAGGTGGAGCGCCGCGCGATCAAGGAATCGGCCGAGGAGGCCGGCGCCCGCGACGTGTACCTGATCGAGGAGCCGATGGCCGCGGCGATCGGCGCCGGCATGCCGGTGACCGAGGCGCGCGGCTCGATGGTCATCGACATCGGCGGCGGCACCACCGAGGTCGCGGTCATTTCGCTGAACGGCATCGTCTATTCGCAGTCGGTGCGCATCGGCGGCGACCGCTTCGACGAGTCGATCACCAACTACGTGCGCCGCAACCACGGCATGCTGATCGGCGAGGCCACCGCCGAGCGGATCAAGCTGGAGATCGGCTGCGCCTACCCGCAGGCGGTGGTGCAGGAGATGGAGATCTCCGGCCGCAACCTCGCCGAGGGCGTGCCGAAGATGATCAAGATCAACTCCAACGAAGTGCTGGAAGCGCTGCACGAGCCGCTGTCGGGCATCGTCTCGGCGGTCAAGCTGGCGCTGGAGCAAACCCCGCCGGAACTGTGCGCCGACGTCGCCGAGCGCGGCATCGTGCTGACCGGCGGCGGCGCGCTGCTGCGCGACCTGGACCGGCTGATCTCCGAGGAAACCGGCCTGCACGTGCAGGTCGCCGACGATCCGCTGACCTGCGTGGCCCGCGGCGGCGGCCGTGCGCTGGAACTGGTGGACATGCACGGCAACGAGTTCTTCGCGCCGGAGTGATCGTGAAGCCGGGAATGGGGAGTGGGGAATGGGGAATCGAACGGCCCCTCCGCACCGACATTGCCGGCGCCGCAGCCGCCACCTTGCACGCACTCCGGCCCGATCGCGCCGGGGACGCGCTGTTGCTTCCCGATTCCCCATTCCCGATTCCCCAATCCCGGCTTTAGCCCGTGCCTCCTTACGCCGGTCCTCCCGTCACCGCCCGCCCCGGCGAATCCGCCAGCACGCCGCGCCTGCTGGCCTACCTGGCGCTGGCGCTGGTGCTGATCGTGCTCGACGCGCAGGCCGACTGGCTGGCCCGCCTGCGCAGCCAGGCCACGGTGCTGGTGCAGCCGATCTGGGCGCTGGCCGGCCTGCCGGGGCGGCTGGGATCGCAGGTGCAGGAGAACGCGGCCAGCCACGCGCAGCTGGTCAAGGAAAATCGTGCGTTGCGCAACGAACTGCTGATCGCCAAGGCGCGCCTGACCCGGCTGCAGACCGCGGCGCTGGACAACGCGCAGCTGCGCGAACTGCTGGGCGTGGCCGAGCGCCGCGGCCTGGACGTGCAGCTGGCGCCGATCCTGGACATCGACCTGGACCCGACCCGGCAGCGGCTGGTGCTCGATGCCGGCGGCCGCGACGGCGTGCACGTGGGCCAGGCGGTGATCGACGCCGGCGGCCTGATGGGCCAGGTGATCGCGGTGACCCCGCTGCACTCCACCGTGCTGCTGCTGACCGACCCCGACCATGCGGTGCCGGTGACGGTGGCGCGCAATGGCGTGCGCCTGATCGTCTACGGCCGCGGCGGCAGCCTGGAACTGCGCGACATCCCGCTCAGCGCCGGCGTCGAGGTGGGCGACGAGATCGTCACCTCCGGCCTGGGCGGCCGCTTCCCGGCCGGCTTCCCGGTCGGCACCATCTCCGCCCTGCGCCCGGACGACACCCACGCCTTCCTGGTCGGCGAACTGAAGCCGGCGGCGAAGCTGGACCGGGGCAGGGACGTGCTGTTGCTGAAGAGCCGGGAATGGGGAATCGGGAATCGGGAATTGGCGAAGCCCGCGTCCGCGGCAGCGGAAGGGGCCTCGCCTGTGGCTGGAGCAGCACAGAGCGGTGACGCCAAGCCAGCGCAGGGCGCGGCCCCAGCCCACGCAACCGGAGCAGCCGTCCCATCGTCGCCGAGCGCGCACCCGTCCGGCACCGCGGCCACCCCGTCGCCGACCAAGCCGGCACGCGCGACATCCGATTCCCGATTCCCGAATCCCGATTCCCGCCCGGCTCCAAAGGAGACGGGCCAATGAGCCGCCTGCGCAGCAAAGGCTGGGTGCTCCCGGTCAGCGTGATCGTGGCGTTGTTGCTGGGGTTGATGCCGTTGCCGCTGGCGGTGCAGCCGTTGCGGCCGTACTGGCTGGCGCTGGTGGTGGCGTACTGGGTGATCGAGACCCCGGACAAGGTCGGGCTGGGCTTCGCCTTCGCGGTCGGGGTGCTCGCCGATCTGCTGTACGGCGGGGTGCTGGGCGAGCAGGCGCTGCGCCTGGTGATCCTGAGCTTCATCCTGCAGCGCTTCCGCGCACGCATCCGCTTCTTCCCGATGTCGCAGCAGGCGCTGGCGATCGGCGGCCTGCTGGTGAACGACCGCATCGTCGCCGCGGCGGTGCACCTGGCCGTCGGCGAGCCGACGCTGCCGTGGAACTACTGGTGGGCGCCGCTGCTGGGCATGGCGCTGTGGCCGCCGCTGTTCGTGCTGCTGGACGCGCTGCGGCTGGGCCGGCGGAGCAAGTAGCATGGCCCTGCACCCGCGCCGCGCGCAGAAGAACCCGCACGCCGAGGCCGAGCAGTTCCGGCGCCGCGCGGCGCTGGGCTTTCTCGGCGTGCTGCTGGCGTTGCTCGGCTTGGGCGGCTGGTACTTCAAGCTGCAGGTGCTGGACCACGACGTCTACGCCACCCGCTCCGATGCCAACCGCATCAAGCCGCGGCCGGTGGTGCCCGGGCGCGGCATGATCTACGACCGCAACGGCCGCCTGCTGGCCGAGAACGTGCCCGCGTTCCGGCTCGACGTGACCCCGGACAAGGTCGCCGACATGGACGCGCTGCTGGCCGAACTGGGCAAGGTCATCGCACTGTCGCCGGAAGACATCGAACGCTTCCAGGCTGCGCGCAAGGCCAGCCGCAGCTTCCGTCCGATCACCCTGAAGCTGCGCGTCAGCGAGGAGGAGCGGGCGCGCTTCGCGGTGGACCGCTGGCGCTTCCCCGGCGTGGAGCTGGAACCCTACCTGACCCGGCACTATCCCTACGGCGACCTGTTCGCGCACATCATCGGCTACGTCGGCCGCATCGACGAGAAGGACCTGGAGACGCTGGGCGAGGGCAACGCCGCGCTGACCCACATCGGCAAGTCCGGGCTGGAGCGCTATTACGAGGAAGAACTGCGCGGCAAGGTCGGCTACGAGCAGGTCGAGACCAACGTGCAGGGCCGCGCGATCCGTACCGTCGGCCGGGTGCCGGCGCAGTCCGGCGCCGACCTGCGCCTGTCCATCGACGCCGACCTGCAGCGTGCCATGGTCGCCGCCTTCGGCGACTACCAGGGCTCGGCGATCGCCATCGATCCGCGCACCGGCGAGATCCTGGCCATGGTCAGCCTGCCGTCCTACGACCCCAACCTGTTCGTCAACGGCATCTCCCACGCCGATTTCCAGGCGCTCAACAGCGACCCGTCGCGGCCGCAGTTCAATCGCCTGGTGCTGGGCGGCGTGGCGCCCGGCTCCACCATCAAGCCGTTCATGGGCCTGGCCGGCCTGGACAGCGGCACCCGACGCCCGGAGGACAAGATCCTCTCCACCGGCATGTTCTACCTGCCCGGGGTCAGCCGCGGCTGGGGCGACTCGCATCGCGGCGGCCACGGCTGGACCGACCTGCGCAAGTCGATCGCGCAGTCGGTGAACACCTACTACTACAAGCTGGCCATCGACATGGGCATCAGCAAGGTCGACCAGTACATGAGCCGCTACGGCTTCGGCGTGCCCACCGGCATCGACCTGGTCGGCGAGACCGGCGGCATCGTGCCGTCGCCGGCGTACAAGGCCAAGAGCCGCAAGGAAGCCTGGTACCCCGGCGACACCGTCAACATCGCCATCGGCCAGGGCGACTGGAAGGTGACGCCGCTGCAACTGGTGCGCGGGGTCGCCGGCCTCGCCGATGGGCAACTGCGCACGCCGCACCTGGTGATGGCCACGCGCCAGGCCTTCGACCAGCCATGGGCACCGGTACAGCCGGGGCCGAGCAAGCCGATCAGCGACAACCCCAGCAATCTGCAGGCGGTGCGCGAAGGCATGATGGACACCATGCGCCCGGGCGGCAGCGGCTATGCCATCACCGTCGGCGCGCCGTACCAGATGGCCGGCAAGACCGGTACCGCGCAGGTGGTCAGCCGCAAGGGGCTGGCCGCGGTCGATCCGCGCAGCCTGCCGATGCACTTGCGCCATCGTTCGCTGTTCGAAGGCTTTGCGCCGGCCGAGCGGCCGACCATCGCTCTGGCGATCGCGGTGGAAGGCGGCGGCTACGGCGCCAGCACCGCCGCGCCGATCGCGCGCAAGATCTTCGATGCCTGGCTGCTCGGCCGGTTGCCGCCCGGCGTCGAGCCGCTGGACAGCCTGCGTGGCGCCACGGCGTTCGGCAGCCACCTGTATTACGCCGAGGACCCGGGTTCGCGCGCTGCCGCCGATGCGGTCGCACTGGCCGCCGGCGAACGCCCGGTGCTGATCGGCCAGGCCGAGGTGGACGCCGCGGCGGTGCCGCTGCAGGCGGCGACGCCGGCGATTCCCGACGAGATTCCGGACGAGCGATGAAGGATTTCCTGCGCTGGCTGGTCGACATCGGCGGCCGCTTCACCCGCACCCTGGACTGGCCGCTGTGCCTGGCCCTGGGCGCGCTGATGGCGATGGGGCTGGCGGTGCTCAAGAGCGCCGGCGGCATGCACCTGGTGATGGCGCAGGGCGCGCGCTTCGCCATCGGCGCGGCGGCGATGTGGAGCCTGTCGCGGGTGTCGGCGCTGCGCCTGCGCGCCTGGACGCCGCTGATCTACGCGCTGTCGATGCTGCCGCTGCTGGCGGTGTTCGTGCTGGGCACCGGCAAGTACGGGCGGCAGTGGCTGGACCTGAAGGTGTTCTACCTGCAGCCGGCCGAACTGCTGAAGATCAGCATGCCGATGATGGTGGCCTGGTACCTGCACCGCATGCCGCTGCCGCCGCGCATCCCCACGGTGCTGGTCAGCGCGGTGATCATCGGCATTCCCACCGCCTTGATCATGCTGCAGCCGGACTTCGGCACCGGCGTGCTGATCGCCGCCAGCGGCGGCTTCGTGCTGCTGCTGGCCGGCCTGCCGTGGTGGTGGGTGGGCATCGCGGTCGGCGGCGTCGCCGCGGCCGCGCCGGTGGCCTGGCTGTGGCTGCTGCGGCCGTACCAGAAGGACCGCATCATGATGTTCCTCAACCCGGAGAACGACGCGCTCGGCGCCGGCTGGAACATCATCCAGTCCAAGATCGCGATCGGTTCCGGCGGCCTGCACGGCAAGGGCTGGGGCCTGGGTTCGCAGTCGCACCTGAACTTCATCCCCGAGCAGACCACCGACTTCGCCTTCTCCGTGCTCAGCGAGGAGTTCGGCTGGATCGGCGTGGCCACGGTGCTGACCCTGTACCTGATCGTGATCGGGCGCTGCCTGTGGATCGCCTCGCAGGCGCGCGACACCTTCTCGCGGCTGCTGGCCGGCGCCACCGGCCTGGCGTTCTTCGTCTACGTGCTGGTCAACGGCGGCATGATCTCCGGGCTGCTGCCGGTGGTCGGCGTGCCGATGCCGCTGATGAGCTACGGCGGCACCTCGGCGGTGTCGCTGCTGGCCGGGCTGGGCCTGGTGATGGCGGTGAAGGCGCACCGTCCGGTGCACGGCTACTGAGCGAGCCGCAGGGCGGCCGCCGCACGCTGGCTTAACCGCGCCCTTGCAGGGCGATGGTCGCAGGATTGCGGCGCGTGTCACGCGTGCCACAATCTGCGCCGATGCCACGTGACGCGCGCCGCTCCCCCCGGCCCACACGCGTGCAGGAACTTCCGGGCAGGCAGGTGCGACCCCGCGCTCCATCCCCCGCCCACACCGCCGAGGCACCCCACGCAGCGCATCCGCCGATCCGGGCCCTGGCCCGTGCGTCCGCGTCGTCCGCCGCTCCCTCGCCGATCCCGTGGTTGTCCCGATGCTCGGCCTTGGCCGAGATGGATGCGTGTCGATGAAATTCCTGCGTGTGTTGCTGTTGACGAGCGTGGTGCTGGGCCTGAGCGGCTACGCACTGCTGCACTATTACTTTCCGCCGGGGGCACTGCACGCCCGCGGCTACGGCCGCACGACCCTGGTGCATCCGCAGGGGGCGCCGCAGGGCCTGGTGATCCTGCTGGCCAGCGGCAGCCCGGCACAGCGGCAGGCCGCTGCGCAGCGCATCGCCGCCAGCGGCGCGCTGGTCGCGGTGGTCGACGGCCAGCGCTATCTGAAGCATCTGCGCCGTGGCGGACATGGTTGCGACAAGGCCTGGCACGACGCCGAACGGTTGAGCCGGCGGCTGCAGCGGCAATTGCACGGTGACAGCTACTACCTGCCGGTCCTGGCCGGCACCGGCACCGCCGCGACCCTGGCCGCGCGCATCGTCGGCGCGGCGCCCTCCGCGACCCTGGGCGGCGCCATCGGCGTGGCCCCGGCACCCACCGAGGTCTGTGCCGGCACCGCCGCGGCCACCGCGGCACAGGGCTTCGTCGACACCGTGGCGGCGCCGGCCGATGGCGGCGTGGATGCCGCGCTGGCCGCGCGGGTCGCCGCGCACCTGCATGCGCGCGGCCGTGGCGGCGCGCTGGACGATCTGCCGCTGACCGAACTGCCATCGGCCACGCCGGGTGCACCGCTGGCCATCGTGCTGTCCGGCGACGGCGGCTGGCGCGACATCGACAAGGGCATGGCCGAAGCGCTGCAGCGGCGCGGCATCGCCGTGGTCGGCTGGGACAGCCTGCGCTACTTCTGGCGGGCCAAGCCGCCGGCGCGGGCCAGCGCCGACCTGAGTCGGGTCATCGCCTACTACCAGCAACGCTGGCGTCCGCAGAAGATCCTGCTGGTCGGCTATTCCTTCGGCGCCACCACGCTGCCGTTCATGGTCAACCGGCTGCCGCCGGCGCAGCGCGAGCAGGTCGGCTTGGTGGCGTTGCTGGGCCTGGAGCACAAGGCCGATTTCCAGATCCGCGTGCGCGGCTGGCTCAACCTCGGCGATGACGACGATGCGTTGCCGGTGCAGCCGGAACTGGCGCGGATTCCCGCGGGGCAATTGCTGTGCGTGTACGGCGACAAGGAAAAAGATACGCTCTGCCCGCAATTGCGCGGGCGTGGTGCGGAGGTCGTGGTGTTGCACGGTGGGCACCATTTCGACGAACACCCCGCCGGCCTGGCGACGATCGTGGACACCCGCTGGCAGCAACTGTCCTCCGGCGCACAGCCCATCGCCGAACTGCGGACGCCGCCGCACCACGCACCAGCCGCGGCATCGCCTTCGGTCACGCCGCAGCCACCGCAGGGCGCACTTCGGCAATGACCTCATGTGCACGCGCGGCGCTGCTGCTCGGCGGCCTGCTCGCCGCCGCTGCGTTCGCCAGCGCGGCGGCGACCGGCGATTCCCGCCACGTCGTCGAACCGCACCTGCCGCCGGTATGCATGACCCTGGATGCCACCCTGCAGGCGCAGCAGCGCCGCTTCGCCGACGCGCAGGAGCGCAGCGCGCCGGACACCGCGCGCCTCCAGGCCGCGCTCGACCGCTGCGCCAACGGCGCGCACGGCGCGGTGCTGCTGCGCGCCGGCAGCGGCAACGCCTTCCTCAGCGGGCCGTTGACGATCCGCAGCAACACCACGCTGGTCATCGACAGCGCCGTGACTCTGTACGCCTCGCGCCAGCCGGCCGACTACCAGGTATCTGGCCGCAGCGCCTGCGGCCAGGCCGCGGATCGCAGTGGCAGCTGCCGCGCGCTGATCGCCCTGCAGGGGCGCGGCCTGGGGGTGATGGGTGTGCGCGACACCGCCGGCCACCAGGGCAGCATCGACGGCCGCGGCGACCTGCCGATGCTCGGCGGCAGCGACAGCTGGTGGCAGTTCGCGCGCAGCGCCAAGGCCGCCGGGCTGACCCAGAACGCGCCCGACCTGATCCGCGCGCAGGACGTCGCCGATCTGCAGCTCTACCACGTCAACCTGATCGATGCGCCGTACTTCCACCTGTTCGTGCACGGCGGCGATGGCGTCACCGTGTGGGGCGTGCGGGTCAGGGCGCCGGCCAATAGTCCCAACACCGACGGCCTGGATCTGGACAGCGTGCGCAATGCGACCCTGGCCGACAACGACGTGATGGCCGGCGACGACGGCGTCGCGATCAAGACCAGCGCCGCGCACTCGGCCGCCATCACCGTGCGCGACTCGCGCTTCTACGGCACCCACGGCATCTCCATCGGCAGCGAGGTGATGTACGGCGTCGACAACGTGCTGGTGGACGGCAACAGTCTGGTCGGCCACGACGCCGACGGCATCGTCGCCACCGACAACAACGGCCTGCGCATCAAGACCGGTCCTGCCAAGGGTGGCCCGGTGCGCGACGTGCTCTACCGCAACACCTGCCTGTTCGGCGTGGCCAAGCCGCTGGTGATCACGCCGCGGTACGGCCACGACCACGGTGGCGGCCGCAACGGCAGCGTGCCGACCTTTGCCGGGATCGTGGTCGACGGACTGCGCGCGCAGGATACGCCCGCCGGCAAGGGCAGCACGGTGCAGGGCGACAGCGCCGCGACGCCGCTGGACCTGGTGCTGGCGCACGTGGCTGCCGACGTCACCGCCCTGCATGCCAGCCATGCGCGCATCGGCGTGGATCATTCCAACCTGCAGGTGAGCGAGGACAGCAGCGCGGCCTCCACCTATGCGACCACGCTCGCAGGCTCGGTCCCGGCCTGCGTCCATGCGCCGGTGTTTCCGGCGCTGTAGCCCGCTGTGCGGCCCGCGCCGACGCGCTCGAAACGTCCGCGGTCGGGACTGCCTTGCGTGAGGCGCCGCCAGGGCGAGTGCGCGTTGGGGGGGCATGCCGATGTCGCCTGCGCGCCGATTCCGTTCCGCCGCTTGCCGTTCGCTCGTTCCGAAAGCCATCACGCCAAGAACCTCCCACCACCGCGGGGCAATCCGGGGCGGTGTTTGGCGCTCAGGCAGCGGGGAGCTCCCCGTCACCTGCAGGGAGCCCAGGAGAGCGAATGCTGCAGGTGCACTTGACCTATAGCAAAGTTCTTTTGTTTCATGGCGTTATTGGTAGAAATTCATCTTGAATCTGTTAGTCTGCCGGCATGATCCGACGCTCGCTGATTTGCCTGCTCACGCTTGGCCTGGTCGCATGCGCGACCCAGCCCAAGGCGCCGCCGTCGCCGCCGCAGGCCAGTGCGCCGCCGCCGGCCCCACGCCCGGCACCACCGGTCGAAGCTGCACCCGAGGCGGTACAGGCGCCGCCGGTGGACCTGACCCCGGTCCCGTTCGAGGTCGCTCGCGCCAACTTCGTCCGCGACACCGCGGCCAAGTACGGCATCGATCCGGCACAGATCGAGGCGACCCTGGCGCAGGCCCAGTTCAAGGATGCGATCGTCGCGGCGATGTCGCGCCCGGCCGAGCGGGTCAAGCCGTGGAGCGAATACCGGCCGATGTTCATCAGCCAGGCGCGGATCGACGGCGGCCGCGCGTTCCTGGCCACGCATCGCGACGAACTGCAGCGGGTGCAGGCGCGCACCGGTGTGCCGGCCGACGTCATCGTCGCGATCATTGGCGTGGAGACCAGCTACGGCAAGAACGCCGGCTCCTATCGCGTGCTGGACGCGCTGTACACGCTGGCGTTCCGCTATCCGCGTAGCGGCGATCCGGCCAAGCTCGAGCGCGAGGTGCGCCGCGAGTTGTTCTTCCGCGATGAGCTCGGCCAGCTGTTCGCGCTGGCGCGCGAGGAGAACCTGGACATCACCAGCCTGACCGGCAGCTATGCCGGCGCGATGGGGCTGGGCCAGTTCATGCCGTCCAGCTACCGCCAGTTCGCGGTCGATGGCGACGGCGACGGCAAGCGCAATCTATTCACCGACTACGACGACGCGTTCTCGTCCATCGCCAACTACTTCGTCAAGAAGGGCGGCTGGGTGCGCGACGGCGTGGTCGCGGTGCCGGCGACGCTGCGCCCGGGGGCGGAGGAATTCAATCCGACCGACTGGACGCCGACCTACACCCTGGCCGACCTGGCCGCGCGCGGCTACACGCCGACCGCGCCGGTGCCGGCGTCCGCCGGCAACGCCACGCCGATCACCCTCGACGGCAGCACCGGCAAGCAGTACTGGCTGGGCTTCCAGAACTACTACGCGATCACCCGCTACAACAATTCCAAAATGTACGCGATGGCCGTCTACCAACTGTCCCAGGCCATCGCCGGCAAGGAGTTACCCCCGGCATGAACCCGAACGCGCTGCTCCGGATCGCTCCCGTCGTCGCTGTGCTGGCGCTGGCCGCGTGCAGCAGCGCCCCGAAGAAGACCGCCGGCGGCGCCGGACCCGGCATCCGGGTCGAGGGCAAGGGGCCGGCGCATGTCGCCACCGGCTGCCCGTCGACCTCGCCCTACGCGCCGGCCAAGGAAGACCCGTCCAAGCGCGGCAACTACACCGCCGGCGGCCTCTACGCGCCCGGCGTGCGCGACACCACCCCGGACTACGTGCCCAATGTCGCCTGCATCCCCGAGCCGCTGGTCACCGACGAACCGCGTTCGGCGATCGGCAACCGCTCGCCGTACACGGTGCTGGGCCGCGAGTACGTGGTCATCGACGATCCGCACAGCTATGTCGAGCGCGGCACCGCCTCCTACTACGGCGGCAAGTTCCATGGTCGGCTGACCTCCAACCGCGAGGTCTACGACATGTACGCGTTCACCGCCGCGCACAAGACCCTGCCGCTGCCCAGCTTCGCCCTGGTCACCAACCTGGACAACGGAGAATCGGTGGTGGTGCGGATCAACGACCGCGGCCCGTTCCACGACGACCGGCTGATCGACCTGAGCTACGCGGCGGCGGTCAAGCTCGGCATCACCGGCAAGGGCACCGGCCGCGTGGAAGTGCGCGGACTGACCCCGGCCGACAACGGTGATCTGCTGGCGCGTCGCCGTACCGGCCGCCAGCCCGCGACGCTGCTGGCCAGCGCGCGCAGCGACGCCACCACGCGCGATCCCGCCGCGGTGCGGCGCGCCGCGCAGATGGACGACCTGGTGAAGACCCTGCCGGCGAAATCGAGTGGATCGGCCGGGGGCACCGTGGCCGCTGCCGCGACCGTGCCGGCGCGCGCGGTTCCTGTGGCTGCGGTTGCCGCGCCGACCGCCGCTGCGGCGACCGCGACGGCCGCGGCGCTGCCGGAAGGCGAGCGCTGGCGCTATCGCGTGCAGGACGCGCCGGGCCGGGTCGGCGATGCCGATCGTTTCGACGCCTGGATGAAATCGCGCGGCGTGCGCGTGGCCACCGGCAAGCCGACCACGCCCGCGCCCAGCGTGGCCGCGGCGAGCACCCCGGTGCGCGGATCCCGCGGCACCGCGACCGCGACGTCCACTGCCGCGCCTGCGGCGGCTGCGCCGAGCGTTGCCGTGACCACGCCGACGCCGGCGACTCCCGCCAGAGCGGTCGCCCCCGCCGAGCCGCGGGCCGACGCCGACAGCGCGCGCGGGCCGCTCGGCATCCTGCTGCAGGTGGCCAGCTTCGCCAGTCGCGAGAACGCCAACCGCGCGCTGTCGCAGTTGGCCTCGGCCGGCATCGTCGGCGCCAGCATCAGCGACATCGTTTCCGGTGGCCGCACCCTGTGGCGGCTGCGGGTGGCGGCCGAGGATCATGGCCGCGCCGCGGAACTGGCCAGCCGCATCGCCGGCCTCGGCTTCGGTCGGCCGCAGATCGTCAAGGACTGAGGCGGCGCACCCGCCACCGGGGGGCCGCGGTGCGCCGATGGCTTAACGCCGGTTGGCGCGCGTGTCCGCGCCGCGCCTGCCCGGGCGCCGGCTCGGCCTACAATGTCGCGTTTTCCATCGGCCTTCGGGCCCGCCAGGAGTCGTTTTAGATGAAATTCCGCTTCGCCGTCGCTGCCGTGGCCACGTTCGCCGTCGGCCTGGTTTCCGCGCAGACGCCCGGCCCGGTTCCCGCGCCGCCTGCCGCCGCGGCCGCCGCTCCGGCCACCGTGGCGATCCCGCCCGCGCCCAAGCCGGCCGTGTCCAAGTCCTGGGTGCTGATGGACTACGCCACCGGGCAGGTGCTGGCCGGCGAGAACGAACACGAACGCGTGGCCCCGGCCAGCATCACCAAGGTGATGACCTCGTACGTGATCGCAGCCGAACTGAAGCTGGGCAAGATCACCCGCGACGACCAGGTCATGCTCAGCGAGCGTGCGTGGCGCGAGGGCGGTGCCGGCACCGACGGCAGCTACAGCGGGTTCCCGGTCAACAAGACCGCGCGCCTGGAAGACATGGAAAAGGGCATGGCGATCCAGTCCGGCAACGACGCGGCGATCGCGCTGGCCGAACATACCGCCGGCAGCGAGGAAGCTTTCGCGTCGCTGATGAACGAGTACGCGAAGAAGATCGGCATGACCGGCTCGCACTTCGTCAACGCCCATGGCCTGTCGGCCGAAGGCCACTACACCACCGCCTACGATCTGGCGCTGCTGGGCCGGGCGATGGTGCGCGACTATCCGGAAACCTACGCGTACAACAAGATCAAGGAATTCCGCGTCGGCGACATCACCCAGCCGAACCGCAACCTGCTGCTGTGGCGTGACCCCAGCGTGGACGGCATCAAGACCGGCCACACCTCCGAGGCCGGCTACTGCCTGCTCAGCTCGGCCAAGCGCGGCGACCAGCGCCTGATCGCGGTGGTGATGGGCGACAGCTCCGAGAAGCAGCGCGCCGAGGACAGCCTGGCGCTGCTGAACTGGGGCTTCCGCTTCTTCGAGACCCACAGCCTGTACGAGCCGGGCAAGCAGGTCGCGCAGCAGCGCGTGTGGAAGGGCACCGAGAAGCAGGTGTTGCTGGGCGTGGCGCAGCCGCTGCTGGTCAGCGTGCCGCGCGGCCGCTACAACGAACTGAAGCCTTCGATCGAAGTGCCCAAGACCCTCGAGGCGCCGATCAAGCAGGGCCAGGCGATCGGCATGGTCAAGGTGACCCTGGACGGCAAGGTGGTGGCGCAGGCCCCGCTGGTGGCGCTGAAGGCGGTCGACGAGGCCGGCTTCTTCAAGCGTCTGTGGGACAGCTTCTGGATGTGGTGGGAATCGGAATAAGTTCCTCTCCTCGCGAAAAAAGCCGGCTGACGCCGGCTTTTTTCTTGGGGATTCGGGAGTGGGGATTCGGGATTGGTGGCAATACCGCGAGCGTGTGCTGCCGATCGCTCTTCGTAGGAGCGGCTTCAGCCGCGACGCCTGACCGGTAACGCGTCGCGGCTGAAGCCACTCCTACGGCACTGTGCGCTCGCGAACACCTTCGAATCCCCAATCCCGACTCCCCAATCCCGGCGGCTAAAGGGCACCTCGAACAACCTGCCATGACCTGGAGCTAGGGGGGCAGCCTCTGTCGCAACGGCACCAGAGAGGCGTCGGATCATGGTGGTTGGGAGGCTGAGGTGGCCGTTGGGCCTGCTCATCCGAT
>NZ_LFME01000018.1 GCF_001043115.1 Xanthomonas sp. NCPPB 1128 | reverse complement strand
GGGATTGGGGATTGGGGATTGGGGATTCGCAACAGCAGATCGCGAACCACCTGCTACCACGTGAAATGCAGCCAGGAAATCCCAGGACGGGTCAGCGCCGACAGCGCGCTTTTCCAACAATCCCCAATCCCCAATCCCCAATCCCAGCCTCACAACAACACCACGTCGAACTGCTCCTGCAGGTATTGTTCGTCGGCCTGGAAACGGATGGTCTTGCCGAGGAATTCCTCCAGTTCGGCCACCGCCGCCGATTCCTCGTCGGTGATGCGCGCAACCACCTTGGTCGAGGCGATCACCAGCAGCCGCGCGGCGTCGAACTGCCGCACCGCGCGGGTGATCTCGCGGAAGATCTCGTAGGTCACGGTCTCGGCGGTCTTGATCGAGCCGCGTCCGCTGCATTCCGGGCACGGTTCGGACAGTTGCCGTTCCAGGCTCTCCACGGTGCGCTTGCGGGTCATCTCCACCAGGCCCAGCGGCGAGAACTCGTACACCGTGGTCTTGGCGTGGTCGCGCGAGAGCGCCTTCTCCAGCGTGCGCAGCACCTGGCGGCGATGCTCGGCGTCGTCCATGTCGATGAAGTCGATGATGATGATGCCGCCGAGGTTGCGCAGCCGCAGCTGCCGCGCCACCGCCTGCGCCGCCTCCAGGTTGGTGCGGAACACCGTCTCCTCGAGGTTGCGCTGGCCCAGGAACGAGCCGGTGTTGACGTCGATGGTGGTCATCGCCTCGGTCTGGTCGATGACCAGGTAGCCGCCGGACTTGAGTGGCACCTGCTTGTCCAGCGCGCGGGCGATCTCGTCCTCGACCCCGTACAGGTCGAAGATCGGGCGGTCGCCGGTGTACAGCTCCAGGCGCTCGGCCAGCACCGGCATGTACTTGGCGACGAAGGCCTGCAGCCGTTCGAAGGTCTCGTGCGAATCGACCTTGACCTTCTCCACGTCCTTGCGGATCAGGTCGCGCACCGCGCGCAGCGGCAGGCTCAGGTCCTCGTAGATGATGCTGGCCGGAGCGCCGTCGCGGCCACGCCGCTCCACCACGTTCCAGACCCGCGACAGGTAGGCGATGTCCTCGGCCAGGGCCTCGGCCGGCTGGCCCTCGGCATTGGTGCGGATGATGTAGCCGAAACCGCCGTGGCTGGCGGCCAGGTCGGCGACCAGGGTCTTCAGGCGCTGCCGTTCGGCCTCGTCCTCGATCCGCGCCGACACCCCGATCACCCGCGACTGCTGCAGCAGCACCAGGTAGCGCGAGGGAATGCTGATCTGCGTGGTCAACCGCGCGCCCTTGCTGCCGATCGGGTCCTTGACCACCTGCACCACGATGTCCTGGCCGTCGCGCAGCAACTCCACGATCGGCACCGCGGCCGAGACCGGCAGCGGCGTCGCTTCCTCGGTGTCGCCGTTGCCCACCGGCGCCGGCCGCACCACGTCGTTGGCGTGCAGGAACGCGGCGCGCTCCAGCCCGACCTCGACGAAGGCCGCCTGCATGCCCGGCATCACCCGCTGCACCCGGCCCTTGTAGATATTGCCGACCACGCCGCGGCGCCAGCCGCGCTCGATGTGCAGCTCCTGCAGCATGCCGTTCTCGATGACGGCCACCCGGGTCTCGCGTGGTGTGACGTTGACCAGGATCTCTTGCGACATCACAGCACTCCGAAGGTGCGCAGCAGGTGGTGGGTCTGGTGCAGGGGCAGGCCCATCACCCCGGAATAGCTGCCGTCGAGACGGCTGACGAAACGCTCGGCGCCGCCCTGGATCGCATACGCACCGGCCCGCCCCATCGGCTCGCCGCTGGCCACGTAGTCGGCGATATCGCGCGCGGACACATCGGCGAAGGTCACCGACGTCGGCACCAGCACCACATCCTCGCGGCCGGTGGCGACCAGCGCCACCGCGGTCATCGCCTGGTGGGTGCGTCCGGACAGGGCCGCCAGCATCGCCGCGGCATCCTCGGCGTCGGCCGGCTTGCCGAACACGCGCTCGTCCAGCACCACTTCGGTGTCGGCACCGAGCACCACCGCGTCGGCGGCATCGGCCAGTTGCGCCAACCCGGCGCGGGCCTTGTCCAGCGCCACGCGGCGCACGTAGGCCTGTGCCGACTCGTCGGCCGCGCGCACTTCCGGCACCTCGAGATCGAGGATCCGGAACGGCACGCCGAGGCGGGTCAGCAGTTCGTTTCTGCGAGGGGAACGGGACGCGAGATACAGCATGGCCGAAGGATAACCCGAGCGGACTGACTGAACGATCGCCAAGTGCGGGACGATCGCCTCGACCCCGGCGAAGATCACGACGCGTTCATCGTCGCGGCAACACCCTCGCCCAATCTTCACAAGGAGAACATCGATGCGCGCATTGTCCGTCCGCCCGCTGCTGCTGGCCCTGTCCCTCGCCCTAGGAGGCACGATGACCGCCCACGCCCAATCCGCCGCGCCCGGCTACGCCGTGCCCGCCGACGGCACCCTGCTCAACATCGCCGCGCAGGCCGAGGCCAAGCGCGCGCCCGACGTGGCCGCCATCTCCGCCGGCGTGGTCACCCAGGCCACCGACAGCGCCGCGGCGATGCGCCAGAACGCCGAGCAGATGACCAAGGTGCTGGCCGCGATCGGCGCCGCCGGCATCGCCGACAAGGACGTACAGACCAGCGGCGTCAGCCTCAACCCGCAATACAAGTATGTCGAGAACCAGGCCCCGCAGATCACCGGCTACCAGGCCAACAACTCGGTGAACCTCAAGGTGCGCGACATCGCCAAGCTCGGCAAGGTGCTCGACGCACTGGCCGCGCAGGGCGCCAACCAGATCAACGGCCCCACCTTCGAGATCGACGATCCGGAACCGCTGTACGACCAGGCCCGGGTCGATGCCTTGAAGAAGGCGCAGGCGCGCGCGCAGACCTACGCCAAGGCGCTGGGCCTGCACGTGCGGCGCATCGTCAGCATCTCCGAAGGCAGCAGCGGCGGCGTGCGTCCGCCGATGCCGATGATGCGTGCGATGGCGATGAAGGCGGAGATGGACAGCACCCCGGTGGCGCCGGGCGAGAGCAGCGTCTCGGTCAACCTGGACGTGGTGTTCGAACTGGGCAAGTAGCGCGCCCGGCAATACCGCTGCGGCGCCGGCCCCTCCGACAGGGGCCGGGCCGCACCTTGCGACGGCGCCTGCGGGCGCCGTCGTCGTTTCCGGATTCGGCAGCAGTTCCCCCTCACTGTCGGCCTTGGTCTGCGCCCCTCTTGCCAAAGCGCCCGCGGTCGGCGCACTGTCGAAACGCGGACGGGCGCGATGACCCCATCCGTCGCTCCCGTGCGTTTTCCGGTACCGCAGTCCACGACACTCCTATCGCAGAGGTGGATCCATGGTTCGCACGCAACTCCCCGCCCCGTCCTTCCGCATCGACCTGTCCCGGGTCCTGGCCTACAGCACTGCGATCGCCCTGCACCTGCTGGCCGCCCTGTTGCTGCTGCTTCCGCTCTCGCACGTGACCGCGCCACCGGAGCCTGCGCAGGTGCAGCCGCCCTGGCAGCAACCCCTGGTGATTCCGGTCACGCCGACGCCGCCGACCATCCCCACCGTCGAAAAACAACTGCCGACACAGCCGCGCACGCCCACCGTCGTGCCGGTGCCGACCCCGACGCCGGCGTCAGTGGTCGACAGCAGCCCGGTGGTCCTGGACAGCGCGCCCAGTGTCGACCCCACGCCCAGCATCGCCGCGCCGAGCCTGCCGCCGGCCAGCGTGAGCGCACCGGTGGAAGGCATGCAGTTGCAGTACCTGCGTGCGCCGGCACCGCCGGATCCACGCGACGCGCTGCGCGATCGCCTGCAGGGCAGCGTGCTGCTGCGGGTGCTGGTCGGCACCGACGGGCAGCCGCTGCAGGTCAGCGTCGAGAAGAGCAGCGGCCACCGGGTGCTGGACCAGGCCGCACGCGACCAGGTGCTCAAGCGCTGGGCATTCAAGCCGGCGCTGCAGAACGGCACGCCGGTGCAGGCGTACGGGCTGGTGCCGATCGATTTTTCGCTCGATCGCTGAGCGCATCGATGCGCACGGCCGGGCCGCCCCGGCCGTGCGCATTCGGCAAAAATTCACCATTTGTTCACGATAGATACACCTAGATGGAAACCAGCCGACCGTCAAAACGTCGGCACTTTCGTTCAGAAAGTCACAACCTGCGTTTCCAGTTAGGAGAGAAACTGTGAACATCTCGACCCAACGGCGTGCAACCCGCCGTACCCTCTTGTGCGCCTCCGTCGCCGGCGTTGTCGCCGCCCTCGCAGGACCCGCCGCGCTGGCTCAGGAAGCGGCCACCAACCTCGACCGCATCACCGTCACCGGCTCGAACATCCCGCGCACCAACACCGACGCCCCGGCGCCGGTGCAGGTGGTGAGCCGCCAGGAAATCGACCGCAGCGGCAAGACCTCGCTGGGCGAATACCTGCAGACCCTGACCGCCAATGGCGCCGGCGCGGTGCCGAAGAGCTTCGGCCAAGGTTTCGCCGGCGGTGGCTCCGGGATCTCGCTGCGCGGCCTGGGCGCCGGTTCCACCCTGGTGCTGCTGAACGGCCGACGCATGGCCACCTATGGCCTGGCCGACGACGGCCAGAAGGTCTTCACCGACCTGAGCACCATTCCGCTGGACGCGGTCGAGCGGGTCGAAGTGCTGAAGGACGGCGCCTCGGCGATCTACGGCTCCGACGCCATCGCCGGCGTAGTCAACATCATCCTGCGCAGCGATTTCCAGGGCGCGATCCTGCGCGGCTCCTATGGCATCTCCGGCGACGGCGATGGCGATGCGCGCAAGGCGACCCTCACTGCCGGTACCGGCGACCTCTCCAGCGACGGCTGGAACGCGTTCTTCAGCCTCGACGTGGGCAAGACCGACGCGATCAAGATCGGCGACCGCAAGGATCGCAAGTGGATCGGTACCGGCGACATCCGCCGCTGGGGCTACGCGGCGCAGGACGCGCAGTTTCTCGGCGGCGCCTACCGCAGCGGCGGCACCAACATCGGCAGCCTGAACGGGCCGAACGGTTCGGTGTTCGACACCAGCGGTCAGTTGGTCGCGCTCCCCGGCTGCGCCGGCCTGACCACCATCCCGGGTCAGAGCGAAGCCACCTCGCAGGCGCAGGGCTGCCTGTGGGATCCGGTGCAGCAGTTTCGCGACCTGTCGCCCGAAGAGAAGTACGTCAACGTGTTCGGCCGCGCCAGCTTTGCCTTCGGCGAGGGCGGCGAGATCTACACCGAGATCGGCTACTCGAAGAAGAACACGGTCTTTTCCAATACCCCGTCCAACGTCTCTGGCGGCTGGGGCTACCCGGGCGGCCCGGTCAACGCCAACAGCGGCGCCGGCGCCACCGTGCTGTATGCCGGTCATCCGGACAACCCGCTGCCCTACGCGGCGCGTGTGCGCTACAGCGCCTGGGACGTGGGCCCGCGCGTCACCGACAACACCAACGAGTTCAACCGCTTCCTGGTCGGCGTGAAGGGCAACTGGGGCGACTGGAGCTACGACACCGGCTACCTGCACTCCGGCACCGACCTGAGCAGCAAGCGTACCGGCTTCCTGCGCTACAGCGCGGTACAGTGCGTGCTGGGCAACCCGGCCTGCCCGGCCGGCACCTGGCGCATTGGCGACAACGCCAACCTCAATTCGCAGGCGTTGTACGACTACATCTCGCCGACCATCAGCGCGCGCGCCAAGTCCGAGCTGGACATGTTCGACTTCACCGTCTCGCGCAGCCTGGCCGACCTCAAGGGCGGCCCGCTGGGCCTGGCGCTGGGCGCGGAATGGCGCAAGACCAGCAACAGCCTGACCCCGCAGACCTACACCGACATCGGCGACATCATCGGTCTGGGCTATTCGGCCTACGACGGTACCCAGAACGTGTATGCCGGCTACGTCGAGCTGTCGGCGCCGGTGCTGGAGCAACTGGAACTGTCGGCGGCGCTGCGCTACGACAAGTACGACGGCGGCGACGGCAAGGCCACGCCGAAGCTGGGGGTGAAGTGGACGCCGGCCGAGTGGATCGCGCTGCGCGCCAGCTACGCCGAAGGCTTCCGTGCGCCGAACCCGGCCGAAAACGGCAACGGCGGCCTGGCCGCGTTCTCCAATGCGGCCGATCCGGTGCGCTGCGCGATCAGTGCCAGCGAGTGCGGGACGCGTTCGGTGGCGATCATCACCCGCCCCAACCCGGCGCTGAAGCCCGAGGAATCCAAGAGCTACTCGGTGGGCTTCGTGCTGCAGCCGACCTCGACCACGTCGCTGACCGTGGATGGCTGGGAGATCAAGCGCAGCAACGAGATCGCCCCGAGCAGCACGCGCGATGCGATTCTTGCCGGCAACGTGCTGCGCGACAGCAACAACATCGGCGGCGTCGCCAACAGCGGCACCATCCTGGCGGTCAACACCGGCTACGTGAACGCGAACTCCTCGCGCGTGCGCGGCATCGACACCGACATCCGCCAGACCTTCGCGATCGGTCCGGGCCAGTTGGAGCTGGACGCGCAGTGGAGCCACCTGCTCAAGTTCGAGCGCACCGAAGGCGGCAGCACCGTCGACTACGTGGGCACGCACGGCAACTGCGACGTGACCAACTGCATCGGCACGCCGCAGGACCGCATCAACGTCGGCACCACCTGGAAGCAGGACGCCTGGAGCGTGAGCGGCGTGGTCAACTACATCTCGAGCATCGAGAACAAGGACAGCCGCGGCGGCGAATACCAGGCGTTCTACGCCGACGGCACGCCGGTGAAGAAGATCGCCTCGTTCACGACCTTCGATCTGTCAGGCCGCTGGAACATCACCGAGGCGTTCGAACTGAGCGCGTCGGTGGAGAACGTGTTCGACCGGATCGCGCCGCTGGATCCGACCACCTACGGCGCGGTCAACTACAACCCGCTGCACGTCAGCGGTGCGATCGGCCGCTATTTCACGGTGGGCGCGAAGTACACGTTCAACTGATGGCCAATGCCGCAATGCAGTGACGGAAAGCCCGGGCGAGAGCCCGGGCTTTTTGCTGTGGGGATCGGCTCACAAGCATCGACATTCAGGCCGCATTGCCGCCGCGATCCGCGATCCGCGATCCGCGATCACGCGCGATGATAGGGATGATTGGCCAGCATCGCCGCGGCGCGATACAACTGCTCGGCCACCACCAATCGCACCAGCATATGCGGCAGGGTCAGCGGCCCCAGCGACCAGGATTCGCTGGCGACCGCCAGCACCTCCGGCGAATGACCCTCGGGCCCGCCGATCAGGAAGGCCAGGTCGCGCCCCTGACCACGCCAGTGTTCCATGCGCTGCGCCAGTTGCTCGGAGCTGTGCTGCTTGCCGGGCACGTCGAGCGCCACCACCAGCGCGTTCTTCGGCAGCGCGGTGAGCACGCGGCGGCCCTCGTCCTCGATCGCGCGTTGCGCATCGCGGCCCTTGCCGCGCAGGCCGGGCTCGATCTCGACCAGGTCCAGCGGCAGCCAGTGCGAGAGCCGCTTGCGGTACTCGGCGAAACCCTGCGCCACCCAGGTCGGGGCGCGCTCGCCGGTGGCGATGAGGCGCGCTTTCATCGCTGCGCGCACGCAGGACGCATCACCAGCGCTCGTCCAGCAACATGGCGTCGTACAACTGGTCGTCCAGTTCCTGTTCGGCCAGCCGCGCACGCTCGCGCCTCAGCCATTGCTTGAGCGTATCGCCACTCCGTACGGCGGCGCGATCGTCGGCACAGGAGCGGATCTCCTCCTGCACCTGCCGCTTGATCTGCGCCAGCAGCGTATCCAGACGCTGCGGCTGCGGGGCGCGACCGTCGTAAAAGCCGTAACGCGCAGTGAAATCATCGACCAGTACAGCCAAGCTCTGCTCGACCTGCTGCAACTGCGCAGCGAACAGGCTGTTGTAATCGCGGATGCGCTCCTCCGCCATGCCCGCGATGCCGGCCTGGTCCAACTGGCCGATCTCCAGTTGCAGCTCCAGCAGTGCCAGCAGATCGTCGTTCTGATACGCCTGATTGAGGCGCTGCATCAAGGCGGTCTTGCGCTCGCGCTGCTGCGGATCGGGTTCACGGTCCGGATGCAGTGCAGCGACCAGGTTGCGGTACAGCGCACGACGCGCCTGTTGCGGATCGGCGGCGACCTGCGCGGTCTTGCCGGCACCGGCACGGCGACGCTTGTCGCGCTGCTGGGCGCGCCCGGCTGCATGCGCCTGCTGCGCGTGCAGCCGCTCCTGGACCTGCGCATACAGCGCTTCGGGGGACTGGATATGCGCCAGCTCTTCTTCGGTCAGGCCGAATTCCTCGCCGATCACCGACGTCAGCAATGCCTCGGATTCGGCCAGGCCCTGATCGAAGCCGAGCGGGCTATGGCGGTCGTAGATTTCCTTCAGCCCGTCGTTGTCGCCGTCCTGAATCAACACGGCAGCCAACTCGCAAATGATCTCGGACAGATCGGAGCGATCGCGCTTGCTCAGCTTGCAGGTGGCGTGCGCCGTGTCCAGCTCCCGCAGGAACTGTACCTGCGCCGCGTCGCGCTCCTGCAGCAAGGGATCGATCTGTTCGTGGAAACGCTGCTCCCAGCGCGGCAGCGCTTCCTGCCACGCATGCAACTGGGCACGGGCGCGTTCCAGGCGCTTGACCAGGGAGTCGAAACGATTGCGCGCCGGTGTCGCGGGCGTCGACACGGTCTCACCGGCACGCAGGCCGACCGGCAACGCCTCGCTGCCGACGCTGCGCGCGGGATCGCGCCGCTTAGGCATCGCGTGCCGTGTCGTCGCCGTCGTCGTCGCTCGGCGGCTGGTCGCCGACCGTCCACAGCCGCTCCAGCGCATAGAACTCGCGCACCCGCGGCAGCATCACGTGCACCACCACGTCGCCGAGGTCGACCAGCACCCACTCGGCCTCGCGCTCGCCTTCCACGCCCAGCGGCATCACGTCCAGGCGCTTGGCGTACTTGATCACTTCGTCGGCGATCGACTTGACGTGACGGGTGGAGGTACCGGAGACGATGACCAGGTAGTCGGTGACGCTGGACTTGCCGCGCACGTCGATTTCCGCCACGTCCTTGGCCTTGAGTTCCTCGACTGCCTCGCGGACGTGGGCGAGCAGGACCGGCAGCGGCGGCGGCGGATTGGGGACTTGGGTCTTGATGACGTGGGCTTGACTGGACAAAGCGGCGAACTCGATGGAATGGGGCGAATTATAGGCGACCCCGGCAAAGCGCGTATTCAGCCAGCGGCGCCGGCGCTGGACGCATACAGGCCATGATCGCGGATGTAGGCGGCCACCGGCGCCGGCAGCAAGGCCGCCCAGTCCTCGCCGGCGGCGATGCGCGCGCGCACCAGGCTGGCCGATTCGCTGCGCAGCGGCTGCCGCAGGCACCATAGCCGGCCGCCCGGCGCACGGGTCAGCGCCTGCGGCGTGTCAGCCCAGCGCCCGGCCACCGCCTGCGCCAGCTCCGCCGGCACCGCCCGCTCCCAGCCGCTGCCGGCGCGGTCGGCGACGATCAGGTGCGCCGCCTCGAGCAGCGCCCGCCACTCGCGCCAGCCGTTGAAGCCGACGAAGCTGTCGCTGCCGATCAGCAGCGCCAGCGGCGCGTCGGCGCCGAGCTCGCCGCGCAGCTCGCGCACCGTGTCGATGCTGTACGACGCCACACCCGGCCGGGCCTGCGCGCGCCGCACTTCGTGCAGGTCCAGCACCAGCCCGGGCGTGTCGGCGATGGCCAGCGCCAGCATCGCGCAGCGCTGCTGCGCATCGGCACCCGGCGCCGGCCGATGCGGCGGATCGGCCGCCGGCATCAGCCGCACCGGCACCCCGAACGCCTCCCACGCCGCCCGCGCGATCGCCAGGTGACCGTTGTGGATGGGATCGAAGGTGCCGCCGTAGACGAGGGCGAGAGGCCGGGATTCGGGATTCGGGATTCGGGATGAATCAGCCGCCTGCGCGGGATCGCCGCTGTTGCCAATCCCCAATCCCGACTCCCCAATCCCCGCGTTCATACCACCAACAACCGCACCGCCCGCGCCTCGGCGATCGCCAGCAGCAGGCGCTCCAGGGCGATCCAGGCGTCGCCGTCGGCGCGGCCCTTGGCGATGCGGTCGATGCGGCCGGCCTCGGCGGCAAAGCGTTCCCAGCGGCGCGGTTCGGCGTGGCGCTGCAAGGCGCGCTTGAACGGGGCCTGCCGCGATTCCCAGATGCCCTGCCCCTTCATCTCGGCCGCTAGGTTGCCGCCGGCGGCCTGCACCTTGGCCAGCGCGGCGGTACGCAGCAGTTCCTTGATCAGGATCGGCAGCAGCGCGGCCACCGCCTCGCCTTCGGCGCGCAGGCCGGCGAGCATGCGCCGCACCGCCGGCGCCTGCCCGCCGAGCGTGGCCTCGGCCAGGCGGAATACGTCGTAGCGCGCGGCGTCGGCGACCAGCGATTCCATCGCCGCCACGTCCAGACCCTGGCCGTCGGCGAGCAGGGCCAGCTTGTCGATCTCCTGCGCGGCCGCCAGCAGGTTGCCTTCCACCCGCTCGGCCAGGCGCTGCACCGCGCCGGCGTCGGCGCGCAGGCCCTTGCTGCGCAGGCGCCGCTCGATCCAGTCGCCCAGTTCGTGCGGCTTGATCGCCCAGGCCACGGCGATGGTGCCGATGCGCGCGACCGCGTCGGCCCACTTGCCCTGGTGGGCCTTGCTCCATTCGTTGCAGGTGATCAGCAGCACCACGTCCGGCGGCGGGTCGGCGCAGAACGCAGTGATGACCTCGCCGCCCTCCTTGCCGGGCTTGCCGCTGGGCAGGCGCAGTCCGATCAGCCGTTGCGCGCTGAACAGGCTGGGCGCGTTGAAACTGGAGTACAGCTGGCCCCAGTCGAAATCGCGGCCGTCGGCATCGAACACCTCGCGCTCGCCGATGCCGGCGGCGCGCGCGCGGGCGCGCACCGCATCGGCCGCCTCGAGCACGCGCAAGGTTTCCGGGCCGGCGATCAGGTAGACCGGCTGCAGCGGCTGCGCTGCCGGCTGGGTGGCGAGTTGTTCGGGACGCAGTTCCATGAGGACAGCCTACGCTGCGGCAGACGGATGCGGCGATCGCCGCGCGCCTGCGGCGAACCGCGCGGCCGCCGCGTGCGGCGGCAAAGGCTGCAGTACCAGGCTCAAGGCTGCGGCGTGGTCGCCGGCTCGCCTGCGGGCGGCGTGCCGTCGGCCGGCTTGCCTTCCACCGGCGTGCCGTCGGTGGAAGGCGGTGCGGCATTGACGTTCTTGCCGTCGCGCACCTGCGCGCGCACCACGCTGTCGATCCGGCGCAGCATCGACGCCGACATGTCGCGGCGCAGTTCGTCGGCCAGGATCTCGCGCTCGGTGGAGGTACCGGTGGCGTCGGTCGGCGGCGACACGTAGTCGCGCGACAGCTCGATCACCTGCTGCGGCACCAGCACGCTGCCGTCGGCGCGGCGGAACACGAAGATCGCCGCATAGCGCAGGCTGTATTCCTGGGCACGGCCTTCGGCGTCGAGTGCGATCGGCAGGTCGCCCCAGCGCTCGGACAGCACTTCCAGGCGGGCCACGCCGGTGTTGACGTCCTTGGGGGCGATTTCCGCACCGGCCGCGCGCAGGCCGCGCTCGAGCAGCTTGGCCAGCTCGCTGTACGGCGCCGAGGACACCACCTTCACCGACGGCGTGTCGGCCGGCAGGGTCAGCTTGTTGCGCAGGTGGAAACCGCAGGCGGTCAGGGACGCCGCGAAGACGAGAGCGAGCAGGAGTCGGGTCATGGACACAGTCTGGAGGAGCCGGCTGGGCGCGGCAACAGGCCGCTAGCCTGCCGCACGTCGCGTGAACGCGGGTTGAGACCTGGCGCACCGCGCGGCCGCGCTGCGGCCGCAGCGGCGCGCCGGCTCACGCCGCCACCAGGTTCACGATCTTGCCGGGGACGATGATGATCTTGCGGATGCTCAGCCCTTCCAGGAACTTGGCCGCATTCGGCTCGGCCTGGGCCAGCGCCTCGATCTGCTCGCGCGGGGTGTCGGCGCCGACCTCGATGGTGCCGCGCAGCTTGCCGTTGACCTGCACCGCCAGGGTGACCGCATCGCGCACCAGCGCGGCCGGGTCCGGCTGCGGGAACGGCACGTCCTCCAGCAACGTCGGCGCATGGCCCAGCGCCTGCCACAGCGCGTGGCTGGCATGCGGGGTGATCGGGTTGAGCAGCAGCACCGCCGCCTCCAGCGCTTCCTGGCGCACCGCGCGGCCCTGCGCGCTGGCGTCGTCGAACTTGGCCAGCGCGTTGGTCAGCTCCATCACCGCGGCGATAGCGGTGTTGAAGCTGTGGCGGCGGCCGTAGTCGTCGGCGACCTTGCCGATGGTCTCGTGGGTCTTGCGCCGCAGCGCCTTGTGCTCGGCGTCCAGCGCGGCCGGGTCCAGCGCCGGGGCGGCACCGTCGGCGACATGCTTGTGCACCTGCGCCCACAGCCGGCGCAGGAACCGCGCCATGCCGTCCACGCCGGCCTCGTTCCACTCCAGCGACTGTTCCGGCGGCGCGGCGAACATCGAGAACAAGCGCACCGTGTCGGCGCCATACTTGCCGACCATGGCCTGTGGATCGACGCCGTTGTTCTTGGACTTGGACATCTTCTCGGTGCCGCCGATCAGCACCGGCTGGCCATCGCCGCGATGAACCGCGCCGATCACCCGCGCCTTGTCGTCGCGCTGCACGTCCACGTCGGCCGGATTGATCCAGTCCTTGGAGCCGTCCGGGTTCTGCCGGTAGAAGGTCTCGGCGATCACCATGCCCTGGGTCAGCAGGTTGGTCGCCGGCTCGTCGCTGTCCACCAGACGCGCATCGCGCAGCAGCTTGTGGAAGAAGCGGAAGTACATCAGGTGCAGGATCGCGTGCTCGATGCCGCCGATGTACTGGTCCACCGGCAGCCAGTAGTTGCCGCGCTTGTCGACCATGTCCTTGGCGCCGGGCGAGGTGTAGCGCGCGTAGTACCAGCTCGACTCCATGAAGGTGTCGAAGGTGTCGGTCTCGCGCTCGGCCGCCGCGCCGCACTGCGGGCAGGTGGTCTTGCGCCATTCCGGATCGGTCTTCAGCGGCGAGCCGGTGCCGCTCAGGGCCACGTTCTCCGGCAGCAGCACCGGCAACTGGTCTTCCGGCACCGGAACGGCGCCGCAGCTCTGGCAGTAGATCACCGGGATCGGGCAGCCCCAGTAGCGCTGGCGGCTGACGCCCCAGTCGCGCAGGCGGTAGTTGATGCGACGCTGGCCCTGGCCCTTGCGCTCGAAGCGCTCGGCCAGCGCCTCGAACGCGCCTTGGTAGTCCAGGCCGTCGAACTCGGCCGAGTTGACCAGTTCGAACTCGCGGGTCTTGTCGGTGTACCAGTCGCGCCAGACGTTCGGCTCCCAGGTGCGCTCCTCATCGTTCTTCGGCGCCTTCAGCGTGATCACCTGACGGATCGGCAGCGCGTACTTGTTGGCGAATTCGAAATCGCGCTGGTCGTGGCCGGGCACCGCCATCACCGCGCCGGTGCCGTAGCCCATCAGCACGAAGTTGGCGACCCACACCGGCACCTGCTCGCCGCTGATCGGGTGCACCGCGGTCAGGCCGGTGGCCATGCCGCGCTTTTCCTGGGTTTCCAGCTCGGCCTCGGAGACGCCGCCCTGCTTCAACTCGGCCAGCAGCGCGGCCAGCTGGGGATTGGACTTGGCCGCATGCAGCGCCAGCGGATGTTCGCTGGCGATGGACACGAAGGTCACGCCCATCAGCGTGTCCGGGCGCGTGGTGAACACGCGCAGCGGGTCCAGCGCGCTGCCGTCGGCGTCGCGCACGTCGAACTGGATCTCCAGGCCCTCGGAGCGGCCGATCCAGTTGCGCTGCATGGTCTTGACCGACTCCGGCCAGCCCGGCAGCTGGTCCAGGCCGTCCAGCAGCTCCTGCGCGTAATCGGTGATGCGCAGGAACCACTGCGGGATCTCGCGCTTCTCCACCAGCGCGCCGGAGCGCCAGCCGCGGCCGTCGATGACCTGCTCGTTGGCCAGCACGGTCTGGTCGATCGGGTCCCAGTTCACCACCGCGTTGCGGCGGTAGGCCAGGCCCTTGCGCATCAGCCGGGTGAACATGCGTTGCTCGTGCACGTAGTACTCGGGCCGGCAGGTGGCGAACTCGCGCGACCAGTCGATGGCGTAGCCCAGCGACTTGAGCTGGCTGCGCATGTGCTCGATGTTGGCGTAGGTCCACTTCGCCGGCGCGGTCTTGTTCTTGATCGCCGCGTTCTCGGCCGGCAGGCCGAACGCGTCCCAGCCCATCGGCTGCAGCACGTTCTTGCCGATCATGCGCTGGTAGCGGCTGATCACGTCGCCGATGGTGTAGTTGCGCACGTGGCCCATGTGCAGCGCCCCGGACGGGTACGGCAGCATCGACAGGCAGTAGAACTTGGGCTTGTCGGAGGTCTCGTCGACCTCGAAGGCGCGGGTGGCGTCCCAGAACTGCTGGGCGGACGATTCGACCTGCTGCGGGTCGTAGGCGGTGGGCTCGACGGCGGACATGGAAACGGGCAAGGGCCAGGCGGCAACAAAGCGGCCAAGGGTACCGTAGCGCGGCAAGCCGCTCCAATCCCGGCGACGGACGGCAGCGGCGCGGGGCGTCGTGGTGACCAGCAGCAGGCGCCGGAACCGCGGCCGCAGCACGATTGGCGGCGCGCACGCGCACGCCCGGCATCGGTCCTGCCGCAGCCCGCCGCAATGGCCGATTGCGCAAGCCCGGCAGGGTCAGCCGCGGTGCGGGCCCGCCTGCGGCCCCGGCCAGCAGGCCAGCACCGCCAGCCAGCCCCACCACAGCAGGAACACCAGGCGCTGCGCCAGCGCTGGCGACAGCAGCCGGTCCAGCGCGAACGCGCCCAGCGCCACCAGCAGCGCGATCGTCAGCGCCAGCGCGGCCCAGCCGCGCGCGGCGGGATCGCGGCGCGCGCCCAGCCCCAGCAGGGCCGCGGCCGCCACCAGCGCCACCACCCACAGCAACCAGGCGCTGGCATGCAACTGCGTCGCGCGCGCGTCTAGGTCGGTCGGGTCCAGCGGCAGCAGGCCTATGCCGGCGAAGGCCAGGCCGGCCAACAGCAGCAACTGCCCACCCACGCGCAACGACCAGGGCGCCTGGCGGCCGGCGCGACGCAGCAGCCGCAGCGCCAGCCCCATGGCCAGACAGCCGGGCAGCACGAACGCCAGCAGATTGAAGGCCCAGGCATGCGGAATGCCGCGCGCACCGAGCAGGGCCAGCGGATGCGACCACGGCAGATAGCCGGGCAGGACCGCGCCGAAGCCCAGCATCGCGGCCACCGCGGCCACCGCCAGCAGCGGCCCGATCCAGCGCACCACCCGTTCGCTCACCTCGCCCATCCGCTACCGTCCTTTCGCGCCGTCATGGCGCCTGAAACCAGGCATTGTCGCCGCTGCAGCCGCGGCCGGCACCCGTGGCACGGCGCCCCCGCCCTTGCATCGGCGCCGCCGCGCCTCCATACAGAGCGTCCTCTCGCCTGCGATGACACTGCCCATGTCCGACACGCCCCACGTTTTCGACGCCAAGACCGAGACCTTCGAAGCCGATGTGCTGCAGCGCTCGCTGCAGACGCCGGTGCTGGTGGACTTCTGGGCGCCCTGGTGCGGCCCCTGCAAGACCCTGAGCCCGATCCTGGAAAAGCTGGCGGCCGAGTACAACGGCGGCTTCGTGCTGGCCAAGGTCGACGTGGACCAGGAGCAGCAGATCGCCGCGGCGTTCCAGATCCGCTCGGTGCCGACGGTGTTCCTGGTCCAGGGCGGGCAGCTGGTCGATGGCTTCCCCGGCGCGCTGCCCGAAGGCCAGTTGCGCGAGTTCCTGACCCAGCATGGGATCACGCCACTG
Source organism: Xanthomonas sp. NCPPB 1128 (assembly GCF_001043115.1). Classification (GTDB taxonomy): domain Bacteria; phylum Pseudomonadota; class Gammaproteobacteria; order Xanthomonadales; family Xanthomonadaceae; genus Xanthomonas_A. The sequence continues at coordinate 80,345 of NZ_LFME01000018.1, read as the reverse complement.
GCGGCGCAGGAACCGGCCGAGGAGGTGCCGGCGGCGCCGCTGGATCCGCAGGCCGAGGTGCAGCGCCTGCGCGAGGCGGTGGCGGCCGAGCCGGACAAGGACGAACTGAAGCTGGATCTGGCCCTGGCCTTGGTCAAGGTCGGCGCCGCCGCCGAGGCCGAAACGCTGATCGACGCGCTGCCGGCCAACCTGGCCACCGACGAGCGCGCGGTGCGGGCACGGGCGCGACTGGGCTTCGTCGGCGCGCTGCAGGCCGCGCCGCCGCTGGAAACGCTGCAGGCCACGCTGGCACAGGATCCGAGCGATCTGAAGGCACGCTACCTGCTGGGCGTGCGCCACCTGGTCGGCGGCGACGACGCGGCCGCGCTGGAGCAGTTCCTGGAGATGCTGCGCCAGGACCGCACGTTCGAGGACGGCCTGCCGAAGAAGGCGCTGATCGACGCGTTCCGGGTCATCGAGGACGAGGATCTGGTGGGACAGTACCGCCGCAAGATGTCCGCGCTGCTGTTCTGAGGCAGCCGCGGCGCTGGCGTTGGCGGTCGCTTGCATCGCCAACGCGGGCTTGGCCCTCGATCCGACATGTAAAGAGGCGCGGGAGCATCGCCCTCGCTGGCGGGCGGCGGCCGCTGCAGCCGCCGATCAGGCGCGCCAGCGCCGACAGCACGTGCGCGCCGCCGGAGCCACCATACGCATGCGTCTGGTAACCTCCGATTCCCTGCTCCCGCCACTGCCGCGCAATGAAGCCATCGCTGTTCCGCCTGGGCCTGAACCTGTGGCCGCCGTTCCTGTTCGCCGGCATCCACGTCACCGAACTGAGCCCCGACTACCGCCACGCGCGGGTCGAACTGCGCATGCGCCCGTGGAACCGCAACTATGTCGGCACCCACTTCGGCGGCAGCCTGTTCGCCATGATCGACCCGTTCTGGATGCTGCTGACCATGCACAACCTGGGGCGCGACTACTACGTGTGGGACAAGGCCGGCAGCATCGAGTTCGTGCGCCCGGGCCGCGGCACGGTCAGCGCACAGTTCGATCTGGACCAGGCGCTGCTGGACGACCTGCGCGCGGCCACCGCCGGTGGCGACAAGCATCTGCGCTGGTTCGAGACCGACGTCGTCGACGCACAGGGCGAGGTGGTGGCGCGGACGCGCAAGCAGGTGTACGTCAAGCGCAAGCCGCCGCGCTAGCGCGCCTTGCGGCCAGCGGGTTCGCCAAGGCCAGCCCTGCATCCGCACAGGCGGACATACACACCGCCTACGAAGGCGCGCAAGCCGTCAGCATGCGCGGCGCGCCGGCTCGGGCAGCGTACGCACGCTCCAACCCAATCGCAGCTGCACGGCCGTGCCACGACACCATGCGGCGCCGCACCAACGGCCATCACGCGCCGCTACACTAGGCGGATGTCGCCCGATCTCTCCGCTCCCGCTCCCCGCCCGTCCCTGCAACGGCTGTTCTTCACCGGCCTGCTGACCCTGCTGCCGATCTGGCTGACCTGGGTCGTGGTCAAGTTCGTGTTCGTGCTGCTCTCGGGCATCAGCAGTCCCTGGGTGGTGCCGCTGTCGGTGCGCATCGCCGCCTCGTTCCCGCGCGAACTGGGCTGGGCCACCGCGCAATGGGTGCAGAACACCATCGCCCTGATCGCCACCCTGGCGGTGATCCTGCTGGTCGGCATCCTCAGCCGGCGCATGATCGGCCAGCGTCTGCTGCGCTGGTTCGAGGCGGTGATGCGGCGCATCCCGCTGGCCAGCGTGGTCTACGACAGCGTGCGCAAGCTGGTGGACATCCTGCAGACCCAGCCCGGCAGTACACAGCGCGTGGTGCTGATCGACTTCCCGCACCGCGACATGAAGTCGGTGGGCCTGGTGACGCGGGTGATCAAGGAACACGGCACAGGCCGCGAGCTGGCCGCGGTGTACGTGCCGACCACGCCCAACCCGACCTCCGGCTACCTGGAGATCGTGCCGGTGGAGCTGCTCACGCCGACCGACTGGAGCGTGGACCAGGCCATGAGCTTCATCATCTCCGGCGGCGCGGTGGCGCCGGAGAGCGTGCCGTTCACCCGGACCGTGGACCGCTGACGCCGATGCGCCGCGGCACGCTAGACGATCGCGCGGTCCGGCTGTTCATCGCCCTGGCGGCGTTCTTCTGCGTCAACGCCGCGCTGGCCGAGTTCATCGGGGTCAAGATCTTCGCCCTGGAAGACACCCTGGGCATCGCGCCGCTGAACTGGAACCTGTTCGGGCAGACCGGTTCGATGAACTTCACCGCAGGCACCCTGCTGTGGCCGCTGGTGTTCATCCTCACCGACACCATCAACGAGTTCTTTGGCCGCCGCGGCGTGCGCTTCATCTCCTGGCTGGCGGTGGCGCTGATCGGCTACGGCTTCCTGTTCGCGTTCGCCGCGATCGCACTGGCCCCGGCCGGCTTCTGGGTCACCGCGGCGCAGAACCAGGGCGTGCCCGACTACCAGGCCGCGTTCGCCGCGGTGTTCGGCCAGGGCATGTGGACCATCGCCGGCTCGCTGGTCGCGTTCATGGCCGGCCAGCTGATCGACGTGGCGGTGTTCCACCGCATCCGCAGCGTGACCGGCGAGAAGCACGTGTGGCTGCGCGCCACCGGCTCCACCGCGGTCTCGCAGTTGATCGACAGCTTCGTGGTGATCTACATCGCCTTCGTGCTCGGCCCGCAGCACTGGTCGATGCAGCTGTTCCTGGCGGTGAGCACGCTGAACTACATCTGCAAGATGCTGCTGGCGGTGCTGCTGATCCCGTTGCTGTACCTGATGCGGCGGCTGATCACCGATTACCTGACCCCCGAACGCGCCGAACAACTGCGCGAGGAAGCCGCCGCCGACTGAACGCCGGCACACGTGCGAGCGCGCCGCACGCGCTTGCGCGCGGCCGTCGTGCAGCGCCGCAGACGTCGGTGCCGCCTGGCCCACCACGGCCGGGCGCCTGCCGGCGGCAGGGCAGCAGCCGCCCGCGGGGAGCGACCATGGGTGGCCTCGGCGGTGCGGATCGGGCAAGCTCCCCGCTCGCTTGTCGTTGGAGCCCGCAATGCCGCCCCGCTTTTCCCGTCTGCTGTCCCTGGCCATCGCCACCGCCCTGAGCCTGTCGCTGGCGGCGCCGGCGGACGCGGCCAAGAAGAAGACCACCAAGCAGACCACCGCGCAGACCCGCGCCAAGGCCAACAAGGCGCGCAAGGCGCGGCCGGCGCCGGCCCCGGTGGTGCTGACCAAGGCGCAACAGCTGAACCGGCTGTACGACGACTACTGGGAAGCCTCGCTCAAGCTCAATCCGCTGCAGGCCACCTTCCAGGGCGACAGCCGCTACAACGACCAGTTGCCGAACTTCCTTTCGGCCGCGTTCCGCCAGCAGTCGCACGACTTCACCGTGGAGTGGCTGGGCAAGGCCGAGGCGATCGGCAAGGACGGCCTGACCGGGCAGGATCTGCTCAGCTACGAGATCTTCGTCGGCGACGCGCGCAACGCGCTGGAGGCGGAGAAGTACCCGAGCTGGATGCAGCCGGTGAACCAGTTCTACAACGTCGGCAGCATCATGGTGATGCTCGGCTCGGGCACCGGTGCGCAGCCGTTCCGCACCGTCAAGGACTACGACAACTGGTCGCGACGCGCGCTCGGCATCCCGGCGCTGTTCGACCAGGCCATCGCCAACATGCGTGAGGGCATGAAGGCCGGCGTGGTGCAGCCGCGCGCGCTGATGGAGAAGGTGCTGCCGCAGCTGGATGCGATCATCAAGCCCACCGCCGAGGAGAGCCTGTTCTGGGGTCCGGTGCGCAACCTGCCGGCGGACATTCCGGAGGCCGAGAAGCAGCGCATCACCGCCGAGTACAAGCGCATGATCGAGTACCGGATCATGCCCGCCTACCGCTCCCTGCGCGGCTTCATCGCCACCGAGTATCTGCCGGCCACGCGCACCACCGCCGGCGTCGGCGCCCTGCCCGGCGGCGACGCCTGGTACGCCTGGAACGTGCGCCAGAGCACCACCACCGACCTGACCCCCGCCCAGATCCACCAGATCGGCCTGGACGAGGTGGCGCGCATCCAGGGCCAGATCCAGGCGGTGATGAAGCAGGTGCGCTTCCGCGGCTCGATGCAGAAGTTCTTCAAGTTCATGCAGACCGACAAGCGCTTCAGCTTCAAGAGCGAGGACGAGCTGCTGACCTACTACCGCGGCCTGGAAGGCCGGGTCGACGCGGCGGTGCCACGCATGTTCTCGCTCAAGCCCAAGGCCGCGTTCGAGATCCGCCCGGTGGAACCGTACCGCGCGCAGTCGGCCGCCAGCGGCTCGTACATGCGTCCCAGCGAGGACGGCCGCCCCGGCATCTTCTACGTCAATACCTACGACCTGCCCAGCCGCAAGACCTGGGATGCGGAAGACCTGTACCTGCACGAGGCCATTCCCGGCCACCACTTCCAGCTCGGCCTGCAGCAGGAGCTGACCAACCTGCCCAAGTTCCGCCGCTTCGGCGGCGAGACCGCCTTCATCGAAGGCTGGGGCCTGTACGCCGAATCGCTGGGCAAGGACCTGGGCCTGTACCAGGACCCGTACAACTATTTCGGCTACCTGCAGAACGAGCTGTGGCGCGCGATCCGCCTGGTGGTGGACACCGGTGTGCACAGCAAGGGCTGGACCCGCGAGCAGGTGATCGACTACATGCTGCAGAACTCGGCCACCAGCCGCACCGACGCCGAAGCCGAGGCCGAGCGCTACATGGCCATCCCTGGCCAGGCGCTGTCCTACAAGATCGGCGAGATGAAGATCATGCAGCTGCGCGACTACGCCCGCACGCAACTCGGCGACAAGTTCGACATCCGCGAATTCCATGCCGAAGTGCTGAAGGACGGCTCGGTGCCGCTGAACGTGTTGCAGGAAAAGATCGAGCGCTGGGTGGCGAGCAAGAAGGGGTGAGCGGGGCGAGGTGTCGCACCGCTACGCATGCGGCTGGCACGTCGCGAGATTCTTGTAGGAGCGGCTTCAGCCGCGATAGGCATTCCTAGTGACGCCCCATCGCGGCTGAAGCCGCTCCTACGAAAAAACTGTAGCCACACCACGGAGGCAGCTCGCGCCGGTGTACCACTGTGGGAGGGACTTCAGTCCCGACGCGTTGCAGTGAAAGGCGTCGGGACTGAAGTCCCTCCCACAAGAGCCGGAGGCGGCTGACCAGCCCCGACCGCTGGAACACCACCAGCGAAGACATCGTGCGGTCGAGTACGAGATAACCGGCCTCACCGCTACAGCGATGCCAGACGCCTCGCCAGTTGCGCGATGTCCTGCGGCGTGGTGCGACAGCAACCGCCGATCAGGCGGGCGCCGGCCGCGCGCAAGGCAGCGAGGTGCTCGACCAGGGTGCCGGCATCGGCGCTGTCGGCCTGCCAGCATTTGCGCTCGGCGTCGTAGCGCTCGCCAGCGTTCGGATACACCACCAATGGCAACCGCGTCAGTGTCGCCAGATGGCGCAACGCCGCGGTGGCGAGCGACGGCGTAACGCAGTTGACGCCGAGCGCGACCACCTGCAGGTGGCCGTCGAGCAACGCCACCACCTCACGCAACGGCGCGCCGTCGCTGAGGTGCGTGGCATCGCGCAGCGTGCAGGCGAACCAGGCGACGGTCCGCGGGAACGCCTCAAGCACGTCCAGCAACGCTGCCATTTCCGCCAGCGACGGTTGCGTTTCGCAGGCAAGCAACTCCACGCCGGCCTCGACCAGGGCGGCGTTGCGCGGACGATGGAAATCGCGCATCTGTGCCGGTGCCAGCACGTAGTCGCCACGATACTCAGCACCGTTGGCCAGGTAGGCGCCATACGGACCGACCGAGCCGGCGACCAGCAAGGGTCCCGCGTGCGGATGCCGCGCGAGATGCGCCTGCCGTGCCTGCTGCGCCAGTTCGACGCTGCGCGCGATCAAGCGTTGCGCGTGTGCGAGGTCGATCCCGCGCGCGGCGAAGCCCTGCGGCGTGGCCTGGTAGCTGGCGCTGATCGCGCACTGCGCGCCGGCGGCGAAATAGTCCTGGTGCACCTGGCGGATCAGGTCCGGCTGTTCCAGCAGGATCTTCGCCGACCACAACGGATCGCGCAGATCGCACCCGCGCCTTTCCAGTTCGGTGGCCAGCGCGCCGTCGAGCACCAGGCACCGGTCCTCGGCCAACAGCGCGGCGAGCGGGTTGTGCGGCATGTCGCGGCCTCGCAGCGACGGAACGCGCAGTGTCGCAGACGGCACACGCACCGGTGCAGTCGCGACGCTGCGCTATCCTCCGCAGATGGATCGCTCGATTTCGCTCGCGCCGGGTCAACCCATGACCTTCATTGCACTGACCCCGATGTTGCGCTGCGCCGACCTGGCCACGGCGCTGGCGTTCTATACCGATACGCTGGCGTTTCGCCTCGACGGTGGTGCGGTGGCGACGGGCTGGGTGTCGCTGCGGCACGGCCCGCTGACACTGATGCTGGCCGCGCAACATACCGAGGCCGATACCACCGCTGCCAGCGCTGCTTCCTCGCTGTACTTCCGCACCGACGAGGTCGATGCCTGGTGGCAGCGGCTGCAGCCGCATGGGCGCACCGTCTATCCGCTGCAAGACTTCGCCTACGGCATGCGCGAGTTCGCGATCCGCGATCCGGACGGCCATCTGCTGCAGTTCGGCCAGGCGCTGTGCCGATGAGCCTGACCCTGGACGGCCTGCACCACGTGGCGATCATCGCCTCCAACTACGCGCGCTCCAAGGACTTCTATAGCCGCATCCTGGGCCTGCCGGTGATCGCCGAGGTCTACCGCGACGCGCGCGACTCCTGGAAGCTGGACCTGGCCCTGCCCGACGGCAGCCAGATCGAACTGTTCTCGTTCCCCGCGCCACCGCCGCGGCCCAGCCGCCCGGAAGCCTGCGGGCTGCGCCACCTGGCGCTGCGCGTGCGCGACCTGGACGCAGCCGTCGCACACCTGCAAGCGCACGGCGTGGAGGTCGAACCGATCCGCGTGGACGAATACACCGGCCGCCGCTTCACCTTCTTCGTCGACCCCGACGACCTGCCACTGGAGCTGTACGAGATCGGCTGAGCCTGCTGGACCGGGCCAAGCGCACCGACGAACGACGGGCGCCTCGACCAAAGCAGCAATGACTTCCGGCGCATGCGACAGCGTCGCCGACCCCCAACAATCGAAGCCAGACCAGGGGGAAGGTGCCGCATGCTGCAGATCCGCGCGTTGTCCAAGACCTACGCCAATGGCGTCCATGCACTGCAAGGCGTCACGCTGGACATCCCGCGCGGCATGTTCGGGCTGCTCGGCCCCAACGGCGCGGGCAAGTCGTCGCTGATGCGTACCCTGGCCACGCTGCAGGAGGCCGATAGCGGCAGCGTCACCCTCAGCGACGCCGATGGCCACGCCATCGACGTGTTGCGCGACAAGGATGCGCTGCGCCGCAGGCTGGGCTATCTGCCGCAGGATTTCGGCGTCTATCCCAAAGTCAGCGCGCTCGACCTGCTCGACCATTTCGCCGTACTGAAAGGCCTGACCGAGCGCCGCCAACGCAAGGACGTCGTCGAAGCGCTGCTGCAGCAGGTCAACCTGTGGGACGCGCGCAAGCGCAAACTCGGCACCTATTCCGGCGGCATGCGGCAACGCTTCGGCATCGCGCAAGCGCTGCTCGGCAACCCGCAGTTGGTGATCGTCGACGAGCCCACCGCAGGCCTGGACCCCGAGGAGCGCAACCGGTTTCTCAACCTCCTGGCCGAAATCGGCGAGAACGTGGTGGTGATCCTGTCCACCCATATCGTCGAGGACGTCACCGACCTGTGCCCGTCGATGGCGATCATGAACAAGGGCCAGGTGCTGCTGAGCGGCCGCCCCAACGACGCCATCGCCACGCTCAGCGCGCAGGTGTGGCGCAAACAGGTGCCCAAGAGTGCGTTGGCCGACTATGAGGCGCGCTTCACCGTGCTGTCGACCCGGCTCGTGGCCGGCAACCCAGTGATCCATGTGTTCAGCACCGACTGTCCCGAAGCGGGGTTCGAGCCGGTCGCGCCCGACCTGGAGGATGTGTATTTCCAGTGCCTGCGTCAGCAGGCGCGGGCCGCCTGACGGAGCGCCGACCATGACCCTGGCCTTCCTGCGCTTCGAGTTGCGCGAGCAGCTGCGTTCTCCCCTGCTGTGGCTGCTGGCCGCGTTGCTCGCCCTGCTCGCCTTCGGCGCCACCTCCAGCGACGCGGTGCAGATCGGCGGCGGCATTGGCAACGTCCATCGCAATGCCCCCTCGGTCGTGATCACCATGATGACCGTGTTCACCCTGATCGCGCTGCTGGTGGCGACGCTGTTCGTGAGCAACGCGTTGTTGCGCGATTTCGAGCTGGGCACCGCGGAACTGGTGTTCTCCGCGCCGGTGCGGCGTCGCGACTACCTGGCAGGGCGGATCGGTGCGGCATTGCTGGCGTGCGTGACGATGTACCTGATCATCGCGCTCGGCATCTTCGTCGCCCAGTTCATGCCGTGGATCGATCCGGCACAGCTGGGGCCGGCCTCGGCGTCGGCTTACCTGTGGGCGCTGGCGGTGATGGTGTTGCCGAACGTGCTGTTCGCCACCGCCTTGCTGTCGCTGTTGGCGGTGACCGCGCGCAGCATTCTCTGGGTGTACGTGGGCGTCATCGTGTTCCTGGTGCTGTACGGCGTCAGCCGCGCGGTGCTGGCCGACTTGGACAACGTGTGGATCGCGACCTTGTCCGACCCGCTCGGCATCCGCGCGCTGGCACAGACCATGCGCTACTGGCCGGCCGAGGAGCTCAACCACAACCTGCCCGAACTCAGCGGCTACCTGCTGGGCAACCGGCTGCTGTGGCTCGGCATGAGCGTGGCGTTGTTCGCAGCCACCTTCGCACTGTTCCGCACCGAGCGCAGCGGCACCGGCCGGCGCGTCGGGCGGCGGCGCCGCCAAGCCGCCGCCGCGACCGCAGCGGTTCCCTCCACGGCTGCGGTCGCGCTGCGCGTGCCGGCCACTGCGCCGTTTGCCCAGGCCGGCGCGCACTGGCGGCAGTTGCTGCGGCAAGTGCGCTTCGACACGGCAGGCGTTTTCCGCAGTGCTCCGTTCCTGGTGCTGCTGTTGCTGGGCATCGCCAACTTCGTACCGCAGGCGGTGTATGGCAACAGCCTCTACGGGACCGACGTCTGGCCGGTGACGTCGGTGATGCTGCAGTCGCTGCAGAACAGCTACAGCTTCCTGCTGGTGATCATCGTGCTGTTCTATGCCGGCGAACTGGTGTGGAAGGAACGCGGCGCGCGCATCGACGGCATCACCGACGCGATGCCGGTGCCGAACTGGATACCGCTGCTCGGCAAGCTGCTCACCCTGATCGCCGTGATCGCCGCGTTCCAGGCGGTCGGCGCGATGGCCGCGATCGCAGCCCAGCTATGCAAGGGCTACTTCCACGTCGAACCGCTGTTGTACGTGAAGACCCTGGCGCTGGGTTCGGTGTTCTACGTTCTGATGGGCGGCATGGCGCTGGTCCTGCAGGTGCTGAGCAACAACAAGTTTCTCGGCTATGCGCTACTGGTGCTATTGCTGATCGGACAGGTGGCGCTGTCCATGCTCGACTACACGCAGAACCTGTACAACTTCGGCAGTTGGCCCAATGCGCCGTACTCGGACATGAACGGCTACGGCCACTTCCTGCCCGGCCAGCTGTGGCTGCAGGGCTATTGGGGGTTGTTCCTGCTGACGCTGCTGTTGTTGGCGGCGGCGTTCTGGCCGCGTGGCGGCGGCAACGGCGCACGCCAGCGGCTGCGCCTGGCGGGGCAGCGGCTGCGCGGCGCGCACGGCGTCGCCACCGCGCTGGCGCTGTTGGCCTGCGCCGCGGTCGGCGGCTGGATCTACTGGAACAGCAACATCTACAACACCTACCGTTCTCCGGACCAGGAACTGGATCTGCAGGCCCGCTACGAACGCGAGTACCGCAAGTACAAGGATCTGCCACAGCCGCGCATCGTCGCCGTCGCCAACCAGGTGGATCTGCATCCCGAGACGCAGTCGGTGCGGGTGGACGCGGTATGGACGGTGCGCAATCCCCATGCCGCGCCGATCCGCGAGGTGCACATCGCCATGTCCGGCGAGGACGGCGACCGCAGCCTGGTGTCGGTGGACCTGGGCGGGCAGACCCTGCTCAAGCACGACATGGCACTGGGCTATCGGATCTACCGGTTGGCCACGCCGCTGCAGCCGGGCGAGCAGCGCGATTTCCGCTTCCGCATCGAACGCCGTCCGCATGGTCTCATCGTGCAGCAGGCGCAGAGCGAGATCGTGGAGAACGGCAGCTTCTTCAACAGCAGCATGCTGCCGGGCTTCGGCTACAACGAGCAGCAGCAGATCCAGGACCGCAACGAGCGCCGCAAGCGTGGGCTGGGCGAACCCACCCGCATGCCCAAGCTCGAGGACCAGGCCGCGCGTGCCAATACCTACATCAGCGACGATGCCGACTGGATCGATTTTTCCACCACCATCTGTACCGCGCCGGACCAGATCGCGCTGGCGCCTGGCTACCTGCAGAAGGAATTCCGCCGCCAGGGCCGGCGCTGCTTCAGCTACGCCATGGACAGGCCGATGCTGAACTTCTACGCCTACTTGTCGGCACGCTGGCAGGTCCGCAAGGCGCGCTACAAGAACATCCCGATCGAGATCTACTACGACGCCAAGCATCCGTACAACGTGCAGCGCATGATCGAGAGCACGCAGAAGTCGCTGGCCTACTACGAACAGAACTTCAGCCCGTACCAGCACCACCAGGTACGCATCATCGAGTTTCCGGGTTACCAGAACTTCGCACAGTCCTTCGCCAACACCATCCCGTACTCCGAATCGATCGGCTTCATCGCCGACCTGCGCGACCCCGACGACATCGACTACGTGTTCTACGTCACTGCACACGAAGTGGCGCACCAGTGGTGGGCGCACCAGGTGATCGGCGCCAACGTGCAGGGCGCGACCATGCTGTCCGAATCGCTGGCGCAGTACTCGGCGTTGATGGTGATGGAACAGGAATACGGACGCGCGCACATGCGCCGCTTCCTGAAATACGAACTGGACCGCTACCTGGGCGGGCGTGGTGGCGAGCGCCTGGAGGAGCTGCCGCTGTACCGGGTGGAGAACCAGCAATACATCCACTACCGCAAGGGCTCGCTGGTGTTCTACCGGCTGCGCGAGGAGATGGGCGAACAGGCATTGAATCGGGCGCTGCACGCCTTCCTGCAGGCCAAGGCGTTCCAGCAACCGCCGTACACCACCTCGGCCGAACTGCTGCAGTTCATCCGCGCGGAGGCGCGCCCCGACCAGCAGACGCTGATCGACGATTTGTTCGAGAAGATCACGTTCTACGACAACCGGGTACAGTCGGCGACCGCGCACAGGCGTGCCGACGGTCGCTACGATGTGACCTTGACGTTGCATGCGGCCAAACACTACGTCGACGGCAAGGGCAAGGAGCGCGACGCGGCGCTGAACGACTGGATCGAAGTCGGCGTGTTCGCCAAAGGCCCCTCGGGCAAGGAACGCGACGAGAAAGTGCTGGCGCTGCAGCGCATCCACGTGACCACGGCCACGCCCACGGTCACGCTGACGGTGAACGGCCTGCCCAGCGAGGCCGGCTTCGATCCGTACAACAAGCTGATCGATCGCGTCTCTGACGACAACCGCAAGCAGGTGACGCTGCAATAGCCTGACGCCGCCTTGTCCGCCGCAAGCAGGCGGGGCGGCGAATGCCTGAACCAGCCGGCATGCAAGGATTCCCAGCACCATACGCTTGGGTATACAGTCGGATCAGGCCGGCATCGCGCCGGCCGCACCGGACATCCCTCGGGAGGGGAACATGCGCACGACCTTCAAGACCCTGATGCTGGCCCTGCCGCTGAGCGCGGCGGCATTCATGGCGCACGCCGCCGACACCTCGCCGGTCGGCCGCTGGCAGACCATCGACGACGAAACCGGCAAGCCCAAGTCGATCGTGCAGATCGAACAGGCCGCCAACGGCACGCTGAGCGGCAAGGTGGTCGAGATCCTGCAGTCCAACCACGGCCCCAACCCGATGTGCGACAAGTGCGACGGCGAGCGCAAGGGCAAGCCGATCAAGGGCATGACCATCCTGTGGGGCCTCAAGCCCGACGGCACGGCGGTGTGGGACGGCGGCTCGGTGCTGGACCCGGCCAAGGGCAAGACCTACAAGGCCAAGGTCACCCTGACCGACGGCGGCAAGAAGCTGCAGATGCGCGGCTACATCGGCATCGAGGCCCTGGGCCGGACGCAGACCTGGATCAGGGAGTAGAAGCTGGGAATCGGGAGTGGAGAATCGGGAATCGTAAAAAGCTGCATCTGCTGGCCTGATGCCCCTCCATTCCGACAAGGCGCCTGCAAAGGCGCCTTTTTCGTGGCTATCGGGTCGAGGACCACCGCTCTTGCGATTCCCCATTCCCGACTCCCCATTCCCAGCTCCATGCAATAATCCCCGGCCCCCAGCATCGCCGGCCGCCATGACCACCGCACTCGTCACCACCGCCCTGCCCTATGCCAACGGACCGCTGCATCTGGGGCATCTGGTCGGCTATATCCAGGCCGACATCTGGGTGCGCGCGCGGCGGCTGCGCGGCGACCGCACCTGGTTCGTGTGCGCCGACGACACCCATGGCACGCCGATCATGCTGGCCGCGGAGAAGGCCGGAGTCACGCCCGAGAGCTTCATTGCCGCCATCCAGGCCAGCCACGAGCGCGATTTCGCCGCCTTCGGCGTGGCCTTCGACCACTACGACTCGACCAACTCGGCCGCCAACCGCGCGCTGACCGAGGCGTTCTACGCCAAGCTCGACGCCGGCGGCCACATCGCGCGGCGCTCGGTGGCGCAGTTCTACGACCCGGCCAAGGGCATGTTCCTGCCCGATCGCTACATCAAGGGCATCTGCCCGAACTGCGGCAGTGCCGACCAATACGGCGACAACTGCGAGGTCTGCGGCGCCACCTATTCCCCGACCGAACTGAAGGAGCCCAAGTCGGTCATCTCCGGCGCCACGCCGGAGTTGCGCGATTCGGAGCATTTCTTCTTCGAGGTCGGCCGCTTCGACGGCTTCCTGCGGCAGTGGCTGGCCGGCGACGTGGCCCTGCCCGGGGTCAAGGCCAAGCTGATGGAATGGCTGGACAGCGAGGGCGGCCTGCGCGCCTGGGACATCTCCCGCGACGCGCCGTACTTCGGCTTCCAGATTCCCGGCCAGCCGGGCAAGTATTTCTACGTGTGGCTGGACGCACCGATCGGCTACCTGAGCAGCTTCCAGACCCTGTGCGCGAGCCTGGGCGAAGCATTCGAGCCGCACCTGGCCGCCGGCACATCCACCGAACTGCACCACTTCATCGGCAAGGACATCGTCAACTTCCACGGCCTGTTCTGGCCGGCGGTGCTGCACGGCACCGGCCATCGCGCGCCGACCCGGCTGCACGTCAACGGCTACCTGACCGTGGACGGCGCCAAGATGTCCAAGTCGCGCGGCACCTTCGTCATGGCCCGCACCTACCTGGACGTGGGCCTGGAGCCGGAAGCGCTGCGTTACTACTTCGCGGCCAAGTCCTCCGGCGGCGTCGACGATCTCGACCTGAACCTGGGCGACTTCGTGGCGCGGGTCAATGCGGACCTGGTCGGCAAGTTCGTCAACCTGGCCAGCCGCTGTGCCGGCTTCATCGACAAGCGCTTCGGCGGCACGCTCGCCGACGCGCTGCCGCACCCGGCGCAGTACGCGCGTTTCGTCGCCGCCCTGGCGCCGATCCGCGAGGCCTACGAGCGCAACGACCCGGCCAGCGCGATCCGCCAGACAATGGCTCTGGCCGACGAGGCCAACAAGTACATCGACGAACACAAGCCGTGGGTGCTGGCCAAGCAGGACGGCGCCGAGGCGCAACTGCAGGCGGTGTGCACGCAGGGTCTGAACCTGTTCCGGGTGCTGGCCGCCGCGCTGAAGCCGGTGCTGCCGCGCACCTGCGCCGAAGCCGAGGCGTTCCTGTCTGCACCGCTCACCGCCTGGGAAGACCTCGACGCCCCGCTGCTGGCGCACGTGATCCAGCCCTACACCCCCCTGTTCACCCGTATCGACCCCAAGCTGCTCGACGCCATGACCGACGCCTCCAAGGACACCCTCGCCCCCGCCCCGGCCGCAACCAAGCCGGCACCGGCCAAGACCGAAACGAAGGTCGCTGCGAATCCCGAATCCCCACTCCCCACTCCCAGCGTCATCGGCATCGACGACTTCGCCAAGCTCGACCTGCGCATCGGCAAGGTGCTCGTCTGCGAGTTCGTCGAAGGCTCGGACAAGCTGCTGCGCTTCGAACTGGATGCCGGCGAGCTGGGCAAGCGGCAGATCTTCTCCGGCATCCGCGGCAGCTATGGCGAGCCGGACAAGCTGGTCGGCCGCAACGTGGTGTTCATCGCCAACCTCGCCCCGCGCAAGATGCGCTTCGGCCTCAGCGAGGGCATGATCCTGTCGGCCGGCTTCGACGGCGGCGCCCTGGCCCTGCTCGACGCCGACAGCGGCGCGCAGCCGGGCATGCCGGTGCGGTAAGGCCGGGAAAGGAGAATAGGGAATCGGGAATCGCAGAGCTGCAGCCCGCCGCCAGACCCGCTTTTACGATTCCCGTTTCCCCATTCCCCATTCCCATGGACTTGGCACTCTTCGACTTCGACCACACGGTCACCACCGCCGATACCTACTCGGGGTTCCTGCGCCGTGTGGCCACGCCGGCGCAGCAGGCGCGGGCGCGCTGGGCGGTCGGGCCCTGGCTGGCCGGCTATCGGCTGGGCATGGTGTCGGCGGCGGCGTTGCGCACGCGGGTCACCCGGCTGGTATTCGCCGGACGCGATGCAGACGACATCGCCCGCCAGGCCGAACACTATGCGCAGGACGCGCTGCCCCCGCTGCTGCGGCCGGACATGATGCAGCGGATCGCCTGGCACCAGGCGCAAGGCCACACCGTGGTGCTGGTCTCCGGCTCGCTGGACCTGTATCTGCGGCCCTGGTGCACGCAGCATGGGCTGCGCATGATCTGCAACCGCCTGGAAGTGCAGGACGGGCGCCTGACCGGCCGCTATCGCCACGGCGACTGCGGGCCGCGCAAGGCCGCGCTGATCCGCATGCAGTACGACCTGAGCGCCTATCAGCGCATCTACGCCTACGGCGACAGCCGCGAGGATCGGCCGATGCTGGCGCTGGCGCACGAGCGCTGGTACCGCGGGCGCCGGATCTCCTGAGCCGATGACGCTGCGCCAGACACCGCCGCCGCTGCCGTCCACTGCGCAGCGCGTGGCCGCCTCGGCGGCACGCAGCGACGCCGAGACGCGGCCACCGCGCGACCGCAGCGCGGTCATCGCCTTGTCGATCGTGGCGCTGGCGATCCCGCTCGGCATCGCATTCGCCATCAGCGTATGGGGATGGAGCATCCACGGCCCGGCGCGCAGCGACGACGCCTGGGTGGCGCCGACGTCCTCGCGCCCCGGTGGCGCCATGCCCGGCACGCCGGCCGCCGTCTCCACGCATGCGTCCACGGACGAGCGACGGTGGTGATCGCCCGGTTCCGCGAGGACGCGCTGCCAGCGATCCGGGTCGGCCAGGCCGCGCAGGTGCGCGTGGCCGGCGGTGCGGGAATCGGTTGGGTCGGCCACGTGCAGGCGATCGGCGCCGCCGCGCAGGAGGCGGGGGCGACGCGCGACACGACCGCCCAGGCCGGCAACCATGTCCAGCGCGTGCAGCGCCAGCCGGTGCGGATCGTGCTGGACCGTGCGCAGGCCGCACCCATCACACTGGTGCCGGGCACCGCAGTCCTGGTCGAGATCGACACCCGCAGCGCGCGCTAGCGACGGGCCACGGTGCGGCCACGCTACACTGTGCGGGCCGGCCACACCGGCCTTTCCGCTTCTCCGCCTCTGTTGCACCGCGCGCGCTGCCGCGCGCCGCCTCCGCCATGACGCCCGCCCACGACACCCTGCTCGAACGCCTCGATCGCCTGCTGCCGCAGACCCAGTGCGGCCAATGCGGGTTCGACGGCTGTCGCCCCTATGCCGAGGCGATGGCGCAAGGAACCGCGCAGGTGGATCGCTGCCCGCCCGGCGGCGACGCCGGTGCGCGCGCGCTGGCGCGGGTACTCGGGGTCCCCGTCCTGCCCTATGACCGCAGCCGCGGCACGCACGCGCCACCGCAGGTGGCGTGGGTGGTCGAGG
Organism: Xanthomonas sp. NCPPB 1128; assembly: GCF_001043115.1. Lineage (GTDB taxonomy): Bacteria > Pseudomonadota > Gammaproteobacteria > Xanthomonadales > Xanthomonadaceae > Xanthomonas_A. The sequence continues at coordinate 64,106 of NZ_LFME01000018.1, read as the reverse complement.
CCGACTGCATCGGCTGCACCAAGTGCATCCAGGCCTGCCCGGTGGATGCCATCGTCGGCGGCGCCAAGCACATGCACACGGTGCTGGCGCCCTTGTGCACCGGCTGCGCGCTGTGCCTGCCGGCCTGCCCGGTGGACTGCATCGTGCTGCGCTGAGACGCCCGCGCAGCGCGGCCGCCACCGCGGGCGCATCCGGATCGGCGCCGGCCGCGTATGTCCTGGTGTCATCCCACCGGAGCGCCGTGCATGCCGACGTCGACCGCCGCCTTCCCGCTCACCCGACCGTCCCTGCCGCTGGCCCTGGCTCTGGGCGCCGCCGCGCTCGTCGCCGCCGCGCCGGCCAAGGCGATGCTGCACTACGAGGGCATCGCCTATGCCGCCGATAGTAAGCAAGTGCTGTACCGCGAAAGCCACTGGGTGCGCGAGGATGGCGCACGCTTGGTGCTGTACCAGTGCGCCGATGGCGCCGCGTTCGCGCGCAAGCGCGTGGACGACGGCAGCGCCGCGCCGGCCTTCGAACTGGTCGATGCGCGCAGCGGCTACCGCGAAGGCGTGCGCCGCAACGGCAGCGGGCGCGAGATGTTCAGCCAGGCCAGGGGCCAGGCCGAACGCCGCGCGCCGCTGCCGAAGAGCGCCGAGGCACAGGTGATCGACGCCGGCTTCGACGCCTACCTGCGCCAGCGCTGGGACAGCCTGGGCAACGGCGCACCGCAGCAGATCGCCTTCGTACTGCCCAGCGAACTGCGCACGCTCGACTTTCGCATCACCCCTGGCCCGGCCGCTGCCGAGGTGCAGCGCTACACCCTGAGCCTGGCCGCCTGGTACGGCACGCTGCTGCCCGACCTCAGCGTCGCCTACGCACGCAAGGACCGGCGTCTGCTCGAATTCCGCGGCGTCGGCAATATCCGCGATGCGCGCGGCCGCTACCCGAACGTGCGCATCGAGTTTCCCGAACGCTTGCGCGGCCAGGCCGACGATGGCGCCTGGCAACAGGCGTTGCAGCAACCGCTGGTCGCGCAATGCAGCGCGCGCTGAGCCACGCCGCCAGCGCATTCACGCCGGCCTGCGCCGCACCCGCTACAACCATGCCTGCGCACCGCTCGCGCATCGACGAGGACACCTCATGGCCAAGGCCTACCTGTGGTTCAACGCCGCGCTGTACGCGCTCCTGGCCGTCTGGTGCACGCTGCTGCCGGCGCAGACCGCCGCAGCGGTGGGCTATGTCGGCCTGGACCGCTCCGGCCAGTCCGAATACCTGGTCATCTACGGCGGCCTGCAGTTGGGCATGGCCTTCCTGTTCGGCTACTTCGCCCGCACCGGGCAACTGCGCACCGGCCTGCTCCTGGCGCTGGCGTTCTACGTGCCCATCGTGCTCTACCGCAGCGCCAGCCTGCTGCGGCTGTGGCCGGTGGGCCCGAGCACGAGCGGCCTGGCCGCGTTCGAGATCGTCCTGCTGCTCATCGCCCTCGTGCTGTGGCGGCGCCAGCGCGCCTGAGCGACGGCCGCGGCGAAAGCCTGTAGCATCGCGCCGACCTTCGCCACCGTCTCCCGGCATGACCGAGTCGCCCGATCACGACGAAGCAGGACAATTGCTGGTCGCCACCGCCGCCGGCGACAGCGCCGCGTTCGAACGCCTGTACCGCGCCACCGCCTCGCGCCTGTTCGGCGTGTGCCTGCGCATCGTGCCGCAGCGTGGCGAGGCCGAGGACGTGCTGCAGGACGTGTTCTCGTCGGTCTGGCGCAAGGCCGGGCAGTTCGACCCGCAGCGCGCGCGCGGCCTGACCTGGCTGACCATGATCGCGCGCAACAAGGCCATCGATCATCTGCGCGCACGCGCCCCGGCGCGGCAATCGGTGGCGCTGGACGACGCCGGCGAGCTGCAGGACGAAGGCCGCGATCCGCTCGCCGACACCGAGTGGCGGGTGGCCGGCCGGCGCCTGGACGTGTGCATGGGCGAACTGGAGCCGCCGCGCGGCGAGCTGATCCGCACCGCGTTCTTCGAAGGCATCACCTATGAGGAACTGGCGCACCGCAGCGGCACGCCGCTGGGCACGGTCAAGAGCTGGATCCGCCGCGGTCTGGCCAAACTGAAAGCGTGCCTGGAACGATGAACGCCTCCGTGCCCGATCCGCAGGAAACCCCGCCGCCGCGCGACGTGCTGGCCGGCGAATACGTGCTCGGCGTGCTCGACGCGCAGGAGCGCCGCGCTGCCGAGGCGCGCATCGACAGCGACCACGAGTTCGCCGCAGCGGTGCTGCAGTGGCAGCAGCACCTGATGCCGCTGGCCGACGAGATCGCCCCGGTGGCGGTGCCCGAGCGCGTGTGGGTGCGCATCCGCGCCTCGCTGGGCCTGGATGCGCCGGCGCCGCGCGCGCGGCCCGCCGCGCCCGGATTCTGGGACAGCGTGCGGACCTGGCGCTGGCTCAGCGCCGGCGGCTTCGCCACCGCCACCGCCTGCCTGCTGGCACTGCTGCTGGCGCGTGCGCCGGTGCCGCCGCCGGCCGCGCAGCCGCCGCCGGTGGCCACCACCACGCCCAAGCCCAGCGGCATCGCGATGACCTCCACGCTGATGCAGGACGACGGCAAGCCCGGCTACGTGGCGCTGATGGATGCCGACAAGCGCAGCATCACCCTCACCCCGCTGGGCGACAATCGCGATAGCGCGCGCGTGCCCGAACTGTGGCTAATCCCGGCCGACGGCAAGGCGCGCTCGATGGGCGTGTTCGACGAGGCCAAGGCGCGCGTGTCGCGCATCCCCGATGCGCTGATGCCCTTGCTCAGCGACGGCGCGGTGCTGGCGGTGACCATGGAACCGCCCGGCGGCGCGCCCGGCGGCGTCGCCACCGGCCCGGTCGTGGCCAAGGGCGGCATCAGCACGCTGCAACTGGCGCCGTAGACAATTCCCCTTCTCCCATGCGGACCATGGCCCCCTTTTCGGGGGAAGGTGCCCCGCAGGGGCGGATGAGGGTACGGGCGAAGCCTCGTGGACCTGATTCCGCGAGGCGCTTCGCGCCGTACCCTCACCCCAACCCCTCTCCCGATGGGAGAGGGGCGATAACGCCTGGCGCTCCAGGTGCCTTGCACGTGCCGCACGCAGGCTGTGCCGCTCTCATCTGCAAGAACCCGGCGCGCATTCACCCGCCCACCACTCGTGCGCAGGCAACATCGCCGCCGCCATCGCGCATCCGCACGACAGCCAGATCTTCCGATTCGTGCGACGCCTGCGCTGCGCCGTCGTGGCCGCCATGCCGCGCCCGCAGCCGTGCAGGGGAAATGCGACGCGGGTGCATCCGTCTTCCGGTTTCGCCCGTATCGCTCCCCAAGTCCCCCAATGAGACGCGCTTGTGCCGAGTCCCGTTCCGGAACGCTCCCATTCCACAATGCCGCCTGCGCAGCGCAGCCGCATCCTGCGCACCCTGCGGCGCTGGTTCGACACAAGCGCCGAGATCGAACTCGATCCGGCACGCGCCGACCGCATCGACTGGCTGCGCGCCGCGCCCTACATCGGCCTGCACCTGGCCTGCCTGGGCGTGTTCTGGGTCGGTGTATCGTGGTTCGCCGTTGGCATGGCCGTGGCGATGTACGCGGTGCGCATGTTCGCGCTCACCGGCTTCTACCACCGCTATTTCGCCCACCGCGCATTCAAGACCTCGCGCCCGGTGCAGTTCCTGTTCGCCGCGATCGGCGCCACCTGCGTGCAGCGCGGGCCGCTGTGGTGGGCCGCGCACCACCGCAACCATCATCGCCACACCGACACCCCGGCCGATCCGCATTCGCCGCGCCAGCACGGTTTCTGGTGGAGCCATAGCGGCTGGTTCCTGACTCCGCGCGGCTTCCGCACCGATTGGGAGGCGATCCCGGATCTGCGCCGCTTTCCCGAACTGCGCTTCCTCGATCGTTTCGACCTGCTGCTGCCGGTGCTGCTGGCGCTGGCGCTGTTCCTGCTCGGCGAGTGGCTGCAGCAGCACGTGCCGCAGCTCGGCACCGATGGCCCGCAGTTGCTGGTGTGGGGTTTCTTCGTCTCCACCGTGGCGCTGTTCCATGCCACCTTCACCATCAACTCGCTGGCGCACCGCTTCGGCAGCCGCCGCTTCGACACCCGCGACGACAGCCGCAACAACCTGTGGCTGGCGCTGCTGACCTTCGGCGAAGGCTGGCACAACAACCACCATTTCTTCCCCGGCGCCGCGCGCCAGGGCTTCCGCTGGTGGGAACTGGACCTGACCTGGTATGGACTGAAGGCGCTGTCGTGGACCCGCATGATCCGTGAGCTCAAGCCGGTGCCGGCCGGGCTGGTACGTGCACAGGCGCGTGCCCGATGAGCCGGATCGCGGTGGTTGGCTCGGGGATCGCCGGCCTCGGCGCGGCGTGGCTGCTGTCGCAGCGTCACGAGGTGACGCTGTACGAAGCGGCCGACTATCTCGGCGGCCATACCCATACCCATGCGATCGAACTGGAGGGCGTGGAATACGCGGTGGACAGCGGCTTCATCGTGTTCAATCCGCAGCACTACCCGCTGCTGAGCGCGTTGTTCGCGCGGCTCGGGGTCGAGTCGCAGCCGACCACGATGAGCTTCTCGGTGCATGAGGAACGCACCGGGCTGGAGTACAACGCCGGCACCCTAGACGGCCTGTTCTGCCAGCGCCGCAACCTGCTGTCACCGCGCTTCTGGCGCATGCTGCGCGACCTGCGGCGGTTCTACCGGGAGGCGCCACAGGCGCTGCACGACGCCACCCTGGCGCAACTGACCCTCGGCGAATTCCTGCAGCGCCACCGCTACTCCCAGGTATTCCGCGACGCGCACCTGGTGCCGATGGCCTCGGCGCTGTGGTCCTCGCCCTCGCGGCAGATCCTCGACTTCCCGATGCGCCAGTTGATCGGCTTCATGGCCAACCACCACATGCTGCAGGTCAGCGGCCGCCCGCAGTGGCAGGTGGTGCGCGGCGGCTCCAACAGCTACGTGCGCGCGCTGCGCAGCCGCTGGCGCGTGCGCGAGCGGCTGGGCACGCCGGTGCGCGCGGTGCAGCGCACCGCGCACGGCAGCGTCGCGATCGCCTGCGATGCCGACACCCAGCAATACGACCATGCGGTGCTGGCCTGCCACGCCGATGACGCGCTGCGCCTGCTGACCGATCCCAGCGACGCCGAAACCGCGATCCTCGGCGCGATCGGCTACCAGGACAACGAGACCGTACTGCACACCGACGCGCGCGTGCTGCCGCGCGACCGCCGCGCCTGGGCCGCGTGGAACGCGCACGTGCCGGCCGATCCGGACGCGCCGTGCACGGTCAGCTACTGGATGAACGCACTGCAGTCGCTGCAGGCGCCGCAGCCGTTCATCGTCAGCCTCAACCGCAGCGATGCGATCGATCCGGCCAAGGTGCTGCGGCGCATGCGCTACCGGCATCCGCTGCAGACCCAGGCGTCGGTGGCGGCACAGGCGCGCAAGGACGAGATCCAGGGCCAGCGCAACACCTGGTTCGCCGGTGCCGGCTGGGGCTTCGGCTTCCACGAAGACGGCCTGCGCAGCGCGGTCGACGTGGCCGCCGCGCTGGGGGTACCCTGGTCATGACCTCGATGCACCGTGCTGCCGTGCCCGCCCCGCCGGCTGGCGCCGTCTCGACAACGTCGGCGGCGGCGGGCACGACCTTGCATGGCCTGCACAGCGCCATGTACACCGGCTGGGTGCGGCATCGCCGCTACGCGCCCAAGGCGCTGGCGTTCCGCTATCCGCTGTTCCTGCTGTACCTGGACCTGGGCGAGCTGGAGCAGGTGTTCGCGCGGCGCTGGCTGTGGTCGGTGAACCGGCGCAACGTGGCCGAGTTCCGCCGCAGCGATTACCTGGGCGACCCTACGCAACCACTGGACGAGGCAGTGCGCGACCGCGTGCAGCAGCACACCGGCGAGCGCCCGCTCGGCCCGGTGCGCATGCTCACCCACCTGCGCTACTTCGGCCACTGCTTCAATCCGGTCACGTTCTACTACTGCCACGACGCGCAGCAGCGCCTGCACAGCATCGTCGCCGAGATCACCAACACGCCGTGGCGGCAGCGCCACGCCTACGTGCTGCCGATGGCGGAGGCGCGCAGCCACGGCATCACGCATGCATGGCGCTTCGCCAAGCGCTTCCATGTGTCGCCGTTCATGGCGATGGCGCACACCTACGCCTGGCGCTTCAGCGAACCCGGCGCGCACCTGCGCGTGCACATGGACGTGCTCGATCCCGCGCCCGCAGCCACGCGGAGGCGCTTCGACGCCACCCTGGTGCTGCAGCGCAGCGCCCTCGACGGCGCCAGCCTGGCGCAGGCGTTGCTGCGCTATCCGGCGATGACCCTGCAGGTCATGGCCAAGATCCACTGGCAGGCCCTGCGGCTGTGGCTGCGCGGCAACCCGGTGCACGACCACCCCGACCATTCCCTTCCGCGAGAACGCCGATGAACGCTCCGCACGCGCCCTCTTCCGCCGCCGCGCTGACCCCTGCCGCACCGCCGCTGCGCGGGCTCGACCGCCTGCTGCGGCAACGCCTGCTCGCCACGCTGGACGGCCTGCGCGAGGGCCAGTTGCGCATCGAGGAGGCCGGCACGCTGACCACGCTGGGCGATGCCGCTGCTGGCGCCGACACGCTGCAGGCGCATCTGCGCATCCACGACCCGCGCTTCTATCGCCAGGCCGCGCTCAACGGCAGCGTCGGCGTCGGCGAGGCGTACATGGACGGGCTGTGGGACTGCGACGACCTGGTCGCGCTGGTGCGCCTGCTGGTGCGCAACCGCGACCGCCTGGACGCGATGGAGACCGGCCTGGCCCGATTCGGCGGCCTGGCGATGCGCGGCCTGCACGCGTTCGCGCGCAATACCCGCGCCGGCAGCCGCCGCAACATCGCCGCGCACTACGACCTGGGCAACCAGTTGTTCGAACTGTTCCTGGATCGCAACCTGATGTACTCCTCGGCGATCTTCCGCGATGCCGACGCCGCGTTGGGCGAGGCCGCGCTGGAACGCGCCGCCGAACGCAAGCTGCAGCGCATCTGCGCCAAGCTCGACCTGCAGCCGCACCATCACCTGGTCGAGATCGGCACCGGCTGGGGCGGCTTCGCACTGTATGCCGCCAAGCACCACGGCTGCCGCGTCACCACCACCACCATCTCGCGCGAGCAGTACGAACTGGCGCGGCAGCGCATCGCCGCCGCCGGGCTGTCGGACCGGGTCGAGGTGCTGCTGCGCGACTACCGCGATCTCGACGGCCGCTACGACCGCCTGGTGTCGATCGAGATGATCGAGGCGATCGGCCACCAGTACCTGGATACCTACTTCGGCAAGGTCGGCAGCCTGCTCAAGGACGACGGCCAGGCGCTGATCCAGGCCATCACCATCGAGGATCACCGCTACGCGCAGGCGCTCACGTCGGTGGACTTCATCAAGCGCCACATCTTCCCGGGCAGCTTCATCCCCTCGGTGGCGGCGATGACCGGGGCGATCGCCCGCGCCAGCGACCTGCGCCTGTTCAATCTGGAGGACATCGGCCCCAGCTACGCGCTGACCCTGCGCGCCTGGCGCGAGCGCTTCATGGCCAAACTGCCGCAGGTGCGCGCGCTCGGCTACGACGAACGCTTCATCCGCATGTGGGAGTTCTACCTGGCCTACTGCGAAGGCGGCTTCCTGGAGCGCTCGATCGGCGACGTGCACCTGTGGCTGAGCAAGCCGCGCGCACGGCCGGCGCAGTTCGCGCCGGCGCTGGCAGGTGACGCATGAGCAACCTGATCAACTACCTGGCCCTGCAGGGGCTGTGGCTGGCCGCGGTGGTCGGCGCCGCGCACGGGCTGGCCTGGGCCGGCCCGGCGGCGCTGGCGCTGTTCGCGCTGTACCAGTTGTGGCCGCGCCGCCGCGCCCGCGGCGACGCCGCACTGATCGCCCTGGCGTTGCCACTGGGCGCCGGCGTGGATGCCGCCATGCGCGCCGGCGACTGGGTGCGCTACGCCGCCGCGCCGCCGGCGCCGTGGCCGCCGTTGTGGATCCTGGCGCTGTGGGCCGGCTTCGCCCTGACCTTCCAGCATTCGCTGGCCTGGGTGATGCGCCATCCCTGGCGTGCGGCGCTGTTCGGTGCCACCGCCGGCCCGCTGGGCTATGTGCTGGCCGCGCGCGGCTGGCAGGCGGTGACGCTGACGCAGCCCTTGCCGCAGGCGCTGCTGGCGCTGGCCGTCGGCTGGGCCGCGGCGCTGACCCTGCTGAGCCTGGCGACGCGCCGCGTGATCGCCGCCACGCCGGCACTGCCCGCAACCGGAGCAGCGCGATGAACGCCTGGCCGCTGCTGCACGTGGGCGTGTTCACCGTGCTGGTCATGCTCGCCGGCTGGGCCTGGCAGCGGCAGACCCGCAATGCCGGCGTGGTCGATGTGCTGTGGTCGGCGTGCATGGCGCTGACCGCGGTGTACTGCGCCTGGCGCGCCGACGGCGCGCTGCTGCCGCGCGTGCTGACCGCCGCGTTGGGCGGGCTGTGGGGCGCGCGCCTGGCCTGGCACCTGGGCGTGCGCGTGTTCGGCGATACGCACGAGGACGGCCGCTATCGCGCCCTGCGCGAGCACTGGCACGGCGACCAGCGCAAGTTCCTGGCGTTCTTCCTCGGCCAGGCGCTGGTGGTGCTGGCATTCGCGGTGCCGCTGTCGGTGGCCGCGCACAATCCGCAACCGCAGTGGAGCGTGTGGACCACGCTGGCGGTGGCGACCTGGCTGGTCGCGGTGGGCGGGGAAAGCCTGGCCGACCGGCAACTGGCCGCGTTCCGCGCCGATCCATCGAACAAGGGCAAGACCTGTCGCCAAGGCCTGTGGCGCTATTCGCGGCATCCGAACTACTTCTTCGAATTCGTGCACTGGTTCGCCTACGTGTTCCTGGCGGTGGGCAGCGGCGCGCTGTGGGTCGGCGTGGCCGCGCTGGGCCCGCTGCTGATGTTCGCCTTCCTCTATCGCGTCACCGGCATTCCCTACACCGAAAAGCAAGCCCTGCGCTCGCGCGGCCGCGACTACGCCGACTACCAGCGCAGCACCAGCGCCTTCTTCCCCATGCCGCCGCGGCACTGAACCCGCGCGAGGAGATCCGCCATGTCCAGCACCTTCGCCACCTCTTCCCCGCCCGCCGCGCCGGCCGAGCCGCTGAGCACGCGCCTGGCCGAATCCGGCCTGCTGCCCGACGCCGTGCTGCGCGCGGCGATGCGCCGGCTGTGCGCACAGCGCCTGCGCGAGGAGCGCGACGGCGGCGCCGATGCAGCCTGGGAACGCCAGCGCCTGCTGATCGAATCGTTGCGCGAGAGCGCCATCGCGATCGAGACGGATGCGGCCAACCGCCAGCACTACGAAGTACCGCCACGCTTCTTCGAGCTGTGCCTGGGCAAGCGCCTGAAGTACAGCAGCTGCTACTGGGACGCGAGCACGCCCGACCTGGACGCGGCCGAAGAACGCATGCTGCAGCTCTACGCCGAACGCGCACAGTTGCGCGACCGCCAGCGCATCCTCGAGCTGGGTTGCGGCTGGGGCTCGCTGACGCTGTGGATGGCCGAGCAGTTCCCCGGCGCGCGCATCACCGCGGTGTCCAACTCACGGCCGCAGCGCGAGCACATCGAAGCGCAATGCCGCGCGCGCGGGCTGAGCAACGTCAAGGTGATCACCCACGACGCCAACACCCTGACCCTGCCGACCGAGAGCTACGACCGCGTGGTCTCGATCGAGATGTTCGAGCACATGCGCAACTACCGCGAACTGCTCAAGCGCGTCAGCCACTGGCTGGTGCCGGGCGGACGGCTGTTCGTGCACATCTTCTGCCATCGCGACCTGGCCTACCCGTTCGAGGTGCAGGGCGAGGACAACTGGATGGGCCGGCACTTCTTCACCGGCGGCCTGATGCCGGCCGCCGACACCCTGCTGCAGTTCCAGGACGACCTGGCGATCGAACGCCGCTGGCTGCTGTCCGGCCAGCACTACGAGAAGACCGCCAACGCCTGGCTGCACAACCAGGACCGCCACCGCGACACACTGATGCCGGTGCTGCAGGCCACCTACGGCGCCGACGCCAAGATCTGGTGGCAACGCTGGCGCATGTTCTGGATGGCCTGCGCGGAACTGTTCGGCTACGAACAGGGCCAGCAGTGGGGCGTGGCGCATTACCGGTTCGTCAGGCGCTGACGCGCTGGGATTGGGGAGTCGGGATTGGGGATTGGCAAAGGCGGCGTGCTGCCGCCTGAACGATTGGTGGCGTTCTGACCCTGTCGCTTGTCGTAGGAGCGGCTTCAGCCGCGACGGGCGTTACCGGTAGTGCCTGTCGCGGCTGAAGCCGCTCCTACGAAGATCAGGGGATACGCAAGCGACGTCGTGACGGGCAAGACGAATCCCCAATCACGAATCCCGACCGCTCAAGCGGCCGCCGTAATCACGATCTCGATCTTCCAGGCCGGGTCGGCCAGCTTGGCCTGCACGGTGGCGCGGGCCGGGGTGTTGCCCGGGCTGACCCATTCTTCCCAGACCTTGTTCATCTCGGCGAACTCGGCCAGGTCGGTCATGTAGATCTCGGCGCGCAGGATCCGGCTCTTGTCGGTGGCGGCGAGCGCCAGCAGCCGGTCGATCGCAGCGAGCACTTCGCGGGTCTGGCCGGCGATGTCGGCGCTGGTGTCCTCGGCGATCTGGCCGGCCAGATAGGCCACGCCGTTGTGCACGGTCATCTCCGACATGCGTGGGCCGGTATCGAAACGCTGGATCATGATGCGCTGTCCTGTAGTGGGAAGACCGCGCCATTGTCGCGCGATTGCGCCGCGGCTGCAGGCGCCGGGCGCCACACGCGGTACGCCACCGGCACCAGCCAGGCCAGGATCAGCACGATCGCCAACTTCTGGGTCAGGCCGCGCGGCGGCGCGCGCCACAGCACATGCACCCACAAGGCGACGAACGCCAGCACCGCCAGCAGCAGCAACGGCCCGGCGCGGCCCCGCCACGCTGCCTGCCGGCGCAGCCACGCACTTTGCAGCAGCATCGCCGTGGTCACGCACAGGAACGCGGTCTGCGCGGATAGCCCGTGCACCAGAGGGGCCAGCAGTGGTGCGCGCTGCGGCAAATAGCTGTCGCCGATCGCCACGCCGCACAGGCCAACCGCAGCGCAGCCGAACAGCAACACCGGCGCGCCGCTGCGTGCGCGTGGCGGTGCTTGCGCATACAGCCCGGCCGCCAGCGCCACCACCCCGGCGGCCAGCAAGACGTAGACGGTGCGCAGCAGCAGGCCGCCGGGGCCATGCAGGTACTGGCTGAGCGTGGCCTGCTGCCAGTGCAGATCGGCGCGCAGGCCCTGCAAGACGATGGCCACGCCAAGGAACGACAGCGCCAACAGCAGCGCCGCGGCACCGGCCAGGCGCGTCCAGCGCGGCGGCGCGGGAAAGGGAGATGCGGACAACGCCATCGACAGGCTCCGGAACCGACACAGACCGTCGTCGCATGCACCGGCCACGGCCCCTGCCGCGGTCCCGACGCCGTGGCGACGTACGATTCCACTATCATGCGCGTCGCCGGCGTGGCCGGTATAGCCTGGAGCGGGCGATGCACGGCGGGAGGAGCGGCATGGGTAAGGAAGGATCCGGTGCGTGCGCTGCGTGGTGCAGCCCGGGATGGCGCCAAGCCCGCCCGCGCAGGATCGCCTTCGCGCCGCTGATCGTTCCCCTGCCGGGACGTGGCGCGTGGCGTCCCAGCAAGGGCGCTGCGCGGCGTGCCAGGGCAACCTGCCTCGCCCCGGCGCCCACACACCACGTCGTAGCCACCTGTTCGTCGCCTTCTCAATGTTCGTAACACGCTTTCATCCAACCGGTATCGCGATGGCCCGTCTTCGTTCCACCTGCAGTTCCGCTCTGGCCCCGCCGCGCACCGCGCGCCGCGCGCCGTCGCGCCTCGCCGCCGCCCGCCCACAATGACCGACACCGCGCCCTCCGCTCCCGCACCCATTCCCGGCTGGCGCCGTGCGCTGCCGGTGCTGGCCAGCCTGGCGATCCTGGCCCTGGCGCTGCATGCGCTGGCCACGGAGTTCAGTACCCACGGCTACAGCGCGATCCGTCACGCCTTCAACCAACTGAGCCTCAGCCAGATCGTGCTGACCCTGCTGCTGGGCCTGAGCAGCTACGCCTGCCTGATCGGCTTCGATGCCGTCGGCCTGCGCCGCAGCGGCCGCAAGCTGCATCCGATGCGGATCAGCATCACCGCGTTCCTGGCGCATGCGGTCGGACAGACCCTGGGCTTCGCCGCGCTGACCGGCGGCGCGGTACGCCTGCGCGGCTACGGCCGGGTCGGGCTGAGCCTGGCCGAGATCGGCCAGGTGGTGCTGATGAGCACGCTGGGCTTCGTGTTCGGCGCCTGGCTGCTGCTGGCGCTGGCCCTGACCCTGGAGCCGGCCGCGGCGGCGCTGGCGCTGCCGGTCGGCGCGACCGCGGTACGCGCGATCGGCATCGCGCTGCTGGTCGGCTTCGCGACGATGCTGCTGCTGGCCGGCCGCGACGGCCGCACCCTGCGCTGGCGCAGCCATGAGCTGTGGCTGCCGGACCGGCGCACCACCCTGGGCGTGACCGCGCTGAGCGTGGTCGAACTGGGCCTGGCCAGTGCCGCGTTCTACGTGCTGCTGCCCAACGAATCGGGCATCGAGTACATCGGCTTCGTCGGCCTGTATCTGGTCGCGGTGGTGGCGGGCCTGGTCTCGACCGTACCGGCCGGCCTGGGCGTGTTCGAATGGAGCCTGCTCAAGCTGTTGCCCGGCGTGGCGCCGGCGGCGGTGCTGGCGGCGGCGCTGATCTACCGCATCACCTACTACGTGGTGCCACTGCTGCTGTCGGTGCTGATGGCCTCGCTGTCCGGCCTGCGCCGGCCGCTGGTCGCCGGTGCCGGCGGCGTGCGCGTGGCCTGGCGCACGCTGCGCCCGTGGCTGCCGCAGATCATCGCCCTGGCGGTGTTCGCGGTCGGCGCGGCGCTGGTCATCGACGGCACCCTGCCCACCCCCAAGCGCCGCCAGGACATGGCGCCGCTGTCGATCATGGAGACCTCGCACCTGCTGGCCAGCCTCGGCGGCGTGGTGCTGCTGCTGATCGGCCAGGGCCTGCAGCGGCGCAGCCATGCCGCCTGGGTGCTGGCGATCGGCATCTGCGTACTGCTGCCGCTGCCGGCCTGGCTGCGCGGCGGCCATGTCTCGGTGGCGCTGTCCTCGCTGGTGGTGGCGGTCGGCCTGTGGGGCGCGCGCCGCGAGTTCTACCGCGAGGGCGCCCTGCTCGACGAGGCCTGGTCGTGGCCCTGGCTGCGCAACCTCGGCCTGGTGTTGATCGCCACGATCTGGCTGCTGTTCTTCGTCTACAGCCACGTCGAATACCAGAACGAGCTGTGGTGGGAATTCGCCACCTCGGCCAACGCGCCGCGTGCGCTGCGCGCGGTGCTGCTGGTCAGCGTGGCGGTGGTGGTGTTCGGGCTGGCGCGGTTGCTGCACAGCACCCGCTCGCCGTTGCCGCCGGCCGATGGCGCGCAACTGGACGCGCTGGCGCCGGTGCTGGCGCAGGCCACCGACACCCAGGCCTGCCTGGTGCTGACCGGCGACAAGGCGCTGCTGCAGGCCGAGGACGGCCCGGGTTTCGTGATGATGCAGCGCTACGGCGGCTCGCTGGTGGCGATGGGCGACCCGGTCGGCGCGCCGGAGGTGGCGCGCGCGCTGATCTGGCGCTTCCGCGAGGAAGCCGACCGCATGGGCCTGCGCCCGGTGTTCTACCAGGTCGGCGAGCAGCACTGGCAGACCTACCTGGACCTGGGCCTGACCCTGGTCAAGCTCGGCGAGGAAGCGATGGTGTCGCTGGAGGGCTTTCACCTGGAGGGCCGCGACCGCGCCGACCTGCGCCAGGCCTGGAACCGCGGCAAGCGTAGCGGGCTGAGCTTCCGCATCGTCGAACCCGACGCGGTGGACGCGCTGATGCCGGTGCTGGCCGAGGTCTCGCAGCAGTGGCTGGAAGACAAGGCCGGTGCCGAGAAGGGTTTCTCGCTGGGCAGCTTCGACCCGGCCTACCTGCGCCGCTTCCCGATCGCGGTGGTGGAGTTCGAAGGCAAGGTCGTGGCCTTCGCCAACCTGTGGCAGGCCCCGGCCGGCCACGGGCTGTCGGTGGACCTGATGCGGCACATCGCCGACGCGCCGAAGGGCACCATGGACTTCCTGTTCATCGAGCTGTTCCTGTGGGGCCGCGACCAGGGCTACAAGCGCTTCTCGCTGGGCATGGCGCCGCTGTCGGGCCTGGCTCAGCACCGCCTGGCCGGCCGCTGGAACCGCTTCGGCAACCTGATCGTGCGCCACGGCGAACGCTTCTACGGCTTCACCGGCCTGCGCCGCTTCAAGTCCAAGTTCGCCCCCACCTGGCGCACCCGCTACCTCGCCGCCCCCGGCGGCATGCACCTGCCCGCCGCCCTGCTGGACGTGACGCGGCTGATCTCGCTGGATCCGCGCAAACCGGAGTGAGGCGGGGATGGGGAGTCGGGATTGGGGATTCGCCCCGGCTACCCCGTTTGCTTGGGCATTTCGCGGCTTCGCGCCGTACCCTCATCCGCCCCTTCGGGGCACCTTCTCCCGGTGGGAGAAGGAAGAGCGTTAGCCCCTCTCCCCCCGGGAGAGGGGTTGGGGTGAGGATACGGCCGCCATGGCTCGCCCGGCGGCATGCACCTGTCTGCGGCCCTGCTGGACGTGACCCGGTTGATCTCGCTGGATCCGCGCAAGGCGGAGTGAGGCGGGGATGGGGGGTCGGGATTGGGGATTCGCCCCGGTCACCCCGCGTTTGCTGGAGCATTTCGCGGCTTCGCGCCGTACCCTCATCCGCCCCTTCGGGGCACCTTCTCCCGATGGGAGAAGGGAGAGCGCTAGCCCCTCTCCCCCCGGGAGAGGGGTTGGGGTGAGGGTACGGCCGCCATGGAGTCAGCGAAAGCGAGCGATGCGTGCCCCCTCGCGGGACCGACGTTTCAGCGATCGGCGTCGCGGCTGAAGCCGCTCCTACGACGACGCGAGCGGACAAGCCAGGTCACGCGACCAGTCCGCCAATCCCGAATCCCGAATCCCGAATCCCCAATCCCCAATCCCCAATCCCAGCCGTCAATCAATGCGCTGCAGGATCTGCTTGGCCAGGGTCGCGTAATCGCCCTGGAAATGATGGTCGCCAGGCAGCTTGACAAGTTGCACACCGCCCTTGGGCAGGTCCGGGCACAGCGCGTCGTCGTCGTCCTCGCCGTAGAGGCACAGGGTCTGCGCCGGCGGCATCTTCGCCACTTCCGGGGCGATCGGCAGGCCGTCGTCGCCGGAACTGATCCAGTTGGACACGTGGAATTCGTAGTCGGCGGTCTTGCCCACCGACAGCAGGGCGGTGAGTTGCACCTGGTCGCGCATCGCCTCCGGCAACTGGTTGTAGGCCGCCGGCAACACGTCGGCGCCCTGCGAGAAGCCGATCAGCACCACCCGTCCGCGCTGCCACAGGTGGCTGTAGTGGCGGTAGATCCGATCCAGGTCGGTGGCGAAGCCCTGCGGCGTGCGCTCGCTCCAGAAGTAGCGCAGCGAATCCACGCCCACCACCGGGATGCCGGCCTTGGCCAGGGCGCCGGCGACCTGCTGGTCGAGCCCGGCCCAGCCGCCGTCGCCGGAGACGAAGATCGCGAACACATTGCCGTTGTCGGCATCGCCCGCACCCGCGGCGGCCGGCACTTCGACCACCGGCAGGCCGGCCAGGTCGGCCGGGGTCGGCGGCAGGCTGACGCCGGGCCGGTCGCCCAGCGAACGCACTGCCGCGCGCAGGCCGGGCAGCGCATCGCCGCTGGCGCTACGGCGGAACTGCCGTGCCTGGGCCACCTTCTGCAGGAACGCATCGCTCTGCTGGCTGCAGCGATCGCGGCGGGTCTTGGCGTCGAGCGCGGCCAGCCACGGCACCGGCAGCGCGGTCGGCTTCAACGCACGCGCCGGCGCGGTGATGCCGGCGCCGCAGATCTGGTCGTCGAGCACCTGCACCGGGCAGAAATCCTCGGTCAGCAGGCCCGCCAGCAGATGCTTGGGTGCCTGCGCGGCGACCGCGTAGGCCAGCGCGGCACCATCGCCGTCGCCGACCAGCAACGGCAGGTGGTAGGTCGGCACGTGGAAATAGGCCTGGACGTAGCGCGAGAAGTTCTCCACGTCGCCGGCGGAAAAGCCACAGGTGCCGTCGATCTTGGCCAGCACCGCCTGCAGGTGTGCGCTGTCGATCACCGCGACCATGGCGCCGTCGTCGCGCAGCGCCTCGATCTGGCGCATGCGCTCGACATCGGCGTGCTT
Source organism: Xanthomonas sp. NCPPB 1128 (assembly GCF_001043115.1). Taxonomy (GTDB): domain Bacteria; phylum Pseudomonadota; class Gammaproteobacteria; order Xanthomonadales; family Xanthomonadaceae; genus Xanthomonas_A. The sequence continues at coordinate 47,786 of NZ_LFME01000018.1, read as the reverse complement.
GCCGCCGGCGAACCACAGCACCACGCGCTGCGCATTGCCCTTGGGCAGCAGCACCGGCACTTGCTCGAAGCGGCCATGGTTGAGCTTTTCCGGCACCGCTGCCGGTGCGCCGGCACGCGGCGCGGCGGCGGTCGTAGCCCCCGGTGCCGCACCGGCGACGCCGGCCGCGAGCAGTCCGCCCAATGCACATCCCCACATCCAACCGCCACGCTTCTGCATCATCCAGCCATCCTGAAAAGGCGCGTTAAAGATAATCCCGAACGGCGGCGGCGCGAAGCGCGACGCGCGCCGCGGTTCATGCCGGGTACGCCGGACCTGGGCCATCACCTGCGTTGGAGAGGCCCATCAGACGTCTGCGTCGGCGCCGGGATGGCGCAGCCGCCAGGCGGCCAGCGCCTGCCGATAGCGCGCCAGTTCCTCGTGGTAGAGGTCGTAGACGCACAGCGGGCAGCCGCTGTCGCAACAGTCGCTGGGGCCGGGGGGTAGCGGCGCCTGCGGGCGGGGATCGGCATTGGCGGCAGGGTCGGACATGAGGCTCCGTGGCAGCGGCCGGGGCAGACCGGCGCGGCAGTGTGGAAGAAGGCGGTGCCGGCCGCGGTCACTGCTCCGTCAGCCGATGGCCTGGCGCAGGTTGGCGCGCGCCGCCGCGTCGTAGCGCGCGTGGAACCGCTCGCTGAGAAAGATGCGCGGCTGCGCCAGCACAGTGCGCAGGAAAGCGCGGCGCTTGCGCCGGTACAACCAGCCCGGCACCACCCCGCGGTACTCCTCGGCGATGGCACGATCGTAGGCGGCAAAGGCCTCCGGCGCGGCGCCGAGGATGGCCATGTCGCAATCCAGGAACAGCGCCGCGTCCGCATCCACCGAGTCGACGGTGAGTTGCCCGTGGCGCGCGGTGAGTTCGATCAGCGCGGCCACCCGTGCCGCATCCACCGCGGCGTCCGGCAGCCACTGCGCGATCGCCGCCTCGGCCAGGCGCGCCGACTGTGCTTCGTTGTCGCCGCGGCCGGCGCGGTACACCGCATCGTGATAGAGCACGGCGAGGTAGACCTCGCGCGGCTGCTGCCAGCCGGTGTCGGCGGCGACCTCGGCGTAGTGCGCCAGCACCGCTTCGACATGGCCGAAATGGTGATACGCCCGCGGCGGCTCGGCGTAGGCCGCGCGCAATTGCGCCCATTGCGCGTCGGGCAGGGTCAGCGGCGCCGCGTTCATGCGCCGCGCTGCGCAGGATCGGCGCGCAACGGCCAACGCGCTTCGTGCAGGTAACGGCCCTGGCCCTGTACGCTGCGGATCAGGCTCAGCGATGTCGCCTGCCAATGCAGCGCCGGCACGTGCTGCGGTGCCAGCGCCTGATCGACATAGGCCAGGGTCATGTGCGGCAGATAGGCACCGTCGGCGCGCGGCGCCACGCCGTGTCGGGCCAACTGCTGCTGCAGCGCCTGACGTAGCGCAAGCAGCGGCGCAGGCTCGCCGTCGCCGCGCAGCACCAGCGGCCGGCTGCGCGCGCGGCTGTCGAAGGTCGCCGCCCGGTCGAACGCCAGAGCGAACGGCGCGGCCGCCAGCGCCTGTCCAGCGGCGCAGGCCTGCTGCAACAAGCGTGGCGGGATGCCGGCGTACTCGCCGAGATAGTGCAAGGTCACATGCAGCCGCTCGGGCGGCAGCGCGCGTCCGTGCAATCCATGGTCATGGCAAATTTGCTGGCCGAGATGGTGCACTGCCTGCGCCGTCTGCGCGTCCGGCAACAAGGCGAAGAACAGGCTTTCGCGCGCGGCGGGCGCGTCGAAGCCGAGCGAAAACTGGGCGCCAGCAGGCGCAGTATCGGGAGACATGGCAGAAGCGGCAAACGCCGCAATCGGGTCGGGCAACGGTCGAGCACGCATGGTAGCAAGCGCACTGTCCCGCTGCAGACCATCGGCACGCCGACCCGGCCATCGCCGCGATGGCGGCGCGCCGGGCCGGCGGCAGGCAGCGATTACGCCGCGTTCTTCATCGCGTGCTTGCGGGTGCGCATCACGTCGTGGCAGGCGCGCACTTCCGGCAGCAGGCGGGTGGCGGCATCGCGCGCGGCGACGGGGGTATCGGCGTCGGCGATGGTCTCGTTGAAGGCCTTCAGCAGGCGATCTTCGGATTCTTCCAGTTCGGCGACGTAGCCGTACTTGGTGTCGCCCAGCGCGGCGCGGACCTTGCCATACATCTGCTGCATGCTGCCAACCATGGTGCCGTGCTCTTCCGGCTTGCCGCCGACCGACTGCACCACCGCGCTCAGGCTGCTGACGATGTCCGACTTGACGCCGGCGATGCGCAGGAACAGCGCGGACAACTCGGCGTCGCCCACCTTCTTCGCGGCTTCTTCGTAGAAGTCCTTGCCGTCGCGGGAAATGGCGATGAGGTCGTTGAGGCTGTGCGTGGTCTTGCTCTGGATGCTCATGGAAAACTCCTGTAGCGAGGCCGGCGATATCGCGCAACGGGCACACGGGGGTGAACCTGGATATAGCACGGCGCGGTCGAGAGGATTGCCGCGTTGCGTGGTGTTGGCGATGCTGGGCAGAACGGCATAAAGCGCACGTGAGCCATCGGCGCTCGCTCGTCACGCCGCATTGCCAGCGGTGAACACGCGTTCATGGGCAGCACTGCGCAGTCAGACATGTGGTGAAGTTTTCACCATCCTGTCTGTGCGCATTGCGGCGCCTGGCCGGCAGGGACTTATCCACACGCTTGTCCCACGTTCGTCCACAGCGGCTGTGGATCACCGCCGCCATCGATCGCATCGGCCGGAGACCGCTTGTCGGCACCACTACGATGACCGTCCCATATCGCCAGCGAGGGCCTATAGTGCAGGCGAGCCCTCGCCACTGCAGGGCACCGCGAGGTGCGTCATGTTCGCCTGGACTGCGTTCGCCCTGCTCGCCGCCGCTATGGCCGTCCCATCGTCCCCTTCCCCGTCCATGTCGTCATCGCGCTTGGCAGCGGCGGCACAGCAGGAGACGGCACCGCCAGCGCCTGCAATGACCGTCGCGGCAGCCGCCACGCCGACGCCGACGCCGGAACAGATCATGCAGCTGCCAGCGGCCCTGCACGCGCTGCTGCAGCAACGCATCGACCGCGGCGCCGATGCCGAACACCGCCTGCAGCAACTGGTGGCGCTGGCCTTCGACGCCAAGGGCCTGAACCTGCAGTACGACCCCAAGGCCACCCACAGCGTCGCCGAGAGCTACGCCAGCCGTCGCGTCAATTGCCTGTCCTTCACCCTGCTGTTCGTGGCGATGGCACGCGACGTCGGGCTGCAGGCGCAGGTCCAGGAAGTGCGCCGCGTCCTGAGTTGGTACGAAGACGGCAATGCGTTGTACAACGTCGGCCACGTCAACGCCGGCGTGCGCGTGGACAGCGGCCGCGGCAGCATCGACCTGGACCGCAGCGTGCTGATGGACCGGCGTGGGCCGCAGCCGATCTCCGACCGCCGCGCCCTCGCCCACTACTACAACAACCGCGGCGCCGAACTGATGGTCGACGGCGACCTCGACGGCGCGCGCGCGCATCTGGCGATGGCCCTGCAGATGGATCCGCGCTTCGCCGGGGCCTGGAACAACCAGGGCGTACTGGCGATGCGCGATGGCGACAGCACCGCCGCCGTACGCGACTACGCCAAGGCGCTGGAGATCGATCCGGAGCATCTGCCGGCGCTATCCAATGCCGTGGGCCTGGCCCGGCGTGTGGGCGACAGCGCGCGCGAGGCCGCCCTGCAGCGGCAGATGGAACGCGTGCGCCAGCGCGATCCGTTCCAGCAATACCTGCTCGGCAACGAGGCGGAGCGGCGCCAGGATTACGCCGCGGCGATCGCCTATTACCGGCATGCGCTGCACCTGTACGACGGCGCCCACCTGCTGTACTTCGCCCTGGCCCGCGCCTACCTGCACAACGGCGACACCCGCCGCGCCACCGCGGCGCTGCGCGAGGCCATGGCGCACGCCGATCCGGCCAGCCAACCACGTTACCAGGGCAAGCTGGACGCGCTGCGGCGGTTGTCCTCGACCGTGCGGCCGCCGCGCTAGCGCAGCCTAGGGCAAGTCCTCACTGCCCGAATGCGCCGCGTTGGGTCTGGCAGGCGCGCTCAGTGAGTTTGGGCACGCCCTAGCCGGCCGCGTGCGCGCAGGCAGCACGCCGTGCCGCCTGGCGCGCCCACAGGTAGATCAGCAGGCCGCCCACGGCCATCGCCGCGCCCACATAGCCGGTGGAGGTCCAGCCCAGGCCGGCGCCGATCGCGATGCCGCCAAGCCACGGTCCCAGCGCGTTGGCCAGGTTGAACGCCGCATGGTTGGAAGCCGCCGCCAGAGTCTGCGCATCGCTGGCCACATCCATCAAGCGGGTCTGCAACACCGGCGCCAGCGCGCCCATGCTGCCGACCGCGACCACCGCCGGCAGCACCGCCCACGGCGAGGTCGCCGCCAGCGGGAACGCCAGCAGCACCGCCAGCGACCACAGCAGCACCAGCGGCACCGCGCGGAACTGCATGCGGTCGAACAGCCAGCCGCCGGCCAGGTTGCCGAGCAAGCCGCCCAGCCCGAACGCGCCCATCGCCACCGGGATCCAGTGTTCGGACACGCCGGTGACCTCCATCAGGGTCGGCGCCAGATAGCTGAAGACGCAGAACATGCCGGCGAAACCGATCGACCCGATGCCCAGCGCCAGCCACACCTGCGTGCGGTTGAAGGCGCGCAGCTCGCGCAACGGCGAGGGCCGCGACTCCTGCGGATCGGCCGGCAGCAGGCGCCACACCAGCACCACCGTCAGCACCGCGATCACCGCGACCAGGGCGTAGGCGTAGCGCCATTGCGCCACCTGACCGAGCCAGGTCGCCAACGGGTTGCCGACCAGCACTGCCAGGTTGAGGCCGAGCAGCACCCGACTGACCGCCGCGCCGCGCTGGTCGGGCGGACCGATCGACGCGGCCACCAGGGTCGCCACGCCGAAGTAGGCGCCGTGCGGCAGGCCGGCGACGAACCGCGCCAGCAGCATGCTGTGATAGTCCGGCGCCACTGCGCTGGCGAGGTTGCCGAATGCATAGAAGCCCATCAGCGCCAGCAGCAGATCCCGCCGCGACCAGCGTGCGCCGAGGATCGCCAGCAGCGGCGCGCCGACCACCACGCCCAGCGCGTAGGCGCTGATCAGATGCCCGACCTGCGGCGCATCGATGACCAGGCCACGGCCGATGTACGGCATCAGGCCCATGGTGGAGAACTCGCTGGTGCCGATCGCGAAACCGCCCATCGCCAGCGCGAACAGGATCAGCACGTAGCCGCGCCGCGACAGCGGCGCCGTGGCGGATGAGGTCATGCGCACGTCCCGAAAAGTAAGGGCCGCCCATTATTGTGCATTGCAGCACATCCTGCAGCCACCGCGCGCGCAACGCCGCGTTGCGTGGGCCGCTGGCGGCACCTGGCGCGGCGATGCCCTCGCGAACACGCCGCGGCAGCAACGCACTGTCCCATCGCACCACCGCGAAACCGCCGCGTGCGTCCCCATGTCCTGCACGCACGCCGCCTTGCAGCGCCACGCTGTAGGGTCGCCCGCCCCACTCCACCACCGAGAGACCCACCGATGACCGACACCGCTTCCCCGCTGTTCACGCCGCTGCGCCTGGGCGCGATCGCATTGGCCAACCGCATCGTGATGGCGCCGCTGACCCGCAACCGCGCCGAAGGCGAAGGTCGCATCCCCTCGCCGCTGGCCGCCGAGTACTACGGCCAGCGCGCCAGCGCCGGCCTGCTCATCGCCGAGGCGACCCAGATCAGCCCGATGGGCCAGGGCTACAAGGACACCCCGGGGATCTACAGCGACGCGCAGGTCGCGGCGTGGAAGACGGTCACCGACGAAGTGCATCGCCGCGGCGGCAAGATCGTGCTGCAGCTGTGGCACGTCGGCCGCATCTCGCACGTCAGCCTGCTGCCGGACGGCGCGGCGCCGGTCGCGCCGAGCGCGCTGCGCGCCGACGCCAAAACCTTCACCGCCGAGGGCTTCACCGATGTCTCCGCGCCGCGCGCGCTGCGCCTGGACGAAATCCCTGGGCTGATCGAGGACTTCCGTCGTGCCGCCCGCAACGCCATCGCCGCCGGCTTCGATGGCGTGGAAGTGCATGCCGCCAACGGCTACCTGATCGACCAGTTCCTGCGCGACGGCAGCAACCACCGCGACGACGCCTACGGCGGCAGCATCGAGAACCGTACGCGCCTGCTGTTCGAAGTGGTGCAGGCGGTGGCGCAGGAGATCGGCGCCGACCGTACCGGCGTGCGTCTGTCGCCGGTGACCCCGGCCAACGATGCGCGCGACAGCGACCCGCAGCCGCTGTTCGAGCGCGCGGTGGAACGGCTGGATCCGCTGGGCCTGGCCTTCGTGCACGTGATCGAGGGCGCCACCGGCGGCCCGCGCGACAACATCGCCTTCGACTATGCCGCGCTGCGCGCCAAGTTCCATGGCCCGTGGCTGGTCAACAACGGCTACGACAAGGCGCTGGCCGAAGAGACCGTGGCCTCCGGCCGCGCCGACGCAGTGGCGTTCGGCCGCCCGTTCATCGCCAACCCGGACCTGGTGGAACGGCTGCGCCGCGACGCACCCTTGAACCAGGTGGACGCCGACACGCTGTACGGCGGCGGTGCCAAGGGTTACACCGACTACCCGACCCTGGAGTGATCGCGTCCTGCGGCGGCACCGCCATGGTGCCGCCGCCGCGGTCAGGGCGCCGTCGCGACAGCGCCCGGTGTCGGCGCTGGTGTCGGCGCTGGACTGCCTTCCGGGCCCGAGAGATGGGCCTGCAGGAAGCCGGCCACGCCGCTCCACAACGCGACGCGATGCTCGACGTCGGCGAAACCGTGGCCCTCGCCCTGGAAGCTCAATCCCACCGGTGGATTGCCGGCCATGTCCAGCATGCGCAGCATGCGCCGGGTGTGCTCGTAGTCCACCCGCCGGTCCTCCAGGCCGTGCGCCAGCATCACCGGCACCTTGATCGCGTCGTAGTGGTACAGCGGCGAGGTGTCGATCATCTGCGCCAGCTCCGCCTTGGGATCGCCCAGGTGCTTTTCCAGGTTCGCGCGTCCCTCGGCGCTGCGCGCGCCGTCGCTGGCGGTATAGAACAGGATGCGATCGGCCACGCCGGCGATGGAGACGGCGCAGCGGAAGCGTTGCGGCCAGCGGATCGTCATCACCAGCGCCGAGTAACCGCCGTAGCTGGCGCCGACCACGCACATGCGCTGCGGATCCAGCGGATAGCGCGCCTGCGCCTGCACGATCGCCGCATCGATATCGTCCTCGATCAACGTGCCGAAGCTGCCGCGTCCGGCTTCGCGAAACGCGCGACCGTAACCGTCCGACCCGCGGAAGTTGACCCGCAGCACCGCGTAGCCCAACGAGGCGAGGAACTGCGTCTCCGGGTCGAAGCCCAGCGCATCGGCGACGCCGATCGGCCCGCCGTGCGGGAACACCACCAGCGGTTTGCGTCCGGCACCAGGTGGCAGGGTCAGAAAGGCTTCCAGCGGCAGTCCGTCGCGGCCCTTGAATCGGAACACCTCGCTGGGGGCGAAGGCCATGCCGTGCAGCCACGGCATGGTCTCGCCGATCGACCGCGCCACGCGCTTGTCCAGGTCGAGATGGTAGAGCTGCGGCGGCTGGTCGGCGGCGTCGGCCCAGAGCACCATCTGCTTGCCGTCCGCATTGCGCGCGGCGATCTGCAGGTTGCGCCCCGGCAAGGCCGCGCTGAGCGCGCGGCCCAGGCGCTCGTCGGCGCTCTCGAAGTAGTGGCTGACCAGGCGTCCACTCTCGTAGTAGGTGACGCCGATCGGAGTGCGCTGCGGGCCCTGGATCATGTCGACCACGTCGACCCCGCTGCGGCTGAACAGCGTGCGCACGATCTTGCGCGTGGCCACGTCGTAGGCGATCAGGTCCCGCTGCGCGCGTCCGTCGTCGGTCACCGCATAGATCTGGTCCGCCGCATAGGACAGGCCCACCGGCTGGAAATCGCGCAGGTGGTCGAGCGTCATCACGTCGCGATAGGTGGTTCCTTCGCCGTCGCGGTAGCGCAGCACGTAGCCGTCGTCGCGGCGCACGATGGCCAGGCGCAGCCGCCCTTCCCCGTCGGTCAGCCAGCCGACGTCCCGCTCCAGGCCGACGTTGACCCGGTCGCGCAGGCGCGGCCGCCAGCGATCGATCGCCGCCTGGCTGGACACGTCCAGGACCTGCACGGCGTTGTCGCCGTTGCTCAAGGTGGTGGCGTACAGCACCTGGTTGGGGCGTTGCGGCAGGGCATCGACCAGGAACCCGCCGTCGGGCAAGGTCAGCGGACTCCACTTGCGCTTGCCGTCTGCCGCCACATCGGCGCGGATGCCGCGCACCACGTCGCGCCCGTTCTTCACCGGCACGGTGAACAGCAACGCGTCGTTGCCGGCCCACAGCATCTGCTTGATCGGATCGACACTGGTGGCGAGCAGGCGCTGCTGATCGCTGGTCAGGTCCAGCAGTTCGATGCGCCATTCGTCCTTGCGCTCGTGCACCTGCAACGCCAGCAGATCGCCGCGCGGATTCAGGCTGAGGTCGGTGATGCGGCTATCGCGGAACAGCGTGGCCGGCGCGATCGGCAGGGCGCCCGGCGCCGGCGGTGCGCGCAGCGCCACCTGCGCCGCGGGACGTGCGTCGGGGTGCTGCGCCAGCGCCTTGCGGTAGAACTCCGGGAACGGATCCGGGTAGTGCCCGGCGTAACGCAGGGCGTAGCGCGCCGACAGCACCGGATGGGTCTGCTGCAACCAGTCCATCGCCGCCAAGGCGCGATTGACCATGCCCATGTCGCCACTGAAGAACGAGGATGGCCGGAACAGCAGGTCGCCCGGGTAGGTGATCTGCCCCGGCTCGAGCCGGAAGCGGAACTCGTCGTTGTCGCGCAGGTTGTAGCCGAACTGCGAGATCAGCAGCACCCGGCGCCAGGCGTAGTCGCCGGCCGGCGCAATGTACAGCCGGTAGCTGATGCCCGGCTTGAGACCGGACAGGGTGCCGCCGCCGAAGACCTTGCCGTCCTTGTTCAACTCCACGCCGCTCAATGCGACGTCGGTGTCCACCGCCACCACCACCAGGCCTTCGCCCGGCGCCAGCTCCGGCGTCTGTCCCGGCTTGACTTCCTGCATCCGCGCCCAGGCCGGCAGCGCCAGCAGGCATAGCGCCCAGCCCAGGATCAACGTGCGCGCCAGACGGCCGGCAGCCGTCGCCCCTGTGTACGTGTGCATGTGCATCCCCTGTTCCGTATCTGCGCCGGTCCGGCCGGCGACGCCCCCCGGCGCCGTGGCACATGATAGCCGCCGCACCGCGCACGCTGGGCGTCGGGGGCGACGACGCCACGCCGCGGGTGATCGCATCTCTCCCTTCGCGGGCAGGACGCACGCCGTGCGCGGCTGGCGCCCGGACGGCGGCCTCCATCGGCTAACGGAAGCAGCGCGTGCAGGAGCGGCTTCAGCCGCGAAGGGCGGTCCTGATGACGTCAGTCGCGACTGAAGCCGCCCTACGGGTCACCTGCCTCCCTACAGGCGCCGAACGCCGCCGGCGCGCGGCACCGTCGCGCCAGCCTCAGGCCTTGCGCAGGAAGCAGGTCTTCAGCACCAGGCCCTTGATCTTGTCCGAGTTGCCTTCGATGTGTTCGGCATCGTCCTCGACCAGGCGGATGCCGCGGATCACCGTGCCCTGCTTCAGCGGGATCGACGAGCCCTTGACCTTCAGGTCCTTGATCACGACCACCGTATCGCCGGCCTGCAGCACGTTGCCGTTGCTGTCGCGCACCACCGTCGCCGCGTCGTTGGCGGCTTCGGCCGCGGCCGGCCACTCGTGGCCGCAGTCCGCGCACACCCAGTTGGCGCCGTCGACATAGGTGTTTTCCAGGGTGCATTGCGGGCAGGCGGGTGCGGCGGGCATGGGAGTCCTTGATACGGCGACGACGGCGAGCCGCCTATTGTAGCCGCCCGCCCCGTGCCGCCGTGCCAGCCGCAGGAATCTCATGTCCGCTTCGTCCGGGTCGCGCCTCGCGATCTACGCCGCGCTTGCCGGCAATCTGGCCATCGCCATCGCCAAGTTCGTCGCCGCGGCGATCTCGGGCAGTTCGGCGATGCTCAGCGAAGGCGTGCATTCGCTGGTGGACACGGTCAACGAGCTGTTGCTGCTGTACGGCCTGCGCCGCGCCGCGCGCCCGGCCGACGCCACCCATCCGTTCGGCCATGGGCGCGAGCTGTACTTCTGGAGCTTCATCGTCGCCCTGCTGGTGTTCGCGCTCGGCGCGGGGGTGTCGCTGTACGAGGGCATCGCCCACATCCGCGATCCGCAGCCGGCCAGCGACCACACCCTCAACTACATCGTGCTGGGACTGTCGCTGCTGTTCGAGGGCGGCTCGTGGTGGATCTCGCTGCGCGAGTTCCGCGCGCGCAAGGGCCGCCTGAGCTACGTGCAGGCGTTCCGCGAGAGCAAGGACCCGAGCTTGTTCACCGTGCTGGTGGAAGACAGCGCGGCGTTGATCGGCCTGTTGATCGCGCTGGCCGGGCTGCTCGCCGCGCAGTGGCTGGACACGCCCGAACTGGACGGCGTCGCTTCCATCGGCATCGCCGCGGTGCTGGCCTGCTCGGCGTTCGTGCTGGCACGCGAGACCAAGGGCCTGCTGATCGGCGAGCCGGCGGCGCGCCCGCTCGGCGACGCACTGCGGCGCATCGCCGCCGCCGATCCGGACGTGCGCGCGGTCAACGGCGTGCTGAGCGTGCAGATGGGGCCGGACCAGGTGGTCGCTGCGCTCAGCGCCGAGTTCGAGGACCAGCGCAGCACCGCGCAGATCGAAGCGTGCATCGAACGCATCGAGGCCGCCGCGCGCGCCGAGCACCCGGAACTGCAGGCGCTGTTCGTCAAGCCGCAGACCCCGGAGACCTGGCTGGCCCGGCGCACCGCGCTGCGCCAGCCGCCGGCGCCCTGAATGGCGGCGCGCCGGCGCGACTTGCGGCCCTGCGCCGCTTTTCGTTAGGGTAGCCGGGTAGCACCCCTCTCATCGCGCTGTGACTGTGCCGGCGTATCCCCCTTACTCACTGAACGAGGTTTCCCATGGAGATCGCCAACGGGCTTGTCGCCACCATCCACTACACCCTCACCGACGACGCCGGTGAAGTGATCGACCAGTCCTCGCCGGACAATCCGCTGAGCTACCTGCACGGCGCCGGCAACATCGTGCCGGGCCTGGAGAAGGCGCTGACCGGCAAGCGCACCGGCGAGTCGGTCACCGCCGACGTGATCCCGGCCGAGGGCTACGGCCCGCGTCACGAACAGCTGGTGCAGCAGGTGCCGCGCGGTTCGTTCCCGGATGCCGGGTCGCTGGCGCCGGGCATGCAGTTCCAGGCGCAGACCGACCAGGGTCCGCTGCTGGTCACGGTCACCGAGGTCGGCGAAGAACTGGTGACCATCGACGGCAACCACCCGCTGGCCGGGCAGGTGCTGCATTTCGCGGTGGAAGTGGCCGGCGTGCGCGAGGCCACCGAGCAGGAAAAGAACCAGGGCCACGCCGGCGCCGCACTGTAAGCGGCCCGGTTTCCTGTTCCGACGAGGCCCGCCGATGCGGGCCTCGTGCGTTCTGGGCCGCGCTTGCGTCGCGCCGCGGCTTGCCCCACAGTGCGCGGCCCTTCCGCCGCCCGCCCCCGTCATGCGCCTCGGTATCGACTTCGGCACCAGCAATTCCGCCGTCGCCGCGGTGATCGACGGCCGCGTGGTGCCGATCGATTTCGGCGCGCAGCAGCAGTTCCGCACCACGGTGTACTTCCCCGAGGTGATGCGCGACCCCGCCGAGTTCGACCTGACCCCGGCGCTGGAACGGCAGGTGGACGAGCTGATCGAATCCGGCCGCCGCGATGCGCTCGCCGCCGGGCGCGAACGCAGTCCCGAGGCGTTGCGCCGCGATGCGATCCGGGTGGTGCGCCGGCAATGGATGGAAGCGCAGATGCGCGAGCCGCGCAGTTCCGCGGCGCTGCTGCAGAACGCCGTCTACGGCGATGACGCGCTGGACGCCTACTTCGTCGAGGGCGAAGGCAACCTCGTGCAGAGCCCCAAATCGATGCTGGGCTACAACCTGCATCCGCGCGCGCGCCAGACCATCACCGGCATCGCCGCGCATATCCTCGAACACATCCGTTTGACCGCCTCGCAGCAACTGGGCATGCAGGTGCGCCGCGCGCTGCTCGGCCGTCCGGTGCAGTTCCGCAGCTCGATCGGCGAGGCCGGCAACGCGCAGGCGCTGGAGATCCTGCACAGCGCCGCGATCACCGCCGGCTTCGACGACGTCGCCTTCCTGGAGGAACCGGCCGCCGCGGCGATGCACTACCACGCGGTCAGCCGCGAGCGACACGCCGCGGTGGTGGTGGACATCGGCGGCGGCACCACCGACATCGCCCACGCCAGCGTCGGCGGCGACGCCGCACCGCAGGTGCACCGCGCCTGGGGCATCCCGCGCGGCGGCACCGACATCGACCTGGCGCTGAGCCTGGCCGGGTTCATGCCGCAGTTCGGCCGCGGCATCACCCGCGTGCCTTCGCACCACTACGTCGAAGCGGCGATGGTGCAGGACACCACCCGCCAGCGCGATTTCCGCCAGCACCGCTACGACGCCGTCCCCGCGCCGTACGAGGCGCGCCTGCAGGCGTTGCAGGAACCCGGCAACACCGCGCGCCTGTACCGCGCGGTGGAGCGCAGCAAGATCCGCCTCAGCGACGCCGAGCGGCACGCCGAGACGCTGGACTACATCGAGGCCGGGCTGCAGGTGCAGGTGCAGGCCGAGGAACTGGTGCAGGCCGCACGCAGTTACCTGGAGGCGCTGCAGGAGCTGCTGGCGCAGGTGCGCCAGGACATCGGCGGCGATCCGGCCGCGGTGTTCCTGACCGGCGGCATGTCGCGCGCCGGCTACCTGCAGCGCCTGGTCGCCGCGGCCTTCCCGCAGGCGCGCCTGGTCCACGGCGACCCCTCGTTCGGCGTGGTGCAGGGCCTGGCGCTGGCCGCCGCGCAGGATTAGCGCAGCACGGGCAGCCCAGGCGCCGGTGCCACGCACCCGCCTGGCCGCTCCAGGCCGGCGCAGCGCCTGCGGCCAGCATTGTTCATGCAGCGGGCGCGCGACTGGCGTAGCATGGGTGCACGCTTCAGCGTCACGTCGCTACGCGCGTCTCGTCCGGCCGTTCCTGGCGCCCGACTCGCTTCCTTCTCGCGCCAACCTCCGTCCTGCTACAGGCCGGCTCCTTCGGAGCGCCATGTCCCCCGCCCCTGCCACGCTCCAGCTCGAGCGCCTGGCGTCGCCGCTTCAGTTGCCGTGCCGGCCGACAGGTCGCGATCGCGGTAGCGACGCATGAGCGAGACCACGCGGGAAACGGCCGACCCAGGCATCGCCTGCGACCGTTGCGACGCGATCTGCTGCCGCCTGACCGTGCTGGTGATGCCGGACGACCACGTCCCCGAACATCTCACCGAGTACACCCGCGAGGGCCTGCACGTGATGGCGCGCGACGAGGACGGCTGGTGCGTGGCGGTGGACGGCGCACGCATGTGCTGTTCGATCTATGCGCAGCGCCCGGCGGTCTGCCGCAAGTTCGCGATGGCCGGCCCGTACTGCCGCGAGATCCGCCGCACCCACCACGAGCAACTGACCCGTGGCATTCCCCTGACGATGTACTGACTGCAGGAGTTCCAGCATGGCACGACCCACCGGCAACACCGCTTCGCCCAACGCCAGGAACGCACGCGGCGCCAGCGCCGCCGACAAGGCGCAAAAGGGCCTCAGCCGCGAGCGCATCGAGGCCGACCTGGCCGCCTTCCACCAGGCCGGCGGCCGCGTCGAGGTACTCGGCACCACCCGCGTGCTGAAAAAGGTCGACGTCGCCGACGCGGGCTGACGCCCACCGCGGCTTCCCGCGCGGCCAGCGCGGGCGCCCGCGGCACGCAACCACGCGCGCCCTGCGACGACGCGGCGCCGGGCGCAACGTCGGCGTTTCGGGCCGCCGCACCGACCACACCCATTACGGCGTCCCCGGGATGCCAGCGCCGGCCCGGAAGCACGGCACCGTCTTCACGGCGAAAGCGCATACTGCGATCTCGTCCACGGTCTCGCCTCGGCATGCTCCTGCGCTCCCTGTCCGCCGAACTCGGCCAGCCCGCCTGCGGCAACTGTCGCGATGGCGAGCCGCTGGATTTCGCCGTGCGCATGGCGTTCCAGCCGATCGTCGATGCGGCCACCCGCTCGATCTACGCCTACGAAGCGCTGGTGCGCGGCGAGGACGGCAGCGGCGCCGCGGCGGTGCTGGCGCGGGTACGCCCGCAGCAGTTGTATCGCTTCGACCAGACCTGCCGGGTGCAGGCGATCGCCACCGCCGCGCGCCTGGACCTGCGTACGCGCCTGTCGATCAACTTCATTCCCAATGCGGTGTACGAGCCGGCGACCTGCATCCGCCTGACCCTGAGGGCGGCCGAGCACTTCGGTGTGCCCACCGGCGACCTGATCTTCGAGTTGAGCGAATCCGAACGCATAGCCGACCTGCCCAAGGTCGTGCGCATCCTGCGCGACTACGCGCAGCGCGGCTTCCTCACCGCGATCGACGACTTCGGCGCCGGCCACTCCGGCCTGAACCTGCTCGCCGATTTCCAGCCGCACCTGATCAAGCTGGACATGGCACTGATCCGCGGCATCGACGGCAGCGCCGCGCGCCGCCACATCGTCGGCGGCATCGTCGCGATGGCCGCGCCACTGGGCTGCCGCATCCTCGCCGAGGGCGTGGAGACGCCCGCCGAGTACCGCGCACTGCGCGCGCTGGGCATCGATCTCTACCAGGGCTATCTGTTCGCCAGGCCGGCGCTGGAGGCGCTGCCGGAGATCACCGAGGCGCAGTGGGACGCGCTGGAGCACGCCGGCTGAGCGATGTGCTGCCGCAGCGCGCGGCATCAGCGCGACTTGCCCACGGCCGCCACGCTTGCGACCATCGCATTCCCCCTGCGTTTTCCGATGTGCGATGCCCCCGCTCCATACCCTGCTGCCGCCATGGACGCACCGCTGGCTCGACGTGATCGTGCCCGGCGCGCAGATCGTGCTGATCGTGCTTGGCGCGTGGCTGCTGCGGACCTTGCTGCGGCGGCTGATCCGGCGCCTGGGCGAGCACCATGCGCTGCCGCCGGAACTGGTGCTGATGGCGCGCCGCGGCAGCGGCTTCGTGATCTACGCCGCGGCGCTGCTACTGATCCTGGACCGCTTCGGCGTGTCCGGCACGGTGCTGTGGACCGCCTTCACCGGCTTCGCCGCGGTCGCGGCGGTGGCGTTCTTCGCCGCCTGGAGCGTGTTGTCCAACATCTTCTGCACGCTGCTGATCTTCACCACGCGTCCGTTCCGTCTGCACGACCACATCGAGCTGCTGGAGAATGGCGAGAAACCCGGTCTGAAGGGCCAGGTGATCGACATCAACCTGATCTACACCACGCTGCGCGAGGAACGCGACGGCGACGGCGGGAGCGTGCTGCAGATCCCCAACAGCCTGTTCTTCCAGCGCAGCACGCGCCGCTGGCGCGGTCATCCGGTTCCATCCGGACTGGGTTGATCGCCGCCACGCGTCCCACGCCGATGCTGACGCCATGCACATGGCGCAGCCGCTATGGTCGACGCCAGCCGCCTCGTGCGGCACTCCTCTCTTCCCGACCAGGTACTGCATGGAACCCGTCATTCCCCCGTTCGCCGATCTCTTCGCCCAGCTCGGCCTGCCCAACAGCGAAAGCGAGATCCGCCAGTTCATCGCCCGGCACGCGCCACTGCCCGATGCCATGCGCCTGGAAGAAGCACCGTTCTGGACCCCGGCGCAGGCGCAGCTGCTGCGCGAGGAACGCCTGGAAGACGCCGACTGGGCGATCGTGGTCGATCAGCTCAACATCGCGCTGCACGCAAAGCCAGCGCTGGATACCGATCGCGCCGGCTGAGCCTCAGCGCAGCTGGCTGTCCTTGCTGCCGCGGCGGTTGTAGCCGCTGTGCTCGTGTTGCGCGCGGTCCTGCGCCTCCTGGCAGGCCACGCACAGACGTACGCCCGGCACCGCCTTGCGCCGCGCTTCGGGGATCGGCGCATCGCAATCTTCGCAGTGGCTCAATCCCGGGCCCTGCGGCAACTGGCTGCGCGCCCGCTTGATCGCATCTTCCACGGTCGCATCGATCTGGTCCTGCACCGCGCCGTCGCCTGCCCACCCAGTGGCCATGGTCGTCTCCGCACTGTTGCCTTGCCTGGATGATGCGGCCAGCACCGGCGAATGCAATGCACGCCGGCTTCACCTTTCCAAGACGTTCATGGCGCGCCACTCGGCGCGCCAGACCTCACCAGATCAGATCGTCCGGCACCTGGAACTGGCTGTAGTACGGATCGTCCTCGCCGCTGGCCGGCGCTGCCGCCAGCGCATCGAACACGATGGTCGCCGGGTCACGCGCGACAATCTTTTCCACCACCGCACGCGGCACCGGCACGTAGCCGGCATCCAGCCGCGCGATCACCACGCTGCCGGCGATCAGGTGCGCGCGCAAAGCCGCATCTACCCGCAGCCGCTGGATCTTGCCGGCGTCGGTGAAGTGGTAGTCGATCTCGCCGTCGGCCTTGAGCTTGTGGCTCTCGACCAGTTGCCGTGCCTGCACACGCTGCTCCTGCGCGCGGGCCTGCGCGTTGCGCTCGGCGGACAGCGCCCGGTCGCGCTCCACCCTCTCCTGCCGCAGCCGCTCGCTCTCGATCTGCTCGGCGCTGGGCGGCGGCGGGGTCTTGCGCTGGCGCGCCTTGGCCTGCTCGCGCGCGACCTGCGCCACCTGGCTCTTCTTCACCAGGCCGGCCTTGAGCAATTGCTCCTGCAGGGGATTGCGCATCGGAAGCGTCCACGGACTCGGAATCGGGAGGCGCATGATACCCGCAGCGCCGGCGCACGCCCGCGAAGGCCGCCCACGGCGGGTGCCACGCCGCGTGGCACGCTAAGGTAGCGGCATGGACACTCTGCGCTATCTCGTCGGCTACCCGCCCCAGGTCCTGGACCAGGTGCGTGAGTTGATCGCGCGCCAGCGCCTGGGCGACTGGCTGCGCAGCCGCTACCCCGAGGCCAATGCGGTGCGCACCGATCGCCAGCTGTACGACTACACGCAGGCGCTGAAGGACCGCTGCATGCGCAGCGCCGAGCCGCTGCACAAGGTTATCTACGACAACCGCCTGCAGGCGGTGAAGCACGCGCTGGGCACCCACACCACGGTGTCGCGGGTGCAGGGCGGCAAGCTCAAGGCCAGCCGCGAGATCCGCATCGCCGGCGTGTTCCGCGATGCGCCGGCGGCGTTCCTGCCGATGATCGTCGCCCACGAACTGGCGCACCTGAAGGAAAGCGCGCACAACAAGGCCTTCTACCAGCTGTGCGCGCACATGGTGCCGGACTACCACCGGCTGGAATTCGACCTGCGCCTGTACCTGACGCAGTTGGAGCTGGTCGGCGGCGCCGACCGCTGAGGCGGCGCCGCGCGTGGCAGCGCAGCGGCAGCAGCACGTACACTGCGCTGCCCTGATCGCCGAGCGTTTCGATGTCCGCCCCCACCCGCCTCGACAAATACGTGGCCGCCATGCTGCCGTGCTCGCGCAGCGAAGCGCAGCAATACATCGAGGGCGGCTGGGTCAGCGTGGACGGCGTGGTGGTCGAGGAGCCGCAAGCCGCGGTGACCACGCAGCAGGTGACCCTGGCCGCCGACGCGGAACTGGGCGCGGTCGAACCGGCCACCCTGCTGCTGCACAAGCCGGCCGGCCTGGAGCTCGACGCGACGCTGGCGCTGGTCAGGCCGGACACGCGCAGCGCCCTGGACACGAGCGAGGTGCGCGTCCTGAAACGCCACTTCCTGCGTCTGAACGCGCCGCTGCCGTTGGAGCCGGCGGCCAGCGGCCTGCTGGTGCTGAGTCAGGACGGCCGCGTGCTGCGCCGCCTGACCGAGGACGCGAGTGCGATCGAACAGGAATTCGTGGTCGAAGTGCGCGGCGAATTGCGCCCCTACGGCATGCTGCGGCTGGCGCATGGCCTGGTCTACCAGCAGCGCAGCCTGCCGCCGTGCAAGGTCAGTTGGCAGAACGAGGACCGCCTGCGCTTTGCGATCAAGCATGTGCAGCCCGGCCAGTTGCAGGCCATGTGCGCCGAGGTGGGACTGGAGGCGATCGGCCTGCGCCGCCTGCGCATCGGTCGGATCCCACTGGGCAAGCTGGCGCCGGGCGAGTGGCGTTATCTGCCGAGCGGCGAGCGGTTCTGAGGTTGCGAGCGCTCGACGACAATCTTTACCGGCAGCCGTACCCTCACCCCAACCCCTCTCCCGGGGGGAGAGGGGCTAGAGTGCGCGCGGTGACTCAGGGCTTTGCCAGCGCGCGTTGGATCGCCTGCTCGGCCAGTGGCGCCATCACCGCATAGCCGGCGTTGTTGGGGTGCACGCCATCGATGGCCACGGTCTTGTCCATGCCGCCATCGCGGTTGCTCAGCTTGCTGTAGTAGTCCAGGTACACCGCGTCGTGCTGCTGCGCGTACTGCTGCATCCAGGCATTGAGCGCACGCACCTTCTGCGCCGGTTGCAGGCCCGGGCGCCACGGATAGTCGGTGACCGGCAGCACCGAGGCCAGCACCACCTTGATGTGGTGGGCCTGGGCCAGCTCGGTCATCGAACGCAGGTTGTCCTCGATCATCTCCAGCGTGGACAGGCCGGTGTTGCCGGCCAGATCGTTGGTGCCGGCCAGGATCACCACCACCGCCGGCTTCAGCTCGATCACGTCCTGGCGAAAGCGCACCAGCATCTGCGCGGTGGTCTGCCCGGAAATGCCGCGGTTGACGTAGGCCGACTTGCCGGGGAAGAACGTGGTGCCTTCGCGACGGCCCCAGGCATCGGTGATGGAGTCGCCGTAGAACACCACGCGCGGTGCGTCCGCAGTCGGTGCCGGCAGCGACGCGTTGTCGGCGCGATAGCGCTGCAATTGCGCCCAGTCCAGCAGGCGCTGCTGCATGGCCTTCACTTCGTCGGGCTTGAGCGTGTCCGGCGCCCGCGTGTACAGCGCATCGACCTTGCCCTCCAGCGCCGCGGTGGACGCGGGCGTCGCCGCCTGCGCGGCGCCGGCGGCAGTGGCGCACAGTGCGATGGCGAGGGACAACAGCGAGGGACAGTTCATCGAGGCATTCCTTGTGCGGACAACGGTGATCGCACAGTGTAACCAACCGCTCGCGTCGCCCATGCGGCGTCGCCGGAGCGGTGCCGACATCGCCTGCTTCGCATCGCGATTCAGCCAGCGCTCACGCCACGGATCCTGCGCGCAGCATCGATCCCGCATATCGCTAGGCGCCAGCGAGGCATGCGTCGCAGCACCCGCTGGATGCGCAGCAACACACTGCTGCGACGGCGATCGCAGCAACCCTCGGCGTGCGTCACGCACATGCCGGCACGATGACCGGGCGATGCCACCGCCATCGTTTCTTGCTATCGCCGCAACCTTTTGCGAACGCCCTAACTTTTTCGTAAGTACATGACACACAAGGATTTCCACTTCTAGGATGGCCGCGGACGTGACGGGGGGATCCTCACCCAAGCCCGAAGGACATCCATGAAAACGCGTGATGCACACCAGAACCACTCCCGCCTGCGGCTGGCGTTGATTCCCGGCTTGATGTTCAGCGCAATGGCGATGGCGCAGTCCGCAGGCACCGCAGCGGCGACGACCGACAGCAGCGCCGCAAGCGCGCAATGGCGCAGCACCTTCTCCGGCGGCACGCCGTTCGCCACGCACAGCCTCTGGGACAGCGCCGGCGGCGGCTTCCTCAACACCCGCTTCGCGCCTGGCGAATGGCAGATCACCCCGTTCAACGCCGCGCGCCTGAAGACCGCGTGGACCTTCACCACGCAAGGCGACGTCTCGGCCACGCCGACCGTGCAGGGCACGGCGCTGTACGTGCCGGACTGGGGCGGCCAGCTCTATCGCATCGACACCGACCTGGGCAAGGCGGTGTGGCAGGTGAAGCTGGCCGACTACACCGGCATCGCCGGTTCGCTGTCGCGCAACAGCCCGGCGATCGCGCGCGACAGCGTGCTGGTCGGCGACCAGGCCAGCGGCACCGTGCTGGCGATCGACAAGGCCACCGGCAAGCTGTTGTGGAAGACCCTGGTCGAGTCCAACCCACAGGCGCGCATCACCGCCTCGCCGGTGATCTACGGCGACCGCGTGTACGTCGGCGTGTCCTCCGGCGACTGGGGCGGCCTGACGCCGGGCTACAAGTACTCCTTCCGTGGCAGCGTCGCCGCGCTGGACCTGAAGACCGGCAAGCTGCTGTGGAGCTTCCGCACCACGCCGGAGGGCTACACCGGTGCGTCGGTGTGGGGCACGCTGGCGATCGATCCGCTGCGCCAGCGCGTCTACGCCACCACCGGCAACAACTACTCGGTGCCGACCGAGGTGGCCAGCTGCGTCAAGAACGCCAACGGCGACAAGACCGCGCAACTGGCCTGCATGGCGCCGGACAACTACGTCGATTCGGTACTGGCGCTGGACATGCGCAGCGGCAAGCCGGTGTGGACGCGCCGCCTGCAGGGCGCCGACGCCTGGTCGCTGTCGTGCCTGGTCGCGCCGACCAACGGCCTGTGCCAGGACCCGCAGGGCCCGGACTACGACTTCAGCGGCGGCGGCGCCAACCTGTTCACGGCGATCCGCAACGGCAAGCCGCAGGCGCTGGTCGGCGCCGGCCAGAAGAGTGGCGTCTACTGGGCGTTCGATGCCGACACCGGGCAGACCGTGTGGTCGACCCAGGTCGGCCCGGGCGGTACCGCCGGCGGCATCGAATGGGGTTCGTCGGTGGATCCGTTCTCCGCGCGCGTGTACGTGGCCATCAACAACAACGAGCATAAGCCGTACACGCTGGCGCCGGGCAACACCGAAACCTGGAACGCCGGCTCCTGGGCCGCGCTGGATGCGATCAGCGGCAAGATCCTCTGGCAGGTCAAGGTGCCGGGTACCGACCCGGTGCAGACCGCGTTCGGCGCCGGCGGCCGAGGCCCGCTGGCCTCGTCGCCAGGCCTGGTCTATGCCGGCTCGATGTCCGGCGCGATGACCGTGCTCGATGCCAAGACCGGCGCCACGCTGTGGAGCTTCGACGCCGGCGGCTCGGTGTCCAGCGCACCGGCGATCGTCGATGGTGCGGTGTACTGGGGCGCCGGCTACAGCCGCTTCAACTTCGGCACCGGCGTCAACAAGCTGTACAAGTTCGTGCCGTCGAACCGGCGCCGCTGAGCGCACACGGCGTCGTCTCCGCGGTGGCATCGCCTCTCCTGCGCAAGCGGGAGAGGCGTTGTCGCATCGTGCTAGAGCGTATCGCCTCGCGAAGCGCCAACGTCCGGCGAGAATCACCCGACGTCCGCACGCTTCGCACGGCACGCGCTGCGATGAGAGATGGCAAGACGCACGCCAGGCCCATGAAAACCCTGGCGGGTTCCGTTTCTCGCGGAACCCGCCGGCCTATCAGCCGATCGCTCAGTCGAACGTGTAGTCCAGCGTCAGGAACATTTCCCGGCCGTTGTATTCGCTCGCGGTCTGCCCGGTGGTGACGAACTCGAAGCCGCCGGCGTAGTAAGGAATCGCGCCGACCTTGTCGAAGATGTTCGACACGGCCAGTTTTGCGTGCAGATCCGGGGTGATCTGCAGGCCGACCGAGCCGTTCCAGGTGATCCAGGCCGGCGCATGGCCCCGATAGGTGGTGTCCGGCACGGTGACCTGGTTGCCGTCCTGGGTGACCTGACAGACACCGGTGGAGACCGTCTCGCCGCCATTGGCCACCGTGACCATGCCGGGCTGGATGCCGTTGGGCAGCACGTCGCAGCCGGCGTAGTTGGGGGCGCGCATGCGGCCGTTGCGCACGCCGGAGTTCGACACGTTCCAGCGGCCCTTGGTCCAGTCGGCGATCCAGGTCATGCGGCTGGCCACGTTCTGGTAGCGGGTGTTCTGCAACGGATCGGACGCCAGCACGCGCTGCTTGTACGACAGGTTGTTGGTGTAGTTGATGCCGGCGCGGAAGTCGCCGTAGCCGTCGGTGTGGAACTTGTAGTCCAGCGTCGCGTCGACGCCGGCCACGTACAGCGAGGCTTCGTTGATCGGGCCCGATTGCACCGAGACGATCTGGCCGTTGGCGTCGCGCTTCACCATTTGGGTGACCATCTGGCAATACTCCGATCCGGCCACGTGCGCCGTGTACGGCGACAGGCCCGAGGTGCCGTTCGGCTTCAGGCCGGTCAGGCAGCCTGCCTCGTCGGCGAGCACGGTGTCCTGGCCGAGGTACTGGATGGCGTTGTCCACGCCCATGTTCCAGTAGTCGGCCGACACCGAAAGCCCTTGCACGCCCGGCACCTGCCAGACGAAGCCGTAGGTCCAGGAGTGTCCCGTCTGCGGCAGCAGCAGACGGCTGCCATTGGTGTAGAGCGTGTAGTACTGCGACCCGGGGCGCTGCACGCTGTTGCACCAGGTGTTGTTGTTCTGCCCGGCCTTGATCGCGTTCACGCACTGCAGCGGATCGGCATAGAAGCCCACCGGCGAGGTCGAACCGGTCAGGTAGATCGCCTGCATGTCCGGCGCCTTGAAGTTGGTGCCGTAGCTGCCGCGCAGCAGCAGGCCGTCGTAGGGGCGCCACTCCAGCCCCGAGCCCCAGGTACGGGCGATGTCGGCACGGCTGGCGTCGTTGTACTTGTCCAGGCGACCGGAGAGCGTCCAGGTCACCGACTCCAGCACCGGCACGCGGAACTCCGTGCCCAGCGAGAAGCGCTGGCGGGTGCCGGCACCGGTGAGATAGGCGCCGAACGGGTTCTGGAACGTGGACGGATCCGCCGCGCGTGGATCGGGCGACAGCTTGAAGCCGTTGTGCGCGGCTTCGAGCACCGCGGCCCAGCCCACCGACCGATCGGCCCAGGGCAGCTGGAACAGGTCGCCGTTGACGCGCAGCTGCGCCTGGTCGAGCCAGGACGACGCCGTGTTCACGCCAGTCACCGCGAACTGGTCGTACTGCTGCGGCGTGATCGGGTTCCAGAACTGCTGCCAGTTGAACGCGTAGATCGGCAGGCCGTTCGCGGTGGTGCCCTGCTGCTGGCCGAGGAAGAAGGTGTTGGTGGCCTGGGCGTTGTAGCCGGTGAACTCCTCGCGGACGATGTACTTCTGGGTGTTGAGGTTGAGGTCCCAGTTGAAGCGACCATCGAAGCCGGTGCCGCGCAGGCCGGCCTGCAGGTTCCAGTTGAGTTCGCGGTCGTAGGTATTGGCGCTGACGCCGATCTCTTTCTGGGTGAGCTGGCGGATCACCTGGTTGACCGTCTGCCCAGTGGTCTGGTCGTAGAACGGACCGGCACTGAACACATTGAGCTGCGTGTTGGAGATGCCCACGGTCTGGTACAGCGCAGCCGAGCCGTAGAACTGCAGGCCGTTCTGGAAGTCGTACTCGCCCGACACATAGCCGTTGTTGCTGCGGCTGCCCGGGGTCAGCACCCAGTTCTGGAACAGCGCCGGCTGCGCGCAGTAGAAGCCGTTGTCGGTGACGCCGGTGACCTGGGTGCCATTGGTGGTCACCGAGTGCGACTGGGTCAGGCGCGAGTTGGTGAACTTGTCGCAGGTGCCGGCGGGCGGCGTGATGTAGCGGCCGTTGGCGTCCGTGGCCGACAGCGCGATCGCGCCGGCGGCGTCGTACTGGTAGCCGAACATGCGCGAGGCCGGTCCCCATGCGCCGTAGCCCGCATCGGCCACGGAATCCTGGTAGGGCCGATCCATGCCCCACAGCGCGCTGCGGTTGGAGTGCTCCAGGTTGTAGGTCACGTGCCAGTTGCTGCCCGCACGGCCGCCGAAGTAGTTGATGTCGCCGTAGTCGCGGCCACCGCGCGTCGCGCCGCCCGCGGTGACCTGCAGCTGGTCACCCTGGTAGTTCTTCTTCAGGATCACGTTCACCACGCCGGCGACCGCGTCCGAGCCGTAGATCGACGAGGCGCCGGAAGCGAGCACTTCGATGTGATCGATCATCCCGGTGGGGATGTTGTTGAAGTTCTGGAAGTTGCTCTGCTTGTTGAGCGGCTGCGGGTAGTCGACCACGCGATGGCCGTCGATCATCAGCAGGCTGAAACCGGGGCCGAGCCCGCGCAGGTTCACCGAGCGCGCGTTGACCGAACTGGACCCCCACGACGCCGGGTCGGAGACCTGCTGGCCCACCTGCGGCACCGAGTCGAGGAACTCCCACAGCGTGGTGTAGCCCTGCTTCTTGATCTCCTCGCCGGTGATGGTGACCACCGGTGCGGGGCCTTCGACCTCCACGCGCGGGATCATCGAGCCGGTGACCGTCACCGCCTTGAGGTCGACCGGCTTGTCGGCCTTGCCGGCGCCACTGGGTGGGGCCGCGCTGTCGGGCGCGGATTGCGCCATGAGAGAAGGCGCCCACAGCGCGAGCGCAACGGAACTGGCGATGAGTCCACGCCGGAAAGCGGTTCTATTCACTGGTCTCCCCCCACAGGAGCGATCGATGTTCGAAGTGATGCCGAGCCCGCCCGATTCCCCTGACCTCGCGCGGGCCATCCGCAAGGTGGTGCATACACGAACAAAAAGTTCATATATGTGACGCCAGCGTTATAGGCTGAATTTGAATCGATGCAAGCTGCATCGCAGCACGCCACGGTCCGATTTAAGTAATTGAATCTACTGAAATTTGTCGGAAAGATTACAGAAAGGTCACTGCCGGTCCGCGGCTGCCTGACCCGCCCCCCTCAACAGGTTCGTCAGGCGGGGGAGTGGGTACCCTTCGACGTATGCGCGCCAGGTGGCTGCGAAGCAGCGATATCGCCGGCGAACGCGTGTCGCATCGATCTGCCCCGCGTCGCAAGGCCGCCGCTGTGGCTTTTCCGGATGCAGAGGGACAGGATCCGCAGCCACTTGCGATACATGCCGAAACGCGTCGACTTATCGGCAACGCCGCGCGCTTCTTTCGCGCCATCACACGCAATGTGAGCAGCTGTCTACGAAACCGGCCTCCTGAGCGTGACGCCTGGCACGCAATCGTCGTGGCGTCGCCCGTAGCCTCGGCAGGCACTCTGAACTCGAGTGCAATGGCATCCGGTCCCCTGCCGGATGGTCTCGTCCCTCTTCACAGAAGGAAGATCGATGAATCGCAAGCACGCGTTGTATGTGGCGTTGCTCGCCGGCATTGCCGGCATGTCCCCCGTCGCCATGGCTGCCATTCCCCCAGCAGCCGAGATGGACTCCGCCCCGGTCGAAGCACGCCCGGATGCCGCCGCGCTCGGTGGCGCGGAACTGCGCAGCCTTCCCCCGGGCAGCGCGCACGCACCGCGCCTGATCGAATTGGCCGCGCCCGATAGCAGCAAGGCCGCAGCGATGAAGCAGACGCGCGGACAACAGGTCAAGAACGGCCAGCCGCTGCAGATCGGCTTCTCCCGAGACGTCGCCAAGCCCGACATCAACCTGCGCCGCCTGCGCTGGCAGACGCTGCCAAACGGCGCGCAGGTCACCAGTTTCGAAATCGTCTCGACCAATGCGCAGGCACTGCGCGCGGCGCTGCAACTCAGCGGCAGCGGCGCCCAGCCCGGCGACCCGCGCAAGGCCACGCTGCGCTTCGCCGGCGAGGACGGCCGCGTGTTCCAGCAGAGCGGCGCCGATTTCGCCGGCAGCCAGCCCGGCTGGTCGGCGGTGATCGCCGGCGCACGCATGGTGGTGGAGATCGAATTGCCGGCGGGTCAGTATCCGCAGGGCTTCGCGCTGAAGATCCCGCAGCTCTCGCACCTGGACATCAGCCCGGTGGCGAGCGACACGATGATGCGGCCGATGATCGGCGAGAGCGATTCGTGCGAGCGCGACATCGTCTGCCGCGCCAATCCGACCTCCGGCTTCACCTCGGCGGCCAAGTCGGTGGCACGCATGACCTTCACCACCAGCGGCGGCACCTACCTGTGCACCGGCACCCTGCTCAACAACAGCAACTCACCGAAGAAGGCGCTGTTCTGGACCGCGGCGCACTGCATCAGCACCCAGACCGTGGCCAACACGCTGCAGACCTACTGGTTCTACGACGCCACCACCTGCGGCGGCTCCACGGTCAATTCCAACTACACCACGCTCGGTGGCGGCGCCTACCTGCGCCACGCCAACACCACCCGCGACACTTCGCTGCTTGAGCTCAAGAGCGCTCCGCCCAGCGGCGCGTTCTATGCGGGCTGGAGCAGCTCGGCGATCGGCTCGACCGGCACCGCGATCGAAGGCATCCACCACCCCGCCGGCGACGTGAAGAAGTATTCGCTGGGCAAGGTCACTGCGCTGTCCACCTCCACGGACGGCAAGTCGCCGTTGTACCGCGTGCAGTGGAGCACCGGCGTCACCGAAGGCGGCTCGTCCGGCTCCGGCCTCTTCACCGTCAGCAGCAACGGCACCTACCAGTTGCGCGGTGGCCTGTATGGCGGCACCTCGTACTGCAGCGCGCCGAGCGATCCGGACTACTACTCGCGCTTCGCCGACGTGTATTCGTCGATCCAGCAGTATCTGAGCCCGTAAGCCAAGGTCCGGGAGGGCCGTACTCCCGCACCTGCGCCTAGGACAGGCCGTCTCACACGGGCGGCCTGTCCGTTTCGCACGCCGATGGCGCACACCGGCTACACTCGACGCATTCCCCTTACCGGCAGATGCGCATTGGCCAAGCCCAACTACTCCTTCGAAAAGCGTCAGCGCGAGCTGGCCAAGAAGAAACAGCAGGAAGAAAAAGAAGCACGCAAGCGCGAGGCGCGCGCCGCGGCGGCCAAGCCTGCCTCCGACGACAGCGCGGCAACGAACGACGCGGACACCGCCAGCGACGCCTAGGCCGTCGGCGGCACAGCAGACTCCTTTCGGTCACGGTAGGGCTTCCGCCCGCGGACCCTGTCGCGCGAGGCACCCGCGTCGACGCGACACGCCCGGTCTTGCGCTCAGCTGACCTTCTTGGCCAGCATCGTGCCCAGCACGAACAGCAGCAGGGCGATGGCCAGGCCGGCCCAGAACAGGAACTTGGCGACGCCCATCGCCGCGCCCGCCACGCCGCTGAAGCCGAGCGCGCCGGCGATGAGTCCGATGATGGCGATGATGATGGCCCACTTGATCATGTGCGGTCTTCCCGAAACGAGGACAGGCGCACGCCATGACGGCATGCGATGGCGCCGGCACACGGCCGACGCTCGCCGGGCAGACTAGCCAGCGCCGCATGCGCACGCGGTGAAACGCGGATGCACACGCCGTGCACGCACGCCGCGGCGCAGGGCCGATCGCTCAGGCGGTGCCGGTCTGCGTCGGCGCCGACGCATCGGCCGGCAGGCTCGCCGGGAACCATTCGGTGCGGCGCAGCCAGCCGGCCAGGAACTCGGCATCGACCGGACGCTCCGCCACCAGGCGCTGGTAGTAGTCGATGCGTTGCTGCCGATACAGCGCGTAGACCTGCGCCGCATCGGCGCTGGCCAGGGCCGCCAGCGTCGCTGGCTCCATTTCGCCATCGACCGCCAATCCGCTCGCGCCCAACTGCTGCAGGACACGCTGCAGCAGCGAGATGGCGACATCGCCGGCATTGACGTAGAAATCGAACACGAGCTCGGCCAGCGTCTGCGACGCGATCTGATCGGCGCCGAGTCTTTCCCAGTATTCCTGCTTATAGATCGCCGCTGCCTGTTGCACCGTCAGCGCGCGCAGTGCCTGCAGGGTCGGCGCTTCGCCGAGCAAGGTCTGCGCGCAGCGCTGGAAGGTGGCCAGGGTGATGCCGTAGTTGGTGGCGCCGCCCGGATCGTTGGGGTCATCGACGAAGCCGCCCTCGAACCGCAGCAGCTGTGGGAGATACAGATCGAACGATGCCATGGCGACCTCCTTGGGAACGATGTGCACCCCGGCAGGATGACACCGGCGGCGACGCCGCGCAGTGCTCCGGGGCATGACGCTGCACCGGCGCGGCCGCGCGGGCCGTCATGGCGCGACCACTGGCGGCGCCGCTGCGCCCTCCGGAAAGCCCAGCGCCTGCTCGGCCGCACGTGCGGTCAACGCCATGTCCGCCCAGGCCGGATGCGGCGTGGTGGGCGGGGTCTGGCTGCGCATCAGCCGCTGCGGATCGGTCTGGTCGGCGAAGGTGCCGCTCCAGGCCTGCGGCGTCTGCCATAGCGCATGCTGCAGCACCACCTGCATGTTGGCGATGGAGTGCCGCGGCAGCAGATGCGGGAACCAGGCGCCATTGACGTCGTAGGCGGTCCGGAACGCCTGCCCGACCGGCGCATAGCCGAAGGTGGACGGCGGCAGCGACGGCACGTAGTCCCAGTAGTTGTAGCAACGCGTGCTGTCGGCTGCGGCGATATGCGCCGCATAGGCCTGTTGCCAACTCGCGTCGCCGACCATCGGGCTGCAGAAGTTGATGTTGCGGCTGGGCAACGCCGGCCGGCTCAGCGCCAGGTCCAGCGAGAACAACTGGCTCAGCGCGCCGCCCAGGCTATGTCCGGTGACATAGACCTGGGTCGGCGCGAAGTGCTCCAGCAGCGCGAACAACTGCTCGCGCATCGAGGCGCGCATGGCGCCGCCCCTGGCGTTGTAGATGCCGTAGAACCCGGCCGACACCTGCGGCATCGGCGTGACGGTACCGGCGCTGGGCACGAAGGCGGTGGTGGAGAAGTCCAGGTCCTCGTAGATGTCCAGGTCCGAATCGGTGCCGCGGAACGCGAACAGATAGGTACCGGCGGCGACGGTGGACCGGAACAGCAGGCCGAACAACTCCTCGCTGCCGCCCAACGGATCGCCGTCCCAGCCGGACCAGCGGGCGACCAGGCGATAGTCGGACGGCGCCGAGACCGGCTTGCCTTCGTAGGCCGCGTAGGCGGCGATGCTGGCGGCGGCCATCGCCAGGGTCAGTTGCGGCGGCAACAGCGGTTGCGTCGCGGGAATCGCACTCATCGTTGAACGTCCTGTCAGACGGTGCGGCATGCGCCGCGAAGGGTCGGCACACGCCTTCCTGCGGAACCGTGCTCCGTCCGCCACGCGGCCACGTCCATCGGGCGATGAACGCAGCGGGCGAGGCGTATCGCTTGATAGCACTGCCGATCGCGGTAATGCTTCGATGCGTATCGCAGCGCACGTCGCACCACAGCGTTTGTCTACGGCGCTCCGCGCGCAGCCCGCACCCCCTGTGCACACCGCTTGCACCCTTCCATCACGGACCGCGCGCGCCCCTCCCGGCACAGTGCAGGCGGGCACTGTCGCCCGCTCGGAGATCCGCATGGCCAGCCCGCAGGAACTGGAAGAGAAATTCTGGAAGGCATTGAAGTCCGACCGCACCGTGATGCTGGGCCTGGACGGCGTCGAGGACGGCCACGCCCGTCCGATGACCGCGCAGTTCGAGGGCGATCGCGGCGGTCCGATCTGGTTCTTCACCTCCAAGGACAACGCGCTGGTGCAGAAGCTGGCGCAGAGCCAGCGGGTCATCGCGGCGTTCAGCGCCAAGGGCCACGATCTGTTCGCCAGCATCAGCGGCACGCTGAGCGTGGACAACGACCAGGCCGTGATCGAGCGCCTGTGGAACGGCTATGTCGCAGCCTGGTACGAAGAGGGCAAGGAAGATCCCAAGCTGGCATTGCTGCGCCTGGATCCGGATCACGCACAGATCTGGCTCAACGGCTCCAGCCTGATGGCCGGCATCAAGGTGTTGTTCGGCATCGACCCCAAGCGCGACTACCAGGACAAGGTCGCCGACGTGCCGCTGCGCTGAGCGGCGCGCGGCGCAATGCACGCCAGCCGGCCGCACGCCGGCTGGCAGACACGATCAAGCCTCCATGGGCATCTGCAGACGTTGACGGATGGTCTGGCGCAGTCCGCGTTCGCACTGCCGCGTCGCCGCGTCCACGTCGTTCTCTGCCAATGCTTCGGCGCGCGCCAATGCCGCCAGTGCGGCACGGTGGTCGCCGCGCCGCGCCGCCATCAGCGCCGGGCAGCGCGGCCGCAACGCCGGCACCGACCAGTCGAGATCCGCCGTCAGCGCCGCGTCCAGGGGATCGGCTTCGTCGTCGCCGGCCATGACCCGCGAGAACGCGAGTTCGCAGCGCAATAGCGCGATCAGGCTGTGCCAGGATTCGGCGACCGGTCCAGGCAGGGTCGCCACCTGCGCTTCGAAAACCGGCTGCAAGGCGGCGGCGTGTGCCCACTCGCCACGGATCTGCATGGCTTTCAGTGTGAACCAGATATAGAAAAACCATCCCTCACCGTCCGCGAGCAGCGCCAGGCGGTGTTCCGGCAGCTTGTCCGCGGTGACGCCGCGAAGCGAGAGGCCATTGAGTTCGGCCAGCACCTCCGACAGGGCGTCCGGATCGCGCCGCCGCGCATGCTTGAGCAACTTCAGACCGTCGCTGCCGCCCAGCGCGCTCTGCAACGGCACCAGGTTGCACAACCCGACTGCCAGATTGAACGCGGCTGCGCCGGTGCAGAACGCGCCGCTGCTGCTGCCCAGTCCCAGATGCCATGCCAGCAGTCCGCACCCCGCCGCTGCCAGCAGGTTGGCCAGCGGACCGCCGGCGATCAGCGCCAAGTACTGCCGGCGCACCGCCGCGTATGGATTCGGCACCGCGATCACGCTGCCCGCGTTGCCGCCCGGACGCAGGCGCTTCCAGCGGATCCGCCAGCCGCGACGGCGCGCGAGCAACTGCAGCGGCCCCATGTGCACCCGGCACACGGTCATGCCCATCGCACGCGCCGCCAATGCGTGCCCGCCTTCGTGGATGGCGAGCGTGGCGAACGCCGCCAGCGGGAAGATCAGCAACATCGCCAGAAAAGGCGCCAGCGAGGACGTGACCACGTGCGCCAGGGCAAGGCAGCCGGCGAGCATCGTCAGGCTGCCGACGATCATCAGCACACCGCGCACGCCTTTGAGCAGGGTGTCGAGCCAGGACCGTGCGGTCCGCGGCGTGCCCGGCGGGTCTACGGCAGTCATCCGCGCCTGACCTCGTGGAGCGCGCCTGGCCCCGCCTCGCGCAGCGGTTCACTGCGATCACGTTCGCCGCGCCCATCTCCTGCGCCGCAGCGCTTGCGTCGCGATCTGCGGAGAGCTTGCACGGTTCGCCTGTACCGTCCGATGGCCCACCTGCCGCGATCAGCGACGATAGCGCACCGCCAGCTGCGCGGCCGCGGCGGCACGATGCCGGCGCAGGGCCAGGCCGAGCGGACTCATGCTCGCCACATCGGCGTCGCCCGCCTGCTCCTCCAGGGCGCGCTGCACGCGCGGCGACAGTCCCCAATCCGCAGAGATGGACTTGGCGCAGTGCGCCGACCAGGCCTCGAGCATCTCGGTGATGGCCGCCGGCGTGGGCGCTGCTTCGGCGTGGCGTGCATGGACATCGCGCAGCACCTGCACCACCGAGACCGCGCCCAGCCCGCACAGCAGTGCCAGCAGTTGCGCGGCGTTCGCATCCTCGCGGTCGGGCACCTGGGAGGCGGCGTGCGCCGACAGCAGGGTGTGTTCCCACAGGACCGCCGCACAGCGGCCGAAGACGCTGCTGTCGTCGACGATGACCGGCTGCAGCAGCGCCGCCAGCACGATCTGGCGCAGGCCCTCGGTGCCGAGCAGGGCCACCGCCCGCTCCAGGTTCTCGATCGGCTCGGGATGGCGGCGGTAGACGACGCTGTTGGCGATGCGCAGCAGGTTGCCGGCCAGCGCCGGATCCTGGCCCAGGATCGTGGCGATGGAATGGGCGCCGGCGGTCGGATCGTTGATCGCACGGGTCAGCTGCGGCAACAGGTGCGGACGCCGCGGCGTGTAGCGCGGATGCGCGTCGATGCGCGCCAGCACCGCGGCGGCATCGGCCATGACCGCCGGCGCGGCCGCTGCCGACGCGCTCACCGGGCGGCCGGCGAATGCCAGTTCACACAGGTGCGCCAGGATCGCGGCATCCGGCACCGGTTCCAGGTCGATCAGGGCGGGGTCGGCGAACGGGTCGAGGCCCGGCTCCGCTGCGGCAGCAGGCGCGGCCGGAACGGTGCGTGCAGGCGTTGCCGGCGCCGCGGGCAGATCGGCCTCCTCGGCAACGGCACGCGCCTGCGGCGCCTCCGCCGCATCGCCGCTGCCACGGCGCAGCCACCACCACAGTCCGGCCCCCAGCACCAACGCACCCGCGCTGATGGCAATCCACATGATCGGCACGATCGTCGTCATCCGCAAAACATCGCCAGGTCCCCGCGCCCGGCCACCGGTGCGCACCCACGCGGCACGCCGTGTCATTCAAGCACGCCGCGCAGGTTTCTGCGCAACGCCGACGTGATGCGAGCGCAGACCTCCGTGAGGCGGTCATGGACAACGCGCGATCGCGCCACTCAACAGCAAGCAAGCGGCGTGCCGACAACGCCCCTCACCACGCCGCGGGCCTGCCGCGTCCGCCACTCGCTGCCCGCTGCCCGCTGCGTACGACGCGTGGCCGATCTGGCCGAGGCGATGGGGCTTGACCGCCGCCCTCTCGGTGGCGACCGCCCCCTACGCTCAGTGCGGCGCTGGCGTCGGCGCCGCGCGATGGCCGTAGCTGAGTACCCGCGTCAATTTCCAACCGTCCGGATCCTGGCGCCACACCATCACGAACTTGGCGATGCCATCGCAACGGCCGCTGGCCAGCTCGCAGAAGCGGTGCTCGCCCTCCTCGATCGCCCCGAAGTCCTTGATCGGGTAGACCCGCAAGGTGCCGGGCAGCAATTCGCGACGAACCTTGCCGCAGATCCATTTGCGCGTGCTGTCGACGACGCTCGCGCGGTCCCAGGTGACGCCGCCGGTGTCGTGGTAGAACTCCACGTCCGGCACGAACAAGGACTCGAACGCGGCCAGGTCGCAGCGGTTGTAGGCATCGAACAGGCGCTGGTCCAGCGCCGCGACGGTGTCGAACAGCGGTCCCGCCGCGCCGTCCTCGGCCGGTTCCGCCGCGCGGGTCGCCGCCGCGCACGCCATCAACATTGCCAACACTCCCCAGGCTTTCATCGGCACCCTCCGCGTGAATCGATGGGACACTATGGGACTGCCCAGGCAGCGGCCGCAAGATCGCCGCATGCGCTGGAGCGTCGCCGCAGCGGCAGGCGCCGCAGTCGCCCTCGCCGCCCCCGGCGCGCCGCCATCGGCATCTACCGCCGTCGGCGCCTACATGTTGCGCCGATACTCGCCGCCCACCTCGTACAGCGCATGGCTGATCTGGCCCAGGCTATGGGTCTTGACCGCCTCCATCAGCGCCGCGAACACGTTGCGGCGCTCGCGCGCGGTGCGCTGCAGCGTCCCCAGCCCGGCATCGTCGGCGGCCAGCGCCAGGGCATTGCGACGCTGCTGCCAGTCGCGCACGTTGCCGATCTGCTGGTCCTTTTCCTGCTCGGTGGAGCGGATCAGCTCGATCTCGGTCGCGGTCTCGCCGGCGTGCTCCTTGGGCAGGAACGTGTTGACCCCGACCAGGGGCAGGCTGCCGTCGTGCTTCTTGTGCTCGTAGTACAGGCTCTCTTCCTGGATCTTGCCGCGCTGGTACATGGTGTCCATCGCGCCGAGCACGCCGCCTCGCTCGCTGATCGCCTCGAACTCCTTGTACACCGCCTCCTCAACCAGGTCGGTGAGCTGCTCGACGATGAAGCTGCCCTGCCAGGGGTTCTCGCAGAAGTTCAGCCCCAGCTCCTTGTTGATGATCATCTGGATCGCCACCGCGCGGCGCACGCTCTCCTCGGTGGGCGTGGTGATCGCCTCGTCGTAGGCGTTGGTGTGCAGGCTGTTGCAGTTGTCGAACAGCGCGTACAGCGCCTGCAGCGTGGTGCGGATGTCGTTGAACTGGATCTCCTGCGCGTGCAGCGAACGGCCCGAGGTCTGGATGTGGTACTTCATCATCTGGCTGCGCTCGTTGCCGCCGTAGCGCTCGCGCATCGCCCGCGCCCAGATCCGCCGCGCCACCCGGCCGATCACCGTGTACTCCGGGTCCATGCCGTTGCTGAAGAAGAAGCTCAGGTTCGGCGCGAAGTCGTCGATGTGCATGCCGCGCGCCAGGTAGTACTCGACGATGGTGAAGCCGTTGCTGAGGGTGAAGGCGAGCTGGCTGATCGGGTTCGCCCCGGCCTCGGCGATGTGGTAGCCGGAGATCGACACCGAGTAGAAGTTGCGCACCTTCTGCTCGACGAAATACTGCTGGATGTCGCCCATCATGCGCAGTGCGAACTCGGTGCTGAAGATGCAGGTGTTCTGCGCCTGGTCCTCCTTGAGGATGTCGGCCTGCACCGTACCGCGCACACTGGACAGGGTCTGCGCCTTGATCTGTGCATAGGTCTCCGCGTCCACCAACTGGTCGCCGCTGACTCCGAGCAGGGCCAGGCCGAGGCCGTCGTTGCTCGGCGGCAACGCGCCGTGATAGCGCGGGCGTTCGCGGCCTTCGAACAGCCGTGCCAGCGTCTGCTCGGCCTGCGCCCAGCGCTGCGCATCGGCCTTGAGATGTTTCTCCACCTGCTGATCGATGGCGGTGTTCATGAACATCGCCAGGATCATCGGCGCCGGGCCGTTGATGGTCATCGACACGCTGGTGGTCGGCGCGCACAGGTCGAAGCCGGAGTACAGCTTCTTCATGTCGTCCAGGGTCGGGATGTTGACCCCGGAGTTGCCGATCTTGCCGTAGATGTCCGGGCGTGGCGCCGGGTCCTCGCCATACAGGGTGACGCTGTCGAAGGCGGTGGACAGGCGCGCGGCCGGCTGGCCGACGCTCAGGTAATGGAAGCGCCGGTTGGTGCGCTCGGGGGTGCCTTCGCCGGCGAACATGCGGATCGGATCCTCGCCGGTGCGCCGGTACGGATACACGCCGCCGGTATAGGGATAGCTGCCGGGCAGGTTCTCCTTGCCGAGGAAGGTCAGCAGTTCGCCCCAGCTCTTGTAGCGCGGCGCGGCGATCTTCGGAATGGACTGGTGGCTCAGCGACTCCCGGTAGTTCTCCACCCGGATCGGCTTGCCGCGCACCGCATATTCGGTGACCGGATCGGTGATCGACTTCAGCCGCTGCGGCCACTCGCGCAGCAGCTTCAGCGATTCGCTGGACAGCGACTGCAGCGCATCGTTGTAGCGCTGGCGCAGCAACAGCAGGCTGGCGTCGACGGCAGCATCGGACGCCTCGGTGGATGCGCGCGACGCCGGCAGCAGGTCCTGCGCCGCATACAGTTCCAGTTGCGCCGGCAACTGCGGATCCTGCAGTTCGTGCAGCGCCTGCCAGAACGCCTGCGCGCGGTCGGCGGCCTCGGCCTGGCGCAGCACCCCGGCATTGATCGCCCGCCCCTGCTCGGCGATCTCGGCCAGGTATCGCACGCGCGCGCCGGGAATCAGCACGGTGGCGCGCGGTTCCTTCAACGTGGTGTCGAGTTGCGGACGGAAATCGCAATTGGCCTGCGAACCCGGCGCGTTTGCCGCGGCGTCCGCGTGCGTCGCCAGCTTCTCGCGCAACAGACGGCACAGATTGACGAACATCCAGCTCACGCCCGGGTCGTTGAACTGGCTGGCAATGGTCGGATACACCGGCACCGCCTCGTCCTCCAACTGGAACGCCGCACGGTTGCGCCGCCACTGCTTGCGCACGTCGCGCAGCGCGTCCTCGGCGCCGCGCCGGTCGTACTTGTTCAGCACCACCAGCTCGGCGAAGTCGAGCATGTCGATCTTCTCCAGCTGGCTCGGCGCACCGTAGTCGCTGGTCATCACGTACACCGGGAAATCGACCAGGTCGACGATCTCCGAGTCGCTCTGGCCGATGCCGGCGGTTTCCACGATCACCAGGTCGTAGCCGATGCCCTTCAGCAGCGCGATGCAGTCCTTCAGCACCCGGTTGGTGGCGGCGTGCTGGCGCCGCGTGGCCATCGAACGCATGTACACGCGCGGGCTGCGCAGCGCGTTCATGCGGATGCGGTCGCCGAGCAGCGCACCGCCGGTGCGGCGCCGGCTGGGGTCGACCGACACCACCGCGATGCGCATCTGCGGAAAGCTGGCCAGGAAGCGGTTGAGCAGTTCGTCGGTGACCGAGGACTTGCCGGCGCCGCCGGTGCCGGTGAGGCCGAGCACCGGTGCGGTGCGCCGGCTACGCGGCTCGGCTGCGGACGTCGCGCCGGATTGCCACTGCTTGCGCAGCAGCGCCAGTTCCGCCTCCGAGAACGCCCCGTCCTCGATCGCCGACAGCATCCGGCCGATCCCGATCTCGTCGTCGATGTCCGGCAGCGGCGAGCCGGCCGGCGTCGCGCCGCGCGCGTCGGTTGCGGCCTCACGCCCGCGCCCGGCTCGCGCCACCACGTCCTCGATCATCTCCACCAGGCCCATCTTCATGCCGTCGTTGGGATGGTAGATGCGCTCCACCCCATAGGCCTGCAGCTCGGCGATCTCCTCGGGGGTGATGGTGCCGCCACCGCCGCCGAACACCCGCACATGGCCGGCGCCGCGCTCGCGCAGCATGTCCACCATGTACTTGAAGTACTCCACGTGGCCGCCCTGGTAGGAGGACAGCGCGATCGCGTCGGCATCCTCGTG
The DNA here is from genome assembly GCF_001043115.1 of Xanthomonas sp. NCPPB 1128. Lineage (GTDB taxonomy): Bacteria > Pseudomonadota > Gammaproteobacteria > Xanthomonadales > Xanthomonadaceae > Xanthomonas_A. Next base: position 11,204 of record NZ_LFME01000018.1, on the reverse strand, counting down.
CAGCGCCGCCCGCACCACGTCCTCGACGCTGCGGTTGTGGCCGAGATGGATCACCTCGGCGCCCTGCGCCTGGATCAGGCGGCGCATGATGTTGATCGCCGCATCGTGGCCGTCGAACAGGCTGGCGGCGGTGACGAAACGCAAGGGACTGGCGTCCGTCTGCGGCAACGGAACGCGGGACGCGGGAAGGCTCATCGTACGGACATCGAAAAGAGAATGTCGCGATTCTAGGCGCGCAGCGCGACGCGGGCAGGTTGCGCTGCAGCATGCGCGTCCGCGCCGCGGGCCGCGCACGTGCCGCCGTGCCTGGCTATCCATTGCATGAATGCGCGCTCGGGGGCGCGTCAACACCCGAGCCGGTCGCGACGTTTCCTCCCGCGTCGGCACCCCGCCGATGCCTTCGGAGAACTCGCATGTTCGCTCGTCCCTTGTTGCTGGCCACCCTGCTCGGCGGCGCGCTCGCCGGCGGCATGGCGGCCGCACCCGCGCAGGCGCGCGAGGTGGTGGAACTGTCGGTCCGCACCGCGCCGCCGCCGCCGCGCGTGGAACGGGTGGTGGTGCGGCCCGGCTATGTCTGGATGCCCGGCTACTGGCAGTGGAACGGGCGCCGCCACGTCTGGGTCGCCGGCCGCTACGTGGTGGAACGGCCGGGCTACGTCTACGTCGGTCCGCGCTGGGAGCACCACGGCCCCGCCTATCGCTTCCACGCCGGGTACTGGGTCCGCCGCTGATTCAGCGTCCCGCAGCGCCGCGCGCGATCGCCGTGCTGGCGGCACGCGCGGCGGCGTTCCCAATACCTGCATGGCCGCCGGCACGCGCGGCGCGCCGCCAAATCCACGCCGCTCCCGCAGGTGCGGCGCCAGCTCGTCGGGGGCCATGTTGTGGGAGGGACTTCAGTCCCGACGCATGAAGGTGCCAGGTGGTTTTGTACATCGCTCGTCGCGGCTGAAGCCGCTCCCACAGATGCAGCTTCAGCCTTGTTGGAGGACTGCACTGTGGGAGGGACTTCAGTCCCGACGACGGAGGGTGTCAGTCGGCTTTCTGCTTCGCCTGTCGCGACTGCATGACAGTTGACTCCCGCTGCGCTGCTCCTTAGAGACTTCAGTCCCGGCGCGTGGGACTGAACGCCGTCGGGGCTGAAGCCCCTCCCACACTGCGATCGCATTTGTCGGCCACCACCACGGGTGGACAAGGTCCCGACCGGCACCGTTCGCCCGGCTCGTTCTCGTGTGGCGGCCGCCGTCTCCGCCGAGGGCCACCCTGTTCCGCGATCTCAGGCATCGCCCGGGCAAACGGGCGCGCTGCTGCCCCCTGGCGTCGCACGGAGCGGCGAGATGCCCATACCGCGGGCCGCGACGGCGGCGCGCGGGCGGCCGGCAATTGCTTTAAAATGCCGCCATCGCGACGCTCAGGGCCTGTTCCGGAACCGTCGCGTTTTTGTTTTGCGCCACCCCCAGGCACGTTCCTGGACCCATGGTGTCCGACACCTGCAACGCCAGCGGAGCCCCCATGCTTTTCGAAACGCTAGCCAACACCGGCCACGAACAGGTCGTCTTCTGCCACAACCGCGACGTCGGACTGCAGGCGATCATCGCCATCCACAACACCGTGCTCGGCCCTGCGCTGGGCGGCGTGCGCATGCGCCCCTACGCCAACACCGAATCGGCCTTGCAGGACGCGCTGCGGCTCAGCCGCACCATGACCTACAAGAACGCGCTGGCCGGTCTCAACATCGGCGGCGGCAAGGCGGTGATCATCGGCGACCCGAAGAGCGACAAGTCCGAAGCGCTGTTCCGCGCCTTCGGCCGCTACGTGGATTCGCTGGGCGGCCGCTACATCACCGCCGAGGACGTCGGCACCGACGTCAACGACATGGAACAGATCTACCTGGAGACCGAGTACGTCACCGGCGTGCACCAGGTGCACGGCGGCTCCGGCGACCCGGCCCCGTTCACCGCCTACGGCGCGCTGCAGGCGCTGATGGCCTCGCTGCAACGCAAGTTCGGCCACGAGGAGATCGGCAAGACCAGCATCGCCGTGCAGGGCCTGGGCCATATCGGCATGGAGTTGGTGAAGCTGCTCAAGGAACGCGGCGCCAAGCTGTACGTGACCGACCTGGACCCGGCGCTGGTCGCGCGCGCGGTGGCCGAATACGGCGCCGAAGCGGTGGACCCGGACGACATCTACGACGTCGCCGCCGACGTGCTGGCGCCATGCGCCATGGAGAGCGCGCTCGACGAGGCCAAGCTGCCGCGGCTCAAGGTCAAGATCGTCTGCGGTACCGCCAACAACCAGCTGGCCAATCCCGCGGTCGGCGAGGAACTGCACCGCCGCGGCATCCTCTACGCGCCCGACTACGCGGTCAACGCCGGCGGGGTGATGAACGTGTCGCTGGAAATCGACGGCTACAACCGCGAACGCGCGATGCGGCTGATCCGCAGCATGTACCACAACCTCGGCAAGATCTTCGACCTGTCCGAACGCGAGAACATTCCGCCGCAACAGGCCGCCGACCGCATCGCCGAGGCGCGGATGCAGGCGATCGGCAAGCTCAAGCTGCCGCTGGGCCGCACCGCACCGCGCTCGATGGGCCATCTGCGCGGCGAGTGACGCGCGCGCGCAGCCTGCGCCGCAGGCGGAATGCCGCAGGGCCTGAGATGTCCTGGCCCTATGTGACCGATCGACCCCGATCCGGCGCAGCACGCGCCGGACCGGGTACCCGGACTCAGAAACCCAGGCGATAGCGCAGCGACACCGCGCGGTCGTCGCCGCGCGGGCCGAACCGCTGGTCGTAGCCCAGCCCCAGCAACGCCCCGTTCCAGCGCGTCTGCAGGCTGGCGCCGAACAGGCCGCCGGAGCGCGCCGGCTGCAGGTCCACCAGCGGCGCCCAGGCGTTCACGCCGACGAAGCTGGCCTGCCGGTCCAGTCCCTGTGCAGCCAACGTCTGCTGCCACTCGGCATACCCCTGCAGCGACCAGCCGCGCCCGCCGAACCCGCCCCGCAGGCCGGCCAGCGCCTGGCTGCGCGAGGAACTGGCGGCGCCGGCCATCAGCCCGAAGCCGTCGCCGCCCTGCTCGCGGAAGCCATCGCTGTCGATGCGGCTGTAGTCGGCACCGGCATACGGGGTCAGCCACGCCGGGCCACGCCCGAACCGATAGCCGACCTCGACGCTGGAGGACAGGAAGCGACCGGCATAACGGCTGGACGCGTCGGCGACGGTGTCGCCGAGCAGCAAACTGCGGTCGAGCTGGCGCTGGTACTGGCCGCTGCCCAGTTGCGCCAGCGCATAGGCATTGCCGGCCATCGCCCCCAGATAGGCCTGGCCCTGTACCTGGCGGTTGCGGCTGCGGTCCAGGCTGCCGGCGTCGCTGGCACGGCTCTCGCCGAACGCGACGCCAGCGACGAGGTGATCGCTCAGGCGCAGGTCCTGGCCCATCAGCCAGCCATCGAGCTGGAACTGGCTGCCGGCGAAACTGCCCTGCCCGGTCTCGCCCAGGCGCTGGCTCCAGGCGCCGACCACGCGCGGTTGATCGACCAATATGTCGAAGCGGCTGGACAGCGCGCGCCGCTGCAGGTCCATGGTGTCGAAGGTCATGGCGGTGGCCGCGGCATGCGCCTCGCCGGACAGGCTGCGCAGCGTGGCCGACGCCGCCGCCACGCTCGGCGACTGCTGCACCGCGCCGGCCGCCTTGAGCAGGGCGCCGTCGACCGTGGCCGGGTCGTGGCTCAGTTGCGTGTTGAGCTGCGCGAACGCCGCATCCACGCGCGTCGCCGACGCCAGGGTGGCCGCGGTGATGTTGCCGAAGCTGGCCGCGGCGGCGGTGACGCTCAGCGACTGCACGGTGATCGAGGCGCTGGTGGCGTCGTAGGACAGGAACGAGGTCAGGAACACGTTCGACGGCGTGGTCACCGACGCGAACGTGCCGGTGAGTCCACCGCTGGCCTCCAGCACCTTGTAGGCGGTGTTGTTGACCACGTAGTCGCGCTTGCCCAGCACGTACAGCGAACCGCCCTGCAGAGCGGCGCTGCCGCCGACCGAGAGCTTGTCGCCGACCAGCAGGGCCAGGCGGCCGTTGCTGCTCTGCACGTAGTTGCCGCTCAGGCTCAGGGTGGCCACGCCGACCTGGAAGGTGCCGGCGTTGGCGACGCTGCCGCCGAGCGCGCCGGTGCCGACGAAGGTGGCGCCATTGCTGATCGCCACGTTCGAACTGCCCAGGCTGGCCGCACTGAGCGTGCCGCCCTGCACCTGGGTGTCGCCGCTGTAGGTGTTCTGGGTGCCGCTCAGGGTCAGCGTGCCGCTGCCCTGCTTGATCAGGCCGCCGCTGCCGGCGATGTTGTTGGCCCAGGTCGAGCTGCCGGTGAACCCCACCGTCACGTCGCCCCAGTCGAAGCGGCCCGGTCCCTGCACCGCCTTGCCGACGTTGAGCAGGCCGTAGCCGAAGGTCGCGTCCACGCCGGGCGTGCCCAGGTCGGTGGCCGTGCCGAGCAGGGTCTGCCGAACCAGGTCGTTGCTGAAGTACGGGAAGGCCTGCCAGACCAGTGCCGCCGCGCCGGACACCAGCGGCGCCGCGAACGAGGTGCCGCTGCCGTAGTAGTAGTCGGGGTTGCTGGTGGAGGTGGTCGCCTTGGGATCGACGAACACCTCGGTGCCGGGTGCGACCAGGCAATAGCGCATCGCCGCGCCGCAGGCGTTGGAATACGAGGCCAGTTGCGTGCCGGTGCTCGAATCGGTCGCCGCCACCACCAGCCAGCCGCGCTCCAGATCCGCCGCCGGCAGCGTGCCGTTGGGGCCGGACTTGCTGGGCAGCGAGGCGATGTCCGAGGGCGTGGACTTGGATTCGTTGCCGGCGGCGAACACCACCAGGCCGCCGTTGCCGATCACGAACGGGCGGTACTCGGCGGCGATGGCGTTGGTCGAGCTCAGGTCGGTCCAGTAGATCCCGCCCCAGGAGTTGTTCATCACCTTGACCCCGGCATTGATCAGGTCCTGGTGCACCTGGGTCAGGCCCAGTCCACCACTGACCTGGTTGCCGCTGCCGCTGCCGTCGTCCTTGGGCGGGGTGTCGGAAATGATGCGCGCCGACACGATCTGCGCGCCCGGCGCAATGCCGCCCGGCCACTGCCCGACCGACTTGCCCGCCGCCAGCTGGGCCACGGTGGTGCCGTGGCCGTCGACGTCGTCGACCTGGGTGTTGTTCTGGCTGGGATCGACGTAGATCAGGTTCGACACCACCCGCCCGGCCAACGCGGGATGGTTGCGATTGACGCCGGTGTCGACCACGCCGATGCGGTAGCCGCTGCCGTCGTAGCCGGCGCTGTGCGCGGCCAGCGTATTGGTCAGGGTCAGATGCGCGTCGAACGCCGGCTGTGGCGGGGGCGGCGAGGTCGGCGGCGGACTGCCGTGGACCAGATTGCCGCCACCGCCACCGCCACCACCGCACGAGGTGAGCGCAACCGCCACCGCGGCCGCCAGCAGCGATCGTGCCATCAATACCCGCATGTCCTTCCCCTCTGCCTTGATCTGCCGCACCGGCCGGTGCCATTCCCATTCATCGGCCGTCGGCGACGGCGATGACCCGAAGCCAATCTACACCGAAACCGCATTCGCGGGACGCCCGCCCAGGACCCTGCGATTGGCAGAATCTGCGCCGCGGCCGATAATCGGCGCACCTCTTTCGTAAGGGTTTGCCATGACCGAGATCGTCATCGCCGCGGCCAAGCGCACCGCCATCGGCGCGTTCCTGGGCCAGTTCAACGGCGTGCCCACGCCGACGCTGGGCGCCGCGGCCATCCGCGCCGCGCTGGAGCAGTCCGGCATCCCCGCCGCCGACGTCTCCGAAGTCATCATGGGCTGCGTGCTGCCGGCCAACCTCGGCCAGGCCCCGGCGCGCCAGGCCGCGCGCGCGGCCGGCGTGCCCGACGGCACCGGCGCGACCACCATCAACAAGGTCTGCGGTTCGGGCATGAAGGCGGTGATGCTGGGCCACGACCTGATCAAGGCCGGTTCGGCCAGCATCGTCGTCGCCGGCGGCATGGAATCGATGAGCAACGCGCCGCACCTGCTGCCGAACTCGCGCACCGGCAACCGCTACGGCAACTTCCAGGCGGTCGACCACATGGCCTGGGACGGCCTGACCAATCCCGACGACGGCCAGGCGATGGGCGTGTTCGGCGAGGCCACCGCGGAGAAGTTCGGCTTCAGCCGCCAGGATCAGGACGCGTTCGCGATCGCATCGGTGAACCGTGCGCAGGCCGCACAGCGCGAGGGCGCCTTCGCCGACGAGATCGTTCCGGTCGCCGTCGCCACCCGCAAGGGCGAAGTGCGCGTCGACAGCGACGAGCAGCCGGGCAAGTCCGACGTCACCAAGATCCCGGCGCTGAAGCCGGCGTTCAAGAAGGACGGCACGGTCACCGCGGCCAGTTCCTCGAGCATCTCCGACGGCGCCGCCGCGCTGGTGCTGCTGGGCGCCGACGAGGCCGCACGCCGCGGCGTCGCGCCGCTGGCGCGGATCGTCGGCCACGCGACCTTCTCGCAGGCGCCGGAATGGTTCACCACCGCGCCGGTCGGCGCGATCCGCAAGTTGCTCGATCAGGTCGGCTGGAGTCTGGACGACGTCGACCTGTTCGAGATCAACGAAGCCTTCGCCGTGGTGGCGATGGTGCCGATCAAGGAACTGGGCCTGGACCACGCCAAGGTCAACGTCCACGGCGGCGCCTGTGCGCTCGGCCATCCGATCGGCGCCTCCGGTGCGCGGCTGCTGGTGACATTGCTAAATGCGTTGCGCAGCCGTGGCGGCCGCCGCGGAATCGCGACGCTGTGCATCGGTGGTGGCGAAGCGACAGCAGTCGCCATCGAATTGATTTGATTGGGATTAACCCCTGAAACACAAAAATGAATGCGCGTGCGCTTGACAGCCGACTTTGGCTTGTCATCATGTTGAGGGCGCGCATTCGCGCGTTGCCTAACTAAACGACGAGGATAGACACAATGAGCATCAACAAGCTGCTGATCGCAATGGCCCTGGGCCTGGCCCTGGCCGCGTGCTCGAAGCAGGAGCAGGCCCAGGACGCCGCCGCTTCGGCTAACGAAGCCGCCACCGACGCGCAGGCTGCTGCCGACCAGTCGGCTGCCGCCGGCGCCCCGACCGCCGACGCCGCTCAGGCCGCTGCCGACACCGCCGCGACCGCCGCCAACACCGCTGCCGACGCTTCGGCCGCTGCCGCCGCTGCCCCGACCGATGCCGCTGCCGACAAGGCTGCCGACACCGCCAAGGCTGCGGAAGACACCGCCGACAAGGCGAAGGACGCTGCTCAGGAAGCCAAGAAGTAATCACTTCTTGCTTTTTGCAGTCCTGAAAGAGCCGCTGGTCCGCCAGCGGCTTTTTCTTTGCCTGACGTTTGTCAGGGAACGCGGCAACGGGGCCACCACCGTACCGGCGCAGCGTGTCTCCGAACGGCGGGTGGGCAACGACGCATCCATGCTCCCCTCGCGCGAATGCCGCGCCGTCGTCCGCCGCTGACACCGCCTCGCAACGCGCGCCTGCGCAGGATTTCGCCCGCGCCATCGCCTCGCCACCGCGTTGCGCGCATGCAGTCCTCCGCATGACTGGACGACGCATCGCACTGCCGGCAGCGGCCACGCGACCTACCGGACGCCAGCGGTGAGCGACGCGTTCGATGCGCATCACCGCCGCGCGCCACGCAAGTGCAGGCGCGTGCACGCCGAAACCGAAGCCCAAGCCCAAGCCGAACATCAGCATTGCCCGCGTGACCGGCGCCCGCCCGCGGACACGCGCTTCGCAGTGTCGGGCGCCCACACCCGCGGCGCCTTCCCACCGGCGATAGCGCCTTCCTGAACATTGCCCCGCGCCACGGCTCCGCCTTGACGCAGGCTGCATGCGCCCCCGCCTAGGCTGCGCCGCGTCACCCACCCGTGGACGGAGAAGTCGCATGAACAAGACCCCGATCGTGGCCCTGCTGGGCGCCCTCGCACTGGCCGGCTGCCAGGGTCCCGAATCGCAGCAGGCGCAACGCGACGCCAAGGTCGCCGCCGAACAAACCGGCGAGGCCGCCAAGGAAGCCGCGGGCCAGGTCGCGCAGGCCGGACGCGAGGTCGCCGCCGACGCGCGCGACGCCGCACACCGCGCCGCCAATTCCGAGGCCGTGCAGGATGCCTCGGCGGCGGCAAAGGAAATGGCGGCCGATGCCAGCGAGGCCACCGCGAATGCGGCGCAGAAAGTCGCCGACAAGGCCCGCGAGAACGCCAACGAAGATCCGCACAACGGCGACCGCGAGCAGCACTGAGTCATCGGCCGTCCCCGCGCATGCGGGGGCGGTCACTGTCGCGCAGCGCGTGCCGCGCGCTGTGCCGGCGTGGCGGGTATTTTTGTGACGCCGGTCCAGGGCTTTTGCGGCGTCACAGTAGACTTTCGCGATGCCGATTCTCCAACGTGTGCGGGCCAAGACCCGCCTAGCCCTGTTGTTCTCCGCCGCGGTCTTCGTGCTGGTCGGCGCCGGCGTGTTCTACGGCGCGCAGCGCGCGATCTCCGACGCCGCGCGTGTCGCCCACACCCACGAAGTGCTGCGCAACATCGACGAGGTGCAGTCCACCTTGCTGATGACCGAATCCTCGCTGCGCGGCTACGAGTTGACCAACAACCAGGCCTATCTGAGCCTCTACTACGACAGTGCCGAACGCGTGCCGCGGCAATTGGCACAGTTGCGCATGCTGGTCTCCGACAATCCCGTGCAGATCGCCAATGTCCAGATGCTGCAGCAACTGGCGAACACGCGGCTGGTGCAGATGCGGCAGATGTTGGCGGTGTACCAGCGCGACGGTCTGGAAGCGCTGCAGCGGGCGATGGCGCCCAGCGTGTACCAGAGTTCCAGCGCGGTCCGCGACCAGGTGCAGCAGATGACCGACGTGGAACTGCAACTGCTGCAGAGCCGCGATACGTCCAACCAGCGCAGTGCCGACATGCTGCTGGCGCTCGCCCTCGCCGGCATCCCGTTCGGCCTGGGCAGCGTCGTCGTGGTGTACGCGCTGCTGTTGCGCGAACTGCGCAACCGCAGCAACGCCGAACAGGCCGCCTCGGTCGCCAACGAGAAGATGGAAGCCAGCATCAACGAGCTAGAGCGCACCAGTGCGGACCTCAACGCGCTCAGCCGGTATACCGGCCTGCTGCAGAGTTGCGTGGAGCCGGCCGAGGCACTGACGGTGACCGCGCGCCTGCTCGCCGCGCTGATGCCGGACACCGGCGGCAGCGTCTACCTGCTGCGCGCCTCGCGCGGCCGTGCCGAGGAGATCGTCAGCTGGGGCCAGCCGCCGGTCGGCAGCGAGCCGGCGGTGGCGCCGCAGGACTGCTGGGCCCTGCGTCGCGACAAGAGCCATTTCGTGCACGCACAGGGCCACGACTCGGCGTGCGCGCATCTGCGCGAGGATCCCTACGCCGCCGGGGCCAGCACCGCCTGCATTCCCCTTTCCGCGCAGGGCACGCAATTGGGCTTCGTGTTCCTGGCCGGGCGCGGCAGCGGCCCGCTGCCGCGCATCGCCATCGCCGAGGCCGCCGCCGAGCAGCTGTCGCTGGCCTTGAGCAACCTACGCCTGCGCGAGTCGCTGCGCCTGCAGTCGATCCGCGACCCACTCACCGGCCTGTTCAACCGGCGCTATCTGGAAGAATCGCTCAACCACGAACTGGCCCGCTGCGGGCGCCGGCAGATGCCGCTGTCGCTGCTGATGCTGGACGTGGACCACTTCAAGCAGTTCAACGACCTGCACGGCCATGGCGGCGGCGACAGCCTGCTGGCCGCGTTCGGGCAGATGCTGTCGACGCGGCTGCGCGGCGAGGACATCGCCTGCCGCTACGGCGGCGAGGAGTTCACGGTGATCCTGCCGGAGACCGGGCCGGAACAAGCGCTGGCCATCGCCGAACAGATCCGCGGCGCTGCCCAGCAACTGAGCGCCAGCGTGGACGGCAAGGCGCTGCCGGCGGTGACCATGTCGATCGGCGTGGCCAGTTATGCGCGCGACGGCGTGGTCGCCACCACCCTGCTGCGCAAGGCCGATGCGGCGCTGTACCGGGCCAAGCGCTGCGGCCGCAACCAGGTGCAGGCCTACGACCCGGCGCTGGACGGCATGGGCTGAATCGGCGGCGGTACCCGGCCGAGCCGTTGTTTTGAAGAAAGCGTCACAAAACCGACGCGATAGAGCGGCGATAGTCGCGCTTCCCCCGACTGGAGACGACAGCCCATGTCCATCTGGAAAGACCAGGGTCCCGCGCGCAAGGATGGCCTGCCGCCCGTTCCCGGCAACGGCGCATTGCCGCCGGAGCCGCGCCCGCCGGGCGATGCCGCCGCGGGCGAACCGCTCGCCGCGGTCGCCGCCGCCGCTCCTGCCGCCCGCACCGCCGCGCCCGCCCCGGCCGCGAAGGAATCGCTGATCGCCGCCGACATCAGCATCGAAGGCAAGATCGAGGGCACCGGTCACATCCGCATCGCTGGCAAGTTCAAGGGTGACGTCAACGTGCAGGGCGATCTCACCATCGAGACCGGCGCCAAGCTCAGCGGTGGCGTGCGCGCCGACAAGGTGGTGATCGCCGGCGAGCTCGAGGGCAACATCGAATCGGCCTCGCGGGTGGAGCTGCTCGCCTCCGGCGCGCTGATCGGCGACGTCAAGGCCGGCTCGCTGACCGTGGCCGCCGGATCGCGCATGCGCGGCCAGGCGGACTTCGGCTGGGATGACGACAAACATGCCCGCAAGGGCGGCAAGCCCGCGGAGTCCGACGCCGGCGCATGAGCAGCCCGCGTCCCGGCAGTCCGGGGGCGACCCGGACCTGCCCGCACTGCAAGGCCACCATCCTCGAAAGCGCCAGCGTGTGCCCGGCGTGCAAGCACCATTTGCGCTTCGATTCGGCGGTGCTGCAGCAGTCGGCGCCGTCGGCGCTGGTGCCGCTGCGCGTGGAGGGCAGCATCCGCCATCCGGACGACGGCAGTGCCTGGGAGTACACCGTGCTGGTGAGCATCCGCAACGGTCGCGGCGAGGAGATCAAACGCCAGTTGGTCGGCGTCGGCGCCATGCTCGACGGCGAGGAGCGCAGCTTCACGCTTTCGGTCGAGGCGACGCCGGTGCGGACTGGGAAGCGCGGCAGGCATTAGCGCCTTGCGGCGCCGGGATTGGGGATTGGGGATTGGGGATTGGGGATTGG
>NZ_LFME01000017.1 GCF_001043115.1 Xanthomonas sp. NCPPB 1128 | reverse complement strand
GCGGCGGGCCGGGGCGCGGCGCGGGGGCAGGGGTGGCAGGGCGTCGCGCGATTCGGTGTCGTGGTCGGCGGCCAGGGCCGGTTCCCAGGGGAAGCGCGGCAGGGTGCGCACGGCGTTTTCCAGCTTGCGCGACCAGGTGTCGTGGATCTCGGCGTACAGCGGGGTGTCGGCTTCCAGGCGCATGCGCTCGGTCACGCGCAGGTCGTTGCGACGGATCAGCGCCACGTCGATCGGCATGCCCACCGACAGGTTGGAGCGGATCGTCGAGTCCAGCGAGACCAGCGCGGTGCGCGCGGCGTCTTCCAGTTGCATCTCCGAGCGGATGATGCGGTCCAGGATCGGCTTGCCGTACTTGGATTCGCCGATCTGCAGGTAGGGCGTCTCCGGCGAGGTGGCGATGGCGTTGCCGAGCGGATAGATCATGTACAGCCCGGGCCGTTCGCCGGCGATCTGCCCGCCCAGGATCAGCGTCGACTGCACGTTGATGCCGCTGTGCTGCGATTGCTCGGAGAGCTTGATCTGGCTGGACGCCAGCACGTCGCCGACGTACTCGGCGACCTCGAACAGGTGTCGGAAGGTGCGCAGGCTGCGCGGCGCGTCGGGATCGTCGGCGTCGCGCTGCAGGCGCGAAAGGGTCAGCTGCGTGGTCGCCAGGTTGCCGGCCGACATCAGCGCGAACACCGCCTGGCCCGGATACTCGAACACGTGCAGCTTGCGGTGGGCGCGGACGTCGTCCAGCGAGGCGTTGGTACGCGTGTCAGCGGCGAAGACCAGGCCTTCGTCCACTTCGATGCCGACGCAATAAGTCATGGCGATGCCGAAACCGGGTGCATTCGGATTCTATGCGGGGCGGCTCGCGCTTGGCTAGCCGTTGACGCTCGCGGCCGCGGCATGCGCGAATAGCGCATGACCACCGTGCTTCTGAGCCTGGGCAGCAATCTGCGCCCGCATCATCACCTGGCCGCGGCGATCGCGGCGCTGCGCCGGGAGTTCGGCGCGATCGCCGTGTCGCCGACCTATCGCACCGCGGCGGTGGGGTTCGACGGGCCGGCGTTCCTGAACAACGCGGTGGCGCTGCAGACCGACCGGGAGCTGGCGCCGCTGGATGCCTGGCTGCATGCGCTGGAGGACGCGCACGGACGCGACCGCAGCGGCCCACGGTTCAGCGACCGCACCCTGGACATCGACGTGGTGTTCTACGGCGACCGCATCGTCGAAGGGCCTGGCCACCTGCGCATCCCGCGCCCCGAGCTGCGCCACGCCTTCGTGCTCAAGCCGCTGGCCGACATCGCTGCCGATTTCGTCGACCCGGTCAGCGGCCAGCGCCTGGACGCGCTGTGGCAGGCGCATGCGGAGCATGGCAAGGCGTTCGAGGTGGTGGAGTTGGATGAGTAGCGGGGATTGGGGAGTCGGGATTGGGGATTCGCTGTGAAGCAGGGATTCGGGATGCAGGGATTGGGGATTCGCTTCAGGCAGCAGCAACAGCGAGACCTCATCGGGTAAGCGCAACGACATTCAAGCGGGCGCTATCGGGCCGCTGCAATTCGCTTTTGCGAATCCCCAATCCCGACTCCCCAATCCCCGCCTCACATCAGCCCGCGCCCGCCATCCAGCCGCAGGGTCTGACCGGTGACGAAGCCGGCATCGTCGAGCAGCCAGCGCACGGCCTCGGCGATCTCCTCGACCTGGCCGGTGCGCGCCAGCGGGGTGCGTGCCAGCAGGGCCTGCTGCGCGGCGGCGTCCTTGCCGGCGTCGGGCCACAGGATCGCACCAGGAGCGATGGCGTTGACCCGCACCTGCGGTGCCAGTTCCAGTGCCAGCGAGCGGGTCAGCATCGCCAGGGCGGCCTTGGCCGCGCTGTACAGCGGGTGCGCGCGCAGTGGCGTTTCCGCGTGCACGTCGGTGATGTTGACGATTGCGCCGCCGTGCAGGCGCAGGTGTGTGGCCGCGGCCTGCGCCAGGAACAGCGGCGCGCGTGCGTTGACCGCGAACAGGTCGTCCCACTGCGCCGGCGTGGCCTCGTGCAGCGGCGTGGGATAGAAGTTGGAGGCGTTGTTGACCAGCGCATCGAGCCGGCCGAAGCGCGCCACGCACTGCGCCACCAGGTCGGGTAACTGCGCGGTGTCGCGCAGGTCGGCGTGCAGGGTCAGCGTGCTGCCGGCGCGCACGGCGTCCAGTTCCTGCGCCAGCGCGTGCAACTCGGCTTGCGAGGTATGCGCATGCAAGGCGACGTCGTAGCCGGCCGCGTGCAGGCGCCGGGCGATGCCGGCGCCGATGCGCCGCGCGCTGCCGGTGATCAGGGCGACTTTGGTCTGGGTCATGTACGGGTTCCATGCTCGGCTATGCTGTGCATTGTCCACGCAATCGCGCACCGCATGCCCACCGACCTTCCTTTGCCCGATGCCACCGCATTGGCCCACAGCGAGCGCCTGGCCGCGCACGTGCGCGCCGAGATCGCCGCCGCCGGCGGGGCCATTCCGTTCTCGCGCTTCATGGAGCTGGCGCTGTACGCGCCCGGCCTGGGCTACTACAGCGCCGGCAGCAGCAAGTTCGGCGAAGAGGGCGATTTCGTCACCGCGCCGGAACTGGGGCCGCTGTTCGCCGCCACCGTGTCCAATGCGCTGGCGCCGGTGTTGCAACACCTGGGGCCGCAGGCGCGCATGCTGGAAGTGGGCGGCGGCAGCGGCGCCTTCGCCGAGGTCATGCTCAAGCGCCTGCTGGCGCTGGATGCGCTGCCCGAGCGCTATGCGATCCTGGAACCCAGCGCCGATCTGCGCGAACGCCAGCGCGAGCGCCTGGCAAGGACGCTGATCCCGCCGGTATTCGAGTTGGTGGAATGGCTGGACCGGCCGTTCGACGACGACTGGAACGGCGTGCTGTTCGCCAACGAGGTGATCGACGCCTTGCCGACGCCGCGCTTCGCGCTGCGCGACGGCGAGGTGTTCGAAGAGACCGTGACCCTGGACGGCGAGGGCCGTTTCCGTCGCGGCGAACAGCCGGCCGATCCGCTGCTGGCGGCCGCAGTGCGGCACATCGAGCGCTATCTGCAGGCGCCGTTCGCCGATGGCTACCGCTCCGAGTTGCTGCCGCAGTTGCCGTACTGGATCCAGGCGGTGGCCGGCGGCCTGCGCAGTGGTGCGATGCTGTTCGTGGACTACGGCTATCCGCGCCGCGAGTTCTATCTGCCCGAACGCGACGACGGCACCTTGCGCGCGTTCTACCGGCACCGCACGCATGCCGATCCGTATCGCTGGCCGGGCCTGCAGGACCTGACCGCGTCGGTGGATTTCACTGCGCTGGCCGAGGCCGGCACCGGGGCGGGCTTCGACCTGGCCGGTTACTGCAACCAGGCCAGTTTCCTGCTTGGCAACGGCCTGGACGCGCTGTTGGCCGAGGCCGAGGCGCGCAGCGACGCCGCCGCGCAACTGCGCCTGCGCCAGCAGGTGAAGCAACTGACCCTGCCCAGCGAGATGGGCGAGCGCTTCCAGGTGATGGGCTTCGAGCGCGACGTGTCGCTGGCGCCGGCGTTCCTGTCCGGCGACCTGACCTGGCGGCTGTGATGCGGGCAGTGCGCGCCTTCCGTTGGCCCTGGTTGTGGCTGGGGCTGTGGTGGCTGGGTATCGCGGTGCTGATCTACGTGTGCATGATGCCGCACCCGCCGCAGCTGTCGGACCTGCCCGACAGTGACAAGGCCGAGCACTTCATCGCCTACCTGCTGCTGGCCGCCGCCGCGGTGCAGGTCTATGCCGGTCCGCGCGCCTGGACATGGGCCGCGCTGGGCCTGCTGGCGCTGGGCGTGGGCATCGAATTCGCGCAAGGCGCCTGGACCGCCACGCGCTCGGCCGATCCACTGGATGCGCTGGCCGATGCCTTGGGCGTGGCGGCCGGCATGGCCACCGCGGCCACGCCGTGGCGCGATCTGCTGTGGCGGCTGGAGCGCGGCAGACACCGCTGAGCCACGTGACGGCGCGGTCTACGGCGTCGGCCAAGTTGTGGAATTCCCGGCCGCGCGCAAGGCGCGGCGGGCGCACCGCGTCCTAGAGTGCCGGCGCCGGGCAGGCTGCCCGGTCGCCGCGCGGCGATTCCGCGCGCCTGTGCAGGAGAACACGCATGCAAGCACGCCACTCCCCCCGTGCCGCGCGCGGCGCCGGCCTGTTCGCCGCGCTGTGCCTGGCCGCCAGCGCCGCACCCGCCAGCGCCGCCTGGAGCGATGTCTGCAGCGGCACCGCCACCTACACCAGCTCCGGCTATTCCGGTGGCGCGCTGCTGCTGGATCCCATCGACCCGACCGCGACGATCACCGCGTTGAATCCGACGCAGCTCAACGACGGCGGAATCCAGGCGGCGCTGGCCGGCGCCTACCTGCAGGTGCAGGGACCGCGCGGCACGGTCACCGTGTACGTCACCGACCTGTATCCGGACGGCGCCGACTGCGGGCTGGATCTGTCGCCCAACGCCTTCGCCGCGATCGGCGACACCAGTGCCGGGCGCATCCCGATCCGCTGGCAGGTGGTGGCCGCGCCGGTCACCGGCAACGTGGTGTACCGGATCAAGGAGGGCAGCTCGCAATACTGGGCGGCGATCCAGGTGCGCAACCACCGCTATCCGGTGGTGAAGTTCGAATACAAGAAGAACGGCGACTGGGTGAGCCTGCCCAAGACCGCGTACAACCATTTCGTCGGCGAGCAGATGGGCGCGCAACTGCTGGAGATTCGCCTGACCGACATTCGCGGCCAGGTGGTCACCGACACCCTCGGCGCGTTGCCCAGCCAGGGCGACAAGGGCGTGTACTTCGCCGACGGACACGTGCAGTTCCCGAAGTGAGGCGCGTTCGTGCACGCGCCGGCGGTTGGCGCGCCGGCGCTGCCGATGCCCGTGTGCGCGCGCACCTGCACTACGGCGTTGGCTCCGCAGCGCAAGCACGCCGCGCACTCAGAACTTGAAGTGCACCGTCGCCATGTAGCGGCTGCCGTTGTGGTAGCGCCCGGCCGGGTGGTCCTTGTCGCCCAGGTACTGCAGGTATTCCTCGTCCAGCAGGTTCTGCGCATCGATCTGCAGCGACCACTGCGCATTGATCGCGTAGCCCACGCTGGCGCCCAGGTCGGTGTAGTCGTCGACGCTGGCCGGCGCGGCACCGGCGACATAGCCACCGGCCAGGTAGCTGTCGCGCCAGTTCAGGCTGATCCGCGCGTTCCACGGCCCCTTCTCGTAGTACGGGCTGAAGGCGACGCTGTTGCGCGACTGGTAGGGCAGCGGGTTGCCGCTGTTGTTCTCGCCGCTGGCATAGGTGTAGTTGGCCGACAGGCCGAAGCCGCTCTCGCCGAACGGCTGCTGGTAGGCCAGGGTGAAGCCCTTGACCTTGCCGTTGCCGGCGTTGCGCGGGCGCTGGATGCTGTAGTCGCAATAGCCGTCGGCGGTGCAACCGTTGCTGCCGAGCATCTGCGCCCAGGTCTGCGGCGAGGTGTCGCGGATCGCGTTGTACTGGCGCTCGATCGTGGCCGAGGTGTCGATGTAGTTGTCGATCTTCTTGTAGAAGATGGACCACGCCACCACCGCCTGCGGCGCGAAGTAGTACTCGGCCGAGAGATTGAAGTTCCACGATTCGTAGGGCGAGAGCTCGGCATTGCCGCCGCTGCCGGTCAGCGTGGTGTCGTTGAGGAAGGTGTTGTTGACCATCTGGTTGTACGGCGCCCAGGCGATCACCTTGCCGGCGCCGAAGCGGAACACCCAGTCGTTGTCGGTGTCGTAGGCCAGATTCAGTGATGGCAGCAGGAAGTGCTCGGTCTTCGTGCGGGTCTGCCACTTGCTGTCCAGGTCCTGCAGGGTCGGCGTGCCACTGTAGACGAAGCCGCTGCCTTCGGTCTTGGAATCGACGTAGCGCAGACCCAGGTTGCCGCGCAGGCCGGCGTTGGAGAAGTTCAGCTGCACGTAGGCGGCGTTGTTGGTCTGCTGCAGCGCCCAAGTGTTGTTGAGGTAGCTGGACGGGTCCGGATTGGCGTAGTCGACCGGGCTGTTGCGGATCCAGTCGATCACGTTGCCGCGCCCGGCCTGCACGTGCTGTCCGTGGTCGGGATAGAACCCGCGGATGTCGGTCAGGCCGGTGGTGCCGATGTCGGCCAGCGTGCCCGGGGTGACGCCGCCGTACACGTTGAGCGCGAAGTCCTCGTCGTGCTTGCCCTGGCGCACGCCGACCAGCAACTGGTTGAACACGCCGTCGAACTGCAGGTCCAGATCGAGCTGGCCGTAGCGGTCCTTGCTCTGGGTGGAGAACACGCCGTTGTTGCCGATCCAGCCGCCGGCCGAGCCCCAGTTGGCCGGATTGCGCGCGGCGGCCGGATCGTCGAAGCGGATGCCGCGGTCCAGGTCCCAGCGGAAGCCGCCGTTGTAGAACGGCTCGATGAAGTACTGCGCCAGGTGGTCGTTGTCGGACTTGCTCTGGCCGAGCTGGCCGCGCAGGGTCCAGCGTTCGCCGCGGTAGGCGCCGCGCAGATCCAGGCCCTTGGTGGTCACCTGCGACTGGCGCACGTTGTTGTCGTAGATCACCGTGCCGCCGCCGGCACTGGCATTTGCGCTGGAATGGCCGCTGTTGACCACGCCGTTGCGCACGTCGCCCAGCGCGTCGACCGCGGCGACGGTGCCCGGGTTCCAGGTCAGGAAGCTGTACATCGACTGGTTGTAGTTGTCGAAGTCTTCCTTGATGTACAGGCCGCTGAGGTTGAACTCCAGCGCGTCGCTGGGCTTGAGCTGCAGGTTGAGTACCGCGCTGTCGCGCTTGCGGTCCTGCTGGAACCAGGCGGCGTTGATCGAGTTGGGCACGTCGGCATCGGCGGGCACGCCGCTGGCGTTGGCGAAGGTGCCGGCCTTGGCGTAGCCGAACACCTCCAGGCCCTGGCGGTCGACGCGTTCCTCGTAGTGCTGCGCGGACACCGCGACGCCGAAGGTCTCCTGCGGATTCTTCCAGCTGTACAGCAGCGAGGCGTTGGGCTTGCCCTCGCTGGCCTGCTGGCTGTAGCTGTAGCCGACCGAGCCGGCGATCTCGTTGGCCTTCAGGTCCAGCGGCTGGCGGCTGTGCATCAGCACGGTGCCGCCGAGGCTGCCTTCGGTCAGCCGCGCCTCGGTGGACTTGACGATCTCCGCGCGGCCCAGGATCTGCGGCGACAGCAGGGTGTAGTCGAAGCCGCGGTTGGGCTGCTCACCGTACAGCCAGATCGCCTGCGCCACCGGGTGGCCGTCCAGGAACGACAGGTTGAGGCTGGGATCGGTGCCGTCGATGCTGACCCGCTCGCCCTGGCCGAAGCGGCGGTCGATGGTGACGCCGGGAATCTGCGCGAACGCTTCGGCGACGTTGGTGCTGGGGAACTTGCCGATGTCCTCGGCGGTGATCGCCTCGGACACGGTGACGTTGTTGCGCTTGGTGTCCAGCGACTTCTCCAGGCTGGCGCGGATGCCGACCACCTGGACCGCGTCCAGGTCGGTGGCGGCGGAGTCGGCCCGCTGCGCCTGCGCGGCGAAGGCGAGGACGCTGGCGGCAATGGCGGCCGACAGGACGGACGGGCGGTGGCGCATGATGTCTCTCCTCATCATTCATGGATGGGCGCGACCGGCGGAGCCGGTGGCGCGAAGCGGAGTTGCGTGCTGCCTGGCGGCGCGGACCGGTGCCGATCCCCGGGGTCCGCGGACGCCGTGTTTGTGCCGAATTCGTTGCGAAGCGTGCGGAACCTTTACGGTCCGGTGACAACGATGTCAACGCGAGGTCGGCGCCGGGAGGCCCGGTCGCGTGGCAAAACCGCGGCGTCGTGCCCGGCATCGCCCCGCGACGTGTCGCGTCGCGTCCCGGCTTTCACGTCGATGACTTGGGCCGATTTCCCGGGATTTCCTGCGATCCGGGCGATCGCCGGGGCGGTGGTTCAGACCTCTGCCAGGCATCACCGCGATTGGTCTTGTGCCTTGTAGACAAATTCGCGCTCGGTGGTGACAACGATGCGGTTTGCGGCGCTGCACCCAAGCTTGCCGAATGACCGGCCCCGGCACACGAGCCAGCAGTGTCGGCCGTGACGGCGCTTGGGCATGGGCGCCAGTGCAGGCGGGAATTCGCTGCCCGCAGTGCGCAGGGCGTTCCGGAGGGCAGGGGAGCGGGGCGGGCTCGCCGCGGCGAATCCCATGGTGACGCGCCGCTGCGCTCGTGCCGTGGTCGGGCGACGCTGTCGATCCCGGCCTGCCCGGCGTGCTGTGGAGCAACGTGCACGACCCTCTGATTGGTACTATATTGGACATAATGAATCCATGCGGACTGGAGAGCGCGCCATGACCAAGCCCAAGCCGCAGGCCGATCCGCGCCTGCATGCGCTGGCCGTGGACCCGGACGCGCCCACGCCGCTGTACCTGCAACTGGCCAGCAAGCTGGTGGAGGCGATCAAGGGCGGGCAGTGGAAGCCGGGCGAGGCACTGCCGGCCGAACGGCAGCTGTGCGAGTACCTGCAGGTATCGCGGGTGACCCTGCGCCAGGCCGTGGACGCCTTGGTCGAACAAGGCCTGGTGTCGCGCCGGCAGGGCGCCGGCACCTTCGTCACCTCACACATCCAGCACCAGCTCAGCGGCCTGGCCAGCTTCAGCGAGACCCTGCGCATGAAGGGGCTGGAGCCGGGCACGCGCTGGCTGGAGCGGCGCACGCGCCCGGCGCACGGCGAGGAGATCCTGCGCCTGGGCCTGTCGCCGGACACCGTGGTCGCGGCGCTGACTCGACTGCGCAGCGCCGATGGCCGGGTGATGGCCTACGAGAAGGCGGTGCTGCCGCAGCACGTGGTGCCCGATCCGCACGCCATCGCCGATTCGCTCTACACCTATCTGGACGAGCGCGGCACCCCGGTGGTGGGGGCGCTGCAGTACTTCCGCGCCATCAACCTGCCGGCGCGGCTGGCCGGCCACCTGGGCATGAAGGAAGGCGAGGCGATCCTGCACGTGGTGCGGGTCGGCTACACCCGCGACGGCAGCGCGATCGAACTGACCGACACCTATTGCCACAACGACTACTACGACTTCGTCGCCGAGCTGCGACGCTGATCGCCGATCCCCGCGCCCTCCCGGAGCACGCCCGCCCATGACCACCGCACGGCCCGCCAGTCCCTACGCCTCCATCGCCATCGTCGGCCTGTTGTTCTTCATCATGGGGTTCTTCACCTGGATCAACGGGCCGTTGATCCTGTTCGCCAAGGTCGCCTTCAATGTCAGCGACACGTTCGCGTTCCTCATCCCGAGCGCGTTCTATATTTCCTACTTCTGCCTGGCATTGCCTTCGTCGTTCATCCTGAAGCTGACCGGGATGAAAAAAGGCCTGGCGCTGAGCCTGCTGATCATGGCGATCGGCGCTGCGATCTTCGGCCAGTTCACCAATGCCCGTTCCTACGTGGGCGCGGTGAGCGGCATCTTCATCATCGGCGGCGGTTTGGCCTTGCTGCAGACCGCGGTCAATCCGTACATCAGCATTCTCGGGCCGATCGACGGCGCGGCGCGTCGTATTGCGCTGATGGGCATCTGCAACAAGGTGGCCGGAGCGCTGGCCACCTATGGACTGGCGAAAGTGGTCCTGCACGGCATGGAGGATTTTTCGACCCAGATCGAACAGGTGCTGCCGGCGCAGAAGGAACTGCTGTTGCAGGAGTTCGCTGGCCGCATCCACGGCCCCTACATGGCGATCGCCGGCGTCCTGGCCGTGCTGTCCGTGGCCATCCTGTTTTCGCCCTTGCCCGAGATCAGCGCCGAGAAGGCGAACGCGTCGGCCTCCGACGAGCGTAGCCGCGACAGCATCTTTGCGTTTCCGCACGTGTGGCTGGGCGCGCTGTGCATCTTCGTGTACGTCGGCGCCGAGGTGATGGCCGGCGATGCGATCGGCATCTATGGCAATAGCCTCGGCCTCTCGCTCGACTATGCAAAGTATTTCACCATCGGCACGCTGGCCTGCATGCTGGCGGGTTATCTGGTCGGCCTGGTGTTGATCCCGAAGTACATCTCCCAGGAAAAGTACCTGTCCATTTCGGCATGCCTTGGCATCGTCTTTTCGCTGTGTGCGATGTTGACCGGCGGCTATGTCTCGGTGGCATTCGTCGCGGCGCTCGGATTCGCCAACGCCATCATGTGGCCGGCCATCTTCCCCCTGGCCATCAAGGGGCTTGGCAAGTTCACCGAGAAGGGCGCGGCGTTGTTGATCATGGGCATCGTGGGCGGCGCCGCGGTTCCGCAGCTGTTCGCCCATCTGAAGGAGTTCTTCGATTTCCAGCTGGTCTTCGCCGGCTTGATGATCGCTTGCTACCTGTACATCTTGTTCTTCGCGCTGCGCGGTCACCGCGTCGGCCAGGGCGCGCGGTGAGCTGACGCCCTTCTCTCCAACTCGGCAAACCTATCCAATGCGCAGACCCACCATCAAAGACGTCGCCGAACGGGCGCGGGTGTCGCTGAAGACCGTCTCGCGGGTCATCAACAACGAACCGTCGGTGATGCAGGCCACGCGCTCGCGCGTGCTGCATGCCATCGCCGAACTGGACTACGAGCCGGATCCGTCGGCGCGCAACCTGCGCAGCGGCACCCCGTTCGTGATCGGGCTGGTGTACGACAACCCCAACCCGTACCACATCATCGGCGTGCAGAACGGCGTGCTCGCCGCCTGCCGCGAGACCGGCTTCGGCCTGCAGATCCATCCCTGCGATTCCACCGCGCCGATGCTCGCCGAGGAACTGGCCGAGTGGACCCAGCGCTCGCGCCTGGCCGGGCTGGTGCTGACCGCGCCGATGTCCGAGCGCGCCGACCTGGTCGCGGCGCTGGCCGCGCGCGGGATCAAGACCGTGCGCATCATCGCCGCCACCGAGGATCCGCAGGACGGGCCGTGCGTCTACGTCGACGACCGTGATGCCGCCTACGAGATCACCGAGCATCTGATCCAGCTCGGCCACCAGCGCATCGGCTTCCTGTGGGGCGGCACCTCGCACCGCTCCAGCGGCGAGCGCTATGCCGGCTACGAGGCGGCGCTGAAGGACTACGGCATCACCCTGGACAAGCACCTGGTGATCCCCGGCGACTACACCTTCGACGACGGCTTCCGTGGCGCGCGGCGCTTGCTGGCCCTGCGCGAACCGCCGACCGCGATCTTCGGCTCCAACGACGAGATCGCCGCCGGCGTGCTGGCCGCGGCCAAGTCGGCGGGCATGAACGTGCCCTACGACCTGTCCATCGCCGGCTTCGAGGACAGCCCGTTCTCGCGCCAGTCGTGGCCGCCGCTGACCACCGCCAAGCAGGCCACCGAGGACATCGCCCGCCACGCCGCGCGGTTGCTGATCAGCCAGCTGCGCAGCGATGCCTACGAAGACCATCCGGCGCCGGTGCACAACCAGGGCTTCGTGCCGCAACTGGTGGTGCGCGGCTCGACCGCGCCCATGCAGCCGCATTCCCGCCGTTCCTCCTCCTCCTCCTCCGACCCCACATGACCCTGCCCATGGCGCTGCCCTCCGAAACCGAAACCCTGATGTTCCGCGAGGCCGCGGAATCCGCCGCGGTCGTCGCCGCCCAGTTCGAACGCAACCACGCCACGGTGGCCGCACTCGCCGCATCGCTGCGCGCCGATCCGCCGCCGTTCGTGGTGACCTGCGCGCGTGGCAGTTCCGACCACGCCGCCACCTATGCCAAGTACCTGTTCGAGACCCAGCTCGGCGTGGTCACCGCCTCGGCCTCGCCGTCGGTGGGTTCGGTGTACGAGGCGCCGCTGCAGTTGCGCGGGGCGCTGTATCTGGTGATCTCGCAATCGGGCAAGAGCCCGGACCTGCTGCGCAACGCGCAGGCGGCCAAGGACGCCGGCGCGCGCGTGGTGGCCCTGGTCAACGTGGAGGATTCGCCGCTGGCGCACCTGGCCGACACGGTGATCCCGCTCGGCGCCGGCCCGGAGAAGAGCGTGGCCGCGACCAAGAGCTATCTGGCCTCGCTGGCGGCGATCCTGCAACTCGGCGCGCACTGGAAGAACGACCCGGCGCTGCTGGGGGCGCTGCAGGAACTGCCGCAGGCGCTGCGCGCGGCCTGGCAGGCCGACTGGCGCTCGCTCACCGACGGCCTGGTCGAGGCCCACAACCTGTTCGTGCTCGACCGTGGCCTGGGCCTGGCGGCCGCGCAGGAAGCGGCACTGAAGTTCAAGGAAACCTGCGGCCTGCACGCCGAGGCCTACAGCTCGGCGGAAGTGAAGCACGGGCCGATGGCCCTGGTCGGCCCGGGCTTCCCGGTGCTGGCGTTCGACCAGCCGGACGAAGCCGGCGAGGGCACCAGGCGCCTGGCCGAGGAGTTCCGCGGCCGCGGCGCGCAGGTGTGGCTGGCCAGCGCCGGCGGCGACCTGCCGCTGGTCGCCGCGCCGCATCCTGCCTGTGCGCCGTTGCTGGCGATCCAGAGTTTCTACCGCGCGATCAACGCGCTGGCGCTGCGCCGCGGCTACAACCCGGACCTGCCGCCGCATCTGAACAAAGTGACGGAGACCGTCTGATGACCACGGTGGCGCTGCGCAACGCGCGCGTGCTCGGCGAGGACGGGTTTCTCGACGGCGTCAGCGTGCTGCTGGAGGGCGGGCGCATCCTCGCCCTGCTCGACGACGCCGACCCGCGCGTGGCGGCAGCGCCGGTGCAGCACGACCTGGGCGGCGGCAGCCTGCTGCCGGGCTTCATCGACCTGCAGGTCAACGGCGGCGGCGGCGTGCTGTTCAACAACCGCACCGACGTCGAGGCGCTGCGCCGCATCGGCCAGGGTCATCGCCGCTACGGCACCACCGGCTACCTGCCGACGCTGATCAGCGACGACTTGGAGGTGATGCGCGCGGCGATCGCCGCGACCCGCCAGGCCATCGCCGACGGCGTGCCGGGCGTGCTCGGCATCCACCTGGAAGGGCCGTACCTGGCGCCGGCGCGCAAGGGCACCCACAACGCCGACAAGTTCCGCGTGCCCGACGCCGAGGAACTGGCCCTGGCCACCTCGCTGGACAACGGCGTCACCCTGATCACCCTGGCGCCGGAACGCGTGCCGGCGGCCAGCATCCGCACCCTGGCCGCGGCCGGCGCGCGCGTGTTCGCCGGCCACACCGCCGCCAGCTACGAAGAGACCCGCGCCGGGCTGGACGCCGGCATCTGCGGCTTCACCCATCTGTACAACGCCATGACCCCGTTGCAGGGGCGCGATCCCGGCGTGGTCGGCGCGGCGCTGGAAGACCGCAACGCCTGGTGCGGGGTGATCGTCGACGGCGTGCACGTGCATCCGGCCAGCCTGCGCGTGGCGCTGGCGGCCAAGCCGCGCGGCACCGTGTTCCTGGTTACCGACGCGATGCCGATGGTCGGCGCCGACAGCCCTGCCTTCGATCTGTATGGCGAAACCATCACCGCCATCGACGGCGTGGTGCGCAATGCCGCCGGCGCCCTGGCCGGCTCGGCGCTGGACATGGCCAGCGCGGTGCGCAACAGCGTGCAATGGCTGGATGTGCCGCTGGAAGAGGCCGCGCGCATGGCCTCGCTGTACCCGGCGCAGTGCGTGGGCCTGGACCACCGCTACGGCCACATCGCGCCCGGCTACCAGGCCGACCTGGTGTTGCTGGACGACGCATTGCAGGTCCGTCATACCTGGATCGCCGGCGCGATGGAGTAAGCGGTCGCGGGCACCGCCCGGCGGTGCCCTGCACGGGGCGTTGTGTGGCCGGCCATGGTCTGTTCTGCTGTGGCCTGGCGCGCGCATGGGCGATGCGGCGCCCCGCTGCGCGCAGGCGCCGGATCCGCCCCGCCTCCACAAGGAACGTTCGGTGATCTACGAGATTCAACCCTATGCCGCGGTGCGCGGATTCCGTTTCGGCCACAGCCAGGCCCAGATCGCCAAGGCGCACGGCGCGCCGTTCACCACGGTGATCGACAACATCCAGAAGATCGTGACCGAGACGCGCGAAGGTTGCGAACTGGTCTACGAACGCAAGGCGCTGCGCTACGTGACCCTCAATCGGCACGTGACGCCGATGGTCGAAGGCATCGACATCTACGCCCAGGACGCGCTGGCGCGGCTGATGGCGCACGATCCGGATCATGCGATCGGGCCGCGTTATGCGCTGTTTCGCCGCCTCGGCATCTGCGTCGGTGGCCTCGGCGCCAAACGCATTCCCGAGGGCAGGCTGGTCAGTGCCTTCGCCGAGGACAAGCGCGACTTCTTCGAATTTTTTGTCGCAGAGGACTGAGGCGCGCTCGCACGACGAGTGGGCAGCGCGTGGGTCTGCGTATCCACGTTAGTCATTTGCCAGCGTAGTTGGTCTGAGAGGAAATGCCGGCAACGCTGTGCCGAGCCGCTGCGCCATTCCCGCGGGTCATGCCCGTTGAGCAGAAGATTAAAAGTCTTCTGTCTCTCCGCACGCGGTGTTGTCACCCGCATGCATTAGGATCGCGGATGATCGCCACAGGGGGAGATCATCATGCGCATCGTACGGACGGTGCCGCGTTCTTGCGGCAGCGATGAAGGGTGGTTCGCCGGAATGTCGCGCGTCGTCGTGGCTTGC
The DNA here is from genome assembly GCF_001043115.1 of Xanthomonas sp. NCPPB 1128. Lineage (GTDB taxonomy): Bacteria > Pseudomonadota > Gammaproteobacteria > Xanthomonadales > Xanthomonadaceae > Xanthomonas_A. Next base: position 84,125 of record NZ_LFME01000017.1, on the reverse strand, counting down.
CGCACGCAACGGAATGGCGGCGGCGATGCGCCGCGTCGTGCGACTGAGCGGCCGCTGGTGCTCAGGCCGAAGCTGCTCGGCACTGGCAGCCTGCGTGCAGGGGCGGTCCTGCTGCTGTGGGCCACCGCCTGGCCTGGCTGGGCGGCGACGGCACCGGTCGCGTGCCGGCGGCCGGCATTGCCGGTGGCCTGCGCGGGCCCGACCGCGGTCGGGCGCTTCATCGCCCGCAACGGCGGCCCCTGGCAGCCCTATGCGTTCGCCACGCCACTCGATGTGCCAGCGGGGCAGACCCTGGCCATCGCGATCTGCGGACAGGCCAACCAGGCTGTGCAGGATGCGCAGTGGCAGGCGCAGCCGTCGTTGCTGCCGACCCTGGTCCACCGGGTCGGTGCGGACGCCACGCTGGCGATCCTGGTGCAGGACAGCGCCAACGTGGCGTTGGCCGGGCGCCTGACCCTGGGCGAGGACACGCTTGCCGCCGACGGCACGCTGCATGCACCGACGGCTCCGGTGCAGGCTGCGCTGATCGGCACGCTGGTCGATGGCCCCATCAACGCTGGCGCACGCATCGACCTGCATCTGCGCGACTCGGCCAACGTCAGCCTGCAGACCGCGCAGAGCCATCTGCACCTGGGCGGCGGCAGCCTGAGCGAACGACTGATCGCGCCAGACGATGCCGCGGTCGCGGCCGCCGATGGTGTCTGTCTCGAGGTCGGCGTGGAGCGTAGCGATCGAGTGCGAGGTGCCCAGGGCAGGCTGACGATCGGCGGTGGCCGCCTGCAGGGCGCGCTGATCGCACATCCGCTGCGTGGCAGCCGCGTCGTCGTGCAGGTGGACGAGGTGGCCACTGTGGCGGCGGACGAGGTCCGCCTGTTCGCCGGCCAGTTGCTGAACGAGGTACTGCAAGCCGGGCCGTGGCTCGGTGGCCAGATCGCGATCACGCTGGGCAACACCGCCAATGTCGATGCGCGCGCGCTGGACATCCAGGATGCGGTGCTGGTCGACGAACTGGTCGATGCCGCGCACGTGCAGAACGCAGCGATCGATCTGCACCTGGCCGATACCGGCAACGCCAGCGTCGAGAGCACACTGCGCATTCGCGATGGCGGCCTGATCGACGAGCCGCTGGATGCCGCCGATCTGCTCGCGTCCCATGTCGCGGTGACGCTGCTGCGCAGCGGCAATGCCATCGCGGACGATGCGCGGATCGTGGACGGAGAGTTGATCGACGAAGCCATCGATGTCAGTGCGGTGCAGGATGCGGCCTTGGCGGTGCGCTTCGAGGACGCCGGCAATCTGCATGCGCTGGTGGCACGGATCGAGGAGGGCGAGCTGATCGACGAGGCGATCGATGCCGCCTCCTTCGACGGCGGCACGCTCGACGTCGCATTCGCGGACAGCGGCAACGTCACCGGCGATGCCTTGGCCATCTCGCACGGCGAACTGATCGACGAGGCGGTCGACCTGCGGGGCACGTTCGCGCGTACGCAGCTGCGCCTGGACATGGCCGATGCCGGCAATGCCCGGGTCGAGGCGCTGGACATCGTCGAAGGCGAACTCGTCGATGAACTGCTGGACCTGGTCGATGCGCACGATGCCAGCGCCGAACTGCATGTGCGCCGCAGCGCGAATGCCGGCGGTGCGCTGACGGCATCGGGCCAGCGTGTGTCGATCGTGCATGGCGAATTGATGGATGAGGTGATCGATGCGGCGGGTACGCTGAACGGATTCGCCGGCGTCGTCGAGCTTGGCGATGTCGCCAACGCGCGCGCTGCACGCATCGCATTGCAGGGCGCGCAACTGCTCGACGGCGTGGTGGACGTGGCGGCGCTGCGCGTCAGCGAGCTCGGCGTGCAACTGGCCGACGTGGCCAACGCACGCTATCGGGAGGCCCTGGAGATGCAGGAAAACAGCACGCTGCTGGGAACGCTGGCCGACGTGGACAGCCGCGATGCCGCATCGCAGATCGCCACGGTGGTCTTGGCCAGCGGGGAAGCGATCCAGGTGCCGTAGCGGTCTTGCTGGACGGACGACGATCGTGACGGCAATGCCACCGCCGCCGCGCATGTCAGCGGATGCCTCGATCGTGTGGATGCGCGGTGTCGGGTGCGATGGCGGTGATGGTCCGCGGGGCGCGGCGCAATGGCGCTTCCACTGCGGCAAGCGATTGTGGGAACGGCTTCGGCCGCGACGGGTGTTCCCGGTAAAACCCGGTCGCGGCTGAAGCCGCTCCTACAGCAATCGCAACGCGCGTGGCATCCGAGGAGTCTTCCAATGCCTGTCCCGATCTGCGATCACGCCTGCGGTGCGCGATGCAGCGAAACAGGGCAGTACGCTGACCAGTGCGTGTCAGCCCACGGCGACCCGTGTAGGAGCGGCTTCAGCCGCGACCGGTTTCTACCGGGAACGCCATCGCGGCTGAAGCCGCTCCTGCAGCACCACGGCGTGTCCGCCTCAGGCGCAGCGAAAGCGCGTCATTGGGACGCCTCTGAAGCCGCTCGAGCATCGTGCAGGTGCAAGCCCTGCCTTGCAGCGATCAGCGTGCGTCAGCCGGTAGGTCCCGCCGCGCCGCGGCGATCGCGACGATCCGCGCCTTGGCCAGTGCCTCGCCGATCTGCGGGCCGCTCAGGCCCTGCGCGGCCAGGTCGCGGGCGTTGATCGCCAGGGCCGCCGTATGCAGGTGCTGCAACATGCGGCCCTGCGGATAATCGGCGTCCTCGCTGCCGAGGCGGCCACGCTTGTCGGCCTCGCATACACGCGCCAGCTGCGCGATGCGCTCGGGCTTGCGGAAGCCGTCGCAGCGCTGCAGCAGTTCGTGCACGGTGCGGTCGCGCAACTCGGCCAGGCGATGCACGTTCAGATGTTCGCGGCAGGCGATTTCGGCCAGTTGCCGATGCTCCTGCGGCACCTTCAGGCGTTCGCACAGCGCACGCAGCGGCGCCAGGCCGCGTTGCTCGTGCATCAGGTGGCGTGGCCATTCCTCCGGCGGCGTCAGCGCCTTGCCCAGGTCGTGGGTCAGCGCGGCGAAGCCGATCAGCGCATCGCCCGGCGCCAGCCGCGCGGCCATGTCGCTGACCAGTTCCTGGTGGCGGCCGGTGTCGATCTCGGGGTGGTACTCGGCGCGCTGCGGCACCCCGTACAGCGCGTCCAGCTCCGGCAGGACCCAGCGCAGCGCCTCGGCCTCGCGCAGCGTGCGCAGGAACGCCGACGGCTGCGCCGAGGCCAGGCTGCGCCGCAGCTCCTGCCACACGCGTTCGGGCACCAGCGTTTCCAGTTCGCCACCGGCGGCCATCGCGCGCATCAGGTCCATGGTCTCGGGCGCGACGACGAACCCCAGCGGCGCCAGCCGCGCCATGAACCGCGCCGCACGCAGCACGCGCAGCGGATCCTCGGCGAAGGCCGGGCCGACATGGCGCAGCACGCGCTGTTCGAGATCGCGCACGCCGCCGTAGGGATCGACCAGACGCCCGTCGGCCTCGTCGCGGGCGATGGCGTTGATGGTGAAGTCGCGCCGCTGCAGGTCCTCCTCCAGCGTCACCGACGGGTCGGCCTGCACCACGAAGCCGTGGTAGCCGCGCCCGGCCTTGCGCTCGGTACGCGCCAGGGCGTATTCCTCACCGCTGCGCGGATGCAGGAACACCGGGAAATCACGGCCGACCTGTTTGTAGCCCCGCTCCAGCATCTGCTGCGGAGTGGCGCCGACCACCACCCAGTCGCGGTCGCCGGGCGGCTGCCCGAGCAGGGCGTCGCGGACGGCGCCGCCGACGAGGTAGATGTGCATGGGCTGGGATTCGGGAGTGGGGATTCGGGATTGGAAAGGGCGCTATCTCGCGAACGGATGCCGCCCTGGCCTATTTCGGAATGCTAACTGCATACGGACGCGTGCGCTTTTACCAATCCCCAATCCCTAATCCCGACTCCCCGCCTCACACACAAACTTCTTCCGCGGCGCATCCAGCTTGCCGAGCATGCGCTCGGTGACCGGCAGGGCGTCGCCGTTGAGGCGCCAGTCGTAGATCACGCTGAAGGCCAGGATGCGCGCCACGTACTCGCGGGTTTCCTTGTAGCTGACGGTCTCGATCCAGAAGTCGGCGTCGTGGCCCGGGCGCTGGCTCTGCCAGCGCGCCGCCGGGCCGGGGCCGGCGTTGTAGGCGGCGATGGTCAGGTAGGGCAGGCCGTAGGTGTTGAGCAACTGGCGCAGGTAGGCGGTGCCGATGGCGATGTTGGTGTCCGGGTCGTACAGGCTGGCGGCGCCGCCGTAGCCGGCCAGGCCGAGGTTGCGGGCGACGCTGGCGCCGGTGGCCGGCACCACCTGCATCAGGCCCATCGCATTGGCCGGCGAGCGTGCGTTCGGATTGAACACGCTCTCGGCACGGATTTCGGCGGCGACCCAGGCCGGGTCGATCGCGTTCTTGCCGGCTTCGCGGCGGATGGTCTCGGCGTGGTGCAGCGGGAAGCGCAGCGTGTACAGGCGCTGCTCCTCCGGGCGCTTGCCGAGGCCGAACACCGCGCGGTCGAACCAGCCGTTGTTGCTGGCCACTTCCACCGCCAGGCGCCGCTGGGTGTCGTCGAAGCGGCTCAGCGCATCGTTCCACTCGGCCACGGCCCAGCCGGCGCGGTCGATCTTGAACAGCTCCAGCGCGCGCACAAGCGCCGGATCGCGCGCCACCGCCGCCTGCGCCTGTGCGCTGTCGTTCGGCTCCCACGGGCACAGCGCATACGGCTGCTTGAGCCGGTCGGCGGCCAGGAAGCCGTGGAAGGTGGCGGAGCTGGCCGCCGCGCGGTACAGCCGCTGTGCCTCGCTGGCGTTGCCGGTCTTCTCCGCCAGGCGTGCCTCGAAGTACTGCCAGCGCGAATCGCTGCGCTGTGCCGGCGGCATCTTGCGGATCGCGGCCAGTGCCGCCGGCCAGTCGCCGCGCGCCATCGCCTCGCGCGCGCGCCACTCGTGCAGGCGTTCGTCGTAGGCGGACTCGGGCACGGCGTTGAGCCGGCGCGCCGAATCCGGGCCGTACGAGGCCACCGTCCACAGCGCGATCTGGTACAGCACCGCACCGCGCTGCGCCTCGCTGAACTGCAGCGCCTGGGCGAACTGCGGCAGTTGCCGCTCGGCCGAGTCGGGGTCGGCCTTGGCCAGCTTCTCCAGTCCGTCCACCGCCACCTTGCGGCTGCGCTCGGTCTTGGGCCAGCTCAGCGCACGCGCATGCACTGCGTCCAGGAACGCGGCGTAGTCGTTGGCCAGGGCTAGGTCGGCAGCGGGCAGGCCGCGCGCGGCGGCGCGCATCACTGCCGGTTGCTGTGCGTCCGCGGCCGCTTCCACGCGCGCCCAGCGCAGCGCATCGGTCATGCCGCCGCGCGCCTGCAGCACCGCGAACACCGGATCGCAGGCGTCGGGCAGCGACTTGCCGGCGTTGCGCCACAGCGCCTGCGCTTCGTCCACCCACTGCGCGTCGGCGCGGCCGGTGGCCTGGCGCGCATTGAGCTGGGCGCAGCGCAGGCCGAGGTTCTCGGTGGGTTTCCAGTTCGCCAGCAGCGCCGGCCAGTCCTCGCGGCGCGCCAGCGCCGGCAGCCACAGTGCGCGGAAGCTTTCGGCCACTGGCTGCCCGGCGTAGCGCTTGAGGAAGTCCTGCGCCTGCGCATCGGACACCTTGTCGATGTTGCGGCGCAGGTTGGCGTACTCCAGCCAGCCGTACAGCGGATGCTGCCTGAAGGCGGCTGCGCGGACCGGGTCGAACCGGCCCTGTTCGGCATCGTCGATCGCCGAACGGATCGCCGGGCGTTGCGCATCCAGGGACTGGGCGAGGGCGGAAACGGGGCCGCACAACGCGGCGGCGAACAGCAGGAGGGACGTGCGCAGGATCATGCGCGGGACTATACCGAACGCGGATGAATCGCCGTTTCAACTGGCGATGGCGACGTTGTCGTCGCTTCCGCCAGCGTGGCGGCGACGATGGAAAGCCGCGTCGTCCAGGCAGGCCGGCGAGTGCGCTGGGTGTATCCAGGTCATCGTGGCGACCGGCGGAGCCACGGCACGTCGTGTCAGTGCGATGCCCTACAGCATTTGCAGATTGGCACCGCGCGCCGGGCCGTCCGGTGGCCCCGGCACGGGCGGGTGAGGCCGCGGGTGCAGCTTCGTGCGCTCGAACCCTGCGGGACGCTTCGCGCCGTACCCTCACCCCAACCCCTCTCCCGAGGGGAGAGGGGCTTGGTGTTTCCCTTCTCCCCTCTGGACCATGGCCCCCTTTTCGGGGGAAGGTGTCCCGCAGGGCGGATGAGGGTGCGGGCGAAGCCTTTATCGCCAGATCGGCGGGGGCGCTTCGTGCGCCGTACCCTCACCCCAACCCCTCTCCCAGGGGAGAGGAGCTCGGCTTCTCCCTTCTCCCCTCGGGAGAAGGTGCCCCGCAGGGGCGGATGAGGGTGCGGGCGAAGCCTTGTATCGCCAGATCGGCGTGAGCGCTTTGTGCTCCGTACCCTCACCCCAACCCCTCTCCCGAGGGGAGGGGGGCTTTGGCGTTTCCCTTCTCCCATCGGGACCATGGCTCCCTTTTCGGGGGAAGGTGCCCCGCAGGGGCGGATGAGGGTGTGGGCGAAGCCTTGTATCGCCAGGTCGGCGTGAGCGCTTCGCGCTCCGTACCCTCACCCCAACCCCTCTCCCGAGGGGAGAGGGGCTTAAGCATCACGTCGCCGCTTGGCGACGTCTTGCGCACCTCGTGTCTACCAGATCGACCAGTCGTCGCGATGACCCGCGCTTTGCCCGCCGGACGCTTGCAGCACGTTTACGATTTGTTTACAAAGAATTCCACGCCGTCGCGGTGCAGGGGGTCGCAGCGGCCGGCCCACATCCTTTCTGGAGAGAGAGACGGATGAATTTCCTGCACCGCCATCCTTTGGTTTTCGCGGTATCCCTGGCCCTGCTCGGCGGTGTCCCCGCCATCGCTGGCGCCCAGCAACAGACGTCCCCGGCCGCTCCCGGCACTGCCACCACCCTGGACAGCGTGCAGGTCACCGGCACCCGCATCCGCCGCGCCGAAGTCGAGGGCCAGGTGCCGGTGCAGACCCTGAGCCGCGCCGACATCGAGCGCACCGGCCTGACCTCCATCGGCGATGTGCTGCAGGAACTCACCGCCTCCGGCTCGGCCTTGAACGCCAAGTTCAATTCCTCCGGCAATTTCGGCTTCCCGCCGGACGGCAGCGGCGTCGGCGCCGGCTCGGCGCAGGTGGATCTGCGCCATCTGGGCGCCAAGCGGGTGCTGGTGCTGGTCGATGGCATGCGCTGGGTCAACGAGTCCTCGGCCTCGGGCGTGGGCGCGGCCACCGACCTCAACACCATCCCGCTGGCCATCGTCGAACGCGTCGAAGTGCTGGAGGACGGCGCCTCCTCGCTATACGGTTCGGACGCGATCGCCGGCGTGGTCAACATCATCACCCGGCGCAACTTCGAAGGTGCCCAGGTCACGCTGAACTACGGCGAGTACGACAAGGGCGACGGCGCCAGCAAGGGTGTGGACCTGGCCTGGGGCCACAGCACCGAGCGCACCAGCCTGTTCCTCGGCGCCAGCTACACCAAGCAGGATCCGATCTACGCGCGCGACCGCGCGCAGTCGCTCTACCCGATTCCCGGCACCGGCCTGAGCTTCGGCAGCTCGGCCACGCCGGACGGGCGTTTCATCTTCGTCGACCCCAACACCGGCGCCGAGCAGAACCTGACACCCAACAGTGGCGTGGGCACGCCGCGCTACGACGGCACCGGCGGCTGCACCCGCAGCGACGACTACCACTGCTTCACCACCGCCGATCGCTACAACTTCGCCGCGTCCAACCTGCTGCTGACGCCGTCCGAGCGCAAGGGCGTGTTCGGCCAGTTCCGTTTCTTCTTCAACGACGACGTGCAGTGGTACCTGAAGCTGCTCGGCAACCGCCGCGAATCGACCAACCAGGCCGCGCCGGAGCCGATCTTCCTCGGGCCCGATGCCGGCACCGGCAATCCGCTGGCCGACAACATCGTCATTTCCGCCGCCAATCCGTACAACCCGTTCGGCTTCGCGCTGGATTCGGGCAGCAACCTGATCATGATCGGGCGCCGCCCGGTGGAAGGTGGCGCGCGCGTGTTCGAGCAGCGTGTGGACACCCAGTACGTGGGCACCGGTTTCATCGGCAGCTTCGAGGGCGCCGACCGCACCTGGTTCTGGGACGTCAACGGCGCCTACAGCAAGAACAAGGCCGAGCAGACCAACTACGGCAGCTACAACATCTACAACATCAACCTGGCGCTGGGCGATCCGGCGGCCTGCGCGGCGGTGGCCGGCTGCGTGCCGCTGAACATCTTCGGCGGCGCCGGCAGCATCACCCCGGACATGCTGCGCTGGATCCAGCCGGTGGTGCACGATCGCAGCCAGAACGAGCTGACCCAGTTCACCGCCAACCTCAGCAGCGACCTGTTCCGGCTGCCGGCCGGCGCGGTGTCCTTCGCCACCGGCGTGGAATACCGCAAGTACGAGGGCTTCTACCGCCCGGATCCGCTGACCGTGATCGGCCACTACAACGGCGTGCCGTCGCTGCCGACGCAGGGCAGCTACGACGTCAAGGAGGCCTACCTCGAACTGAGCGTGCCGATCTTCGCCGACTCGCCGCTGGGCGACAAACTGGACCTGAGCCTGGCCGGGCGTTATTCGGACTACTCCACCTTCGGCGGCAAGTTCACCCCGAAGTACGGCCTGCGCTGGCAGGTGGCGCCGGACTTCGTGCTGCGCGCCAGCTATGCCGAAGGCTTCCGCGCGCCCAGCATCGGCGAACTGTACGGCTCGGCCGCGCGCGCCGACCTGACCCTGTCCGACCCGTGCTCGATCGGCCTGGGCGGCACCGCGCCGCGCGGCAGCGCCAGCAACTGCGCCACCCTCGGCGTGCCGGCCGGCTACCAGCAGGCCAACTCGCAGATCTCGGTGACCACCGGCGGCAACCGCGCGCTGGAGCCGGAGAAGGCGCGCAGCTTCAGCGCCGGCTTCGTCTGGAGCCCGTGGTTCGCCAGCAACGTGCCGTGGTCGGACCGCTTCGACGTGGAGGTGACCTTCTACCGCCACGACATCGACGGCGCGATCCAGGCGATCAACGCGCAGACCCAGCTCGACCTGTGCGTGGACACGCTGTCGCCGACCTACTGCGACGGCATCACCCGCGCCTCCACCGGCGGCATCAACGGTTTCAACAACCGGTTGACCAACCTCGGCTCGATCAAGACCGACGGCTGGGACGTGGACCTGTTCTGGAACTCGCCGGAGACCGCCGCCGGCCGCTTCAAGATCGCCTGGCAAAACACCTTCGTCACCCGCTACGTCGCCACCGGCGCGGCCGGCCAGGTGCAGCCGCAGCGCCCGGGCGTGGAAGTGGTGGACAGCTCCATTCCCGAGTGGACCAGCAACCTGAGCCTGGACTGGTCGCGCGGCCGCTGGAATGCGTCGTGGACGCTGCGGCACATCTCCGAGCTGACCGAGCAGTGTGGCGACGCGGTGGCGTTCCCGGTGTGCAGCAATCCGGTCGCCGGTACCAATACGCTGGACGCGATCACCTATCACGACCTGCAAGTCGGCTACCGCTTCGACTGGCTCAAGGGCCTGACCCTCAGCGGCGGCGTCAACAACGTCTTCGACAAGGACCCGCCGATCTGCCTGTCGTGCTCGCTCAACGGCTACGACGCCTCCACCTATGGCATCCCCGGCGGACGTTACCTGTACGTGCGTGCGGATCTGAAGTTCTAGTCGCTGCCGGCACATGTGAAGCCTCGAGGGCGCGCGTGCGCTCCCTCAGGGCGTTGTCGATGCGATGAAGGGGGCAGGCAAGGTGATGTCGTAGGAGCGGCTTCAGCCGCGACGGGCATTCCCGGAAATGCGCGTCGCGGCTGAAGCCGCTCCTGCACGCGCCACGACATTCCCGCGGAGCTGGGGCAAGAACGCGTTAGCAGCGTTGCATGAAGCCGCTACGGGCGTGCACGACAAGCTGCGGCCACTGCCTCAGCGCAACAAATGCTGTGGCACTTCGATCTCGGTGGCCACGGCGAGGTGGTCGGAGAAGGCGGCGGGCACCGCGCGCTGTTCGTTGCAGCGCAGGCCGTCGCTGACCAGGATGTGGTCGATGGCGCGCTGCGGGCGCCAACTCGGGAAGGTCGGCACCACGCAGCCCGGCGGTTGCAGCCGGGTGCGCTGGTAGAGGAACTGCATTTCCGGGCGGTCGGCGACGCAGTTGAAGTCGCCCATCAGCACCGCGTTGGGATGATCGAACAGCAACTCGGCGATGAAGGACAACTGCGCCGCGCGCGAGTTGGCGCCCAGCGACAAATGCGCCACCGCTACCGCCAGGCCTTCGGCGCCGTTGCCGAACTTGGCCAGCAGCACGCCGCGCCCGCCGAGCCGGCCGGGCAGGGCGTGGTCCTGCACTTCCACCGGCTCCAGCCGGCTGAGCAGGCCGTTGGCGCTGGAGGCCACACCGCCCACGCGCCGGTTCGGCTGGTGGCTCCAGTAGTTGAAGCCGGCGCGCTCGGCCAGGTAGTGGGTCTGGTTGGTGAAGCCCGAGCGCAGGCTGCCGGGGTCTGCTTCCTGCAAGCCGACGATGTCGTGGTCGCTGGCCAGCTGCGCGATCGCGTCCAGGCTGCTGCGCTTGCGCCCGGCCGGCAGCGCGTGCGACCAGCTGCGGGTCACGTAGTCGCTGTAGCGGCGCGTGCTGGAGCCGGCCTGGATGTTGGCGGTCAGCACGCGCAGGGTGCGGGTGGCGGGAGCGGTCACGGCGGTGCGGCCCGGGGCGGACGGCTTACTTGGCCATCGCCGCACGCTCGCGCGCGATCAGGTGATCGGCCACACGCAGCATGTCGTCGTAGCTCTTGCCCTTGACCAGGTACTTGCCGTTGATGATCAGCGACGGCGTGCCGGTGATGCCGCTGCGGGTGGCGAACTGCTTGGCGCGGTTGGTCTTGGTGGCCACCGCGAAGCTGCCCATGGTGTCGGCGAACTGCTTCGGGTCCACGCCGTACTTGGCGTAGAAGTTGGCGATGTCCTGCACCGAGTCGCGGCCGCGCTCGCCCTTCAGGGTCTGATCGACGTGGATCGCCTTGTACAGCGCCTCGTGGGTCTTCTCCTGCACGCCCAGCGCCTCGGCGGCGTAGAACGCGCGGGCGTAGTCGTCCCAGGTGCCGCCGAACATCGCCGGCACGTAGACAAAGCGCACGTCCGACGGCAGGCCGGCCTTCCACGGGCCGATCAGCGGCTGGAAGCGCGCACAGGCGGGGCAGACGTAGCCGAAGATCTCCGCCACCTCGATCTTGCCATTGGTTGGCTGGAACGGCTGGCCGCCCGCGATGTCGACATAGTCGGTGCCGGCGACCGGCTCCGGTCCGTTCGGGGTCTTGGCCGTGACCGGCTTGGCCGGGGCAGCGCTGTCGCCTTCGGCGGCGGGCTGCGCGGCGGCATCGGCGCTGGTGGCCGCGGGCGTGGCCGGCGTCTCGGCGGGCGCGGCGGCAGCGTCGTTGCCGGTCGCGGGCGCGGCAGCCGGGGTCGCGGCGGTGCCGGAGGCAGGGGCGACGGCGTCGGCAGTGCCGTCCTGGGCCTTGCATGCCACCAGGATCGGCAACAGAGCCATCAGGGTCAGGGCGAAGCGGGTCTTCATCGGCGACATCTCCAGCAGGATGGGGGACAAATGCCGGACGCGCCGCAAGCGCGGTCCGGCCACCCCGTCATGATGCCATGGCGCGGATGAAGCGCCGTGCGCCGATCACTTGCCGGCGCGCTCGCGGGCGATCAGTGCGTCGGCGATACGCAGCATGTCCTCGAAGTTCTTGCCCTTGACCAGGTACTTGCCGTTGACGATCAGCGCCGGGGTGCCGGCGATGTCGGCACGCACGGCGAAATCGCGCGCGGCCTTCACCTGCGCGGCGACCTGCGGGCTCTGGTAGGCGGCGATGAAGGCCTGCGGCTTGACCCCGAAGCCGGCGTAGAACGTGGCCAGTTCCTCCGGCGCCACGTTCTGCACCGGCACGCTGCGCTTGTCGTGGATGGCCTCGAACATGGCGCGGTGGCTGCGGCTCTGCACGCCCAGCTGCTGCGCGGCATAGAAGGCGGCGGCGAAGCTGTCCCAGTAGCCGCCGAACGCCGCCGGTACCAGGGTCAGGCGCACGTCCTTGGCCTGCTTGCCGGCCCATTCCTCCAGCAACGGCTCGAAGTGCGCGCAATGCGGGCAGGTGTAGCCGAACACTTCCACCACCTCGATCTTGCCGGCCAGCGGCGCGAACGGCTTGGGATTGGCGATCAGCGTGTAGTCCTCCCCTTCCACCGCGGTGGCGGACTTGGGTTGCGCGCAGGCGCTCAACGGCAGCAGGGCGAGCAGGCACAACAGCAGGCGGGGCAGACGGTTCATGCGATCTCCGATGGCAAAAACGAACGCCGGTCGTCGGACCGGCGCGAGGGGGAAACGGGCCGGCGCCGCCGCAGCGGCACCCGGTCAGGATTGTTGCGGTGGCGCCGGCTGCGGTGGCGTTGCCGCGGCCGGCGTCACCTGCGCGGCGGCCGCGTCGTCGGCGCGGTCGTGCAGGCCCTGCAGATAGCTGCCCAGCGCCTTGATCTCCTGGTCGGTCAGCGGCTTGGCCACCTGCGCCATGATCTTGAACATCGTCGGATCGCGCTCCTGGGTGGTGCCGGCCTGGTACTCCTGCAGGCGCCGCGCCACGTAATCGGCGTGCTGGCCGCCCAGATGCGGGTAGGCCGGACCCGGGTTGCCGGCGCCGGCGGGGCCGTGGCAGGCCATGCAGGCGGGGATGCCGCGGGTCGCGTCGCCGCCGCGGTACAGCTGCTGGCCGACCTCGTAGAACTTCATGCCGGCGTACGGACCATCGGCGATCACCGCGTCGTCGGCGATGCCGGCGCCGGCCTTCTGCGTGGCGAAGTAGGCGCCGATGTCGCGCATGTCCTGCGCGCTCAGCGGTTGCACGAACGGCACCATCGCCGCGACCGCGCCACTGGTGCGCTCGCCGTGGGCGATCAGCGCCATCTGCCGCGCGCTGTAGCGCTCCACCTGGCCGGCGATGCGCGGATACATGGCGATGGCGGGGTTGCCGTCCGGGCCATGGCAGGCGGCGCAGGCGGCGGCCTTGGCCTGGCCGGCCTTGGGGTCGCCCCAGGCGGCCTTGCCGATGTCGCCCTCCAGCGGCGTGGTGCGCACCGGGGCGTGGTCGGGAATGGGAACCACCGAGGTCTGCGCGAACGCGACCGCGGCGGCGACGGAAACCGCTAGACCGGCAAAGGCAAGAACGCGAGCGTGGCGCATTGCTGAAGCTCCGTATGACCCGACCCCGCGGCTGCCGGACGGCGACCGCACTCGCGCGATTATCGGCATGCCGCGGCCCGGCGGTCAACGAAGCCCGCCTGGGGCCGCGGACGTGCGATCCTAGCGGGATGTCGCTGATCCTCGAACGTGCCCACTATCTGCTGTCCGCCCACAACGCCCGCCAATTGCCGGAAGACGGCGGTTGGGAAGTGGCCTTCGCCGGCCGTTCCAATGCCGGCAAGTCCAGCGCGCTGAACGCGCTGACCCGGCAGAACGCTCTGGCCCGCGTCTCCAAGACGCCCGGCCGCACCCAGCAACTGGTGTTCTTCCAGGTCCAGCCCGAGCGCTGCCTGGTGGACCTGCCCGGCTACGGCTATGCCAAGGTGCCGCTGGAACTGCAGGCGCACTGGCAGAAGTTCATCGACACGTATTTCCGCACCCGCGAGGCCCTGCGCGGGCTGGTGGTGGTGATGGACATCCGCCATCCGCTCAAGGACTACGACCGGCAGATGCTCGGTTACGCGGTGCAGCGCGGCCTGCCGGCGCATGCGCTGCTGACCAAGGCCGACAAGCTCGGCCGCGGCCAGCAGGCGCAGGCGCTGCAGCAGGTACGCAAGGAACTGGCCAGCGCGTTCGGCGACACGGTCAGCGTGCAGACCTTTTCCGGCGAGAGCCGCCAGGGCGTGGACGAAGCGCGCGGCATCATCGGTCGCTGGCTGGGCCTGGAGACGGAGCCGACCGCCGCGGAGTGAGCGCGGCGCGCCGGACCCTCACCCCAACCCCTCTCCCGGGGGGAGAGGGGCTAGCAGCCGTGCTTTCTTCCAAACGGAGAAGACCAGCCTCAAGGCGCAGCCGGCAACGGCGAGAACTCCGCCGGCACCCAGGCGAACGCCTCGCCCTCGCGGTGCACGTGGCCCAGCCCCGGGAACGGCAGATGCGCGCCGGCCACCCACCAGCCGTGGTCCGCGGCCTGCGCCAGCATGCGCTTGCGTGCGGCGATCGCCGCATCGCGGTCGCTGTCGGCCTCGAACGACGCTTGCGGCTGTGCGAACTGCACCGCGTGGTAGTGCACCAGATCGCCCCACACCAGCAGGTGCTGCCCAGTGCCGCCATCGAAACGGTATGACACGTGTCCGGGCGTGTGTCCGTGGGTATCCAGCGCGACCGCACCGCCGCGCAGCTTGTCGCCGAGGCGGAAACGGCGCAGCCGCTGCGCGGCCTGGTATGGCGCCACTGCCGCACGCGCCAGCGGGAAGGCAAAGCGCAGTGCCTGCGGCGCACCGGCCTCGCTGGCCGGGTCCAGCCAGTACGCCGCGTCGGCGGCGCTCAGCCACACCGTCGCCTTGGGATAGGCGGGCTGGCCCTGTGCGTCCAGCAGGCCGCACAGGTGATCGGGATGAGCGTGGGTGAGCAGCACGTCGTCGACCTGCTCGGGCGCATAGCCGGCCGCGCGCAGGTTGGCCAGCACCTGGCCGAGCCCGGGGCCGAAACAGGTCGCGGTGCCGGTGTCGACCAGGGTCAGGTGCGTGCCGTCCTGTATCAGATAGGCGTTGACCGCGGTCTGCAGGCCCTTGTCGCTTTCCGGTACATAGCGATGGTCGAGCAGGCGCGCGATCGCCTCCGGCGGAATGTTGTGCAATTGCGCGCGCGGCAGCGCCACGGTGCCATCGAACAGGGCGGTGACGCGCAAGCGGCCGATCGCCTGGCGATAGACGCCGGGTACCTGCGTCTGGGCGCTGGCCGGCGCGGCGGCATTGGCGGAGGATGGCAGTGTGAGCGCTACGCTGGCGCTCAGGGCCAGCGCGCACAGCGCGCGCATGGGGAACACGGACATGGGGGACTTCCTGGCAGAGCGGCGGGCGCCGCGGTACCGGCATGCTGCGCCTGCACCGCTGCGCGATTCGCTCATTCCGCTGCGCGCGGCGCTCAGTTGCCGATGCTGGCCGGATCCAGGCCGTAGCGTTGCTGGAAGCGTTGGCTGAAGCTGCGTACCGAGCGGTAGCCGGCATGCGCGGCTACCGTCTTCAACGGCCAGCGCGTGGTGTACAGCAGCTGCATCGCATGCGCCAGGCGCGCATCGGTGAGCACTTCGCGCAACGAGGTGCGTTCGCTGGCCAGGTGCCGGCGCAGGGTCGCGCCGCTGAGACCCAGGCTGTCTTCGATATCGCGCGAACGCCAGTCGCGTTGCGGCTGCGCAGCGATCAGGTCGCGCACCTGCGCGGCCACGCTCGGCGCCGGCGGCAGCAGCAGGCCGCCATGGCCGCGCCGGCACAGCGCCAGCACCAGGGTCGCCAGCGCCAAGCGCGCTTCGGTGTAGTGGCCGTCCTGCAGCGCTTGCCGCCATTGCAGCAGGGTGCTGCCGAATTCCTCGGCGCGCAGGCGCGCCAGCTCCGTGCCCGCGGCAGGCAGCGGTTCGTTCCACAGCACGCGCGCGGCGCTCAGTGCTTCCTCGCACAGCGGCACCAGCACGCTCAGGTACAGGCCGCTGTGCGGATCCGGGATGTTGACCACATCGATGCGGCAGCGCCGCGTCACCAGGAACAGGTCGCCCGGCACGAAGTCCAGGGTCTGTGTCGCGGTGCGCACCTGTTTGCGTCCCTGCAGCAGGATCGCCAGGTGCGGCTGGGGGATCTCCACCGAGCGCGCGCCGTGTTCGCGGCGCGCGGTGATGCAGGCGTAGCCGTCGGCCTGGGTGCAGTCGGCCAGGCTGGCCAGGCGCGCCAGCAGCAGGGCGTCGGGAGAGGTTGTGTCGGCCATGGCCGGTGATGCTATCGCAGCGCGGTACGCGTTAGCTCAGACACGCACGCCGAACACATGCCCGATCGCGCCGCTGGCGAGCATCGCCGCCGCGCCCCAGAACACCACCCGCACCGCGCCGCGCAGGCCCGAGGCGCCGCCGGCGCGCGCAGCCAGTACGCCGGTCAGCGACAGGCCGATCAGGGTCGCCGCGCCGGTCACCCACAGTTGCCGGCCGTCCGGCGCCAGCCACGCGGCCATGATCGGCAGCGCCGCGCCGGTGCAGAACGCCGCCGCCGACGCGGCCGACGCCTGCAGCGGACGCGCGCGCAGGCTCTCGGTGATGCCGAGTTCGTCGCGTGCGTGCGCGCCCAGCGCATCGTGCGCGGTCAACTGCTCGGCCACCTGGCGGGCGAGGGCCGGTTCGAGCCCGCGCTGGCGATAGATCGCGGTGAGTTCGTCCAGCTCGCTCTGCGGATCCTCGTGCAGTTCGCGGCGCTCCAGCGCCAGGTCGGCGCGTTCGATGTCGGCCTGCGATTGCACCGACATGTATTCGCCCGCGGCCATCGACATCGCGCCGGCGACCAGGCCGGCGACGCCGCTGGTCAGCACCGTGGCCGCAGACGCGCCGCTGCTGGCGACGCCGACCACCAGGCCGGCCACGGACAGGATGCCGTCGTTGGCGCCAAGCACAGCCGCGCGCAGCCAGCCGGCGCGGTCGGTGCGATGGCGTTCGGCGTGGGTGGGGCGCATGGCGCTGCCTGCGTCGGAACGGGAGGGAACCCCCAGCCTAGCCGAGACGGCGCCGCGAACGCTTGCTGCGTCTCACTCTCGACGCCGTCAGCGACGCGGCCGTGGAATGCTGCAGTGCCGCCGGTAGCGATACGGGCCTCGCCCTCGCCACGCTATAGTGCGGGCCTTGCGATGGCGGGGCATGGCCCCCACATCGCCTCACCCGCCGTGCGAGTCCTGCCCTTGTCGAGCCCCAGCCACGTTGCCGAGACGCCGATCACCGACCGCGCCGAACTGGTCCAGGTGCTCGCCTCCGGAGAGAAGCCCGAAGCGCAGTGGCGCATCGGCACCGAGCACGAGAAGTTCGGCTTCCGCCTGGACGACCTGCGGCCGCCGACCTTCGACGGCGAGCGCGGTATTGAAGCCCTGTTATTGGGCCTGACCCGCTTCGGCTGGGAGCCGGTGCGCGAAGCCGGGCACACCATCGCCCTGTTGCGCGACGGCGCCTCAGTGACGCTGGAGCCGGCCGGCCAGCTGGAGCTGTCCGGCGCACCGCTGCCGACCATCCACGACACCTGTGTGGAAGTGGGCAGCCACCTCAACGAGGTCAAGCAGGTCGCCGACGAACTGGGCCTGGGCTTCCTCGGCATGGGCTTCCAGCCGAAGTGGCGTCGCGACGAGATGCCGTGGATGCCCAAGGGCCGCTACAAGATCATGCAGGCGTACATGCCCAAGGTCGGTGCGCTCGGCCTGGACATGATGACCCGCACCTGCACCGTGCAGGTCAACCTGGACTACGCCAGCGAAGCGGACATGGTGCGCAAGTTCCGCGTGTCGCTGGCGCTGCAGCCGATCGCCACCGCGCTGTTCGCCGACTCGCCGTTCGCCGAGGGCAAGCCCAACGGCTACCTCAGCTACCGCTCGCACATCTGGACCGACACCGACGCCGACCGCACCGGCATGCTCGACTTCGTGTTCGAGGACGGCTTCGGTTACGAGCGCTACGTCGACTACCTGCTCGACGTGCCGATGTACTTCTCCTACCGCGATGGCACCTACGTGGACGCCAGCGGGCAGAGCTTCCGCGATTTCATGCAGGGCAAGCTGCCGGCCTTGCCGGGTGCGTTGCCGACGCTGCGCGATTGGTCCGACCACATGACCACCGCGTTCCCGGAAGTGCGCTTGAAGAAGTACCTGGAAATGCGCGGCGCCGACGCCGGTCCGTGGGGGCGGTTGTGCGCGCTATCGGCGTTCTGGGTCGGCCTGCTGTATGACGATGCCGCGCTGGATGCGGCCTGGGACCTGGTCAAGGATTTCAGCCTGGTCGAACGCCATGCGCTGCGCGACGGCGTGCCGAAGCAGGCGCTGAAGCTGCCGTTCCGCAACGGCACCGTGCAGGACCTGGCCGCCGAAGCGGTGAAGATCGCCCTGGGCGGCCTGCGCCGCCGCGCGCGTCTGAACCGCGATGGCCAGGACGAATCGCGCTTCCTCGAACCGCTGGTGGAGATCCTGCATGCCGGCGAGACCGCGGCCGAGCGCAAGCTGGCGCTGTACCACGGCGCGTGGCAGGGCGACATCGACCGCGTGTTTCGCGAATTCGCGTACTGAGCGTCGCGCCGCACGCCCGTAGGCGAGCAGGACGATGACCGCGATCGCGGACATGGCGAGCCTGTTCCAGGACGAGCCGGGCAGATGGGGCGGCCGTGGCGATCCGTATCTGTGGCAGGAGATGGCGTCGACCCTCGCCGGCGTGCCGCTGCCGTCGACGGCGGCGCAGTGCGAGGCGCTGCTCGCTGACACCTTCGCGCGCCTGGTCGGCACGGCGCTGGACGACGCGTCTGTCGAGTCGGTCTTCGTGCCGCGCCTCAGCCATGGCGGCATGTCCTCGGGGTACGTCAGCCTGGTGTTCTGGCGGAAGACCGCACTGCCGCTGTTGTTGGCGCGTCATGCGGCGGCCATTGCGCAGCGGAGTTGAGGCGATATCGCAGTGCGGCGGGTGGCGCCGCGTGCGCACAACGCAACCCCGCTAGCGAATTCGGCGACCGACGGATGTATGCAGTTCGTCGGATTCGGCAATCGGATGTCGCTGCAGGTGATGGCGCAGTGGGCGGCCAGGCGTCACTATTGTCGACTCGTCTTCAGGGGGGCGTATGCATCAGGCACCACCGCGGTCCAATTTTGTCACCATCCTGGCCTGGATCTTCATTGCACTCTCCGGTTTCGGCGCGGTGGTCGGCATCATGCAGGTCTTCGTTGTGTTCGCCGTGTTCGATCACATGGAGTTCGCCGATGCGGTGCGGAGGCTTCCGCCAGGGATGCCGCCCACGATTGCCTTCATCTTTTCCAACTTTCGATGGTTGTTTCTTGGGACTGCGCTGTTTTCAATGTGGACCCTGGCGAGTTCGATCGGGCTTCTGCGGCGGCTGAGTTGGGCGCGGTGGTGCTTCATCGCGGCCATGGCGCTGGTGATCGTATGGAATCTGGGCGGCGCGGTCGTGCAGGTGCAGATGATCGCGTTCATGCAGAAGCAGCTCGCCGTTGCGCAGATGCAAGGCGCGCCGGACATGCAGCCGATGCTGTGGGCCATGGCGGCGATCGGCGTGGTCTTTGCTGCGGCCTTCGTCGTCCTGCATGGCTGGATCATCGCGCGCTTGCTTTCGCGATCTGTGGCTGCCGAGTTTCGTCGCCCCTCCTCGACGGATGCCGGTAGCGGTATGCCGCCAATACCGTGAACTGCATTTTTTCGCGTTCCACGACGCGCCGTCGCGAGTCGAGTCCCTCCGCATTGCGCTCGCTTCGTAGCGTTCGCACCGCGTCTGCGCCTGCATGACGGTGGGCAGTGTCTTTGGGCGCCATCGCGGCGGCAGGGCCAGCGTTCTGAGCGTGTTGCTCGGCTGCATGGCATCCGCACATGCGACGAGCCAATGCCCCGCTGAGTTCGGTCCCAAGGATCCGCTTATCGATCTGCTCGGATGGGCGGTGGTCGCCAGCGGCGTGGTGCTGGGCGGCTGGCTGTGCGTGCATGCGGTGCGGCGCTCGCGCGGCCTGCGCCGGTGGCGGCGCGTGGCGGTCGTTCTGGCCGGCGTGCTGACGATGCTGTTGCTGTGGATCGGCGGCCTGGTGCTGGCGATTGCGTCGTTCTTCCTGCGGTGCTAACACTGCCGGCCTCGGCGCGTACGCGCCGGGTCTGCGGTCCGCGGAGCCACGGACCACGCCACCAGGGGACACCGATGACCGATCCGTACAATTCCTCGCCGCCGCGCGCGGCGGCCTCGCCGCTGAACGATGCGATGGTGACCACCGCGCTGGAGCTTCCCGGCTACCGCGTCGTGCGCAATCTGGGTATCGTGCGCGGCATCACCGTGCGCTCGCGCTCCATCGTCGGCAACTTCCTGGGTGGGCTGCAGACCATCTTCGGCGGCAATATCACCATTTATACCCAGCTCTGCGAGCAGGCGCGCCTGGAGACTTACCGGGACATGCTGCAGCATGCGCGGCAGATGGGCGGCAATGCCATCGTCGCGGTGCGCTACGACGCCACCGAGCTGATGGCCGGCCTGACCGAGGTGTTGTGCTACGGCACGGCGGTGGTGGTCGAGCCGAACCAGCGCTGAGCCGATCGGCAGGCGATGGTGCGCTGGCGCGCCTGGCTCAGCCGCCCACCGCCTGGCACGGCAGCCGCACGCTGACCCGCAGGCCGCCCTCGGCACGGTTGTCCAGGGCGATCTGGCCGCCGTGCGCCAGCACGATGCTGTGCGCCACCGACAGGCCCAGGCCGATGCCGCCGGTGTCGCGGTTGCGCGAGTTCTCGCCGCGGAAGAACGGCAGGAACAGCTTCTCGCGCTGCGCGGGATCGATGCCGGGGCCGTCGTCGTCGATCCACAGCACGCACTCGCCGGCCTCGCGGCGCAGCTGCAGGCGCGCGCGCTTGCCGTACTTCAGCGCGTTCTCCACCAGGTTCATCACCATGCGCCGCAGCGACAGCGGATCGCCGTCGAGGGTGATGGCGTCGCCGAGCAGCAGCACCACGTCGGCACCGGTGTCGCTGGCGTCGTCGACCACGCTTTCCACCAGCAGGCGGAAATCCAGCGGCGAGCGGGTACCGCGGCGGCTGTCGTTGTGGATGAAGTCCAGCGCCGCGGAGATCATCGCCTTCATCTCGTCGATGTCGGCCATGGTCTTCTCGCGCAACGGCGGCTGCAGGGTCTCCAGGCGGAACGCCAGCCGCGCCAACGGCGTGCGCAGGTCGTGGGCGATCGCCGCGACCATGTGCGTGCGCTCGTTGATCAGCCGGTTCAGGCGCGCCTGCATCGCGTTGAACGAATCGGCGGCCTGCACGATCTCGCTGGGGCCGCTGCGGCGCAGTGGCTGCGCGTCGGGATTGCGGCCGAGCTGGTCGGCCGCCTCGGCGAAGCGCCGGATCGGCGCCGACAGCGCCCGCGAGAACCACCAGGCCAGCGGCAGCATCGCCAGCATGCCGACCAGGAACAGCATGACCACCTGGGTCTTGAACTCGTTGGAGAACCGACGCGGTGGCGACATCACGCTGCGCCAGTGCCCATCGGGCTGGCGCAGCGCGGCGGTGAAGCCGTCCAGCAGCGGCACCGCCGGGGCGAAGCCGCGTTCGCGCCAACCCACTGCGCGCATGGTCGCGCCGAAGGCGCCATTGCGCGGCGCTTCGCCGGGCGCCGGTGGCGGCTCCAGCGGGGGCGGTTGCTGTGCGGTGGATGGGGGCGCCACCCCGGCGGGTGCAGGGAGGTCGTCGTCGGTGGCGAGCGCACGCGGCGGCGGCGGTGGGCGTTCGCCCAGGCGCAGGCGCAGACGCTCCAGGCGGCCGTCGCTGTTGCGGTAGAAGCGTACCTGGTCCGGCGCCACTTCCAGCCAGTGCGCCATCAGCCGTTCCACATTGCGGTCGCGCACCTGGTCGCGCGCCGGCAGCGGCGCATGCGCCGTGTCCTGCACCTTGAGGGTCTGGGTGCCGGCCGGCATGCGCGTGCTGAGCAGGGCGATCACTTCCGGCGGATGCACCGGCATCTCGTAGACCGGCGTGCGCAGCACCAGGGCGATGCCGATCAACTGCGCGACGAGCAGTGCCACCACCAGCAGCAGGAAGGCGCGGGCGAAGATCGGCACGCCGCGGCGGGCGCGCGTGGGTTCGCTCACAGGCGGGCGACGCTCGGCAGCAGCATGTAGCCCTCGTTGCGCACGGTGCGGATCAGTTCGGTCTGCACGCGCTCGTTGATCTTGCGGCGCAGGCGGCTGATCTGGCTGTCGATGGCGCGGTCGTAGACCTCGGTGTCGCGGCCGCGCGCGTAGTCGAGCAGTTGGTCGCGGCTGAGCACACGCTGCGGGTGCTCGACGAAGGTGCGCAGCAGCGCGAACTCGCCGTCGGAGAGGTTGATGAAGATGCCGGTGGGGTCGCGCAGGTCGCGGCGGATCACGTCCAGCCGCCAGCCGGCGAACTCGTAGACGTTGCCACGGGCTTCCGGTGGCAGCGTCGCCGCCTGGCTGCGCCGCAGCAGGGCGCGCACCCGCGCCAGCAGCTCGCGCGGGTTGCACGGCTTGGCCAGGTAGTCGTCGGCGCCCACCTCCAGGCCGATGATGCGGTCGGTGTCGCTGCCCAGCGCGCTGAGCATGATCACCGCGGGCGCGCCGCGCTCGCTGGCGAGCTGGCGGGCGGCGCTGAGGCCGTCCTCGCCGGGCATCATCACGTCCAGGATCACCAGGTCCGGCTGGCGCTCGGCCATCCGCAGGCGCATCTCCGCCACGGTCTCGGCGGTGTCCACCTGATAACCGTGTTCGCTCAGGAACTCGCTGATGAGTCGGCGCAGATCCGGGTCGTCGTCGACGACCAGAATGAAGGATTTCATGTCCACGATCTTGAGGGGCGGCCACACGGGAGTCGCCCAGTCTAGACGTGGCCGCGGCTGCCTGGAACTGGGGGCGGCCAGGGACGTGGCCGCCGGAGCCGGGGCCCGCGCTTGAACGCCTGGCCATCATAGGCAGTGCCGGCGGCGCGAACATGGCCGGTTCGTGTCCTGTGCTGACATGCGTTGCCATGCGCCGGCACCTGCGCTGGTGCGGTGTCCGGCGGCCGCTGGGGGCGATCTGGTGGAGCGTCGGCGCGGCTCGGGCGTTCCCTTTTGCCGGCCGCAGGCATACTATCCCCCAGTATAGTTCCTGGGGCCATCCCGCATGCCGCATACCCCGCACGAGAAGAAGCGCGTCCTTGCCCGCATCCGCCGCCTGCGCGGCCAGACCGAGGCGCTGGAGCGCGCGCTGGAGGGCGGCGCCGAGTGCGCGGCGGTGCTGCAGCAGATCGCCGCCATCCGCGGTGCGGTCAACGGCCTCATGTCCGAGGTGATGGAAGCCCACGTCCGCGAAGAATTCGGCCAGCCCGCCAGCTCCGACGCGCAGCGCGCCGCGCGCGTGCGCGAGATGGGCATGCTGGTCCGCTCCTATCTCAAGTGATCCACACCCCACACCCCTTTCCTCAGCCAGGAGAAATCGCATGAAATCCCGAGCCGCCGTTGCCTTCGAAGCGGGCCAGCCGCTGCAGATCGTGGAGATCGATGTCGAACCGCCGCGCCAGGGCGAAGTGCTGGTGCGCATCACCCACACCGGCGTGTGCCATACCGACGCGTTCACGCTGTCCGGCGACGACCCGGAAGGCATCTTCCCGGCGGTGCTCGGCCACGAGGGCGGCGGCATCGTCGAGGCGGTGGGCGAGGGCGTGACCAGCGTCAAGGTCGGCGACCACGTGATCCCGCTGTACACGGCCGAGTGCCGCAAGTGCAAGTTCTGCCTGTCCGGCAAGACCAACCTGTGCCAGGCGGTGCGCGCCACCCAGGGCAAGGGCCTGATGCCCGACGGCACCACGCGCTTCTCCTACAACGGCCAGCCGATCTACCACTACATGGGCTGCAGCACCTTCAGCGAGTACACGGTGGTGCCGGAGATCTCGCTGGCCGTGGTCAATCCCGAAGCGCCGCTGGAGAAGGTGTGCCTGCTCGGCTGCGGCGTCACCACCGGCATCGGCGCGGTGCACAACACGGCGAAGGTGAAGGAAGGCGACAGCGTCGCGGTGTTCGGCCTGGGCGGCATCGGCCTGGCGGTGATCCAGGGCGCGGTGCAGGCCAAGGCCGGGCGCATCCTGGCCATCGACACCAATCCGGGCAAGTTCGAGCTGGCGCGCAGCATGGGCGCCACCGACTGCATCAACCCGAAGGATTACAGCAAGCCGATCCAGGAGGTCATCGTCGAGCTGACCGACGGCGGCGTGGACTTCAGTTTCGAGTGCATCGGCAACGTGCACGTGATGCGTTC
The DNA here is from genome assembly GCF_001043115.1 of Xanthomonas sp. NCPPB 1128. GTDB lineage: Bacteria > Pseudomonadota > Gammaproteobacteria > Xanthomonadales > Xanthomonadaceae > Xanthomonas_A. The sequence goes on along the minus strand of NZ_LFME01000017.1, from coordinate 60,032 downwards.
GGCGCTGGAGTGCTGCCACAAGGGCTGGGGCGAGAGCGTCATCATCGGCGTGGCCGGCGCCGGCCAGGAAATCAGCACGCGTCCGTTCCAGTTGGTCACCGGCCGGGTCTGGCGCGGCAGCGCGTTCGGCGGGGTCAAGGGCCGCACCCAGCTGCCCGGCATGGTGGAGCAGGCGATGCACGGCGAGATCGACCTCGATCCGTTCATCACCCACACCCTGCCGCTGGACGAGATCAACGAAGCCTTCCACCTGATGCACGAGGGCAAGTCGATCCGCACCGTCATCCACTTCTGACCGCAGGTCAGTCCGGCGCGCGGCCGTTTCCGCGCATTGCAGCGACGCAACGAACCCGGGAGGGGGCAAGATGAGTACTGTGACGATTCATCCGTCGGTGGATGCCGGCGTGCGTGCCGGCGCGGAGCAGTTCCAGGGCGGCACCCTGGAATGCCATTGCGCCAGCGACAAGGTGGTGGTGGACGTGGGCGCGCAGACCGCGCACAACCATGCCTGCGGCTGTACCAAGTGCTGGAAGCCGAAGGGCGCGACCTTCTCGGTGGTGGCGGTGGTGGCGCGCGACAAGGTGAAGGTGACCGCGCACGAGGAGAAGCTCAAGGTGGTGGACGAGAGCGCGACGATCCGCCGTCACGCCTGCACCGGGTGTGGCGTGCACATGTACGGCCGCATCGAGAACACCGAGCACCCGTTCTACGGCCTGGATTTCGTGCATACGGAACTGTCGCCGCAGCAGGGATGGTCGGCGCCGGGCTTCGCCGCGTTCGTGTCCTCGATCATCGAGAGCGGCACCCGTCCGGAGGCGATGGATGGAATACGCAATCGCCTGCGCGAACTGCAGCTGGAACCGTACGATTGCCTGTCGCCGCCGCTGATGGACGCGATCTCCACCCACGTGGCGCGCAAGAACGGCGTGCTGCACTGAAGCCCGCTGCCGCGCGCGTCGCCGGTCGACGCGTCGCGGCATCTCCGCCTGCGGCCGCTCGCGGCCGCAGGCCCACAATTCGGAACTCCCCATGGAACGCATCGAACACCACGCCTGCTGCGGCGGCTGGCAGGACGTCTATCGCCACGACTCGGCCGTGCTCGGCTGCGCCATGCAGGTGGCCGTGTACCTGCCGCCGCAGGCCGAGCACGCCAAACTGCCGGTGCTGTACTGGCTCAGCGGCCTCACCTGCACCGAGCAGAACTTCATCACCAAGACCGGCGCGCAGCGCTATGCGGCCGAGCACGGGGTGATCGTGGTCGCGCCCGACACCAGCCCGCGCGGCGAGCAGGTCGCCGACGCCGAGGGCTACGACCTCGGCAAGGGTGCCGGCTTCTACGTCAACGCCACCCAGGCGCCGTGGGCCGCGCACTACCGCATGTACGACTACGTGGTGCAGGAACTGCCGGCGCTGATCGAGGCGCAGTTCCCGCACAACGGCCGGCGCGCGATCAGCGGGCATTCGATGGGCGGCCACGGTGCCCTGGTGATCGCGCTGAAGAACCCCGGCCGCTATCGCAGCGTGTCGGCGTTCTCGCCGATCGTGGCGCCGACCCAGGTGCCGTGGGGCGAGAAGGCCTTCGCCGCGTATCTGGGCGAGGACCGTGCGCAATGGCAGGCATACGACGCCAGCGCGCTGATCGGCAGCGCCAGCGAGCGCCTGCCGTTGCTGATCGACCAGGGCGGTGGCGACGAGTTCCTGGAGAAGCAGTTGCGTCCGCAGTTGCTGCAAGCCGCTGCCGAGGCTGCCGGCTATCCGCTGACCCTGCGCGTGCAGCCCGGCTACGACCACAGCTACTACTTCATCGGCAGCTTCATCGGCGAACACATCGCCTTCCACGCGCGCGCGCTGCAGGACTGAGCGCGCGATCCGCCGGCGGTCCGCGCACCGCGGACCGCCGGGCGGCAGGGCGCCGGGGGATGCGCTGCCGGTGGCGTCGCATGCCCTCCGCGCGGTCGCCCAGGCCGCGCTGCCCGATGGCGGGGCGCCTGCAGGCGAGCGACGCAGGCCGCGCGCCCTTGCCGGCCGCGCACATGACAGGCCGGTGACCACGACGGCCGCCGCATGGTCGGTCTCGTAAACAAACAGGGGCGCCGCAGCGTCCGACATGCGGTTGTGCGATCGCGTTCGCGCCTGCTGAGACGGGGGCTGGCTAGATTGCGCAGTGTTCGCCATCCCCACGTCACTGGACCGGAGCCGCGCCATGTCCTGCCGTCGCACCTTGCTGCTTCCCTGGCAGCGCTGGCGCAGCCCGCTCGGCCCCCTGGCGATGCTCGCCTGCACCCTGTTCGGCGCCTGCGTGGCGCTGGCGATCGGCGCGGCCACGCCGTAGCCGTGCCTGGCGGCCGTCGGCTGTGCCCACACTGCGCGTCGGACGCGTGACGGCGACCCCATAGCACCGCGGCGGCGATCGCCGCGACGCAAGGGTGGCTGCGTGGATCCAGCCGTCCGCTTCCGCTCGGGCGGCTGGCATGTGCTGTTTTGAACAGTCATGCGCTGCGTCCGTCACGCCCTGACGCGCAGAGGGGAGTCTCCGTCTCGAGTCATTCCGATCTCGCTCGTTAGCGGCTTGCTGTTGCGGCGATGCTTGACATCCTTTCATGTGTCAGATATTTCTGACACATGAAGAGGGGAGTGATGACGGGAGACCAATTGCTGGCGATGCTGTCAGCGCTCGACAACCCGCACCGGCTGAGGATCATCGCGGCGCTGCAGACCGGTGGCCGCAATTACATCAGCCGTCTGGCGCGGGACGTCGGCATCAGTCGGCCGCTATTGCATTTGCATCTGAACAAGCTGGAGGCGGCGGGTCTGGTGACCAGCCAGCTCGAGCTGTCGCACGACGGAAAGGCGCTCAACTACTTCGAGCTCAGCGCCTTTCGACTCGAACTTTCACCCTCGGTCATTGCCGATGCCGCGACATCGCTGACCGACAAAGTAGAGAAATAGGAGACGGCCTTGTCGGAGCATCTGTACCTTTTGACGATCTGCCTGCCGCTGGGCACTGTGCTGCTGATCTTCGGCATGCGTTATCTCGCCGCGGTCCGGCAGGCCAAGGCGCAGCTCGATCACAACCAGGCCTGCCGCGAGCTGGCCGAGAAGACCCAGGCGGCGCTGAGCGACATCCATCTCCGTCTCGACGGCATCGAAAAGATTCTCAAGGACGTCGGATGATGGCGATCCAGACGACGCCCGCCGTCGCCGGCGCCAGTGCCGCGTCCGCGCGTGATCGCGACGTGGTGCCGCTGTGGCGGTTGTATGCCCTGCGCGCCGGCTATCTGCTGCTCGTGATCGGTCTGGGCGTGCAGGTCTGGCCGGGTATCGTGCTGCGGCACGACGGCTGGGAGCTGATGGAGGGTGTGGTGCAGTGCATGCTGGGCGCGATGGGGCTGCTGGCTGTGCTCGGACTTCGCCACCCGCTCAAGATGCTGCCGCTGCTGCTGTTCGAGATCGTGTGGAAGCTCGTGTGGCTCGGTGTCGTTGCAGCGCCGCGATTGCTGCACCAGCAGATGGACGCCGGCACCTGGTCCACGCTCTCGGCCTGCTTGCTGGTCGTGGTCTTCCCGATCGTGATCCCATGGCGCTACGCCATCTCGACGTTCATGCGTGCGCCCGCCGACCGCTGGCGGTGACCGAGCGATCTCTCTCTCGCATTCCTGCAACACTGGACACGTCATGGCGTACGACATGCAAGGTCGCCCGCAGTTCTATGCACGTGTCGCTGGCGCGCTCTATCTCGCCGTCATCGTCCTGGGCGGCTTGGCAGAAGGTTATGTGGCGAACGTTCTGGTCGTGCCTGGCGACGATCTGGCCACCCTCCACGCCATCGTGCAGCACGCGCAATTGTGGAAACTTGGGCTGGCCGCGAACCTGATCGTACCGTTGATCGCGGTGGTGCAGCTGTGGATCGAATACATGCTGCTGCGGCCGGCCGGTAAGGGGTTGGCGCTGTTGTTCGTGTTGTTGAACATGGCGTCGCTTGCGGTGGAAGCGGTCAGTAAGCTGTTCCAACTACTGGTTCTGCCCCTGGCTAGCGCTAGCGCATCGGCCGAGGAGCCGCGCCAGGCGGCCGCGTTGGCCTCGCTGGCTTTGCTGGGCCATGAGGTCGGCTTCAACATCGCCCTGCTCTTTTTCGGCGCTGCCTGCCTGGTCAGCGGCACGTTGACCTGGCGCTCGCGCTACCTGCCCCGGTTCGTCGGCGCATTGATGGTGTTGGCCGGCCTCAGCTATCTGGTGGCCTCGTTTGCAGCGCTGCTGGCGCCCGCGGTTGCTCGCATGCTCAGCCCCGGCATTCTGTTGCCGGTGCTGGTGGGCGAGACGACGTTCTGCCTGTGGCTGCTGATTCGCGGCGTCGACCTGCGGCAATGGGAGGCCAGGGCCGTCGCGGTGTAGACGTTCCGTCCAGCGCCTTGCGCAGGTCCGCCGCGGCCTGTCCTAGGGCGGCGGACCTGCCGCGGTGCAGGCGGTGCGGCGTGCGCAAGCTCCGGCACTGCGTCGACACGGGTGCAGGAAACGCCTGGCTGCGTGGACGACGGCGCTCAGCGCGGCAGCCGCGCGGCCAGGTGGCCCAGCCGTCGCATCGCCTGTTCCAGCGGCTCGCTCCATGGCTGGCCGCAGCTCAGCCGCAGGTGGTCGGCGTAGTCGCCGCGGCTGGAGAACAGATGCCCGGGCGAGGTGCCGATGCCCTCGGCGAGGGCGGCCTCGAACAAGGCCTGGCCGCTGCCGGCGTCGGCCAGTTGCAGCCACAGCGACAGGCCGCCGGCCGGGTCGCCGATGCGGGTGCCGGCCGGCCAGTGCCGCAACACCGCCTCGCGCAGGCGCTGGCCGTTGTCGGCCAGGGTGCGGCGCAGCTTGCGCAGGTGGCGTTCCAGGTCGTGCCGCTGCAGGTAGTCGGCCAGGGCCAGTTGCGGCAGGCTGGCGCCGCCGATGGTGGAGAAGTACTTGGCGCGCACCAGCGCGTCGGTCCAGGCGCCGCCGAGCAGCCAGCCCACGCGCAGGCCGGGCGCCAGCACTTTGGAGAAGGCGCCGCAGGTGATCACGTTGCCGTGCGTGTCGAAATGGCGCAGCGGCCTGGGCCGTTGCCCCGACCAGTCGAGTTCGCCGTAGATGTCGTCCTCGATCACCACCGTGCCGTGGCGCGCGCAGCTGTCGAGCAGGCTGCGCTTGGCCGTGTCGGGGGTAAGGCTGCCGAGCGGATTGTTGAAGTTCGGCACCAGCACCGCGGCGCGTGCCGGCCTGCGCTGCAGCAGCGCGTCCAGGCGCGCGGCGTCGATGCCCAGGCCCGGCCGGTTGGGGACTTCCAGCACCTTCAGGCGCAGCGCCGCCACCGCCTGCAGGATGCCGTGGTAGGTCGGGGTTTCGACCAACACCACGTCGCCGGGCGCGGTGAGGGTGCGCAGCGCCAGGCTGATCGCCTCCATCGCGCCGGCGGTCACCACCACTTCGTCGGCGGCCACGGCGGTGGCGCAGTGCGCGTAGCGCTGCGCGATCTGCCGGCGCAGTGCGGCGTGGCCCTGCGGCGGTGCGTAGTCGAGCGCGGCGCTGCGCTGGCGGCGCAGTTGCCGCGCCAGTGCGCTGGCCAGGTGCGCGCCGGGCAGCAGCGCCGCCGCCGGCGTGGCGGTGTGCAGCGGCACCAGGTCCGAGCGCGCGAGCATGTCCAGCACGCCTTGCAGCGCGGGATTGGCGACCGCGCCAGCGGCGCGCCGCCGGGTCGTGGCGCTCGTGCCGGTCGGTTGCGGCGTGGTCGCGGCGCGCACGAAGTAGCCGGAGCGCGGCCGTGCCTGCACCCGGCCTTCGCGTTCCAACTGCAGGCAGGCCTGCACCGCGGTGGCGGCGCTGATGCCGTGGCCGGCGGCCAGTTGCCTGATCGACGGCAGGCGCTCGCCGGCGCGCAACGTGCCCTGCGCGATCTGCTCGCGCAACTGGCTGGCGAGGGCTTCGTACAGGCGCATGCGCAGGCCTCATCTGTATCGGTCGATTTGCAGCGTATCTGACTCTGTGCTGGTCGCCCACCCCGGCGCACACTGGCCGCGTCCCTCCCCGATTCCCGAGGCCGCGCGTGCAACTGCCGCTGTTCATCGTCGATGCGTTCACCACGGTGCGGTTCCGCGGCAACCCGGCCGCGGTGGTGCCCCTGCAGGCGTGGTTGCCGGACGCGCTGATGCAGGCCATCGCCAGCGAGAACAATCTGTCGGAAACCGCGTTCTTCGTGCGCGAAGCCGATGGCGCGTTCGCGATCCGCTGGTTCTCGCCGCTGCGCGAAGTGGGGTTCTGCGGCCATGCCACCCTCGCCAGCGCCTTCGTCGTCGCCACCCAGGGCCTGGCGCCGCTGCCGTTGCGGTTCCGCGCCGCGGCTGTCGGCGAACTGGCGGTGGATCGCGAGGCCGACGGGCGCTTCGTCCTGCACTTTCCGAACCAGGCGCCGACGGTGTTGGCGACGGTGCCGCAGGCGCTTGCGCAGACGCTGTCGATCGCGCCGCAGGCGGCATACCGCAACGACCAGGCCTACATCGCCGTGTACGCGGACGAAGCCCAGGTGCGCGCGGTGGTGCCGGACCTGGCGCGGATGCTGGCGCTGGCGCCGCGTGATGTCGTGGTCACCGCCCCCGGCCGCGACCACGATTTCGTGTCGCGCTATTTCTGGCCGGCCAACGGCGGCGCCGAGGATCCGGTGACCGGCTCGATCCATGCGGCGCTGGCGCCGTTGTGGGCGCAGCGCCTGGGCAAGCAGGACCTGCGCGCGTTGCAAGCCTCGGCGCGCGGCGGTGAACTGGAGTGCCGGGTGCTGCCGGACCACGTGCAGGTGCGCGGCGCGGCCGTGCAGTACCTGCACGGGACCATCGCGCTATGAGCGCGGTGCAGGCCGCGCCTGCGGGTGCGTCACGGCGCGCGCTGTGGCAGCTGCTGCTGGCCGAGGTGTTGATCGGCTCGGTCGGCGTGTTCGTGCACGAGAGCGGCCAGGATCCGGTGACCGCGGTGTTCTACCGCTGCCTGTTCGGCGCGCTGTTCCTGACCGTCTGTGGCCTGCTCGGCGGGCAGTTGCGCGGCCTGTGGCGCGAGCGCGCGTTGTTGCGCGATGCCGCGCTCAGCGGCGTGCTCCTGGTACTCAATTGGGTGGCGCTGTTCGCCGGCATGGCACGCTCGTCGATCGGCGTGGCGACCATGGTCTACCACGTGTTCCCGTTCGTCATGCTGATCCTGGCGGCGTTGCTGCAGGGCGAGCGCAGCCGCCGTTCCGACCTGGGCTGGACGCTGCTGGCCTTCGTCGGCGTGGCCTGTTCGGCCGATCCGCTGCGGCTGTGGTCCAGCGCCGACCGCGGCTATCTGGGCGGGATCGCATTGACGCTGCTTGGCGCGTTGCTGTGCGGCGCGTCGTTGCTGATGTCGCGGCGGATCAGCCGCGAGCGGCCGCTGGCGGTGGTGACGGTGCAGTGCTGGGTCGGTGCGGCGATGCTGGCCGGCTTCTCCAGCATCGCCGCGCTGCATCCCGGCCGCCACTGGTTCTGGCTGGTCGGCCTGGGGGTGATCCACAGCGGCGTGGTGTACGTGCTGTTCTACAGCGCCTACCGGCATCTGCACGTGGCGGCGATCGCGGTGGTCGCCTTCGTCTACCCGCTGGTGACGCTGCTGCTGGACTACCTGTTGTACGGCCACCGGCTGGTGCCGGTGCAGTGGCTGGGCCTGGCGTTGATCGTGCTGGGCACGCTGGCGGTCAATCTGCGATGGTCCTGGCCGCGCCGGGCGGTTGCCGCGTCGTAGCGTGGCACGGCTCCGCTTGGGCGCGTGGGCCACCGCAGTGCAGTGGCCTGGGGCGCTCGGCTCAGCGCACGTCGCGCAGTTCCCAGCCGCTGCCGGCGAGCAGGCGCAGGCGCTGCTTGAGGATGTCGCCGGGGATGCTGGTGGTGGCGGACAGGTCGATGCGCAGATCGTCCTGGCGGCCGGTCACCCGTGCCGCCGGATCGGTCACGCCCAGGGCCGGATCCACCTCGTCCGGCTCCGGCTGCATCGCGCGCCAGCGCTCGAACCAGGCAGGGTCGCTCAGGGCGGCCTGCAGCTGTTCGGCGAAGGCGTCGGCGCCGTGCGCGGTGAAGCTCAGCGACGGCTGGCTGCCGCGGGCACGGGCGGGATCGGGCAGGCTGATCGAGTAGGTGACGGCCATGGGCATCTCTTGTGGGCGGTACGAAGCGGCGCAGCCTAGCAGAGCCGGCGGTGACCGGCCGTCGACGCGACCAGCGGGCGATCAGCCGAAGCGCAGCGCCTCGCCAGCGAAGCCCAGCACCAGCGCGCCCTTGCCGACGTTGACCATGCCGGTCAGGCTCATCACGCTTTCCAGCACCTCCACGCCGTGGCTGTCACAGGCCTGGCGCAGCGCCGCGTAGCCGGGCAGGGCGCGCAGCTCTGCCAACTCGCCGCCATAGCTCAGGCACAGCGTGGGCGTCATCAGCCCGGCGGCTACGCGTTTGGCAGCCAGACCGAACAGCGTCTGCACGGCGTGGTCGAAGCCCTTGAGCTTGGCCACCGGTGCGGTCTCGCCGCGGTGGCAGTGCAGCACCGGCTTGATGTCCAGGGCCGAGCCGAGCGCGGCGCTGAGCAGGCCGACGCTGCGGTCGCCCTTGCTGCGCGCGCGGCTGCGCAGGTAGTACAGGTCGCGCGCGATCATGTAGCCATGGGTGTGCTCGGCCAGCGTCTCCAGCCGTTCGCGGATGGCCTGCACACCGGCATCGCTGGCGCGCAAGCGCACCGCCTCGGCCGCCACCACCGCCTGTGCGGCGAACAGGTTCTGGGTGTCGATCACCCGCAGCGCGAACGGCGAGGCGTGGCCGGCGGCCTGACGGATCGGCTTGTAGTCGTTGAGGATGGCGAAGCCGGCCTGCTGCGCATGCGCGTGGATCGGACTGCGGGTCTTGGTGATGGTCAGGCAGAACACGTGGTCGTAGTCGATGACCAGCCGGCCCAGGAACAGCTCGCGGATCTGCGCCACGCTGTAGGGAATGGTCTCGGCCTCGGCACCGTGCGCGCTGATCTGCGTCTGCAGGAACTCCAGGGTCGCCTCCTGGTCGCGGCGATCGGCCAGCACGGTGTCGCCCAGGCGCACACTGATCGGCAGGACCACCAGGTCGTGTTGGGCGATGTAGTCCTGCGGCAGATCGCAGGCGGAATCTATGACGATGCCGATGCGCATCCGCTGAAGCTCCAGTACGGGGAAATGTCGATGAACATGGCGGCCGCTCAGGCGTTGCGCTGTACCGCGGCCGGCAGGGTGCCCAGGCGCGCCATCTCGCCGCGCTGCAGCAGCTGCGGGTCGGCCAGCACCGCGCGCATCAGCGGGTGCGCGTCGTTGCCCCACAGCAGGGTGTCGTCGATCTGCAGGGTCGGCACGCCGAACACGCCGGCGGCCAGCGCCTGCTCGGTGTTGGTGCGCAGTTGCGCCTTGACCTGGGCCTCGGCGGTGGCCGTGGACACGTCGGCGATGCCCAGCGCCTGGCCGACCGGCGTCAGCGCCGCGGCGTCGTCGCCAGCGTGGCCATCGCGCCACAGCCAGTCGAAGATCGCGTCGATGGCCTGTGGCGTGGTGCCGGCGGCGATGCACAGGCGCAGCGCGGTCAGCGGGTTGAACGGGTGCGCTGGCGGGAAGCGCAGCGGCACGCCCTGCTGCTGCGCCTGCCACTGCACGAAGCGATAGGTGAATTCGCGCTTGTGCGGCACCTCGGCCGGCCCGCGCGCCTGCAGCTGCGCCAGCACCGCGCCGAACACGATCGGCACCGGCTGGATCCGGGCGAACTCCGGAAGCGTTTTCACCTGCTGCCAGTGCAGATAGGAAAACGGCGAGATGAAATCGAAGTACCAGCGCAACGTCATCGTGCTTCTCCGCAATGACCCATCAGCTTATCGCGACGTCGTGCCCACTGCGACTCGCTGCGCATGGTGCAGTGCGGGATGTGGGTGCGGCTTGGGCGTGGCGCCGACCGCGCTGCGTAGACGATGCCGTGGCGAAAATCTCGCCGGCTCTCGATATCTGTGAAGCACCGCGCGGCCGCGGCCTGGATCGCGGTAGCGCTATTGCGCTGACGCATGGCGGGCGCGCGTCTTGTCATAGCTCGCGGCACGCACGCCTTGCTAGCGTCCGCCGCGGCAGCAGCTTCGCTGTCCCTGCACGCTCAGGAGAGACCGACATGCACGCTTCCGCTCCCGTTTCCGCCGCCGCTTCGCCGCGCCTTCCCGCCACCGTCGTCAGGTCGCCGCGCGGATGGGCGCGGTCCCTGCGTGCGCTGTTCGCCATGGCCCTGTTCGCCGTGGCGCCGCTGGCGCTGGCCGGTCCCTACCAGGTGTACGGCAACCAGTACGCCTGGGTGAACAACTTCAACGACCCCAACAACGTCATCCAGGGCACCTTCCACAGCGGCAGCACGCCGAGCATGACCGTGACCTTTAATTTCCCCAACGCCAGCCTGTACGGCTATCCGGCGATCCTGCGCGGCTCGCACTACGGCTTCAATCCGACCTCCGACCGCACCTTCCCGCGACAGGTCTCGGCCCTGCGGTCATTGCCGGCGACCTTCGCCTACTCGTCCGGCGGCAGCAACCTGGCCGGCGACTTCGCCTACGACCTGTTCTTCCGCTGGGACAACACGGTGTCGTCCAGCGCGATCCCGCAGGCCGAAGTGATGATCTGGGGCGGCCACAATTCGTATCCGATCGGCACGCTCACCGCCAGCAACGTCATCAGCGCCGGCGGCTACACCTTCGATCTGTGGGAAGGCATGAACAGCGCCGCCGGCTACTACGTCTACACCTTCATCCCGCACAACACCGCCGGCCAGCCGACCCTGCCGAGCAACGGCACTCTCAACATCGACATCAAGCCGTTCCTGAGCTGGCTGCACACCCACCGCGCACAGGACGGACGCTTCAGCAACGCGATGTACCTGCACGTGGTCGAGGCCGGCTTCGAGGTGGTGCGCGGCAACGGCTGGGCCTGGATCCAGGCCAACATCGGCGCCAACTGAAGCCGCCGCGGGCACCGCCGGGCTCAGGGCGGCGGCGCCGTGCACCGTGCCGCATTTTTCCAGGCGGCACGGGCGCTCGGCAGGAATGCATCGGAATCGCCAGGCTGCACGCTGTGGCGCACGTCCTCGGCATCGTTGCCGGCGCGTCCAGCCTGGTGCCAGCGTGCGCAGGCAAGCGGCACCTCTCCAGCACCCCACGGTGCCGCCTCACGGCGCGAGCAGTTGCACGCTGTCGAAGACGATGGCCGGGCCGAGGAAACCGTTGTCCGGCGAACCCGAGGCCACGTCGATGTCCAGCGTGTTGAGGCCGGCCTGCAGCGCACTGGCGGGAATGTCGACCAGATATGCCGTGTTGTTGCCGCGATAGGTGCCGCGGGTGATGCCGCGGCTGTCCGGCTGCTCCGGGCGCGGCGGCACCGGCCCGCTCCAGCGCTCGTTCACCCGCAGCTGCGGGCGGCCACCGGCCTGGGTCAGGGTGACGAACAGCCGCAGGCGGTAGGCGTGGACCTGCTCCGGCGCGAGCACGAAGGCGATGCGCGTGGGCGTGTTGACGCCGCGCCATTGCGCCGCCGGGAATGCGTCGAGGTAGTCGTGGCCCACGCGATAGGTCAGCGGCCCCCATGGCGCCATGCGCCGGTCGGAGGGATGCGCGCTCGCCAGCCGCGCGGCGTTGCGGAAGCCGGAAGGCGTGCCATCGGGATCGCCGATCTGCCAGATCACCTGGCCAGGCAGCGGGACCGCGTGCAGGTCGGCCTCGGCGGTGGCCGCGGCTGCGATCTGCACGGTGTCGTGGGCCACCTCCAGCTCGTTCTGGTACAGCGCGATGCGGTACGCGCCGGGGCGGATGCCGGCGATGCGGAAGTGACCGTCTGCGTCGGCCCGGGCCCAGTACTGCGCCTGCGCGTTGCGCAGGGCAACCACCGCCGGCTGCCCCGTCGTGATGCCGAAGACCTGGCCGGCCACCGCGCCGCGCTCCGCTGCGCCCAGGAAGCCCTGCAGTCCCAGCGAGGCGTCGACGAAGCGCAGGTCCGGCGGCACCTGCGCTTCCGTACCGCCGCGGCTGAACTGCAGCACGTACACGCCGTGCAGGCCGCCGCGGTAGGGTTCGGTCTGGGTGTGGTTGGAAAACATGTAGTCGTACAGCTCGTGGGTGCGCGCGGTCGTCTGCGTGGCGATGTCCTTGAAGAACGGCCCGCCCGCGCTGTGTTCGCGATCGCCCATCCACATCCGCACGGCGATGCCGGGTCCGCGCACGCCATGCACGGTGTCGTCGATCGCGCGCCGCGCCGAGTAGAACTTGGAGCTGGTGCGACCGTCCGGCAGCAGGAACACGTCCTTGCCCTCGATCGCGGTGCCGACGTTGGAGTCCGGCTCGCGTTCGGCATCGGGCAGCTTCGCTGCGTCGAGCCGGGCGATGAAGCGCAGTTCGCCGACCGGCAGCAGGGTCGGCGCATAGGTGGCCAGGTAGAGCGCGTCGCGGCCCTTGCGCGCCATGTAGTACTGCACCAGGTCGCCGGCGCTGGCCGAGACCACGATGGTGTCGCCGACGGTGCGCGCGTCGACGTGGGCGCTGCCCAGGCCCGAGGCGATCTGCGTGTGCTTGGGCTCCGGGCTCTGCAGTTCGATGCCGTGGTAGCGCATGGAGACCACGTCGCCCGTGCGCGTGTCCACGCTGAACTGCAGATCGGCGCCGCTGTCGACGACGAAGCGCTCGCCGATCCTGGCGACGCCGAAACGGCCGGCGTCGGCGCATGCGGGCGCTGTGCTGGTCAGCGCGAACAGGCACAACAGCAGGCAGGGCAGGCGGGACATAGCGGCGCGCGCAAGGGCAAGAAGGCGCACAGCCTACTGCGCGTCGGCGCGGTGCCGGATGTCGCCGGCGCGCGTCGGTCGGGCGGCGCTCAGCCGCGGGTGGCTGAGCGCGGCGAAGGCGCCAGCGGGACGGCGGCGTCTGCACGCCGCCGCCGCCGCGTTCTCGGCGAGGCTAGTGGGTGTAGGCCTTCGGCAGCACGCCGTTCTGCTGCATGTAGCGGTCGCGCAGTTCGGTCTGCCGCGAGCGCATCGGGATGGCGCGGCCGCCCAGCCAGACCTGCTCGGCGTAATGCGCCACGTCCAGCGGATCGCCTTCCCACAACACCAGGTCGGCGAGCTTGCCCGGGGCGATGCTGCCCAGGCGGTCGCCCACGCCGAAGGCCTCGGCCGGGATCCGGGTCAGGCCGGCCAGGGCGGCGTCCCACGGCAGCCCGTGGGCCACCGCGTTGCCGGCCAGCTGGCGCTGCTTGCGCGCATTGTGCGCACCGTCGCCGCCCTGGGTGAAGCTCACCGCCACGCCGGCCGCGTCGAGGCGCGCGGCGTTCTCCAGGGTGGCGCCGATCTGGTCGAAGCTGGCCGGCAGGTCGTCCAGCGCATTGACGAACACCGGCACCTGCGCCTTTGCCAGTTCCGGTGCCAGCTTCCAGGCCTCGTCGCCGCCGGCGATGGCGATGCGCACCTTCTCGCGTTGCGCCCAGCGCAACAGCTGGCGGATGTCGGCCGCACGGTTCACCGTCACCACGATGCGGCCCTGGCCGGCGAGGTAGCGCGCCAGCACCGCGCGGCCGGCCGGAGTCAGCAGTGCATGCGGCGAATCGGCGGGCATGCGCCCGCGCGCTTCGGCCACCAACTGGTCGAGCAGCATCCACTGCGCCGCGCGCGACTTGCCGCTCAGCTCCAGCGCATCACTGCCCAGGTGCAGGTACAGCGCGCGCGGACCGATCGGGTCGGCGCCGCCGTCCAGGCGCATCACCGCGCCCTGGCCGGCGACGAAGGCGCCGCCGGTGTTGGCGCCCAGTGCGGTGAAGCCGATACCTTCCACCCGCGCGACCGGAATCAGCACCGATTCGGGGTTGTAGGCCAGGGTCACGTCGAACTCCGGACGCATCGGCTGGTCGTGCGGCAGGGTCAGGGTGCTGTCGACGGTGGAGGCCTCACCGGACACCTCCTCGATGCCGATCTCGGTGATGCCGCCGAACAGCGCCGGGGTCAGCGGACGGCCCTTGGCCTCGACCACGGCCACGCCCGCCGGCGCGCTCAGGCCGGGGCCGACTGCGCGGATCACCCCGCCCTGGACCAGCACGTCGGCATTGGCGAGGGTGCCGCGGGCGCTGGCGGTGTGCACGGTGGCGCCGCGGATCAGCACGTCCTGGGCGAAGCCGGGCGCACTGCCGAGCAGCAGGCAGGCGGTCAGCGCCAGGCGCTGCGCCAGGCGATGGGGAGAGGGCATGGCGCGGCTCATCGGGCAGCCTCCTGGCCGAGCATGAAATCGGAGGTGGGTTGCAGGCGGCGGTCGGCGCGATCGTAGACCTGCGCGCCGTCGATGTAGACCTTGTCGGCCAGGGCGTAGGAGCTGAAGGGGTTGCCGTTCCACAGCACCACGTCGGCCATCTTGCCCGCCTCCAGCGAGCCGGTCTGCTTGTCGATGCCCAGCGCCTTGGCCGGATTGCTGGTCAGCCAGCGGATCGCGCGTTCGGGCGGGATGTCCATGCCGGCGCGGCGGCCAGCGGCCATCGCCTTGGCCGCTTCCTGGTTGAGCCGCTGGATGCCTTCCTCCGAGTCCGAGTGCACGATCGCGCAGCCGTTGGCGGGACGATCGACCAGGGCGATGTTCTCCTGGATGCCATCGAAGGCTTCCATCTTGAAGCCCCACCAGTCGGCCCACAACGCGCCGCAGACGTTCTCCTGGGCCAGACGGTCGGCGATCTTGTAGGCCTCCACGCCATGGTGGAAGGCGGCGATCTTGAAGCCGAACTCCTTGGCCAGGTCGAGCATGGTGGTCATTTCGTCGGCGCGGTAGCAGTGGATGTGCACGCGGATGTCGCCGTTGATCGCGCCGGCCAGCGTGTCCAGCTTCAGGTCGCGCTTGCCGCCGCTGTCGCCGCTGCTGTCGTTGTCGCCGGCACCGCGGCTCCACCAGTGGCGCTTGGGCGGGTTCTTCTGCTTCGGCGCGTTCTTGCGCAGGTATTCGCTGGCGTCGATGAAGGCGGCACGGTAGCCGGCGACGTTGCCCATGCGCGTGGATGGGCCGCCCTTCTCGCCATACACCCGCTTGGGATTCTCGCCGCAGGCCATCTTCAGGCCCCACGGCGCGCCGGGGAACTTCATCGCCTGGTAGGTGGTGGCCGGCACGTTCTTCAGGGTGACGCCGCGGCCGCCGACCAGGTTGGCCGAGCCGGGCAGCACCTGCAGCGCGGTAACGCCGCCGGCCAGCGCGGTGCCGAAGCCCGGATCCTGCGGCCAGATCGAATGCTCGGCCCACACGTTCGGGGTCACCGGCGCGGTCGCCTCGTTGCCGTCGCTGTGCGCACTGACGCCCGGGCTGGGATACACGCCCAGGTGCGAGTGCACGTCGATGATGCCGGGCGTGACCCATTTGCCGTGGCCGTCGATGCGGGTGGCGTTGGCCGGCGCGGTCAGTGCGCGGCCGACCGCCTGCACGCGGCCGTCCTGCAGCAGCACGTCGGCGTCGTCCAGGCGCTCGCCGGTGCCGGTGAGCACGGTGGCGTGTTCGATCAGCACCGGCACCGACGCCAGCGCGCGGTAGGTGCTGGGATAGGGATCGTCGACGAAACGCGAGGCAGCGGCGGCAGGGCCGCACAAGGCCACGCCCAGGCAGGCGAGCAACAGATGACGCATCGGATTTTCCCCGGAAGATGGACGCGGCCCTTGCGGCCGTGCCCGCACGCTAGCCCGAGCCGGCGCGCTTGCCAAGTGCGGGTGCGGCACGGGCGCCGCCGGCTGCACCGGATCGCGACGCCGGACCTGCTATGCAGGCCGATTGCCGCCCATGGAAACTGCGATGACCGACACCCCTGCGCGCACCGTCGTGGACTTCTGGCGCAGCGCCGGCCGCGAGCGCTGGTTCGCCGCCAACGACTCCTTCGACGCCAATGTGCGCCAGCACCTGCTGGAGGCGCACCATGCCGCCGCGCGCGGCGAACGCGGCGACTGGCTGGCCGACGCCGAGGGTGCGCTGGCGCTGCTGCTGTTGCTCGACCAGGTGCCGCGCAACGTGTTCCGCGGCAGTGCGCATGCCTTCGCCACCGACGGCCTGGCCTGCCGCTACGCCGACCAGGCGCTGACGGCCGGCTTCGACCAGGAGACCGATGCGGAGCTGCGGATGTTCTTCTACCTGCCGTACGTGCACGCCGAGGACGCCGCGCGGCAGCGCCAGGCGGTGGAACGGTTCAGCGCGCTCGGCGACGCCGAGTCGCTGCAGTGGGCAGTGGTGCACGAAGACGTGATCCAGCGCTTCAGCCGCTTTCCGCACCGCAATGCGGCGCTGGGGCGCACGACCACGCAGGAGGAGCAGGCCTTCCTGGATGCGGGTGGGTTTGCTGGTTGAGGGAAGCAGGACCTGCGCGTTCGCCACTGCATGCGGACGAAGCCACTGGCGCATCGGGTGTCACTGCAGTCGGGACTGAAGTCCCTCCCACAGGGGGCACCAGGCTGCTGGCGCGATCCTAGTCTTCTCACAGGAGGCAAGGCGTGCGCTTCTTGTGGGAGCGGCTTCAGCCGCGACGAGCGAAGCCAGCGGGCGCATCAGATCTCGTTGCAGTCGGGACTGAAGTCCCTCCCACAAGGAGGGCCGGACTTCGGTGCTGCCGTCAGCACTTGCGCAGAGTGTGCCCAGGGTAGGAGCGGCTTCAGCCGCGACCGGGCCTTACCGGTAAAGCACGGTCGCGGCTGAAGCCGCTCCTACGCGTTCGCGCGTTTGCACGTTGTGGCGAACGCGACACGCGGACACAAAAAAGGGCGATCTTTCGATCGCCCTTTCGATGCGTCCGCGCTGGACGCAAACAAGGTGCTTAACTCAGTACTTCGGCACGCTGCCGTCGACCTGGTCGGTCCAGGCGTCGATGCCGCCGACCACGTTGTGCACGTTGCTGAAGCCGAGCGAACGGAAGTGCTCGGCCGCCTGCGCGCTGCGGCCGCCGTGGTGGCACAGGAAGGCCAGGGCGGTGTCCTTCGGCAGCGCTTCCAGCTGCGCGCGCTGCTCGCCGTCGAGGGTGCGGAACGGCACGTTGACCGCCGCCACCGCGCGCTCTTCCGGCGGGCGCACGTCCACCAGGATCAGGCCGCCGGCGCGCACGCGGTCGTCGGCGTCGCGCGGGCTGAGGTCCTGCACCGGCTTGGGTGCGTTGGGATTGTCGATGGCCAGGCCGCGGCCGCGGATGTCGTCCACCCAGTCGATGGTGATGCCGTCGGCGCGGCGCGCGCTGCCCAGGTCGAACTGCACGCGCAGGCCGTTGGACTCGGCGGCGATGGCGTTGGGATCGGTCGGCGCCAACTGGAAGTTCGGCTGGAACTGCGCGTCGATCGCCAGCGCCAGGCTCGCGCCCGGGGCGTCGGCCAGCGCGCCGCGCAGCATCTCGGCGGCGGCGTCGGTGATGGTGATCGACGGCGGGGTGCGGTCCGGCGCGGCCACGCCGAGCAGTTCGCTCAGTTCGCCGCTGCCGGCCATCTGCAGGATGATGTCGCTGCCGCCGATCAGCTCGCCGTCCACGTACAGCTGCGGGATGGTCGGCCAGTCGCCGTAGACCTTGATGCCCTCGCGGATGTCCTGGTCGGCAAGCACGTTGACGTGGGCGAAGTCGACGCCGAGTTCGTTCAGCGCGCCCACCGCCTTGGCGGAGAACCCGCACTGCGGCATGCTCGGCTGGCCTTTCATGAACAGCACGACGCGGTTGGAGCTGAGCAGCGTTTCGATACGGGAGCGCAGGGCGGGGTCGAGGGACATGGCAGCAGTCGTCGCAGAGTCGGACCGATCATTCTACGCCGCATGGCATCATGGGACATGACAGTTCCGGAAACGCTGCATCGCATCCCGCGCCACCCGTACCGCTGGCTGCCCTGGGCGCTGGCCTCGCAGGCGCTGGTGGCGGCGCTGTGGTGGGCCTACGGTTGGCGATTCGGCCTGCCGGCGCTGCTGCTGTCGCACGCGGCGCTGGTGCTGCCGGTGTTCCTGCCGCGGGCGCGGCTGTACGCACCGGTGCTGGATCGCCTGCCCGGCAGCGCGCCGCGGGTGTGGCTGACCATCGACGACGGCCCCTCCGACGACACCGCGGCGATCCTGGACCTACTCGACCGCCACCAGGCCAAGGCCACGTTCTTCCTGGTCGGCGCCCGCGCCGCCGCGCGCCCGCAGCTGGTACGCGAGATCCTGCGCCGCGGCCACGGCATCGGCAACCACAGCCAGCACCATCCGCAGGCGTGGTTCTGGGCGCTGGGACCGCGGCGCATGGCGCAGGAAATCGGCCAGGCGCAGCAGACGCTGGCCGCGATCGCCGGTACCGCACCGCGCTGGTACCGCTCGGTGGTGGGCATGACCAATCCCTTCGTCGCCGCACCGCTGCGCCGGCATGGCCTGACCCGGGTGGCCTGGAGCGCGCGCGGCTTCGACGGCGTGCGTTGCGCCCCCGCCGTCACCGTTGCGCGCATTGCCCGCGATCTGCGCCCCGGCGCCATCGTGCTGCTGCACGAGGGCGCGGCGCACGGGCACAATCCGGCGATCGTGGAGGGAGTGTTGCAGGCGGTGCAGGCGCGCGGGCTGCAGGCGGTGCTGCCGGACTGAGTCGGGTGCGTCGTGCTGTTGCGGCAGGGCGCGGCGCGCGGCAGGCGGCGTGCAGATCGATGCGCCGGTGCCGGAATCAGCGCGGCTGTGCCATGCCGTAGGCGATCAGCGCCGCCATCGCGCCGAGGGTGAGCAGGGCGCACAACAGGCCGAGGATGCCGTAATGCTTGCTGCGGCCAGGCTGCAGGCAATTGCCGATGCCAAGCGCGATGGCGCAGACCTGGGCGATGGCGGTGAACAGCGCCAGCAGTCCGAGCAGCAGCGACATCGGCGCGTGCGGGCCAGCGGCGAATGTCGGGATCACGAAGAAGGTGCTGAGCAATAGCGCCGCCAGCAGCACGAAGGCACTGATCAGGCTGGTCGCCAGGGCGGCGATGCCAAGGCCGGAGCGTGACCGTGGCGCGGGTGCCGTCATGCGTGGCAATCCGCGTGTGGGTGTGCGAAGCCGAAGCGGCCGCTGCGTGTGCGGTATCGCGCCAGGCTCAACGCGGCTCCGCCACGATCAGCCAGTTGTTGAACGGCGTGTTGCCGTACAGCGGCGCGAAGCTGGCGCGCAGGCCGGCGGCATCGAGCTGGGCCTGCAGGCTGTCGCGGGTGGGATAGGCCTTGGGCAGTTCCTGCATCCAGCCGGCCAGGTGCGCGAGCACGTCGGTGATGCGGCTGGTGCGGCCGCGGCCGCTGGCATCGCCCAGGCCGCTGCGGATCACCAGCTTGGCGCCGGGGGTGAGCATGCGCGCGACGCTGCGGATCAGGTTGGACTGCATGTCGCGGTCCAGGTACTGCAGCACGTCCAGGATCGCGACGCTGCCGTGGTGCTCGGGCCAGGACTGGCCCAGGTCGACCACCGCGAAATGCGTGTCCTGCAGCCCGTTGCGTGCGGCGATGGCACCGGCGCGGCGGATCTTGGCCGCGTCGATGTCCACGCCGTGGTAGCGCTGGCGCTGGCCGTCGGCGCGCAGCGCGTGCGCGAGCAGTCCGAGCCCGCAGCCCAGGTCCAGCACCGGCGCGTCGGTGCCGCGCAGCGCGGCCAGCACGCCGGGGTAGAGCGGATCGGTGCGCAGCTTGGTGCGTGTGTAGTAGTAGTCGTAGCGATTGCCCAGCGGATGCGTGGGCAGGAAGGCGCGGGCGATGGCCAGGGCCTGCGGGCGGGTCATGGGCTGGGTGGTGCTGGCGTCGCGCAATGTCGGTCCTTGGCAGCGGGCGTCGTGTGCCAGCTAGGCTAACGCATCGCGGGCCGCCGGCAACAGCAGCGCGGTCCAGCGCGCATACATCGCCGCCGACGGATGCAGGCCATCGGCGGCCAGCATCGCCGGAGTGCCTCCGCCCTCGCGGCTGCAGCCGGTGATATCGACGAAGCGCACCGCG
This sequence comes from Xanthomonas sp. NCPPB 1128, assembly GCF_001043115.1. Taxonomy (GTDB): domain Bacteria; phylum Pseudomonadota; class Gammaproteobacteria; order Xanthomonadales; family Xanthomonadaceae; genus Xanthomonas_A. The sequence continues at coordinate 40,052 of NZ_LFME01000017.1, read as the reverse complement.
CGCGCGGCGCAGCAGGCCTGCGCGGCGGCGTTGAAGGCGTCGATCTGCACGGCGATGTGCGCCGGATCGTGCGCGGGTGGCTGCGCGAAGGCGGTCACGCCCCAGTCCGGGATCGACACCGCCAGCACCCGCTGCGGCCGCGCGTCGGCAAAGCCGATCGCGCGCTGCAGCAGCGCGTCGAACTGCGCGCGGTAGTCGTCGAGCGGGTAGCCGCGGTACTGGTTGTTGACGCCGATCAGCAGCGTCACCAGGTCGAACGGCCCCTGCAGAGTTGCCGCGTCGATGCCGGCATCCAGTTCGTCGGTGGTCCAGCCGGTGGTGGCGACGATCTGCGGATCGGCCAGGGCGATGCCGTCGCGGCGCAGCGCCGCGGCCAGTTGCATCGGCCAGCGTCCGTCGGCGTCAACGCCTTCGCCGATCGTGTAGGAATCGCCCAGTGCGAGATAGCGCAGTTGCGGGTGGTGCAGGGGCGCTGAAATGGATGCGCTCATCGCACCGCTACCGCTGGACCGTGGTGGCTCATGCGCTCAGCCGCGCCGACCGGCACGCTTTGCCCATTCCCCACTCACCGCCCCACAGCCGCCCGCGGCTTCAGCGGCACCACCTTGGTGGCATCCTCGGCGCGGCGCGCCAGCACCCGGTCGATGCGCGCGAACACCTCGCGCATCGTCGCCGCCTCCGGCAGCAGGGTGACGCGGAAATGGTGCCGGTAGGGCACGTTGAAGCTGGAGCCGGGCACCACCAGCACGCCTTCCTGTTCCATCAGTTCCAGGGCGAACGCGTGATCGTCGAAGCCGCGTGCGGCAGCGCCGACCACCGCCGGGAACGCATACAGCGCGCCGGCCGGCTGCACCAGTGACAGGTGTTCGCTGGCCGCGCAGGCCTCGAGCACCGCGCGGCGGGTCTCGTACAGGCGTCCACCCGGGGCGCACAGCGGCGAGATGGTGTCCGGGCCGTTGACCGCGGCGTCGATCGCGAACTGGCCGGGGACGTTGGCGCACAGGCGCAGTGCGCCGAGCAGGTCCATGGCGTTGCGGAAATCGCCGACGCGCTCGGCATCGCCGGACAGCAGTGCCCAGCCCACGCGCCAGCCGCAGGCGCGGTGCACCTTGCTCAGGCCGCCGAAGCTGATGCACGGATGCGCGCCGGCCAACGGGGCCACCGACACGAATTCCGCGCCGTCGTACAACACCTGGTCGTAGATCTCGTCGACCATCAGCAGCAGGTTGTGCTTGACCGCGATGGCGACGATCTTCTCCAGTAGCGCGCGTGAGTAGCTGGCGCCGCTGGGGTTGTTCGGGTTGATCAGCACGATGGCGCGGGTGCGCGAGGACACCAGCGTCTCGATCTCCACCGGGTCCGGCTGGAAGCCGTTCTCCGGCGCGCAGCGGTAGTACACCGGGCGGCCGTCGTTGAGGATGGTGGCAGCCGACCACAGCGGGTAGTCCGGCGAGGGCACCAGCACCTCGTCGCCCGGGTTGAGCAGCGCGCGCAGCGACAGGTCGATCAGCTCGCTGACCCCGTTGCCGACGAAGATGCGGTCCGGGTGCGCGTCCGGGTGCTGGCGCCGTGCGTAGGCCGCGGCGATCGCTTCGCGCGCCTCCGGCAGGCCCTGCTGGTGGGTGTAGGGATCGGTGCGACCCATGTCGTCGGCGATCGCGCGCTGCAGATGTTCCGGGGCACGGAAGCCGAACGCGCCGGGATTGCCGATGTTGAGCTTGATCAGCTTGCGCCCCTGGGCCTCCAGCTCGCGGGCTCGCCGTGCCAGTTCGCCGCGGATCTCGTAGCGGACTTCGGACAGGCGTTCGCGGATTGCGAGCGGCTTGATCGGCAGGGTGGGCATCGCATTGGCCGGTGGGGCGTGGGACCTGCATGGTAGCGGAAATGTGACACCGCGGCGGGGCGGTGCGGCGCCGTGGTGGCGGGCCGTCTACGGCGGTGGCACGGTGGCTGGCCCGTGTGGCGGCCACACACGCGTCGCGCGGGTCATGCGCCGCTGCTGGCGACTCCCGGGACGCCGCCTGCGGCGCGCCGCTCGCGTCGCGGCGGGGCGGGGTAGCCGCGCAAGGTGCCGCCCTGCGCGTGTCCCAGTGACCGCCCTGCGCTCACCTTTGGCCCCGGCACACCCTCTAGAATTCGCCCATGACCTCCTCCCCGATCGACTTCAACGCGTTGCGCCCCATCGGCTGGCCCTGGCCCGGAATGCCCGAGGAGCCGGCCTGGCGCGCGCTGTTCGACGCGCATCCGCAGGCGCGGCCAGCGCGGGTGGTGGAGCAGCACCGCACCGGCTATGTGGTCGCCGACGCGGTGGACACCGGCTTCAAGGTCGAATCGCTGCCGGACTGGCAGCGGCCGCGGTTTCCCAGCCACGAACGCGCCGCGGTCGGTGATTGGGTATTGCTGGAGGAGACGCGCATCGTCGCGCTGCTGCCGCGGCGCACCGCGATCAAGCGCGGGGCCGCTGGCGAGCACTACCACCAGCAGGTGATTGCGGCCAACATCGACACGGTGTTCATCGTCTGCGGCCTGGATGCGGACTTCAATCCGCGCCGGATCGAGCGCTATCTGCTGCTGGTGGGCGGCGGTGGTGCGGCGCCGGTGGTGGTGCTGACCAAGGCCGACCTCACCGAGTACGCCGACGACGCGCTGGCGGTGCTGGAGGAATTGGCGGCGCAGTCGATCCCGCTGCTCACGGTCAACGCCCGCCAGGCCGACAGTGTCGACGCGCTGCGACCGTGGCTGGGGCCGGGGCAGACCGCGGTGCTGGTCGGCTCGTCCGGTGCCGGCAAGTCGACCCTCACCAACACCTTGCTCGGTGTACAGAAGATGCGCACCGCGGCGGTGCGCGCCACCGATTCGCGCGGCCGCCACACCACCACCCACCGCGCCCTGCTGCCGCTGCCGTCCGGCGCCTGCCTGATCGACACGCCGGGCATGCGCGAGCTCAAGCCCACCGGCGAGGAGGACCTGGCCGAGGGCGGCTTTGCCGACATCGAGGCGCTGGCCGCGCAATGCCGCTTCAACGACTGCGCGCACCAGGCCGAACCGGGCTGCGCGGTGCAGGCGGCGATCGAGCGCGGCGAGATCGAGGAGGCGCGGTTGGCCAATTACCTGAAGCTGCGCGACGAGGTCGCCGGCGCCGCCGGCAAGCTCGCGCAGCGCCAGGCGCAGAACGCGGCCGCCGGCCGCAGCGGCAAGCCCGGCGGTAGCAAGCCCAGCGGCGGCAAGCCGGGCGGCAAACGTCCACCACCGCGCACCCTGCGTCGCTGACGCCGGCCGTGGCCAAACGCGCGCTGCCGGCCGAGATCCGCCACCACGCCGCGCTCGACGCACGGCTGGTCAAGGCGGTGCGCGGCATCCGCCTGCTGGCCCTGGCCAGTTGGCCGGTAGCGTTGCAGGCGCCGTTCCTGGAGAGCGTGGCGCGCGGGCAGCCGCAGCTGCCGCAGGTGCACTACCCCACGCTGGATTTCGCCGACACCCGCCGCGAGCTGGCGGCGATCGCCCAGGCCGCCGATCCTGCGCATCCGCTCGGCGCCTACCTGCAGGCTTCGGTGCACAGCTGGGATCTGGCCGCGGCCCTGCTGGAAGCGCTCGGCACGCCGGCAGTGGGCACGTACTCGGCGCAGCTGTTCGGGGTGCCGGACGACCCGATGCCCGGCCACGGTCCCACCACCCGCGAGGCCGCCGGCCATTTCATCCGCATCGCCCAGGAGCTGGACCGCGAGCTGTTCTCGGCCGAGGAACAGGTGCCGGTCTCGGCCACCGCCCTGCGCCTGCTGCTGCAGCGCGACCTGGACGAATTCTTCGGCGCGCGGGTGATCACGGTGGAACTGGATCCGGACCTGCTGGCCAAGGCCGCCGCCGGCGCGCAGCGCATCCGCCTGCGCTCCGGTGCGCACTTCAGCGACTACGACCGGGCGCAACTGTTCCACCATGAGGCGCTGGTGCATTCGCTGACCGCGCTCAACGGCCGGCAACAGGCGCAGTTGCCGAGCCTGGCGCTGTCCTCGCCGCGCACCACCGCCACCCAGGAAGGCCTGGCGACGTTCGCCGAGCAGATCACCGGCAGCATCGACATCGAGCGGATGAAGCGGATCAGCCTGCGCATCGAAGCGATCGCGCTGGCCCGCGACGGTGCCGACTTCATCGAGGTGTACCGCTACTTCGACGCGGCCGGACAGTCTCCCGCAGAGAGCTTCTCCTCGGCGCAGCGCGTGTTCCGCGGCGTCCCCACCACCGGCGGTGCCGCGTTCACCAAGGACACCGTGTACCTGCGCGGGCTGGTGTCGGTGCACACCTTCTTCCGCCAGGCGCTGCAGCGCGACCGCCTGCCGCTGTGCCGCTGGCTGTTCGCCGGCAAGATGGCGCTGGAGGACGTGGCCGCGTTCGCACCGCTGTTCGAGTCCGGCGTGCTGGCGCCGCCGCGCTGGTTGCCGACGTGGGTGGCGCGCGCCAGCGGCCTGGCCGGGATGCTGGCGTTCTCGCTGTTCGCCAACCGCATTCGCATGGACCAGGTGGAGCGCGTGGATGCCGACGGCCCGGGTGCAGGCGGGTCGGTCGGAGCGCCGCCCGCAGACCCGGGGCGGCGGCGCGAGGGCGGGTAACGGCCCGCTCGTTCGTCTGGATAGGTGCGCCGTCACGCCGGCCTCGAAGGCCGCGTGACATCCGCGATGCGCGACGGCGCGGCATCTTCACCGGACACCAGGACCCCATGGACATCGAACGCCTGCTCGACCTGCTCGGTCACACCTCCGCCAGCGCGGAGCTGATGGATTTTCTCGCCGCCAGCGGGATCACGCAGACGCCGAAGGGCGATTGCACGACACGTGTCAAGAACCGGGACAAGACGCTCTCAATGGAGTTCGGCCTTACCGAGAGCTTCAACGAGATCGCACTGGAGCCGGCAGTAGGCGCCGGGTGGTTCGTGTTCGAGTCGGTGGACGTGCATCGCCGCTTTGGCGCGACCTTGCCGTTTGGTTTGTCCTTCGCGGCCACGCCTGCCACGTTGGAGGCGGCGCTGGGGGCGCCGTTGGAGCCGTGCCGCGGCGGGGTGCAGACGCATTACCGGGCGCCCTATCTGGTGCGGGTGTTCCTCGGCGGCCGCAAGACGCCGCAGATAGAGACGTTCCGGTTCTCGCTGCCGAACCGGTACTGCCTCGAAAACCTGTCGATCCAGTGGCAGGGGCGGCGCCCTGCCGCGGCGATCGCACCTGCGCCGCCGGCGATACCGGCAATGCAGGCCATGGACCTGCTCGGATGGTTGGGTACCTCGCCGGACCATGCCGGGTGCGATGCCTGGTTGCGCACGCACGGGGTGACCGCGCGTCCGCATCGCGCCGCGCGCGCCGACGACGCGGAAGCGATGCGTGCCGCACGGCTGAGCGAGATCGACGAGATCGAGCGTCAGAGCCTGGCGTTGATCTACGAGGATGGCGCCACCTATCGACGGCTGTTCAGGGCACCAGAGCCGGCACCGGCGTGCGATGGCGACTTCGTGCTGAAGCAGGTCGCGTTCTACGCGCCGGGCGTTTCCGGTTATGCCGGTTATGCGCCCGCGCTCCCGTTCGCATTGACGTTTGCGGATACGCCTGCGACGGTGCGCTCCAAGTTGGGGACGCCGCGCGCCGCGCGCATGCTGCACGGGTTGCCGGCCGATCTGTGGGTCACGCGCGAGTGGCACGTCACCGTCAGCTACAACACCACGCGCACCGGCATCGCCATCGTGCACGTGCGCCGGCCGAACCTCTACGACCTGCGCATGATCGGTGCACAGGCGTGTCCGGCGCCGGAGCCGACGGCCCCCGATCTGCAGATGCTCGGCGCCTTGCTGGGGAAGGAGATATGGGACCCGGCGGTACGTGCTGCTTTGCGGCCATTGGGATGGAGCGATGCTGCCGACGCCGCGGCCGCCGAGTGCGGGCGTGTGCATGAGTTGCTGCCGCGGCATGGCTTGACCCTGTATCTCGGCGATGGCCGCGGCACGCACACGACGGCGTCGTCCGGATCGCAGACGCACGCGAACTGCCTTGTCGGCATCACTGCCCATCGCGCAGGCGACCTGGATAGCGACGGCTTCCATGGCACGCTGCCCTTCGGCCTGCAGTTCCATTTCACGCCCGACCAGATCGTGCAGTGTATGCAGCGCGACCCTGACGAGCATGGACATACCCACGACACCGGCGATTTCGTCTGGTACATGGATGGCGGTCGACTGCATGCACTCTGCAGCCTGGTCGATTGGCAGTTGTACCGCCTCTCGTATACCTTGCGCGAGGTGAGCTAACGGGGCGCTGTGCTGGTCACCGCCGTAGCGGGACGCACCAGTCGCCCGGATCGGCATGGACCAGGTGTGCGGCACGCGGCCACACGGCGCTCACCCGCCGCGAATGTGCGGCTGCCGATACTGCGGCGCCCGGCCTGCCCCCGCATGGCCGCTTCCCCTCACGAGGAGACCCGCATGAAGATCCTGATGGTACTGACGTCGCACGACCGGCTGGGCGATACCGGCAAAAAGACCGGCTTCTGGCTGGAAGAATTCGCCGCGCCGTACTACACGTTCCAGGATGCCGGCGCCGAGATCACGCTCGCTTCGCCCAAGGGCGGGCAGCCGCCGCTGGACCCGAAGAGCGATGCAGCGGATGCGCAGACCGAGGCCACCCGCCGCTTCAAGGGCGACCCGGCGGCGCAGCAGCACTTGGCGAACACGCAGCCGCTGGCGTCGGTGCGCATGGACGACTACGACGCACTGTTCTACCCGGGCGGCCACGGCCCGCTATGGGATCTGGCCGAGGACCGCGACTCCATCGCGCTGATCGAAGCGTTCGCGCGCGCCGGCAAGCCGATCGGCTTCGTCTGCCATGCGCCTGGCGTGCTGCGCCGGGTGACCGCGGCCGGTGGCACGCCCCTGGTGCAGGGCCGCCGCGTCACCGGGTTCACCAATGGCGAGGAAGCCGCGGTCGGCCTGACCGACGTGGTGCCGTTCCTGGTCGAGGACGAACTGCAGCGGCTGGGCGGTCAGTACAGCAAGGTCGCAGACTGGGGCGTGCACGTGGTCGAGGACGCCCGTTTGGTGACCGGGCAGAATCCGGCCTCGTCCGAGGCGGCGGCAGAGGCCTTGTTGGGAATGCTGCGCGGGAAGTGAGTGCGTCCAATGGCAAGGCGACCGCCATCTCGATAAGAGAGGGCGTCGTTGTCTGGTGGGTGCTGGCGCGGCGGTCGACGCGTACTTTTAGTAGTCGCTTTTGTGGCGCCTCGCCGGACTCACCTTTTGTAAGTTGACCGGGCAGGACGGCTGCAAGTGGATCGTGCCGCTGGCATCGGCGTGCTCTGTCATCCGTAGGAGCGGCTTCAGCCGCGACGGGCGTTCCCATTGACGCTGGTCGCGGCTGACGCCGCTGCTACGAGGCATAGATGTGCCGCTGCGTGCCAGCAAGGGGGAGCGCGCCTGTGGGAGGGACTTCAGTCCCGACTGCACGCACTCACAAGCGCAGCTGTACAGCACCGACGCTTATAGGCGCCGCTGCTGTTTCCGACTCAGCCGCGCCGCCACCAGCGCAGGCCGTAGGCGGGCAGGATGCCGTCCCAATGCACCAGCACTGCTGGATCCTTGCCGCCATCGGCAATGGCCTGCCAGTCGCCTGCTCCAAGCGCATCGGCGACATCCACCGCAATAGGCTGCGCACTGAAGTTGTACACCGCCACGAATGCATCGCCGCGCGCCAGGCCGAGCAGGGCGGGATCGCCCAGCGGCACCGCGCGCAGCGGCTGATCGGCGGCCAGCGCGGCGGTGGCCGCGCGCGCGGCGATCAACCTGCGCAGGCGGGTGTAGACCTGGCCGGGCAGGCTGTCGGTGTGGTGGCGCTGCGCCGCGCGCGCCCAGTCCATGACCGGGCGGTGCAGCCAGCGGCCTTCGTGGCGGCGCAGCGGGTCTTGGCGGTAGTCCTCGTCATTGCCCAGGGCCAGTTCGTCGCCCATGTACAGCAGTGGGATGCCCGGCATCGCCAGTGCCACCGCATACAACAACAGCAGGCGGCGCACGCCCAACTCCAGTGCGTCGGTGTCGTCGGCGTCCAGTGCCGCGGCGATGCCGACCAGCGCCGCGCTCATGCCGTTGCTGCCGTGCACGCCGTCGCCGCTGCTCTGGAACGCTTCGCCGCGGGCATAGCTGTCCGGTGTGCGGCCGGCGTAGAACTGGGCGGTGCGCGCCAGCGCGAACGGGGCGACGCCATCGCCGCCGGCGGCTTCGCGCTGCAGCACGTTCCAGCCGATGTCGTCGTGGCAGCGCACGTAGCTGAGCCAGCCGCAGGCCGGCGGCAGCGCCGGCGTGTGCGCGATCGCCGCCTGCACGATGTCGCCGCGCTGCTCGGCCAGCGCCACCCAGCCGGCCGCCATCAGCGTGCTGTGGTAGGCGAGGTGGCATTCGTGCCCGCGCGCGGCGCCTTCGCCGAAGTAGGGCGGCAACTGCGCCATCGGTACGATCGCCTCGGCCTTGAGCAGCACCGCCGGGGCCAGGATGTCGGTGAGCGCGCGCAGCGCCTGCAGGATCGTGTGCGCCTCCGGCTGGTTCATGCAGTCGGTGCCGGGGCGCTTCCACAGGTAGGCGGTGGAATCCAGGCGGAACACCTCCACGCCCAGGTTGGCCAGGTGCAGCAGCGCCAGCGCCATCTCGCCGAACACTGCCGGATTGCTCCAGTCCAGGTCCCACTGGTAGGGATAGAACGTGGTCCACAGCCAGGCGTCGGCTTCCTCCACCCAGGTGAAGTTGCCGGGCGCGGTGTGCGGGAACACCTGGCCCAGGGTGCGCTCGTAGGCATCCGGCGTGCTGCGGTCGCGGAAGTGGTGGTAGTAGTCCGGATACCCCGCATCGCCGCGCTTGGCCGCCAGCGCCCAGGGGTGGTCGTCGGCGGTGTGGTTGAGCACGAAGTCGGCGCACAGGCTGATCCCGGCCGCGCGCAGGCGAGCGGTCAGCGCCGCCAGGTCGGCGGTGTCGCCGAGCCGTGGTTCGACCTGGCCGTAGTCGCTGACCGCGAAGCCGCCGTCGTTGTCGCCGTCGCGCGCACGCAGGAACGGCAGCAGGTGCAGGTAGCGTACGCCCAGTTCCTGCAGATAGCGCACGCGTTCGCCGACGCCATGCAACGTGCCGGCGAAGCGGTCGACGTAGGCGCTGTAGCCGAGCATTGCCGGCGTCGCGAACCAGTCGGGCGCGCGCTCGGCATCGAGCTGGCGCAGCGCCGGTGGCCGCGCATTGGCCGCGGCGGCCAGTTGCGTCAGCCACTGCGGCAGCCACTGCGCGAACGCAGGATGCGCGCCGTACAGCGTGTGCAATGGGGCCAGCAGGCGTTCGCCGTGGCGCTGCAGGCGCGGCAGCAGCGCGGCGGCGGTGTCCGGTTGCAGATGCGCCTGCCACAGGGTGTGAGCGAGCGCGGACAGTGCGGAAGGAGCGGGTGCGGTCATGGGGGGCTTGGCCGCGCCCCGGGGCGGGGCGCGGATGTGCGGTCCTCGTCAGAAGTCGTAGCGCAGGCTGATGCTGGAGGTGCGGCCCGGAATCGAGCGCGCGCGGATCACGCCGGAGGACGCATCGGCGATCGAGGCCTCCTCGGCTTCGGTCAGGCCGAAGGTGTTGAACAGGTTGTTGACGTTGAGCGAGACGGTCAGCGCATCGGTGATGCGGTAATCGCCGAACAGGTTGACCTGGGTGTAGCCGGGCATCTTCAGCTGGTTGCTGTCCTGCGTGTAGGCCGAGGTGGTGCCGATCGCATTGACGCCCACGGTGTAGCGTTCGCCACGGTAGCTGGGGGTCAGCTGCCACACGAAGCGCGCCTGCCGACGCGGGGTGTTGCCGGCATTGGCCGGGGTGATCTGGTCCTTGTCGATGGTGGCGTCGGTCCAGGTCAGCCCGCCGTTGAGGTTGAAGCCGCCGGTGCGGTATGCGGCTTCCAGCTCCAGGCCGTGCGCCTTGTAGGTGCGGTCGAAGAAGCGCTGGGTGGTGGCTTCGTAGTTCTGCTCCTGGGTACGCGCGGCGAAGGCGGTGGCGAACACGCTCAGCCCGCCGCTGCGCCACTTCAGGCCGCCTTCGAGCTGCTTGACGAAGTTCACCGCCTCGTTGGAAGACACCGAACCATCGGCGCGGACCACGCCGAACAGCAGGCGGTCGGCGTTGGCGCGGGCGCCGCGGCTGTAGCGCGCGAACGCGGCCAGGTCGTCGCTGAGCATGTAGTTGCCGCCGAACGAGTACGACAGGTAGTTCCAGTCGTAGCGCACGGGCTTGGGGTTGGCGTAGTCGATGGTCGCCACGCTGCGCTCGGGCGCCTCGATCGCGCCGTCGCCGTCGACATCGACGTTGCTGGCCAACAGGCCGCCGGCGGTGGTGCCGCGGGCGCGGCCCATGTCGTAGCGCAGGCTGCCGTCCACGCTCAGCGGGCCCTGCTCCCAGCTCAGCGCCAGGTACGGCGCGTTGATGTCGTAACGCACGTCGTAGTGGCGGGTGACGTCCAGGCCCCAGTACGGCACGCCGTAGGCGTACAGGCCGTCCTGCGACAGCAGGCCGCCGCCGGCGTCGACCACGTTCAGCAGCCGCGGGCGGTGCGCCAGCGACTGCACGTAGGAGTTCCAGGTCCAGTCCACGTCGATGGTCTGCCGCGAGGTGTACCAGCCGGCCTTGAGGTTGAGCGTGCCGCCGCTGGTGGCCGCGAAGTCGCGCGCCAGGCTGAAGTCGTTGACGGCGTTGCCCAAATCGTTGAGGTGCACGTTGAACAGATGCGTGCGCAGCGCCAGGCCGCTGTAGGTCTGGCCGGCGTTCGGGCCGTCGACGTAGCGCAGGCCGGCACCGGCGCCGCCGATGCTCGCCGCCAGCGCGCCTGCATCGGCCACCTGCGCCGGGAACGGCGAGACGAAGCGGCCGGAGGTGTCGGCGATGCGGAACTTGTCGGTCAGGGTCCAGCCGCCGCCGATATCGAACTGCGCTTCGGCGCCGAAGGCGCGCGACAGCGGATGCATGCCGTCGCCCAGTTCCACCCGCGAAGGCTTGTTGCCGCCGTCGAGGGTGGCGCTGCTGCGGAAGTACGGGCTGTACAGCGTGTCGGTGCCGGGATCGAAGCCGTCGATGCTGCCGAAGTGCGGCGACCCGTCGCTGCCGCTGACCCGGGTCGGCACCGGCAGGTAGCCGGCGGCGCGGTCGTTGAGGTACTTGGCGTAGACGCGCACGTAGCCGTTGTCGAACAGCCGGGTCAGGTTGGCCTTGAGCTGGCCGCCCTTGTCGGTGGTGTAGCCGGCATCGCGCACGCCGTCGCCGCGGCGGTAGAAGCCGCCGACGTTGAACTGCCAGTGCTCGGCGAACGGTGCGCCGTAGTCGAAGTCCAGGCGGGTGTTGTCGTAGCCGCCCAGGCCGCGGGTGAGGCCGACGCTGCCGCCGGCGGTCTCGCCGGTCTTGCTGATGAAGTTGATGATGCCGCCGGGCGAGTTGCTGGCGAAGGTGGAGGCCGAGCCGCCGCGGATCGCTTCGATGCGCTCCAGGCTGTAGTCGGCGCGCAGGAAGATGTCGGCGTTGCCGAAGGCGATGTCGCCGAACTCCAGCACCGGCAGGCCGTCTTCCTGCAATTGCAGGAACTTGGCGCCGCCGGAGGCGACCGGCAGGCCGCGCACGGCGATGTTGGCGTTGCCTTCGCCGCCGGTGGATTCGGAACGGATGCCGGGAATGTTGCGGAAGATCTCGGCGGTGCTGCGCGGCGCCGACTGCTCGATCGCCTCGGCGCCGACGGTGCTCACCGACACGCTGGACTTGAGCTTGCTCTTGGGCGTGGCGGTACCGGTGACGAACACCGAGTCCAGGCTGACCACGTCGCCCTGCGCCGCCGGGGCGTCGGTAGTGGCGGGCGTGGTCTGCTGCGCGAGCGCAGCCGGTGCGGCCAGCGCCGCGGCGACGGCCAGGGCCAGGGTCTGCAGGCGGATCGAAGGGTGGTGCATCGCTGTCTCTCCCGAAGCGAGTGGTGCAGTGGGCGGCGGCGCGCCGCCGCCGGAGTGGGCAGGGCGCGGCGCGGACGGTGGGTGCGGCGGGCTACAGATACGGCTGTCCGCAATCGATTGCAATTTGCAGTGCAGCAAATCAGCCCGTGGCGCTCGCGCTCACCTTTACTTTGAGAAAGCGAGGCATTCTGCATGGTGCAACGCAGCGTTACAAACGATTGCAGGCGCGGCCACACTCCGCTCCGCCGCTACGGCACGCCTCCCGTGTGCCCGCTCCGTCCAGGCCGATGCCGATGCTCATGCGTTCCGATCGTCCCCTGCTTCCGCTCTCGCGCGTGCTGGCGCTCAACGCCGGTTTCTTCGGCGTGCAGTACAGCTTCGGGCTGCAGCAGAGCAACATGAGCCCGATCTACAACTACCTGGGCGCCGACCACGCAGATCTGCCTTATTTGTGGCTCGCCGGCCCGATCACCGGGCTGGTGCTGCAACCGGTGGTGGGCGTGCTCAGCGACCGCACCGTGACCCGCTGGGGCCGGCGCATGCCGTACATGGTGGTGGGCGCGCTGGTCTGCAGCCTGTGCCTGCTGACCATGCCCTTCAGCGTGGCGCTGTGGATGGCGGTGGCGCTGCTGTGGATGCTGGATGCGGCCAATAACGTGGCGATGGAGCCGTACCGCGCGTTGGTCAGCGACGTGCTGGCGCCGCCGCAGCGGCCCCTGGGTTACCTGACCCAGAGCGCGTTCACCGGCCTCGGCCAGACCCTGGCCTATGTCACCCCGCCGCTATTGGTATGGCTGGGCATGAATCAGGACGCGGCCAACGCCCACCACATTCCCTACGTCACCATCGCCGCGTTCGCGATCGGCGCGGGGTTCTCCGCCGCTTCGATCCTGCTCACCGCGCGCAGCGTGCGCGAGCCGGTGCTGCCGCCGGCGCAGCTGCAACGCTTGCGCAGCGCCGCGGTCGGGCCGCTTGCGACGCTGCGCGAGATCGTCGACGCCGTGCGGCAGATGCCGCCGACGATGCGGCAGATGGCGCCGGTGATGCTGTTCCAGTGGTATGCGATGTTCTGCTACTGGCAGTACATCGTGCTGTCGCTGTCCACGACCCTGTTCGGCACCACCGTAGCCGATTCGCACGGCTTCCGCGAGGCCGGCCTGGTCAACGGGCAGATCGGCGGCTTCTACAACTTCGTCGCCTTCCTGGCCGCGTTCGCGATGGTGCCGGTGGCGCGTAAGTTCGGCCCCAAGGCGACGCACGCCGCCTGCCTGGTCGCCGCCGGCGTCGGCATGTGCGTGTTGCCGTCGATCCACGACCGCTGGCTGTTGTTGCTGCCGATGATCGGTATCGGCCTGGCCTGGGCCAGCATGATGGGCAATCCCTACCTGATGCTGGCCAACAGCATCCCGCCCGAACGCACCGGCGTGTACATGGGCCTGTTCAACCTGTTCATCGTGCTGCCGATGCTGATCCAGATCGTGACTTTGCCGCTGTACTACGACCGCCTGCTGCAGGGCGACCCGCGCAATGTGGTGCGGTTGGCTGGGGTGTTGATGCTGGCGGCGGCGGTGGCGATGCTGTTGGTCAGGGGGCGGGATTCGGGAGTGGGGAGTGGGGATTCGTAAAGCGGTGGAGCCGGGATTCGGGAGTCGGGATTGGAAAAGCCGGCCCCACCAGTGCACGCTCAGTGCGCAAGCCCCGCTTTTACGAATCCCCAATCCCGAATGCCCAATCCCGGCCCTTCAGGCCGACTCCCGCACCACCAGACTCACCGGCAGCTCCACCGATTCCACCGGCACGCCGGCGATCAGGTTCAGCACGCCGTCCACCAGCAGGGTGGCGGCATGGGCAAGGTCCTGGCGCACGGTGGTCAGTGGTGGCTGGCTGTAGGCGGCCAGGGGGATGTCGTCGAAGCCGACCAGGGCGATGTCCTGCGGCACGCGGTGGCCGGCTTCGATCAGGGCGCGGATCGCGCCCAGTGCGATCACGTCGGAGGCGGCGAACACCGCATCCGGCGGGTCGGTCTTCTTCAGCATCGCCCGAGTCAGGCGGTAGGCGTCCTCGCTGAGGAAATGGCTGCGCGCGTGCAGCCGCGGGTCGAACGCCAGGCCGTGCGTCTCGAGCATGCGCCGGTAGCCGGCGAAGCGCGGCGCCACTTCCGGTAGCTGTTCGTCGCCGAGGAAGGCGATGCGCCGGCGGCCGTGCTCGATCAGGTGCGCGGTGGCCAGTTCGCCGCCGCGCAGGTTGTCGCTGCCGACGCTGGCATAGGCCTGGCCGTCGATGCGGCTGCCCCACACCAGCATCGGCAGGCCGCCGCGTGCGGCGGCGTCGAGCGAGGCGTGCTCGTGGCTCTGGCCGAGCATGATGACGCCGTCGGCGCGGCTGTTGTGCGCCAGGTCCTCGACCCAGTGGTCCTGGTGCTGGTCCAGCTTGGACAGCAGCATGCTGTAGCCGCGCGCGGTCAGCGCGTCGGCGAGCAGCGCCAGCATGGTCATCATGAACGGGTCCGACAGCGGCTGTTCGTGCGCGTGCATCAGCGGCACGGCCACGCAGACGATGTTGGAGCGGCGCGAACGCAGGCTGCGCGCCACCGGATCGACCCGGTAGCCGGCATCGCGGGCGAGCTGCTTGATGTAGGCGCGGGTGCGTTCGGCAACCACCGGATTGTCGGCCAGCGCGCGCGACACCGTGGATTCGGAGACGCCGGCCATGCGCGCGATGTCGGCCATCTGCAGGCGCGCGGCGGGCGCGCCGGGTTCGGGTTTTTCGGGCATGCGGAGCGGGCGCGACGGACGAAGCGGAACCGGCAGTGTATGCCAGGCGGATGTCGCGGCGCTTTGCGTGCCGCGGCCGCATCGCTGCCACGGTACGCCATACCTCCCCGCGTACGCCGCGGCGTGCCTGCCAGATCCAATCGAAGGAGCGCACACGTGCGGACGCGTCGGCGTGTCGCTGCGCGGGCCTGGACGCACGTCCAGGCCTTCGTGCTTCCCCGCTGTGTGCACGCGCAACCGAGGCGCGTCATCTGTGGAAAGGCGAGGGCGCGCCCTAGGCCATGTGCAGGCCACCGTTGACCGCGTAGTCCGCGCCGGTGACGTAGGCGGCCTCGTCCGAGGCCAGCCAGGCGCACAGCGCGGCCACCTCCTCGGGCTTGCCGAGCCGGCGCAGCGGCACCGAACTGGCCAGGCGGTCGAGCACGTCCGGCGGGAAGCCGCTGATCGCCGCGCTGGCGATGTAGCCGGGCGAGACGGTGTTGACGGTGACCCCGCGCGAGGCCACTTCCTGCGCCAGCGCGCGGCTGAAGCCCTGCATCGCCGCCTTGGCGGTCGCGTAGTTGATCTGCCCGATCTGGCCCTTCTGCGCGCTGACCGCGCCGATGTTGACGATGCGGCCCCAGCCGCGCGCGGTCATGCCGTCCACCACCTGCTTGGTGATGTTGAACAGCGCATGCAGATTGCTGGCGATCACCGCCTGCCAATCCTCGCGGCCCATCTGCCGGAACAGCATGTCGCGGCTGCCGCCGGCGTTGTTGACCAGCACGTCGATCTCGCCCACCTCGGCCTTGACTTTGGCGAACGCGGCCACGGTGGAATCCCAGTCGGTGGCGTTGCCTTCGGAAGCGATGAAGTCGAACCCGAGCTCGCGCTGCTCGCGCAGCCACGCCGACTTGCGCGGCGAGTCCGGCCCGCAACCGGCGACCACGGTATGGCCGTTGCGCGCCAACTTCTGGCAGATCGCGGTACCGATGCTGCCCATGCCGCTGGTGACGTAGGCGATTCTGAGGGTCACGGTGAACTCCTTCGGAGTTGGGATTCGGGAATGGGGAGTCGGGATTGGATGGGCGCGCGGGCGGTGGCTTCTACGAATCCCGAATGCCCAATCCCTAATCCCGGGCGGCGCTCACTTGGCCAGCGGAAACAAGCCGAACAACAACCCGCCGCCCATCAGCAGCAGCGAAATCAACACCGCCCACTTCAGGGTGAAGCGCTGGTGGTCGGCGAAGTCGACCTTGGCCAGGCCGACCAGCAGGTAGGTGGACGGCACCAGCGGGCTGAGCAGGTGCACCGGTTGCCCGGCCAGCGAGGCGCGGGCCATTTCCACCGGGGTGATGCCGTAGTGGCTGGCGGCCTCGGACAGGATCGGCAGCACGCCGAAGTAGAAGGCGTCGTTGGACATGAAGAAGGTGAAGGGCATGCTCGCCAGCGCAGTGATCACCGCCAGGTACGGGCCCCAGGCGTCGGGGATCACCGCCAGGAAGCTGCGCGACATCGCCTCGACCATGCCGGTGTTGGAGAGGATGCCGGTGAACACGCCGGCGGCGAAGATCAGCGACACCACCGACAGCACGTTGCCGGCATGGTTGACCAGGCGCCGGCGCTGCTCGGCCAGGTTCGGGTAGTTGATCAGCAGGGCCAGGGCGAAGCCGATCATGAACAGCACGGGCATCGGCAGCACGCCGATCACCAGCGCGGCCATCAGTGCCAGGGTCAGCGCCAGGTTCACCCACAGCAGCCGCGGCCGCTTGATGTCCTCGGCGTCTTCCACGGTAGGCAGCGCCTCGCCGTCGTCGGCGACGCTGCCGTCCATCCAGGCATCGCCGGGCAGCGTCACCACGCCGAGCCGGCGCCGCTCCTTCATGCCCAGGTACCAGGCCAGCACCAGAATGCCGGCGATCGCCAGCGCCATCGCCGGCACCAGCGGCACGAACACGTCGGCCGGGTCCACGTGCAGGGCGGTGGCCGCGCGCGCGGTCGGGCCGCCCCACGGCGTCAGGTTCATCACCCCGCCGGCGAGGATGGTCACGCAGGTCATGTTCAATGCGTTCATGCCCAGCCGCCGATACAGCGGCAGCATCGCCGAGACGGTGATCATGTACGTGGTGGAACCGTCGCCGTCGAGCGAGATCAGCAGCGCCAGCACCGCGGTGCCGACCACGATCTTCATCGGATCGCCCTTGACCAAGCGCAGGATGCGCCGCACCAGCGGATCGAACAGGCCGGCGTCGATCATCACCCCGAAGTACAGGATCGCGAACATCAGCATGACGCCGGTGGGCGCGATCTTCTTGATCCCCTCGAGCATCATCTCGTTGATGCCGGTGCCGAACCCACCGGCCAGCGCGAACACGATCGGCACGATGATCAGCGCAACCAGCGGCGACAGCCGCTTGCTCATGATCAGGTACATGAAGGTAATGACCATTCCGAAACCGAGCGCGGTCAGCATGGAAGTTCCTCAGGGTGGTGCATGAAAGAAAATGGACCCCACATCAGGGATCAGAAAAGAGGCCGACCAAACGTCACATCGCACGATCCCGCTGTTGCGAATCCCGAATCCCGAATCCCGAATCCCGAATCCCCACTCCCCACTCCCCAATCCCCGCTCTCAGAAGTCATATTGGAAGCGCCCGGTGATCGCCCGCGTGTGGTCCAGCGTCACGCCCGCAAGATGATCGCGGTTGCGGCTGTCGATCAGGTCGAGCATCAGCCGCAGGTTCGGCTTGAGGTACCAGTTGCCGGCCAGCGTCCACGAGGCGGTGGAGGCGTCGAGCAGATCCGGTTGTCCATCGCGGTGCTGCTCGCCCCACATGCGGTCGTAGCGCAGCGCCAGCTCGAACGCGCCGTATGTGTGGTTGACCTGCTTGATGCGGGTGAAGCGGCCGGTCTTGCGGTCGTAGCGGCGCGATTCGCCGGTGGCGAACCAACTGACGAAGCCGTAGGCCGCCATCACGTCGGCGCGCTGCGCGCCGTCGTCGAACAGCCCGCCGCTGAATTCGCCCTGCCACGACAGCGGTCCACGCACCTGCGCGTATTCCAGCGACCACTTGTTCACGTCGGTGTCGCGGCCGTCGGCGAAGCGCGCCAGGGTGACGCGGCTGTCGTCGGACAGATGCCCGGCCGGACGCGGGCGGATGCTCAGCGCCGGCGCGCCGCCGGCACCGGGATGGTCGTAGTGCTCGTGCGCCAGCGACAGGCCCAGGTGCAGCACGTCGCCGTCGCGCGCCCCCGGCGCCCAGGTGCCGCGGCCGCCGAACGCGTGGCCGCGGACGTTGGAGACATCGATGCTCTGCAGGCTGTAGACACTGGCGGCCCAGGTGGTATCGGTGCCCGCGGCCTGCCACGACACCGCCTTGCGGTACAACGGCGCCAGCGTGCTGGCCGCGCCGCTGCGCTCCAGGAACTGGCCGAAGTTGGAGCCGGTGCGGTCGTCGAGCGAAAAATACTGTTTGAACTGGCCCACGGTGAGGGTGCCGGCGCCGAACGTGCGGGTGATGTAGACGTCCTTGGCCTCGATGCCCTTGCCGTTGAAGTCGTCCTGCAGCCCGGCGAAATCGCCTTCGACCTTGTAGCCGAACCCGAAGGCCTTGCCGGACACGTCCAGCCACAGGCGGCGGATCTCGGTGTCGTCGGGATTGGGCGTGCCGCGATGGTCGTTGTCGAAGTGGGCGAAATCCCAGTGCAGGCGACCGCCGAGTTCGGCGGTCACCGGACCATCGTCGTCGGTGGCGGCGCGCGCCGATCCGGCCAGGCACAGCAGCGCGCAGGCGCTGCCCCATGTCAGAGTCTTCAGTTCCACGTCCCCTCCCAGGTGCGTGTCGCAGCGATTGGATCGGTCCGCCCGCAACGGCCGCGGACCGGCATGGACGCAGCCTAGTCGGACGTAGCTGTCATCGACCTGTCGGTGGGGCCGGGATTGGGGATTCGGGATTCGGGATTGGTAAAAGCGCCGTGCGCGCTGTCTGCCCGGACGCAGGCGCGTTAGCATCCGCGTACGGACCCGCTCTTGCGAATCCCCAATCCCGAATCCCCAATCCCTGCCCCCAATGCGCCTGCTCTTAGTAGAAGACAACGCCGATCTCGCCGATGCGATCGTGCGGCGCATGCGCCGCAGCGGGCATGCGGTGGATTGGCAGCGCGATGGCTTGAGTGCGGCTGGGGTGTTGCGCTATCAGCGTTTCGATCTGGTGGTGCTGGACATCGGCCTGCCGGGGCTGGATGGGTTGCGCGTGCTGGCTGGCCTGCGCGAGCGTGGCGATACTACGCCGGTGCTGATGCTGACCGCGCGCGACGGGATCGAGGATCGGGTGCAGGCGCTGGATGTGGGCGCAGACGATTACCTGGGCAAGCCGTTCGATTTCCGCGAGTTCGAGGCGCGCTGCCGTGTGTTGCTGCGGCGCAATCGTGGCCAGGCCAGCGAGGTGGTACAGCTCGGCGGCTTCGCCTTCGACAACGCCGCGCACAGCGTCAGCCTGGACGGCACGCCGATCGAGTTGCCCAATCGCGAGTACCGCCTGCTGGAGATCCTGATCGGCCGGCTCGGCCAGGTGGTGGGCAAGGACGAGATCGGCAACGGCCTGTTCGGCTTCGACGCCGAGGCCGGGCCGAACGCGATCGAGCTGTACGTCGGGCGCTTGCGCAAGAAGCTGGCCGACGCGCCGCTGCGCATCGTCACCGTGCGCGGCGTCGGCTACAAGCTGGAGGCGGCGGCGACGCCGCCGGATCCGGCGGCAGCGGACACCGATGGCTGAGGCCGCGCCGCCGGCGCCGTCGATCCGGCGCACGCTGCTGCGCTACCTGGGCGCGCTGTCGCTGCTCGGCGCGGTGGCGCTGTTCTTCGTCGCGCGCGACTACGGCCAGCGCGCCGCCAATCGCTCCTACGACCACCTGCTGGTGTCCTCGGCGCTGTCCATCGTCGATTCGGTGGCGCTGGCCGGCGGCCAATGGCAGGTGGACCTGCCATATGCGGCACTGGACCTGCTGGCGATGGCGCCGGAGGACCGGGTGTTCTACCGCGTGTTCGACGCGCGCGGGCGCACCATCACTGGCTACGACGACCTGCCGGCGGCGCCGTCGCTGCCGCGCGCCAGCGCGCCGCCGCGCCTGTTCGATGCGGTCTACAGCGGCGAGCCGGTGCGCTTTGCGGTGGTGTCGCGGCGGGTGTCTTCGGCGGCGGCGCAGGATCAGGTGTGGGTGCAGGTGGGGCAGACCCGGCGCGCGCGTGAGGCGCTGGCGCAGGACGTGGTGCTGCACGCACTGGTCGCCATCGCGCTGTTGTCGCTGCTGGCCCTGGCGCTGGTGTGGCTGGGCGTGTCGCGCGCGCTGCGGCCGCTGCGCACGCTGGAGCGCGAACTGTCGCGGCGCGAACCGTCCGAGCTCAAGCCGGTAGCCGCGACCGCGCCGCAGGAGATGCAGCAGATGGTGGCGGCGCTGAACCGCTTCATGGCGCGCCTGGCCGGCAGCAACGAAACCTTGCGCGCCTTCATGGCCGAGGCCGCGCACCAGATGCGCACGCCGCTGGCGGCACTGCGCGCGCAGGCGCAACTGGCGCTGGACGAGGACGATCCGCACGAGATGCGCCGCAGCCTGGAGGCGATCGAGCGCAACGCCACGCACATGAGCCGCCTGCTCAACCAGTTGCTCAGCGACGCCAGCGTGATCCATCGTTCGAACCTGCAGCGCTACGCCAGCGTCGACCTGGCCGACGTGCTGCACCAGGCGCTGCACGAGGCCGTGCCGCAAGCTTCGCCGCGGCCGCGCGTGCAACTGGCCATCGCCAGCGAACCGGCGCTGGTGCGCGGCGATGCGCTGCTGTTGCGCGAGGCGATCAAGAACCTGATCGACAACGCCTGCAAGTACGGCGGCGACGGCGCGCTGCAGGTGGCGCTGACCTGCAGCGCGCACGATTGCGTGGTGACCGTGGCCGACCACGGCCCGGGCATCGCCGCGGCCGAGGCCGAGCGCGTGTTCGAGCGCTTCGTGCGCGGCGAGGGCGCGGCCGCCGGCGGCGCCGGGCTGGGCCTGGCGATCGTCAAGCGCGTGGTCGAGGCCCATGGCGGGCGCATCGATCTGTCCAACCGCGTGGGTGGTGGCCTGATCGCCAGCCTGCATCTGCCGAGGTTGCATCCATGAGCCTGTCCATGCTGCTGCACCGTCTGCCGCTGCTGCTGACCGTGCTGCTCGCCGGTAGCGCGCTGGCCGCGCCCGGCGACGTGCGTCGCTTCCCGGCACAAGGCGCCGCCACCGCGCAACTGTGCATCCAGGGCTCGACCGACATCGAGGTGTTCGCCGCGGTGATCGGCGATTATCAGCGCCTGCATCCGCAGACCGAGGTGGTGTACCAGGACGCGATCGCCTGGGACATCTACCAGCGCTATCTGCATCCCGGCCCCGGCCCGCGCTGCGCCGATCTGCTGATCAGCGCCAGCATGGACCTGCAGACCAAGCTGGTGAACGACGGCCACGCGCTGGCCCACCGCTCGCCGCAGACCGAGGCGCTGCCGGCCTGGGCGCAATGGCGGCACGAGCTGTTCGGCATCAGCTACGAGCCGGTGGCGATCGTCTACAACACCGCGCGGCTGCCGGCCGCGCAGGTGCCGCGGACCCGCCGCCGGCTGCTGGAGCTGCTGCGCGCGCCGGGCCTGCCGCTGCGCGGGCGCATCGGCACCTACGATGTGGAGCGCAGCGGCGTGGGCTACCTGTTCGCGACCCAGGACAGTCAGCTCGGCAGCATGGCCGGCGCGCTGCTGGCGGCGATGGGCGACAACCAGGTGGTGCTGGAAGAGCGCACCGGCGTGCTGCTGGACAAGGTCGCGCGTGGCGAGCTGCTGCTGGCCTACAACGTGCTGGGCTCGTACGCGCAGGCGCGCATCGATGCCGGCGCGCCGCTGGCGATCGTGCAGCCGGAGGACTACACCCTGGTCGCGCTGCGCACCGCGGTGATCCCGCGCGACAGCCCGCATGCGGCCGAGGCGCGCCGCTTCCTGGATTACCTGCTGTCGCCGCGCGGGCAGCAGGTGCTGTCGCGCGAGGCGCGGCTGCAGCCGATCCTGCCGCAGCCGGGCAGGGCGGTGCAGGGTGGGCCGGCCGCGGCCGCGGCGTTCCGCCCGATCGCGCTGGGTCCCGGCCTGCTGGTGTACCTGGATGCGCTGAAGCGGCGGCAGTTCCTGGACGCCTGGCGCAGCAGCATGCAGCAGGCGCCGCCGCGCTGAGCTAGGGCGTGTCACCCCTCCCCGAGCATGCCGCGCCGCGGTTGCGCGTGCCTGTGGCAAGGAAGAGCGAGGACGTGGACGTGCGTCCACGCCCGAGCGATGACGCGGCCACGGGCGCGCGCAACCGCGGCCCTTCGGGTTGGGTCTGGCAGGCGCGCTACCGGCGCCGCGCGGCTTGACCTGACGGCCAGTCAGGCACTGCGCCACGCAACGCCGGCAGCGCGCCTGCCAGACCCAACGCGGCATACTCGGGAATCGGTGACACGCCCTAGGGGCCTGCGTTCAGCGCGCGAAGCGCGGCTGGCGCCCGGGCGAACACAGCACGCGCACGCTGTCGCCCAGTTCCTCCGGCGCGCCGCCGGCCAGCAGCGCGTGCAGGCGCGGCCGATCCGGCGCCGCGCCCGGCGCCAGCCCGACCCAGGCGTCCTTGCCGGCGCCCTTGGCGGCGTAGAGGCAGCGGTCGGCCAGGCCCACGCTCTGCTCCCAGTCGCCCAGCGCCGGCCATGCGGCGACGAACGGCCAGGGCGCGAAGCCGATCGAGCAGGTCAACGTCAGTTCGCGCTCGGCCAGGGCGAAGCGCTGCGTGGCCACCGCCGCGCGCAGGCGTTCGGCTAGGGCACTGGCGGCATCCTCGCGCGGCAGGCGCGTGACCAGCAGGAACTCCTCGCCGCCCCAGCGCACCAGCAGGTCGTGCTCGCCGCACAGCCCGCGCAGGCGATCGGCGCAGTGCACCAGCGCGGCGTCGCCGGCCTGGTGGCCGTAGTCGTCGTTGATGCGCTTGAAGTTGTCCACGTCGATCATGAAGAAGTACAGCGCATCGGCGCTGCTGCCGTCGTCCAGCGCCGCCAGCAGGGCGGGGCATTCGCGCGCCAGCCAGTCCTGCAGCTCGCGACGGTTGGCGACCTGGGTCAGCGGATCCAGGCGCGTGGCCGCCTGCAGGCGCGCATTGCTCTGCAGCAACTGCTGGTTGGCCCGCTCAAGCTGGCGGGTGCGCTCGGCCACGGTCAGGTTCAGCAGTTCCACCATGTCGCGTTCGCGGTTGACGGTGCGTCGTACCCGATGCAATGCCAGACCGAGCAGCGCCAGCCCCAGCAACACGTAGGCGGCGTAGGCCAGCGGATGCCGCCAGGGCGGCGGCAGCACCTCGATCTGCAGCCGTCGCGCGGCGCCGAACTGGCCGTCGCGGCCGGCCGCTTCCACCACCAGCGTGTAGCGATCCGGCGGCAGGTGGCTGACCGAGAAGTCGCTGTGCGCGGTCTGCGGGTACACCCAGCCCTTCTGCAGCCCGTCGACGCGATAGCGCAGGCGTGCAGTCCCCGGCGCAGCGAAGTCGATCGCGGTCATGCCGATGGTGAACACGTTGTCGCGGTGGTCCAGGGCGATGCGCTGCGCGTAGACCACGTCGCTCTCGGCCTGGTTCTGGCCGCCGTTGCGGTCCTCGCCGGCATTGAGGATGCGCAGGTCGGTGAGCACCGCGCGCGCCTGCGGGCTGCGCAGCGGCAGGCGCGTGGGGTCGATCACGTCCACGCCCTGGGTGCCGCCGAAGTACAGCAGGCCGTGCGCGTCGCGGTAGCCGCGGCCGCTGTTGTATTCCTGGTTCTGCAGGCCGTCGCGGCGGCCCAGGCTCTGCACGATGCGGGTGCGCGGATCGAGCACGCTCAGGCCGTTGTTGGTGCTCAGCCACAGCCGCCCCTGCGGGTCCGGCAGGATGGTGTAGATGACGTTGCTGCTGAGCCCTTCGCGGTCGCTGTAGCGCAGTGCCACGTCGCGCTTGAGGTCGATGCGGTACAGCCCGCCGGAGAAGGTGCCCACCCACAGCACGCCGTCGCGTTCGTACAGCGACCAGACCGAGGCGTACAAGGTACTGCCACGCGGGCGGTACGGTTCGGCGGGACGGCCGCTGCGCATGCGCCACAGGCCGCAATCGTTGCAGCCGATCCACAACGTGTCGTCGCTGCCGCGGTAGATCCGGGTCAGGGTGTGCCCGTTCAGCGGTGCCCAGCGCGGATCGTTGTGCACGCGTCCGCCGACCACGCGGGTCAGGCCGCGGCGGGTGGCGACCCACAGCGTGTCGCCTTCCAGCAGCAGATCGTTGATGTGCTCGTCGGCCAGGCCGCCCAGGCGCCGCAGCGCGCCGCCCCGGTCCAGGCGCCACAGCCCCTGGCGCGTCCCCAGCCACCAGCCGTCGCGATCGGCGGCGATGCTGCGGATCGCCTGACTGGCCAGTCCCGGTATCAGGTGCCAGGCAGCGCGGCTGCCGTCGCGCAGCAGCAGGCCCTGGTCGGTCCCGATCAGCATGCGCTCGCCGTCGCGCCAGATGCTGCGCACGCTGCTGCTGGGCCAGTCGCGGATGTCGCTGATGCGCTCTTCGTCGTTGCGGATCACCGCCGACAATGGCCGTACCCGGTACAGCCCGGCGGTGTAGGTGCCGATCCACCAGGTGCCGTCGGGTGCCTGGTAGAAGCGGATGATCGCGCTGTTCGGCGGTATGTCGAAGCTCAGCCGCTGCGGCACATGCCGCGCGCTGTCCAGTTGCGTCACCGTGGCATTGGTGGTGCCGACCAGCACGCGGCCGTCGTGCAGCCGGATCAGCGCGCTGAGGTCGCTGCCGCCGGTGAGCAGTTGCGCCGGCGTCCAGTGCGCCCGCACCGTGCCCCGCGCATCGAGCTGGAACAGCCCGCCGCGCGCCGAGGCCAGCCACAGCCCCTCCGGCCCGGACTGCAGGCCCACGCATTCGTCGATGCCACGCGGTGCCGGCAACTCCTCGCGCGCCTCGCGGCCCAGCCGCCACAGGCGGCATTGCCGGTCCAGCGCTACCGGCTGTTTGCCGTCCGGCATCCAGGTCAGGCCCACCACCGGCGCATCGCCGCCCAGCGGCCGCGCCCGTTGCAGGTCGGCCTCGACCCGGTCCATGCCGCGTTCGGTGCCCAGCCACGCGCCGCCCTGCGGATCGATCAGGATCTGGGTGACGCGGTTGTGCGAGAGCCCCTGCTTGGCGTCGAGGCGGTGGTGTTGCCAGGTGGCCAGTTCGATCACTTCCAGGCCGGCATCGTTGGTGCCCAGCCACAGCCGGGTGCCGCGCGGCTCGAAGCCGATGCTGTCGATGCTGCTGCTGAGCAGGCTCTGCTGGCTATCGCTGCCGAGTTCGCGCCGGTAGGTGCGGAACAGATGTCCATCGAAGCGGTTCAGGCCTTCCTGCGTGCCCACCCACAGAAAGCCCTGGTCGTCGCTCTGCAGGGCGTTGATCGACAGTTGCGACAAACCGTCGTCCAGGCCGAAGTGTTCCAGGCTGCTGGGGAGGTCGTCGTCGTTGACGGTCACGGCCGCCGACGCGGACGCAACCGGGGCCAGCGCCAGGCACAGGGTGAGGCAGGACGCGGCCAGCGGCAGGCGGCCCAGCAGGTTGGAGAGCGAGACGGTCACGCCGTGTTATCGGCCATGGTGGGGCTGGCCTTGAATGCGCGGCAGCCAGTGCCTGCTGCTGGAGGCGGCGGGTGGGTGGGGGCTGGGCAATTGTCTGGTGCGGATGGGTCAGGGCTGTGTCGCGTGGCGCGCGCCGACGACAAGATCCGGCAGGCTTGTCCTGGCGCGCGACCCTCCGCCAGAGCGGGCGCACGCTCGGCATCCATCCGCGCCGCACGTACACTGCATGTCCTGCGCTGTCCGCGCCCACCCGATGCCGCGTTGCGGCGTCATGCCAGCCGCCTCACGCCCATGGATGCCCCGACGATCCTGGTCGCCGACGACCACCCGCTGTTCCGCGCCGCCGTGCTGCACGCGCTGCGCCAGGCCTTGCCGCGCGCCCTGGTGGTGGAGGCGGCCAGCGCTGCCACCCTGGACGCCGCGCTGGCCGCCCAGGCCGATGCCGACCTGATCCTGCTGGACCTGGCCATGCCCGGCGCCCGCGGTTTCTCGGCCCTGCTGCACGTACGCGGCGAGCGCCCGGACGTGCCGGTGGTGGTGATTTCCTCCAACGACCACCCGCGGGTGATCCGCCGCGCGCAGCAGTTCGGCGCGGCCGGCTTCATTCCCAAGTCCTCGCCCGCCGAGACCATCGGCATCGCGGTGGCGGCGGTGCTCGACGGCGGCACCTGGTTCCCGCCGCTGACCGCGGCGCGTTCGGAGGCCGACGCGCAGCTGGCCGCGCGCCTGGCGCAATTGACCCCGCAGCAGTTCCGGGTGCTGCTGTGCCTGGCCGACGGCTTGCTCAACAAGCAGATCGCCTACGAACTGGGCCTGGCCGAGAACACCGTCAAGGTTCACGTGACCGCGATCCTGAAGAAGCTCGAATGCCACAGCCGCACCCAGGCAGCGGTGCTGGTGAAGGCGCTGGAGCCGGAAGGCGAGGCCTGAACCGGGCCACCGGCGGGGCGTTTTCCGCGGCGCCCGGATACGCGATGCTATGCGCCGATGCCCGCGCCCCCCGCGGGCGGAGACCACCGGACCATGCCCACCACGACCATCCGCAACGAGCAGACCGCCCACTATCCGTTCCTGCAGGAGATGCTGGACGACGACTACTTCCCCCCGTCGCTGGTCGGCAAGGGGCAGAAGATCCTGCTGCGGTTGTGCGAGGCGATCGAGGCGCAGGAGCCGGCGGATCTGCCGGCGCTGTACCGGCTGACCCACGCCGCCACCGAGGAGTTCAACAAGCTGGCGCTGGAATTCGAGGCCCACGACAGCGAGATCGAGACCTCCGCGCGCGAGAACATCGGCGTGGACTTCCTGCACATCGCTAAGGCCTACGGTTTCGCCGACGCCGACGTCGAGGAGCTGATCGCCCCACGCGAGTGGTAGAGGCCCTGCAGCGCGCCGACCCTCACCCCAACCCCTCTCCCGGCGGGAGAGGGGCCACGCTCTTCCTTCTTCCGGTGGGAGAGGGTGCCCCGCAGGGGCGGATGAGGGTACGGCCGCCAGGGATTTCTGTCTCAAGCGCGATGGCGTGGATTGGCTAGCCAACTGCACACGAGGTCTTGCGTGGCGCTGCGCGCCCCGGACCCTCACCCCAACCCCTCTCCCGGCGGGAGAGGGGCCACGCTCTTCCTTCTCCCGGTGAGAGAGGGGCCAGCGCTCTTCCTTCTCCCGGTGGGAGAGGGGCCCACGCTCTTCCTTCTCCCCTCGGGAGAAGGTGCCCCGCAGGGGCGGATGAGGGTACGGCCGCCAGGATTCCTCTCTCAAGGGCGATGGCGGGGATTGGCTAGCCAACTGCGCATGAGGTCTTGCATGGCGCTGCGCGCCGCGGACCCTCACCCCAACCCATCTTCCGGTGGGAGAGGGGCTCAACCTCAGCCACGCCGCAGCAGCATCTGCGTCATCAGCGCGCGCAGGGCCGGAGCCCGGACCGGTTTGGCCAGGAAGCCCCAGCCGCGTTCCTGCGCCAGGGCGCGCAGCGCTGGATCGGCTTCGGCGGTGACCAGGATCACCCGCGGCTCGGCCTGCCAGCGTGCGCACAGTTGCGCGAACAGGGTCGGGCCGTCGCACTCGCCCATGCGCACGTCCAGCAGCACCAGTTCCGGCGCCTGCGCCGGCTGCGCCGCGGCCAGCGCCTGGTCCGGGCCGGCAGCCAGTTCCACCTGGCAGGCCCAGCGCGTCAGCAGGGTGCGGCTGGCCTCGCAGACCCGCGGGTCGTCGTCGATGCACCACACCCGGCAGCCGTGCAGGATCGGGTCGTCGCCATTGTCGCTGGCCATCGCCGCCGGCGCCTGGCGTTGCGCCGCCGCGGCATCGCCCAGTGGCACGGTCACCGAGAACACACTGCCGCGGCCCAGCTGCGAGCGCAGGCCGATGCGGTGGCCGAGCAGGCGGCCGATGCGCTCCACGATCGCCAGGCCGAGGCCGGCGCCGCGGTCGTTGGCGACGCCGTCGCCGAGCCGGCGGAACTCCTCGAAGATCTCCTGCTGCAGCGCGTCGGGAATGCCGGGCCCTTGGTCGTGGACTTCGATGCGCAACTGCGTACCGTCGCGGCGGCAGCCCAGCAGCACGCGCCCGCGCGGGGTGTAGCGCACCGCGTTGGACAGGAAGTTCTGCAGGATGCGCCGCAGCAGGGTCGCGTCGCTGCGCACGGTGGCGCGGGTCGGCACGTAGTCCAGGCGCAACCCGCGGCCTTCGGCGACGATGCCGAACTCGCGCGCCAGGGTCTGCAACAACGGGTCCAGCGCCAGGTCCTGCACCTGTGTCTTCAGCGTGCCGGCCTCCAGTCGCGAGATGTCCAGCAGGCTGTTGAGGATCGCGTCCTGCGCCGCCAGCGCATTGTCGACGTGGTCGGCGATCTGCCGCGCATCGGCTTCGTGCAGCTTGCCGCGCAGCGCCGAGACGAACATGCGCGCGGCGTTGAGTGGCTGCAGTAGGTCGTGCACCGCCGAGGCCACGAAGCGCGTCTTGTAGCGGTTGGCATTCTCGGCCTCGCGCTTGGCCTCGGCCAGGTCGCGGGTGCGTTCGGCGACGCGGTGCTCCAGCGCATCGGCCAGCGAGCGCAGTTCGCGCGCGGCGTTCTTGTAGCTGGTGATGTCGGCGTAGCTGGTGACGAAACCGCCGTCGGGCAGCGGATTGCCGCGAATCTCCAGCACCGTGCCGTCGTCCTTCTCGCTCTCGCGCATGTGCGGACGGCCGCTGCGCAGGTGATCCAGGCGGCGCTGGATCGCCGCTTCCACCGGGCCGGGGCCGAGCAGGCCGCGGCGTGCGTTGTAGCGGAACACGTCCTCGATCGGGCGGCCGACCCGGATCAGTTCCGGAGGGAAGCGGAAGATCTCCAGGTAGCGCGAATTCCAGGCGACAAGGCGCAGTTGCGCATCGATGATCACCACGCCTTGCGGCAGGTGCTCCAGGCTGCGGCTGAGGCCGGTGTCGGCCTGCTGCGCCGCCTGCACGATGCCGTCCTGGGCGGTGCGCAGTTCCTGCGCATGCTGCTGCAGCAGCGACTCCAGTTCGCGCCGGCTGCGCTGGCGCAGCCGCGCCAGGCGCTGGCGCTGCTGGAACAGCAGGCCCAGGAACGACAGCGCCAGCCAGATCCCGGCCGCGGCCAGCGCGGCGGCACGGCCGGCGGCGCGGCTGCCGCCGATGTCGTGCAGCAGGTGCAGGCGCCAGCCGCTCTCCGGCAGCGCCATGCTCTGCCACAGCAGCGGCGCCGACTGTGCCGGCATGTCGATGCGCATCACCTGGCCGCCGTCGTCCAGCGTCTCCAGCACCTGCCGTTGCGCCGGCAGCAGCGTTTGCTGCGCGTACTGGCGGGTGGCCAGCAGTTCGTCGCGCTCGTGTGCGCTGAGCGGCTGCAGTTGACGATAGCGCCAGACGTCGCGGCTGGACAGGAACACCACGTCGTGGCCGTCGCTGACCAGCACCACGTCGGGCACGCGCAGCCATTCGTGCTCCAGCGCAGCCAGCTCGATCTTGATCACGATCACCCCGAGCGGGCGCCCGCGTGCGTCGAGGATCGCCTGCGACAGGAAGTAGCCGGGCACGCCGGTGGTCATGCCGATGCCGTAGAAGCGGCCCTTGCCCTGCGCCAAGGCCTGCTTCACGTACGGGCGGAAGCTGTAGTCGGCACCGACGTTGCTGCTGGCCAGGCGCCAGTTGCTGGCGGCCAGGGCCACGCCATTGGCGTCGATCAGGGTCAGGGTCGAGGAGCGGGTGACGTCGTTGGCGCGTTCCAGCTTCAGGTTCAGCTGCCGCTGCGTGGCCGGGTCCAGCGGGTGGGTCAGGGCGTCGCGCAGTTCCGGATCCAGCGCCAGCACCTGCGGCAGGGTGCGGTAGCGGTCGATGCGCTGCTGCAGGGTCTGCGCATAGAGATCCAGTTGTTGGCGCAGCTGCACGCTTTCGGCGCGCAGCGCGCGTTGTTCGGCGACGTGTTGCGCCGACAGCATCGCCAGCACCATGCCGCCGACGATGACGATCAGCAGCAGGATCAGGCGGCGATGGCGCAGGAGCGAGGGCATGCGGAAGAACGCGGCGACCGGGGCCGCATCAGCTTAGAGGGTGCGATGCCGTGTGCGGCATGCGAGCGACAATGGTCGGTGTTGTGGATCGCCAGACGAGAGCGAACGACCGGGTCGGGCTCGGATAGCGACGTGCCAGACAGCGTCGCCGATGCCGTCCCACAGAGATGCCGCGAGCGGGCTGCAGGTGGCGAGGTCAGAACGTACAAGGGCCGACGGCGTCGCCGGCGGCCCTGCGGCGGTTCGTCGCACAGCCCCTGCGGTTGGCGCCGCAGGACGCACGCCGGCCGATCGCATCGGATCGGCCGGCGTGCACTGGCTCAGAACTGGACCTGGGCGCGCACGTCCAGCGAGTTCGGCTTGAGGCGCACGCCGGCGCGTTCGGCATCGGCACGCACGTAGTTGACCTGGAACTTGAAGTGGCTGGTCAGGTACCAGTTGGCGCCGAAGGTCCAGTCGTGCTGGCGGCCGCCGAGCACGGTGCCGTCGTCCAGGTCCAGGCGGCTGTAGCGCGCCAGCAGTTCGACCGCGCCGTAGGCGTTGGCCGGCTTGATGTTGCCGACATTGCCGGCGCTGTACGGCCGCGACTCGCCGGTCAGCACGTAGCTGGCGAACACGTACTGGCCATCGGCGGTGTAGTCGGGGCGGCCGTTGTCGCGGGTCACGTCGGCGCGCAGCGCCTCGCCCTGCATCGAGAACGGGCCCTTGATCCAGATCGCCTCCAGCCCGGTGCGGCGCACCTGGTCGACGTCGACCAGCGTGCCCGAATCGATCAGGCGCACGTCGGTCAGGCCGGCTTCCGGACGCGCACGGAAGCGCGCGCGCGGGCTGAAACTCACGTCCAGGCCGTTGTGGTAACCGCGCGGATTCTCCTGCGAATAGGCCAGGCCCAGGTGCAGCACGTCGCCGTCGGCCTTGAACGGGGTCCACACGCCGCGCACCGCCTGGGTGGTGCCGGGGTTGTCGCCCTGCAGGTCCTTGCCGCCGTACGCGCCGGCCTGCAGCAGGTACTGCGGACGCTCGAAGGTCCATTCCACGCCGGTGCGGCGGCCCTGGTAGATCGCCTGCACCGGCAGCGCGACTTCCATGAAGCTGTCCGCGCGCGAGCTGGTCACGCCTTCCAGGCCCACCGGCACCTTGATGTAGCCCAGGCGCACCTTGCCGTAGTCGGCGCCGAACAGGGCCTTGGTCTCGAAGCGGAAGAACACGTCCAGCCACAGCTTGGATTCGAAGTCGAAGTACACCATCGCGTCGTACACGCCCTTCTTCTTCAGCGTGGCGCCGAACTCCTTGCGCCGGAACGCGTTGTCGTCCTCCAGGCGGCCGTCGTCGTTGGAGAAGTTGTTCCAGTCGTAGGCGTAGTTGCCGGTCACGGCCAGTTCGGTGCCGTCGTTGAAGGCGACCTTGGTCGGCCAGTTGTCGAAGTTGTTGGCGGCGACGGCGGGAGCGGCGGCGGTCAGGCCCAGCGCAGCGAAGAGAAGAGTGTGGCGCATGATGGAGTCGTCTCGGTAAGGAATGAAGGCGCGGCAGTCCCCGGCCGGGCTGGTGGTGCGATGGCGCGGGCAGTGCGGCGGCGGGCCGCACGCGAACGGCGATGCCGCCGCGATGCGGACACGGTGCCGGACGTGATGCCCCCTGCATGCAATAGCGGACGCGCCCGGCCGTTCTTTACGGCGATGTTGCAGTCCTGCGGCGCCGCCTCCCCTGAGGACGTGCTGCGATGGCGGCGCCGCCGCGACGGCCGCAAGGGCGGCGTCTGTATGCGGCGTTGCGTTCGGCCCTTCCGTGAGCGTACCGCGGCACTGTAACCGCGTCGACATGGCCAGGCGCCGGGTCTAGTACCAATAGGTTATCTGCTTAGACGCCGGCGACGCGTACAAAGGCAGCATTCCGCGACCCGCGTCGGGTGGGCGGACCGTCCCGGAGCGCAAGCCATGCATATCCCAACCTCGCCGGCGGGCCACGCGCCCCGGCATCTGCCGTTCTACCGGCAGCTGTACTTCCAGGTGGTGGTCGCCATCGTCCTCGGCGCCATCCTCGGCCACTACGAGCCGGCGTTCGCCGAGAAGCTCAAGCCGCTGGGCGATGCCTTCATCAAGCTGGTGAAGATGATCATCGCGCCGGTGATCTTCCTGACCATCGTCACCGGCATTGCCGGCATGACCCACCTGAAGACGGTGGGCCGGGTGTTCGCCAAGGCGATGGTGTACTTTCTGTTCTTCTCCACCCTGGCGCTGGTCGTCGGCATGATCGTCGCGCACGTGGTGCAACCCGGCGCGGGCATGAACATCAATGCCGCCGACCTGGACCAGAGCGCGGTGCACAGCTACGTGGAGAAGTCGCACGAGCTGACCCTGGTCGGCTTCCTGATGGACATCATCCCGAAGACGCTGCTCAGCCCGTTCGTCGGCGACAACATCCTGCAGGTGCTGTTCGTGGCGGTGCTGTTCGGCCTGTCGCTGGCCCTGGTCGGCGAGCGCGGCAAGCCGGTGCTGAATCTGCTGGAGTCCCTGGTGGCGCCGGTGTTCAAGCTGGTGCACATCCTGATGAAGGCCGCGCCGATCGGCGCGTTCGGCGCGATCGCTTTCACCATCGGCAAGTACGGCGTCGAATCGCTGATCAATCTCGCCTGGCTGGTGGGTTCGTTTTACGTGACCTCGCTGCTGTTCGTGCTGGTGATCCTGGGCGCGGTGGCGCGCCTGTGCGGCTTTTCCGTCCTCAAGCTGATCCGTTACCTGAAGGCCGAGTTGCTGCTCGTGCTGGGGACTTCCTCGTCCGAATCGGCGCTGCCGTCGCTGATGGAGAAGATGGAGAAGGCTGGTTGCCAGAAGTCCGTGGTCGGCCTGGTGGTGCCCACCGGCTACTCGTTCAACCTTGACGGCACCAACATCTACATGACCCTGGCAGCGCTGTTCATCGCCCAGGCGACCAACACCGAGCTGACCCTCGGCCACCAGATCGCGCTGCTGCTGGTGGCGATGCTCAGCTCCAAGGGCGCGGCTGGCGTGACCGGCGCCGGCTTCATCACGCTGGCGGCGACGCTGGCGGTGGTGCCGGAAGTGCCGGTGGCCGGCATGGCGCTGATCCTGGGCGTGGACCGCTTCATGAGCGAATGCCGCTCGCTGACCAACTTCATCGGCAATGCGGTGGCCACCGTGGTGGTCTCGCGCTGGGAGAACGCGCTGGATCGCGACCGCCTGCGCATCGCCTTGAACGGCGGCGAAGAGACGCTGCCGGATGTGACGGTCGATCCCGTCACCACCCCGATCCGCTGAATCCTGTTGCAGCACAGACGCGCCGGCCTCGCCGGCGCGTTGCTTTTTTTCTGCCCCCAAGGCCCTGGCGACAGCCACCAGACAGGACCGCTCCTGTTGCTGGGGGTAGAATTCCGGGCCTCCGCGCCTTTCGACAAAAGAAGCCCTCGATGTCAAACGACGATTTCAAACAGGCCGCCCTCGACTATCACCGCCAGCAGCCGCCGGGCAAGATCAAGGTCTCCGCGACCAAGCCGATGCTGACCCAGCGCGACCTCTCCCTGGCCTATTCGCCGGGCGTGGCCTTCGCCTGCGAGGCCATCGTCGCCGACCCGAAACAGGCCAGCGAACTGACCGCGCGCGGCAACCTGGTGGCGGTGATCAGCAACGGCACCGCGGTGCTGGGCCTGGGCAACATCGGCCCGCTGGCATCCAAGCCGGTGATGGAAGGCAAGGGCGTGCTGTTCCAGAAGTTCGCCGGCATCGACGTGTTCGACATCGAGATCAACGAGAACGATCCGGACAAGCTGGTCGACATCATCGCCAGCCTCGAGCCGACCTTCGGCGGCATCAACCTGGAAGACATCAAGGCGCCGGAGTGCTTCATCGTCGAGCGCAAGCTGCGCGAGCGCATGAACATCCCGGTGTTCCACGACGACCAGCACGGCACCGCGATCATCGTCGGCGCGGCCGTGCTCAATGCGCTGGTGGTCACCGGCAAGAAGATCGAAGAGGTCAAGCTGGCCACCACCGGCATGGGCGCGGCCGGCATCTCCTGCGTCAACATGCTGGTCTCGCTGGGCCTGAAGCCGGAGAACATCCTGGCGCTGGACCGCGACGGCGTGATCCACACCGGCCGTACCGACCTGGATCCGGACAAGGCGCGCTATGCGCGCGATACCGACAAGCGCACCCTGGCCGAGATCGTCGAGGGCGCGGACATCTTCCTGGGCCTGTCGGCCGCCGGCATCCTCAAGCCGGAAATGGTGGCGACCATGGCGCCGCAGCCGGTGATCTTCGCCCTGGCCAATCCGAATCCGGAGATCACCCCGGAGGCGGCCAAGGCGGTGCGTCCGGACGCGATCATCGGCACCGGCCGTTCGGACTATCCGAACCAGATCAACAACGTGCTGTGCTTCCCTTACCTGTTCCGCGGCGCCATCGACGTCGGCGCCACCGGCATCAACGAGGAGATGAAGATCGCCTGCGTCAAGGCGATCGCGGCGATGGCGCGGCGCGAGGCCTCCGACCTGGGCGCGGCCTATGGCGGCGAGACGCCGAGCTTCGGCCCCGACTACCTGATCCCGCGGCCGCTGGATCCGCGCCTGCTGGTCGAGCTGTCCTCGGCGGTGGCGCAGGCGGCGATGGATTCGGGCGTGGCCACGCGGCCGATCGCCGACATGGCCGCCTACCGCGACAAGCTCAGCCAGTTCGTCTACCGCACCAGCCTGATGATGAAGCCGGTGTACGACCGTGCGCGCGCCGACAAGCAGCGCGTGGTCTATGCCGAGGGCGAGGAAGAGGTGGTGCTGCGCGCGGTGCAGAGCGTGATCGACGAGGGCCTGGCGTTCCCGATCCTGATCGGCCGCCCCGACGTGATCGAAGCGCGCATCCAGCGCCTGGGCCTGCGCATCACTGCCGGCGTGGATTTCGAGATCACCAACATCCACGACGATCCGCGTTTCAACGACTACTGGCAGTACTACCACGCGCTCACCGAACGCCGCGGCGTCACCGTCACCGCGGCCAAGGAACTGATGCGCTCGCGGCCGACGCTGATCGCAGCGGTGATGGTCGCGCGCGGCGAAGCCGATGCGCTGCTCACCGGCGTGGTCGGGCGCTTCCACAAGAAGCTCGGCTACGCGCGCAGCGTGATTCCGCTGGAGCCGAAGGTCAGCTCGACCTCGGCGATGACCGGCGTGATCAACCAGCAGGGCGCGTTCTTCTTCGTCGACACCCACGTGCAGGAAGATCCGAGCGTGGAGCAGATCGTCGAAGCCACGCTGCAGGCCGCCTATCGCCTGAAGCTGTTCGGCATCGAGCCGAACATCGCGCTGCTGTCGCACTCCAACTTCGGCAGCCACGATTCGCGCGACGCGCTGAAGATGCGCCAGGTGCGCGAGGCGCTGCTCAAGCGCAAGCCCGAACTCAACATCGACGGCGAGATGCAGGGCGACACCGCCTGGGACGAGGCGCTGCGCAAGCAGATCATGCCCAACAGCACACTGAAGGGCCGCGCCAACCTGTTCGTGCTGCCGAACCTGGAAGCGGCCAACATCGCCTACAACCTGGTGCGCGTGTTCACCGACGGCGTGGCGATCGGCCCGATCCTGATGGGCATTTCCAAGGCGGTGCACATCCTCACCACCAGCGCCACCTCGCGCCGGGTGATGAACATGACCGCGATCGCCGCGGTCGACGCGCAGATCCGCAAGCAGCTCGAAGCGGAGAAGTAAGCCGCCGCGCGGCTTCTGCAGCGCACCGGCCCGCGCGACCGCGGCGCCGGTGTTGCAGCACGTGCTCCGGCGGCACTGCCGGGGCACGCAAACGGCACAGTCGGCAGCATGGCTGCCACCCGGATGTCTCAACGAGGGCGGCCGCGCGCTGTGCGCGAGTCCCGGCGCGAGATCGTGTTCGGTGCTGTGCGTGAAAGGCCGGAGCCGCAGCAGGCTGGATCGCCGACGGCGAAGAGCGGCGATTGCGCGCAGTCACTGCGGTAGTGGCGCCAAAGCGGCGTGGGCGTCGCGACGAGCGGCACCGCCTTGCGGCGGAGTCAGCAAAAAGATGGGACTGGAAGCGGTTTCATATGCGGGCGACAGCAAGTGTCGCAGTGCCATTTGCGTCATCACGCGCCGCCGGCATGCAGGCTGCGCGGGGTCAAGCCGGGCACGGGGACGGCGCCAGCGGCGCCGCGCCGCGCTCAGGCCATGCGCTTGCCCACCGGCAACGGCAGGCTGTCGCTGTCGGTCTGGTTCAGCTTGGAAGGCTTGCCGGTCAGCAGCACATACGCGTCGACGCCGGTAAGTTCGGCGATCTTCAGCAAATGCCGGGCATTGGGGACCGAACGGTTGTTCTCCCAATGACCCAGGGTGCTATGCGCCACGCCCAACAAGGCGGCAAGCTCGCGCAGTGTGAAACCGGCATTTCGCCGCGCCTGCATCAAACGCACACCTATATCCACGAGACACCTCAAAGCGGCATGTCGGCGCCGCGTGATGCCAGCATAGTGGTGCGTTGGTTCCGTATCAAGCGGGCCGGAAAGGCGCGTGAAAGGACGGTCCGCAGGCGCAGCCGCCAGTCGCGCCCGCTTCGGGACGGGCTGCTAGAATCGCCTGTCCCTTTTCGCCGTGTCCCCACCGCCATGAGCCATACCGCCACCGCGCCCGCCAATGCCCAGACGCGCTACGAGGTGCGCCGCGCCGATCTGCCGCTGAGCTGCCCGACGCCGGAGATGGCGCTGTGGAACTCGCACCCGCGCGTCTACCTGCCGATCGAGGACGAGCCCGGCCTGGAAGCCAAGTGCCCGTACTGCGGCGCGGTCTTCGTGCTGGTCGACTGATCCGGATTCGATGCACCGCCTGACCGTGGTGCAGCTGCTGCCGGCGCTGGAGTCCGGCGGCGTCGAGCGGTCCACGCTGGAAATCGCCCAGGCCCTGGTCGACGCCGGGCATCGTGCCGTGGTCGTCTCGGCCGGCGGGCGGCTGCTGCCGGCGCTGGCCGCCACCGGCGCCGAGCACATCGCCCTGGACATCGGCCGCAAATCCTTGCTGACCCTGCGCCACGTGCCGGCACTGCGGCGCTTGTTCGCGCGCGAGCACGCCGACATCGTGCACGCGCGCTCGCGGCTGCCGGCTTGGCTGGGCTGGCGCGCGCTGCAGGGCATGCCGGCAGCGCAGCGCCCGCGTTGGGTCACCACCATGCACGGGCTCAACTCGCCCAGCCGCTACAGCGCGGTGATGACCCGCGGCGAGCGGGTCATCTGCGTGTCCGAGACCGTGCGCGATTACGTGCTGCAACACTATCCGCAGACCGATCCGGCGCGCCTGCGGGTGGTGCCGCGCGGTATCGATCCGGCGCAGTTCCCGCGCCGCCCCTGGCCGGATGCGCAGGCGCGAGCCTGGGCCGCCAGCCAGGCGCCGGCGCTGGCCGGGAGCGGGCCGCTGCTGTTGCTGCCGGGGCGCGGCACCCGATTGAAGGGCCACGCCGACGCGCTGCGCCTGCTGGCCGCGCTGCGCGGCGAGGGCAGCGACGCACGGCTGTGGCTGCCGGGCGCGCGCGAGGCCGGCCGCGAGGCCTACGTGCGCGAACTGGAAGCCGAGGCCGCCGCGCTCGGCGTGGCGGACGCGGTGGCGTTCACGCCGCCGACCACGCGCATCGCCGAGGCCTACGCCGCCAGCGACCTGGTGCTGCAGCTCTCGCGCAAGCCCGAGGCGTTCGGCCGCACCGTGGTCGAGGCGCTGGCGGTGGGGCGGCCGGTCCTGGGCTGGGCGCATGGCGGGGTCGGCGAATTGCTGGCGCAGCTGCAGCCCGCCGGCGCGGTGGCGACCTTCAATGCCACGGCCCTGCTGGCGGCCGCGCGTGCGCTGCTGGCGCAACCGCCGGCGCCGCCGGCGACGCTTCCCTATACGCTGCAGGCGATGCAGCGCAGCACTCTGGCGATCTATGACGAACTCCGGCCCTGACGCTTCCCTGCCCGCTCCCGCCTTGCCCGAGGTCCGCGAACGCTGGGCGCCGGTCTGGGTGCTGCTGTTCGTGGCGCTGTGGCCGGCGCCGGGCCTGGCTGCCGGGGTGCTGGCGCTGGGCGCCCTGGTCACCCTGGCGCGCCTGCTGCACAGCCGCTTCCGCGGCGGCGCGCGCCTGCTCAGCGGGCCGGCGTGGGCGCTGACCACGCTGCTGTTCTTCGCCTACTGGCTGCCGCAGCCGCTGTCGGCGCTGGGCGCGGTGGACGTGCCGCTGGCCCTGCGCGAATCGGCGGTGGACCTGCGCTTCCTGCCGTTCCTGTGGCTGGTGGCGATGGCGGTGGCGACGCCGCGCGGACGCCGCATCACCTTCAATGGCCTGGCGGTGATCGCCGCGATCTGGACCGTGGATGCGCTGGCACAGGCGCTGTGCGGCACCAGCCCGCTGTTCTGGTCGATGGACCAGTTGAAGTGGGCGATCAGTCACCACGGCCTGTGTACGCCGCAGGAGATCGCCCTGGCCGATCGGCTCAGCGGTGTGTTCGGTCCGTGCAATCTGAAGTTCGGCCAGGTGCTGGCCAGCGTGTCGCCGTTCCTTTTGTGGCTGGCCGCGCGCCGCGGCGGCGCGTGGGGCTGGCTGCTCGCGGCGGGCGCGGTGGGCGTGGTGCTGGTGCTGGCCGGTTCGCGCGCGTCATGGGTCACCTACGCGGTGCTGCTGTTGCTGTCGGGCTGGAGCCTGCTCGGCGCGCGCAAGCTGCTGGCCCTCGGCGTGGCAGCGCTGCTGGGGGCCGGAGTGCTGGGCGTGGTGTCGCCGCAGGTGCATGACCGCTTCGAACGCACCGCGCGTGCGCTCAGCGGGCATCCGGCCGACCTCAACGCGGCGCTGACCGGGCGTGCGCAGATCTGGACCGCGGCCTGGTGCATGATCCGCCAGCATCCGGTCAACGGCGTCGGCGTGCGCGGCTTTCGCGAGGCCTACGCCAGTTGCGACCCGGATCCGACCCATGCCGGGGAATGGGGCCGCGAGCCGGCCTTCCATGCCCACCAGATCGTGCTCGAGGTGCTCGCCGAGACCGGCGTGATCGGGCTGCTGCTGTGGCTGGCCGGGGCCGCGCAGGCGTGGCGCGCGTGGCGCTACGCGTCGGCGCAGGCGCGCGAGCGGGCGCGTCCGGCGATGCAGGCGCTGCTGATCACGGTGTTCCCGCTCAACACCCACCTGGCGTTCTACTCGTCGTTCTGGGGCGGGCTGACCATGCTGCTGATCGGCCTGTACGCCGGCGCCTTGCTGGCGAACGAACCCGAGCAGGGCGAACGCACGGGCGCCGCGATGCCGGGGTGAGCGCTCAGCCGCGCTTGCGCTCGTAGAAATCGCTGCGGCCGCCGGGCTGGCGCTTGAAGCGGCGGTGGATCCACAGATACTGCGCCGGCGCCTCGCGCACCATCGCCTCGATGGCGGCGTTGACCCGCGCGGTGTCGGCGACCATGTCTTCCGACGGAAAGTCCTCCAGCGGCGGCGCGATGCGCAGCACGTAGTTGGCGCCTTCGCGGCGATGGAAGTACGGCACCACCGCGCAGCCGGTCAGCCGCGCCAACTGGTGGGTGGCGGTGATGGTGGCGGCGGGCATGCCGAAGAACGGCACGAACACCGTGTCCTTGCCGCGCATGTCCTGGTCCGGCGCGTACCACAGGAAGCCGCCACGCTTGAGATGGCGCACGCTGCCGCGCAGGTCCTCGTTGGCGAACATGGCGGTGGCGTAGCGCAGGCGGCCACGCTTGACCGCCCATTCGAACACCGGATTGCGGTGGCGCCGGTACATCCCGGCCAGCGGCACGTACTGGCACAGCAGCCGGCCGCAGATCTCCAGGGTCATGAAATGGCCCGACACCAGCAGCACGCCACGGCCCTGCGCCTGCAGCGCCTGCAGGTGTTCCAGGCCCTCGATGCGGGTGCGCCGGCGAATCGCGCCGATCCCGCCCCACCAGGCGCGGGCGAATTCGAACACGCCCACGCCCAGCGCATCGAAGCTGTCGCGCAGCAGGCGCTCGCGCCAGGCAGCGCTCTGCTCCGGGAAGCACAGCGTCAGGTTCACTTCGGCGGCGTGGCGGCGGGTGCCGGCCAGGCGCAGCGCCAGCCAGCCGATGCCGCGGCCCAGGGCGCGCTGCAACAGCCACGGCAGGCGTGCGGCGATCACCGCCAGGCCGAGCAGCAGCCAGGTGAGCCAGTGGCGCGGCGAGCGCG
>NZ_LFME01000016.1 GCF_001043115.1 Xanthomonas sp. NCPPB 1128 | reverse complement strand
GGATGAGCAGGCCCAACGGCCACCTCAGCCTCCCAACCACCATGATCCGACGCCTCTCTGGTGCCGTTGCGACAGAGGCTGCCCCCCTAGCTCCAGGTCATGGCAGGTTGTTCGAGGTGCCCTTCAGTCGCGACGCATGAAATCCTGAGGCGCTGCCTGGGCAGCGGTTGGGGCCGAAGTCCCTCCCCACACCCATCGCGCCTGCTGCGCGCCCTGCCGCTGTAGGAGCGGCTTCAGCCGCGACGGGCCTTTCCCATTGAAGCCTCGGCGGACCGAAAGAAGAGCAAGAACCGCAGCCACAAGCGCCAGCCTGGGCACCGCACTGTGGGAGCGGCTTCAGCCGCGACGCGCGAAGCACCGAACCGACGCAAGCACCTCGACACAAGCAAGCCCGTTTTGCTTCTGCGAATCCCGAATCCCCACTCCCTGCCCATACACCTGCCAGCCAGAACACGCCCGCTACACTGCACCGCATGAACACCCCCCAGGATTCCAGCCTCGGCCGCGAGGTCGCCTACCCGTCGCAGTACGATCCCGCGCTGCTGTTTCCCATCCCGCGCGCTGCGGCGCGTACCGAGATCGGCCTCGACCCCGCGGCGCTGCCGTTCTTCGGCCTGGACCGTTGGCACGCCTACGAACTGAGCTGGCTCGATGCGCAGGGCAAACCCTGTGTCGCCACCGCGACCCTGCAGGTGCCGTGCGCCTCGCCCAACCTGATCGAATCCAAGTCGCTCAAGCTCTATCTCAACTCGCTCAACGCGATGCGCTTCAACAGCGCCGAGGCGCTGCGCAGCTGCATCGTCACCGACCTGTCGGCCCGCGCCGGTGCCGACGTGGCGATGGAATTCGGGCTGCCGCCGATGGATACGGTGGGCGAGGGCGAATCGCTGGATGCGCTGGACATCGCCATCGACTGCTACGGCCCGCCGCGTCCGGAATTCCTGTCCGCCGCCGATGGCGACGTAGTCGAGGAGACCCTCACCAGCGCCTTGCTCAAGTCCAACTGCCCGGTCACCGGCCAGCCGGACTGGGCCTCGCTGCACCTGCGCTACCGCGGTGGCCGCATCGACCGCGAAGGCTTGCTGCGCTACCTGATCAGTTTCCGGGAGCATGCCGGTTTCCACGAGCAGTGCGTCGAGCGCATCTTCCACGACCTGATGACGCGCTGCCGCCCGCAGTCGCTGCAGGTGGAGGCGCGCTACACCCGCCGCGGCGGCCTGGACATCAATCCCTGGCGCGCCACCGCGGACGTGGCCGAGCCGCTGAGCTTCCTGCGCGACGTGCGTCAGTAGGGCTGCTCCGAAACCGGGATTGCATCATCAGCGGCGACGCGCCGAAGCATCGACGCGTCCGGCCGTGCCGCAGTCGGGACTGAAGTCCCTCCCACAAGGAGCGCCCTGAGCGTAGCGCTGCCGTCAACACTCTGCGGCAGACCAGGATTCGCGTCGCTTGGATGATGCGCCCACACCGCGAAGGTACCGCGCGCGGTTGCCTGCGATCGACAGTGCAGCGTGCTCGCGATCCCGATGGCATGCACGGTCCCGACCGTTCGAGCGACACATCTCGCCGAGTTGGACTGCATGCGATGCGCCTGAACCGCAGTTGCGCAGTTCACGGCCGGGCGATCCTTTTTTAACAAATCCTGTGACACCGTGGTCGCGTCCCATCACGCACGGAGCCACGCGATGAACAGCGACAAGCGCGCCGATTTCTCGGCGGTCACCGCCAAGGTGGACACCACTGCCGACGTCGTACAAAAGGCGGATTTCTCCGCCGTACAGAGCAAGGTCGACAGCACGGCCGAGCAGGTCCAGCAGGTGTATGTGGTCAAGCCCGGCGATTCGCTGTCCAAGATCGCCAAGTTGCACTACGGCGACGGCAACGCCTGGACGCGCATCTTCGAGGCCAACCGCGATGTGCTCGTCGACCCCGACAAGATCTACCCCGGTCAGACGCTCAAGCTGCCCGCCGGCGCCTGACGCGCCCAGTGCCCTCTCGCCATTTCGACAGGAGTCCCGTCCCGATGAAAACCCGCTCGATGTCCTCGTTCTCGCCATTGCTGATCGCCTTGGTCGGCACCCTCGCGCTGGCCGGCTGCAAGAAGCAGGAGCAGCAGCAGACCGTGTCGCCCGATCCTACGTCGTCCGCGCCGACCGAGCAGATGCCGGGTCCGGCTGCCGCACCGGCGCAACAGCAGGCGTCAGCCGCGGCCGGCGCCAATGCCGTGAACGTCGCTGCCGTGGCCGTCGGCAACACCGCGGCGGCGGACAAATCGGTCGCACCGCTGACCACGCTCGCCAGCAAGGACAAGATCATCGTCTCGGTGAAGACCGAGGGCTCGGCCACCAATGCCAACGTTGGCGCCAAGCTGGTGTTCCAGGACGGTCAGACCGCCGGCGAGCGCACCGAAACGCTCAACACCAGCGGCGCCGACACCACCAATTTCGAGTTCACCAATCCCAAGGGCTGGCCGGCCGGCCAGTACAAGGCCGAGGTCACCGTGAACGGCCAGGCGGCGGGCACGCCGCAGACGTTCGAGGTGAAGTGATCCAGGGCTGAGCCCCCGATCACGGGTCGCACGTACCGTCTCTCTCCCGGCACGTGCGACACGCTGGCGCAGCCGCGAGGCTGCGCCTTTTTTATGTGGCTTGATGAAGCGTGACGTCCGTTGCCGTCATTGTGCTGCTTGTGGGAGGGACTTCAGTCCCGACGCGTGACGGTTGATGGCGACGCTTTGGCTTCCACACAGATCCCTTGGTCGTTTCGATCCACTCGATCCACGCACCCATCAGGACGCGACCTCGCGGTCCGCAGTGGCCGATTTTTCGGGCGGGTGGTTTCAATCCACACATCCGTGAGGGTGGGACAGGCAACCGGCGGGCGACGTGGATAGCGACGAAATTTCAATCCACGCACTGGTGGGCCGACAGGCCGCCACTGCGATGGGAAGGGCATGAACCCGCGTACGGACTGCACGACCCCGCGCTTTGCCCGCAGCCGGCAGACACGCGACAATGGACGGCCGATGTCCCGCCGTTTGGCGGCATCGCGAAACCTACAAGAAACAATACGCCGCCGTACTGTCGGTGCTGCCTATTCCCCCTGCCAGAGGTCATCCGTCGCGTCATGTCGAATACGCCCAAGATCCTGTACACGCTCACCGATGAAGCCCCGTACCTGGCGACGCAGTCGCTGCTGCCGATCGTCGCCGCATTCGCCGGCACCGCCGGCATCGCCGTGGAGACCCGCGACATTTCGCTGGCCGGCCGCCTGATCTCGCAGTTCCCCGAGTACCTGCGCGAGGACCAGCGCATCGCCGACGACCTGGCCGAGCTGGGCCAGCTGGCGACCACGCCCGAAGCCAACATCATCAAGCTGCCCAACATCAGCGCCTCGGTGCCGCAGCTCAAGGCCGCGATCAAGGAACTGCAGCAGCAGGGCTATGCGCTGCCGGACTACGTGGACGAGCCGAAGGACGAGAAAGAAAAGGACGCCAAGGCGCGCTACGACAAGGTCAAGGGCAGCGCGGTCAATCCGGTGCTGCGCGAGGGCAATTCCGATCGCCGCGCCCCGGCCTCGGTGAAGAACTACGCGCGCAAGCATCCGCACCGCATGGGCGCGTGGAGCGCCGACTCCAAGTCGCACGTGGCGCACATGGACGCCGGCGATGTCTACGGCAGCGAGCGCTCGGCGCTGATCGCGCAGGTCGGCAACGTCAAGATCGAGCTGGTCGGCAAGGACGGCACGGTCTCGGTGCTGAAGGAGAAGACCGCGGTGCAGGCCGGCGAGATCATCGACGCGGCGGTGATGAGCAAGCGCGCGCTGGCCGCCTTCGTGCAGGCGCAGATCGCCGATGCCAAGCAGCAGGGCGTGCTGTTCTCCCTGCACCTGAAGGCGACGATGATGAAGGTCTCCGACCCCATCATGTTCGGCGTGGTGGTCGAGGCGTTCTACCGCGACGTGCTGGACAAGCATGCCGCCACGCTCAAGCAGGTGGGCTTCGATGCCAACAATGGCATCGGCGATCTGTACGCGCGCATTGCCAGCCTGCCGGAGGCGCAGCGTGCGCCGATCGAGGCCGACCTGCAGGCGCTGTACGCGCAGCGTCCCGCGCTGGCGATGGTCAATTCCGACAAGGGCATCACCAACCTGCACGTGCCCAGCGACGTGATTGTCGATGCGTCGATGCCGGCGATGATCCGCGACTCCGGCAAGATGTGGAACGCCGAGGGCAAGCTGCAGGACACCAAGGCGGTGATCCCCGACCGCTGCTACGCCGGCGTGTACCAGGCAGTGATCGAGGACTGCAAGCTGCACGGCGCGTTCGACCCGGCGACCATGGGCAGCGTGCCCAATGTCGGGCTGATGGCGCAGAAGGCCGAGGAATACGGTTCCCACGACAAGACCTTTCAGGTCGCCGTTGACGGCACCGTGCGCGTCACCGATGCCGGTGGCACGGTGCTGCTGGAGCATGCGGTGGAAGCCGGCGACATCTGGCGCATGTGCCAGACCAAGGACGCGCCGATCCAGGACTGGGTCAAGCTGGCGGTCGAGCGCGCGCGCCTGAGCGCCACCCCGGCGGTGTTCTGGCTGGATCCGCAGCGCGCCCACGATGCGCTGATGATCCAGAAGGTGGAGCGCTACCTGCAGGATCACGACCTCAACGGCCTGGATATCCGCATCCTGCCGCCGGTGGAAGCCACCGCGTTCTCGCTGCAGCGCATC
This sequence comes from Xanthomonas sp. NCPPB 1128, assembly GCF_001043115.1. GTDB lineage: Bacteria > Pseudomonadota > Gammaproteobacteria > Xanthomonadales > Xanthomonadaceae > Xanthomonas_A. The sequence continues at coordinate 94,077 of NZ_LFME01000016.1, read as the reverse complement.
CGCAAGGGCGAGGACACCATCTCGGTCACCGGCAACGTGCTGCGCGACTACCTCACCGACCTGTTCCCGATCATGGAGCTGGGCACCAGCGCCAAGATGCTGTCGATCGTGCCGCTGATGGCCGGCGGCGGCCTGTTCGAGACCGGTGCCGGCGGTTCGGCGCCCAAGCACGTGCAGCAGTTCGTTGAAGAGAACTACCTGCGCTGGGATTCGCTGGGCGAGTTCCTGGCCCTGGCCGCGTCGCTGGAGCACCTGGGCCAGCGCCATCACGATGCCGCCATCGGCGTGCTGGCGCGCACCCTGGACCAGGCCAACGGCCAGTTCCTGGACAACGACAAGTCGCCCTCGCGCAAGGTCGGCGGTCTGGACAACCGCGGCAGCCACTTCTATCTGGCCCTGTACTGGGCGCAGGCACTGGCCGCGCAGGACGAGGACGCCACGCTGAAGGCGCGCTTCGCCCCGCTGGCCAAGCAACTGACCGAGCAGGAAGCGACCATCGTCGCCGAGCTCAACGGCGTGCAGGGCCAGCCGGTCGACATCCAGGGCTATTACCGCCCGAACCTGGAGCTGATCGGCAAGGCGATGCGGCCGAGCAAGACGCTCAACGACGCGCTGGCGACGCTGAGCGCCTGATCGCTTGAGCTGATCGTGACGCAAAGGGCCGCCCCCTCGGGGCGGCCCTTTGCGTTTCCGGCGCAGAAAACGTCCGGTACGAGCGGCTTCAGCCGCGACGGGCTTTACCGGGAACGCCCGGTCGCGGCTGAAGCCGCTCCTACGGGAAACCTGCGGCTGGCTTGACCTTGGCGAAGCAGGTCGCTGGAGATATGCATGTGGCGGATCGTGTCAGGGTCACGGCCTGCTGGTGGTTTTCCTGGATGCGTCGCCGGCTCCGCGCGACGCCCGCGCGACGCCACTACCTGGGTACACTGCGCGCATGCCGTCCACGCCGCTGCCGCTGCCGTCCGAACGCCGTGCCCAGGTCATCGGCCGCATCGTCTTCGAGGCGTTCGAGGACTACCATGCGCGCTTCGCGCAGATTTCCGCGCGTGCTCGCCAGCGTTTCGAGGCGCGCGACTGGAGCGCGGCGCGCGAAGATGCGATCGAACGCATCGCCCTGTACGACCAGTGCATCGCCGAGTGCATGCTGCGCCTGCGCGCGGTGCTGCTCGGCCAGGCGCACGACCGCGCCCTGTGGATCCGTGCGCGCGACCACTACGCCGAGCTGATCGCCGCGCTGATCGACCAGGAGCTGTACAAGACCTTCTACAACACCCTGACCCGGCGCTTCTTCCGCACCCAGGGCGTGGATGCGCAGATCGAGTTCGTGGCGCTGGACATCGAGCCCACCGATGCCATCACCCATCCGGTGGCGCGGCACAACTACGTGGTATCCGAGGCGCGGCCGGTGGATGCGTTCGTACGCGTGCTTGGCGACTATCGGTTCGACGTGCCGTACGCGCACCGCACGCGTTGCGCGGCGGCCATCGCGGTGCGGCTGCAGGACGATCTGGCCCACTGGGGCGAGAACCCGGTGCGCGGCATCGAACTGCTGGAGACGGTGTTCTACCGCGAGCGCCGCGCCTACCTGATCGGTCGTGTGTTCGGCGAGCATCGCTTCTCGCCGTGCGTGATCGCCCTGGTCAACGACGAACAGGGCCTGCGCGCCGAAGCGGTGCTGACCAAGCGCAACGACGTGGCGCAACTGTTCGGCATCTCGCGCAGCTATTTCCAGGCCGACCTGGCCACCGTCGGCGATGCGGTGGTGTTCCTGCGCAGCCTGCTGCCGCACAAGCCGATCGACGAGCTGTACACCATGCTCGGCCGCGCCAAGCAGGGCAAGACCGAGCGCTTCCGCACCTTCTTTCGGCACTTCCAGGCGTATCCCAACGAACAGCTGGTGCATGCCGAGGGCACGCCGGGCATGGTCATGGCGGTGTTCACCCTGCCCAGCTATCCGCTGGTGTTCAAGCTGATCCGCGATCGCTTCGCCTATCCCAAGACGATGAGCCGCGAGGAGGTCGAAGAGAAGTACGCGCTGGTGTTCAACCTCGATCGCGTCGGTCGCCTGCTCGACGCGCAGCCGTACCGCTCGCTGCGCTTCCCGCGCGCGCGCTTCGCGCCGGCGCTGCTGCAGGAACTGATGGAGGGCTGCGCGCGCAGCCTGCGCGAGGACGGCGACGACCTGATCGTCGAGCTGTGCTACGTGCAGCGGCGTCTGCGCCCGCTGAACCTGTACCTGCGCGAGCAGGGCACCGAGGCCGCGCGCGAGGCCGCGCTGGACTACGCGCAGGCGATCAAGGACATGGCCCGCAACAACATCTTCCCCGGCGACATGCTGCTGAAGAACTTCGGCGTGTCGCGGCAGGGTCGGGCGGTGTTCTACGACTACGACGAACTGTGCCTGGTCACCGACTGCACCTTCCGCGACTGGCCGCAGCCGCGCAACGAGGAAGAGGCGATGGCCGCCGAGCCCTGGTTCCACGTCGCCCCGCGCGACGTGTTCCCGGAGCGCTTCGCGCTGTTCATGGGCCTGCCGGCCGCCTCGCTGGAGGCGGTGCGCCACGCCCACGGCGAATTGTTCGATCCGCAGTGGTGGCGCGACCTGCAGACGCGGCTGCGCGAGGACGACTATCCGGACGCGCCATCCTACCCGGACGCGCTGCGCCTGGCCTGAGTTGCCGGCGGTCGGCCAGTGCGTTGTAATCGGTGCCCCATCTCAGGCAAAGGAATGCGCGATGCACCGTCGATCCCTCCGTTCGTGGTGGCGCTGGAGCGCCGTGCTGTCGCTGTTGCTGGGGTTCGCCGCCGTCGCCGCCGACGCAGTCGGACCTGGCGCGGTACGCAAGCAGATCGAAAGCAGCATGCTGGTGAGCGGCACCATCGACATCGAGCCCAGCGGCAAGGTGTCGGCGCTGGCGCTGGACCAGCAGGAGCGCCTGCCCAAGGGCGTGGTCGACTTCGTCCGCAACAGCGTGATGCAGTGGACGTTCGAGCCGGGCATGTGCGATGGCAAGCCGGTGCCGGCGCGTACGCCGATGACCCTGCGACTTGTCGCCAAGCGCCTGCAGGGCGACGACTATCAGATCGAGATCCGCAGCGCTGACTTCACCCGCTACGATCCGAGCGATCGCAGCGTGGTGACCGCGATTCAGATGAAGCCGCCGGCCTATCCGCAAGCCGCCTACAGCGTCGGTGCCGCGGGTTCGGTGTACTTGGTGCTAAAGGTGGGCCGCGATGGCCGTGTCGCCGATGCCGTGGTCGAGCAGGTCAATCTGCGCGTGGTGGCGTCAGAGCAGCAGATGCAGCAACTGCGTGACCTGCTGGGCAAGAGTGCGCTTGGCGCGGCGCGCAAGTGGACCTTCCGCCCGCCGAGCGAAGGCAAGCACGTGGATGCGCCGTACTGGAACGTGCGCGTGCCGGTCGATTACGCGTTGCTCGACCAGCCCCGCCAGGGTGCGCCGACGGCTTATGGCCGCTGGATGAGCTACGTGCCCGGCCCGCGCCAGCGCGCGCCGTGGAGCACCGACGAGGATGCTGCCGGTTTCTCGCCGGATCTGCTGCCGGCCGGCGGCGTGTACATGGCCGGCAACGGCGGCCCGCGCCTGCTGACGCCGCTGCAGGGCGGCTGAGCTTCGAAGGCGTACGCCTGACCGCAGCGACGGCCAGGGTGCCCGCGTTGGCGGCTGGCCGACGCTAGCGCGCCGCGCGGCGATCGCCGTCGCGGCGACGGGTCGAGGCGACCAGCACCGTCAACAACAGCCCGGCCAACAGCAGCGACGCGCCGACGGTGCCCAGATCCAGGCCGCCTTTGCCGGCCGGCTTGCTCAGCAGATCGCCGAGCGTGGCGCCGAACGGACGGGTCAGCACGAACGCCGCCCAGAACAGCGCCGTGCGCGAGATCCCCGTGAATGCGTAGGCCAGGGCGATTGCCGCCAGCAGCGCCGTGATCAGCAGTGCGCCGCCGGCGAAGCCCAGCCCCGAACTGTCGGCCAGGTAATCGCCCAGCGCGGTGCCCAGCGTGTTGGAGACCAGGATCGCCAGCCAGTAGAAGACCTCGGCGCGGCCGCTGCCGATCCGTTCGACCGACAGGCTGCGTTCGCACAGCCACCAGCTCGCCAGCACCGCGGCCAGCAGGCTGACCAGCAGCAGCGCGCCCTGCGCGTAGCCCAGGCCCAGGCTGCGGTCCATGTAGTCCGACAGCGTGGTGCCGGCGGTGCTGGTGGTCAGGATCACCCACCAGTACCGCCACGGCTGGAACTGCCGCGCACGCAGCTGCGCCCACAGCGAAACCAGGAACACCGCGAGCAGCAGCACGCTGCTCAGTGCATAGCCGACGTCTAGGGTCATCGACAGCAGATCGCCGCCGGTTTCGCCCAGCGTGGTGGCGCAGATCTTCATCACCCAGAAGCCGAGGGTGACCGGGGCGACCTTGCTGATGGCGGGAGTGGCATTGGCTGGCATGGCGACGGACGCAGCGGAGCGAATGGCGCCCATCTCACCCGCGCCCACGTCGAAAGACCGTCGGATCCGCGTCCGCGCCAGCAGGGCGCCGGGCTGCGCAGCGCCGCCGCCACAAACGCAAACGCCCCACCGAGGCGGGGCGTTGCGGTCGAATCGGTGCCGAAACTCAGCGCTTCATCGAACCGAAGAACTCGTCGTTGGACTTGGTGTTCTTCATCTTGTCCAGCAGGAACTCCATCGCCGCGATCTCGTCCATCGGATGCAGCAGCTTGCGCAGGATCCAGATCTTCTGCAGCAGTTCCGGCTCGATCAGCAGGTCTTCGCGGCGGGTGCCGGAGCGGTTGATGTCGATCGCCGGGTACACGCGCTTCTCGGCGATACGGCGGTTCAGGTGCACTTCGCTGTTGCCGGTGCCCTTGAACTCCTCGTAGATCACCTCGTCCATCTTGCTGCCGGTCTCCACCAGCGCGGTGGCGATGATGGTCAGCGAGCCGCCTTCCTCGACGTTGCGCGCCGCGCCGAAGAAGCGCTTCGGGCGGTGCAGGGCGTTGGCGTCGACGCCGCCGCTGAGCACCTTGCCGGAGGACGGCACCACGTTGTTGTAGGCGCGGGCCAGGCGGGTGATCGAGTCGAGCAGGATCACCACGTCCTTCTTGTGTTCGACCAGGCGCTTGGCGCGCTCGATCACCATCTCGGCGACCTGCACGTGGCGCGCGGCCGGCTCGTCGAAGGTCGAGGAGATGACCTCGCCGCGCACGGTGCGCTGCATTTCGGTCACTTCTTCCGGGCGCTCGTCGATCAGCAGCACGATCAGGTGCACGTCCGGGTGGTTGGTGGTGATCGCCGTGGCCACCTGCTGCATCAGCATGGTCTTGCCGGCCTTGGGCGGGGACACGATCAGCGCACGCTGACCCTTGCCCTGCGGCGCCATCAGGTCGAGGATGCGGCCGGAGATGTCTTCCGAGGAGCCGTTGCCGCGCTCCAGGGTGAAGCGCTTGCGCGGGAACAGCGCGGTCAGGTTCTCGAACAGGACCTTGTTCTTGCTCGCTTCCAGCGGCTCGCCGTTGATGGTGTCGACGATCGACAGCGCGAAGTAGCGCTCGCCGTCCTTCGGGAAGCGGATGCGGCCGGACAGGTGGTCGCCGGTGCGCAGGTTGAAGCGGCGGATCTGGCTGGGCGAGATGTAGGTGTCGTCCGGGCCGGCCAGGTAGCTGGCCTCGGCCGCGCGCAGGAAGCCGAAGCCGTCCGGCAGGATTTCCAGCACGCCGTCGGCGGCGACGCCTTCGCCGTGGCGGGTCAGCACCTTCAGCAGGGCGAAGATCACGTCCTGCTTGCGCGCGCGGGCCACGCCGTCCTGGATGTTGAGCTGCTCGGCGATGTCCAGCAGCTTCTGCGCCGGCATCTTCTTCAGGTCGCTCAGCGAGTAGATCGGGAAGCCTTCCGGCACGCTGGCGTGCGGGCGCGGCACGAACGGCTCGTTGCCGCCGTTGTCGCTGGGCAGGCCGTTGTCCTGGAAGCGGTCGCCGCCGCGCTGGTTGCGGTCGCGGTCGCGGCGATTGCGGAAGCGATCGCGGCGGTTGCCCTGCTGGTTGTTCTGGTTGTTCTGGTTCTGATTGTTGAAGCGGTTGTTGTTGCCGCCGTCGCGCGGCTCACGGCCTTCGCGCGGCTCGCCGCCTTCGGACGCCTGGCCGCCGCCCTGATGGGCCGGCGCGTCGCCGCCGCCTTGGGGCTGGCCGCCGCTCGCGGCGGGGGCCGGGGCCGACTCCGGCGCTGCGGCGCGCGGCGCTTCGGCCTGGGCGGGCGCGGGATTCAGCGGCAAGTTCGGCTGCGCCGGCGCGCCGTGCTCGGCGGCGCCTTCCGCGCCGCTCGCGGCCTTGCTGACGCGCGGCTTGCGCACGCGCTTCTCGGCGGGGGCGTCGGCGCTCCCGGGTTCGGACATGGTGTGATCGGACAAGTGGTGTTCCTCGCTAAGAGTGCGAGCGCCCAGCGTGGGGGCATACGGGGTTGGGAGGAGGTCTGGGAGAGAATCTTCCAGAGGGGGTGCGGTGTGCGAATGCCACCGGATGCATCGACACTATCACCGCCACGCAAGCACGGCAAGCAGGCGTTCGTGGGCGATTCAGCCGCCGGCGATGCAGCACCGGCCTGGGGTGCCGCGGCGCCGCCCCGGTTGCGGAGCGGACGCCGGCAGCGGGCGTCAGGCGGCGCTGCCGCCCAGGGTCTTGTCGATCATCTGGGTCAGCTGGCCCTTGCCGACCGCGCCGATCTGGGTGGCCTGGATCTGGCCGTTCTTGAACAGCAGCAGCATCGGGATCGAGCGCACGTGGTACTTGATCGCGGTGGCGCGGTTCTCGTCCACGTTGACCTTGGCCACCTTCAGGCGGCCGTCGTAGGCGTCGGCGAGGTCGTCCAGCACCGGCGCGATCATCTTGCACGGGCCGCACCACTCGGCCCAGAAGTCCACCAGGACCGGCTCGTCGGACTGCAGCACCGTGGCATCGAAATCGGCGTCGCCGACGTAAAGGACCTTGTCGCTCACTTTGGGGGTTCTCCTGGGCCAATGCGACTGGCCGGACCGGGTGGCCGCCGCATTGCGGTAAACTGGGGCATTGCGCGGCGAACTCAAGGGATTCCCCCTGTCGCGCGACCCGGCATGGAAGACGCCAGTGTGCGACGCTGCCGGGACCGATGCAAGCCGCGACCTTACGCTTCGGGCGGGGTGGCCTCACGAAGATGGAATGATGAGCGACAAACCGCTGACCGATGTGACTTTTTCCGCGTTCGAACTGCAGCCCGCGCTGCTCGCAGGCCTCGAAAGCGCCGGCTTCACCCGCTGCACCCCGATCCAGGCGCTGACCCTGCCGGTGGCCCTTCCGGGCCGCGACGTGGCCGGCCAGGCCCAGACCGGTACCGGCAAGACCCTGGCGTTCCTGGTGGCGGTGATGAACCGCCTGCTCAGCCGCCCGGCGCTGGCCGATCGCAAGCCCGAGGATCCGCGCGCGCTGATCCTGGCCCCGACCCGCGAATTGGCGATCCAGATCCACAAGGACGCGGTGAAGTTCGGCTCCGAGCTGGGCCTGCGCTTCGCCCTGGTCTACGGCGGCGTGGACTACGACAAGCAGCGCGAACTGCTGCAGCAGGGCGTGGACGTGATCATCGCCACCCCCGGCCGCCTGATCGACTACGTCAAGCAGCACAAGGTGGTGTCGCTGCACGCCTGCGAGATCTGCGTGCTCGACGAAGCCGACCGCATGTTCGACCTGGGCTTCATCAAGGACATCCGCTTCCTGCTGCGGCGCATGCCCGAGCGCGGCACCCGGCAGACCCTGCTGTTCTCGGCCACTCTCAGCCACCGCGTGCTGGAACTGGCCTACGAGCACATGAACGAGCCGGAAAAGCTCGTGGTCGAGACCGAGAGCATCACCGCCGCACGGGTGCGCCAGCGCATCTACTTCCCCTCCGACGAGGAGAAGCTGACCCTGCTGCTGGGCCTGCTGTCGCGCAGCGAGGGCGCGCGCACCATGGTGTTCGTCAACACCAAGGCGTTCGTCGAGCGCGTGGCGCGGGCGCTGGAGCGCAACGGCTACCGGGTCGGCGTGCTGTCCGGCGACGTGCCGCAGAAGAAGCGCGAGACCCTGCTCAACCGCTTCCAGAAGGGCCAGCTGGAGATCCTGGTGGCCACCGACGTGGCCGCGCGCGGCCTGCACATCGACGGGGTCAAGTACGTCTACAACTACGACCTGCCGTTCGACGCCGAGGATTACGTGCACCGCATCGGCCGCACCGCGCGGCTGGGCGAGGAGGGCGACGCGATCAGCTTCGCCTGCGAGCGCTACGCGATGAGCCTGCCGGACATCGAGGCCTACATCGAGCAGAAGATCCCGGTCGAGCCGGTCACCGCCGAGCTGCTGGTGGCGCTGGCGCGCACCCCGCGCGCGCCGGTGGAGGGCGAGGCCGCCGAGGCCGATGGCGAGGAGAGCATCGGCGAGATCTTCCGCGAGGCCCGCGCCCAGCGCGAGGCCGACGAACAGCGGCGTGGCGGCGGACGTGGCAAGCCCGGCGGCGGCCGCAGCGGCCCGGGCGGCCGTAGTGAGTCGCGCAGCGCCGACGGCAAGCCGCGGCGTCCGCGCACGCCGCGGCCGGCCGATGCCGGCACCGCGGCCGCGGACGGCAGCGCGCCGGCCGCCGCCGCGCCGGCGCCCGCTCCCAAGCCGCCGCGTGCGCCGGCCGAGGGCGCCGTGCCGGCGGTCGAGGGCGAGCGTGCGCCGCGCAAGCGCCGTCGCCGTCGCGGCGGGCGTCCGCTGGAAGGTGCCGAGGGTGCACAGGCCGGCAACGGCAGCGCCGCGCCGGCGACCGCCGCCCCGGCCAAGCCGGTGCAGGTCGTGGCCACCCCGGTCAAGGCCGCGCGCCAGGCCGATCGCGGTGCGGCGGCGAAGAACGATTCGTTCCTGACCCGCCTGGGCCGCAAGCTGCGTTCGCTGGTCTCCAGCTCCTGATCCGGACCGGCCGTCCGCCGCGTGCGAGGCGCGCGGTGGACGAACACCCGGGCCGCTCCGGCATAATCGCCGGATGAGCGTTCTGCGGTTCGACAATGTCAGCAAACAGTACGCCGGCGGCCACGCGGCGCTGGTGGACGTCAGCTTCGAGGTCGAGGAGGGCGAGATGCTGTTCGTCACCGGCCATTCCGGTGCGGGCAAGAGCACCCTGCTCAAGCTGATCCACCTGAGCGAGCGGCCCTCGCGCGGCGCCGTGCTGTTCGGCGAGCGCAACCTGCTGAAGGTGCGCGGCCGCCGCGTGCCCCTGCACCGGCGCGAGGTCGGCGCGGTCTACCAGGACCACCGCCTGCTCACCGACCGCAGCATCGCCGAGAACGTGGCGCTGCCGCTGATCCTGCGCGGCACCCGCCGCGCCGAGATCGGCAAGCGCGTGCGCTCGGTGCTCGAGCGCATGGGCCTGGGCCACCGCGAGAAGGCGCTGCCGTCGCAGCTGTCGGCCGGCGAGCAGCAACGCGTCGGCATCGCCCGGGCGATGGTCGGCGAACCGCGGCTGCTGGTCGCCGACGAGCCCACCGGCAACCTCGACCCGACCCTGGCCGCGGAAATCATGCAACTGTTCGCTGAACTGCCGGCGCGCGGCACCAGCGTGCTGGTGGTCAGCCACGACCTGGCGCTGCTCAAGCAGATGCGCAAGCGCGTGCTGATCCTGGACCACGGCCGCCTGATCGACGACATCTCACCGCAGGACCTGGCCGAATGAGCGCGCGCAACGCCGGCGCCGCGGCGCCCTCGCGGCTGGGCGTGTGGTGGGACCACCACCTGCACAGCATCGTCTACAGCCTTGGCCGCGCCATGCGCAAGCCGTGGGCCACGCTGCTGACCATGGCGGTGATGGCGCTGGCGCTGACCCTGCCACTGGGCCTGTCGATCGCCCTGGACAACCTCAAGCAGTTCGCCGGCAGCGTGCAGCAGTCGCGCGACATCAACGTGTTCCTGAAGACCGACATCGACGCCGCCGCGGCGCAGGCGCTGGCGCAGACCCTGCGCGGCCGCGGGGACGTGGCCGCGGTGACGCTGCGCACGCCCGCCGAGGGCATGGCCGAGCTGCGCGACAGTGCCGGCCTCGGCGAAGCCCTGGACGCGCTGCAGGACAACCCGCTGCCGACGCTGCTGATCGTCACCCCGGCCGCCGCCGACGACACCCCGCTGGCGACCGCGCTGACCGCGCTGCCGCAGGCCGACCTGGTCCAGCACGACGCACTGTGGCGCAAGCGCCTGGACGGCTGGCTGCATTTCGGCGAACGCCTGGTGCAGGTGCTGTCGCTGCTGCTCGGCGCCGGTGCGGTGCTGGTGGTCGGCAACACCGTGCGCCTGGACATCCAGTCGCGGCGCGAGGAGATCGGCGTGCTGCAGCTGCTCGGCGCCAGCGACGGCTTCATCCGCCGCCCGTTCCTGTACCTGGGCGCCTGGTACGGTTTCGGCGCCGGGGTGCTGGCGCTGGGCCTGCTCGCCGCCTCCGGCATGGCCCTGGGCCAGCCGCTGGCGGCGCTGGCCGACAGCTACGGCAGCCATTTCGTGCTGCATGGGCTGGACGCGCTGCACGCCGGCTTCGTCCTGCTCGGCACCCTGCTGCTGGGCTGGCTCGGGGCCTGGCTGGTGACCGGCCACTTCCTGCGCCAGACGCGGCCCACCGACACCTGAGGCGCACATGGCCGGGCACGAGCTCAAGCATCTGATCAGCGCCGCCCCCCGGGTGATGGTGGTCGATGGCTCGAAGCTGGTGCGCAAGCTGATCGCCGACGTGCTGCACCGCGAACTGCCCGACGTCACCGTGGTCGGCTGCGCCAGCATCGCCGAGGCGCGCGCCGCGCTGGAGGCCGGCCCGGTCGATCTGGTCACCACCTCGCTGGGGCTACCCGGCGGCGACGGCCTGACCCTGGCCCGCAGCGTGCGCGAGGCCGCCGGCCAGGCCTACGTGCCAGTGATCGTGGTCTCCGGCGACGCCCAGCAGCACCTGGTCGAGCGCCGCTTCACCGAGTACGTCACCGACTATTTCGACAAGGCGCTCGGCCACGAGGCGCTGGCCACCTTCATCCGTGGCTATGTGCAGCCGCAGCCGGTGGCCGGCGCCACCGTCCTCTACGTCGAGGACAGCCGGGTGGTGGCCGAGGCCACCAAGCGCATGCTGGAACGCCAGCAACTGCACGTGGTGCACGTGCTCAGCGCCGAGGACGCGTTCGCGCTGCTCACCGCCGAGTCGCTGGGCCGCACCACCCGCCGCATCGACCTGGTGCTGACCGACGTCACCCTCAAGGGCGAGCTCAACGGCCGCGACGTGGTCCAGCGCATCCGCGTCGACTTCGCCTACGGCAAGCGGCGCATGCCGGTGCTGGTGATGACCGGCGACAGCAACCCGCACACCCAGTCCGAGCTGCTGCGCGCCGGCGCCAACGACCTGGTGCAGAAACCGATCGAAGAGCGGCTGCTGGTCACCAAGGTGCTGTTCCAGTTGCGCCTGGCCCGGCTCGACGAGATCGCCGTGACCTTCTGACTGATGTGATGTCCCGAGCCAGGAAGCAATGAGCAACAACGAAGACGAAAGCCGGATCCAGCTGGAGCCGTCGTGGAAGGCGCAGGTCGGCGACTGGCTGCTGCGTCCGGAGATGCGCGAGCTGGCCACGTTCCTGCGCCAGCGCAAGGCCGCCGGCGCACGCGTGTTCCCGCCGGGGCGGCAGATCTTCGCCGCCTTCGATGCGACCCCGTTCGAGCGGGTGGAGGTGGTGATCCTCGGCCAGGACCCGTACCACGGCTACGGCCAGGCGCACGGGCTGTGCTTCTCGGTGCTGCCCGGGGTGCCGGTGCCGCCGTCGCTGCTGAACATCTACAAGGAGATCGAGGACGACCTGGGCATCCGCCGCCCCGACCACGGCTGCCTGCTGCCGTGGGCGCAGCGCGGCGTGCTGCTGCTCAACGCGGTGCTGACGGTGGAGGAAGGCCGCGCCGGTGCGCACCAGGGCAAGGGCTGGGAGGGCTTCACCGACCACGTCGTGGAAACCCTCAATCGCGAGCGCGAGGGTCTGGTGTTCCTGCTCTGGGGCAGCTACGCCCAGGCCAAGGGCAAGGTGATCGACACCCGCCGTCACCGCGTGCTCAAGGCGCCGCACCCCTCGCCGCTGTCGGCGCACCGTGGCTTCCTCGGCTGCAAGCATTTCTCCGCGGCCAACGCGTACTTGAATCGCCGGGGCGCCGCCCCCATCGACTGGAGTCTGCCGCCGCGCGCGGAACTGGAAGCGGCGCTGCGCGGCGCCTGAACCGCGGTTGGATGGGGTGCCGCTGTCGCCTGGCGTGGACGCGATTTTCGCGAACCCGCTGCTACTTTGGGGGTCAGAGAACGGGATGGCGATGCGTCCCGCGATTGTTGCAACGGCTTGTGATGCAGTGTCATTCCTGATTCATATGTTGCATAAACAGAACACAGGAACTTTTTACTGTACCCAGCAGTCCAATTAGTAGACTGCTAAGATGAGCCCTATGAGCCAGACTCTTACTTCCAACGCATTGGTTCCCAACAACCTCCCGATCCCCAGTCCGCTCGGTTCGCTGGATGCCTACATCGGCGCCGTGCACCAGATCCCGGTGCTGACGTCCGACGAGGAACGCGCACTGGCGGTGCGGTATCGCGACCAGGAAGACCTGGACGCGGCCCGCGAACTGGTCCATTCCCACCTGCGCTTCGTGGTCCACGTGGCCCGCGGCTACAACGGCTACGGCCTGCCGCTGGGCGACCTGGTCCAGGAAGGCAACATCGGCCTGATGAAGGCGGTCAAGCGTTTCGACCCGGACATGGGCGTGCGCCTGGTCAGCTTCGCGGTGCACTGGATCCGTGCCGAGATGCACGAGTACATCCTGAAGAACTGGCGCATTGTCAAGGTCGCCACGACCAAGGCCCAGCGCAAGCTGTTCTTCAACCTGCGCAAGTCCAAGACCCGCCTGGGCTGGATGAACGCGGCCGAGGTCACCGCCGTGGCCAAGGACCTTAACGTGTCCGAGCGCGAGGTGATGGAGATGGAGTCGCGCCTGTCCGGTCGCGACATCGGCTTCGATGCGCCGTCCGACGAGGACGACGACCACGCGCCGCCGTCGCCGGCCGCGTATCTGATGGCCAACGAGGAAGATCCCTCGCAGGCCTACGAGCGCGCCGACAGCGAGGACAACCAGCTGCAGCTGCTGCGCGAAGGCCTGGCGGAACTGGATGCGCGTTCGCGCGACATCATCAAGCGCCGCTGGCTGGATGCCGACAGCAAGATCACCCTGCAGGAGCTGGCCGACGAGTATGGCGTGTCGGCCGAGCGCATCCGCCAGATCGAGGCGAACGCGCTGAAGAAGATGAAGGCGCTGTTCGTCGCCTGAGTCGCCTGCGGCGATCGCTTGCAACGCACGAAGGCCCGGCACTGCCGGGCCTTTCTTTTGTCCTCTTGGCGACATCGCGGAACGACGACTGCCGGGTGCGGAGCGCGCCCGCGTGAGTGAGGGTGCGCTACGACTCCGGCGGGCGCGCCACCGGCAGGTGCCAGCCGTAGCGGATCGCCATGAAGCGCAGGCCGAAGCACAGCACCGCGCCCACCGCAAGGCCCCAGGGCTGCGGCAGGTGCAGCACCTGCGCCGCGGCGACCACGCCGCCGCCGAGCAGGGCCGCCACCGCGTACAGCTCGGCCTGCAGCACCACCGGCGTGCGCGCCACCAGCAGGTCGCGGACGATGCCGCCGCCGATGCCGCTGAGCATGCCCAGCAGCGGCGCGCTGAGCGGGCCCAGGCCGAACGCCAGCGCCTTGCTGGTGCCGTACACCGCGAACAGCGCCAGGCCCATCGCGTCGAAGATCTGCACCGGATTGCGCAGGCGCTCGACCGTGTGGTGGCTGTAGAACGCCAGCAGCCCCGCCAGGCAGGCGACGCCGAGATAGCGCACGTCGGCCAGCGCCGCCGGCGGCGTGGCGCTGATCAGCACGTCGCGGGCGATGCCGCCGGAGACCGCGGCCGCGCACGACAGCACCAGCACGCCGAACAGGTCCAGGCGATGGCGCACGCCGACGGTGGCGCCGCTGATCGCGAACACGAAGGTGCCCAGCAGGTCGAGCAGGAACAGGAAGGTCGCCAAGACGGGCACTGCGCTGCAGCAAAAAGGCCGGCTAGGATCGCAGCCCGGCCTTGCAGTGTCACCTGTCTACGGGCGGTGCGGCCTGCGCCTGAGCTTCCTCCGCCGCGGGCGGGTCGCCGAGGATGATCCGCGCGGCGCGCTGGTAGCTCCAGTAGGCCCAGGCCCAGTTGAGCAGCACCACCACGCGGTTGCGGAAGCCGATCAGGAAGAACACGTGCGCGGCCAGCCAGAACCACCAGGCCAGCACGCCGGAGAGCTGCAGGCGGCCCAGGTGCACGATCGCGGCCATGCGCCCGATGGTGGCCAGGTTGCCGTAGTCGGCATAGCGGAACGGCACGCTGGCGGTGTCGCCGCGCAGTCGTCGGCGCAGGGTGTCGGCGACATGCCGGCCCATCTGCTTGGCCGCCGGCGCCACCCCGGGCACCGGACGGCCGTCGGCCTGCTGCACCGCGGCCAGGTCGCCGGCCACGAACAGTTCCGGATGGCCGGGCACGCTCAGGTCCGGCTGCACCTGTACGCGGCCGCTGCGGTCCAGCGGCGTCTGCAGCGTCTTCGCCAACGGCGAGGCGGCCACGCCGGCGGCCCAGACCACGGTACGCGCCGGCACGAAAGTGCTGCCGAGGCGGTAGCCATGGGCGTCGATCTCGGCGACCGGCACCCCGGTCAGCACTTCCACGCCGAGCTTTTCCAACTGCTTCTGCGCCTTGGCCGAGAGGTGCTCGGGGAACGAGGACAGCACCCGCGGCCCGGCTTCGATCAGCCGCACCCGCGCCTCCGCCGGGTCGATGCGGCGGAACTCGTGCTTGAGCGTGTGCCGCGCGATCTCGGCCAGGGTGCCGGCCAGCTCGACGCCGGTCGGGCCGCCGCCGACGATGGCGAAGCTGAGCCAGGCCGCGCGCGCGGCGGGGTCGGTCTCCGCCTCGGCACGCTCGAACGCCAGCAGCAGGTGCCGGCGCAGTTGCAATGCGTCATCCAGGGTCTTCAGGCCCGGCGCGTGCGCCGCCCAGTCGTCGTGGCCGAAATAGGCGTGGGTGGCACCGGTGGCGACCAGCAGGTAGTCGTAGTCCAGCGTCTGCCCATCGGCCAGGCGCACCTGCCGCGCCTGCTTGTCGATGTCGACGACCTCGCCCAGCCGCACTGCGACGTTGTCCTGGTGGCGCAGGATCTGCCGCAGCGGTGCGGCGATGTCCGGCGCCGACAGGCCGGCGGTGGCGACCTGGTACAGCAACGGCTGGAACAGGTGATGGTTGCGGCGGTCGATCAGGGTGATGCGCAGTGGCGTCTTGGCCAGGGCGCGGGTGGCCCACAAGCCGGCGAAGCCGCCGCCGACCACGATCAGGTGCGGCACGCGTGTGTCGTCCATGCAGGACTCCAGGAGGGGGAAGGGAAAGGAGGCGTCCGGTGTCGGCGCGACGGTCGTGGGCGCGTGTGGCGCACCGATCCGCGGAAACGCGCGCGGCCGGTGGGGCGCTGCGCGATCGTCGAGGGCCGGACCTGCATGTCCGTATAGTAGCGCGATGCCAAGCGCGGTCAGCGACAGGGAGGACGCACGGTCATGCCAGCGACAGTGAAGCCGCGCGCGTCGGCGCCGCCGCAGGCGCCGTTGCCGTCGCGCTGGCGCAGCCTGCTGTTCTGGGCCAAGACCCGCGCGTTGCAACTGCGCCGCGCGCTGCACGATCTGCGCGACGGACCACGCAAGCATCATCGCGACGCCGGCCTGGCGATCGCCGACGGCAGCTGTGCCGAATCGGTCACCGCGCTGTGGCCCGCCAGCGAGGAGACCGCGCCGCAACTGGTGGCCGGCAAGATCCACAACCTGCGCCTGGCCGCGCGTGCGCTGCATGGCGTGGAGGTGCCCGCCGGGGCGACCTTCAGCTTCTGGCGCCAGCTCGGCCGCGCCACGCGCCGCCGCGGCTTCGTCGCCGGCCGCGAACTGCGCGAGGGCTGCCTGGTGCCGTCGATCGGTGGCGGCCTGTGCCAGTTGTCCAACGCGATCTACGACGCCGCGCTGCGGCAAGGCCTGGAGATCGTCGAGCGGCATCGCCACACCCAGGTGATTGCTGGCTCCTTGGCCGAGCGCGACCGCGACGCGGTGGTGTTCTGGAACTACGTGGACCTGCGCCTGCGCGCCGCCGCGCCGTGGCGGCTGGAGGTGTGGCTGGACGGCGAGGCGCTGCACGTGCGCATCCGCGGCGGTGCCGCGGCGCCGGCAGCGTTGCCATTGCCGCCGCTGCAGCGACGCACCGCGCCCGCCGGCGTCGATGCCGCCAACGACTGCACCCGCTGCGGCCGCAGTACCTGCCATCGCCACGTGGCGATGGTGCCCGAGGGCCTGCACCGCACCTGGCTGGTCGACGAGGATTGGCCGGAGTTCGCCGAGGACCGCCGGCGTCGGCAGCAGCCCGGCGACCGGGTGCTGGCATTGCCGCGCAGCAGTGCCGCGGCACTGCGTGCGGCGTTGTTGCGGCGTTGGTGGCTATGGCGCGGCATGCCGCTGCCGCAGGCGCGCCAGCGTGCGCAGCGCATCCGTCTGCGAGCGCTGTTGCGGCGGCTGGGCGCGCACGATGTCGACCTGGTAGTGCCGCAGAGCCTGTTGCCGGAACTGTGGCTGGCCGGCGAGTTGCAGGGCCGGCGTTGGGACGTGTGCATGACGGCCTTGCCGATGCACCTGCTGCAGGCACGCCTGGACGTGGCCGCGCAGCGGCATCCGCATAGTCCCACCTTGTGCGATTTCCGCGCGAATCCGGCGATTGTGGAGGCCGAGCGCGCGGCGCTGGCGCAGGCGCGGCACTGGATCACCCCGCACCGTGAACTGCTTGCGCTGGCCGGCAATCGCGGCCTTGCGCTGGAATGGCAACGGCCGGTGCCGCCCGCGGGCGCGGCGGAGCAGGCGGTCATCACCGCGGACGCCGCGCCGCGGGTGCTGTTGGCGGCCTCGGCGCTGGCACGCAAAGGCGCCTACGAACTGCGCGAGGCGATGCGCGGCCTGCCGCTGATGTTGCTGCTGCCGCCCGGTGCGCAGGAGACGCCGGACTTCTGGAACGGCATCGCGGTGCAGCGGGTCGCTTCGATGGCCGAAGGCGTGCGCGCTGCTTCCCTGGTGCTGCTGCCGGCGTGGATCGAACAGCAGCCGCGTGGCGTGTTGCTGGCCATGGCGCTGGGCAAGCCGGTGATCGCTACCGCCGCCTGCGGCCTCGCTGTGGACGCGGGCGCGTGGCGCTGCGTGGAGGCTGGCGACAGTGCCGCGCTGCGCGCGCAGGTGGTCGATGCATTGGGCCTGGCGGATTGAGCGAAACTTGAGGGCGTTCTGGTTGCCTGCAGGCCACCGTCTGTTTCGCCACGTCGCCGCGCTGTTCTTCTAAAGCGGCTCAGGCAACCTTGAAGCAACACTTTACGGCGGACTGGCAACACACGCCATTGCCCCGTAGGAGCGGCTTCAGCCGCGACGAGGCGTTATCGGGAAAGCCCGTCGCGGCTGAAGCCGCTCCTACGGAATCGGATCGCGCGGCATCGGATCGCGCATTGGATTGGGGCGATCTGCAGCTTCATCCATGTACGACGGTGAATCAGCGGCTCGGCGATGCGCGTCAGCCTGCCGTTGCTGGCGCTGTCCATCGGATGCGGCTCGCTGTTCTTCAACGCGCTCTAGCAGCTGTCTTGCAGGGATGCGCCGCCGCCTCAGTACAGATCCTGCGGATCCACATCCAGCGACCAGCGCACGCGCCGCGCCTGCGGCAGCGCGTGGATCGCCGGCACCGTCGCGTCCAGCAAGGCATGCAACGCGCGCCGCGTGTTGGCCGACAGCAGCAACTGGGTGCGCTGAAAACCGGCACGGCGCGGCATCGGCGCCGGCATCGGGCCGAAGCGCTGCACTTCGTCCTGCGCCGGCAGCAGTGCGCGCACCGCGGCGAGGAAGGCGTTGGCGTGTTCGACCTGCTTGGCCTCGGCGCGCAGCAGCGCCAGGTGCGCGAACGGCGGGAAGCCGGCGGCCTCGCGTTGCTCCAGTTCCGCGGCGGCGAAGGCGTGGTAGCCGCCGTGCACCAGGGTCTGCAGCAGCGGATGCGCGGGGTGGTGGGTCTGCAGCCAGACCTCGCCCGGACGCGCGGCGCGGCCGGCGCGCCCGGCGACCTGGATCAACTGCTGCGCGAGTTTCTCGCTGGCGCGGAAATCGGCCGAAAACAGGCCTTCGTCGATGCCCACCACCACCACCCGGCTCAGCTGCGGCAGGTCGTGGCCCTTGGCCAGGATCTGCGTGCCGACCAGGATGCCGGGCGCAGTGCCGAGCGTGGCCAGTTGGGTCTCCAGCGCATCGCGGCGCTGGGTGGTGCTGCGGTCGATGCGCAGCACCGGCACGTCGGGGAATGCCTGCACCAGGCGTTCTTCGAGGCGCTCGGTGCCGATGCCCTGTGGCTGCAGCGCCAGGCTGCCGCAGTCCGGGCAGGCCAACGGCGCCGGTTGGCGCGCACCGCAGTGGTGGCATTGCAGGCGCCGGCCGCCGGCATGCACGGTCATCGGCGTGGCGTGCAGCGGGGTGCTGCAGCGCTGGCACGGCGCGGTCCAGCCGCAGTCGTGGCACAGCAGCACCGGCGCGTAGCCGCGGCGGTTCTTGAACACCAGCACCTGGCCGCCCTCGGCCAGCGCCGTGCCGATCCCAGCCAGCACTTCCGGCGACAGCCCGTCCTGCAGCGGGCGCTTGCGCACGTCGAGCACGCGCACCGTCGGCGGTTTGGCATCGCCGGCGCGGCGGGTCAGGCGCAGGTGCGCGTAGCGGCCGCCGGCGGCGTTGTGCAGGCTCTCCAGCGACGGCGTGGCGCTGCCCAGCAGCACCGGCACGTCCAGCGCCTTGCCGCGGACCAGGGCGAAATCGCGGGCGTGGTAGCGGATGCCGTCCTGTTGCTTGTAGCTGCCGTCGTGTTCCTCGTCGACCACGATCAGCCCGGCCCGCGGCAGTGGCACGAACACCGCCGAGCGGGTGCCGACCACCACCTGCGCCTCGCCGCGCCAGGCGGCGGCCCAGACGCGGGCGCGTTCGTTGTCGTTGAGTCCGGAATGCAGCGCATGCACCGGCACCCCCAGGCGGGCGCGGAAGCGGGCCAGGGTCTGCGGAGTCAGGCCGATCTCCGGCACCAGCACCAGCGCCTGGCGCCCCCGCGCCAGACAGGCGGCGATCGCCTGCAGGTAGACCTCGGTCTTGCCGCTGCCGGTGACGCCGTCGAGCAGGAACGGGGCGAACCCGGCGGCGGCGACCACCGCGTCGATCGCATCCTGTTGTTCGGCATTGGGCACCGGCCCTGGCTGTGGCTGCGGCGCCGCGGGGCTGGCCGGCACCGCGATACGCTCGGCGTGGCCGCGCTTGGCCAGTGCGCGCGCGGCGCTGCGCCAGTCGTCCATCGCCTGGTCCAGCCGGTCCTCGTCCATGGGTCCGTCCGCCAGCAGCGCGGCGAAGCGGTGCGGGCGGGTGCCGGGCCGGGTGCGGTGGCTGGCGCCGGCCTCGGTCAGGCGCCAGGCCCAGGCGTGGGTGTCGGGCAGCGGCTCGCCGCGGCGCAGCGGCACCGGCAGCGCGGTGGCCAGCACCTCGCCCAGCGGCGCATGGCTGTAGCGCGCCAGCCAGCGCAGCGATTCGGCCAGCTCGCCGTGCAGCAGCGGTGCCGGGTCCAGCCACGCCTGCGCCGCGCGCAGGCCGTCTGCGTCCTCGACCTGGCCGATCGCCGCGACCACCCCGCTCAGTTCGCGGTTGCCGAACGGCACCTGCACGCGGCGGCCCACGTCGCCGTCGGCGACCATGCCGCCGGGCGGCGGCAGGTAGTCGAACAGCTGCGGCAGCGGCACGGGCAGGGCGACACGAAGCGTGGCGACGGGGGAGGGCATCCACCTAGTCTAGGGCGTGTCACCAATTCCCAAGTATGCCGCTCGGGGATTGGTGACACGCCCTAGCGGCCGTGGCAAGCGGGTCCCGAGCGCCAGGAGTTGCGCGCGATTGCTGCCCGCAAACTGATAAACCGGTCGTAAATAGCTGCCGTGCTTGGAGAATCGAATTTATCCACATGTGCTGTGGATAAAGCTGTGTATGACCGGCATGCTCCACGCCGTGAAGACGGACTCACAAGCCTCTGCAACGAGTTGGACAAAAAAGCGCCAATTGCATTTATTCTTTCAATAACAATAACTTGGCCGTGAAACACAGATGCAACATGGTTTCCCGGGGGCTTGACAAGACCAGTCGCAGGCCAATTTCCGGCGCTGTGCACAACCCGTCGTCACGGTGGCCGCGGATGAGCCGATCGGGGCGCCGCTGTCAAGCGCGCGGCGCGGCGGCGGCCTCGCTATCATCGCGCCGATGATGGAGTTCCGATGACCGCCACGTCCCCCACCGACGGCGTGGCCGCACCGCCCGCCCTGGCCGCGTTCCTGCGCGGGATCGAACGCCGCGCCGCGGTCCTGGCCGACCTGCAGAGCGGCCGGGCCGAACGCGGCATGCCGGCCCTGGCGGCGGCGATGCGGGCGTTCCGCAGCCACGCCGCGGCCCTGCCGATGGCCGACTGGCCGCTGCGCTTCTGGAAGCTGCTCGGCGCGGTGCCGACCCTGCGCCAGGCCGATGCCGCCGAAGGCGCCTGGCCGGCGCCGCTGGCGCATCTGCGCACCCTGCAGCCCGCCGATCGCCTGGCGCTGCTGCTGCGCATCGTCGCCGGGCTGGACGAGCCGCTGGCCGCGCAAGTGCTGCAACTGTCCACCGAGGACTACCAGCAGGCGCTGGCGCGGGCCTGTCCGCGCGACGCCGCCGGGCGGCCGGATGCGGCGGGCTGGCGCGCGCTGGCCGATGCGGCGCAACAGTGCCTGCGCGACCTGCCGCCGGCGCGGCTGTAGGCCCTGGCGCAACTGCGCGATGCGGCGATCGCCGGCAGCACGGCCTCGCCGGCAGCGGCCACGCTCCCCGCCCCCGACAAGGCGCCTGCGCGCCCGCGCCGCGGCGGGGCGCGCCCGGCCTTGCGCACGCGCCTGGCCGGGGCGGTGATCGCGGTCGTGGTCCTGGCCCTGGTCGGCACCGTGTTCTGGGACCGCCTGCCTTGGCATCGTTCCCGTGCCGCCGCCGCGGCCGTTGGCAGCGACGCGAGCCTGGCGCTGGGCGACACCGGCCCGGTGCAGGTGGAAGTGCTGCCGCCGGAGTCGGACACCGCCAGCGCGCCGCCGCTGCCGGCCGACCCGCCGGCGCCGCTGCCGGAGCCGGCGATCTACGACCTGGACTTCTATGCGTGGTACGCGGCCGGCGCGCCGCCGCCGCGGATCGAGCGCGGTACCCCCAGCGCCGCCGATCTGGCCGAGGCGGCCGAGACGCCCGCCGCGGCAGTGGCCCCGGCCATCGCCCCTGCCGCGGCGACGACCACGCCACCGGCGTTGACCCCGGCACAGTTGCGCGCGCGCCAAACGGCCTGGGAGGCGTTGCCGGCGGCGGCGCAGGCGCGGTTGCGCCAGGTCGCCACGGCCTTCGCCGGCCTGCCGATCGAGCAGCAGCACACCCTGCACGCGCAATTCGCCGAGATGGACGCGCTGGAGCGTCACGGCTGGTTGCTCGGACCGGAACTGGGCGCCGAGTTCTGGGCGCTGCAGCCGCTGCTGGGCTACGTGCCCGAGGCGCAGCGGCAGGCGCTGCTGGGCCTGCTGCGCAGTTTGCCGGCGGACCAGCGCGAGCATCTGGCGCTGCTGTCGCAACGCACCCCGCCGCAGGACCGTGCCGCCTTGCGCCGCGACCTGCTGGCGCAGGGCGCCGACAGCCGCGGCGCCTGGTTGAAACAGCGCGCCGCACGCTGAGCGGCGCGTTGGGCACTTTGACTTTCCGGGTCCCCGGTCCCGGGCTCCGGGTCCCGGCTCTCCTGCAGTGATCCGCCGCAGCGGGTAGAATGCGCGGCCTCCGCCACCCGGTGTCAGGCGCTGTCCGCGCGGCCGCAGTCGGCGAGATCGCCAGAGTCTTGCAATGTTTTCGTCTTCCACCCCGGCCTCGGTCCGGGGCCGCGAACTGCGCACCACCGCGCAGCTCGCCCTGCCGCTGGTCCTGGGGCACGTCTCCACCGGCCTGATCAGCTTCGTCGACAACGTGATCGCCGGCCACCACGGCACCCGCACGCTGGCCTCGGTGACGGTCGGCACCGCGCTGCTGTGGCTGCCGATGATGATTCCGATCGGCACCCTGATCGCACTGACCGCCTCGGTCTCGCAACTCGACGGCGCCAAGCGCCATGCGCAGATCGGGCCGCTGTTCCGCCAGGCGCTGTGGCTATCGCTGGGCCTGGGCCTGCTGATGTTCGCGTTCCTGAGCGTGATGCCGATGGCGCTGCCGCAACTGGGCATCGCCCCGGAGATCGTGCCCGGCGCGCGTGACTTCCTGCTTGCGATCCGCTGGGGCGTGCCGGCGCTGGTGCTGTACTTCTGCATGCGCTACCTCAGCGAAGGCATGCACTGGACCCTGCCGACCATGCTGCTCGGCTTCGGCGGCCTGCTGCTGCTGGCGCCGCTCGGCTATGCGCTGACCTTCGGCCTGTGGGGCCTGCGCGAGCATGGTGCCGGCGGCCTGGGCATGGCCTCGGCGATCATGATGTGGGCGCAGGCGCTGTGCTTCGCGATCTACCTGGCGCGTTCCAGGCGCTTCGCGCCGCTGCGCCTGTTCGCGCAGTTCGAGGCGCCGGACCTGCGTGCGATCGTGGCGCTGCTGAAGACCGGCTTGCCGATCGGCGTGACCATCCTGATGGAGGGCGGCCTGTTCATCGTCACTGCGCTGCTGATCGCGCGCCTGGGCGAAGTGCCGGCGGCCGCGCACCAGATCGCGATCAACGTGGCGCAGCTGTGCTTCATGGTGCCGATGGGCGTGGCCGAGGCGACCACGGTGCGGGTCGGCCGCGCCGCCGGTGCCGGCGACGCGGTGGGCGTGCGCGGCGCGGCCTGGGCCGGCTATGCGATCGTGCTCGGCACCCAGGCGCTGTCGGCGCTGGTGCTGCTGTTCGGCCACGACGCCATCGTCGGCGTCTACACCAGCGACCTGGCGGTGGCGGCGCTGGCGTCCACGTTGCTGCTGTACGCGGCCACGTTCCAGTTCCCCGATGGCCTGCAGGTGCTGTCGGCCGGCGCGCTGCGCGGGCTCAAGGACACCCGCGTGCCGATGCTGCTGGCCCTGTGCTCCTACTGGGGCCTGGGCATGCCGCTCGGCGCCGGCCTCGGCCTGTGGCTGGGCTGGGGGCCGCAGGGCATGTGGATCGGCCTGATCCTGGGCCTGACCGCGGCCGCGGTGATGATGGGCGCGCGCTTCCGCTGGAGCAGTGCGCGGTTGCTGGCCGCACCGGCGGCCCCCTGACTTCAGACGCATGTGCGGCGCCTGACGCAGCCGGTATGCTGCGCAGGCGCAAGACGCCTTCCCTTCGGAGTTTTCCATGAACCAACCTGTGCGTCGCAGCCCCGTCGCCAACTTCTTCGTCGGCCTGTGGGATGTGATGAACTTCACCCGCCGGTTGATCTTCAACCTGCTGTTCTTCGGTTTCCTGTTGCTGATCCTGCTGGCGATGGTGTTCGCCATGGCGCGCGGCGACGGCGGCAAGGCCTTGCGCGACCGCACCACGCTGCTGATCGCGCCGGAAGGCAAGCTGGTCGAGCAGTTCAGCGCCGACCCGGTCAGCCGCGCGCTGGCCAAGGCGATGAACGACAAGGGCGCGCAGGAGATCCAGTTGCGCGACCTGGTGCGCGCGATCGAGGCGGCCAAGACCGATCCGAAGATCGAGCGCGTGGCGCTGCGCCTGGACAAGCTGCAGCCCAGCGGCTTCGCCTCGATGCGCGAGGTGGAGAAGGCGCTGCAGGACCTGCGCAGCTCCGGCAAGCAGATCGTCGCCTACAGCGACAATCTGAACCAGTGGCAGTACCTGCTGGCCGCGCAGGCCAACGAGGTCTATCTGGACCCGATGGGCTCGATGACCCTGGAAGGCCTCGGCCGCTACCGCCAGTACTTCCGCGAGGGCCTGCAGGACAAGCTCGGCGTGGACGTGCACCTGTTCAAGGTCGGCGAGTACAAGTCCGCCGCCGAGCCGTACGTGCTCGACGCGGCCTCGCCGGCGTCCAAGGAAGCCGACCTGTTCTGGATGAACGACGTGTGGCAGCGCTACGTGGCCGACATCGCCAAGGCGCGCAAGCTGGCGCCGGAGCAGATCACCGCCGGCATCGACACCATGCCCGAGGGCGTGGCCGCCGCCGGCGGCGACCTGGCCAAGTTCGCCCTGCAGCAGAAGCTGGTGGACGGTCTGAAGACCCGCGAGGACGTCGAGCAGCTGCTGACCAAGCGCGGCGTGGCCGACGACGATGCCGACACCGGCTACCGCAACGTCGACCTGGACGGCTACCTGCAGCAGTTGGATCTGCGCCGCTCGCCGGTGGATTCGCGGCCGCAGGTGGCGGTGGTGGTCGCCGCGGGCGAGATCAGCGGCGGCGAACAGCCGGCCGGCCGCATTGGCGGCGAGTCGACCGCGGCGCTGCTGCGCCAGGCGCGCGACGACGACGCGGTGAAGGCGGTGGTGCTGCGGGTGGATTCGCCGGGCGGCGAAGTGTTCGCCTCCGAGCAGATCCGCCGCGAAGTGGTGGCGCTGAAGGCCGCCGGCAAGCCGGTGGTGGTGTCGATGGGCGACCTGGCCGCGTCCGGTGGCTACTGGATCAGCATGAACGCCGATCGCATCTATGCCGACCCGTCGACGATCACCGGCTCGATCGGCATCTTCGGCATGATCCCCAACATCACCCGCACCCTGGACAAGATCGGCGTGCACACCGACGGCGTGGGCACCACCCGCTTCGCCGGTGCGTTCGACGTGACCCGGCCGATGGATCCGGCGGTGGGCCAGCTGATCCAGTCGGTGATCAACAAGGGCTATGCCGACTTCACCGGCAAGGTCGCGCAGGCGCGCGGCAAGTCGGTCGAGGCCATCGACCAGGTCGCGCGCGGCCGCGTGTGGAGCGGTGCGCAGGCCAAGGAGCGCGGGCTGGTGGACGCGTTCGGCGGCTTCAAGGACGCGGTGGCCGACGCCGCCGCGCGCGCCAAGCTGGGCGGCCCGGACAAGTACCGGGTGCGCTACGTCGAAAAGCCGGCCACGCCGTTCGCGCAGTTCGTCGGCGGGTTCGCCGGCAGCCGCCTGGGCGTGTGGATGCTGAGCGACTCGGCGCTGGGCCATGCCCTGCTGGCGCGTAGCCTGCCGGAGCTGGACACCCAGCTGCGCTTCGTCAAGGACGCGGCCGACACCCGTCCGGGCGCACCGGTGAAGGCGTTGGCCTACTGCTTCTGCGGTCTGTGAGCCGGCCCTGAGCCGGTGGCGGCGCGCCCTCGCGGACGCGTCGCCTGATCCCTGCAACGCCGGCGCCGTGGCCGGCGTTTTTCATTGGGCGGTGGCGGCGTCGAGCGCGGCGTTCTGCGTCGCCGCGGCGTGGTCGAGCGTGGCCTGGGTCTGCTTGGCGCGGTCCAGCGGCTGGGCGATGGCGGTGCGCAACGCGCTGGCCTTCGGTGGTGGCGGCGCATCGGGCGGTTGCGGCGGCTCCGGCTTGCATGCGGCCAGCAGTGCCAGCAGCGGCAATGCCAACGTCATCCTGCGCAGTGGTGCGGACATGGCGGCGACCTCCTCGAGGGTGGAGGTATCATCCTACGCCTCTCACGTGAGCAGACAGGCACGCGCATGCAGCACCGTTGGCGGCTGGACGGACAGACCGCGCTGATCACCGGCGCCAGCGCCGGCATCGGCCTGGCGATCGCGCGCGAACTGCTCGGGTTCGGTGCCAACCTGCTGCTGGTGGCGCGCGACATGGACGCGCTGGAAGCGGCGCGCGACGCGCTGCGCGAGGCCTTTCCCGAGCGCGAGATCCTGGCGCTGGCCGCCGACGTCGCCGACGACGAGGACCGCCGCGAGATCCTCGACTGGGTCGAGGACCATGCCGACGGCCTGCACCTGCTGATCAACAACGCCGGCGGCAACGTCAGCAAGGCCGCGGTGGACTACACCGAGGACGAATGGCGCGGCATCTTCGAGACCAACCTGTTCTCCGCGTTCGAGCTGTCGCGCTACGCGCATCCGCTGCTGGCGCAGCACGCGGCTTCGGCGATCGTCAACGTCGGCAGCGTGTCCGGGCTGACCCACGTGCGCAGCGGCGCGCCCTACGGCATGACCAAGGCGGCGCTGCACCAGCTCACCCGCAACCTCGCCGCCGAATGGGCCGAGGACGGCATCCGGGTCAATGCGGTGGCGCCGTGGTACATCCGCACCCGCCGCACCTCCGGTCCGCTGTCGGACCCGGACTACTACGAGCAGGTGATCGAGCGCACGCCGATGCGCCGCATCGGCGAACCGGAGGAAGTGGCGGCGGCGGTCGGGTTCCTGTGCCTGCCGGCGGCCAGCTACATCACCGGCGAATGCATTGCGGTGGACGGCGGGTTTTTGCGTTACGGGTTCTAGCGGCTGTGCGGCGGCTGCGTGCGCGCCGGGCGCCGGCCGAAAGGCACAGTGCAGGAGGCCCCGGGCGTATGTCGTCGGGACTGAAGTCCCTCCCACAAAGATGCGCGCGCTTACCGCGGTGGATCGGCTGCGGGGGTAATCCGTAGGAGCGGCTTCAGCCGCGACCAGGCTTTCCCGGTCACGCCCGGTCGCGGCTGAAGCCGCTCCTACGACACCAGGCGCACACCCGCGCGCGAGCAAGATGGCTCACGGCGCTGGCTGCACTGCGCCACAGTTGCTGGCCTCAAGCAGGTGCTGGCGGCGTTCGAACTCCGCGTGCAGCGCTTCGGCATGGTCGGGCACGGCGAAGCGCCAGTGCGTTTCGGCTTCGGCCACATAGCTCTTCCAGGCCTCGCACAGCTGCTCGGCGGGCAGTGGCTTGCATTGGTCGCGCAGCACTTCGCAGGCGCTGCCGCCGGCCTGGTTGGGCCCGCCGTCCAGGTCCATCGTGTTCAACGGCACGCACCGCGGTGGCGGTTCGGCGACTTCGCCGATGTAGGACGCCTGCTCGCGGGTGGTGCAGGTATACAGCGGCGGGGGCGGCAGTGGCGGTGGCGGTGGCGGTGGTGCAGCAGCCGTGGTGTCGGCCGGGGTCGGCACGTCCGCAGGCGTGGCGGTGCTCGTGGCGCTTGCAGGGGGCGACGATGGCGTGGGCTGGGCGGCGAGCGTGCTCGGCAGTCCGGCACTGCTCACGCCCTGCATGACTTTCTTCTGCTGGCGCATGCCCTTGGGGCAGGGCATGTTCTGGATGGTCAGGTTGTCCTGCGCGTCGGTGCAGCGGTAGAACACCACCGGTTCGGCGTGCGCGGCGCTGGCGCAGGTCAGCGCCATGGCGAAGCAGAACGCGCGGCGCATCAGCTGCCGCCGCAATCGCGTGCCAGGCGCGCATCGATGCCGCGCTGTTCGGTCTCCATCGCGCGGCGCTCGCTCTGCAGCGCGCTGTTGTAGCGACGGATCAGTTCCCAGCGGCGGTCGCTCAGGCGTGCGCAGACCTCTTGCTCGGGCAGTGCCGTGCAGGTGTCGCGGATCATCGTGCTGCCGGCCGGCACGATCACGCCAGCGCCAGCGGCGACCCCTGGCGGCGGTGGCCCGGGTGGGTGTGGGCCGCCGGGCGGAGGCGGTCCCGGCGGGACGGGCGAGCGGCCATCGGGGCCGCGTCCGGACGGCCGCGCGTACGGACCCTCGGCATAGCCGTAAGCCCACAGCGGCACCCAGCGCGGATTGCCGGCGTTGTCGTCGCTGGTGTAGCGCGCACCTTCCGGGGTGACGCACTCGTACATCGGCTGCGGCGGCTGCACGGTGACGATGCGGAGTTCGCGCTGCGGCAGCGGTGCCGGGGAGGCCTCCGCACGTGCCGGATCGGTGCTGAGGGTGGTGGTCGGCCGCGGCGGCGGATCGCGCGGACGCTGCATGTCCAGCACCTGCTGCTGGCGCGCGTTCTCGCAGGGGGCGTTCTGCAGGCTGACCGCGCCGGAGGCGGCGATGCAGCGGTATATGCGCACCGAGGCATTGCTGCCGTCACTGCGCACCGTCTGCGTCTGTTGCGCCCAGCCGGCGCCGATCCAGGGCGACAGGCTCAGCAGCAGCAAGGGGCGGAGAAGGAAGCGCATGCGCGCATCTTGCGCGCCTTGGGCGACCAGGGAAAGGGCGGTGCGTGCGGGGATTCAGGCCCCCATGGCGTCGCGGCAACGTTGCCGCATTGTTCTGTCGCCGCGAGACTTCGCCCGTACCCTCATCCGCCCCTTCGGGGCACCTTCTCCCGAGGGGAGAAGGGAAATGCCGAAGCCCCTAGGGGTTGGGGTGAGGGTAAGGAGCGCGAAGCGCAGGCGTTGATCCGGCAGTGCGAGGCTGCGCCCGTACCCTCATCCGCCCCTGCGGGGCACCTTCCCCCGAAAAGGGGGCCATGGTCCCGAGGGGAGAAGGGAAATGCTTAGCCCCTCTCCCGCCGGGAGAGGGTTGGGGTGAGGGTACGGAGCGCGAAGCGCAGGCGTTGATCCGGCGGTGCGAGGCTGCGCCCGTACCCTCATCCGCCCCTTCGGGGCACCTTCCCCCGAAAAGGGGGCCATGGTCCCGAGGGGAGAAGGGAAATGCTTAGCCCCTCTCCCCTCGGGAGAGGGGTTGGGGTGAGGGTCCGGTGCGCGAAGCGCCCACGCGGCTCCATCGCGCCGTTGCCGCCGGGCGTCGGCGCAGCGAAAGGTCGGCGTGCGGTGCTGGAGGCCCGCGCCTCAGGCGCGCAGGATCTCGCCGCTGGCAGCGTCGCGGATCGGGGTGGGCTGGGCCAGGCCGCCGGTTTCGCCGTCGAGCAGGCCATCGAGGTCACGCAGCATCAATGGGTCGAGTTCGCTGCGCTGCCGCGCCGGCGGCTCGCCGCCGCGGTTGGCGCTGGTCGACACCAGGGCGCCGCCCCAGGCCCGGCACAGGGCCGCCACTAGCGGATGCGCGCTGATCCGCACGGCGATGCCCTGGTGCGCGCCGGTGATCCAGGGCGGCGCGTGTGCGGCGGCGGGCAGGATCCAGGTGTGGGGTCCCGGCCAGCTGGCCAGCACCGCGGCCAGCCGGTCCGGCGGCAACGCCGACAGGTCGAGCAGCGGGCGCAGCGGATCCAGTTCGGCAGCGACCACGATCAGGCCCTTGTCCACGGGCCGCTGCTTGATCCGCAGCAGGCGGGTCACGGCAGTCTCGTCGTGCGGATCGCAGCCCAGGCCCCACACGGCCTCGGTGGGATAGGCGATCACGCCGCCCTTGCGCAGGACGGCGACGGCATGGCTCAGCGACAGGTCGGTCATGCGCGCATCATGCGGCACGTCCTCGTCTAAGGACAATGACGGGTGGGGGCGCAGGACGGGACGGGAGCGTTGCGGCGTGTCAGGCAGGGCTGCGCGTCGCGGCTGATCCCACAAAAAGGGGGAGAGCCGCTCCTACAGTGGAGGGGCGCGCACGGCGCGTGCTGCCTCGCCGATGTGCGCCACGCAATCGAGGGCTGGCGGTAGCTCGCAGAGGCGAGCTGCGTTTCTGGAGGCGCCTCCTGCTACCAAGAGCGGCGTGTTGGCACTCGGCCGCGCAGCCCAGCTCCATCGCCTTCGCCAATGCCTGTGATACCGAGGGCCGCTGCGCCCACGGCAGCCCCGGCAGCAAGGGCGGCCTCAGCCGCCCTTGGCCACGGTTTTCTTCGCCGCCTTCTTCACCGCTTTCTTGGCGGTCTTCTTCGCGGCCTTCTTGACCGCCTTCTTCGCCGCCGGCTTGGCCGGGGCGTCGGCGGCAGCCTTCTTCGCTGCGCTCTTCTTCGGCGCGGCTTCCTTCTTGGCGGCGGCCTTCTTGGCACCGAAGCCCTTGCGCACCGGCTTGCCGGTTTCCTCCAGCAGCCTCTGCACTTCCTCCAGGCTCAGCGTGGCCGGCTCGCGATCCTTGGGGATCTTGCCGTTGAGCTTGCCGTCGCTGATGTACGGGCCGAAGCGGCCGTTGAGCACCTGGATGTCGCTGCCCGGGAATTCCTTGATGATGCGGTTGCGCGCGATCTCTTCCTTCTCCTCGATCAGGAACACCGCACGGGCCAGATCGATGGTGTAGGGATCGTCTTCCTTCTTCAGCGAGGCGTAGACGCTGCCGCGTTTGGCGAACGGCCCGAAGCGGCCGATGCCGACGCTGACTTCCTCGCCCTTGTCCTGGCCGAGGCTGCGCGGCATCAGGAACAGCTCCAGCGCCTCCTCCAGGGTGATGGTGTGCATGCTCTGGCCGGGACGCAGCGAGGCGAACTTGGGCTTGTCCTCGGCATCCTCGGCGGTGCTGCCGATCGCCGCATACGGCCCGAAGCGGCCCAGGCGCACGCTCACCGGCTTGCCGGTCTTGGGGTCGGTGCCGAGCTCGCGCGCACCGCTGGCTTCGGCACGGTCGACCGATTCCTTCTTGTCCTCGACCAGTTCCTTGAACGGTTCCCAGAAGCGCGACATCAGCGGAACCCACTCCTCCTCGCCGCGCGAGACCGCGTCCAGCTCGTCCTCGAGCTTGGCGGTGAAGTCGTAGTCCACGTACTGGGTGAAGTGGCTGGACAGGAACTTGGACACCGCGCGGCCGACGTCGGACGGGCGGAAGCTGCGGCCTTCCATCTCCACGTACTTGCGGAACAGCAGGGTCTGGATGATCGAGGCGTAGGTCGAGGGACGACCGATGCCGTACTCTTCCA
Source organism: Xanthomonas sp. NCPPB 1128 (assembly GCF_001043115.1). Lineage (GTDB taxonomy): Bacteria > Pseudomonadota > Gammaproteobacteria > Xanthomonadales > Xanthomonadaceae > Xanthomonas_A. The sequence goes on along the minus strand of NZ_LFME01000016.1, from coordinate 63,282 downwards.
GCGCCTTCACCAGCGCCGCTTCGGTGAAGCGCGGCGGCGGCTGGGTGAAATGCTGCTCGGCCAGGATGCGTTCCAGCGGCACGCGGTCGCCAGGCTTCATCGCCGGCAGCTTGCGGCCTTCGTCCTCGTCCTCGGCGCTCTTGTTGTCCTTGCCTTCCTCGTACACGGCCAGGAAGCCGGGCACCACCACGGTGGTGCCGCTGGCGCGGAACACGTGTTCGCTGCCGGCCGACAGGTCGACGCTGACGGTGTTGAGCGTGGCCGGGATCATCTGGCAGGCCACCGCACGCTTCCAGATCAGCTCGTACAGCTTGCGCTCGTCGTCGGTCAGGAAGCGCGCCACTTGCGACGGGGTGCGCAGCGCCGAGGTCGGGCGCACCGCTTCGTGCGCTTCCTGGGCGTTCTTGGACTTGGTCTGGTAGGTGTTGGGCTGGTCCGGCAGCGAGGCGATGCCGTAGTCGCGGGCGATCACGTCGCGGATCTCGGCCAGCGCGTCCTGCGACAGGTTGACCGAGTCGGTACGCATGTACGAGATCAGGCCGACCGTGCCTTCGTCGCCGATCGCCACGCCTTCGTACAGCTTCTGCGCCACCTGCATGGTCTTGCGGGTGGTGAAGCCGAGCTTGCGCGAGGCTTCCTGCTGCAGGGTGGAGGTGGTGAACGGTGGCGCCGGGCGGCGCTTGCGCTCCTTGCTGGCGACGTCGGTGACGTGCAGCGCACCCTGCGCGGCCTGCTGGATGCGCAGGCGCGCAGACTCGGCGGTGTCGCCGTCGGTGATGGTGAACTGCTCGAACTTCTGCCCGTCGAGCTTGATCAGCTTGGCGTTGAAGTGCTGCGAGGGATGCGCGCAGTCGGCGGCGATGGACCAGTACTCGCGGGCGATGAAGGCTTCGATCTCCTCCTCGCGCTCGACGATCATGCGCAGCGCCGGCGACTGCACGCGGCCGGCGGACAGGCCACGCTGCACCTTGCGCCACAGCACCGGCGACAGGTTGAAGCCGACCAGGTAGTCCAGCGCGCGGCGCGCCTGCTGCGCATCGACCAGGTCGCCGGCGATCTGCCGCGGCTGCGCCATCGCTTCCTTGATCGCGCGCGGGGTGATCTCGGTGAACACCACCCGGTGCAGCGGCTTGCCCTTGAGCAGCCCGCGCTCCTGCAGAATCTCGGCGATGTGCCAGCTGATCGCCTCGCCCTCGCGGTCCGGGTCGGTCGCCAGGTAGATGTCTTCGGCCGCCTTGGCCGCCTTGGCGATGGCCTCCACGTGCTTCTCGTTCTTGTCGATCAGCGCGTAGCGCATCGCGAAGCCGTCGTCCGGATCCACCGCGCCTTCCTTCGGGATCAGGTCGCGCACGTGCCCATACGAGGCCAGGACGTGGAAATCCTTGCCGAGGTATTTGTTGATCGTCTTGGCCTTGGCGGGCGATTCGACGATGAGCAGGTGCTTGGACATGGCGGGTCGGGCTTCGATGGGCGTGGGCGGACGCCCTGGGGGCGGTAGGGTGGCGCAATTGCTCCGGTTAGTGAAGCGTTGCGGTCTGGCAGAGAAGCCGACGCCCGGGGTGGAACCCCCGGGCGTTCAGCTACGGCGCTTATTTATTAGTGGACATGCCCGGCGCCCGCTGTCAAGCCCGCGCCGGATGACCGGGCCGCCGTATGGGCGGCAGCGTGGCGCCCGGAACCCACTGGACTCAGTGCCAGCCGCCCTTGGCGGCCATGCCGATCGCCAGGGCGACCAGCAGCATCACGCCCGCCATCAGCAGGCCGAACAGCGACAGGATCACCACGGTGACGGTGCCCAGCTTGCGCTGCTGCCATTCCGGGTGGTCGGTGTAGGCCCACTTGTCCACCACCAGGGTGTCGCAGAGCATGTCGTGCAGGGCCTGCTTGCGCTCGGTGAAGGCTGCCATCAGCAGGCCGATGCCCAGGGTCAGGCTGCTCAGCATGAAGCCGAAATAGCGGCCCACGCCGCGGGCCACGGTGATGCGGCTGCCGTCGGTGCGCACGACCTTGATGCCGACCGCCATCTTGCCCAGCGTGGCCTGCTTGGTGGAGGCGTGGAACAGGCCGTAGTACAGCGCCGAGATCGCCATCGGCAGCAGGTACAGCAGGAGCAGCATGACGATGCCTGCGGCCGTGGCGAAGTCGGGTTGCTTGCCGAAGCCGCTGATCCCGAAGAAGCCCAGCATCACCACGAACTGGATCACGTTGGCGACGATGCCGACCAGGAACGCGTCGATCAGGTAGGCGGCCACGCGCTTCCAGAACCCGGCCTGCACCACCTCGCCGCCGCCGACCACCCGCACGCCGCCGTCGAGCACGGCGCTGGGCGCTGCGTAGGGCGAGGTCGCCGCGGCCGGGGCGGGTGCGGTCCAGGCGTCGGGCACGGCCGGGATCGGGGCAGGCGGCGGCACCTCTGCGCCGGCCTCCAAGGGGGGCAACGCAGGTGCCGGGACCGGCGCCTGGGTCAGGCCGAGTTCGTCGACGAACTCGGCCAGGGTGCGCCACTCGCTGAGGCCTTCGCGCCAGACCAGGGTGGACAACCCGATCTCGCCGCGCTGGAAGCGCTGTTGCAGGTCGGCGGCCGCGAGCGGCCCATGGCGCTGCTGCGCCGCGTCGGCGTAGTACCACTCAGTCATTCTTTTCCCCGGGGTGCAGTCGAAAACGGTGTGCCGGTCAGCCGCCGCGGCAGTGGACCGGCAGGTCGCGGTCGTCCAGGTCGGAACTGCAGTTCCAGGCGGACGTGCGCTCATCGTAGTCCAGCCACAGCGCTTTGCCATCCAGGCGCTTGTGCTCGGGCAGGCGCAGCGTGGCTTCCAGGCCGCAGTGGCCGTTGTCGAAGCGGCCGATCCGCACCTGCGCGATGGACGTGCCGGCATAACTCTCGGGGGTGCCGAAGCCGGTGTCGCCGTTCACCGCGCAGCGGTGCTCCTGCGCGGCGAAGGCGGCGATCTGGTCCTTCAGCGGCGCCAGGTCGCCGAGGGCCTGCGTGACCTTCGCGCGGGCCAGGTAGTCCTGATAGGCAGGCAGGGCGATTGCCGCGGCGATGCCCAGGAACGCCACCAGCAGCACCCCGCCGATCGCGCCGACGATGGCCATGATGGCGCAGCCGGACAGGCCGCTGCGTGGCGCGGCGACGGCAGCGGGGCTCGCGGGAGCGGCTGCCTGCAGCGGTGGCGGCAACGGCGGTGGAATGGGGGTATCGGGCAGGCCCAGCTCGGCGGCGACCGCGTGCAGCGGCCGCCACTCCGGCAGGCCTTCGCGCCAGACCAGGGTCTCGCGCTGCAGGCGACCGTCGTGCAGGCGTTCCAGCAGGGCGGGCGCCGGCAACGGGCCGTGCCGCTCGCGTGCGGCATCGACGTAGTACCAGAGCGTCGGGGAAAGGGTGTCTTCGTGCATCCGTGCGCGACCGTCAGCGGCTCAGTGAACCGGCTCCGGCTCGTCGACGAACATCTGCGTTTCCATCCACGCGTACGCCGCCTCGGCACCGGGCTGGTTGAACAGCACCATCAGCACCACCCACTTCAGGTCGTCCAGGTCCAGCTCATCCTGGTCCAGGGCCATGGCCCGGTCCAGCACCAGCTCGCGCTGGTCGCTGTCGAGGATGCCGTGCTGTTCCAGGAACAGCAGGAAGCCGCGGCATTCCACGTCGAGCTTGTCCAGTTCCGGGCCGTGGTAGATGCGGATCGGACCATCGATGCGCGGCTGCGCCACGGCTGGGCGCTGGTCGGCCAGGGCGTCGAGCCAGTCGAACGCCTTGCTGATCTCGGTGGGGCTGAAACCGGCCTGGATCAGGCCATTCTGGAGGGAGTCGCGATCGCGGACCGGATCCGCGTCTTCGCTGAAATAGTGTTCGAACAGGTACAGCAGGACATCCAGAATGCTCTCTTTCATTGCCCCTCGGCCTGCGTCGCGAGACGCTGTGGAGGTGAAGAAACTAGGGTTTGCGGGTGTAACGACCGCGTTCGACCGCCACGTAGCCATCCAGTTCCATGGCCAGCAGCATGGAGGACGCCGCTGCGGCCGTCAATCCGCTGCGTGCGATCACTGAATCCATACAGATGGGGTCATGGCCCAGCGCCTGCCACAAGCGCTGGTAGTCGGAGTGAGGGAAGGCCGGTGTGGCGTCGCGCGCGATGCTGGCTCCCTGTGTGGGGGCGTTCAGGCGCCCGCGCAAGGCGTCGGCGAGTTCGGCCGCCAGGGGGGCGACGCCGGCCAACACCTCCTCGGCGCTTTCCACCAGCCCGGCGCCGTCGCGGATCAGCCGGTGGCAGCCGCGCGCCAGTGGGTTATGGATGGAGCCGGGCAGGGCGAACACCTCGCGCCCGGCCTCGGCGGCCAGCCGCGCGGTGATCAGCGCGCCGGAGCGGGTGGCCGCCTCGATCACCAGGGTCGCCAGGCTCAGCCCGGCGATGATCCGGTTGCGCGCCGGAAAGTGGCCCGCCCGCGCTGGCGTGCCGGGCGGATGCTCGCTGACCACCGCGCCGCGTTCGGCGATCTGGCTGCGCAGGGCGGCATGCTGGCGCGGGTAGGCCAGGTCCGGGCCGGTGCCGACCACCGCCACGGTCAGCCCGTCCGCGCGCGACAGCGCCGCCCGGTGCGCGGCGGCATCCACGCCACTGGCCATGCCGCTGGTCACCGCGAAGCCGGCCGCGGCCAGGGCCAGGGCGAAGCCGTAGGCGTTGTCGCGACCGCCGGCGCTGGGCGCGCGGCTGCCGACCACGGCGACGCCCGGGTGCCACAGCGCCGCGGGGTCGCCGTCCACGTACAGCGCCAGTGGCGGGTTGGGCGTACGCCGCAGCAGGGCCGGGTAGTCGGGATCGTGGCAGCCCAGCAGGTGCCGGCCTGGCTGCGCCAGCCAGCGCTCGGCGGTTTCCAGCGCTGCGCGGTCGGGCCGCTGCAGCGCGGCGATCTGCGCCGCATCCAGGCCGGCGGCATGCCAGCCGGCGGGACCTGCGGCCAATGCCGCGGCCGGGCTGCCGTGCTGTTCCAACAGCAGCCGGCGCGGGGCGCTGGCGCCGCCGGCCAGCGACAGGCGCAGCAGGGCCGGATCGGTGGGTGCGTGGACGGGAGCGGGGGCCGGACTGGACATGCGTCCAGCCTAGGCCGCAGACGCAGACGGCGCCCTCGGGCGCCGTCTGCAATCGCTGTAGGGGGATGCCCCGGCGGCGGGTCAGCGCGCGTCCGGGTGCTTGACGTCGTAACCGATGCGGGTCGGTTTGATGCCGTCCATCACCAGCGCGTAGCTGACCTTGTCGAAGGTGCGGAACACCATCGCGTGCGCGGCGTATTCGTCCGGCAGCGCCACGGTCGTGCCGCTGCCGCCGGTGAAGCCGTCGTCGGCGCGGGAGGTGTTGGGGTGGCGCACGCGGTCGTTGACCCGGGTACCGTGGCGCCACAGCGACACCACCGTGCCGTTGTCGATGCCTTCGCGGCGGCCGCCGGAAATGGCGATCACGTCGCGCGGACCGGCCGCGCTGAACGCGTCGGCCACCGCCAGCACCCGCAGGCCGGCGGCCAGCGCCTGCTCGGACGGCGGGTGCGGCACGAACTGCAGGTCGTAGGGCTGCGCCTCGACCGGGATCAGGCGGTCGCCGGCGCGCACTTCGCGGGCATTGTCCTGCAGCAGCAGGGCAGTGGCCTGGCGGCCATCGGCGGATACGCGGGCGACGGTGCCGATGTTGACCTGGGCCAATTCGTAGCCGAGCGTCTCGCGGCGCTTGTCCGGCGGCACGAAGGTCTGCCACAGGTTGCCGCTGCCGGGGATGCTGCGGCCTTCGGCATTGAGGTCGTCGCTGAGCTTGGGCAGCAGGTAGCGCACGGTCGGGCGGACCACGGCGTAGCGCTGCCCGGCCTGGGCCTGGCCGAGGCCGACCGCGTAGACCAGTTGCCCGTCGGTGGCGCGCAGGCGGTTGTCTTCGGTGCCGACCACGTAGGGCAGGTCGTCGATGCGGTCGACCACGCGCAGGTTCTTCAGGAACGGCTCCACCTGCGCCAGCGGGATCGCGTCGATCGGCGCGTCCTGGCGCGGACCCGGCTTGACCTCGGCACGCGCCACCCGGTCCAGGTAGGCCAGGCTGAGCACGTCGCCGGGATAGATCAGGTGCGGGTTGTGCACCTGCGGATTGGCCTGCCAGATCTCCGGCCACAGCCAGGGCTTGCCGAGGAAGCGCCCGGCGATGTCCCACAGCGTATCGCCCTTGCGCACCACGTAGGTGTCGGGGTGTTCGGCGGCCATGCTGGCGGAAGCAGCATAGGTCGCCACGGTGAGCATCGCCACGGCGACGACCGTGCGGAGTCGATTGAACATGAGCGCGGAGCCTGATTCCCCAACAGGTTCGCGCACTATAGTGCAGAACCCTGGTGCGGGCGCAAGCGTCGGGCGCAGAAACGGGTAGAATCCGCAGGTCTTGCCGAATCGTCCGGCGCCCCCATCTTGGGTACCGCTATGGCCCTGCTCCCCATTCTCGAATTCCCCGACCCGCGCCTGCGCACCAAGGCGGTGCCGGTCGATGCCGCCGAGGTCACCTCCGCGGCCTTCCAACGCCTGCTCGACGACATGTTCGAGACCATGTACGACGCGCCGGGCATCGGCCTGGCGGCCAGCCAGGTGGACGTGCACAAGCGCTTCATGGTCATCGACGTCAGCGAGGAGAAGAACGCCCCGCAGGTGTTCATCAACCCGCAGATCGTGCAGCGCGACGGCGAACAGGTGTACCAGGAGGGCTGTCTGTCGGTCCCCGGCATCTACGCCGACGTGACCCGCGCCGACGCCATCACCGTGCGCTACCTGGACCGCCAGGGCCAGCCGCAGGAACTGAGCACCGACGGCCTGCTGGCGGTGTGCGTGCAGCACGAGATGGACCACCTCGACGGCAAGCTGTTCGTCGACTACCTGTCCCCGCTCAAGCGCGAAATGGTGCGCAAGAAACTGGCCAAGGCGCGCAAGCACGTGGCCTGACGGCCGGGATTCGGGAGCCGGGATTGGGGATTCGCCAGAGCGAATCGTCCCCTGCCGGTCGCCGATCCTGCCGTTGCGAATCCCCAATCCCCAATCCCGAATCTCCGCCAAATGAAACTCGTCTTCGCCGGTACGCCGGACTTCGCCGTGCCGTCGTTGCGCGCGGCTGCGCAGCGCCATGAAGTGATCGCGGTCTACACCCAGCCTGACCGCCCTGCCGGGCGCGGGCGTGGGCTGACCCCGTCGCCGGTCAAGCTGGAGGCGGTGGCGCGCGGCATCCCGGTGCTGCAGCCGCAGACGCTGCGCACGCCGGAGACGCTGCAGGCGCTGCGCGCGCTGCAGCCGGACCTGATCGTGGTGGTGGCCTACGGGCTGATCCTGCCCAAGGCGGTGCTGGCGATCCCGACCCATGGCTGCTGGAACGTCCACGCCTCGCTGCTGCCGCGCTGGCGCGGCGCCGCGCCGATCCAGCGCGCGATCGAGGCCGGCGACAGCGAGACCGGGGTGTGCCTGATGCAGATGGAGGCCGGGCTGGATACCGGCCCGGTGTTGCTGTCGCAGCGCACGCCGATCGGCGCCGACGAGACCGGCGGGCAGTTGCACGATCGCTTGGCCGCGCTCGGTGCGCAGGTGCTGGCCGATGGCTTGGGCCTGCTGCGTGCCGGCCTGCGTCCGGTGGCGCAGCCGCAGCCGGAGGCCGGCGTGACGTACGCGCAGAAGCTGGACAAGGCGCAGGCGCGGCTGGACTGGCAGCAGCCGGCGGCGCAGCTGGCGCGGCAGGTGCGCGCCTTCGATCCGTGGCCGGTCGCCGAGGCGATGCTGGCCGGCGAGCGGGTGCGGGTGCGCGGCGCGATCCCGCTGGACCTGGCCCACGGGCAGCCGCCGGGCACGGTGCTGACCGCGTCCAAGCAGGGCATCGACATCGCCTGCGGCCAGGGCGCGCTGCGCCTGCGCGTGCTGCAGCGCGAGGGTGGCAAGGCGATCACCGCCGCCGACTACCTCAATGCACGGCGCGACCTGCCGGTCCTGGCCTGAGGCGTCGAGCATGCCTGCGTACGCCGCGTTGAGCCTCGCAGGCGCGGCCGTGGCCGCGTGCTCGCTGATGCGCAGGCGGACGTCCACCGCTTCGCGCATCCCCGCCATCCGCATGCGCAACCACGGCACGGCATACGCGCGCGGGCACGCCATGTCCCGGAGCACGCGCCGATGACCACGACGCCCGCCGCTGCGTGGCCACCAGGCGTGGCCCCGCGGGTGGTCGCCGCCCGCGTGCTGACCGCGGTGATCGATCGCGGCCGCTCGCTCAAGGCCGAACTGGCCATCGCCTTGCCGACGCTGCCGGACTCGCGCGACCGTGCGCTGGTGGAGGCGATCTGCTTCGCCGTGCTGCGCCGCCGCCCGGCCTACGAGGCGGCGCTGCGGATGTGGCTGCAGAAGCAATTGCCGCAGCGCGATGCCGAATTGCGCGGCCTGCTGCTGGCCGGCTTCGCCCAGCTCGATGCGCTGGGCCTGGCGCCGCACGCGGCGCTGTCGGCGACGGTGGAGGCGACGCGCGCGCTGGATCGGCCGCGCCAGGCCGGGCTGGTTAATGCGCTGCTGCGGCGCGCGCTGCGCGACGGGCTGCCGGCGGTCGCCGCCGATGCGGGCTGGCCGCTGTGGTTGCGCGATGCGCTGCACACCGACTGGCCGCAGCAGGCCGAGGCGATCTTCGCCGCCAGCCAGCCGCCGGCGCCGCTGTGGCTGCGGGTCAACCGCCAACACGGCAGCCGTGATGCCTATCTACAGGAACTGGCTGCGGCCGGCATCGCCGCGCAGGCGTCGCCGCTGCTGGCCGATGCCATTCGCCTGGAGACACCGCTGGCGGTGGGCGCCTTGCCGGGCTTCGCCGACGGCCGCGTCTCGGTGCAGGACGGCGCGGCGCAGCAGGTCGCCGACGTGCTGGCGCCGGCGCCGGGTGCGCGCGTGCTCGACGCCTGCGCGGCGCCCGGCGGCAAGTCCGCACACCTGCTCGAACGCGACCCGAGCCTGCGCCTGACCGCGCTGGACGTGGATGCGCGGCGCCTGGCGCGGGTCGGCGAGACCTTCGCGCGCACTGGTACTGGCGCCCAGGCGCAGCTGCAGGTCGCCGACGCGGCGCAGCCGCAGGACTGGTGGGATGGCGAGCCGTTCGACGCGGTGCTGCTCGACGCGCCGTGTTCGGCCACCGGCATCGTGCGCCGCCAGCCGGATGTGCTGCTGCATCGCCGGCGCGAGGACGTGACCGCCCTGCAGGCACTGCAGGTGCGCCTGCTCGACGCCGCCTGGCAGGTGCTGCGGCCGGGCGGGGTGCTGGTCTACGCCACCTGCTCGCTGCTGCAGGACGAGAACGCACGGCAGGTGCAGGCCTTGCTGGCGCGGCAGCCCGGTGCGGCCCTGGAGGATCCGGGCGTGGCCTGCGGGCATGCCTCCGGCGGCGGCCGCCAGCGCTTCCCGGGCGAGCAGGACTGCGACGGGTTCTACTACGCAAGGTTCCGCAAGACGGCATGAACCGGCCCCGGTATCATCGCCTCCCATGCTGAAGACCCGCGCGTCCCGAGAGTTCTGGTTGTTGGCCATCCTGGCCGTGCTGGTGCTCGGCGCCGGCCTGGGCCTGCGCGATCCGCACCCGGCCGACGAACCGCGCTTCGCGCTGGTCGCCAAGCAGATGGTGGAGAGCGGCAACTGGCTGTTCCCGCACCGCGGCACCGAGCTGTACTCGGACAAGCCGCCGATGCTGATGTGGCTGCAGGCCAGCTTCTATACGCTGTTCGGCAACTGGCGGGTGGCGTTCCTGCTGCCGTCGCTGCTGGCCGGGCTGGGCACGCTGGCCTGCGTCTACGACCTCGGCCGGCGCCTGTGGACGCGCCGCGTCGGCATGTACGCTGCCTATGCGTTGTTGTTCGCCTTCCACTTCACCTACCAGGCGAAGAAGGCGCAGATCGATCCGCTGGTGGTGTTCTTCATCACCCTGGCCAACTACGCGCTGCTGCGCCATCTGTTGCGCGGGCCGGACTGGCGGCTGTGGGCGCTGGGCTGGTTCGCCGCCGGCCTGGGCACCATCACCAAGGGCGTGGGCGTGCTGGCGCTGCTGATGCTGCTGCCGGCCGCGGCGGCGTCGCTGGCGCACTGGCGCGGGGTGCGGGTCGGCCTGCGCGATCCGCGCTTTTGGCTGGGGCCACTGGCGTTCCTGGCGGCGGTGTCGATCTGGCTGCTGCCGATGGTGGTCACCGCGCTGTCGAGCAACGCGCCCGAGTACCGCGCCTATCTCAACGACATCCTGTTCCGGCAGACCGCCGGGCGCTACGCCAAGTCCTGGGACCACGCGCACGGGCCGCTGTACTTCTTCGGGGTGATGCCGAGCATGTGGTTGCCGGTGCTGCTGGCGTTGCCTTGGGCGATCTCCGCCTGGGCGCGGCGCCTGCGCCGGCGCGATGCGCGCTACCTGCTGCCGCTGGCCTGGTGGGCGCTGGTGGTGCTGTTCTTCTCGATCCCGACCGGCAAGCGCGACGTCTACGTCCTGCCGGCGCTGCCGATGCTGTGCCTGGCGATGGGGCCGCTGATCCCCGGGCTGTTGCGCAAGACCGGGGTCAAGCGCCTGCTGCTGGCGTTCACCGCCCTGCTGACGCTGGCGCTGGGCGGCGTCGGCGCGGCGATCCTGCTGGGACACGGCTTCCGCGCGCGGATGATGGAAGACCGCGGCATCGACCTGGCCACGGTGCAGGTGCTGGCCTGGATCCTGCTGGCGATCGGCCTGTGGGGCGTGGCCAGCTTGGCCGCGTTCGCGCGGCGCCGCCCGGAACTGGCGACGGTCTCGACCCTGACCATGGTCTGGGCGATGGCCGGCTTGCTGGTGTACCCGCTGATCAACCTGTCCAGCTCCGCGCGCGGGGTGATGGAGTCGGTCGGGCGCCGCATCGGCCCGGATGCCGAACTCGGCCTGGTCGCCTGGAAGGAACAGAACCTGCTGATGGCCGACCGCCCCGCGACGACCTTCGGTTTCGTGGTGCCGTGGGAACAGCAATTGCGCCGCGGCATCGCCTGGCAGGCGCAGGCGCCGCAGCGGCGCTGGTTGCTGGTGCAGGAGGCGGCGATGCTGGGCTGTGTGGACCGCAGCGCCAGTGTCCTGGCCGGCGTCGCCAACCGACGCAACTGGTGGCTGGTCCCGGCCACTGCGGTGCATGGCCGCTGCGTGGCCACCCAGGAAGATTTCGATCGCCTGCGCGAGCAGGACAAGGATCGCCTCGAATGAACCGCGCCCGCGCGTTGCGGCGGCGTGGCGCAGGTGCCGCTGGCGGCCAGCGTGCCGCGCCGGCTGGGGAGCGCGCGTGCCGCCACGCCTGATCCGGGTCATCAGCCGCGACAACGGCGGCGGCCTCAGCCGCGACCTGCAGGTGGTCGCCGACCTGCTGCGCGAGACCGGCCGCTACCGCGTCGAGGTGCTGGGCTTCGGCACCGTGCGCATGGCCAACCGCCTGCGCGAACTGCGCCTGTTCCTGCGCAGCCTGCTGTTCGGGCGCGCCGACCTGCAGATCTTCCTGGAGCGGGTGTACCCGCGCTGCCTGGGCAGCGGCCTGCGCAACGCGCTGATCCCCAACCCGGAATGGTTCCGGCACAAATGGCTGCGCTGCCTGCCGCGCTTCGCCCAGGTGCTGTGCAAGACCCGCCAGGCCGAACAACGTTTCTCCACGATGGCGCCGACCGCCTTCATCGGCTTTTGCAGCGACGATTGCTACCGTCCAGAGGTGCCGCGCGAACGCGCCTGCCTGCATGTGGCCGGGCGCAGTTCAGCCAAGGGCACCGCGCTGCTGCTGCAGACCTGGGCGCGGCACCCCGAGTGGCCGCGGCTGACCGTGGTGCAGAGCGCCAAGAAGTCCCATCCGATCGAGGCCGAGAACATCGACTACCTGACCGGTTACCTCGACCAGCAGGAACTGCGGCGGCTGCAGAACGCGCACCGCTTCCACCTGTGCCCGTCCGAGGTGGAGGGCTTCGGCCACTACATCATGGAAGCGCTGAGCGTCGGCGCGGTCGTGATCACCACCAATGGTGCGCCGATGAACGAACTGGTGAGCGCCGAGCGCGGCGTACTGATCGACCCGGTCGGCGAGGGCCCGGACAACTTCGGCGTGCGCTACCGGATCGAGGCGGCCGGCCTCGAACAGGCGATGGCGCAGGCGCTGGCATTGACGCCGATGCAGTGCGACGCGCTGGGCACCGCCGCGCGTGGCTTCTTCGAGGCGCGCCGTCGCGAGTTCGGCGAGCGCCTGCGTGCGGCGGTGGCCGATCTGCTCGGGGAGACGCCGCCGCCCGCCGTGCCGGCCAGCCATGGCGCCGATCGCGAACAGGTCAGGCCGGGTTAGGGAAGCGCCCCGGATCATCGCCGACCACCCCACCCCTACGGCCTTCCCTCCTCGATGTCCCAGCCGATCGCGCCACGCCATGCCGTTTCCGCGTTCTCGCGCCAGTCGCTGGCCGAACGCGGCGCGGCGCTCGCGCTGCTGTGCCTGCCGGCGCTGGTGATCAGCATGCCCAGCGGCTTGCTGCCGTTCGGCCTGCTACTGCTGGCGACCAGCCTGCTGGCGCTGCCGCAACTGCGCCAGGCGGTGACGCCGATGCAGCCATCGCTGCGCTGGCTGTGGATCCTGGCGCTGCTGGTGATCGGGCTGTCGTTGTGCTCGGTGCTGTATTTCGGCCAGCCGCTGAAGGACATCGACAACCGCACCCGCTTCCTGGTGCTGCCGTGGGCGGCGCTGTGGACTTACGCCCTGCGGCCGTCGCAGCGCCTGCTGTGGTGGGGCGCGCTGCTCGGCATTCTCGCCGCGCTGGTGCTGGCCAGCGTGCAGGTGCTGCAGGGCCAGCCGCGCGCCGAGGGCTGGACCAACGCCATTGTGCTGGCCGACGTGGTGCTGATGCTGATGGTGCTGGCGGTGTTCTGCCGGCCACGCGGGCAGTGGCCGTGGGCCGTGGCCGCGGTGGTGGCCGGCGGCATCGTCATCCTGCTCAGCGGCAGCCGCGGCGTGTGGCTGGGCGTGCTGTTGCTGCTGGTGGTCAGCGCCCTGTGCCTGCGCTGGCGCGACAGCGCGACCCGGCTGATGATCCTGGGCGCGTGCACCGCGCTGGCGGCGGTGCTGGTGCTGAGCGTGCCGGCGCTGACCAAGCAGACCCGCCTGGCCGAGTTGCACCACGACGTGCAGCGCTACGAGCGCGGCGACAGCGATTCCTCGGCTGGTGCGCGCATCGAACGCCTGCAGGTGGCGGCGGCGACCTTCGTCGAACACCCCGTGGTCGGGGTCGGCGTGGGCCGCTTCGATAATGCCATGCTGCGCCTGCCGGACTGCCGCAAGGGCTTTGTCGAGCGCTGCCACCTTGGCCACGCGCACAACGACCTGGCCGAATGGAGCGCGACCCAGGGCCTGCCCGGTACCGTGCTGATCCTGCTGGTGTACGGCGTGCCGCTGTGGCTGCTGTTGCGCCTGTACCGGCGCCGGCCGCAGCCGCACTTCCACGGCGCGGCAGCGGCCGGGATCATGGTGGTGGCGGCCTACATCCTGTGCGGCATGACCCAGTCGATGTTCGCGCACCAGGTGAGTACCGGTTTCTATGTCTCGCTGGTCGGCGTGCTGATCGGGCTGGCCGCGCGCGAGGCGGAGCCGGCCGCTGAAGGCGTCGCGCGAAGCCGGTAGACTGCCGGTCCCGCATCGCCGGGCGGCGCGGCGCCTGGCGCCGGCCGCCGGCACCGCGTCTGACTTCCGGAAATTGCGCGCCATGGCCGACGCCGCCGCCGCTACCCTGCCGCTGAGCCTGGTGGTGATGACCTACAACGAGGCCGCCAACATCGCGCGCTGCCTGGACAGCGTGCCGTTCGCCGCCGACAAGCTGGTGGTGGACTGCGGCAGCACCGACGACACCGTGGCGATCGCCCGCGCGCACGGCGCACGCGTGGTCGAGCAGGCCTGGCTGGGCTTCGGCCCGCAGCGCAACTTCGCCTCCACCCACGCCGCGCACGACTGGATCCTGGTGCTGGACGCGGACGAGTTCCTGTCCGACGCGCTGCGCGCCGAGTGCCTGGCGCGGCTGCCGCAACTGCTCGCCGAGGACCGCGTGGACGCGGTGTGGCTGCGCCGCAGCACCTGGTACATGGGCGCGCCGATGCGCTGGTACAAACCGATGGTCGGCGAGCGCCTGGCGCGGCTGTACCACCGCGGCCGCGCGCGCTGGAGCGATGCGCGGGTGCACGAATCGCTGCGCTTCGACGGCGCCAGCGCCGAGTTCGCGCCGCCGTTCAACCACCTGCACAACCCGACCCTGGTGCACAAGCAGCTCAAGGTGCTGCGCTACGCCGAACTCAAGGCGCTCGGCTGGCGCGACAAGCGCAAGCCGGTGAGAATGTGGCAGAGCCCGTTCGTGTTCGCCGGCGCCTTCCTCAAGGACTATCTGCTGCGGCTGGCCTTCCTAGACGGCTGGCGCGGCTTCGTGGTGGCGCAGACCGCGGCCAGCTACGCGCTGTACAAGCGCATGCGCTACTACGAGATGCAGAGCAACCCGGCCTCGGTGGAGCAGGCGCGGGCGCAACTGCAACGGCATGATCTGGAGCACTGATGAGCAAGCACTATCTGCTGTACGGGTCCGAGCGCTATGCGCTGGCGATCCTGCGCCCGCTGCAGGCGGCGATCCGCGCGCGCGGCGACCAGGCGGCATGGTTCTTCGACGGCCCCGGCGCCGAGGATCTGAGCGCCGACGAGCGCCACCTGGCGACGGTGGAAGAGGTGCTGGCCTGGAATCCGTACGCGGTGATAACCTCCAGCAACGCGGTGCCGCATTTCTTCCCGGGCGTGAAGGTCGAGACCTTCCATGGCTTCGACGCCGGCAAGCCGCGGCACATCTACGTGCGTGGCTTCTTCGACCTGTACTGCACCACCGGCCCGCGCGACACCGCCGCGTTCGGTGCACTGGCGCGCAAGCTCGGCCATTTCGCGGTCAAGGAGACTGGCTTCCCCAAGATCGACCCGTTCATGCGCGAGATCGGCGCGGAGCTGGCGCCGGTGCGGCAGCCGCCGGTGATCCTGTACCACTCCACGTTCTCGCCGTCATGGAGCGCGGCCGGCATCCTCTACGACGAGGTCGCGCGGCTCTCGCGCAGTGGCGAATGGCGCTGGATCGTCACCTTCCATCCGAAGATGGACCCGGCGGTGGTCGCCCGCTACCGCGCGTTGGAGAGCGAGTACCTGCACTTCGCCGACAACGACAACATCCTGGAGCTGTTCCCGCAGGTGGACATGATGTGCTCGGACACCTCGTCCGCGCTCAACGAATTCCTGCTCACCTACAAGCCGGTGGTGACGTTCAAGAATCGTCGCCCTGGGCCGCAGCTGATCGACATCGACGATCCTGCGCAGTTCGAGCCGGCGATCCGCCGCGCGCTGCAGCGGCCGCCGGAACTGATGGCGGCGATCCGGGAGTTCGCCGATGGCCTGCATCCCTACCGGGACGGCCAGTCCAGCGAGCGCGTGCTGCGCGCGATCGACGACTTCGTCGCCGAGGGCGCACGCAACCCGCGGCGCAAACCGCTGAACCTGTGGCGCAAGCTGAAGATCCGCCGCCGCATCGGCTACTGGGGCCGCGGCGCGCGCTGACGCGCAGCAGCGCCGCACGCGCTTACCAGCGCAGCCGCCGCTGCGCCAGCGCCTCGCCCAGTTGCCGATACAGTGCTCGCGCTTCGGCGTCCGGCAGCAGCCGCATGCGCAGCGGCGGCTCGCCGTGGCGGGCGCCGGCGGTGTCCAGCGACAGGGTCGCGGTGCCGCACCAGCGGTCCAGCGGCGAACGGCTCAGGTGCAGCGCCTGCAGCTTGTCCAGTTCGGCCAGTCGCCACCAGCGCCGCCACCAGCCGCCGCGCACCGCCACGTAGCGCGCATCCAGTGCGTAGCCCATGCGCTGCGCCTGGCGCCAGGACTTGAACGCCGACCACGGCAGCCACAGCAGGCCCAGCGCGGCCCAGGCGCCGAGCGTGGGCCACAGCCCCGCGCACAGCAGCGGCACCAGCAGCAGCGCCGGCAGCGACAGGCGCCACCAGCAGCGCGTGGCGATGCCGTGCCAGTATGCCGGCGGCCAGGCGATCTGCGGCAGCAGCCGCTGCAGCAGTGCATCGCAGGCGGCCGGGGTGACCAGCGGCGCCAGTTCCGTCAGGGCGTGGTCGTGCCCGTGGTGCGACTGGATCACCGCGGTGTCGATGTGCAGGCTGCGCCGCCGCAGCAGGCGCTGCAGCACGCTCTCGTGCAGGGTCCAGGCCTGGATCCGGCGCCGCGCCACGCTGCTGCGCAACCGCGTCAGCAGGCCGCGCTCCACGGTCAGCCGGCGCTCGCTCTCGCTCAGCCGGAAGCCGTGGTACTGCACCAGCGCCAGCCCCATCGACAAGGCGCGCATCAGCAGCAACAGCGTCGCCAGCATCATGGCGAAGGTGACAGTGCCGGCCATCCAGCCCAGTTGCAGGTGCGTGGCGTAGCCGAACAGTTGCCGCCCGTAGTGCTCGATCGCGTTGGAGATCATGCGCTCGGGAAACAGGTGGTAGGTGGCGCCGAACGCGGTGAGCAGCACCACCATGCCGCGGTTGGAGATCAGCCCCTGGCGCAGCACCTCGGCGGTGGGCAGCGCCAGCAGCAATTCGCTGTCAGGCGCGGCGGCGGGCGCAGCGTCGGCATCGGTGGCGGCGCCGATGTCGGCGGCGGGCGCGCGATGGCGGATCTGCTGTTCCAGCGCCAGCGCCTGGTCCAGCCGCAGTACCCGCATTTGCGCCTCGGGTTTGCTGCCGCCGGCCGACTCCAGGCGCACTTCGGCCACGCCGAACAGCCGGTGCAGCAGCGACTGGTGCACCACCACGTTGTGGATGCGCGCGAACGGGATCTCGCGCAGGCTGCGTTCCAGCCAGCCGCTGCGGATGCTCAGGCTGTCGCGGCCGATGCGGTACTGGTAGGTGAGATAGCGCAGCAGCGATACCGCCACCAGCGTGGTGCCGACCGCCAGCATCACCAACTGGTCGGCATGGTCGTGGCGGCCGTCGCGGCTGCCGAACACCAGCAGCGCCAGCAACGGCACCAGGAACTGCCTGAGGTGCTGCAGCAGCACGAACAGCCACGACCACGGATGCAGGCGCCGCACCGGCGTGGTGTGCTCGGCGTCGGCGAGGTCGCTCACAGGGCGTCGTCGTCGTGGTCGAGCTGGTGCGCCAGGCGCTCGCGCAGGCGCTGCGCGTCGGCCTGGTCCAGCCCGGGCACGGCGACCGCGGTATGGCGGGTGCCGGCGGTGTGCACGACCAGGGTCGCTAGGCGCAGGGCGCGTTCCAGCGGGCCGCGGCGCAGATCCAGATGCTGCACACGCGAGATCGGCACGTGCGTCTCGCTCTGCCACAGGCGCCCGCGGAACACGTCCAGGCCTTGGGCATTGAGCCGCCAGCGGATGCGCCGGTGGCGGACGAAGCCGATCCAGGCACCGAACAGGCTGCCCACCGCCGCCGCCACGGCGCCTAGTGCCAGCGCATGCAGGCTGTGCAGGCTGAGGCCGACGATGGCGGCGGCGACCATCAGGCTGAGCCCCAGCATGCAGCCGCCGCCGAGCGCAGCCAGCCAGGCGCCGCGCAACGGCAGCGGTTGCCAGTCCGCCGGCGGCCAGTCCGCGGACGCTGGCGCGGCAACGGCAGAGGGAGCGCTGGGCGCGGGCGCGGTGGGGGAGTCGTCCATGGGCGGCGGTGCAGTCACGTCGGGGTCTCGGGGCGAGCGGGCGCGGGCGCGCGGCGTGGCCTCGATCCTAACGCGACGCTGGCAGGCGTGCGCTGCCCGCCATGCGGGTCCCTGCGTGATCCAGGAATGTGGCGCGCCGGATCGCGCCGTGGAGTCAGCGCACCGCGCGCAGCAATGCGTCCACGTCCAGCGCGTGGCCGGCGCGGGCGGCCTTGGTGCGCAGGTAGCCTTCGTTCTCGGCGGTGATCGTGCCGGTGACCGGGATGCGCTCGGTCACCTCGATGCCGGCCGCACGCAGGCGCTCGGCCTTGTTCGGGTTATTGGTGAGCAGGCGCACGCGGCCGATGCCGAGCCCGCGCAGCATGGCCACGGCGCTGCCGTAGCGGCGCTCGTCGGCACCGAAGCCCAGTTGCGCGTCGGCGTCGATGGTGTCCAGGCCGTCGTGCTGGTAGCCGTAGGCGCGCATCTTGGTGGCGATGCCGGTGCCGCGGCCTTCCTGGTCCAGGTACAGCAGCACGCCGCCGCCCAGCGCCTTGAGCTTGGCCAGGCCGTGCCGCAGCTGGTCGCCGCAGTCGCACTTGAGCGAGCCGAACAGGTCGCCGGTGAGGCAGGAGGAATGCACGCGAACCGGCACCGGCGCGCTGAGGTCGGGCTGGCCGATCACGATCGCGACCTGGTCGCGCTGCGCCACGCCGCCGCGGAACACCACGAACTCGCCGGTGCCCAGGTCGCGCAGCGGCACCTGGGTGCGGGTGACCAGGGTGTAGCTGTCGGAGGCGGCGAGGGCGCAGCCGTGTTCCAGATCGTCCAGCCGCAGCGACTGGCAGCCCTGGAACGCGCTGCTGTCGGCGCCCAGCTCCGCCGCGACCATCGCCGGCAGCAGCAGGCCCAGCCGCGCGACCTCGGCAGCGCCGGCATCGAGCGCGTCGCCGGGCAGCCAGTGCGACGGCACCGGGCCGTCGCGCAGGTAGGCCAGCGCCGCCAGCGCGTCGTAGGACTGGCCGGCCAGGGCGATGCGCGCGCCCTGCGGCGCGTCCAGGCCCAGCATCTGCGCGCGCGGCGGGGTCACGAACAGGTAGTGCCGCTGGGCCGTGGCCTGGGCAAAGCCGAGGTAGGCCGGCTCGGTGCTGCTGTCCAGGGCCATTACCGCGCGGGTGCGGCCATTGCCGTCTTCGAGCAGGACCGGGCGTCCGGCACGCAGCTCCGATGCCGCGCGTTCGCTGCGGATCGCGGCAGGATCGCCGAAGGCGTGCGCGGAGGGGGCGGTGGGGCTGGTCATGCACGACTCCAGATGGGGATCGGCGGCGCCGCTTCAAGGCTGCCGCGTCCGGTCGCGGTGGCCCCGGCGCGGTGCCGGCAGGCGCGTGGCGCCCAGGCGCCATTGTCGCGCGCTTTGCCTGATGCGCCAGCCTGCAGGCGATGGCACGCACTGTGCCTGCTCGCGCGCGCCACCGATGCAACCAAATTGGCGGCTGTGGCAACGCGCCGGCGGGGGGAGGTGTGCACGTGTCGGTGGTTGCTTGCTACTGTGCGGCACCGCGTCCGCTCCGGCCCCCGCATGCAGCTCGTCGATTGCACCGAACCGCGCCACGCCATGGCGATCCTGGAGATCTTCAACGACGCCATCGTCCATTCCACCGCCCTGTACGACTATCGGCCGCGCCCGCCGGAAAGCATGGCGGCCTGGTTCGCCACCAAGCGCGCCGGCAACTTCCCGGTGCTGGGCCTGGAGGACGCCGACGGCACCCTGCTCGGCTTCGCCAGCTACGGCACCTTCCGCGCCTGGCCGGCGTTCAAGTACAGCGTCGAGCACTCGGTCTACGTGCACCGCGACCATCGCGGCCGCGGCGCGGGCCGGCGCCTGCTGCAGGCGCTGATCGACACCGCGCAGGCGCGCGGCGTGCATGTGCTGGTCGGCGGCATCGACGCCAGCAATGCCGGCAGCATCGCCCTGCACGAGCAACTGGGCTTCGTGCATGCCGGCACCGTGCGCGAGGCCGGCTTCAAGTTCGGGCGCTGGCTGGACCTGGCGTTCTACCAGCGCATCCTCGCCGGCCCGGCGCAGCCGCACGACGACTAGCGCGACCGCGGTCCGGCCGTGTCACGGGGCAGCCACGTGCTCGTGCGTCCTGGCTCCCGGAACGCGCCCACGCCGCGGATGTTCGGGGGGCTTACGCCCTAGTGCGGATGGCGCTCGGTGGCGTAGGGATTGGGCTCGGCCGGGTCCGGACGCAGCGTGTAGCGCTTGTAGGTCCACTGGTACTGCGCCGGATCGCGCCGCGCCACCCGTTCCACGCCTTCGTTGAGCGCGGTGGCCGCACGCACGGGGTCGGCGTCGGCGATGTCCGGCGGCGCGGGCTGCACGTGCAGGGCGAACTCCAGGTCGTTGCCGACCCGCTCGCACCAGGCGAACAGCACGGTGGCGCCGGTGCGCTCGGCCAGGCGGTTGACCAGGGTCATGGTCAGCGCCGGCACGCCGAAGAACGGCGCGAACACGCCGTCGCCGGCCTTGGGCTGCTGGTCGGGCAGGATGCCGACCGCACCGCCGTCCTTGAGCGTCTTGAACAGCTGCCGCACCGCCGGGCCCTCGGCGCGCACCTGGCGCACCCGCTCGCCGCTGCGCACCAACTGCAGGAAGGCGTCGCCGACCGCCGACTCCGGCGCGCGGTAGACGATGGCGATGTCGCCGCGCGAGGCCAGCCACTGGTTGAGCAGTTCCCAGTTGCCGAAATGCGGCGCGGCCACGATCACCCCACGGCCAGCGGCCAGCGCCGCGTCGTACAGCGCCTGGCCATGGCGCAGGCGCAGCCGCGCCAGGTTCTGTTCCGGCGGCCGTGTCCACAGCGCCAAGGTTTCGAACGCCTGCCGCGCGGTCGAGCGCAGCACGTCGCGCTGCAGGGCCACGCGCTCGCTGGGCAGCAGCTCCGGATAGGCCAGCTCCAGGTTGCGCCGGACCACCCGGCTCTCGCGCGCGTCCAGGCGCAGCCACAGCCCGGCCAGGCCGTCGGCCAGGTGGCGCAGCCACGGCCACGGCAGGCGCGCCACGGCGGCGGCGCAGCGGTACAGCAGGGAAGCGAGCGTGGCGGGTTTCATTGGCCCAGTTTATCCGCTCGGCGCATCTGGCCTGCCCGACCGGTATCGCGGATCGCGCCGGCTGCGTGCGCTGTCCCTTTCTCAATCTCGCCCATTCGGCGATGATGCCGCACGATCGCAACCGTTCGTCGCGCGCAACCAATCCCCAATCCCCAATCCCCGCCCTATGCTCTCGCTGATCCAACGCGTCACCCAGGCCTCGGTCAGCGTCGATGGCGAGGTCGTGGGCCAGATCGGGCCTGGCCTGCTGGCGCTGGTGGCGGTGGAGCCGGGCGACGACGAGGCCAAGCTGCGGCGTATGGCCGAGCGCCTGCTCGGCTACCGGGTGTTTTCCGACGCCAGTGGCCGCATGAATCGCTCGTTGCGCGACACCGGCGGCGGCCTGCTGCTGGTCAGCCAGTTCACCCTTGCCGCCGATACCGGCTCGGGGATGCGGCCCAGTTTCACCACCGCGGCACCGCCGGCCGAGGCTGAACGCGGCTTCAACCGATTGCTGGAGCTCTGCCGCGCGCAGCACCCGCCAGGGGTGGAAACCGGCCGCTTCGGTGCCCATATGGTCGTCAGCCTGGTCAACGACGGCCCGGTCACTTTCCTGCTCCGGCCCTAGCACGACGCTAGACGCCAGGAGCGCTCCTGGCGGAGCCATTCAGGCTCCTCGTCCGGCAAGCGGCGGTCCGGGCTGTTATAATGCTAGGTTCACTCATTCACCTACCTGCCGGTGGCGCGAGCACTCATGGCCAACGAACGTCCTGCCCAGCAATCCGACATCAAGCAACTGATCAGCAAGGGCCTGGAACAGGGCTATCTGACCTACGCGGAAGTCAACGACCATCTTCCCGACGATCTGGTCGACCCCGAACAGATCGAAGACATCATCGGCATGATCAACGGCATGGGCATTGATGTCCATGAAGTTGCACCCGATGCCGAAACCCTGTTGCTCAACGACGGCAACACCGGCAACCGCGAAGTCGACGACACCGCGGCCGAAGAAGCCGCGGCGGCGCTGACCGCGCTCGACACCGAAGGTGGCCGTACCACCGACCCGGTGCGCATGTACATGCGCGAGATGGGCACAGTAGAACTGCTGACCCGTGAAGGCGAGATCGCCATCGCCAAGCGCATCGAGGAAGGCCTCGGCCAGGTGCAGGCCGCGCTGGGCGCGTTCCCGCTGGCGGTGGAGACCCTGCTCGAGGACTACGAACAGCACAAGGAAGGCAAGAAGCGCCTGGCCGAGATCGTGGTCGGCTTCAACGACCTGATCGAGGAAGAGCCGGCCCCGCCGGTTGCGGTGTCCGACGACGACAGCGCCACCGATGCCGATGCCGACGAGGATGACGACGACGACGTCGACACCGCCGAAGAGGACGCCGGCCCGACCGGTCCGGATCCGGCCGAGGTCGCGCGGCGCATGGAAGTGCTGGCCACCGAGTACGCCAAGTTCAAGAAGGCCCACGCCAAGAACGGCGCCGAGCACAAGCTGGTCACCAAGCTGCGCAACGACATCGCCGAGGTGTTCGTCACCCTGAAGCTGCCGCTGCCGCTGACCGACGTGCTGGTGCGCAAGCTGCGCGACACCATGGCCCAGGTCAAGGACCATGAGCGCCGCGTGCTGCACCTGGCCACCCACGTCGCGCGCATGCCGCGCAAGGACTTCATCCGTTCCTGGGAAGGCAACCAGACCAACGTGGCCTGGGTCGACGACGCGCTCAAGCGCAAGCAGAAGTGGTCGTCGGCGCTGCGCGACGTCAAGGACCAGATCATCGCCGAGCAGGAAGCCACCGTGGCGGTGGAGCAGGCCACCTATCTGAGCCTGGCCGAGCTGAAGGAAATCAGCCGCGCCATGGCCTATGGCGAAGCCAAGGCGCGCAAGGCCAAGAAGGAAATGGTCGAGGCCAACCTGCGCCTGGTGATCTCGATCGCCAAGAAGTACACCAACCGTGGCCTGCAGTTCCTCGACCTGATCCAGGAAGGCAACATCGGCCTGATGAAGGCGGTGGACAAGTTCGAGTACCGCCGCGGCTACAAGTTCTCGACCTATGCCACCTGGTGGATCCGCCAGGCGATCACCCGCTCGATCGCCGACCAGGCGCGCACCATCCGCATCCCGGTGCACATGATCGAGACGATCAACAAGTTGAACCGCATTTCCCGGCAGATGCTCCAGCAGTACGGCCGCGAGGCCACGCCGGAGGAGCTGGCCAAGGAAATGGACATGCCCGAGGACAAGATCCGCAAGGTGATGAAGATCGCCAAGGAGCCGATCTCGATGGAAACCCCGATCGGCGACGACGAGGATTCGCATCTGGGCGACTTCATCGAGGACACCAACGTGGAGTCCCCGATCGAGAACACCACCAACATCAACCTGTCCGAGACCGTGCGCGACGTGCTCGCCGGGCTGACCCCGCGGGAAGCCAAGGTGCTGCGCATGCGCTTCGGCATCGACATGAACACCGACCACACCCTCGAGGAAGTCGGCAAGCAGTTCGACGTGACCCGCGAGCGCATCCGCCAGATAGAGGCCAAGGCGCTGCGCAAGCTGCGTCACCCGAGCCGCTCCGAGCAGCTGCGCAGCTTCCTCGATATCGATTGATCGCGCGCGGTTCGCGGTAACGGAAAAGCCCCGCCATGTGCGGGGCTTTTTTGTGGGCGGAGATGCCGGATCGAACGGTGCGCCGCATCCATTGTAGGAGCGGCTTCAGCCGCGACAGGGCTTTACCCGGAATGCCTCGTCGCGGCTAAAGCCGCTCCTACAAGAAGGCAACAGAGGCGCAGGATCGCCTGCGCCTCTGTGCGGGCCGCATCCGCTTACGCGAACGCCTTGCTGCCGCGCATCACCGCCAGCACGTCGTGGCAGGCGCCCATGGTGTGGTAGTCGGTCTTGCCGGCCGGGCTCTTCTCGTCGCTGTAGCTGCGGTTGTCGCGGCTGAGGATGCGGAACCAGGCGCCGTAGCGGTGGTCGACCAGGTGCTCCCAGGAGTACGCCCACAGCTTGTCGTAGGCGGCGCGATACGAGGCGTCGCCGGTGGCGGCCAGCAGCCGCGAGGCGGCGGCGATGGCCTCGGCCTGCACCCAGAAGTACTTGTCGTCGTCGCAGAAGTAGGTCGGCGCCGCGGCCACGTCGGGAACGCCGACCACCGGCGCGTCTTCGGTGCCGGAAGCGAAGCCGTAGACGATGCCGCCATGCTGCGCGTCCCAGCCGTGCGCCAGCGCGGTATCGAACAGGTGCCGCGCGGTCGGCAGTAGCCAGCCCGGCGCGGTGCCGGTGCCCGCCTGCAGGTGCCCATGCAGCAGCACCAGCAGCTTGGACCACTCGACCTGGTGGCCGGGCTGGAAGCCCCACGGCCGGAACAGGTGCTTGGGGTTGTCGCGGTTGTAGTCCCAGTCCACCTGCCAGTCGGCGTCGTAGTGCTCCCACACCAGGCCGCCGGCCAGCGCCGCCTGGCGGCGGGTGATGTGGTCGGCCAGCAGCAGCGCGCGCTGCAGGTAGCGCGGCTCGGCGCTGGCCTCGTAGGCGGCGATCAGCGCTTCGCACAGGTGCATGTTGGCGTTCTGGCCGCGGTAGCTGGAGAACGTCCACTCCGGGGTGGCTTCGTCTCGGTACAGGCCGGCGGCGGCGTCCCAGTAGCGGGTTTCCAGCAGTTGCCAGGTCTCGTCCATCCACGCGTCGGTATCCAGGCCGGCCTTCTTCGCAGTGGCGTAGGCCAGCAGCACGAAGGCGGCGCCGTAGGCGTGCTGGGTGCGGTCCTCGGCCACGCCGTCGCGCAGGGTCCACACGTAGCCGCCGCTGGCGGTATCGCGGTGCACCTCGCGCAGGTAGCGCAGGCCGTGGCGCGCGGCGTCCAGGTACTCGGCGGCCAGCGCCGAGTCGGCGAACTCGATCGCCGCCATCGCGTAGTTGAAGACGAAGCGGGTGCTGCTGACCAGGTGGCGATGGCCGGCGTCGTACACGCTGCCGTCGTCGCGGAAGTAGTGGAAGAAACCGCCCGCCGGGTCGATCGCGCGCGGGTGGTAGAAGGCCATGGTGTCGGCGATGTGCGCGCGCAGGACGGCGGCGTCGGCGAAGTCGGGCAGGGGCGTGGCGGGCAGGTTCATACGGTTGGCTGGCGAGCTGGGTGAGGGAGGGAACGATCGTGGCGCGCGGCGGCGTGCGGGCCGCCGCGCCGGGAGTGGATCAACGGATCAATGCATCACGCGCGCGGTCGGCGCGGTGGTGGGCGCGGCCGCCGCCAGCTCCGGCGACAGGCGCGAACCGCGCAGGCCGTACCAGACGATGTAGGCGTAGCACAGCAGCGGGATCACGAAGGCGTGCTGGATGCCGATGGCGTCGGCCAGCGCGCCCTGCGCCAGCGGCACCAGGGCGCCGCCGACGATGCCCATGATCAGCAGGCTGGAGGCCTTGCTGGTGAGCACGCCCAGGCGCTCGATGGCCACGGTGAAGATGGTCGGGAACATGATCGAGTTGAACAGGCCGATCGCGATCACGCTCCACATCGCCACATGCCCGGTACTGAGCATGGTGGCGATCAGCAGCAGCGAGGCGATGCCGGCGAAGGTCGCCAGCAGCTTGCGCGCCGGGACGAACTGCAGCAGCGCCGCGCCGGCGAAGCGACCGACCATCGCGCCGCCCCAGTAGAACGGCAGATAGTGGCTGGCATCGGCTTCGGTCAGGCCGCCGGTGGTGGGGCCGGAGATGTAGTTGATCAGGAAGCTGCCGATCGACACTTCCGCGCCCACGTACATGAAGATCGCCACCACGCCCCACAGCAGGTGCGGGTGGCGCAGCGCGTCGGCGAAGCTGTGGTGCGATTCGGAGCTGGCGTCGTTGTCCTCGCGCAGCGACGGCACCCGCATCACCAGCACGAACACCGCCAGCAACAGCAGGCCGCCGGCCAGCATCAGGTAGGGGATTTCCACCGAGCGCGCCTGCTCGATCCGGTACGCGGACAACTGCGCGGGATTCATCGCCGCCAGCTGGTCGGCGCCGAGCACCGCGCCGGCCAGGATCAGCGGGCCGATCAGCCACGGGAACACGGTGGTGCCCAGCGAGTTCAGCGCCTGCGCGAAGTTGAGCCGGCTCGGCGCCTTCTCCGGTGCGCCGATCAGGCTGATGTACGGGTTGGCCGCAACCTGCAGCAGGGTGATGCCGCTGGCCAGCACGAACAGCGCGGTCAGGAACAGCGGGTAGGAGGGCAGGCGCGCGGCCGGGTAGAACATCGCCGCGCCGATCGCCGCCACCACCAGGCCGATGACGATGCTGGCCTTGTAGCCGACCCGCGACACCACCGCGCCGGCCGGCACCGACATCAGGAAGTAGGCGCCGAAGAAGGTGAACTGGATCAGCATCGACTGCGCGTAGTTCATCTGGAACACGGCTTTCAGATGCGGGATCAACACGTCGTTGAGGCTGGTCAGGCCGCCCCAGGTGAAGAAGATCATGCTGACCACCGCGATGGCGGCGGTGTTGGACAGCGGGCGACGGCTCATGCAGCGACTCCGGGAACGGGCGAGAGGGCGACCCGGCTGCTGGCGCGCAGGCACAGCCGGGCGGGGGCGATGGTAAGCGCAGGCAGCACCTGGCGGTGGCGCAGCGCGTCCAGCACCAGGCGCGCGGCCTGCATGCCGCGCTCGCGCGGGGCGACGGCGACGGTGGACAGCGGCGGGGTGGCGACGGCGGCTTCGGGGATGTCGTCGAAGCCGATCAGCGCGTAGTCGCGGCCGGCGATGCGGCCGCGTTCGGCCAGGCCGCTGGCCAGGCCGAGGGCGACCACGTCGTTGTAGCAGACCAGCGCGGTCGGCAGCGGGTCGCGCGCGCACAGCGCGCCGGCCTGGCGTGCGGCTTCCAGCCGGGTCGGCGCGCATTCGATCAGCCACGCCGGGTCGACCGCGATGCCGGCGGCGGCCAGCGCCTCGCGGTAGCCGGCGCGGCGCTCGGCGCAGGAGCTGGATTGGCGGTGGCCGCCGAAGAAGGCGATGGCGCGGTGACCCTGCGCCAGCAGGTGGTCGGTGGCCAGGCGCGCGCCGCGGCGGTTGTCCAGCGCCAGCAGCGGCCAGTCGCCGTCCAGCGCGCGGTTGAACAGCAGCACCGGCAGGCGCGGCCCCAGCAACTGGCGCAGCCGCGCCGCGTCGGTGTTCTCGGTGGGCGAAAGGATCATCGCCGCCGGGTGGTGCTCGATCAGCGAGGCCAGCACGGTCTGCTGGCGCTCCGGCGATTCGCCGGTGCTGCCCATCAGCATCACGTAGCCGGCCTCGGCCAGCGCCGCGTCGACGCCGCCGGCGAACTCGGCGAAGAACGGATTGGCCAGGTCGTTGACCACCAGCGCCACCGCATTGGACGCGCGACCGCGCAGGCTGGCCGCGCCGCGGTGGTAGACATAGCCCTGGCGGGCGATTTCCGCCGCCACCCGCGCGCGCGTGTCCGCGTGCACCAGCGGGCTGTTGCGCAGCACCAGCGACACGGTCGCCCGCGACACGCTGCAGGCGGCGGCGATGTCGGACACGGTGACGCGTTTGTCGGCGGGAGACGGCGCCACGGTGGTTTAGACCGGTTCAAAAGGTCGCTCATCCTGCGCCGTCGTGATCCGATCCGCATTTTGCAGTGCAGCAAGGCATTGCAGTGGCTTTGTGCTATCCGTTTGGATCGATTCGATACGGGGAGCCTGCCATGCGCAGCTCAAGGAAGCTGGGCGGCGCCGCCGCGCTGCTGCTGGCCGTGCTGTGGCCGATCGCGCCCGCCGTCGCTGCACCTGACGCCAAGGTGGGCGAGCGCGCGGTGGCGGCGGTGGATCCTTTCATCGGCACCGGCGGCGAGGGCCACACCTATCCCGGCGCCACGGTGCCGTTCGGCATGGTCCAGCTGAGCCCGGACACGCGCATCCAGCCGCGCAAGGACGCCTACGGCTGGGCGGCCGGCTACCGCTACGACGACCGCAGCCTGGTCGGTTTCTCGCACACGCATTTCTCCGGCACCGGCCACTCCGACCTGGGCGACGTGCTGTTGATGCCGATCAGCGGCGCGGTGCGGCTGGAGCGTGGCGATCCGGACAAACCCGGCAGCGGCTACAGCGCGCGCTTCCGCCACGACGACGAGCGTGCCGAGCCGGGCTACTACGCGGTGACCTTGGACGACTACAAGGTGCGCGCCGAACTCACCGCCAGCGCCCGCGTCGGCGTGCACCGCTACACCTATCCGGCCGGGCAGCCGGCGCACGTATTGCTGGATCTGCGCACCAGCCTGTACGACTACCCGGGCAAGATCAGCTGGTCGCGGCTGCGCCTGCGCGCCGACGGCACCATCACCGGTTTCCGTGAGACGCGCGGCTGGGCGCCGGGGCGGCAGTTGTATTTCGCCCTGCGCTTTTCGCAGCCAGTGCGCGGCCATGCCTTCCACAACACCGAGCAGGACATCCCCTACAAGGGCTTCCCGCCGCCGGGCGACAACGACCCCACCCAGCGCGCGCAGATCGAAGGCCGGCAACTGGTGGGCAGCTTTGACTTCGGCGACGCCCTGCACGGACCGCTGCTGGTCAAGGTGGCGATCTCGCCGGTCAGCGAGGACAGCGCCATCGCCAATCTCGACGCCGAGGTGCCGGGCTGGGATTTCGACGGCGTGCGCCGTGCCGCGCGTGCGCAATGGGCGCAGGCGCTGGGCGCGGTGGAGGTGGACGCGCCGCCGACGCAGCGCACTCAGTTCTACACCGCGCTGTACCACAGCCTGCTCGGCCCAACCCTGTTCATGGACAGCGACGGCCGCTACCGCGGGCCGGACAACGCCGTGCACCAAGCGCAGGGCTACACCCACTATTCGACGTTCTCGCTGTGGGACACCTACCGCGCGCTGCATCCGCTGCTGACCATCGTGCAGCCGCCGCAACGCACCAACGACATCGTCAACTCGCTGCTCGCGCACCAGCGCGAAAGCCCCTACGGCGTGCTGCCGGTGTGGGCGTTCCACGGCCTGGAGACCTGGTGCATGATCGGCTACCACGCGGTGCCGGTGATCGCCGATGCGTACATGAAGAGCATCCGCGGCTACGACACCGACGCCGCGCTCAAGGCCATGGTGGCCAGCGCCGACTACGGCCCCTACGACGGCATCGCCCAGTACCGCGAACTCGGCTACGTGCCGATCGACGAGGAAGGCGAGGCCGCCTCCAAAACCCTGGAGTACGCCTTCGACGACTGGACCATCGCGCAGATGGCGCAGGACATGGGTCGCACCGAGGTGGCTACCGCTTTCGCCAAGCGCGCCGGCAACTGGCGCAACGCCTTCGACCCGGACACCGGCTTCATGCGCGCGCGCAAGCGCGACGGCAGCTTCCGCACCCCGTTCGATCCGGACGCCAGCGGCTACGGCACCGACTACACCGAAGGCAACGCCTGGCAGTACTCCTGGTACGTGCCGCAGGACGTGGCCGGCCTGGCTCGCGCGCATGGCGGCGACGACAAACTGCTGGCGCGGCTGGACCAGGTGTTCGACGCCAAGGTCGATCCCAAGGTGTTCGCGCACATGGAGGACATCACCGGCCTGATCGGCTGGTACGCGCACGGCAACGAGCCCAGCCATCACGTCGCCTATCTGTATGCCTACGCCGGGCAGCCGTGGCGTACCCAGGCGCGGCTGCAGCAGATCATGCGCAGCCAGTACGCGGCGCGCCCGGACGGCCTGGCCGGCAACGATGACATGGGACAGATGTCGGCCTGGTATGTGTTCACCGCGCTGGGCTTCTACCCGGTGGCACCGGCCAGCAATCAGTACATCCTTGGCCGCCCGTTCCTGCCGCGCGCCACCCTGGCGCTGCCCAACGGCAAGCGCTTCACGGTGATCGCCGACGGCCTGGACGATGCGCATCCCTATGTCGGCAGCGTCACCCTCAACGGGCGCCCGTTGAACCGCGCGTTCCTGCGCCACGAGGAGCTCATGGCCGGCGGCGAACTGCGCTTCACCCTGCAGGCCACGCCCAACACCGCCTGGGCGGCGGCGGGTGCCGAGCGCGCCTATTCGATGAGCGAGTGAAGGGCATCTCCACGACTGCGGGACGTCTCCTGTAGGAGCGGCTTCAGCCGAGACGAGGCGTTCCCGATCAAGCCCGGTCGCGGCTGAAGCCGCTCCTACGGGGAAAGCGGCACGCGGCGTGCGTGATGGAAACAGGTCCATGACGCTTTGAGGCTGAACCGCTGCGGATCTGCGCACGACCGGTGCCACGCTCGCTGCAGATCAGATGCCTGCACGCACGCGTGAGTGTCAGCACCGCGTGAATGTTTGCTGTGTCGTGCATCGCGCCTGGCGTCTCGCGGCGTGCGCCGCCACACCCTGCCACCCCGCGTCGCATCCCATGCACGCGTATTTAATGTCATCCACACATTCCATTTGCGGCGTTCGTGGTCTTGTGGCGCGGCTGCATCGCATCGCGCGGACCGGGTGCGCCGGCGCCATCGCGCGTTCTTGACGCGCGATGGCGTGCAGGCCCATCCCGTTCCGATGCCATTGCCATGCGACGGCGCGATCGGCGCTGCCGGCAACGGCGCGTAGAGGCGACGTGTCCTTCTCATTCGTCGAACGGGATCTTCCGAATGCATGTCTGCCTGCTGTCCCCTTTTCCCCTTCATGATGCGGCCGCGCTGGAGGCGGCCATGGCGGCGGCGCAAGCGCAGGGCTGCGATCACATCGTCTTACCCAGTCCGTTCGCGCAGGACGCGGACGGGCGCCTGCACGACCCGGCTGTCGACGACGCCGCAGGTCAGGCACAGGTGCGCAAGTGGATCCAGCGTGCCGAGCAGCACGGCCTGCGGGTCGTGCTGGATCTGCGCATCGACGAGATCGGCGGCGGCAGCCGCCTGCTGCAGGAACATCCGCACTGGTTCCGCGCGCGCAGTTCGGCGCTGCCGGACCCGCGCGCCGAACGCGCTGCGCCAGACATTGCGGTGGGCCGTTTCGCCTCGGCGGAAGAAGGGGCGGGGCTGGCGCATTGGTGGAGCGGGCGCTTGGTCGATTGGCTGCGCAGCGGAGTTGCTGGCTTTCGCATACTGCAGCCGCAGCGCGTACCGGCGTCGCTGTGGCGCACCCTGATCGACGAGGTGCATGCACAGGCGCCGCAGGCGCGGCTGCTGGCGTGGACGCCCGGATTGGGCCTGGATGCCTTGCGCGGCCTGGCCGGCGCCGGCTTCGATGCCGCGTTCTCCTCGCTGGCCTGGTGGGACGGTCGCGGCGACTGGTTCTTCGACGAAGATAGCGCCCTGCGGGCGCTGGCGCGCCGCGTGGTCGCCACCGTCGATGCGGACGCGTCTCCGACCTCCGCATTGCCCTTGCCGCGCGCGCAGCGGCAGCGCTTGGCTGCCGCGTTCGGCGGTGCCTGGGCGATCGCCGCGCAGGATACCCAGACGGAACACGAGCAGCCCGAGCATGCGCAGCAGGTGACATCCGAGCGCGACGTGTCCACACCTGCAGCGTCGCTGCCCGATGCCAGCGCTTCGCTGCGCTTGCGCCCACTGCTGCGCGATGGCGCGCTGACCGCGGTGGCGGTGGAGCCGCTGCACGGCGCGCCGTGGCTGGTGCTGCTCAACAGCGACCGCGACCACCTGCTGCCGGTACCCGGCCCGGCGCTGCTGCGCCTGCTCGGCGATAGCGAGGGCCTGCTCAGCGACCATGGCGAGCCGATCCAGGGCGAGCAGGGCGGCACCCTGGAAGCGGGCGAGGTGCGCATCTATCGCAGCCTGCCGTCGCGCCCGGTGCTGACCGCGGCGCGCGCCCGCACACCGGCCGAGGTCGCCGCCGGCGAGGCACGGGTGTGCATCGAGGCGGTGACGCCGTCGGTGGACGACGGCCGCTTTCCGGTCAAGCGCACGGTCGGCGACCGGATCTGCGTCGAAGCCGATGCGTTCTGCGATGGCCACGACCGCATCGCCGTCGCCCTGTTGTGGCGCGCTGCCGATGCGCGTACCTGGTCCAGCGCGCCGATGCGCGCGCTCGGCAACGACCGCTGGCGCGGCGAGTTCCCGCTGCAGCGGCTGGGCCGTTACGAATTCCGCATCGAGGCCTGGCGCGACATCTACGCCACGACCCATGCCGACCTGGAAAAGAAGCGCGCCGCCGGCACCTTGTTGCCGGTGGACGTGCAGGAGGCGCTGGCCCAGGTCGAGGCGGCGCGCGGGCGCAGCCGTGGCGCATTGGCGACGCGCTTGAAAGCCATCGCCACCCGTATCGCCCGCACCGACGACCTGGCCGAGAAGGCGCAACTGCTGCTCGAACCCGACACCGCCGAGGCGATGGCGCGCGCCGACGCCAAGCCGTTCCGAACCGAATACCCGATGACCTTCCGCGTCGAGGCCGAGCGCCGCGCCGCGCACTTCGCCAGCTGGTACGAACTGTTCCCGCGCTCGCAGAGCGGCGATCCGCAGCGCCACGGCACCTTCGACGACGTGATCGCGCGGCTGCCGCACATCCAGGCGATGGGCTTCGACGTGCTGTACATGCCGCCGATCCATCCGATCGGCGAGAAGAACCGCAAGGGCCGTAACAACGCGGTGACCGCCGAGCCGGGCGAACCCGGCAGCCCGTATGCGATCGGCTCGGCCGAAGGCGGCCATACCGAGGTGCATCCGGAGCTGGGCGGGCTGGAGGGTTTTCGCCGCCTGCGCGCGGCCGCGGCCGAGCACGGTCTGGAACTGGCGCTGGACTTCGCCATCCAATGCGCGCCGGACCACCCCTGGCTGCGCGATCACCCGGACTGGTTCACCTGGCGCGCAGACGGTTCCATCCCCTACGCGGAGAACCCGCCGAAAAAGTACCAGGACATCGTCAATGTCGACTTCTACGCCAGCGGCGCAGTGCCGGCGCTGTGGAACGCGCTGCGCGATGCGGTGCTGTTCTGGGTCAACGAAGGCGTCACCCTGTTCCGCGTCGACAATCCGCACACCAAGCCGTTCCCGTTCTGGGAATGGCTGATCGCCGAGGTGCGTGGGCGCCATCCGGACGTGGTGTTCCTGTCCGAGGCCTTCACCCGGCCCAAGCCGATGTACCGGCTAGCCAAGGTCGGCTTCTCGCAGTCCTACACCTATTTCACCTGGCGCCAGCACAAGGCCGAGCTGCAGGCCTACATCGAGGAGCTCAACAGCGGTGTGCCCAGCGAATGTTTCCGCCCGCACTTCTTCGTCAACACCCCGGACATCAATCCGTTGTTCCTGCAACACAGCGGGCGCAGCGGGCACCTGATCCGCGCCGCACTGGCGACCACGTTGTCCGGGCTGTGGGGTATGTACCAGGGTTTCGAACTGTGTGAGGCCACGCCGCTGCCGGGCAAGGAGGAATACCTCGACTCGGAGAAGTATCAGGTGCGCGTGTGGCCAGAACGCGCGCCGGGCGACATCGTCGATGAGATCACTCGCCTCAACCTGTTGCGTCGCCAGCATCCGGAGCTGCAGTCGCACCTGGGCACGCGTTTCTACACCGCCCACAACGACCAGGTGCTGTACTTCGGCAAGTTCCTCGATGCCGCGCACCTGGCGCGCGGCCGCAGCCTGGTGCTGGTGGCGGTGAGCCTGGACCCGCATGCGGCGCAGAACGCGCAGATCGAAGTGCCGCTGTGGGAACTGGGCCTGCCCGACCACGCCAGCGTCGCCGTGCGCGACCTGTGGGACGGCCACGACTTCGCCTGGCACGGCAAGACCCAACACATCCGCCTCGATCCGTCGCGGCCGTTCTCCCTGTGGCGCATCCGCGCCGGAGTTCCTGCATGAATGTCGCCGCGCCGTCGTCCCCCCACCTCGAGCCGCGCGCACCGGCCGGCGATGCGCGCTGGTACAAGGACGCGATCATCTACCAGGTGCACGTCAAGTCGTTCTTCGACTCCAACGACGACGGCATCGGCGACTTCCCCGGGCTGATCTCCAAGCTCGACTACATCGCCGACCTGGGCGTGGACACGATCTGGCTGCTGCCGTTCTACCCCAGCCCGCGCCGCGACGACGGCTACGACATCGCCGAGTACATGGCGGTGCATCCGGACTACGGCAGCATCGCCGACTTCCAGCGCTTCGTCGAACAGGCGCACGCGCGCGGCATCCGCATCGTCACCGAACTGGTGATCAACCACACCTCCGACCAGCACCCCTGGTTCCAGCGCGCGCGCATGGCCCCGGCCGGCTCGCCGGAGCGCGCGTTCTACGTGTGGTCGGACAGCGACCAGGACTACGCCGGCACCCGCATCATCTTCTGCGACACCGAGAAGTCCAACTGGACCTGGGACCCGGAGGCCGGCCAATACTTCTGGCACCGGTTCTACTCGCACCAGCCCGACCTGAACTTCGATAACCCGGCCGTGCTGGAAGCGGTGCTGGAAGTGATGCGCTTCTGGCTGGACCTGGGCGTGGACGGACTGCGCCTGGACGCGGTGCCGTACCTGATCGAGCGCGATGGCACCTCCAACGAGAACCTGCCCGAGACCCACGCCATCCTGCGCCGCATCCGCGCCACGCTCGATGCCGAATACCCGGACCGCATGCTGCTGGCCGAGGCCAACATGTGGCCGGAAGACACCCAGCAGTACTTCGGCGAGAACGCCGACGAATGCCACATGGCGTTCCACTTCCCGCTGATGCCGCGCATGTACATGGCGATCGCGCGCGAAGACCGCTTCCCGATCACCGACATCATGCGCCAGACCCCGGAGATCCCGGAGAGTTGCCAGTGGGCGATCTTCCTGCGCAACCACGACGAGTTGACCCTGGAGATGGTCACCGACTCCGAGCGCGACTACCTGTGGCAGACCTACGCCGCCGACCGCCGCGCACGCATCAACCTGGGCATCCGCCGGCGCCTGGCGCCGCTGCTGGAGCGCGACCGCCGCCGCATCGAACTGATGACCTCGCTGCTGCTGACCATGCCCGGCACGCCGGTGCTGTACTACGGCGACGAGATCGGCATGGGCGACAACATCCATCTTGGCGACCGCGACGGCGTACGCACGCCGATGCAATGGTCGATCGACCGCAACGGTGGCTTCTCGCGCGCCGATCCCGCCGCGCTGGTGCTGCCGCCGATCATGGACCCGCTGTACGGCTTCCAGGCGGTCAACGTGGAAGCGCAGCAGCGCGACCAGTATTCGCTGCTGACCTGGACCCGCCGCGTGCTGTCGGTGCGCAAGCGCTACCGCGCCTTCGGCCGCGGCACGCTGCGCTTCCTGTATCCGGGCAACCGCCGCCTGCTTGCCTACCTGCGCTGCCACGAGGACGAGACCGTGCTGTGCGTGGCAAACCTCTCGCACACGCTGCAGGCGGTGGAACTGGACCTGTCCGAGTTCGAGGGCCGGGTGCCGGTGGACATCCTCGGCGGCGGCAGCTTCCCTCCGATCGGGCGGCTGACCTATCTGCTCACCGTGCCGGCGTTCGGTTTCTACGCCTTCCAACTGGTGGGGAATGCCACGCTGCCGGACTGGCACGTGCCGGCGCCGGTGCCGCTGCCCGATTACCAGACCCTAGTGCTGCGCGGCGGCACCGACAGTGCCGGCCTGCAGTCGCACCTGCCGACGCTGGAGCGCGACATCCTGCCGGCATGGCTGTCCACGCGGCGCTGGTTCGCGGCCAAGGATCGCGCGCTGCGCAGCGTGCGCATCGCGCGGCGCACGCCCCTTTCCGGCGGCGACGGCCTGACCCTGCTGGAAATCGAGGCGGAACTGGACGACGGCGCGCACGAGCGCTACATCCTGCCGCTGGGCATCGTCTGGGAGCGCGAGCAGCCCAGCGTACTGGCCGAGCAGTTGGCGCTGGCGCGCGTGCGCCATGGCCGCGAGGTCGGCTACCTCACCGATGCCTTTGCGCTGAAGCCCTTCACCCTGAGCATGCTCGCCGCGCTGCGCGAAAAGGCGGAACTGCGGGTAGATGGCGAGGCCGGCCATGATGCCGGCACCGAACGCATCCGCTTCTGCCCGACGCCCGCATTGCAGCGCGTGGACATTCCGGCCGATCCGGAGATCCGCTGGCTGTCGGCCGAGCAGAGCAACAGTTCGCTGATCGTCGGCGATGCGGCGGTGTTCAAGCTACTGCGGCGCGTGTCGGCCGGCATCAACCCGGAGATCGAGATCGGCGAGCGTCTCACCACGCTGGGCTACGCCAACGCCGCACCGCTGCTGGGCCATGTCGCCCGCGTCGAGGCCGATGGCAGCGAGACCACGCTGGCCCTGCTGCAGGGCTTCGTGCGCAACCAGGGCGATGCCTGGCGCTGGACCCTGGATCACCTGTCGCGCAGTGCCGAGGAGTACGACGCCGCGCAGGACGATGCCACGCGGCTGGACATCGTAGCCAGCTACGACGCCTTTGCGGCGATCGTGGGGCGGCGCCTGGCGGAGCTGCATGCCTTGCTGGCGCAACCCACCGACGCGCCGGCGTTCGCACCGCAACCGGTGGACGCGGCCGCCGCGCAGCAGGTGGTGGACGGCGTGGCGCATGAGGTGCAGGCAATGTGGGACACGCTGCTGGCGCATCGCGAGGCCAACGATGATCCTGCCGAACACGCCGCAGTCGACAGCCTGCTGGCCGAGCGCGCTCGCCTGGATGCCTGGCTGCAGCAGGCGCCGTCGCTGTTGTCCGGCGCGCTGCTGACCCGCGTGCATGGCGATTTCCACCTCGGCCAGATCCTGGTCGCGTTCGACGACGTGGTGCTGATCGACTTCGAAGGCGAGCCGGCCAAGTCGCTGGATGAACGACGCGCCAAGGCCAGTCCGTTGCACGACGTCGCCGGTTTCCTGCGCTCGCTCGACTACGCCAGCGAAGTCTCCGCACGCGGCGAGGAAGGCACCGCGGCACGCGTGGGCGCCGGCCTGGACACCGCGCAGGAAGCGTTCCTGGCCGCGTTCCGCAGCCGCGCCAGCGCCGCGTTCCTAGCCGCCTACCGCGCCGTACTCGATGCCAGCCCGCATCCGTGGGTGGCGCCGGCCGCGTTCGAGGCCACCACCTTGTTGTTCCTGATCGAGAAGGCCTGCTATGAAATTCGCTACGAGGCCGCCAACCGCCCGGCATGGATCATGGTGCCCATACAGGGACTGTTGCGCATACTCGACCGCTTTCCCGCGCCCCAGGAGTCGATTCGATGAGTGATGCCGTCCACGTCTGGGACGACGCGACGCAACGTGCCTTCGCCACCGCACGCCATGGCGACCCGTTCGCGGTGCTGGGCGTGCATCGCCTCGGCAACGCGCGGGTGCTGCGCAGCTACCAGCCGGGCGCCGATGCGGTGCTGGCGGTGCTGGAGGACGGCAGCGAAGTGCCGCTGCAGCAGGGGCCGGAGGGCTTCTTCCATACCGAATTGCCGCACGAGGGCCGTTACCGCCTGCGCATCCGCTGGCCCGGCGGCGAGCAGGACACCGCCGACGCCTACGCCTTCGGCCCGCAGCTCAGCGACTTCGACCTGCACCTGATCGGCGAAGGCCATCACCTGCACCTGGCCGACGCGCTCGGCGCGAACGTGGTGGAGGTCGACGGCGAGCGCGGTACCCGCTTCGCGGTGTGGGCGCCCAATGCCTCGCGGGTGGCGGTGATCGGCGACTTCAACAGCTGGGACGCGCGCCGCCACCCGATGCGCCTGCGCCACCAGGCCGGCGTGTGGGAACTGTTCGTGCCTGGCGTCGGCCCCGGCGCCCGCTACAAGTTCGCCCTGCGCGGCCCGCGAGGCGAAGACCTGCCGGCCAAGGCCGACCCGGTCGCGCGCCAGGCCGAACTGGCGCCCGGCACCGCCTCCATCGTCGCCGACCCCGCGCCGTTCCAGTGGCGCGACGACGCCTGGATGGCCACACGCGCGCGCCGCCACGCCCCGCAGGCGCCGATCAGCGTGTACGAAGTGCATGCCGGCTCGTGGATGCACGCCGCCGATGGCAGCATGCTGGACTGGGACGCACTGGCCGAGCGGCTGATTCCGTACGTGGCCGACATGGGCTTCACCCACATCGAACTGCTGCCGGTCACCGAGCATCCGTTCGGCGGCTCCTGGGGCTACCAGCCGCTGGGCCTGTTCGCGCCCACCGCCCGCTTCGGCAGCCCGGAAGGCTTCGCCCGCTTCGTCGACCGCTGCCACCGCGAGGACATCGGCGTCATCGTCGACTGGGTGCCGGCGCATTTCCCCACCGACGCGCACGGCCTGGCCCACTTCGACGGCACCGCATTGTACGAACACGCCGACCCGCGCGAAGGTTTCCATCGCGACTGGAACACCCTCATCTACAACCACGGCCGTCGCGAAGTCTCCGGCTTCCTGATCGCCAGCGCCCTGGAGTTCCTGCAGCGCTACCACGTCGACGGCCTGCGCGTGGACGCCGTCGCCTCCATGCTCTACCGCGACTACAGCCGCAACGCCGGCGAGTGGGTGCCCAACATCCACGGCGGCCGCGAGAACTACGAGACCATCGCCTTCCTGCGCCGGCTCAACCAGGTCGTGGCCGACCAGGCGCCCGGCGCCATGACCATCGCCGAAGAATCCACCGCCTGGCCCGGCGTCACCGCCGACCTCGCCCACGGCGGATTGGGCTTCAACTACAAGTGGAACATGGGCTGGATGCACGACAGCCTGCACTACATCGAACTGGACCCGATCTACCGCCGCTACCACCATGGCGAGATGACCTTCAGCATGGTCTACGCGTATTCCGAGCGCTTCATGCTGCCGATCTCCCACGACGAAGTGGTGCACGGCAAGCGCTCCCTGCTTGGCCGCATGCCCGGCGACGACTGGCAGCGCTTCGCCAACCTGCGTGCCTACCTCGGCTACATGTACACCCACCCCGGGCGCAAACTGCTGTTCATGGGCTGCGAAATCGCCCAGCCCACCGAGTGGAACCACGACGCCGCGCTGCCCTGGCACCTGCTCGACCAACCGAATCACCGCGGCATCCAGCGCCTGGTCCGCGACCTCAACCGCCTCTACGCCGAGCACCCGGCGCTGCACGCCCGCGACGACGAGCCGGAAGGCTTCGCCTGGGTTATCGGCGACGACGCCGGCAACAGCCTGTTTGCCTACCTGCGCAAGGCCCGCAGCGGCGACACCCCGCTGCTGGTGGTCGCCAACCTCACCCCGCAGGTGCACCACGGCTACCGCATCGGCGTGCCCCGCGCCGGCCGATGGCGCGAACTGCTGAACTCCGACAGCGAGATCTACGGCGGCAGCAACACCGGCAACGGTGGCAGCGTGCGTGCCGAGAACATCGGCACGCATGGGCATCCGGCGTCGCTGGCGTTGACCATCCCGCCGCTGGCGGTGCTGGTGCTCGGAGTGGAGGAGTAGGGCGAGAAAGCGAAGGGGCCGCGGCTAGAGGGCGGAACGAACCGGCTGTTCGGAGAGAAGCAAGCCGTTGTGGGAGGGACTTCAGTCCCGACGCTTTCTCGACCCGCTGTCAGTACCTGCGCCGCAACCACCCGAGATGCCAAGGATGCGCGCCGATCAGGTGCAGCCCTTGGCGCCCAACGCGCTGAGCCCCCAGGCCGAGAGCAATTCTCGGCCCCGTCTACCACCCCAGGCAGACAGCCCACCACCCCGACCGGTAAACTCACGCCCGCCTCGGCGCCTTCCTCTGTATGCACGCCAGAGGCGCCAAGCCGGCGGCCGACGCATCGCCCGCCCGCTCCGGACGCGTCCGGGCCTATAGCTCAACGGTTAGAGCAGAGGACTCATAATCCTTTGGTTCCAGGTTCGAATCCTGGTGGGCCCACCAAAAAGCAGTCCAGGGGTGTCCGGATTAGTCCAAAGTTCGCAGGAAATTACCTAAAAATGGCTATTTTCAGTCCGCTGAAGTCCAGTGATGTCCAGTTGCATCCGGCAATAAAGTGAGTCACGCTGTGAGTCGTGGAGCGACAATGGGTCAATCCGACTCACAACCAGCTGACTCACATGCTCACGGATGCCAAGCTTCGCGCACTGAAACCTAGAGAGACAGCCTTTCGAGTGGCCGACTCGAATGGCCTGTGCATAGAGGTGCGTCCCACCGGCTCAAAAGTGTGGCGCTACCGCTATCGCTATGCCGGCAAGCCAAGCATCGTGACCATCGACGAATACCCGGCCATGTCACTGATGCAGGCACGCGCGGAGCGCGACAAGCTGCGCGTGCTGCTGAAGGGTGGAGCCAACCCGGCCCATGTCGCGCGCGTCGAGCGAGCCGTCCAGGCCGAGCGCATGAACACCACGTTCGGCGCCATTGGACTGGAGCTGCTGACCAAGCGCGCGAAGGAGGGCCTGAGTCCCGGCTCGGTCAAGCGCGAGCGCCGGCTGATCGAGAAAGATCTGGCGTCCATTGCCGACATGCCCATCACCGATGTGAGCGCACCCATCCTGCTGGCTGCCCTGCGGAAGCTGGAGCAGCGGGGCATCATTGAGACTGCTCATCGGGCCCGTGCCCATGCCGGCCGAGTGTTCCGCTACGCCATCGCCACGGGCCGCGCCGAAAGGAACCCGGCCGACAACCTGGCGGGTGCCCTGGAGCAGCCTCAGACCAGGCACTTCGCCAGCCTCACGGACCCCGAGCAGATTGGCGACCTGCTGCGCGCACTGTGGGCCTACCAAGGCGCTGCGGTGACGCAGGCAGCCCTCAAGCTTTCTCCCATGCTCTTCGTGCGCCCCGGCGAGCTGCGGCATGCCAAGTGGGCCGACATCGACATGGATGCCGCCGAGTGGCGCTACGTCACCAGCAAGACCAAGACCCCGCATATCGTTCCACTGTCCAGCCAGGCTGTGACCGTGCTGCAGGACCTATGGCCGCTCACCAAGCGCAGCGACTACGTGTTCCCTGGCGTTCGCAGTTCAGACAGGCCGATGAGCGAGAACACAATCAACGCCGCCCTGCGCAACCTGGGATTCGACGGCGAGACCATCGTCGGTCACGGCTTTCGCGCGATGGCGCGCACCGTCCTGGATGAGGTGCTGGGCTTCCGCCCCGACTATATCGAGCACCAACTTGCGCATGCCGTGCGCGACCCGCTGGGACGTGCCTACAATCGCACCGCACATCTGTCAGAGCGCAAAAAGATGATGCAGGCGTGGGCCGACTATCTGGACAGGTTGCGCATTGAGGGGGCGCGAGACCGGCATAGGGGAGCAGTATGATCCACTGGCAGCGCTACGACTGGCAGGCGGGCGACGTAGTGACGGCCTTCATTGCAACGGCCTATGCCAAATGTGGCAAGGTATCGCGTGCGAAGTTCGTCTCTTCCCCGTAGTTGCCAGGTCCGCTAATGAAGCCTCCGATTTACTTGGACTGTAATGCCTCAACGCAACCCGATCCCGTGGTTGTCGAAGCCATGCTTCCCTGGCTTGGAGCTACCCATGCCAATCCTCATGCCGGGCACCTGGCTGGCCAGCGAGCCGCCAAGGCGGTCGACACTGCTCTGCAGGCTATCGCGAGCCTGATTGGAGCATCCCCGAGTGAGCTGGTTATCACGTCAGGGGCTACGGAGTCGAACAACCTCGCGTTGCAAGGCGTACTTTCTCAGAATCCGAATGGCTCAAGACTTTTGCATTCCTCAATTGAACACAAGGCCGTTATTGAGGTAGGGACGCATCTAGGCACACGCGGCGTTTCAGTGGAGACCATTCCTGTCGACAGGCACGGCCGCGTCGAAGTGGAGGCTGCAACGAAGATACTTGAGTTTGGTCGCTTTGATCTTAATTTAGCTTCCGTGATGCATGCCAACAACGAGATAGGGACCATACAACCAATTGAGGAAATTTCAAATTTATTGACATCAAAAAATGGAATTTTGCATGTCGATGCTGCGCAAACGGCGGGAAGACTAAGGATTGACGTTGCTGCAATGGGAGTCGATTTATTAAGCCTTTCATCCCACAAAATGTATGGCCCCTCCGGAATTGGAGCTCTCTATATCTCGCCACGAGTCAGGAAACTAATGCAACCTCTACTTTTTGGGGGAGGGCAACAATCTGGCCTTCGCCCAGGAACTCTACCTGTGTTTCTGATAGCTGGCTTCGGAAAAGCGTGCGAAATAGTCGCAAACAGCATGGAGCGCGATGCGCTGCACACCGAAGTCCTTGCGGATTCGTTCTGTAATTTTCTCAACGAGTTCGGGGCTAACTTCAAAAAGTTCGATTGCGGCGGCCCAAACCTTCCTGGCTTGAGAAGCATTCGCTTCATAGGGGTCGATGCTGATGACCTCGTCATGCGCGCAAGTCCCAAGTTGAGCATTTCAAGCGGCTCTGCCTGCACATCGGGTTCCATTCATCGCTCACACGTTCTGCAAGCCTCGGGGTTCTCCGACGACGAGGCCCGGGAGGTCGTTCGCATCGGGTTTGGTCGCCAATCGACCACGTCTGAGGCCTACGAAGCGGCACGAATATTGGCTGACGCTGCAGCCTGTATGAGCAGGCTTGGATAGGGCGCACGTCTCTACCGCCCGCGAGGTCGGTTTCGGACTGGTGAACTCCTCCAGTCGGGCATAGAATGTGTCCATGACTCGCCACCGCGCAACATCAGCCTCGATTCCTGCCCATTTCTCGGGGCACGAGACCTTCCCCCTGCGTCAGATGTGGCTAAAAAAGGCCTACGATCAAGCTGTTGCAGGTGGCAGTATCCCGAAGGCAACGTTTACGGGCGACGATGCCATTGCTACTTTTGGGGTAGGCAAGAACATGGTTGCCTCCATCCGGCATTGGGCTCTAGCCTGTGGCGTCCTGTATGAAGAACAGGGCAACTTTCGTATTGGGAAGCTTGCTAGTGAGATCCTGCAGGATGGCGGTCTTGATCCCTATGCAGAGAGTCCATCCACGGCATGGCTTGCCCATTGGCAGCTTGCTGGCCGCTGCTTCCGTTCGACGACGTGGTACTGGTTGTTCAACAATGTGACGGCGCCGACTTTCACCCGCCAAGAGCTCGAAGAGCCTCTGGAGCGATACGCTCGCGAACTCGATCCGAAGCACCGCCTCTCAGTCTCGACGATCTCCCGAGACTTGGAGACGTGCCTGCGCAGCTATGCTCCCCGTGTAGTCGGCGGCTCGCCCGAGGACTTCGCCGAGCCGCTGCTTGGCGAGTTGGGACTACTGCAAGAGGTCCATAAAGGACAATATGCCTTCCGCCGTGGCCCGAAGGCTTCGCTGCATGATGGCATCTTCGCGTATGCCCTCGTCGACTTCTGGAACCGCGAGGCCGATGGCCAAAGCTCGCTGGCCTTCGAAACCGTCGCCTACGCGGAAGGTTCACCTGGCCGTGTCTTTAAGCTAGACGAGGAGTCGATCGCCCAACGACTGATTGCTCTCTCGGACTTCACAAGGCGCAAGCTGGAGTGGACCGACTCCGCCGGTTTACGGCAGGTCCACCGGAAGGATCTGTCCAAGGAAGACATAAAAAACATGATCAGGCGCGCTTATGACTGACAAGAAGCAACTGGCTCTGTCGGACATCGTCCAAATATCGCGCCAGTACCAGCGCTCCATCCGCGTCGATGCCGATATCGGCCGCGCCGACGCCCTTTCCGGCTACATCTGCCACGCGACCGCGTCTGCTGTGGTCGATGGGATGTGCAAGCAACTCTCGGGCACCAACCAACGTTGCTTCACCTGGACTGGCCCCTTCGGCGGTGGCAAGAGTTCGCTTGCCGTAGCCTTGGCGAGCGCGCTGCACCCTGACAAGAATCTGCGGACCAAGTCGCGCAAGGCATTGCGACTGGACTCCAAGCCTGCCTTTGACAAGGCCTTCCCCGTGCGTAAGGGGTGGCTGCTCGTGCCGGCCGTGGGCCGGCGCGGAAGCGTGGTAGCAGAGCTGCATGCGTCTCTGCGGCGAGCGCAAGGTCGCAATATCGATGGTCGCAGCAAGCCCAACGCGCAATCGCTGATCGCCGAGCTTCTCGAAGAGACCAAAAGTCGCCCCCATGACGGCGCGCTGGTCATTATCGACGAGATGGGCAAGTTCCTCGAGGCTTCCGCACTGGGCTCCGGGGACGACGTCTACTTCTTCCAAGAGCTAGCCGAAGCCGCCGCGCGCTCCGAGGGTCGCCTAGTGGTCGTGGGCGTGCTGCATCAGTCCTTTGCGCAATATTCAGCCCGCTTAGGCATCGATACCCGCGACGATTGGGCCAAAGTGCAAGGCCGCTACATCGACTTGCCCTTTGTAGCCGCGAGCGACGAGGTCGTCGAGCTCATCGGTCGCGCGATCGAAGCAAAGGATAGCCCTCCCTGGATACCCGAGGCGTCCAAGGCCATAGCCGAAGCGATCCGCTCCCGCCGCCCTGCGGTGGGGAAAGACTTCGCCAAGGCCTTGGAAGCCTGTTGGCCGCTGCATCCAGCGATGGCTGCGCTCCTGGGCCCGATCTCAAAGCGGCAGTTCGGCCAGAACGAGCGCAGCACCTTCGGTTTCCTCTCGTCTGTGGAGCCGCATGGTTTCCGCTCTTATCTGAACTCGACACTTCGCGAGGACGCGAGTTGGTATCGTCCAAGCGACTACTGGGACTACCTGCGCTCGAACTTGGAGCCGGCGATCCTAGCCTCTCCGGACGGCCACCGCTGGTCGCAAGCCGTCGAGGCGGTCGAGCGAGCCGAAGCCAAGACGGGCGATGCGTTGCTCGTCTCGCTGATCAAAAACATCGCGGTCATAGACATGTTCCGCAATGGCTCGGGACTGGCGGCCGACGCCGCGGTGATCGGCGCGCTATTCTACGACAAGACGCGCGAGGAGCTGGACGCTGCCCTCAAAAAGCTCTCCGATCTCAAAGTCGCCCTCTACAAGAATTACACCGGGGCCTGGTCTGTCTTCGAAGGCAGCGACTTCGACATCGACGCGGCCATCGCCCAAACCTTGGCCGCCTCTCCGGGCATCGACTACGGCCGCCTGGCGCAGCTCATGGGTCTGCATCCGGTCGTGGCCAAGCGGCACTACCACGAGACCGGCTCCATGCGATGGATGGAGCTCTCGCTATGCAGCATCGAGCAGGCTGAGAAAATCGCCGCGAACTACCAACCCAAGAAGGGCGAGTTCGGGACCTTCATCCTCGCGCTGCCTAGTAAAGGCATGAAGCCCAGGGACGCGCGGATACGAGCACAGGGATGCTCCAAGTTGAGCCCATGGCCCGTGATGGTAGGCATTCCTGCAAACCACGCCCGCATCGCCGAGCTCTCGTCGGAACTGGTCGCCTTGGAGCAAGTCAAAGATCGCCACGAGCTCTCA
The DNA here is from genome assembly GCF_001043115.1 of Xanthomonas sp. NCPPB 1128. GTDB lineage: Bacteria > Pseudomonadota > Gammaproteobacteria > Xanthomonadales > Xanthomonadaceae > Xanthomonas_A. Next base: position 18,337 of record NZ_LFME01000016.1, on the reverse strand, counting down.
GGCGACGCCGTCGCACGCCGCGAAGTCTACGCGCGCCTAGCCGCCACCCGCGCCGACTTGGAGGACCAACTGCAAGCCGCGGTGTCGCTGGCAAAGTGGCACGACGGAACCGAGCAAATCGTCGAGCCAGGCTCCAAGCTCTCACCGGTTGCGTCGAGCCTGGCCGAAGACATGTTCGGTGATTCGCCTCCGGTGTGGAGCGAGCTAGTTAACCGCGACAGCGTGTCGAGCAACAGCGTGAAGGCGCGTCGCGACCTGTTGCACGCGATGATCAATGCAGAAGGCCAAGAGGCATTGGGATTCGAGGGCTTCCCGGCCGAGCGCGGCCTCTATGAGACGCTGCTCAAGCGTACGGGGCTGCATCGCCAAGACGCCTCTGGGGCCTGGCGCTGCATGCCGCCTGACGATGGGTTCGCCGAAGGCTTCCAAAATCTCTGGAGCGCCACGCGAGCCCTCTTCTCTGACGCGGACGCCCGCGTGGGCGCGCACGAGATCTACAAACTGTGGAGCGCACCGCCGTTCGGCATGAAGTTGGGCATCCAGCCTGTGTTCCTCACCACTTTCCTGCTGGCCCACAAGGCCAACATCGCCGTCTACAAGGATGGGATGTTCGTACCCCGGCTCACCGACTTCGACATCGACGAGTGCCTGCAAGACCCCGATCGCTTTTCGCTGCGCTGGGTGGCTATCGACGAGGACAAGAACCGGATCCTCAAAGGCATTTCCAAGCTGTTGGCCGAGATCGGCGAAAACGCCGGCGCGGCCGACCCGCTCGAGGCCGCCCGCGGCCTAGTGGCTATGGTCTTCAACCTGCCCGAATGGGCCCGGCGCACCTCGCGGCTTGGACAAACAGCCCGTGACATGCGCGACATGCTTTTGAAGGCCAGCGACCCACACAAGGTACTGTTCGTCGATCTGGCATCGCTCCTGGGCGCATCCGACGGCAAGGCTTATGTGAAGGCGCTGCGCGCGCCGCTGCAAGAACTCGCCAGCGCCTACGGAAAGATGCTTGCTGAGGTCGAAGCCAAGATGCTCGCCGCTTTGGACGCGAGCCGCGACGATTTGGAAAGCTTGCACGAGCGTGCGAAGTCCGTCTCCGGCATCTCGGGGGACTTCCAAATTGATGGCTTCGCTACGCGTTTGGTCAACTACGACGGGTCGAGAGCATCGCTCGAAGGCATCCTGAGCCTGGCAGCGGAGAAGCCGCCCCGCGATTGGGTGGATCGGCACATCGACGTCGCAATCTTGGAACTGGCGAAGTTAGCGCGCCGCTTCCGCGAATCCGAGGCGTTCGCCGCCGTGCAAGGGCGCAAGGCTCACAGCGAAGCCATCGCCGTGGTCATCGGCGCGGGCGCAGACACCAAGACGATCTCGCACTCGTTCGCTATTTCCGACCGCCATCGCAAGACCGTGGAGGCCAAGGTCCTCGAGGTCGTCTCCATGTTGGAAGGCCAAGGTTTGGGAACGGACGTCGTGTTGGCGATCCTGGCCAAGGCTGGAATGAAACTGGCGTCTATCGACAAGGAGGCAGCCAATGGCTGAGCGGCACGTCCTGGGGATCTCTGGAGGAAAGGACAGCGCGGCTCTGGCCGTCTATATGCGCGAGCGCCATCCCGAGCTCAACATCGAATACTTCTATACCGACACAGGCGAAGAGCTGCCCGAGGTCTACGAGTTCCTGGGTAAGCTTGAGGGAAAGCTTGGCAAGACGATCCTTCGGTTGAACCCTGACCGCGATTTCAGCTTCTGGCTTCGCCAATACAACCACTTCCTGCCCAATCCCAGCACCCGCTGGTGCACCCGCAAGCTAAAGCTGGCCCCGTTCGAGAACTGGGTCAGGCCGATGCTCGCGAACGGTGACAAGGTCACGTCCTATGTGGCCATCCGCGCCGATGAGGACTACCGCGATGGCTACTCGACCAAGGCCGACAACCTGTTCGTGAAGCTCCCCTTCCGCGAGGCGGGCATCGACAAGGCAGGCGTCATCGACATCTTGGAGAACTCCGGCGTCGGCTATCCCAAGTATTACGAGTGGCGATCGCGCAGCGGCTGCACCTTCTGCTTCTTCCAGCAGAAGATCGAGTGGGTGCGCCTGAGAGAGCGCCATCCGCAGGCATATGAAGATGCCAAGGCGTTGGAGAAGGACGCGTTGGAGCATGGCTCCCCCTTCACTTGGTCGAAGGGCGAATCGCTGGTAGATATGGAGCAGCCTGAACGCATTGCGGAGATCGAAGCGGAATATGAGAGCCGCCGCGCCCGCATGCGCAAGGCCATCCCCATCAATCCGCTGCGGCCTGTAAAGGCCTGCTCGGATGATATCGACGACATCTACGGGGTCGAGGACGGCAACGGCTCCTGCGCCGTCTGCCACAAGTGAAGGAAGCCGCGTCCCAATCCCCTCCTAGCGGAAGCGAGATGGGTACTCCCTCGCCAGGCCCCGAAGCTTTGCTTCCTTTGTCGAAAGATTGGCTGATTGCTGCGGAAGCGGCTCTGCATCTCGGAATTACTCCTGAGCTATTGTTCTTTTATACGAGCCGTAGTTTTCAGAAGCGCCCAGGGGACAGTCGCCAACTGCCGACTCATGAAGTCGAAGGCTCGACTCGATTTCTTGTTTCGGATCTCGAGGCATTCGACCGCTACCTAATGGAACCGTGGGCCGAGGCAGGCGAAGCGCGCCGCGACTTGCCACAAAAGGTGCTTGCATATCTGCACGCCGAAAGCGGTGGGTGTTGCATGCGGTGTGGTTCGGGTGTCGCAGTGCAGACGGCGCACATCGATCCTTGGGCGGACTCTCGATGCAACCATCATCACAATCTTCTTAGGATTTGCTCGGCATGCCATAACGAGCATGACGCGCACCATAGTCTTCCGACGGAAGAGCTCAGAGGCCTCAAAGCATCAGGAATTGATCGACTCAGAGGAAACCTACGGAGCCGCTTGAAGCTCAGACATCACTTTCCGTCGCCCTCACCTGATCCAGTATTTGTCGGTCGCGCGGAGGAACTGGAACGTATCCGTGACTCGCTGCGCACCGACCGATATCTTCTTGTGCATGGGCCAGGTGGCATAGGCAAGACTCAACTTGTGCTAAGGGCGCTTCAAGCCACCGACACGGAACGGCCCGTGCTCTGGGTCGAGGCAGAACGATACGACGGCATTGAGGCGATGAGGGCGGCTTTGGAGGTTTCGCTTCGCAGCGCCCAGCAAGGAGGTGGTGGATCGCTGGAATCCGCCCTAGACAAGCTGCAGGCATGCTTAGTCATCGATGGACTGGAACAAATCCAAGCCCGGGAAATCGACGCGGTTGACGATTGGATCACGCAACTGCAGACACAATTGATCGAAACGCAGATCATCATCACGTCGCAGGTGGACTTGGCGCAAACCCGAGTGGACAGTTACGTGCGGCTAGCAGGAATTGAAGTTGAAGCTGGCGAGCAGATTCTCTCCCACTACCTACGCCCCGGCACACCAACCGATGCGAGCAGCTGGCAGGAACTCGTCGCGTTCGCAGACGGCCACCCTCTGACCTTGCGCCTTGAAGCGATGTTGATCAACCACTTTGGATCAAGCGCCATCGCGCTGGACCAAATTCGTCGGCGTGGCGCCGACCTACTGGAAGTTCAAAAGAGGTCGTCGCAAAACCGGCGCACCTCTCTTAGGGCGTGCCTTTCTCTCGCATATGACGCACTTTCGGAGGACGAGCGAAAGCTCCTGTATCTGATAGCAAATGCACCAGGCGGACTATTCAGCCGGATGCTGGAAGATAGCCAAGAGTGGGTTGGCGACGGAAGGTCGGCAATTGCGGGCGCTTGGCGATGGGGCCTCATCGAGGGGACGAACCGCGGCGAACCACGTGAGCGCGTCCGCATGTTGTCGCCAATTGCGAGCTATGCAGTCGCTCGATGGAGTAAAGAACGCCCTGACGAGGCCAAAAGCATCACCATGGAGCTAGCAAAAAGCTTTGCGGTGATGGCGGCCGTCATCTCGACGCACTCTGAGCAGAATGGAGGCCTTCCGAACATGGTTGGCCGCTTCGAAGAGGAACTGCCTAACTTGCTCAGGGTGCTGGACCTCGCAGAAAAGCAACCCTACGATCCGCGCCTCGGCCTAATGGCCTCGGGCATCTGCGCTGAACTTATGCGATATTTTTTTGTCATCCACCTAGGCCACGTCGGCAGCCAGGTGATGCTACGTGGAGCCCGAATTGCATTGCGCGATAAGAGGCCGCGAAGCGCCAGCAATCTGCTTACGATGACTGTTGGCCTGGCCCACAGAAGCCAAGAGCGCATCGACGTCACCGCCGCGATGGCCCTGATGGAAGAAATCGGCCACAGATCAGATGACCCAGAGACGTTAGGCAATGTGGCTCTTTGTCGTGCGATAACGGGCAGTCTTCGAGACGACAACGACGTAGTGCATGAGCAAGCCCTTAGCGCCATTGAACACTTCAATGAGGCACTCTCATTCGCTTCGAAGTCATCTGACGAGATTGCAGACCTAGAAGACATTCAGAATGACCTTTCGTCCTCCTATGGCTTATTGGGTGGGGCGTTGCTTGTGAGACGCGAATTCGCCACAGCGGCTAATGCTTATCGCAGATCACTCGAACTAGTTCGAGGGCAAGGCATCGCAGTCAATGCTGGGCAGCTCCACCATCAAATCGGCAACTGCGAGGCGTATCTCGGAAACTTGTCAGATGCCGCCGTTCACTACACAGAAGCAGCGAAGCAGTTCCATGCCATAGGCATGCGAGGATACTTGGGCAATGCGCTCAGCGAATTTGGGCACTTGCTCCTCGAGTTCGCTGCTGAGAGCGACTGGCCAAGCATGCCGAACAACGAGATCATCGAAGCTGGCATCGACGATGTTGCTGGTGCGATCAAAGGCTGTTTTGCCCGATATCCTTTCGAGCTTAGCGCCTGTTCCAGCGCGCTTCGCAATCTGTTCGGGATGATCATCCTGATCAGCTTCAGCAACAAAGAGAAGAATCTGGCCTTTCCTACATCGTTGCGAACGGAGTTGCTTCCATGGGCGGAGGAGTCTGTATGCGCGATAGACGAGGTTTGGTGGGACGAACTTGGCAGCGACGCGGTCCACACATTGAAGGCGCTGCTCAATCTCGAAGCGGCGATTGCACAATTCGAGCGTGATGCCCGAGACGCAAAGACTGCCCCTATTAAATTTTATCGTCTTGCAGCCGCATGCAACAGTCTCGGAGTCATTGGTGGGCACCCCCAAAGAGGGCACCACTGGCTTATCGCTTATTTGTGGCGGCGCTGGGGACTGCCGAGCGACATCCTCAAGGAATACGCGATGCAGCTAGGTGAATCTTTTTAGTCCAGCGACAAGAGGTGATCGAGAGCATCGCCTAGTTTTAGAAAAACACGCTCCGAACACTGACGTACCATCTCGAAGTAGCGCCTCACCGTGGGATCCTCGATCTGGTCGACCATGAAGATTCGTTTGCCTAGCGCGTTCGCGAATCCGACCTCCAGCGCGAGCGAATATCCGCCGGGGTTAGACGCCTCCATGTTGGCCAAGACGATATCGGATTTGCGAACGGCCTCCAAGTCCCATCGCGTGTATTCGGAAGGGTCTTGGATGTTGTGGGAGCTCGGATCGATTAGTTCAAATGATCCGGCCAGGCGAGAAGTCACCTCCGCCTGCCAATTCGATCTGAAGCCGCCTGCCAGATAGATCTTTCTAAGGGTTGGGAGTGGTCTTGCCAGCATTGGCATCCTTCTTAAATTTCAGCTCCGCGACCGCGATCGAAAAGGGAGTCGCCATCGCGCGGCTGTAGAAAACCTCGCCGCGCTTGAAGAGCGCCAACGCCAGGCCCAAAAGCAAGAGCGTCTGCGCCCACCAAGGCGCCGCTTGATCGTAGGCGAAAAGTAACTTGGGTGAGAGCAATGAACACGCTGCAAAGTCGATGGCAACGATCGCCAGCGCAGTACCAACGCCATTGCACAACAGTGAAATAAACATAAACCTGCGACCCATAGACGAGGCCTCAGTGGAAACGGAGAAGGCCACACTTCGCAAGTCGTTGTAGTCCCAATCTTTCGCACTGGAGCCAGTCTGCTGAGTCTTGACCAGCTCGGCGAACCATTCGTAAGACTGGCGCTTCTTCGCTCCTGCTTCGTCAAACACCTTTGCGATCTTGACCCTGGCCAGCAGCCTCTTAAAAGCCTGTTCATGAAGGGCAAGCAAAGCATGCCCGCCAGCGAAAAGGACTCCAGCGAACGTTAGGGCCGCAGCGGTAGAGTCGCCGAGCTTGAACACTGACTTGAGTTGAGCTGGGCCAAGGTGCATGAGCGTCAGACCAACCGCCAAGACGGATCCAGGCACCCACGCACCTATCAGGTCATTGAAGAACTTAGCGATCGTGTCAGTCGCTTCCTCGATCTTCATTCGGCGCCCTCTTTGTCCGCGGCTATAGCTGCCACCGCAGCCTCAATCTCCTGATCCGAAAGGAACGGCGCTTGCGCGAACACGAGCCCTTGTTCACCGTTGAGTTTGGCGGCCAGATGTCCTCGACCGAGCAACAGCTCGGCGCCCGGTCGATCAAGCGCAATCTTGGATGTCGCTTCGCTGGATACCTTCAATATGAGGCGATTGCCCAGGTTTTCCCGAAGCTGCATCGGCATCACGTCCTTGTCGGGGCGCTGGGCCGCGAAGATCAAGTGGATACCGGCCGCACGGGCCTTCACGCCGAGCCGCTGAACCGCGGCTCCCACTGCCGCCTTGTAGGCATCGTCGAGCATCCAGTCAGCGAACTCGTCATGGATCAAGAACACCATAGGCATGCGCTCCTCGGACGAAACCTTAGAGTTGTAGGCCGGCAGATCCCGAGATCGGACTTTCGCGAACGCGCGATAGCGATCTTCCATCTCCTGAACGAGCGCTTTGAGTACCTCGCTAGCCTTCTCCTTCGTTGTAACTATCTCATCGCGCATATGCGGCAAGTCAGCCAAAGGTGCGTAATCGACCCCCATTTTGGGATCGATCAAAATGAGTTGCGCTAGATCCCTTGAGTTGGTCGCAGCGATGTCCAAGATTAGCGCCTGAATCAGCACCGATTTGCCGCTACCGGTTGCACCTGCCACCAGCGAATGCGGCTCGTGAGACGAAAGCCCGCCAAACTCCGAGCCAAGGTTCAGATACAGCAGTGCGCCGTTGATCTCTTGGAGGCCCAAGAGGAATGACGTATTGATGCCGGCGACGTTGCGGTTGAGCTCGCGGCGAGACCACAGCTCCCAGAGCGACACGGACTGGCGTTTGGAGCCGGCGACCGTCACCACAATCTCGCCGGGCTTGGGCTGGACAGTGACGAGATTGATCGCGTGCGTGGTCAGAAGCTGGGTGCGCTTGTTCTCAATGTCTTCGACGCGCAGCCGGTCGGAGCCAGCTAGGCGCACCAAGCAACCATTGGGGGTCAGACGCGTCCCCAAAATGGCCGCTTGTAGCCCGTAACTGTTAAGCGCGGCTTTGAGCTTCTTGGTGACTTCCTGGGCCCACTCCTCCCGCTCAGCGTCGAACTGCGCGCCACCCGCGAACTTGGAGGCAACCAGCTTTGAGAAAGCGGCACCAAGGTTGCCGGCCAGCGCAGGGCTTGGGGCCGGAGCCGGCGGTACGGTGTCAGCTTTGGCGGGGATTTGCGCAGCCTGCGAAGGCTCTTGCGCCAGGCTAGTGCCCGGAGTCGCGGCGGCGGCTTCATCTTCCCCTGGAGCTTCTTCCAACAGCACGCCCACCCCGCTAGCGAGCTGGCCTATGGCGGCGAGCCATGGCACGCGCGGGGCAGGCCTTTTGAAGCCATGCCCATCCCAGGGCTGGTGGGGTCCCAGCGCAGCGCGGGCGCCGAGTCCCCCGGTGCCCTTAGCGTAGGCCTCGGCGAGCTTTCGCAGATCGGACCGATCGAAGACCTCTTGCCAGGATTTCACGCCGTCGGAATCTTCCAAAAGCTCCTGGTCGGAGGCGGAAACCGAGCCGGCGTCCGAGGTGTGAACGTAGACGTGGGAGTAGCCCCGCAGCGAGATATCTACATCGCCCTCACGAAGTTTCGAGCGCGCGCGCTCCATCAGGCCCGTCATGCCTGGCGGGATGTCGGCGTCGATGAGCATATCGGCCAGGCGGGCTAACCACACGTCCCGGTCGAGCCGGCCGGGATCGCCGAAAAGCGCCTCGCGGAACATGCCGAGAGTGGTCAGGAGCTGGTCCTTGGAGTCGCGGCGCGCCTTTGCCAAGCTGTCGGCGGCGACGTATTTGGATTCGACGATTGAGATCACTACGCGAACGCGCTCCTCCCGTTCCTCGACATTGAGCGCAAGGATGTCGGCGATACGGCTCTCTGGCTGCGAAAGCCAGCTTGCGTAGTCGTCGAGCAGGAAGTACGCCGTCAGTATCTGCCCGCCGCCAGCGGCGGCTCTGAATTCCTCTGCGAGCAAATAGCGGCTAAGCACCAGGCCGATCATTTCGCCTGCGGATACGCCACGCTTGGCTGCGCGCAAAACGATATCGCCGGAGACCGATAGCGCATCGCGCTTGGCCTTGTCAGCGGCGGCCTGGACCTCGGAAGCATCGAGTTGCAAATTCAGCTCGTCCAAGCGGCGGCGCACTAGCACGCCTAGCAGACGCAGTTCGGAGGTCGAGCTTACGATCATATTGCGGCCGTTAGTGGAGCCGCGGCGATAGCGGACGACGGTGATGTCGTTGTGCTGAAGTTGGCGTTTGTCGAGCAGCTCGTCATAAGTGGCGACCCACTCGGCCAAGTCATGGGCGTCCTTGATCATGCTGGCCAGCGCGGGGCTTTGCAGCGAGATGCGCCGGGCTGGCAGGAAGCGTTCGCCAGGCAATGCATCAAGCTGGCGGCACACGGCAGCCACTGCGGACACATAGGCCCAGCCCGAGGCCGTCTGCCAAGGGCAGGCCAAGAAGGTAGTGGATTTCAGTTCATTCTCGCCCGAGACGCTGCGGTAGGACCAGCGCGAGGGAGCGTGCTCCAAATTCGGCCGATCGTTCGTCCAGGTGACAGAAAGCCATTCGGACTGCGCCGCCCGCGAGACCACGTCATGCAGGAAAGCTACATCGAAGGCCTTGAACCCCTGGGCGCTCTCGCTCGGCGTGGCCGAGATAGGCGTTACCGCAATGCGTAACCTGGAGATGAAGTTGTCGCTGGTCTCACTGACTACGGGCAAGTCCGGATCCTCTCCGGCCTTGTTGACCAGCTCACCGTAGACGCTGCGCAGCTTTGCCGGATCCGAGTGACGCACCGACACGCTGCATTGAAGCTTCCCGTCCTCCTGAATCGACGAGAGCTCCCGCACGGTAGCCAGCGGCAGCTCGGCCGCATCGGCGTTGTAAAGTACGACGCTCAGGTTCGATGCCTCATGAGGCTGCAAGCCAACGTAGCGCTCCAAGAGCTCTCGTACTTGCTTGGCAGCGGCAGCTGGGTCCACATCGGTCATTGCATCCTGATTGCCCCGCGTGGGCGATTCCAAGAGGCTATAGCCGTTGACCGTGCTGCTCTCAGACACCAGCGTCGGCGCGCCGGCCCGGTTGAGGACAGCGATCTCCGGATAGAACGGATGGGCGATCTCGTCGGAGAACTCGCGCATGAAGATTTCGCGGTCTCCATAGAGGATGTTGCTGCTGGAGAGCAAGTGGGTGGCAAATCCGGCGACACGTCGGGACTTCACTGCCAACGCCTTCATGCGCTCCGGGTGCCATGGCGGGATGATCAGCGCGGGGTTGTCGCCAGCCACGCGGGCCGTGCCTACCGAAAGAATCTCGGAGACCAGACGCGAGCGGCACACGTCGCCGCGCGCTTGGGACATAAGGGTCGCCATCAGGGCGCCGAAGGATTCCGCCTGGCGCATGACGGCCTCGCCATGAAGGCCGATAGAGACGAAGTCCTCCATCGCCTTGATGTAGTCCTCCTCGAACTTGTCCCAGGATGCCTTGACCTCGTCGCGCTGCGGCGGAGTTAGATAGCCGCCTTCCGCGAGGTCCTTGATCCGGCCCTTTATCTCGTGGCGCAGGCTGCGGAGCCTGCTGGCCGCTGGGACCAAGGAACCCGCGTCGGTGGAATAGGTGGCCTCCAACGTGCCGGTGTCGAGCAGCGAGACATTTTGCACCCCACCCTTCTTGCTTACTAGGCGGCGCGGGACTTCTGTGCAACCGGCCGCCCCCTTCTCCAAAAGGCGGCGCATATCTGCGACCATCGACAGGCCAATCGAGGTGGGTTTGTAGCTCCACAAGAGCTGGGTCCTGGCGAGCACATTCTCTTTGCCATTGAAGAACTGGATTAGCGCCACATCGAACTTGATCTGCAAGGCCATGCGCGAGAGCGATGAATTCGGCCGCATCTTGTTTTTCTTGTCGCTGCGGAGCTCCTTCTCCTTGGCAAAGAAGGCCTCATAATCGAAAAGCGGATCGGGGAGGCTCGCATTTCCGAGACGCTCAACCTTCCAATCGGCCTTGGAACCCATGAGCTCCTTCAAGCCACGATACATCGCCGAGAAGTAGCTGCCGGCGTCGTAATTGAAGCGCTCACGCCACTCCTTGCGACCCTTGGTCACGGTGAAGCGCAAGATGCGCTCGCCTTCGGTCTCGCGCAGCCCCGCATGTAGGCTGTTCACTACGCGCGCGAAACCATCGAAAAAGTCGTTGCATTCGATGGGCTTGCCATAGAGAGCCTTCTCCCAGCGCGCGCATAGCTTGGCATCTTGCTCAAGTAGCCGGCGGTACTTGATGAAGAACTCCTCATCGTCTTCGGTAAAGTCGGAGCGCCGCTCGCGCGACTTCAAATCTTCCAAGAACTGGCGGCCCTCGAGGTCGAGCGAATTCTCTTGGTCGCAATCGTGGTCGAGGAAGCGGATGGTCGAGTCAGCCAATCCGAATTGTTTCTCCTTGGGCTTGTCGAAGGCGAGGTAGACGCCGTCGGCCTCCCACTCGAACTGAGCCAGAGCGGAAGACACCTCCTGATCTCCCGCGGGAGCGTTGACGAAAGCAACAAGCGCTAGGCGCGCGGCATCCGTGATCTCAGCCGCATTGGCCTCAATGCGCTCAATTAGCTCGTCGGAATCCAGCGGCTGGCCGTTCTGGCGAAGTTTCTTTAACAGCGGCGCGCGCTGCGTGAAGAGCTTGGCGAAGGCCTTCTGCCAGGGCTTGCGAAGCGGTCCGAAGCTCTTTGCATTGGAGAAGAACCCTGTGTCGCGGGGCAAACCGGCACGCGGCATTGCAAAGCCCAGGGCATCACGGATGGCAAGCCCGCGGATAGACATGGCCTCGACAATTTCGGAGCAGAACTCGCCAAGCTGGACGAGTGAGAGCTCAGAGGAGGCGAGCAATCCGCCCAAGGCCGCATGGAACACCGAGCGGTCATCCGGCACCGGCGCGAGCCCACCGGTGTGCAAGGCAGCCTCGACCCAGGATTCAGGGTCGGCACGCATCTCCTTGGCGCCGATGGCCATGACGTGGCCGAGCGTGTCGGCCAAGTTGTGCTCGTTGCCGTTAGCAGTCAGGATTGCAGCCTTGACGGTCGCAGCGTTGTTGCGGACGTAGCCGGCGTTATGCGGAATGAGGATCTCAGGCGGCAGGCTTTGGGCATCAACCAAGGCCTCGGGGATCATGAGATCCACGCGAGCCAGCAGGTCAGGATTAGCGAGGATCGCTCGCGCCACAGCCGCAATCTGGCTGGACGAGAGCTTGTCGAGCCGGAACAACGCGGCAGAATCGCCGGACTGGCCGGGATTGGAAACCCGCTTGGCTAAGATGTCCGCGCCGACGCGGCCAATAATGCGGTCGGTCAGCATGCGGCCCCTTCCTTCGCGAATGGATTTTCGACAAACGAGCAGGAATCGGAGAGCCTGCGGACCAGGCCCAATCCCACAAGCCGAGCTTCAAGGTTGTCCCGGTTCTCACTGAGTTCCTCTTGGTCTACGAGTTTCGCGTCGACCAAGCGCGCGCCTTCGGCGTCGCCGAGGATGAGGCCATAGCGCTTTTTAGCCTCAGTCAGGAACTCGTCGAACTGCATAGGGTCGTCGACGATGGCCACCACGATCGACTTTAAAAGCCTATCGTTGGGGGCGTAGCGGGTGCGCCGCGAGAGGCGGCGGGAGCTGAGGCCAATCGCCCGCGACCAGGAAGCGTGAATCTTGCCGACGTGCTGCTGATGCCGCGCAAGGGCAAGCTCGGTGAGCTTTTCGACTAAGGTTTCGGGACTCTCGCCCGAGTAGTCCTCGTCGTCGCCCCCATCGGCTGATGGCCACTGGAAGCGCTCGCGCATGAGCCTCACCCGCTCAGCTTCCGAGAACTCACTGGAGGCGGCCTCGGTCCAGCCGGCATCCATGCGGATCGACTCGACATGGGCGCGCACCGCCTTGGCGGGAAGGCCTTGGTTGAGCTGGTAGCTGTCGCCGGAAAGTGTGCGAACCTTCGTGCGTTCTTTGGAAACAATCTCGCAGATGATCTCGACCGGATCATCGTCGCCAGCTACGCGCTTCGCCCGCTCAAGGAAGTAGAGCAGCATGTTGAGCCCCGAGATGACGATCAGGTGCTCCAAGGCGTCATAGATCGGCATATCTCTCGCCAGAATCGACAGCCAGTCATTGCAAATTTGATCAAATCGCGGGTTAGCGGCTTCAGGCAGATAGCCAGACTGCCGGGCTTCATCCGCGCGCTGTGACGTACCTTGCATTGCTCGCGCGAGCCGGTTCATCGGCGCTTCGCGGTCGAACAGGCGCTTAGCCAGCAAGTCACCCAGTTCGGCGCCGCGCTTCGACCGCGTGAGCATCAGGTAGAGCAGCTCGCCAGTACGCGCGAAGAAGCGCCGGTCGTTACTCATTTTGCCCTTTGAGTCGATCTCCAAGTCCTCGTAGAGGGCGTCCGGGCCGAAGGGAAAGACAAATTTTGAACTCCAGCGCTTGTTGCTGCGCGACTCGAAGGAAGAGGAGCGCAGCAGTTCCACGGCCTTAGCGAAATCGTCGAAGCTCGCGAACGAATTGCGTAGGTATGCCATGTCGTCAACGCCGTCACCGTTGCCCGTTGCCCCATGGGCAAAGCGCCCGAACCACTGCCGCCATTTCTCCTCATCCGGTTGTGCGCTTTCGGAGATGGACTCAACGTAGGGGTTGTTGAAAAGCAGGCCGCGGAGACGGATTTGGCGCTGCGGCTGGAACTTGACGGCACCACCAAGGCCCTCTTGGGGGCGAAGCGGCTTGTCGAGGTTCGAGCCCAGTGCGCCGAGAAATTCGAGCACCGTCAAATGAGGGAGTTGCTCGTCGTAGAGACGGTGCCCCCAGATGTTCTCGTCGACGCAAAAATCGACGCTTTTGATCTCAGGCCGTTTGAGGATCTCGTTCATGCCGGAGTCCTCACGGTCACGGGGCGGGCGAACCCACGGCCTCCCGGCTCGATGTCGATGAAATTCAGCGTCAATGCGGATGCTTCCCCGCCGACTTCGTCGTCGTCGCCGGCAAAGCCAGCCCTACAGACGATCTCGGCCTTGCGCAGCAGCTTGGTCTTGAAGGCCAGAAGGTCTTCAAGGCACTCATTGGAAAAGCTTGCTGGCAGCGCGCCCTCGGCCACCCGCGCGAGAAACTCATGCCGGATAGGCGTGAGGTCGAAGGCGACTGAGTTGCCAGGGCTTGGCGAGAGCGATACGTCGAGCTGAAGGCGGCCAGACTCCTCGTTGTACTTGATGGCCATGCCTACGCCACCCTGCCTGCGCGATGGCGTTTCATGATCGCAAAGCACACTCACGCGGCTTTGCGTGAATCCGCCGGAACTGGCAATGAAGATGCGGTCAACGTTCTCCAAGAGCAGGCCCGTCATGACCCGGTTAAGGCCACGCGCAATACGCCCGCGAGTGTTGTCGTTCACCGCCTTCTTGGCCTTGAGTGACTCAATGATGTCCAGATACTCGCCAGCGAAGCGAAAGGCCGTCATTGACCAGCGGGGGTAGCCGGGCTCGGATTCAGGCAGGCTGAAGTAGAGCCGGCGACGCTGGTCCTCAAGCATCTCCATGAACTCAGCGGAGCCGCCATCCAAGCGCGCGCCTTCATAGCCTTCCAAGTAGGCGTCCTGAGCCGCGCGGAAGTCCGCCGTCGCGCCATAGATCGGGTCAACGGCTACTAGACGCGCGAAGTCGGCCTGCAACCGCGAATCGTCCTTACCGTAGACCAGCAAACCATCGGCCGCGTTGGTCGTCTCCTCACCCACACCGAAACTCGCCATAGCCTTGAATACGGGGCGATCAGAAGCCCGTCGCTTAGGCAGGTTGGCCCCGAATGCGTTGGCGTAGATGCTGGCCTTGCCGATGTGGTTGCCCTCTTGGATCTTGGGCACGTCCGCGCAAGTCATCAGGTTCTCTTTTGCCAACTTTGCATCTGCGTAACCGAGGACCATGTTGGAGCACAGTGCTAGCAGATCGCGCACCGGAAGATGTAGCCCATTGAGTCTGGCGATCTCGACCAAGTCGCCGAGCCGGCGCGCGAGCTGCCCGCCATCGGCTTCTCCGAGAAGGCGGCGGCGGTTCTCGTCGATCGGGCAGACATTCCCACCTGCCCTCAAGGAGCAGCGAGAGCAGTTTTCCCATTCGGGATGTCCGGCAACTGCCTTGGCGACTTCGTCGAGCGTCTTGCGGCTGGTGGAGCGGCTGAGATCGAATACAGCCAAGCGGTCGGGCGCGGCCCCTGCTTGCAGGAAGCTCTCCTGCAAGGGCTTGCGGAGCGGATGCATGCGATCCTGCCGTTTACCTAGGTCGCGCAGGCGATCGAGCAGTTGGCCATGGTTGGCCGCCAGGATTACGACTTCGGAGTCGTTGCCTTCCAGAACCGACCTTTCGAGGCGCTGCAGCGGCAGGTCGCTCTCCTGGCCATTGAATTCGGAAAGATCCTTGATGAACACCGCTAGGCGACCATCGGCGAGGCGATGTTCCTTCACGTTCTCTTTGCCCGCCCAGACTTTGGGGTCACCGCCGATGTGGTTCCACAGTGCCCGGCAGTGGTAGGTCTTGCCATCGCCCGCTGTGCCGGCGATCAAGAGCGAGCCCTCCACCTTCGACTCAATATGCCGAATCATGTCGTCGAGCATCGGAGTGGAAAGACGGATCGGTTGGACTTTCGCTCGCCCGATCGCGCCAATGACGTACTCATCGAACATCGTAAGATTGCTCGAAGTTGGCCCATAACTCCTCAGCAAGCGCACCCACGCACTTGTAGGAAAAGAAAATTTTTCAGCTGAACCGACTTCGCTGGTTACGGTAGTCACTCGCTTCGCCCCCTGCCAATTCCCTGACTGCCCCATCTCCGAATCAATTGTGCCATGGAGGCTCAAGGTGGCGACCAGTCCCCAATCCTATTCTGTAGACACGCTGAGAACCAATGGAGCGATGTAAGCCTCAGCCAGCTTCCGCAAGAACATATCCAAGAGTCTAGTGAACCGCTCTGGTTCCGTGGAGGCCACCTCCTGCAAGCCAGGATCCACCGGATCGCCTTGGGTAACTGCCAAATGTCTACTGCTGCAGCGCGCGCGGCTTGTACAGTGGCTCTGACACGCCACGGATGGTCGAATGGCCGCTGTAAAAGACATTGCCAAAGGCGCCTTGCTGAGCGTGGGCTACTGCGCCGCGTTCCTGCTGGCTTGGCGATGCTCCGTGGATCAGTGGTACCTGCCGGCGGGATTGCGCGTTGCCAGCCTGCTGTTCTTGCCCGCGCGGCGATGGCCCTGGTTGTTGGCGGGTGACGCCGCGGCCCTGCTGGTGCTGCGCGTGCCGAGGGTTGATGACTGGGGTACCAGCACCACCTGGGCATACCTGAGCCCGTTCCTCTTGATGCCCGCGGTCTCGCTGCTTCCCGTCACGGCACGCTTTCATATTCCCGATTTGACGCGCAAGGACCACTGGCTGCTACCACTCGCGCTGGTGACCGCCTTATGGAGCACGCTGTGCAACATGGCGCTCAATGCCGCGCTGGGTGGCCCGTCAGGGCCGGCGCCGATCGACACGCTGATCCGGTACTGGCTGGGCGACTACCTGGGCACATTGATGTTCGTCCTGCCGGCGCTCCTTTGGCTGCGCCGCGACGAAGCCTTGCGCCGGCCGTCCCATCTGCTGCATGAAGGCCTGGCTTCCGTCGCGGTGGTGGCGCTTCTGTTCGTCGCTATCACCCTCATTGGCGACACCGTGCTGCGGCAGTTGCTTAGGGTGTTGCTGGTTGTGCCCGCCATCGCGCTCACTCTGCGCCATGGATGGCGCGGTGCGGCACTGGGCGTGGTACTGGCGAACGTCGCAGTGGCCCTGTCGCTGCCCAAGGCCGTCGAAGTCGGCATGCACGACCCACAGGCTTTCGCGGTGCAGATTCTGCTCGCGGTCACCGCCACCGGCCTGTTTGCGTTCGGCTCGCGCCTCTCTGCTGCCTACAGGCAAGTGCGCGATTTCGGGCGCGTGCGGGAGCAGGCGCTGGAGTTCGCACAGGCCGGCTATCTGTCCGCTGAGCGCACCCTGCGCAAGCGGGTGGTCGACTACACCGATCTCACGGTGCAGATCAATCGGATGCGCAGGGATGTTGTGGAGTACCTGCGCTCCCAGGGACACCACTCGGCGGCGATGCAGATGACGCGCACCGGGGTGATCCAGGCTCAACTGCTCGATGAGTACGTCACGGCGCTCTATCCGCTTGGCATCGAGACGCATGGCCTGTATCACACCCTGCGTTCGGTCAGCTTCGCCAACCTGTGCAACACGGAATTCCGCTGGCGGATGCGAGGCGATCCCCGACAGCTTTCGCTGGGACTGCAGCTGGTGGCCTATCGTTGCGTGCTCAACGCCGTGGAAACGTTACCCGTTGCGCGAACCCACCTGATCCAGGCCCGGGTATGGCGGGTGCGGGGCATGCAAGGGATCGTCGTGCGCATCACCGCCGATGCGTCCGTGCTCAACGCGGTGCGCCGCGAACATCCCGAGTCCGATCGGGAACTGTCGGTCCGGCTCAAAACGCATGGCGGCACCTGCCGGCGCCGCCATGCGTTGGCCTTGAGCTTTCTCGTCTCCGAGCGTGTGGGCGTCGGGATCAATCTCGCGAAGTGACCACCCAGGCATCGCCCTTCGCATCCGATCGCAACCAGACCACGAAATCCCCGGTCTGGTAGACCACGCGCCCCGGTGCGGCAGGCGTGGCCGACAGCGACACGCGGGCCACGTCCTTGCCCATGGGAAGGACCCACAACGTCTCGTTGATGCGCCCGACCGCGGCCCGGACCACGCCGGTGGCGTCGTTGATCTGCAGATAGTTCACGCCATCGCGTTGGAACTCGTAGATCCGCCATGCCGAATCGGTGGCAAGGTTGGTCGCGCGGGGAGCGCTTTCACCCAGCCCCGTGGCTGCCGGTACGCCATGCCCGCCCGAGGGGCAGCACGATTGCGCATGGGCCTGGAGGGACAGGGCCGCCCCTGCGGCGACGACTAATGCCAGGGTCTTTGCTTTCATCTCCATCACACTGTTCCTTTTCCCCTGCTGGGGAATGTCCGTCTGCGGTTCAGGCATGACCACGGTACGTGGTCCGCGCTTGGGAGCGGTTGACAAGCTTCCCGGGCGATGTGTGTAGCAGCATTACCAGTGCAGTGGTCAGCGTGAACTGGATTGGCGCAGAGTGATGACCCGATATTGGCCATGGTCCCCGTAGCGCAGTCCCTTCTTTTCGAAGTCGGCACAGAGCCTGTCTTCACCGCAGGGTACCAAGTCGGCCCGTGCGACGCGATCAAGGTACGAAATTTCGGCCCGGCGCTGTTCGGCCTCGGCCAGGGTCGACTTGGCGCTGTAGAGCACGTACCCCACGCCGCACAATCCCATGACGGCCGCCCCCAGCATAGCAATGGACCCCATCCACATGCGGCGCATGGCCGTGGCTTCGAGGGATTGCTGCGCTTGCGCATAGCGCTGGGTGGCTTGCTGCAGCGTCTGGTTCGCAGCGGTCAGCGTGCGATCGAATCGCTCGGCGGCCGGGTCCAGTGCCACCGAGAGTGCCTGTTGCGTCAATTGCGTCAGCCGCGGCAGCGCGTTCTCCACCACGCGATTGACGCTCCGGTCGGCGTTGCCGACCGCGCCATTGAGCACCTGCAGTTGTCGGGAGATCTGGTCTTGCAGGCTTTGCTCCCTTACTTGCATCGTTGCGATCAATGCCGCCATGGCCTTGATCGTTTCTTGCAGCGCCTCGTTGGACGTGTCGCTTTCCGGTAGCGCGGGCGTGCTTGGCGTATCCATCGTGTCCCTCTTGAAAATTCCATTCACCGCAGGATCGGGCTGCGATTACCCGCCACCACCGCCTCCACCACCGG
>NZ_LFME01000015.1 GCF_001043115.1 Xanthomonas sp. NCPPB 1128 | reverse complement strand
CACCGCTGCGAGATCCGCCGGGCTCGCCGAGTACCTTCAGGCGCCCGCAACCAATCCCCAATCCCGACTCCCCAATCCCCGCCCCTCAACAACAGCGAAACCCGCTCTTGCCGCCATAGCGCGCCTCCTGGCGCTCGCGGAAGAAGGTCTTGTAGTCCATCGGCTCGCGGTCCGGATGCTTTTCCAGCATGTGCCGCACGTAGTTGTCGTAGTCGGGGATGCCGCAGCACAGCCGCGCGGTCTGCACCAGGCGCCGCCACAGCCGGCGATGCGCCTGGTACTGTCCGACCGGAACCAGTGCGCCAGCCATTACAGGTCCGCCATCTGGTGCGGCTGCAAGGCCACGTACGCGGTCTCGCGGTCGCTGCGCTGCGGGTTGCGGCGCGCGACAAGAATGGTCTTCACTGCGTAGACCAGTACCGCGAACACCACGCACAGGAACAGCACGGTCAGCCCGGTGTTGACGTAGGCATTGGTGACGATCTGCTGCATCTGCGCCACCGACTTGGCCGGCGCAGTGACGGTGCCGCTGGCGATGGCGTCCTGGAACTTGTGCGCCTGCGCCAGGAAGCCCTGCGACGGGTTGCTGTCGAAGATCTTGATCAGGCCGGCGTAGGTGGTGCAGATCAGCAGCCACACCGCCGGCACCGCGGTCACCCAGGCATAGCGGTCGCGTTTCATCTTGAACAGCACCACCGTGCCCAGCATCAGCGCGATGCCGGCCAGCATCTGGTTGGAGATGCCGAACAGCGGCCACAGCGTCTGGATGCCGCCGAACGGATCGACCACGCCGGTGTACAGCAGGTAGCCCCACAGCGCCACGCAGCCGGCGGTGCCGATGATGTTGGCGGTCCACGACTCGGTTTTCTTCAGTGCCGGGATGAAGTTGCCGAGCAGGTCCTGCAGCATGAAGCGGCCGGCGCGGGTACCGGCGTCCACCGCAGTGAGGATGAACAGCGCCTCGAACAGGATCGCGAAGTGGTACCAGAACGCCATCATCGCGTCGCTGCTGTTGGGGATGGCCTGGTGCAGGATCTGCGCGATGCCCACCGCCAGCGTCGGCGCACCGCCGGCGCGATGCAGGATGGTGGGTTCGCCGATCGCCGCCGCGGTGGCGGTCAACTGCTCCGGGGTGATGGCGAAGCCCCAGGTGGTGCTGATGTGGTGCGCGGCAGAGGCGACGTCGGCGCCGATCACCGCGGCCGGGCTGTTCATCGCGAAGTACACGCCCGGGTCGATGATCGAGGCAGCCACCAGCGCCATCACCGCCACCAACGATTCCATCAGCATGCCGCCGTAGCCGATGTAGCGCATGTGCGACTCGTTGGCGAGCAGCTTGGGCGTGGTGCCCGAGGAGATCAGCGCATGGAAGCCGGACACCGCGCCGCAGGCGATGGTGATGAACAGGAACGGGAACAGGCCGCCCTTCCACACCGGGCCGTCGCCGCTGGCGGCGAACTGGGTCAGCGCCGGCATCTTCAGCTCCGGCATCACCACCAGGATGCCGATCGCCAGGGCGATGATGGTGCCGATCTTGAGGAAGGTGGACAGGTAGTCGCGCGGCGCCAGCAGCAGCCACACCGGCAGCACCGAGGCGACGAAGCCGTAGCCGATCAGCATCCAGGTGATCTGCGTGCCGGTGAAGGTGAAGGCCGGGCCCCAGCTGGGATCGGCGGCGACCTTGCCGCCGAACCAGATCGCCGCCAGCAGCAGGATCAGCCCCACCACCGAAATCTCGCCGATCTTGCCGGGGCGGATGTAGCGCATGTACACGCCCATCAGGATCGCGATGGGCATGGTCGCGATCACCGTGAACATGCCCCAGGGGCTTTCCGCCAGTGCCTTGACCACCACCATCGCCAGCACCGCCAGGATGATGATCATGATCAGGAACGCGCCGAACAGCGCGATGGTGCCGGGCACCTGGCCCATCTCCTCGCGCACCAGGTCGCCGAGCGAGCGGCCGTTGCGGCGGCTGGACAGGAACAGCACCATGAAGTCCTGCACCGCACCGGCGACCACCACACCGACCACCAGCCACAGCAGGCCGGGCAGGTAGCCCATCTGCGCGGCCAGCACCGGCCCGACCAGCGGCCCGGCGCCGGCGATGGCGGCGAAGTGGTGGCCGAACAGCACGTGCTTGTTGGTCGGCACGTAGTCCAGGCCGTCGTTGTTGAGCACTGCCGGCGTGGCCCGGGTGGGGTCGAGCTGCATCACCTTGTCGGCGATGAACAGGCTGTAGAAGCGATAGGCGATCAGGTAGATCGACACCGCGGCCACCACGATCCACAGCGCATTGATGTGTTCGCCGCGGCGCAGGGCGATGGTGCCGAGGCAGAACGCCGCCAGGATGGCGAGTGCGGCCCAGGCCAGCTTGGAAAACCCTTTCATGCAGAACGCTCCCCCACGAGATTGCCGCAAGGGTCGCCCCGATGGCCTGGGGGGGTCAATGGTGGCGAGGGCCGAGGGGCTAGTACTTTGGTCGTAGACGGCCCTTGTGACGCACTTTAATGGGGACGGTCGCGTGGCAGCGACTTGAGCCCCTCTCCCCTCGGGAGAGGGGTTGGGGTGAGGGTACGGAGCGAAGCCCTCGCAACCCAGCCGTGCGCTACCGGACGTTGCACGAGGCTGCGCCCGTACCCTCATCCGCCCCTGCGGGGCACCTTCTCCCGGTGGGAGAGGGGAATTCATGGCCTCGAAGAGACAACGAGTCGTCGCAGAACGCTTGAGCCCCTCTCCCTCGGGAGAGGGGTTGGGGTGAGGGTACGGAGCGAAGCCCTCGCGAACTCTGTCCGCACCATGGGCAATGCATGAGGCTACGCCCGTACCCTCATCCGCCCCTGCGGGGCACCTTCTCCCGGTGGGAGAAGGGAATTCATGGCTCGAACAGATAACGAGTCGTCGCAGAACGCTTGAGCCCCTCTCCCCTCGGGAGAGGGGTTGGGGTGAGGGTACGGAGGCCAAGCCCTCGCGAACTCGGTCTGCACCATCGGCAATGCATGAGGCTTCGCCCGTACCCTCATCCGCCCCTTCGGGGCACCTTCTCCCGGGGGGAGGAGGGGCGCACGATGGAACGGTGGGTTGCGCCGGTCGCGGTTGGCCGCGCCGGCGGCGGCACCCATGGTGGGGATCTCATCAGGAGATCGGCCACCATGACCGCTGCCACCACCGTCGCCCCCGCGGGCATCCTGCGCGCCGTCCGCGGCCACGCCACCGCCGACGGCGATGGGGTCAGGCTGACCCGCGTCATCGGCGGCGGTGCGCTGCCCGAGCTGGATCCGTTCCTGTTGCTCGACGAGTTCGGCACCGACCGGGCCGAGGACTACATCGGCGGCTTCCCCAGCCATCCGCACCGTGGCTTCGAGACCGTCACCTACATGCTCGACGGGCGCATGCGGCACAAGGACAACCACGGCAACGAGGGCCTGCTGACCCCGGGCAGCGTGCAATGGATGACCGCCGGCCGCGGCCTGGTGCATTCGGAGATGCCGGAGCAGGAGCAAGGGCGTATGCGCGGCTTCCAACTGTGGGTGAACCTGCCGGCGCGCGACAAGATGACCGCGCCGCGCTACCAGGAATTCGCGCCCGAGCGCATCCCGGTGGCGCAGCCGGCGCCGGGGGTGACGGTCAAGGTGATCGCCGGCCAGGTCGGCGAGGTGCACGGCCCGATCGCGCAGCCGGCCACCGATCCGCTGTATCTGGACATCGCGCTGGACGCCGGCACGCGCTGGGCGTTCGCGCTGCCGTCCGGGCACAACGCCTTCGCCTACGTGTTCGAGGGCGAGGCGGCGCTGGGCGAGGGCGAGGCGGCGCGCGTGCTGCCGGCGCAGACGCTGGCCGTGCTCGGCGGCGGCGACCTGCTGCAGTTGCAGGCCGACGCGCAGGGCGCGCGGCTGATCCTGGTCGCCGGCCGGCCGTTGCGCGAGCCGGTGGCGCGGCACGGGCCGTTCGTGATGAACACGCGCCAGGAACTGATGCAGGCCTTCGTGGATTTCCAGGAAGGGCGCTTCTGAGGGCGTGCTTCGCGCCGTTTTAGTGCGAGGGT
Organism: Xanthomonas sp. NCPPB 1128; assembly: GCF_001043115.1. GTDB lineage: Bacteria > Pseudomonadota > Gammaproteobacteria > Xanthomonadales > Xanthomonadaceae > Xanthomonas_A. Next base: position 96,312 of record NZ_LFME01000015.1, on the reverse strand, counting down.
CTGTTTTCTCGTAGGAGCGGCTTCAGCCGCGACGGGCGTTCGCGGTCATGCTCCGTCGCGGCTGAAGCCGCGCCTACGACACATCTCAATCCATCGCGCAGTGTGCCGCGCCTTCAGCGCTCCAGTGCCAGGCTCGACTGGCGCATGTCCAGGCCCTGCACCAGCGACTGCAGGGTCTGCAATTCCTGGGTGTCGGCGGCGTCGATCCACACCTGGGCGAACTGGCCCTTCTTCAGTTCCGCGACCGCGATCCGGCGCGAGGCCAGGCCCGGCAGGTCGGCGCCGCCGAGGTCGGGCCGATACCAGTACACCTGCTCGCCGGCGATGGCGCCCTTTTCCTCGCGCAGCGTGCGCTGCAGCGGAATGTTCGGGTCGCGTGCGGTGAGCATCATGCCCAGCACCTGACGTCCGTCGGCGTCGCTGGCGCGGCAGACGATGAATCCCTTGTCGCTGCGCTCGTTCCATTGCAGTTTGCTCTGCGGCGGCAGCGGTGGGCAGTTCTGTGCCTGCTGCGCGATGGCGGCAGCGGCAGGCAACGCCGCCGCAGCGGTCAGCAGCGCCTTGCGCAAGAGTGTCTTCATTCGCGATGTTCCCCATACGCCGCGCGGCGACGCGTTCGATCCATACGCACGCCTGCGGCGTCGTCTGCGGGAGCGCCATCCTGTGCGGGATCCCGGCAGTGCATCCCCCGACGCAGTGCGTGTCCCCGTCTGCGGCCACGCGCGCGCGGCCGCATCTGCACCATAGCCCAGCGGGACCGTGCTGACAATTGGGATGCGAATTCCGGAATGTCCGCACACCCGGTACGGCGTGGCGGCACCCGCGGCAGCGGTCGTCACGCAGGGCGTAGGCGGGGATGCGGGCGTCAGTCGACGAGGAGCGGGACGAGAGCGAGCGGGCCACGCACCTAGGCGGCCCGATCTGGCGGCGACCGTGGTGTCAGCGGCCCGGTTCGGGCAACGGAATGAATTCCTGGTCGTCGCCCGGGATGGTTCCGAAGCGGCCCTCGCGCCAATCCTGCTTGGCCTGCTCGATGCGTTCCACCGAACTGGACACGAAATTCCACCACAGGTGACGCGGACCATCCAGCGGTTCGCCGCCCATCAGCATGGCCTTGAGCGGGGTCTTGGCGCGCAGCCGCCCGCGCGCGCCGGGCTCGGGCAGGACCAGGTGCCGTGCCGGAATGTCCACGCCGTCCAGTTGCGCTTCGCCTTCCAGGATGTACAGCGAGCGCTCGGCGTGCTGCGCGTCCAGGTCGATTTCCGCGTCCGCATCCAGGTCCAGGGCCACGTTGAGGGTGTCGGCAAAAACCGTCACCGGCGATTCCTCGCCGTAGGCGCGGCCGGCGATCACCCGCAGCCACACGCCGTCGCGGCGCTGCTGCGGCAGGCTGGCGGCGGCATGATGGTAGAACGCCGGTGCGGTCTCTTCCGCCGATTTCGGCAGCGCCACCCAGGTCTGCATGCCGTGCAGCGGGTGCGCATGCTCGCGCAGCGCGGTCGGCGTGCGTTCGGAATGGGAGATGCCACGGCCGGCGGTCATCCAGTTGACGTCGCCGGCACGGATCACCTGATCGGAGCCGAGCGAATCGCGGTGGCCGATCTCGCCGGACCACAGGAAGGTGACGGTGGCCAGGCCGATGTGCGGATGCGGCCGCACGTCCACGCCGTGGCCCGGCTCGAACACCGCCGGCCCCATGTGGTCGATGAAGACGAAGGGACCGACGCTGCGCGCCTGCATGCTGGGGACGGCGCGACGCACTTCGAAGCCGCCGATATCGTGGACGCGGGGGGCGATCAGGGTGGGCATGCCGGCGCTCGTGGTGGCAGGAACGGAGCGCAAGCTTCGCATGCGGATGCGTGGCACGGATGCCAGCCGCGCAAGACGCAATGTTCCGCGTGCCGCGGCGCCCTGGTGTGCGCCTCTCTTGCACAGGTGATGCGCGTTCGCAGATGCACATCGCGACACCACGCACGCTACTGCAGGAATCCACGCCCCCGTGCGGGGGGCGACCGATCGACGCCGCCGGCGGCGACAACGCCATGTGGTTTCAATCCAACGCGTCCGCCTCGGACGCGACACGACAGTGCAGGTGCGGCGAGCGCGCTTTCGCAGCCACGCCACCGGATGCCGAGGCTACAGCAAGCCCGGCTGGGCGATCGCCACCTCGCCGCGACGCGAGGCTAGCCGGTCGGCCAGCCGGGTCGGCTCCGGCAGGCGGTAACCGCGCAGATAGCGCTGGGTCCACTGCAGCGCGCTGTCCACCGCCACACGATGGCCGGGCGAGACGATCAGCGGATTGCAGCGCAGCTTGCTGCGCAGCGCCCAGCCGACCACCTCGCCGCGATGCACGATGGGACTGTGGTCGCCGGCTTGGGCTCCTGGCTCTTCGAAGCGGCCGGCGAGCAGGGTCTTGGCCACGCCGATGCTGGGCAGCCCGGTGACCACGCCGAAGTGCGCGGCGATGCCGAGCCGGCGCGGATGGGCGATGCCCTGGCCATCCACGAACACCAGGTCCGGGCGCTGCCGCAGCAACGCCAATGCCGCCAGCAGCGCCGGCAGTTCGCGGAAGCTGAGCAGGCCGGGCACATAGGCCATCGAGGTGGGCACGCGGGCGATCTCGGCCTGGTGCGGCTGCAGGGTCTGCGCGTCGAGCAGTACCGCGGCGGCGCGGGTGACCTGGCCGTCGTCCTCGAAGCCGACGTCGAAGCCGGCCAGCCAGCGCGGCGGGTCCGGGACCTCGTCCTGCAGGCTGACCTGGCGCGCCAGCGTCGCCTGCAGCGCGCGCGCCTGCACGATGCTGCCATCCCAATCGCCGAATACGGAGTGCGAAGAAGTGTCCATGCGCCGATGATCGCGCCGTGTTCGTGGCTGGGGTGTGGAGGGGCCGGGAGTGGGGATTCGGGAGTGGGGATTCGTAACAGCATGGGTCTCCAGCAGGTCGTGCGGCCCGGTGTGCCCTTGTCGCCAGCGACCGGCGGGGAACCGGCTCTGGCGAATCCCCACTCCCGAATCCGCAATCCCCGCCACCAGCTACAATCCAGGACCGCACGACCCACGCATCCCCCAACGGAGACCGTCGCAGTGACCCGCAAACTCGTACTGTTGCGCCATGGCCAGAGCCAGTGGAACCTGGATAACCGCTTCACCGGCTGGGTCGATGTCGACCTGACCGAACAGGGCCGCCAGGAAGCCGTGGCCGCCGGCCGGCTGATGCGCGAGGAGGGCCTGCAGTTCGACGTCGCCCATACCTCGGTGCTCAAGCGCGCCATCCACACCTTGCAGGGCGCGCTGAAGGAACTGGACCAGGACTGGCTGCCGGTGCACAAGAGTTGGCGCCTCAACGAGCGCCACTACGGCGGCCTGCAGGGCCTGGACAAGGCCGAGACCGCAGCCAAGCACGGCGAGGACCAGGTCAAGATCTGGCGCCGCTCCTACGACATCCCGCCGCCGCCGATGGACGCCGAGGATCCGGGCCATCCGCTGCACGACCGCCGCTATGCCACCCTGGACCGCAACGCGCTGCCGGCCACCGAGTCGCTGGCGACCACGCTCGAGCGCGTGCTGCCGTACTGGCACGACGCCATCGCGCCGCAACTCAAGGCCGGGCAGACCGTGCTGGTCACCGCCCACGGCAACTCGCTGCGCGCGCTGTACAAGTACTTGAACGACGTGTCGCGCGAGGAGATCCTCGAGCTCAACATCCCCACCGGCATCCCGCTGCTGTTCGAACTGGACGACAGCCTGCAGGTGCAGTCCTACCGTTACCTGGGCGATCCGGAAGCGGCGAAGAAGGCGGCCGAAGCGGTGGCCAACCAGGGCAAGGCGAAGTAAGCGCCAGGATCGGCGCGCGCTCGGCAGGAGGACGCAATGGGCGGATTCAGCATCTGGCACTGGCTCGTGCTGTTGGTCGTGCTCGCTTTTCCGCTGCTGATCGGTGTGGTGGTGTGGCTGGCGATCCGCGCGCAGCGGCGCCGGCCGGCGGTCGCGCCGCCGCCGCCGTTGCCGGCTGCTGCCTCGATGGAGCAGCGCCTGCGCGCGCTGGAGCAGTTGAAGGCGCAAGGATTGATCGACGGGGCGGAGTACGCACGCCGGCGCGCGCAGATCCTGGACGCGCTCTGAGCGTGTGACGCGCCGATGGGCGGCGCGTCGGCGCGGCCCGATGAGATCGCTGCCGAGATAGAGCGCATCACGAGGGCTCGCAATGCGAGGCGTGTCGCACGTCGCGTGTGTTACCGGCTCGGTGCGGCCACGTCGTGATGCCGCAACGCGCTACCAGACGCAACTGGTCAGCAGCATCCCGGGCTGCACGTCCACCCAGCGCAGGCGGTGCGCTTGCCCGGCCGGCAAGGCCGGCGCCAGCGGCGTGGCGATCCGTGTGTCTACGCTACCGCTGTCCGGGTCGCAGCCCTCGATGCGCAAGGCGTCGAAATCGAAGAAGCGGCCGACGGTCGCCGCCGCGGCCTTGTAGAAACTCTCCTTCGCCGAGAAGCCCAGGGTCAGCGCATACGGCCAGCCGCGGACATGGGCGAGCGCGGCCAGGGCGGCGCAGTCGCTGGCGTCCAGGGCCAGGCTACGGATCGCCTCGAGCTGGTCTTCCGCTACCACGCGTTCCACGTCCAGGCCGATGCCGTGCGCCCCTGCGGATGTCGGCAGGGCAATGGCGACCGCCAGGCCGTCGGTATGCGAGAGGCTGCCGAGGAAGCCGTCCGGCCAGACCGGTGCGCGGTCGGCGCCGATCGGCAGGTCGGTTGCCGTGCTGCCCGCGTCCCGCAGCGCGGCGAGTGCCGCGCGCCGTCCGGCCAGGTACTCGGCCTGGCGCTTGCGCACGCTGCGCGCGATCGACGCCGGCTGCTGCAGGCCATGGCGCTGGAAATCGTCGCTGTCGAAGGCATCGACGTCGAAGGGCAGCAGCCAGGCATCCGGCACGGCGATGCGGTGCGCGCCGAGGGCGATGCGGGCGAACGGCGGTGCGACAGGGGCCAAGGCATCCATGGTGCTAGCTTAGAGCGTGCGCTGGCTGTTGCGGGCGTGCGACGCCGCCCGAGGGGCGGCGCAGGCAGGCGTCGCTTCGTGACCTGCTTCCGCCACGATTGAACCCGGATGAGCTTGTCCCGTAGGAGCGGCTTCAGCCGCGACGGGCGTTATCGGGAACGCCTGTCGCAGCTGAAGCCGCTCCTACAGGAGATGTTCCGCAGCGTTGCCTTCAACCGTCGCTGGCGTCCACCCACACCCGCATCTCGCCCTCGCCGCGGTTGGCCCAGGCGAAGTAGGGCACGAAGGTCAGGGTCTGCGGCTGCCGTGCCGGCGGCGGCGCATCGTAGCGGTACAGCGGTGCGGTCGCGGCGTCGACGTGCAGGCGTTCGCCGCTGGCTTGCAGCAGCACCTGGCCGTCCAGCGCGCCGCTGCCGGGTACGGCCTGCAGCGTGGCGCTGGCCGGCAGGCGCAGCTGATGCAGGTCGGCGCCGTTGTCGGCCTGCTCCAGGCAGTACACCAGCGGCCCGCGCTGCACCGCGACCTTGCCGGCCAGGTGGCGAACCCGTGGGTGACCGCTGACCCGCATCGGCGGCATCGGCAGGCGCAACTGCAGGGTGTCGCCGGACTGCCAGCGCCGGCGCAGCACGCAGTAGCCGTGCTGGTGGTGCGCGTCGATCGCCACCGGCTCGCCGTTGAGCTGCAACTGCGGCGCCTGGCACCAGTCGGGCAGGCGCAGCGCCAGCGCCGCCTCCACCGGGGCGCTGCAGTCCACCTCGAAGGCGATCGTGTCCTGCCACGGATACTCGCCGCGCTGGCGCAGGGTCAGGGTTTGCCCGCCGACCTCGAACAGCGCGTCGCTGCCGACGTAGAGGTTCACGTACAGGGTGTCGTCGCGGCGGGTGTAGAGGTAGTGGCCGAGCGAGGTCAGCACTCGGGCGATGTTGGGCGGGCAGCAGGCGCAGCCGAACCAGCGTTGGCGCACCGGCTTGACGTGGTCGAAGGTGTGGTTGCCGTGCACCGTGGGCGGGTGCACTTCCAGCGGATTGACGTAGAAGAAGTGGCGCCCGTCCAGGGCCATGCCGCCCAGTACGGTGTTGTACAGCGCCCGCTCCATCACGTCGGCGTAGCGGCCGTCCGGCGCCAGCTGCAGCATGCGGTTGGCGAACATCATCAGCCCGATCGAGGCGCAGCTCTCGTTGTAGGCGGTGTCGTTGGGCAGGTCGTAGTCGACGCTGAAGGCTTCGCCGTAGCTCTGCGCGCCGATCGCCCCGGTCAGGTACATCTGCCGCTGCGTGGCGTTGTCCCATAGCCGCTCGCAGGCCGCGCGCAGGGTGGCGTCGCCGCTGTGCCGGGCCAGGTGCGCCACGCCCGCATACAGGTACACGAAGCGCACCGCGTGGCCGACCGCAGTGTCCTGCAGCGCCACCGGCAGATGCGCCTGGCTGTAGGCCTTGTCCTGGATCATCCAGGCCGGGCCGTGCCCGCCCCAGAAGAAGGTCTGGCCGCGCTTGGCGTACTCGGCGTCGTAGTAGTGCGGGGTGGTGCCGCGCTGTTCGACGAAGTAGCGCGCCAGCGCCAGGTAGCGCGCCTCGCCGGTGGCTTCGTACAGGCGCATCAGCGCCAGCTCGATCTCCGGATGCCCGGGGTAGCCGTGCAACTGCGTCGGGCCGGGTCCGAAAGTGGCGTCGATGTGATCGGCGAGCCGGCACACGATGTCGAGCAGGGCGCGCTTGCCGGTGGCCTGGAAGTAGGCCACGCCGGCTTCGATCATGTGCCCGGCGCAATACAGCTCGTGGCACTCGGCCAGGTTGCTCCAGCGCTCCTGCGGCGCCTTCACAGTGAAGTAGGTGTTGAGGTAGCCGTCGGCCTGCTGCGCGGCGCCGATCAGTTCGATGGTGGCGTCGGCATCGCGCTCCAGCGCCGGATCGGGATGCTGCGCCAGCAGGTAGGCCACCGCTTCCAGCCACTTGGCCACGTCGCTGTCCTGGAACACCATGCCGTAGAACGCACCGTCGCTGCGGCCGGCGGCGATGCGGAAGTTCTCGATGGCATGGCTGGGTTCGGCATCGGCGACGTTGTCGTTGAGCGCGTCCCACTGGTAGGGCAGCACCACCTCCTGCACCAGGCGCTGGTAGCGCTGCCAGAACGGATCGGCGATGCGCAGCTGGGCGAGCGGCAGTTCCGGGGACGGCACGGGCGAATGCGGCATGGAGCGGAAGTCCTGAAAGAGTGGGGGGTCAATGCACCGGGCGCGCGGCCAGGTCGGCGGCGATGCTCGCCAGCAGCGGCCGGCGCAACCGGCAGCGCAGGATCACCGCGGCCAGCAGCAGGTGCAGGCCGGCGGGGATCAGGGTTTCCAGCAGGGTGATGGCCTGCAGCGAGGCGGGACTCTGCTGTGCGGCACCGGCGCGGTAGCCGGCGTAGACGAACAACGCGCTGATCACCACCGCGCTCGAGGCCCAGGCCAGCTTGATGCAGAACAGGTTGAAGGCGAAGTTGATGCCCGAGGAGCGCACCCGGTTCTTCCAGGCGCCGTAGTCGTCGGCGAAGGCCATCAGCGAGAAGTGCAGCGGCAGCGCGAAGCCCAGCACCAGGCAGTGCACGAAGATCACCGCCAGCCACAGCGTCTGCTGCGCCGGCCCGGTCGGCAGCCACCACTGCGCCACGCCGAACGCGGCCAGCGCCAGGTTGGTGTGCAGGTACAGCGCCAACGGGTCGAAGCGGCGGCACAGCGCATTGACCACGATTGCGCCGAGCACCGTGGCCAGCGCTACCATCGCGAAGAACAGCGAGGCGTAGCCGCTGCTGCCGCCGAGCACGTAGGTGATGAAGTACAGATAGGCGCCGCCGCGGATGTTGTACACGTTGATCAGCAGAAACGACATCAGCAGCACCAGCCGCAGTTGGTCGTTGCGCAGCAGGCCGCGCAGGTGTGCGCCGATGCCGGCACCGCCGAGCAGGCTGACCGGGACGCGCTCGCGCACGGCGAAGAAGCAGCCCAGGAACATCGCCACCGCCAGCGCCGCCAGCAGACCCACGCCAAGCTGGTAGCCGCGCGCCGCGTCGCCGTTGCCCAGTTCCCGCACCAGCCACGGCAGCCCGACCGACACCAGGAAGCCGGCGATGCCGCACAGCACGAAGCGCCAGGATTGCGCCGAGACCACGTCGCGGTGGTCGCCGGTCATGCTGTTGATCAGCGCGCAGTAGGGCACGTTGATCGCGGTGTAGCACAGCGACAGCAGGAAATAGCTGGCGAAGGCATAGGCGATCTTGGCGCCGGCGCTCAGCTGCGGCGCGCTGAAGGTCAGCACGCAGGCGATGCCGATCGGCACCGCGACCCACAGTTGCCAGGCGCGGAAACGGCCCCAGCGGCTGCGGGTGCGGTCGGCGATCAGGCCCATCACCGGGTCGGACACCGCGTCGGCCACGCGCAGCACGGTGAACAGCGTGCCGACCAGTGCCGGAGTCAAGCCGAACACGTCGGTGTAGAAGAAGGTGAGGAAGTTGGCGATCAGGCAGGTGACCACCGTGCCGCCGGCATCGCCCAGGCCGTAGCCGAACTTCTCCAGGCGCGACAGGCGCGGCGTGGTCGCGGCCGGCGCGGCGTCTGCGGCGGCGTGGCCGATGGCGGTCGCAGTCAACGGGGCGGCTCCTGGCGCGCGCGGTCCGGCGCCAGCGCAAAGTGGCATGGCCGCGCACCCGCGACAAGAGTCTGTGCGGTATAAAACCGGTACGATTCCGACCACGATTGCCAGGCCGCACATGTGTGGCGGCTCTCATTCGATTGCTGCAGTGCAACGTGTCGCGCGCAAGGGGAGACGTTTCCGACATGCTCGAGTTCGCCGTCGCCTATCCGATCCGGGTCCAGAACGGAGGCCTGTTCATTTCCCGCGGGGTGGGCGCGCATCCGGCACGGGTGATCCAGTCCTACGAGCTGATCTTCGTCGAACGCGGCATCCTGTCGATTCGCGAACAGGACAGCGACTTCCACGTCGGCCCCGGCGAGACGCTGCTGCTGTGGCCGGGCCGTGCGCATGCCGGCCTTGGCCAGTTCCCGGACGACCTGCGCTTCTACTGGGTGCATTTCGAACTGGAGCCGGGCGTGGCGCAGGCGGACAACGCGGTGGCGCTGTCGATGCCGCAGCGCACCGCGATCCGCGACCCGGAGCGTTTCGTCGGCCTGTTCCGCTGGTTCCTGGCCGAGCAGGAGGAGCGGCGCACGCTACCGATGCTGGAGCCGATCGTGCTGTCGATGCTGCAATGCGTGGCCGGTGCATGGCCGGATCCGCACGACTCCGAGCGCGCGGGAGTGGCGCTGGCGTACCGCGCCAAGCAACTGATCGGCACGCAGTTCCATACCGCGCTCACCGCCTCGTCGCTGGCCGCGCAACTGCACTGCAATCCGGATTATCTGGGCCGCATCTACCGGCGCAGCTTCGGCACCACGCTGACCGAGGCGATTCATCGTCAGCGCATCGCCTTTGCCGAGAAGCTGCTGCTGGTCAACACCTGCGCGGTGGACGACGTCGCGCAGCGCGCCGGCTTCAGCGACAGCGGCTACTTCCGCCGGGTGTTTCGCCAGCGTCTGGGCATGACGCCCAGCGCCTACCGGCGCCTGTACTGCAAGGAGCACATCAATTCGGGCTGAGGGGGCTTGCTGGTGCGGTGCGCGTGCGCATGCCGCGCACCTCTTTGCAGGTGCGCGGGTGCCGGTCGGCTGCTGCGGTGGCAATGCGCAGCCTGCCTGCGTCGTAGGAGCGGCTTCAGCCGCGACGGGCCTTCCATGGGAAGGCTCCGTCGCGGCTGAAGCCGCTCCTACGGTAGGGTGATGCGGCGGCTGGCTGTATTAGCTCAGCTGCTGGCCGATCTCGCGCGCCATCGCGCCCAGCGGCAGGATCTTCTCCGCGCCGCCGCGCTTGATCGCTTCCTTGGGCATGCCGAACACCACGCTGCTCTGTTCGTCCTGGGCCACGGTACGCGCGCCGGCCTGGCGCATTTCCAAAAGACCCACTGCGCCGTCGTCGCCCATGCCGGTCATGATGATGCCCAGCGCATTGCCGCCGGCGGCGCGCGCGGCGGAACGGAACAGCACGTCCACCGAGGGCCGGTGTCGGTTCACCGGTGGTCCGTCCAGCACTTCGACGAAGTACTGCGCGCCGCTGCGACGCAGCAGCATGTGTTTGCCGCCCGGTGCGATCAGTGCGCGTCCCGGCACCACGCGATCGTTGTTGGCCGCTTCCTTCACCGAGATCTGGCACAGCGTGTCCAGGCGCGCGGCGAAGGCGGCGGTGAACTTCTCCGGCATGTGCTGGACGATGACGATGCCCGGGCTGACCCGCGGCAGCGCGGTCAGCACTTCCTCCAGCGCCTGGGTGCCGCCGGTGGAGGTGCCGATCGCCACCACCCGTTCGGTGGTCTGCGACAACGCGCGGCCGCCCTGCGCCGGCAGGATCACGTCGGCGGTGTGCTTGATCTCCGGCTCTGCCGGGGCCACGGCCGGCCGCGCCGACAGGCGCTTGACGTTGGCGCGCGCTGCGCTCTTCACCGTGGCGATCATTTCCTCGGCCGAATCGGTGAGGAATTGTTTGAGGCCGAGCTTGGGCTTGGTCACCACCGCCACCGCGCCGGCGGCCAGCGCGTCCATGGTCACCCGCGCGCCCTTCTCGGTGAGCGTGGAGCAGATCACCACCGGAGTGGGGCGCTCGCTCATGATCTTGCGCAGGAAGGTGATGCCGTCCATCTTCGGCATCTCCACGTCCAGCACGATCACGTCCGGCCACTGCTGGCGCATCTTGTCCATCGCCAGCAGCGGATCGGCCGCGGCGGCGATGACCTCGATGCCGGGCGCGTCGTTGAGCACGGCGACCAGCACCTGGCGCACCACCGCCGAATCGTCGATCACCATGGCCTTGATCGTGGTCATGCGGGGTTCCCTCCTGGCACGTCGGCCTTCATGGTTTGCGGTACACCGACGGCGCGATCTGCACCACGTCGCTGTTGACGTCGTTGAGACTCTCGGAGTGGCCGATGCAGAAGATGCCGCCACGCTTGAGCGTGCCGAGCACCCGCGTCACCACTTCGCGCTTGGTCTGGCCATTGAAGTAGATCATCACGTTGCGCAGGAACACCACGTCGAACTGGCCCAGGTTGGGCAGCGGCGCGTTGAGGTTGGCGTGCAGGAAGCGCACGTGGTCGCGGATGCGGCGGTCGATCAGCATGCTGCCCTCGTACTCGCCGCGGCCCTTGAGGCAGTAGCGCTTGAGCATGGCCGGCGGCATGTGCTCGATGCGCAGCAGCGGGTAGTGGCCGGTGCGCGCCTTGGCCAGCACGCGGGTGCTGATGTCGGTGCCGACCACCTCGTAGGGACGGCCCTGCAGGGTGTCGTCCAGCACCATGGCCATGCTGTAGGCCTCCTCGCCGGTGGAACTGGCTGCGCTCCAGCAGCGGAACGGCGCACTGCCGGTATGCGCGGCGGCGATGCTGCGCAGCAGGTCGAAGTGCTTGGGCTCGCGGAAGAAATAGGTTTCGTTGGTGGTCAGCAGGTCGATCGCGGTCTGCACCTCGCCGCTGCCCTCGCGGCTTTCCAGCAGCTTGAGGTACTGGGTATAGGTCTGCAGCGAATGCGCCTTCAGGCGCTTGCCCAGGCGTCCGCACAGCATGGCCTTCTTGGCCGGCGAAATGGTGATGCCGGCGGCGTCGAAGATGAAACGCTGGAACCGGCCGAATTCCTGCTCGGTGATGGTGTCGTGGCTGGTCATGGTCCTGGCCGGTCAGTGGGTGGAGGCAGAAGCGGGGGCGCTGGCGTTGCCGATCGGGCCGTGTTCCTGCAGCAGGCGCTGGTGCTCCAGCAGCCAGGCATGCAGCGCGCCGCCCCCCAGCGGGCGCGCCAGCAGGTAGCCCTGGCCGAAGTCGCAGCCCAGCTCCTGCAGCAGGGTCCAGTCCTCCACCGTTTCGATGCCCTCGGCGACGGTGCTCAGGCCCAGCCGCTGGGCCATGCCCAGCGCCGATTCGAGGACCGTGCGCAGGTTGCGGCTGCGGTGCGCGTCGTGGACGAAGATGCGGTCGATCTTCAACTCGGTGAAGGGAATGCGGGTAAGTTGCTGCAGCGAGGAGAAGCCGGTGCCGTAGTCGTCCAGCGACAGGCCGAAGCCCTGCAGCCGCAGCCGCGCCAGCATGCCCAGCGCGCTGCCGCAGACCAGCGAGCTTTCGGTGATTTCCAGCACCAGGTCCGAGGGCGCCAGGCCGTGCTTGCGCAACAGCCCGAGCAGTTCGTCGAGCAGGTTCGGGTCCTGCAGCATGCTCGGCGACAGGTTCAGCGCCAGGGTCAGTTGAAACCCGTCCTGCTTCCACGCCGCCAGCCGTGCCATCGCCTGGTCGGCGACGCAGGCGGTGAGCGCGTGGATCAGGCCTTCGCGCTCTGCCACGGCGATGAAGCGGTCCGGCGCGATCGGCCCGGCGCTGGGATGGCGCCAGCGCGCCAGCGCTTCCACGCCGCCGACCCGGCCGCTGCGCATGTCCACCTTGGGCTGGTAGGCCACCTCGATCTCGCCGCGCTGCAGCGCTTCGCGCAGCAGCGCGGTCATCGTCGCCTCGCCGGGTGCCTCGGCATCGTTCCGTGGCGCCGGCGCGGTCGGCGCGTGGGCGCGCACCGCGGCGGCGAGTTGGGCGGCGCGCAGCGGCTTTTCCAGTCCCGCCAGCACCTGCAGGCCATTGCTACGGCCGACCTGCAGCACCGAGTCGATCAAGGCCGCGCCGCGCTGCGAGGCGACCACGATCGGCGCGCGCACGCCGCAGCGGGCGAGTGCGTCGAGCAATTGCACGCCGTCCATGCCGGGCATTTCCAGGTCCACGATCAACAGCCCCAGCGGCGCGCCTTGGGTGATCCTCGCCAGCGCGGCGTGGCCGTCGGCCGCGCCTTCCACCGCCACCGCGCCCATCCGCAGGCACAGGGCCAACGCGTGTTCGCGCTGGACCTGGCTGTCGTCGACCACCAGGACCGTGCCGAAGTGGTGCAGGGCGGCGGTGTCGGGGGACGTGGGCATGCGAAATCCGTTTCGAGGAAAGGGCAGGGCGCTGTGCGGCGAACGCCGGTCAGGCCGCGATGCCTTCTTCCAGGTGGGCGTCGAGGCTGGTCATGCTGGCGAACTCCTGGGGGGCCAGCACCGCATCGGCGGCGAGCAGGATCACGAAGCGCTCGCCGACCTTGCCCATGCCGTGGATGAAATCGCGGCGGATGCCGGTGCCGAACGCCGGCGGCGGCGCGATGTCGGCGGTGGCGATCTCCAGCACCTCGCTGACCGCGTCCACCAGCAGGCCGAGCACCTGGCGCTCTTCGCCGGCGGCCACCTCGATGATGACGATGCAGGTGCGCTTGCTGATCTCGCTGGGCGCGCGGCCGAAGCGCTGCTGCAGGTCCACCACCGGCACCACCGCACCGCGCAGGTTGATCACCCCGCGCAACGCGGGCGGCATCATCGGCACGTCGGTCGGCGTGCGGTACTCGATGATTTCCTTGATGCCGAGGATGCCGACGCCGAACATTTCCTTGCCGAGCAGGAAGGTCAGGAACTGGTCCGTCGCCAGGTCGCCGGCGTCGGAGGAGGAGAGCGAAGCGGAAGCGTTCATGGCCATGTCTCAGAAGGTTTCGAAGTGGGCTTCGTCGAGCGAGTCCGCCAGGATCAACTGGCCGTTGGCGACGCGCGCGATCGGCTTGGAACCGGCGTGCCCGCTGCGGCCGCGCCCGGCGCCAGGACGGCGCGCGGCGGTCCTGGCCTGCGGAGTGCTGTGCACCTTGAAGAAGCTCATCAGCTGCTGCAGCTGCTCGGCCTGCGCGCTCATCTCCTCGGCCGTGGCGGCCAGTTCCTCGGAGTTGGACGCGGCCTGCTGGGTGGTCTGGTTGAGCTGGCCGACCGCGGCATTGATCTGGCCGACGCCGGAGGTCTGTTCCTCGGAAGCGGCGGTGATCTCCTGCACCAGGTCGGAGGTGCGCTTGATCGACGGCACCATTTCGTCCAGCAGCTTGCCGGCGTTCTCGGCCAGTTCCACGCTGGAGCTGGCGACGTCGCCGATTTCCTGCGCCGCGATCTGGCTGCGTTCGGCCAGCTTGCGCACTTCCGCGGCGACCACGGCGAAGCCCTTGCCGTGTTCGCCGGCGCGTGCGGCTTCGATCGCCGCGTTCAGCGCCAGCAGGTTGGTCTGGTAGGCGATGTCGTCGATGATGCCGATCTTCTGCGCGATCTGCTTCATCGCCTGCACGGTCGCCCGCACCGACTCGCCGCCGTCCAGCGCCTGGCTGGAGGCCTTGCTGGCCATGCCGTCGGTGATCTTGGCGTTCTCGGTGTTCTGCGAGATCGACGCGGTCATCTGCTCCAGCGAGGCGCTGGTCTCTTCCACGCCGGCGGCCTGTTCGCTGGCCGCCTGGCTCAGCGACTGCGCGGTGGCGCTGACCTCTTCCGAGGCACTGGCCAGCGACTCGGCATTGCCGTTGACCTCGCTGACCACCTGCGACAGGCGCGCGATGGTGTCGTTGATGTAGTTCTTCATCTCGGCGTAGGCGCCGTCGTAGTGCTTGTCGATGCTCTGGGTCAGGTCGCCCTCGGCCAGGCCGCCCATCACCCGCACCACGTCCTGGATGCTGCCGCCGGTGGTGGTCGCCAGGTCGTTCAGGCCCTGGCCCATCTCACGCTGGAACCCGGACAGGCCGTCCAGCGCGATCCGCTCGGAGAAGTCGCCGCGGTTGGCGGCGGCGACCACGCGGCGCTGGACGTCGATCACCAGCTTCAGTCGCTCGACCATGGTGCGCATCGCATATAGCGCGCTGCCGTTGTCGTTGGCGCGGACCGCCACATCCAGGTTGAGGTCGCCTTGCGCCACCTTGTTGGCGATCTCGGCCACGTAGGCCGGCTCGCCACCCAGCAGGCGGGTGAGCAGGCGCACGATGACCACGGCCACCACCGCGCCCAGCAGCAACGCCACCGCGATGGTGGCGATGATCAGCGTGCGGGCGGACGCGTAGAGTTCGTCGCCGCGGTCGCTGGCGTCCTGGCCGCCCTTGACGTTCAGGTCGACCAGCTTGTCGATCGCCTCGGCGGTGCTGCGGAAGATCTGCCGCTGCTCACCGTTCAGCACGGCCGTCGCCTCCTGGGTCTTCCCCTGTGCGGTGAGCGCCAGCAGCTGCTTGTGCAATTCGGTATAGCGGTCGAAGTTCTTGGCGAAATCCGTGTACAGCGCCTGCTCCTCGGGCGAGGAGATCAGCGGGATATAGGTCTTCCTGTTGTTCTCGAACGCCTCCAACGTCTTGATCATGCGCGTGTCGTAGTCCTGCATCTCGGCCGGACTGGTGGCGACGACCCGCTGCAACTCCAGCAAGCGCAGCTTGTTGAAGTTCGCGCTCATCTCCTCGACATTGCGCACGCTGGGCATCCAGTTGGTGGCCAGTTCGGTGGAGGAGCCATTGATCCGGGCCATTTGCAGCGTGGCGAAAATGCCGGTTCCCAGCAACAGCAGCAACACCAGGCCGAAGCCGATGCCGATACGCGTGCCGATTTTCATGTGCGTGAACATCGTGATCCCCTGGATGTGATGTCGTGGAAGTGGATATCAGAACGTGTCGAAGTGGGCTTCGTCCGGCGCGGGCACCAGTGCCAGGCCGACCTCCCCGAAGCCACGCTTGCGCGCCGGCGCCGCCTTGCGCGCCGCGGCCGGTGTCGCGGCCGCACGTCGCGGCGACACCGCCTGATTGGTGCGGAAGAAACTCATCAACTGCTGCAACTGCTCGGCCTGGCCGCTCATTTCCTCGGCGGTGGCGGCCAGTTCCTCGGAGTTGGCCGCGGCCTGCTGGGTGGTCTGGTTGAGCTGGCCGACCGCGGCGTTGATCTGGCCGACGCCGGAGGTCTGTTCCTCGGAGGCGGCGGTGATCTCCTGCACCAGGTCTGAGGTGCGGCGGATCGACGGCACCATCTGGTCGAGCAGCTTGCCGGCGTTCTCGGCCAGCTCCACGCTGGACTCGGCGACCTGGCCGATCTCCTGCGCCGCCACCTGGCTGCGCTCGGCCAGCTTGCGCACTTCGGCGGCGACCACGGCGAAGCCCTTGCCGTGCTCGCCGGCGCGTGCGGCCTCGATCGCCGCGTTCAGCGCCAGCAGGTTGGTCTGGTAGGCGATGTCGTCGATGATGCCGATCTTCTGTGCGATCTGCTTCATCGCGGTCACCGTCGAGCGCACCGCATCGCCGCCTTCGTTGGCTTCGCGGGCGGCCTTGGCGGCCATGCTGTCGGTGACCTTGGCGTTCTCGGTGTTCTGCGCGATGGAGGCGGTCATCTGCTCCAGCGAGGCGCTGGTCTCTTCCACGCCGGCGGCCTGCTCGCTCGCGGCCTGGCTCAGCGACTGCGCGGTGGCGCTCACCTGCTCGGAGGCGCTGGCCAGCGCCTCGGCGTTGATGTTGACCTCGCTGACCACCTGCGCCAGGCGCGCGACGGTGGCATTGATGCTCTCGCACAGTTCCTTCAGCTGGCCCTGGCACTGTACGTCCGCTACCCGGGTCAGGTCGCCGCCCTCGACCGCCTTGAGCACCGCCCCGGCCTCGTTCAGCGGGCCGATCAGCGCGTCCAGGGTCAGGTTGATGCCGTCGACGATGCGGCGGAAGTCGCCATGGTGCTGGCTGGCATCGGCGCGCACGCCGAGGCGGCCGGCGCTGGCCGCCTCGGCGAGCAGGCTGGTGTCGCGGATCAGCGCGCGCAGGTTGGAGCGGACCTGCTCGATGGTATCGTTGATGAACACCTTCTTGCCGGCAAAGGTCTCCAGCGGCGCATCGAAGTTGCCGCGGCCGAACTCGGCGATGCAGGCCATGGCCTTCTTCTTGGTGGCGATGTGGTCGCCGACCATGCGGTTGATGCCATCGGCCATGCTGCGGAAGTCGCCTTCGAAGCGGTGGCTCTCGATCATCACGTCGATGTCGCCGGCGTCGTGCTGGGCGGACATGTGCCGCATCTGCGCAATCAGCCCCAGCAGGTTGCGGCGGACCTGTTCGATGGTCTCGTTGATGAAGGCCTTCTTGCCCGGGAACGCCTCCAGCGGCGCTTCGAAGTTGCCGCGACCGAACTCGGCGATGCAGGCCATGGCCTTCTTCTTGGTGGCGATGTGGTCGCCGACCATGCGGTTGATCCCGTCGGCGATGACCTTGAACTCGCCGTCGAAGCGGTGGCTCTCGATCACCACGTCGATGTCGCCGGCGTCGTGCTCGCGCGACATGCGCACGATCTCGTCGTTGATCTGGCGCACGCCAGTCTGCACCTGGCGCAGTGCCAGCAGCACCTCGCAGGCCTGGTCGTTGCGCACGGTCGGCATCACCACTTCGAAGTTGCCGTTGGCGAAACGTGCCAGGGTGGTGGTGGCGATCCGCAGCGAGCGGGTGATGGCGTGGACCGTGTAGGCCAGCACCGCGGCGGCGAGCACGGTGGCGCCGATGCTCAGTGCCAGGGTCTGCCCGGCGGGCAGGCCGAGGGCGAACCCGCACGCGGCGGCGGTCAATGGCAGCACGACGGCGATGGCCGAACCGGTCCACAGCTTGGAGGACAGCGAAAGGGAGTTGGACATGCCGGATACCTGTACGGGAAGAGAAGCACCAGCCGGCCGGCCGGTGCGGGAAGGGTCAGAACGAAACGAACGCGGCTTCTTCCAGGCGTGCGGCCTGGGCCGTGCCGGCGGGGCCGCCGAAACTGCGCGAGCGGGGCACGCGCTGCATCGGTGTCGGCAGACGTCGCGGTTGCGGGGTCTGCGCCGCCGTGGTGGTGGCGCCGGTGGTGAAGAAACTCATGAGCGTTTGCAACTGTTCGGCCTGGCTACTCATTTCTTCGGCCGTGGCGGCCAATTCTTCAGCGTTGGCAGCGGATTGCTGTGTTGTCTGGCTGAGCTGAACCACGGCGGCGTTGATCTGGCCGACGCCGGTACTCTGTTCCTCGGAGGCGGCGGTGATCTCCTGCACCAGGTCGGAGGTGCGGCGGATCGATGGTTCCATCTCGCCGAGCAGGCGCCCGGTGGTCTCGGCCAGGGTTACGCTGGTGCCGGCGACATCGCCGATCTCGTGCGCGGCCACCTGGCTGCGCTCGGCCAGCTTGCGCACTTCCGCGGCGACCACGGCGAAGCCCTTGCCGTGTTCGCCGGCGCGTGCGGCCTCGATCGCTGCATTCAGCGCCAGCAGGTTGGTCTGGTAGGCGATGTCGTCGATGATGCTGATCTTGCGCGCGATCTCCTTCATCGCCGAGACGGTGGCGCGCACCGCCTCGCCGCTCTCGGCGGCCTCGCGCGAGGCCTTGCTGGCCATGCCGTCGGTGATCTTGGCGTTCTCCGCGTTCTGCGCGATCGAGCCTGTCATCTGCTCCAGCGAGGCGCTGGTCTCCTCCACGCCGGCGGCCTGCTCGCTGGCCGCCTGGCTCAGCGACTGCGCCGTGGCCGAGAGTTCCTCGGCGGCGCTGGCCAGGGTGACGGCGTTGCCGTTGACCTCGTTGACGATGCTGGTGAGCTTGTCGATGGTCGCGTTGACGTAGCGCTGCATGTCGGCGAAGGCGCCCTCGTAGTGGCCCTGCACCTGGCGGCTCAGATCGCCCTCGGCCATCGCCCCCATCACCTTGATCACGTCGCCGACGCTGCGCAGGTTGCCGCGGGTCTGCTCGATGATCTCGTTGATGAAGGCCTTCTTGCCGGGCAGCTGCGGCATCGGCGCCTCGAAGTTGCCGCGGCCGAACTCGGCGACCACGCCCAACGCCTGCTTCTTGACCGTGATGTGCGCGGCGACCATGCGGTTGATGGCCTTGCCGATGGCGCAGAACTGGCCGTCCAGGTGGGTGCAGTCGATCTGCACATCGATGTCGCCCTTGTCGTGCTCCTCGGACATGCGCGCGATCTCGGCGATCAGGCGCTTGAAGTTGCCGCGCACCTGCTCGATGGTCTCGTTGATGAAGGCCTTCTTGCCGGGCAGCTGCGGCATGGCCGCGTCGAAGTTGCCGCGGCCGAACTCGGCGACCACGCCCAGCGCCTGCTTCTTGACCGCGATGTGGCTGCCGACCATGCGGTTGATGCCGTCGGCCATGCTGCGGAAGTCGCCCTGGAAGTGCGCGCTGTCGATGCTGGCATCGATCTCGCCGGCCTCGTGCTGCTCGGAGACACGGCGCATCTCGGCGATCAGGCCGAGCATGTTGCGCCGCACCTGCTCGATGGTGTCGTTGATGAAGGCCTTCTTGCCCGGGAACGCCGCAAGCGGCGCGGCGAAGTTGCCGCGGCCGAACTCGCTGACGCAGTCGATCGCCTGCTTGCACACGCCGATGTGGGCGCCGACCAGTTGGTTGATGTCGCCGGCCACGGTCCGGTAGGCGCCGTTGGCCTGCGCCGCATCCAGCATCACGTCGCAGTCGCCGGCGGCATGTGCGCTGGTCATGTGCGCGACGTCGGCCTGCAACTGCCGCAGCGGTCGCTGCGCGGCGAGCAGGGCCTGGCCGATCTCGCTGCCGCCCGCCGCCGCATCCACGCGGTCCAGCTCGCCCAGTGCCAGCGCCTGCAGGCCGGTGCGGGCCAGCTCCAGTTCGCGCTGCGCGGCCGTGGCCGCATGCTGTGCCGCGCGCACGCTGCGGCCCAGCACCGCGGCGGCGACCAGCGTGGCCACGGCGACCAGGGTCCATGCGGGGCCGCCGGCCAGCGGCAGTGCCAGCGCTGCGACGGCTGCAGCAGCGGGCAGGGCGACGGCGACGATGGCGGCCGTCGACAGGGTGGTAAGAGGCGTCCGGTTCTGGGACATGGCGGAGATTCCTGGTTGATGGCGCGACGTAGGAATGACGGCGGGGCGAGGCGGCGGCTCAGGCCGCCAGCGATTCGGCGCCGGGTTGCAACTGGCCGAGCAGCGACGGCACGTCCAGGATCAGCGCGACCCCGCCGCTGCCGAGGATGCTGGAGCCGCTGATGCCCTTGACCTGGGCGAAGACCTTGGAGAGCGGCTTGATCACGGTCTGCCACTCGCCGAGCAGGGTGTCGACCACCAGGCCGAACCGCTGCGAGCCCTGGCGGATCACCACGATGCTCTCGCGCGCCGGCGGCGCGCCGGCGATGGCGAACAGCGAGCGCAGGCGCACGTAGGGCAGCACGTTGCCGCGCAGGTCGATGTACTCGCTCTGGTAGTTCGGTGCGAACTCCACGCATTCCTCGACCACGTCCAGCGGCACCACGAACACCGACTTGCCGACCCCGACCTGGAAGCCGTTGATGATCGCCAGGGTCAGCGGCAGCCGCACCGAGATGGTGGTGCCCACGTCCTGCTGGCTGCTGATGTCCACGCTGCCGCGCAGCGCGGCGATGTTGCGTTTGACCACGTCCATGCCGACGCCGCGGCCGGACAGGTTGGTGACCTTCTCGGCGGTGGAGAAGCCCGGCTCGAAGATCAGCGCGAACACTTCGCGGTCGGAGAGCAGGCGGCCGGGTTCGATCAGGCCGCGTTCCAGCGCCTTGGCCAGGATCCGGTCGCGGTTGAGGCCGCCGCCGTCGTCGCTGATCTGGATGACGATGCTGCCGGAATCGTGGAAGGCGTTGAGCCGCACCGTGCCGCGCACCGGCTTGCCGCGCGCCTGGCGCACCTCGGCCGGTTCGATGCCGTGGTCCATGGCGTTGCGTACCAGGTGGGTCAGCGGATCGGCGATCTTCTCCACCACCGACTTGTCCAGCTCGGTGTCCTCGCCGTTGACCACCAGCACGATGTCCTTGCCCAGTTCGCGGGCGACGTCGTGGACCACGCGGTGGAAGCGGCTGAAGGTGCCGCCGATCTTGACCATGCGCAGCTGCAGCGCGCTTTCGCGCACTTCTTCGACCAGCCCGGCGAGGATCGAGGTGGATTCCAGCAACTGCGCATCGCCGGTGCGTTGCGCATTGGCGCCGGTGCTGGCGACGGCGATGATCAACTCGCCGACCAGGTCGATCATGCGGTCGAGCTTGTCGGCGTCGACGCGGATCGAGCCGCCTTCGCCGCGTGCAGCTGCGGCCTTGGCAGGGCCCGCGTTGGCGGCGGTGGTCGCTGCCGCGGCCGGGGCGCTGGCGATGGCCGCTGCGGCCGCGGCTGGCGCGGCCACCGGGGCGGCGCTCTCGAACCCGGCGAAGTCGTCGGCGCTGGCCTGGCTGCCGGCTTCGGCCACCAGCAGCGGCAGGTCCAGGTTGGCGGCGTCGCCGTTCGGCTCCACTGCCAGCACCTGCAGGTCGCAGTCGTCGCGCACGAATTCGAAGATGTCCTCGATCGCGGCCTGCTGCGCGTCGCTGCGCAACAGGATGTCGAAGCCCAGATAGCAGGCCTCCGGATCCAGCTCTGGCAACGCCGGCACGCGCTCGTGACGGGTACGCACTGCTTCCAGCGTGCCCAGGCTGCGCAGGCAGCGGATCAGGTGCAGCGGCGAGTTGCCGAAGCGCAGCGCATCGGTGAACAGTTGCAGCGAGATCCGCCAGTAGCCGGTCTGCGCGGGTGCGGCCGGGGCCGCTGGCGTTGCCGCGGCTGCGGCCGGCGCAGCGGCAGGTTGCAGGTAGGTCTGCAGGCGTTCCAGCAGCGGCGCGCCTGCGGCGGCCAGCGTGGCTTCGTCGGCCTCGGCGCCGGCGGCGGCTTCCACCAGCGCGCGGATGTGATCGCAGCAGGCCAGCATCAGTTGGATCAGTTCCGAATCCAGCGCGACGGCATGCTCGCGTACCAGGTCCAGCACGCTCTCCACCACGTGGGTGAAGCCGACCAACTGCGCCAGGTCGAACAGACCACCGGAGCCCTTGATGGTGTGGGCACCGCGAAAGATCGCGTTGACCGCGTCGGGACCGGCTTCGCCACGCTCGGCTTCCAGCAGATTGCGCTCCATGTCCTCGAGCAGGTCGCGGCTCTCGGCGATGAAGGTCTGCAGCAATTGATCCATGTTCATGTCGTGCTGCCGATTAGTGAAGAGTGTCGTCGCCGACGCGCTCGAACGCGTCGCCCAGGCCGAGCAGGTCCAGCGCATCGCCGACCGCCGTGCTGCAGCCCTCCAGGTGGAACGGCCGCCCCAGCGCGCGCAGCGCGGCCTGGGTGGCCAGCAGCAGTTGCACGCCGGTGGCATCGATGTCGGTGACCTCCTGCAACTGCAGGCGCAGGCCGCCGGGATGCTCCAGCGCCGGCAGCAGCAGCGGCTTCAGTTCGGCCGCACGACGGATGGTCATGTCGCCGTCCACGCGCAGCTGCAGCGGCGGATCCTGTTCATCGGGGGGCGTCGAGCGCATGGCGGGTCTCCGGCAGTAGGCAAGTGGAAAGCCGGTGGCGCCCCATGAAGGACACGTGCAGGCTTCGGTAAGAGCGATATCGGCGCAGACAGGAAATATTTAGAAATATTTAGCTCGCGTGAAGCATTTGTCTCCCACGCCGCACGCAAGCCTGAGTGGTTCAGACCAGCGCAAGATGCGCATCCCATAACGGCGTACGCGCAGCGGGCCTCGCAGATCTCCTGCACGTGCTGTGCCAATCGTGACGGCGCGTGAAGACGTCAAAAAAGCCGCGTAACGCGCGCCCTGTCGGTCTTCACGTGAAGACCGTTGCGTTCGGCTGTCGCGCAAACGGCAGGCACGCCGTACGCCGCCGCATGTGGCGGCGGCGTGTGAGAACGAGACGCGTGCGGCCCGGGTGCGACGGCCGCTCCTGTGTGTTGACGCGGGCAGGAGCGCCCGCGTCGCTCAGCGCGGCGACAGCGCGGTCAGCAGGCCGCGTGCGGCGTTGAAGCGGTCGGCCGCTTCCGGCAACGGCAGCTTGAGCTTCAATTTGTCCGGGCCGTCCATCGCGTACAGCTTGGGCTGCTTCTGGATCATCTGGATGATGGTCATCGGATCCACGTCGGGCTTGGCTTCGAACACCAGGCGCCCGCCGTGTTCGCCCAGTTCCAGCTTGCGGATGCCCAGCGCGTTGGCCTGCAGCTTCAGCTCGGCGATGGCGAACAGGTGCTTCACCGGATCCGGCAGCAGGCCGAAGCGGTCGATCATCTCCACCTGCAGTTCGCGCAGGCCGTCGCTGTCGCGGGCGCTGGAGATGCGCTTGTACAGGGTCAGGCGGGTGTGCACGTCGGGCAGGTAGTCGTCGGGGATCAGGGCGGGCACATGCAGTTCCACCTCGGCGCCGCGCACTTCCTCGCCGGCGTCCAGGTCCGGCAGCTTGCCCTGGCGGATGCTGCGCACCGCGCGTTCCAGCAGTTCGGTGTACAGGCTGAAGCCGACCTCGGCCATCTGCCCGCTCTGGTCCTCGCCGAGCAGTTCGCCGGCACCGCGGATCTCCAGGTCGTGGGTGGCCAGGGTGAAGCCGGCGCCCAGTTCGTCCATCGAGGCGATGGCGTCCAGCCGCTTCTGCGCGTCGGGGGTGATGCTGCGCCGGTCCGGCACCAGCAGATAGGCGTAGGCGCGGTGGTGCGAGCGGCCGACGCGGCCGCGCAACTGGTGCAGCTGCGCCAAGCCGAAGCGGTCGGCGCGGTTGATGACGATGGTGTTGGCGTTGGGAATGTCGATGCCCGATTCGATGATCGTGGTCGACAGCAGCACGTTGAAGCGCTGCTTCTGGAAATCCAGCATCACCTTTTCCAGCTCGCGCTCGGGCATCTGCCCGTGGGCGATGCCGATGCGCGCCTCCGGTACCAGCTCGCTCAGCTCGCGCTGCATGCGGCCGATGCTCTCCACGTCATTGTGCAGGAAGTACAGCTGGCCGCCGCGCGCCAGCTCGCGCTGGAAGGCTTCGCGCAGCAGCGCGTTGTCCCACTGGGTGACGAAGGTCTGCACCGCCAGCCGGTTCGGTGGCGGCGTGGCGATGATCGACAGGTCGCGCAGCCCGGCCATGGCCATGTTCAAGGTGCGCGGGATCGGCGTGGCGGTCAGCGTGAGCAGGTGCACGTTGGCGCGCAGCGCCTTCAGCGCTTCCTTCTGGCGCACGCCGAAGCGCTGTTCCTCGTCGACGATGACCATGCCAAGGTCCTTGAACTTCACGTCCGGCTGCAGCAGGCGATGGGTGCCGACGATCACATCGATGCTGCCGGCGCCGACCTTCTCCAGCTCGGCCTTGATCTCCTTGCTGCTCTTGAAGCGCGACAGTACCTCGACCTTGAGCGGGTAGTCGGCGAAGCGGTCGCGGAAGTTGCGGTAGTGCTGTTCGGCCAGCAGCGTGGTCGGCACCAGCACAGCCACCTGCTTGCCGGCGCTGGCCGCGGCGAAGGCCGCGCGCACCGCCACCTCGGTCTTGCCGAAGCCGACGTCGCCGCAGACCACGCGGTCCATCGGCTGGCTGCTGGCCAGGTCGCGCAGGGTGGCATCGATCGCGGCCAACTGATCGGGGGTTTCCTCGAACGGGAAGCCGGCGGCGAACGGCTCGTACATGCTGCGGTCCACCTGCAGCGCCAGACCGGCGCGGGCCTGGCGGCGCGCCTGGATCTCCAGCAGTTCCGCGGCCACGTCGCGCACCTTCTCGGCGGCCTTGCGCTTGGCCTTGGTCCATTGCTCGCCGCCCAGCGAATGCAGCGGCGCGGTCTCGGCCGAGGCGCCGGAGTAGCGGCTGATCAGGTGCAACTGCGCGACCGGCACGTACAGGCGGTCGCCCTTGGCGTATTCGATTTCCAGGAACTCGCCGGGCATGCCGCCGGCATCGAGCACGATCAGTCCGCGGTAGCGGCCGACGCCATGGTCCTCGTGCACGATCGGCGCGCCCTCGGACAATTCGCCCAGGTCGCGGATGATCGCTTCCGGCTCGCGCCCCACGCGACGGCTACGCCGCGGCTGGCTGGCGCGCTCGGGGAACAGCTGACGCTCGGTGAGCACCGCGATCCGTGGCTCTTCCAGCGCAAAGCCATCGTCCAGCGGCGCAACGGCAATGGCGAAACGTGCAGCATCAAGCCCCTCTCCCTGCGGGAGAGGGGTTGGGGTGAGGGTACGACCGCTAGGGAGTTTTGCCTGCGCGGCCGTCGAGGACGCGGACGAAGCAGGAGCCTTCTTCGATGAGGATGGCGCGCGCGCCGCACCCTCATCCGGCGCTTCGCGCCACCTTCTCCCGGTGGGAGAAGGGAGGAATGCCGTGAAGTTCGGCAGCACCTCCGGCTTCAGCTCCGCGGCGGCCAGCACTTCCAGCAGCGCCTCGCGGCGACCCGGCGAATCGGCGGCGATCAGGACCCGGCCTGGATAGTGATCGAGGAAGCTCTTCAGCGCCGCGCCCGGCGCGGCGTCCTTGGCCGCCACCGGCAACGGCGGCAGCGGCTGGTCGCCCAGTGCCTGCGCCTCGTCGATACGCGGATGGTCGGCGGCCCACACGTCGATGCGCGGCAGCCCATTGAGGCGTTCGCGCAACGCGTCCGGCGCCTGGTACAGCTCCTCCGGCGCCAGCAGCGGACGCTCCACGTCGTGGCGGCGTTGCTCGTAGCGGGCCTGGGTCTGCGTCCAGAACGCATCGGCGGCGGCGCCCACGCCCGGTGCGATCAGCGGCAGCACGTGCGCGCCCAGATAATCGAACAGGGTGGCAGTGGCCTCGCGCGCGCCGCTGCTGCGCGTGTCCTGGAAGAACAGCGGCAGGTAGTACTCGATGCCCGACGGCGCCAGCCCGGCCTTCAGATCCTGGTACAGCGCACTGCGCCGGGTGTCCACGTCGAAGCGCTCGCGCAGCGCGCTCAACACCCGCTCCACGCTGACGTCGTCCATCGGCACCTCGCGCCCGGGCAGCATGTGCACCGCCTGCACATGGTCCAGCGAGCGCTGCGATTCCGGGTCGAAGGCGCGGATCGAGTCGATGTCCTCGTCCAGCAGCTCGATGCGCAGCGGCGCCTCGGTGCCCATCGGATACACGTCGAGCAGACCGCCACGCACGGCGAAATCGCCCGGGTCCATCACCTGCGGCACGTTGCGGTAGCCGGCGCTCTCCAGCCGGCGCTTCTCCGCATCCAGGTCCAGGCGCTGACCCACGCGCAGGTCGAAGCTGCCGCCGACGATGTAGCGCAGCGGTGCCACCCGCTGCATCAGCGTCTGCACCGGCACCACCACGATGCCCTGGGTCAGCGTCGGCAGCCGATGCAACGCCGCCAGACGCTGGCTGACGATGTCCGGGTGCGGACTGAACTGGTCGTAGGGCAGGGTTTCCCAATCCGGGAACGGCACCACCGGCAGGCTCGGATCGTTGCCGAGCAGGCTGTGCAGGTCGGCTTCGAGCTGATGCGCGCTCTGGTTGTCGCGGGCGACCACCAGCAACGGGCCGCGATGCGCGGACGCGGCGCAGGCGATGTGCCAGGCCAGTGCGGTGGAGGACGCGGGCGCGCGCCAGTGCGCGCGGAGCTGGCCGGACTTGGGCAGCGGCGGAACGGGGAAGGGAAGGGGCGGCATGGACCAACTAGTTTAGCAAGGTCGGGACCCGGGGCCCGGGATCGGGGACCCGGAAGAGCAGGGGCTGAAGCTGCCTGCGGAACGCTGGCATTTCCGGGCTTCGGGTCCCGGGCCCCGGATTTTCAGTTGCCCAGTTCCAGCACCACGCGCACCAGGTCCGGATTGTCCGGATGCGGCATGCGCTGGAAGCCCAGCGACTCGGCCAGTTGCAGCATCGGCACGTTGCGCTCGAGCACATCGCCGTAGAGCCGGTCCAGGTACTTGCGGCGTGCCCACTTGACCAGCTTGCGCATCAATTGCCGGCCCAGGCCCTGGCCGGAAACGAAGCTGCTGACCAGGATTGCGTACTGCGCCTCGCGGGTGCCGGGGAGGATCGCGGCGCGCGCTACCGCGCCGACCACGGCCTCGCCCGGCGGCAGCGGCTCGGCCGCGACCAGGATCAGTTCCGACTTCGGATTGGGATGGGTGAGGCGTTGCGCCATGTCCTCGGTCAGTTCCTGCGTCGAATGCAGGAAACGCTCGCGGATTTCGGTCGGCCCGAGCAGGCCGAAGGCGCCCTGCAGCGGCGCGCTGTCCTCCGGCCGGATCGGCCGGATCAGCAACTCGCGCCCACTGGGCAGGGTGAAGGTTTCATGCCACGGAGGCATGCGGTTGCGGGTAGCCATGGCCGTATGATCCTCGACGAAGTCTGGATTCTCGCATTACCAAAACCTTGCGCCCGTGAACGCAGCGTCCTGTGGATGTGCCGTTCGGGTGGTCTTGCTAGAGTGGCGCTTCGTTCAAGGGAATGCACGACGATGAAGACATCGCATGCCGTGGCCGTGTCGGCGGCGATCGGATTGGGCCTGGTCGCGCTGCTGGCGTTGCTGCTGCTCGGCGGCCGCTGGTGGGTGCTGCGCGGGCAGCAAAGCCATACTCCGACGACCGCCACCGCCGCCGCTGACGCCGATGCGGAGCAACTGGCGACACAGGCATTGGCCCCGTACCAGGCGCGCCTGCAGGCCACGCGCCGGCCGATGCTGCAGGTGCAGTTGCAGCCGATGGCGCAGGACGATCGCCTGGCCAGCAAGGTCGGCGGGCGTCCCTACTGGACCGGGGACAGGTCCTATCCGCATGGCGCCGATGGCCAGCCGCTGGCACTGCTGGCGCAGATCGATCTGGCGCGCGTGCCGCCGCTGCCGGGCTACCCGCGCCAGGGCATGCTGCAGTTCTTCATCGGCGGCGACGATTTCTATGGCGCCAACTTCAGCGGCGCGCGCAGCGACCTGGCCGCGCTGAGTGAACAACGCAATTTCCGCGTGGTGTACTGGCCGCGGCCGGAGGCATCGGCGCGGCAGGCGCAGGTGCCGTTGCCGGCTGCCGAGAAGCTGCCGTTCGATCCGGCGCGGCCGCGGGCGATGCGGTTCGACACCAGCGAGGAAACCATCGGCAGCAGCGATGTAAGGTTCGAGCAGGTGCTCGGAAAGCCGCTGGATGAAGTCGCCGCCGCCTATGCCAACGGCCACGCGTTGTCGCAGGATGCGGTGGACGACGCGCTGTTCGATGCGCTGAGCCGCGGCGGGCACAAGCTTGGCGGCTATCCGGAGTTCACCCAGGAAGACCCGCGCACACTGCAGGACCAGCAGGTCCTGCTGCTGCAGTTGGACA
Organism: Xanthomonas sp. NCPPB 1128; assembly: GCF_001043115.1. Lineage (GTDB taxonomy): Bacteria > Pseudomonadota > Gammaproteobacteria > Xanthomonadales > Xanthomonadaceae > Xanthomonas_A. The sequence goes on along the minus strand of NZ_LFME01000015.1, from coordinate 68,322 downwards.
GCGACGAGGAGATGATGTGGGGCGACAGCGGTGTCGCCAATTTCTTCATCGACCCGGACGACCTGCGGCGCGGCGATTTCAGCCGCGTTGCCTACCACTGGGATTGCTTCTGAGCGTGCGCATGCGCCAGGCGCGCGAGGTGCTGCGTGCCGTCGCCGTGTCCCGGCAGCTCACGCTTCGCGCTTGAGCCACTCCAGGCGCGTACTGGCGCCGCCTTCGCCCAGGTGCGCCTTCAGCGGCGGCAGCGCCTGCGCCAGGGTCTGCTCGAACTGCCAGGGCGGATTGAGCAGCAGCATGCCGCTGCCGTTGAGCCGCAGCGGCGAATCGTCCGGTCTCACCTGCAGCTCGGCGACCAGCGCCGACGTCACCGGCAGGGCCGCGGCCTTGCGGAAGAACGGCTGCAGGCTGCGGCGCTGCTTGATCGGGTACCACACCGCGCACACCGCCTGCGGCCAGCGGCCCAGGGTCTCGCGCAGCGCGGCCACGATCATCGGGTATTCGGCGTCCTGCGCCTCGTAGGGCGGGTCGATCAGCACCAGCCCGCGGCCGATCCGGTTCGCCCCGGACTTCGGCGGCAGGAACGCCTTGATCGCTGCATAGCCGTCGCCGGCATGCACCTGCACGCGGCGATCGTGGGCGAACAGCGTCTTGAGCTCGGCGGCTTCCTCGGGCTGCAGCTCGCAGGCGGCCAGCCGGTCCTGCGCGCGCAGCGCCTGCGCCACCAGCAGCGGCGAGCCGGGATACGCGACCAGCGCGCCCACGGGATTGTCGGCCTGCACCGCGCGCAGATAGCGCTCCACCACCTCGGGCAGGGTCGGCTGGCCCATCAGCCGCAGCACGCCAGCGACCGCCTCGCCGGTCTTGCGCGCCTCGTTGGCGGCGAACAGATAGCGACCGCGCCCGGCATGCGTATCGAGCACGAAGAACGGGCTGTCCTTGCGCTTGAACGCATCGAGCAGCGCCAGCAGCACGATGTGCTTGAGGACGTCGGCATGGTTGCCGGCGTGGAAGGCGTGGCGGTAATTCATCCGTGCAGTGTACGGGGCGCCACGCCGGCCGGCCACGCCTGGCATGGTGCCGGGCAGGGCGCGTCCGCGGCCGCGGTACACTAGCCGGGCGACCGCGCGCGGCCGCGCGGCGCCTGCCGGGCAAGGACCCGGAAGGCGTGGACGATGGGCCTGTGCATCCGGGCGCAGGCGTCGTCGGAGCGTTCGGGTGCGCAGTGCCGATACCGCGTGGGCGGCCGGCGGGTGCCACGGTTTGCATGGTCATGTCTTCTTCCCTGTTGCTCGGTGTCCTGGCGTTGGCGCTGCCGTTCGCCGCATGCGGTGCCTCTCGTTCCGAGGCCGCCACCCCTGGCGCAACGCAGGCCGCGGCATTCGATGCGCTGATCGAGGAGGTCGGCGCGCACGGCAAGGACATGGCCGCCGATGAGCAGGCCTACCGTGTCGCGCATGCCCGCCTGCAGGCGCTGCTGCCTGCCAGCGACCCGGTGCGGCGCGCGCGCCTAGACGCCTTCGACTGCCAGCATTTCCCGCAGGGGCCGGCGGCGGCGGTGGAGCAGGCGCGACGCGGCGAGCGCGGCGCGATCGCGCGCGCCCACGTGCAGGTGCGCCTGGAGTACCTGCTGTGCGAGACCTATGCGCTGTACAACGACGGCCAGCGCCCGGCCTACCTGCGGCCCGCCACCACGATCCTGGCGCTGACCGACGCGCAGCGGTTCCCGCGCCTGCGCGCGGCGGCCCTGCGCCTGCGCGCCTTCGCCGAGCGCGATGCCGGCCACTACGCGCAGTCGCTGCGCACCTTGCAGGAACTGCGCCGGCTCGACGCACAGCGCGATGCTGGCTGGGTGGCGCTGCTGACCCTGATCGGCATCGCCGACGCCTACCTGGACATGGGCCTGCCGGACCTGTCGCAGCAGGTCGTCGCCGAGGTCCTGCAGCGCGCCAGGCAGGGCGATGGCGGCTACATGCAGGCGCTGGCGGTGGAGCGCGAAGGCGCCATTGACGAGCAGCGCGGCGACCTGACGGCGGCGCTGGCCGCCTACCTGCGCGCGGCGGAGCTGCATGGCCGGCATCCGCTGGAAGGTTCACAGGCGTCGCTGTTGCTGCGTGCGGCGCGGGTCAATGCCTTGCTGGGACAGCTGCCACAGGCGCGGGCGCAGCGGCAGCAGGCCGAGGCGCAACTGCTCGCGATGGGTGCCACGCGGCTGATGCGCGCGCGACGCGATTACGTGGATGCGCTGATCGCCGAGCGCAGCGGCGACCCGCGCGCAGCCCTGGCGCTGGCCGAGCAGGCCGAACAGGGCTACCGCGCCAACGGCGACCTGCGCAGCCTCGGCGACGTGCTGGATCTGAAGGCCACGGCCTTGCGCGCGTTCGGCGCATGGCGCCAGGCACTGGATGCGCGCGAGGCGCAGATGCGGGTGCAGCAGGAACTGGACACGCGCATGCAGCGCGAGCAATCGCAATTCCTGATCGCCGAATCGGAAAGCCGCGAGCGCGACCTGGCGGCGCTGCAACTGGCGCAGAAGGCCGAAACCCAGCGCAATCGGCTGCAGGCGATGGAGCGCGAGGCGACCCTGCGCCGCGCGCTGCTGGGCGCGGCGCTGCTGTTGCTGGCGGTGCTCGGCGGGGTGCTGTTCCTGACCCTCGGGCGCCTGCGCGGCGCCCGCCGAGAAGTGCGCATCGACAGCCTCACCGGCGTCGCCTCGCGGCGCCAGGTCCTGAGCGAACTGGACACCGCGCTGGCGGCGTTGCCGCGTGGCGGGCGCATGCCGTTGGCGGTGCTGGCGCTGGACGTGGACCACTTCAAGCGCATCAACGACGAGCACGGCCATGCGGCGGGCGACCAAGTGCTGCGGCTGGTCGCCACGACCCTGCGCCAGCGCCTGCGCAGGAACGACAGCTTCGGCCGCACCGGTGGCGAGGAGTTCCTGGCGCTGTTGCCCGGCGCGGCCTGCGCCGAGGCGAGTCAGCTGGCGGACCAACTGCGTGAGGTGCTGGAGCGGCAGTCGTTCGACGCGGTGGTGCCAGGCCTGCGCCTGACCGTCAGCATCGGCGTCGCCGAAGCCGGCGCTGGCGAAAGCAGCCAGGCATTGCTGGCGCGCGCCGATGCCGCGCTGTACCGGGCCAAGCACGGCGGCCGCAATCGGGTGGAGCTGGCGGCGCCGTCGGCCGCGTCCGGCGCGCACCGCGGCAGCCGCGGCTGACCCGGTCCCCACCTGCGCGCGGCGCAGGCCGTACCGACCATGGCCGATGCCGGCAATGGCGGCACGGACTGCCGCGGCGCCCGCGTGGCCGCTATGCTGCGCGCCATGTCCACGCCTGCCGCCGCCTGTGTCCTCGTGGTCGAGGACGAATCCGCCATCGCCGACACCGTGCTGTACGCGTTGCGCAGCGAGGGCTACCAGGTACGCCACTGCCAGCTCGGGCGCGAGGCGCTGGCGCAGGTGCGCGAGGGCGGCATCGACGTGGTGGTGCTGGACGTGGGCCTGCCGGACCTGAGCGGGTTCGAGGTGTGCCGCACGCTGCGCGGCTTCAGCCAGGTGCCGGTGCTGTTCCTGACCGCGCGCAACGAGGAGATCGACCGCGTGCTCGGCCTGGAACTGGGCGCCGACGACTACATGGCCAAGCCGTTCTCGCCGCGCGAACTGGTCGCGCGGGTGCGGGCGCGGCTGCGACGTCCGGCGGTCGTCGTCGGCGAGGCCGAGGCCGGTTGGCAGCAGCACGGCGATTTCGCCATCGACCGCGACGGCCGCCGCATCCGCTGGCGCGGCGCAGTGCTGGACCTGACCCGCTACGAGTACGCGCTGCTGGCGGCGCTGCTGCAGCGGCCCGGCGCCATCCTCAGCCGCGCGCAACTGATGGACCGCGGCTGGGACAGCAGCGCCGACAGTGCCGACCGCACCGTCGACACCCACATCAAGACCCTGCGCGCCAAGCTGCGCGCGGCCGGCGCCAGCCACGACCCGATCCGCACCCACCGTGGCCTCGGCTACGCGCTGGAGGCCTGAGGTGCGGCTGGGGCTGAAGCTGTTCCTGGGTTTCTTCCTGATCGTCGGCGTGGCCGCGTTCTTCGTGATGCGGGTGTTCGTCAACGAGGTCAAGCCGGGCGTGCGCCAGGCGATGGAATCGACCCTGGTGGACGCAGCCAACGTGTTGGCGCAGATGGCCGCGCAGGACCTGAAGGACGGGCGCATCGCCCGCGGCCGTTTCGCCCGCGACCTGGGCGCCGCGCAACGGCGCGATCCGCGCGCGATGGTCTGGCGCTTCCCCAAGCACAGCGTCGACTATCGCGTCACCATCACCGATGCGGCGGGCATCGTGGTGTTCGACTCGCGCGGGCAGGACATCGGCCGCGACAATTCGCGCTGGAACGACGTGTACCGCACCCTGCGCGGCGAGTACGGCGCCCGCTCCAGTCCCGAGGCCGACGGCGACCCCAACCACACCGTGATGCACGTGGCCGCGCCGGTCTACGATCCGGCCGATCCGCGGCGGCTCATCGGCGTGTTGACCCTGTCCCAGCCCAACCGCAGCATCGAGCCGTTCATCGTCGCCAGCCAGCGCAGCATCCTGCTGCGCGGCGCCTGGCTGATCGGCATCTCCGCGCTGATCGGGATCCTGATGACCTGGGGCCTGCTGCGCGGGATCGGCCGGCTCAACCGCTACGCGCAGGCGGTCAGCGCCGGTGCACCAGTGCCGCCGCCGCCGCCGCGCCGCGACGAGATCGGCGATCTCGGCCGGGCGCTGGAGACGATGCGCCGCAAGCTGGAGGGCAAGCAGTACGTCGAGCAGTACGTACAGTCGCTGACCCACGAGATGAAGAGCCCGCTGGCGGCGATCCGCGGCGCAGCGGAACTGCTGCAGGAGCCGCTGCCGGAGCCGGAGCGGCAGCGCTTCGTGCGCAACATCGCCGAGCAGCAGCAGCGCCTCACCGAGACCATCGACAAGCTGCTGGCGCTGGCCGAGGTGGAGCAGCACGGCTGGCTGCAGCGGCGCGAGCCGGTGGCGCTGGCGCCGCTGTGCGCCGACCTGGCCGAAGCGCTGGCGCCGCAGCTGCAGGCGCGCGGCCTGCGGCTGAAGGTGCAGGCGCAGGATCCGGCCCTGGTGGTGTCGGGCGATCCTTACCTGCTGCGCCAGGCGCTGCACAACCTGCTCGACAACGCCATCGCGTTCTCGCCGGAGGGCGCGGCCCTCGTGCTGCGCGTCGAACGCGGCGCCGATGCGCGCGTGCTGCTGTCGGTGGAGGACGCAGGTCCGGGCGTGCCGGACTACGCGCTGGAGCGGGTGTTCGAGCGCTTCTATTCGCTGGCGCGCCCGGCCACCGGCCAGCGCAGCTCCGGCCTCGGCCTGCCGTTCGTGCGCGAGGTGGCGCGCCTGCACGGTGGCGACGCCAGCCTGCGCAACCGCGACGGCGGCGGCGCGGTGGCCTGCCTGGCGTTGCCGCTGGCCTGAGCCGGAGAGCGCTCGTGTAGGAGCGGCTTCAGCCGCGCCGTGCGCTCCCGGTAGAGCCCTTCGCGGCTGAAGCCGCCCCTACAGTAGGGGATGCCGCGTCGACAGGATGCCGGCCACCAATCCCGATTCCCCAATCCCCAATCCCGGCTCCTCCCACTTCACACCCACTTCAAATTCGCCTCAAACCCTCCCCACGCAGTGGTCGCATCCTGGCGCCCTCCCAATCGAGAGGCCGCCATGAAATCCCTGAAACTGCTGCTGCGATTCGCCACCATCGGCGGATTGATCCTGTTGTTGCTGATCCCGCTGCTGATGATTCGCGGCACCGTGCAGGACCGCCAGCACTACCGCGAACAGGCGGTGGAGCGGGTGTCGCAGAGCAAGGCCGGCGAACAGCGCCTGCTCGGCCCGCTGCGGGTGATCCCGTGGACGCAGGAACGCGACGTGATGGTCCTCGATGCCGACGGCAAACGCGTGAGCCAGCGCCAGACCGAGACCGGCTACGTGCTGCAGGCGCCGCGGCGGCTGCAGGTCGAAGGCGAACTGAAGCCGTCGCAGCGCCGCATCGGCCTGTTCAAGGTGCAGGTCTACAGCTGGCACGCGCGGCTCAAGGCCGAGTTCGACGATCTCGACTACGCCGCCGCCGACCGCCGCCGCTACGGCACGCCGTATCTGGCGATCGGCCTGCAGGACGTGCGCGGCCTGGTCGGCACGCCGAACCTGCGCGCCGACGGCCGCGCGCTACCGCTGCAGCCGGGCTCGGAAGGGCTGGCCACGATCACCAAGGGTGTGCACGCGGTGCTGCCGGCGTTGGCGGACGCCCAGCAGGGGCGGCTCACCGACCTGCACGACGTGCAGATGGAGTTCGTGCTCGACGGCACCCAGGCGCTGTCGATCGTGCCGGTCGGCGACGACAACCAGATCGCGCTGAATTCGCCATGGCCGCATCCGCTGTTCGGCGGCCGCTTCCTGCCCAACGAGCGCCGCATCACCGCGCAGGGGTTCCAGGCGAACTGGGCGCTGTCGTCTCTGGCCACCGGTGCGCAGGCGCAGCTGGCGTCCGGTGGGCAGGATCTCGATGCGCTGCGTGTGGACCTGGTCGACCCGGTGGACGTGTACACCCAGGCCGAGCGCGCCAGCAAGTACGGCCTGCTGTTCGTGGTGCTGACCTTCGTCGCCTTCGGCCTGTTCGAGCTGATCAAGCGCCTGCCGATCCATCCGCTGCAGTACCTGCTGGTCGGCCTGGCGCTGGCGATCTTCTTCCTGCTGCTGCTCAGCCTGTCCGAGCACATCCCGTTCTGGCAGGCCTATCTGGTCTCGGCGGCGGCCTGTATCGGGCTGCAGTTCTTCTACCTGTCCGGGGTGTTGCGCAGCCGCCTGCGCGCGGCCGGCTTCGCCGCCATGCTCACCGTGTTGTACGGGGCGTTGTACGGCCTGCTGGCCTCGGAGGACAACGCCTTGCTGATGGGCTCGCTGCTGCTGTTCGGCATCCTCGGCGCGATCATGTGGATCACCCGCCGGATCGACTGGTACGAACTCGGCGCGTCGCTGCGCTGAGCCGTCGGAAGGAGCACCGGACATGGTCGCGCATCGTCATCTGCATCGTCGCCTGCAGGCGCTGCTGCCTGCAGCGCTGGAGACCCATGGCCTGCATCACGGCAATTTGCCGGCGAGCCTGGCGCGCAGCGCACAGGCCGCGCTGGTCACCGCCGCCGACCGGGGCGGCGCCCTGTGGTTGCGCCTGAGCGAGCGCAGCCGCGCCGCCCTGGCCGGCGACGCGGCGGCGTTCCTGGCCAGCGCGCTGCAGGCGCGCGCGGCCTTGCCCGGCGACGCTGCGCCGTGGCGCTACTGCCCCTGGCGCGCGGTACGCCGCGATCCGGCCTGGGCGATGGACGTGGAGCAGGGCGGGCACCCGCCCGCGCCGGGCTTCGTCACCTGGGAGGCGCAGGGCCGCGCACGCTTGCTGGTGCTGCCGGCACAGGCCGCCCTGCTGTGCCGCTGGTGGCGCTGAGGCAGGGCGTCCGCATCGATCGCCGCTACGGTGGGACCGGATCGTCATCGGTCATCAACGACAGGAACGCTGGTGGTGGCAGGACGCCACCACCTTTCACAGGACGGGCAGGACGCCCACGCAGGGAGGCGGCAAGGACGCATCCGCAAGCGCATCGCCCGGCAGGCAGGCAGCGGTAGAAAACGCTCGCATCACAGGACGGGCAGGACGCCTACGCAGGGAAGACATGGCAAGGATGCGCGCAAGGGCATCGCGAGCCAGGCAGCGCGAGGAAGCGCGTGCATCACAGGAGGGGCAGGACGCCCACGCAGGGAAGCGGCAAGGACGCGCACGCGAGGGCACCGCCAGGCAGGCAGCGCCAGGGAAACGCTTGCGGTAGAGTGCACGGATGCACTCTCCGCTCTCCATTCAGCGCCTGCGCGGCGCCGGGATCGTGCCGTTCCTGGACGCGGTCGCGCAGCTGCGCATCGCGGTGGTCCGCGACTGGCCGTACCTCTACGACGGCGACCTGGGCTACGAGCGCGACTACCTGGCCGCTTATGCCGCCTCGCCGGACAGCGTGTTCGTGCTGGCATGCGACGGCGAGCAGGTGGTCGGCGCGTCCACCGGGTTGCCGCTGCTGGACGATGCCGAGGCGTTCGCGGCGGCCTTCGCCGGCAGCGAGATCGACCCGGCCGAGGTGTTCTATTTCGGCGAGTCGGTGTTGTTGCCGCAGTACCGCGGTCGCAGCATCGGCCACGCCTTCTTCGACGAGCGCGAGGCGCATGCGCGCGCGCTCGGTCGCTTCAAATTGACCGCATTCTGTTCGGTGGAGCGGGCACCCGACGATCCGCGGCGGCCGCCGGACTATCGCGGCAACGACGCGTTCTGGCGCAAGCGCGGCTACCAGCCGCAACCGGCGTTGCGCATGCACCTGCCCTGGAACGAGGTCGGCCGCGGCGAAACGCCGCATACCCTGGGTTTCTGGACCCGCGCGCTGGAGCCTGCCGCATGAAAATCGCCGTCGCCAAGTATCCGATCGGCGCGCCCGCCGATTTCGCCGCCTTCGCCGACAAGCAGGCCATGCTGCTCGGCGAGGCCGCGCACGCCGGCGCGCAGCTGGCGGTGCTGCCCGAATACCTGTCGCTGGAACTGGCCGCCACCTTCGGCGCCGACGTGTCGGCGCGGCTGCCGGCCTCGCTGGCCGCGATCCAGGCGTTGCATGCACCGTACATGACCTTGTTCGCCGACCTGGCGCGGCGGCATCGCCTGCACGTGGTCGCCGGCAGCTTCCTGCTCGACCTGGGCCAGGGGCGCTACCGCAATCGCGCCTACTGGTTCACTCCGGACGGCGGCCACGGCTGGCAGGACAAGCTGCAGCTGACCGGCTTCGAAAAGGCCACCGGCCTGATCGACGGCGGCGAGGCGCTGAAGGTGTTCGAGGCCGAGGGCGTGCGCGCCGGCGTGGCGGTCTGCTACGACAGCGAGTTCCCGCTGCCGGTCCGCGCCCAGTACGAGGCCGGCGCACGCCTGCTGGTGGTGCCCAGTTGCACCGACACCGAGGCCGGTGCCACCCGCGTGCGCGTGGGCTGTCTGGCGCGGGCGTTGGAGAACCGCATCTTCGTGGCCCAGTCGGTGACCGCCGGCGTCGCCGAATGGAGCCCGGCGCTGGACGTGAACACCGGCGAGGCGACGCTGTACGCGCCGATGGACGCCGGCTTCCCCGCCGACGGCATCCTCGCGCAGACCCGCGGCGAGCAGGTCTGGGCGATCGCCGAGCTGGATGTCGCCGCGCTCGAGGCCAGCCGCGCCAACGCACAGGTGGCCAACGACCGCGACTGGCGCGGCCAGCTTGCACCAGCCGTGGTACGCGCGGAACTGAGCGGCTTCGCGTAGAGGGCAGGCACCTGTCATCGGCAGCGACGGGCTTGCCAAGACTTTTTTCTCTGCGATACGCCGCTTGCCCCAATCCCGAATCCCCAATCCCCACTCCCGGCGCCAGGCAGGCGCCGCCCCAGCAAGGTAAAATCGCCCGATTCCCGTCGTTTCGAGCGTTCCATGGCCTGCCGCACCCGTTTCGCCCCCAGTCCCACCGGTTACCTGCACATCGGCGGCGCGCGCACTGCGCTGTACTGCTGGCTGGAGGCGCGCCACCGCGGCGGCGAATTCGTGCTGCGGATCGAGGATACCGACCGCGAGCGCAGCACCCAGGCGGCGATCGACGCGATCCTGGAGGCGATGGACTGGTTGGGCCTGGACTACGACGAAGGCCCGATCTACCAGACCCGGCGCCTGGATCGCTACCGCGAGGTCGCCGAGCAGTTGCTGGCGCAGGGCAAGGCCTACTACGCCTACGAGACCCGCGAGGAGCTGGACGCGATGCGCGAGGCGGCGATGGCGCGGCAGGAAAAGCCGCGCTACAACGGCGCCGCGCGCGAACTGAGCCTGCCGCACCGCGACGATCCGAACCGGGTGATCCGCTTCAAGAACCCGACCGAGGGCGTGGTGGCGTTCGACGACCTGATCAAGGGCCGCATTGAGATCGCCAACAGCGAACTGGACGACATGGTGATCTTCCGTCCCGACGGCTACCCCACCTACAACTTCGCGGTGGTGGTGGACGACTGGGACATGGGCATCACCGAGGTGATCCGCGGCGACGACCACATCAACAATACCCCGCGGCAGATCAACATCTACCAGGCGCTGGGCGCGCCGGTGCCGAAGTTCGCGCACATGCCGATGATCCTCGACGAGCAGGGCGCCAAGCTGTCCAAGCGCACCGGCGCGGCCGACGTGATGCAGTACAAGGACGCCGGCTACCTGCCGCACGCGCTGATCAACTACCTGGCGCGGCTGGGCTGGTCGCACGGCGACCAGGAGTTGTTCGGGCGCCAGGAGCTGGTCGACCTGTTCGACGTCAAGGATGTCAATTCCAAGGCCGCGCGCCTGGACATGGCCAAGCTCGGCTGGGTCAACCAGCACTACCTCAAGAGCGACGACCCGGCCACGATCGCGCCGCAGCTGGAATTCCAGTTGCGCAAGCTCGGCATCGACCCGGCGGCCGGCCCGGCCGCGGCCGAGGTGGTGGTGGCGCTGCGCGAGCGTGTGCAGACCCTGAAGGAAATGGCCGAGAAGGCCGAGGTCTGGTATCGCCCGCTGACCAGCTACGATGAGGCGGCGGTGGCCAAGCATTTCAAGCCGGGCGCCGAGCTGGCGCTGGGCAAGGCCCGGGAACTGCTGGCGGCGCTGCCGCAGTGGAGCCTGGAGGGCGTCGCCGCCGCGCTGCACGACACCGCTGCGGCCCTGGAGATCGGCATGGGCAAGGTGGCGCAGCCGCTGCGCGTGGCCATCACCGGCACCCAGGTCAGCCCGGACATCTCGCAGACCGTCTACCTGGCCGGCCGCGAGGAGGCCTTGAAACGTATCGACGCCGCGCTCATCAAGATCCCAGCGGGAAGCTGATTCCCGGGAGACCGCCATGTCCAGCAAGAAGACCGCCTGCACCGAGCCGCATCACCACGTCCACGACGCTGCCGACTTCGTCAAGGTGGTGGAGCGGGTGAGCCGCGAGCGCGGTCTGCGCCTGACGCCGATCCGCGCCAACGTGCTGCGGCTGATCGCCGAGGCCGGGCGCCCGGTCAAGGCCTACGACCTGCTGGAATGGGTGCGCGAGGGCAAGGGCGTGGGCGCCGACGCCCCGCCCACGGTGTACCGCGCGCTGGATTTCCTGATGGCCAACGGCTTCGTGCACAAGCTCGAGTCGGTCAACGCCTTCGTCGCCTGCCACCACCCGAGCAGCGCGCAGCATTCGGTGCCGTTCCTGATCTGCGACCGCTGCCACAGCGCGGTGGAACTGGAGGACCGCGACGTGGTCGCGCAACTGGAGCAGCGCGCCAAGGCGCTGGGCTTCCAGCCGCAGGCGCAGACGCTGGAAGTGCATGGCCTGTGCGCGAAGTGCGCAGGTGCGAGCGACGCCCCTCGCGCGGCGCGCGCGACCTGAGGTTTTGCGCCTCGCTTGATCGCTCTGTGCTGCGATCGAGGTGTTGTCAGGCTTCGCCCGTACCCTCATCCGCCCCCTTCGGGGGCACCTTCTCCCGGTGGGAGAAGGGCCTCAACGCCCCTCTCCCACCGGGAGAGGGGTTGGGGTGAGGGTCCGGCGAACACGTGGAGCAGCGATGCCGGCCGTCTGGCCGAAGCCGATCAACCCACGTTCTCGGGCATCCGTGGAGCCGGCCGCGTCGTCCTCACCGCATCATGGTGCGCGCGGCGCCGGCGTCTTCGCTCCCCACAGGGCATAGAACAGCACATACAGTTCGCAGGCGGCGGTGAGCAGGAAGGCGCGCTGCAGGCCGACGTGGTCGGCGAGCCACCCCTGTACCACCACCAGCGCGCCGCCGGCGATGGCCATGATCAGCAGGCCCGACCCCTCCTCGGTGAGCGGACCCAGGCCCTTGATGCCGAGGGTGAAGATGGTCGGGAACATGATCGAATGGAACAGGCCGACCGCGATCAGCGACCACATCGCGACATGGCCGCTGCTCAATACCGTCGACAGCATCACCGCGAAGGCGCCGATCGAGAACAGCGCCAGCACGGTCTCCGGTGCGACGCGGCGCATCAGCGCGCTGCCGGCGAAGCGCCCGACCATCATCCCGCCCCACAGCAGGAACAGGTAATGCGAGGCCTGTTCGTGGCTGAGGTTGCCGATCTGCGGCTGCGACACGAAGTTGATGAAGAGGTTGGAGACGCCGATCTCGGCGATCAGGTAGATGAAGATGGCCGGGATGCCGAGCATCAGGTTGCGATGCTGCCACAGCGAATGGCGCGCGCGTTGCTGGTGCGTGGCGCGCCGGGTGTCCTGGCCGAGCGCAGGCAGCGTGAAGCGGGCGACGACCACGGCCAGTGCCACCAGCACGGCGGCGACGATGAGATAGGGCAGTTGCACCGATTGCGCGTCGGCCAGGCGTTCGGCCTGGGTCAGTAGCGCATCGCCCTTGGCGGTGCCGGAGGCCGAACGGCCCAGGATCAGATAGCCGCCGAACAGCGGCGCCAGGGTGGTGCCGACCGAGTTGAACGCCTGCACCAGGTTGAGTCGCGCCGAGGCGGTGTCCGTGCTGCCGATCACTGCGACGTACGGATTGGCCGCGACCTGCAGCAGGGTGATGCCGCTGGCGATCACGAACAGCGAGCCGAGGGTGATGCCATAGGAGACCAGGCGCGCGGCGGCGATCATGCCCAGCGCGCCGAGCGCCATGATGCCCAGTCCGGTCACCAGCGCGCGTTGGTAGCCGATCCGCTCGATCAGCTTCGCCGCCGGCAGCGAGGCGAAGAAGTAGGCGATGAACCAGACCGACTCGATCAGCGTGGCCTGGGTGTAGCTCAGCGCGAACACGCTGCGCAGATGCGGCAGCAAGGTGTTGTTGATGACGGTGATGAAGCCCCACATGAAGAACAGCGAAGCCAGCAGCGACAGTGCGGCACGATAGGAGGGTGCCTGCCCGGCGCGTGGCGCGGAAGGCGAGAGCGGAGCCGTCGGCCCCATCGGTCCTGCCATGGTGTGAGTCCCTCTGCGCGGTTGCGGTGTCTTCGGCGGCAGGCGTTCCCGTCATGTGATCGGCGGTGCCGGCGCTGGGGCGAGGATAGGCGGCCATCGCGGCGGCATACCAATGAATTAAATCGCGGCGACCATACGCGCATTGCAATGCTGCACTGCAGAGGCTGCGTGATCGGCCATCCGCCTGCGCTTGGGTTTCCGGCGCGTTGGTGCAGATGCTGGAAGTGCGTGGGCGGTGCGTCGGATTCCCGGGCTGGGCAAGGCCGGCGCCGCCGTGCGCTGGATGCCGGTCACGTGCGGCGTCTGATACGCGGCTGGCCGTCGCCCGCGCTTGCCTCCGGCGTTGTCGCTGCTGCGCCGCGGGCAGGGTGGTTTCGGCCTGCGGCGTTGCGCGTCAGCGGCGCCGTTCCGGTCCTGCCGTCGTCGCAGGGCGGTGTGCCAGATTGTCTGGGCCAGACATGCGGCCTCGGTCAGTCCTGCGATGCGGCGCGCCCACCCTCGCGCACCTGCTCCCAGTCCAGGCCGAACCGCGCCAGGTACTTGCGCAGGCGGTCGGCGTCGTTGGTGCTGGCGCGCTGCGTGCGCGAGACCGCGAACAGTTCGCGCCCGGCCTGCGACAGCGACTTGGCGGTGGCGCAGACCCGGACCACGTCCTCCAGTTGCACGCGGTCGAAGCGGTCCAGCGCCGCCGCCGCCTCACCGAGCAGCGCGTCCAGCGGGGAGGGCGGGGTGCCGTCGCGCCACTGCCGACGCAGGCGCTCGATTTCCTCTTCCACCAACTCGAGCTGGATGCGCCCGGCATTGGCCAGCGTCGCCAGGCGCATCACCGAGGCGCTGAGGTCGCGGAAGTTGCCGTGCCAGCGCGCCTCCGCGCCGGTGGCGAAGGCGAGGTAGCGGCTGCGCGCCTCGCGATTGAAGGTCACCCGCTGGTGCTGCTCGCGCGACCAGCGCTCCAGTTCGAAGTCCAGGTTCGGCTCGATGTCCTCGCGGCGTTCGGCCACGCCGGGCAGGTGGTAGGTCCACAGGTTCAGGCGCGCCAGCAGGTCCTCGCGGAAGCGGCCTTGCGCCACGTGCTGGTGCAGGTCGCGATTGGTACCGGCGATCAGCTGGAACTCGCTCTCCACCTCGCGGTCGCTGCCGACCGGCAGGAACCGCTTCTCTTCCAGTGCCCGCAGCAGCATGGCCTGCTCGTCCAGGCCGAGCTCGCCGATCTCGTCGAGGAACAGCAGGCCCTGGTGGGCCGAGCGCAGCAGCCCCGGGCGGTCGCTGACCGCGCCGGTATAGGCGCCCTTGGTGTGCCCGAACAGTGCGCTCATCGCGCCGTCGCCGCGCAGGGTGGCGCAATTGACCTCGACGAAACGCCCCGGCAACTGATGCTTGAGTTTCTTCAGTTCGAACACGCGCTTGGCCAGCTGGCTCTTGCCGGCGCCGGTCGGGCCCATCAGCAGCATCGGCGCCCTGGAACGCGTGGCCACGGTCTCGATCTGTTCGATCATGCGGTTGAACGCCGCATTGCGCGTGGCGATGCCGCTCTTCAGCAACGCGCGGTCCTGCAGTTGCTGCTGCTGGAAGCGCTGTGCGATGCGGTCGTAGCGCGACAGGTCCAGGTCGATCACGGAGTAGGCGCCGGCCTCGCCGCTGCCCTGTTTGCGCGGCGGCGACGTCTGCAGCAGGCGCCCGGGGAAGTGCCGGCTCTCGGTCAGCAGGAAGCCGCAGATCTGGCTGACGTGGCTGCCGGTGGTGATGTGCAGGTAGTAGTCCTCCTCGTCCGGGCGGAACGCATAGCCGGCGAAGAAGTCGTGCAGGGTGGCGTAGACCCCCTCGAAGTCCCAGGGATCGGCCAGGTAGGTGTCGTGCAGCCGCACCTGCGTGTCCGGCGAGACCTGGCCCAGGTCCTCGCGCACCAGTTGCGCCAGCTTCTGGTAGCGGCGCAGGTCGGTCAGCAGCTCCAGGCGGCTGAGCAGGAAATCCTCGTGCATCCCCAGCGCCACCGTCGGGCGCCACTTTTCCCAGCGCCCGGGACCGCTGCCCGCATCCAGCTGAGTGCCGAGCATGCCGAACACCACCTGTGGCCTGTCCATATCCATCCTTATAAGAACGTCGCCTAAGGTATAGAAATATCTGGTATCGGACAAGCATCGATTGGCTGTTGATCAAATATTTATTATTTTAGATCAATGACTTAATCGATTTTTGGAAAAGTTGGCACGGCCATTGCGATACCTGGTCATCACCAACGCGGGCCGTTCCCGCAAGGAGCCTGACATGGCCAACCTCTCTCTGTTCTCGTCCTCGCGTGGCGCGCTGTTGCCGCCGGCGACCGTGCGCAACGACGCGGGCGGCGCCGCCTATGCGCGTTCGCCGCAGGCGGCGCTGGCGCTGTACGCGGCCACCGGCTGCTTGAACGGCACCTTCTATGCCGGCGCCGAGCTGCAACTGCAGCAGGTGCTCGGGCTGTGCGCGCAGGTCGATCCGGGCTTCGTCGCGCAGACCGCGATCTACGCACGTCAGGTCGCGCACATGAAGGACATACCGGCCTTGTTGTTGGCCACGCTGACCACCCGCGATCCGGACCTGTTCGCACGGGCCTTCCCGCGGGTGATCGACAACGGCCGCTTGCTGCGCAACTTCGTGCAGATCGTGCGCAGCGGGCAACTCGGGCGCAAGTCGCTGGGGTCGCGGCCCAAGCGCCTGGTGCGGCAGTGGCTGCAGCAGGCCTCGGCGCAGACCATCGTGCAGGCGGCGATCGGCCAGCAGCCGTCGTTGGCCGACGTGATCCGCATGGTCCACCCGAAGCCGGCCGACGCCGAGCGCGAGGCGCTGTACGCGTGGGTCGTCGGCAAGCCGTACCGCGAGGAAGCGCTGCCGGCGATGCTGCAGGCGTACGAGGCGTTCAAGCGCGCCCCGTCGGAGGTGTTGCCGGAGCTGCCGTTCCAGTACTACACCGCCTTGCCGCTGACCGCGGCGCATTGGGCGGCGCTGGCCCGGAACGCGTCGTGGCAGACCTTGCGCATGAACCTCAACACCTTCGCGCGGCATGGGGTGTTCGAGGACAAGGCGATGGTGGCGCAGGTCGCGGCACGCTTGCGCGATCCGGCGCAGATCCAGCGCGCCCGGGTGTTTCCGTACCAGTTGCTGGTGGCCAGCACCGCGGCCAGCAGGTTGCCGCCGCAGATCGGGCAGGCGCTGCGCGACGCGATGGAGATCGCGACGCGGCAGGTCCCGCGGTTGGACGGCGAGGTAGTGGTTGCGGTGGATGTGTCCGGGTCGATGGCCGCACCGGTCACCGGCTTCCGCCGCGGCGCCAGCAGCAGCGTGCGCTGCGTGGATGTCGCCGCGCTGATCGCGGCCTGCGTGCAGCGGGTCAATCCGCGCGCCACGGTGTTGCCGTTCGACACCGAAGTGCGGTCGCTGCGGTTGCGGCAGCGCCAGGACGTGATCGCCCAGGCGCAGCAACTGGCCGCCTTGTGCGGTGGCGGGACCAGCGTCAGCGCGCCGCTGCTGCAGTTGAATGCGCAGCGTGTGCCCGTCGACCTGCTGGTGCTGGTGTCGGACAACGAGAGTTGGCGCGACACCCGCAACGGGGCGACCGCGACCATGCAGGCCTGGGCAGAGTTGAAGGCGCGGTGTCCGCAGGCGCGCATGGTCTGCATCGACCTGCAGCCGGTGGCCACCAGCCAGACGGTCGAGCGCGACGACATCCTGCATGTCGGCGGCTTCAGCGATGCGGTGTTCGACCTGCTGGCCACGTTCGCGGCCGAAGGCGCCGGCGCCAAGCGTTGGGTCGAGCGGATCGCCTCGATCGTGGTGTGAGGTCGGTTGAAGGGAAGGTACTACCCGGCGGGCAATGGGGCCCGCCGGGCTGTGGGAGACACAAGATGTCGAGTTGACGGAGGCGGCAGTCGTCGCTTCCCTGTTTCGCCGCCGGCGTCCACGAATGCCGATGGAACTACAGCCTTTGAAGCTCCATGTCGCGGGTTCGATTCCCGCCCACCCCAAGGATGGGGAGGTAGCTCAGTCGGTAGAGCAGGAATGTTCCATCCCTCTTGTCGTGGATGTCGTCGGTCCTGTTGTGTGCGTTGCATGGAAGCACTGGACCCGGCGGGCAATGGGGCCCGCCGGGCTGTGGGAGATGCAAGATTTCAGTTGACGGAGGCGGCAGTCGTCGCCTCCAGGTTTCGCCGCCGGCGTCCACGAATGCCGATGGAACTACAGCCTCTTAAGCTCCAGGTCGCGGGTTCGAGTCCCGCCCACCCTTCGATGGGGTGGTAGCTCAGTTGGATAGAGCGGGAATGTTCCATCCCCCTTGTCGTGGTCGTCGTCGGTCCTGTTGTGCGCGTTGCCTGGCGGATGCAGGCGGAACTCCATCGGTCGCGGGTTCGAATCCCGCCCGCCACATGGCGGTAGCTCAGGGGTAGAGCGATCGTTCCGCGTACGGACTTGCCGCATGAGGCGATGCGTTGGTTTTGCGGTGAATGCAGGTGGAACTCCATTTGGTATCCCTTCACGGGTCGGGTTCGAGTCCCGGCCGCACGGCGGCAGTGCCGCCATGCGGAAGGTTCCACCCTCCCTCGTCACCGCGCTTTTTTCGAAGATCCGTTGCACAAGGAACAACACCATGAATACCGAGCAGTACGATGTCATTGCGCAGCCGGGAGCGGCGCCGATCAAACTGTGGACCCGCGGCGTGCCGCTGGAGGACGAGGCGCGCCAGCAGCTGCAGAACATCGCCAAGCTGCCCTTCATCCATCGCTGGATCGCGGTGATGCCCGACGTGCACCTTGGTAAGGGCGCGACCGTCGGTTCGGTGGTGCCGACCATCGGCGCGATCGTGCCGGCCGCGGTGGGCGTGGACATCGGCTGCGGGATGATCGCCGCGCGCACCTCGCTGGTCGCCAGCGACCTGCCGGACAATCTGGCGCCGATCCGCAGCGCGATCGAGCGCGCGGTCCCGCATGGGCGCACGCCTGGCGCGCGCGACAAGGGCGCGTGGCAGACGCCGCCGGGCGCGGCGGTGGACGGCTGGGCGCAGCTGGCCAGCGATTTCGCGCTGATCTGCGAGCGCCACCCGCGCTTGCGCAAGACCAACAACCTGCAGCATCTCGGCACCCTCGGCACCGGCAACCACTTCGTGGAGATGTGCCTGGACGAGACGCAGCGGGTCTGGTTCATGCTGCACTCCGGCTCGCGCGGCGTGGGCAATGCGATCGGCAACCACTTCATCCAGCTGGCCAAGGAGGAAATGCGGCGCTGGATGATCAACCTGCCGGACCAGGACCTGGCCTACCTGCCGGAGGGCAGCCAGTACTACGGCGACTATGTGTTCGCGGTGGACTGGGCGCAGCGCTATGCGCGGATCAACCGCGAGATCATGATGCGCAGCGTGGTCGAGGCGGTCCGCACGGTCATCGCCAAGCCGTTCGAGGCGCAGGCCGAAGCGGTGAACTGCCACCACAACTACGTCAGCCGCGAGCACCACTTCGGCAAGGACGTGTTCGTGACCCGCAAGGGCGCGGTGAGCGCGCGCAAGGGCGAGCTGGGCATCATTCCCGGCAGCATGGGCGCCAAGAGCTTCATCGTACGCGGGCTGGGCAACGCCGACAGCTTCCACAGCTGCAGCCATGGCGCCGGCCGGGTGATGAGCCGTACCGAGGCGCGTCGCCGCATCAGCGTCGACGAGCACGCCAAGGCCACCGCGCACGTGGAGTGCCGCAAGGACCAGGACGTGGTGGACGAGTCGCCGGCGGCCTACAAGCCGATCGAGGCGGTGATGGCCGCCCAGCGCGACCTGGTGGAGATCGTGCATACGCTGCGGCAGGTGGTGTGCGTCAAGGGGTAGCAACAGGTGCCGGCCGGCATGCAGTGTTGGCGGCCGGCGCCGATCGTCCGTGCGGGCTTGTCCGCATGGGCGTTTTCCAACGATGGATTGTTTGGCAATGGACATGATCGAACTCGATGGTGCGGCCGGCGGCGGGCAGTTGCTGCGCACCGCGCTGACGCTGAGCCTGTGCACCGGCACCGGCTTCACGTTCAACGACATCCGCGGCGCACGTCCGCGTCCGGGCCTGATGCGCCAGCACCTGACCGCGGTCGTCGCCGCGGCCACGATCGGCCAGGCGCGCACGCACGGGGCGCAGATCGGCGCGACCACGCTGCGGTTCGAGCCGGGAGCGGTCGTGCCCGGCGACTATCGGTTCGCCACCGGCAGCGCCGGCTCGACCACGCTGGTGCTGCAGACGGTGCTGCCGGCGCTGTGGCGTGCCGCCGCGCCGTCGCGCCTGACCCTGGAAGGCGGCACCCACAACCCGCTGGCGCCCTGCACCGACTTCCTCGCCGAGACGTACCTGCCGGCGCTGCAGCGCCTGGGGGTGAGCGCCACGCTGACATTGGACCGGCATGGCTTCTATCCGGCCGGCGGCGGCGCGCTGCGTGCCGGTATCGTGCCCTGTGCGCAGCTGCAGCAGGTGTCCTTCGACGCGCGTGGCGCGTTGCAGGCGCTCGACGCGCAGGTGCTGGTCTCGGGCCTGTCCGGCAAGATCGGCCGGCGCGAACTGGCGGTGCTGGCCGAGCGTCTCGGCGTGGATGCCAACCCGCGCCACGTGCACAGCGTGCGTCCGGCGATGGGGCCGGGCAACACCGCGCTGGTGCGGGTGCGGCATGCGGCGCACGTGGAGGTCTTCGCCGGTCACGGCGAGCGCGGCGTCTCCGCCGAGCAGGTCGGCGAACGCCTGGCGGCGCAGGTGCACCGCTATCTGGACAGTGGCGCCTGCGTCGGCGAGCACCTCGCCGACCAGTTGCTGCTGCCGATGGCGCTGGCCGGCGGCGGCGCCTTCACTACCGACACGGTCAGCGCGCACTTGTCCAGCAATGCGCGCCTGATCGAGAAGTTCCTGCCGGTGGAGATCGCCTGGGAGCAGGTGGAAGCGCGGCAGTGGCGGGTGGTCGTGTCCAGCTGAGGGCGGCAGTGCTGCTGGCAGGCGCAAGGGTGTCGATGCCATGGAAGGCATGGCGGGCGCTGGCGTTGCGCGTATGGATCTGGAAGGTCGACCGCGGCGCGGAATGCGGCGTCGCTTGTCTACGCTCGGCGCCGCCGGTTGCCGGATGCAGGACGATAATGGCGCGGCGCGGGCGCAGTCCCGCGCGATGCCGGCGGTGTGTCGGCTTCCTGCCGCAGGATCAGGCGCAATGGAGGATGCACATGGACAAGAACGTGCGCGTGCTGTGCTGGATGTTGTCATCGACGCTGCTGCCGATCGCCCAGGCGATGGCCGATCCCCCGGCCGAACTCATGCAACCGCTGCCCGCGTCGCTGATCTTCAACGACGACAACGGCAAGATCCTTGGGACGTCCGGCCCACAGCAGTCCACCGCGTATGCCCTGGCGCAATGGGGCGCCAATCCGAACAGTTCGGACACCTTGCAGCCGGTCGTCAGCGGGTCGGGGCAGGGCTGGCAAGCCGAGAGTGTGCGTGCGCGGGTGAAGTACTACCCGGTGTATGCCGGTCACGCCAACGCCTATGAACTGGCGCAAGCCGACAACAAGTGCGCGGGCTCGGATCCTGGCAATCCGAATCCATACGATGGCGAAAAGGACTTGTTCCTGGTGACCGCCGATCCGAGGTTCTGGGGCAGTAACGCCCTGCCGGGCTTCACGCCCAGCGCGCCGCTGTCCAGTCTCGGCGCCATTCGTGTCCGCGTCGGGTTGAGCAGGACCTACGAGGACGATGTCCGCTGCGGCGGGACGGCACCCAGCTACACCGGGTATGCCTTCAGCTTCATCCTCGGCAATACGCAGGGCCAGACCCTGTTCTATCAGATCGACCTGGGCCGTACCGGCGCGACCCCGGCGCAGGATCCGTCCACGCCGTGGTGCCCGCAGGGGTACGAAGACACGCCCAGCCTCGCGTTCTGCCTGGACGACGACATCCGCAACATGGGCGGGCAGTGGAATCTCGCCGGCACGGCGACCTCCAACGACGTCGGTTTCCTGCCCAGGCTGCTGCAGGTCATCGGCAAGGGCCACACCAAGCCGGTGCGCGATAAGCAGGGCAATCCCATCAACCTGGACCGCGATCCGAGCCACTGGACGCTGACCTCGGTGTACATGGGGCATATCACCCAGGGCAAGACCATCAGCACCACGATCTGGTACGACCCCAGCGTCAAGACCTGGCCGGGCGGCGCCTTCTGCAGTGCGGCGGGCACGCTGACCCAGTACACCTGCAACATGAGCGCGCAGGACGCGACCCAGCTCGGAGCGGGATGGGTTGCGGTCGGCAATGCCTGCTATCACCGCAACGCGGGCACGTCCTGTCCGCCGTGACGTGCTGCTGCGGTGCGCGGTCGCGGGGCGGGCACGGCGCATGCCGAAGCCCGCGCTGGCCCAGGCGCGCCATGCGTCCCGCCCACTGGTTCAACGAACGCCTGGTTGTGCAGGGGCGCGGCGTCCGCTGCACGCGACCGCCCAGCGTGGCTGGGCGACGCGCATGAACGTCACAGTGCGCGATTGAAGCCCTGCACGATCTCCATGGAGACCTCGCGCGTGCCAGGCGCTCCCTGCAGTTGCCTGGACGCCGCCATCGCCGCGTCGGCCGAGCCGTAGTCGATCATGGCACTGCCATCGACGTCCGAGGCATACACCAGGTGGCCGCCACTGCGGCGGGCCAATGCCCGGGCCGCATCCTGCGTGGTGCCGAACAGCTTGAGCTTGCCGGTGACCACCACCGGTTGGCCGCTGCGCTCGTCGACCGCGGCGCGCAGCGCGGCGCCGTCCGCCGCAAGGGACGAGGCCGCCGCTGCGGTGCCGGCGCGGGCGTTGCCACCGACCACGATGGCATACGGTCCGATCCGGGCGGCGACGGTGCCGCCGCCATCGGCCGCGGCGACCTGTGCGCGTTGCGTGCCGTTGCCTGCCATCTGCGGCGCGGTGCGCACCGTGGCATCGGACAGCAGACGATAGGTGCTGCGGCCGACCTGGAAGCGTTTGCCGCTTGCTGCCTGATGCAGTGCCTGGGCATCGGCGTATTGGGCCGAAGCGGGCGCGGCCGCGGTCAGTGCGAGCGCGGCGAAAAGAAAGAGCGTATTGGTCTTCATGTCAGTGGCCCACCACGCGGAGTTCGAAGTGCTGCAGTTGTTCCTTGCCATGCGCGTCGAGCATGTCGGCGACCTCCAGCGTCCAGGGTCCGGCCGCCGCTTCGTCCAGGAAGGCATTGCTGGCGGTCAGTGGGATCGACATGCCCTGGGTGTAGACGTCCTTGTTCAAGGCCGAGAACGGGGTCATGACGTAGCTGCGGGTGCCATGCGGGGAGATCAGGACCACGCGCAGACGGCTGGGATCCTTGTGGGTGCCGTCGAAATACAGTTGCACGGCCTCGACTTTCATCTGTTGTTTGATGTTGACGGTCAGCCTGGCTGGCGATGCGACACCGCCGATGGTGCTGGCCGCACCGCTGTAGACCTGGTAGTCGGTGTCCTGCAGCGGCGGCAGCGCCGTGAAGTGCGTGGACGCTTCCACGGCCGCGGCCGCATCCACCAGGCCGAAGCCGTACCAATTGCTGAAGCGATGGCCTGCGGCATTGGTGATCCACCCGGGATCGATCACGCTGCCGTTGTAGAGCGCCTTTGGCTGCCCACTGTCGATCTGCCGCGCGGTCGTGGCCAGGATGTACTTCACGTCGCGCCAGGTCAGGTGCGGATTCACACCGAGCATCAGCGCCGTCACACCCGCCACGGTTGGTGTGGCCGAGGACGTGCCGTTCATGCCCGCGGTGTAGTTGCACGACGTGTCGATCGGGGACTTGCTGCCGTCGAGTGCGTTCTCCACCGGTACCCCGTCGCGGTTGTAGCCGGCGGCGCAGCCGCTGAGATCGGTGGTCACCATCGCCGGATCGTAGTGGGGGTCGCTGGCGGTCGGCGCCGACCGGGACTGCTGGTAGCGCTTCTGCTGCCCGTATTCGCCGCCAAAGCCGCTGACCCAGACCGCCGAGCCGGGCGAGGAGTACGAGCTGCGCACGCCTCTCGCATTGACGGCACCGACCACGATGGTGGTGATCAGATCGTTCCTCGGATCGACGTTGGCCAGGCTGCAGGCGACGTTGTAGCGCTTGGGCAGATCCGGGCAATGATCGGCCAGAGCGCCTTGCGCGTCTTCGTAGATGAAGCTGTCGAAGTCGTTGCCGGCCGCCTTGACGTAGATGGCGCCCTTGCCGTTGCGTCCGGCACGCATGAGTTTCTCCCAGGCGTACTGATCTTCGACCGAGACGTTGGGATAGAAATTGGAAACGATGCCCCAGCTGTTGTTGAAGATGTCCAGGTTTCTGGCTTCGGGGCCATTTCCCCATGCATTGCGCAGCTTGTCGTCGCTCTGGTCCGACTGCAGGAAGTTGAAGCCGGCCAGCGACGCTTGCGGGGCGACGCCGCGTCCGCCTTTGCCGTTCCAGCCCACCGCGGCGGCGATGCCGGCCACGGCCGTGCCATGCGCGTCGTCCGCATCGCTCGGTTTGGGATCGTGCGAACCGTCCAGGAAATTGTGCGAGCCGTTGGGAATGATGTTGGCGGCCAGGTCTTCGTGGCGGATGTCCAACCCGCCGTCGATCACGCCGATCCTGGTGCCTGCGCCGCGGATGTTCAGTTCATGCAGGATGTCCACATCCAGGTCGATGCCCGGCGTGGGCCGGGTGTCGCCGATGACGTCCTGGCCCTGATTGTGCAGGTACCACTGATAGCGGAACAGCGGATCGTCGGCTGCGCTCGCGGCGGCCGCGGCGTTGCCTGCGGCCAGGCCGAGCGCGAGTGCCGACAGCAGGACAGTGGCCGGTCGTGTGCGAAATGGTGTCATGTGGCGGATCCAGGGGAGGTGGGGGACGGTCCATGGCGCTTGCCGCCTGCAGGCCAGGCATCGCCTGCGTAATACCGATCGAGGCGTTGCATGCTGGCGTTCGCGATCGGATCGGGTTGCGGTCGATCGCCAGGCGCGGCGCAAACTACCCGCATCTGGATTTCCGTCGCAAGCGCAACGCACGCTCCGAAAATGACGCAGTTCGCATGTGTTCCGGTACTGTGCCGATCGCGGCGCGATGACGTGGGATTTCAGCCGAAACGCGCTGCCGGCGTGGGCAAAGCGTTTGCGAATTGCTCCAGTACATCGACGGCCGCGTGGTCCGTGCAACCGATGGGCCGCCGCGGCCGCGCGAAGCGGAATGCAGGCATGCACGCCATCACCTGGACGCGTGGTGTGGCGCCGGGTCGGCGCGGAGGATGTCGCTACATCGCCCGAAACAACGGCAGATAGGTGCGGCTGACCGGCAGCGTTTCGGCGCGGCCGCGCAAGTGGATCTGTGCGGTGTCGTTGTCGCCACGCACCACATGCAGGATCGCGCGGCGGTTGACCACCACCGCGCGGTGCACCTGCTGGAAGTCATCCGGATCCAGTTGCGCGGCCAGGTCCTTGAGCGGCGTGGCCACGATCGAGGTGCATGCCTGTCCATCCGGGTCGCGCCAGGCCACGCTGGTGTACTTGCTGTCCGAGCGCAGGTAGTCGATGGCCTCCACGGCGATCAGACGCACGCTGCTGCCGCTCTGCGCCTGCAGCCAGCGCAGCGGGGCGGCGCGCTCGGGTGGGCGCAGCCGCTCCGCCAGGCGCAGCAGTTGCTCGGTGAGGTCGGCCGCCGGTTGCGCGGCCTGCAGGCGCTGTTGCAGCCGTGCGACGGTATCGGCCAGGCGCGCGTCCTGTACCGGCTTGACCAGGTAGTCGAGCGCGCCTTCGGCAAAGGCCTGCACCGCGTAGTCGGTGTAGGCGGTGACGAACACCAGATGCGCGCTGCGGCCGATCTGCTGCGCGGCCTGCACCCCGGACAGGCCCGGCATCTGGATGTCGAGCAGGCAGATCTGCGGCGCGTGTTCCTCGAACAGGCGCACCGCCTCGCGGCCGTTGCGCGCCTCGGCGACGATCCGCAATTCGGGCCACAGACGTGCCAGCTGCCGCCGCAAGGCCTCGCGCAGCAGCGGTTCGTCGTCGGCGATTAGCGCGGTGGGCGCGATCATCGGGGCGGTGCCGTCATCGGCAGGCTGAGATCGGCGCAGGTGCCGTGCGGCAGGCGTGGACGCAACTGCAGTTGCGCGGTGTCGCCGAAGCCGAGCGCGAGGCGGTCGCGCAAGGTGCGCAGCCCGGTGCCCAGCCCGCCGCGGTCATGATCCTCGCCGGCGCCGCTGTCCTCCACTCGCAAATGACAACGCTCGCCGCTGCGCCAGGCGCGGATGGCGATGCTGCCGCCGTCTTCGGTCGGGTCGATGCCGTGCTTGACCGCGTTCTCGACCAGGGTCAGCACGGCGAGGGTCGGGCAGCGCACTCCCTGCACGGCGTCCTCGGCATCGATGGCGTAGTGCAGCCGGTCGGGCATGCGCATGTGCATCAGTTCCAGGTAGGCGCGGGCCAGCGCCAGTTCGTCGCCCAGCGTGCTGGTCGCCTCGTGCAGGCGCGGCACCGCGGCGTGCAGGTAGGCGATCAGGCTGCGCATCAGCTCCGCGGCCCGCGGCGAACCGACATCGA
This sequence comes from Xanthomonas sp. NCPPB 1128, assembly GCF_001043115.1. Taxonomy (GTDB): domain Bacteria; phylum Pseudomonadota; class Gammaproteobacteria; order Xanthomonadales; family Xanthomonadaceae; genus Xanthomonas_A. The sequence goes on along the minus strand of NZ_LFME01000015.1, from coordinate 42,769 downwards.
TCAGCGCCTGTACGTTGGCCAGGGTATTGAACAGAAAATGCGGGGCGACCTGGCGTTGCAACAGCTGCAGGCGCGCGTCCAGCGCCTCGCGCTCCAGTTCGCTGCGCTCCAGCGCGAACGCCAGCGCCTGGTGCCGGGCCAGTGCGTCCTTCTGCCGGACCAGGGCGGCCAGGGCCACCCATGGCGCGATCAGCACGCCGACGATGGTCAGCGTGGCGAAGCCGGCCAGCCGATCCGGGTCCTGCCAGAACGGCGGCGCACCGGACTGGGTGGAACCCAGGTAGATCAGCAGGGTCGTCGTCGGGATCGCCAACGCGACGCCGAACACCTGCAGCACCCAGCGTGCCAGCCAGCGCGGCAGGTGTCGCGGCCAGCGCTCCAACAGCGTGTAGGCGCCCAGCGCGGCGGCGCCCAGCACGAGGCTGCGGACCAGCACCGGCAGGGGAGCGTCCCAGCTCAGACTCATCAGCAGACCGAGCATCCCGGACACCCCGAACACCGGCACGATGCGCGCCCAGGTCAGCAGCGCGGGTGTGCGCGGCGGTGCGGAGAGCGGGGACGGAGGCGACATGGCCGCGAGCATACCGGAGCGCGGACGTTCGGCGCGGCAGCCGCTCAGGCTTGCCGCAGTACTGGCCACCACATGCCCATGACCGCAGCGAGGGTGCCGACCAGGGTGGCCGCGCTCATCGTGGCGAGCACCACCGCCGCCAGCCACTGCGGGCCGCTGCGGCGGCTATCGAGTGCGCGCAGATACAGTTCCAGCACGGCCAGCGGCAACAATGCCTGCGCGAACGCCAATGCGGTCAGCGTCGGGCCGACGAAACGGTCCGGATCGAAGCCGACCGGCGCCTGGTTGAGCGCCAGCCAGCCCATCAACCCGATCCGGAAGAACCACACGCCGCTGACCGCCAGGAACAGGCGCAGCGCCCAGCGCCGATGCGCGGGCCATCGGCCGCGGCGGGCGTGGCGCCAGGCCATGGCCACGCACAGCAGGATCAATACCGCATTGGTGCTGGTGCCCAGATGCTGTCCCAGGTCGCCAGCGACGCCGCCGCGGATCCAGATCATCGCCAGCCCGCCCAGGCTGAGGACGACGGCGCACACGAGGTAGAGGCGTCCGTTCCAGCGATGCAGGGCGGGACGCTTGCGCCGCAACGCCGGCAGCAGCTGCAGTGCGCCGCCGAGCACGATCGCCACGGCCAGGCCCAGGTGCAGCGCCAGCACCGCATTGAAGATGCTGTCGCCGGCGACATGGCCACGTGCCATCACCTGGTTCCAGCGCTCGGGAGTGCCTGCCAGCGCGGTGCGTCCGTAGAAGCCGGCGACGTAGGCGGCGAAGGCGAGCTGACCGCCGATGGCGATGCTCATCCACAGCGCCGCCGCACCGCGCAGCAGGCGTGTTGCCCAGCCTTGCCCGGCGTGCGACTGCGCCAAGTGGGGCGCGGCGGGAGCGGGATGACGAGGCATGGCGGCGATCGAGGGCATGGCGGCGTGAGCAGCGGTGGCGATGGCGCGCAGTGTCGACAGCGCGGCGTCGCCGCGCCTGCGCGATCGGACCAGTGGCGGCCGCGGCGGACGAAGCGCGGCGGGCGTCGACGAAACGCGGCGCAATGGATGCATCGCGGTCCGCGTTGCGCAATCCGGTTGCTATCCTGATGGGCGCTGCCGCGTTGCCAGGAAGGTCGTTCGATGCGCACTCCCATCGCTTCTGTTCCACTCCCGCCCGCCCGGGCGCGCGCACTATGGCTGCACGCGCAGCGCCTGACCACGCCGGCGCCGTTCGGCCATGGCGCCGAGGCGGTGCGGCAGGCCACCGCGCACCTGGGCTATGTACAGATCGACACCATCCACGTGATCGCGCGCAGCCACCACCACGTGCTGCATACGCGTATTCCCGACTACCGCGAACAGGACCTGGAGCAGGCGCAATCGCAGGACAAGTCGCTGTTCGAGTACTGGACGCATGCCTTGGCCTACGTGCCGGTCGCCGACTACCGCATGTACGTGGCGCAGATGGCGCGCCGTCGTGCACAGGCCGATGCAAGGGGCACGGTGGATGCGCAGGATTACGCGCGCTTGCTGCGGCGCATCCGCAGCGAGGGGCCGTTGTCGATCCGCGACATCGACGACGAGGTGCTGGTCGAGAAGACCCATCCATGGGGCAGCCGCAAGCCGTCGCGGGCCGCATTGCAGTACGGCTTCTTCAGCGGCGATCTGGTGGTCAGCCAGCGCAGCGGCATGCTCAAGACCTATGAGCTGGCCGCGCGGCATTTCGGCTGGCGGCAGCGGCCGCGTCCGGTCAGCGAGGCGCAGTACGCGCGTTACCTGCTGCAGCGTGCGCTGCGCGCGCAAGCCGTCGTCGGCGTGGACTCGGTCTGTTATGGCGAGACGGCCGCCAAGCCGGCGGTGCGCGCATTGATCGCCGCGGAAGTGGCGCGCAAGCGCCTGCGTCCGGTGCATCTGCAGGGCCAGGAGGGCATCGCCCTGTGGGCCGAGCCGGAGCTGCTGGACAGCGCGCCGCCACTGCCCGATCCGACGCGGGCGCAGTTGCTGTCGCCGTTCGATCCGCTGGTGATCCAGCGCAAGCGGCTGCAGCAGTTCTTCGGCTACACGCATCGCTTCGAGGCCTATGTGCCGGCGCCGCAGCGGGTATTGGGCTACTTTGCGCTGCCGGTGCTGGTCGGCGACCGCATCGTCGCCGCGCTGGACCTGAAGATGGACCGTCGCGCCGGCCGCCTGCTGGTCCAGCAATGGACCTGGCTGGAACCGCGCCGCCCGGCGCTGCAGGCGGCGATCGACGCGGCGTTGCAGCGCTTCGAACGCTTCCATTTGCTGTAGCGGGGCGTTGCCGCGGCGGGTGTGTGACCTGCGGGCGGCGCAACGTCGCGCCACGGCATCTGGGGCAACGCCGGACTTCGGCGGGATGCCACGCATCGCCGATCGCAGGCGTGGGCTGGTTGCCGCCTTCTTGCGCTGCCGTGGTCGCGAACCCGACGCACACACACGGCGGCCAGGGTCACCTCGCGACTACAGGCTGCCGCTTAGGCTCAGGTTTCTCACGTCGCCCCCTGCCGCCGCATGTCCGCTGCCCGACACTGCCTCCATGACGCCCTCGACGCCTGCCGCCGCGGCACGCCCGCGGTCCTCGCCGTGGCGATGGCCCGCGAGGGCTCCACCTACGCGCATGCCGGGGCGATGGCCTTGTTCGGCGCCGACGGTCTGCAGCAGGGTTGGCTCAGTGGCGGCTGCCTGGAGCCGGAGATTGCGCGGTGCGCTGCGGAGGCCGCCGACGCCGGCACGCCGCTGTGGATGGAGATCGATACGCGCGAGGACGAAGACCTGTTGTCCGGCTCGGCAGCCGGCTGCCGGGGGCGTTTGCACCTGGCCTTGCTGCCGCTGCTCGCGTTGCCTGGCTTCGACGGGCTGGCCCAGGCCTGGCTGCAGGGGCGCGGTGGCTTGACCCTGGCGCTGAAGGCCGATGGCGATTTTGTCGCCAGCGTGGCCGGGCAGACGTTGCGGTGGCGCTTGCCGTGGCGCACCGTTTCTGCGGCGTCGGCGCCGCGCGTCGGCGAAGTGCATGTGCCGCCACCGCCGCGGGTCAGCGTCTTCGGTGCCGGCCCGGAAACCCCCGTGCTGCTGCCCCTGCTGCGCCAGTTGGGCTGGATGACAACCCTGGTCGAGAAGCGGCCGCGCTGGGCTGCGTTGGCGGCGCTGGCCGACCGCGCCCTCGAATGCACGCCGACACGCGCCCTGGCCGGCTGCGCCGACAGCGATGCGGCGCTGGTGATGCACCACAATTTCGAACTGGATCGCGAAGCGCTGGATGCGCTCGCCGGCAGTGCGATCCCGTTTCTCGGCCTGCTGGGGCCGGTGCGGCGGCGCGAAGACCTGTTCCGTTTGCTGAGTCCGACGCAACGCGCGCAGTTGTCGCCGCGCCTGCATTCGCCGATCGGGCTGCGCCTGGGAGGCAACGGCGCGGAGGCGATCGCGCTGAGCATCGCCGCACAACTGCAGGCCAGCCGTGCGGTGCCGCCGCGGCTGAGCGCGGTCGCGCAGGCGGGCGACAGGCCGCGGCGAGCGCATCGCGATGCGTTGGCGGCAGTCCCGCGATTGGCCGAGGGCGGCAGGTGATGGCGCAGGTGCACGCGGCGTTGATCCTGGCCGCCGGCGCCAGCTGCCGCCTCGGCCGCCCCAAGCAGACCCTGACCAGCGACGGCGAGCCGCTGCTGCGCAGGGTGGTGCGCCTGGCGCTGTCCACGGCACCGGCACGCTGCGTGGTGGTGCTGGGCGCGCAGGCCGAGGCGCTGCGCCCGTTGCTGGAGGGATTGCCGGTGGAATGCGTGCGCAATCCGGACTGGTCCACCGGCATGGGCGGCAGCCTCGACTGCCTGCGTGCGGCGGTACGCGACGATGCATCGATCACCCATAGCCTGGTGCTCGGCTGCGACCAGCCGGCGCTGGCCGCGGCGCATCTGCAGGACCTGCTGGCGGCGGCCGCGCGGGCGGTGTCCGGTTGCGCGGTGAGCGCCTACGCCGGCGTGCGCGGCATGCCGGCAGTGGTGGCGCAGCACCGCTGGCAGTCACTGCCATTGGGCGGCGACCAGGGCTTGCGCACGCTGTTCGCGACGCTGGCGCCGGAGAGCCTCGGCTGCATCGTCGCGCCGGCATTGGCACTGGACCTGGACACGCCGGAGGATGTGCAGGCGGCGGTGGCGCGGGGGTGGCTGGATCCGTAGCGGTTGCCGTGGGGCTGGGCGTTACGGTGATCCTGCGGGGATTGCTACGCGATGTCCGATTGAAGCGAGCGGAAGTTTCCGTCAGTCGACGGTCGACGTTATTGAAAGGGCCTCCCCAATGACGACGGAAGCCCTGTTGTAGGAGCGGCTTCAGCCGCGACAGGCGTTACCGGGAACGCCTTTCGCGGCTGAAGCCGCTCCTACGAGGGAGGGCGAGGGCGCGCTGCATATACATTTTTGGAGCCCGCCGCCACAGGGGACGATCGCGCTCAACCCATCAACATGCTCAGCCGATCAACTTGTCCGGCGTGATCGGCAGGTCGCGGATGCGCTTGCCGGTGGCGTGGAACACGGCGTTGGCGATGGCCGCGGGGATGCCGACCATGCCCAGTTCGCCCATGCCCTTGACCCCGAGCGGGTTGACGATGGTGTCGTCCTCCTCGACGAACATGGTCTGGATCTCGTGCACGTCGGCGTTGACCGGCACGTGATAGTCGGCCAGCGAGGCGTTGAGCATGCGCCCGTAGCGATGGTCGATCTCGGTGCCCTCGCTGAGCGCCATGCCGATGCCCATGACCACGCCGCCGATTTCCTGGCTGTGCGAGGTCAGCGGATTCATGATCTTGCCGCAGGCGGTGGCTTCGATGACCCGCGTCACCTGCACCATGCCGGTATCCGGATCGACCTTGACCTCGATGAACTGCGCGCCGTGCGCAGCGGTGGCGTACTGCTTGCGCTCGGCCGAGGGTTTGGATTCGTGCACCACCTCCAGTTCCTGCAGGCCGTGCTGGCGCATCAGCTTGGCAACCTCCAGGCCGGCTTCGGGCTTGCCGGTCGGGCGCAACTGGCCGTCGACCAGTTCCACCGCATCCACGTCCAGCCCGCTGAATGCGGCCTGCCCGTCCTGCCTGGCCAGTTCCAGCAGCTTGCCGCGGATCTCGCGCGCCGCGCCGTGGATCGCGCTGCCGACGCTGGCGGTGGTCCACGAGCCGCCCTGCGCCGGCGCCTTGGGCAGGCGCGTGTCGCCGAGTTCGAACTGCACGCGCTTGGCGTCGATGCCCAGGTACTCGGCAGCGATCAGGGTCATCACCGTGTACGTACCGGGGCCGATGTCGGACGTGGCACTGCCGACGCGGGCGCTGCCATCGGCCTTCAGCACCACCCGCGCCAGCGCCGGCATCTGCATCGCCGCCCAGGTGCCAGTGGCCATGCCCCAGCCGACCAGCAGGCGGCCGTCGCGCATGGAGCGCGGCTCGGGCGTGCGCTTGCTCCAGCCGAAGGTCTCGGCCGCGAGCGCGTAGCACTCGCGCAGCGCCTTGCTCGAGAACGGCTTGCCGGTATCCGGATCGGTCTCGGCGTAGTTGGCCAGGCGCAGTTGCAGCGGGTCCATTTTCAGCGCATGGGCCAGTTCGTCCATCGCGCACTCGATGCCGAACATCTGGCTGATGGTGCCGGGTGCGCGCATCGCCTGCGGCGTCGGCAGGTCGGTCTCCACCACCTCGAAGCGATCCTCCACGTTGGGGCAGGCGTACAGCGAGCGCGCGTTGCGGAAAAAGGCCTCGTTGAACGCCTCGATGCGCGAGGTGTTGAGCACGTGCCGGTAGCGGATCGCCTGCAGCGTGCCGGCGGCGTCGGCGCCCAGGCCGAGTTCCACGCGGTAGTAGGGGCGGTAGCCATGGCCGCTGAACATCTGCCGCCGGGTGTAGACGATTTTCACCGGCAGGCCGACCGCCTTGGACACCGCGCCGAGCAGGAAGGTGTAGTAGTTCGGGCGCAGGCACGAGCCGAACGCGCCGCCGACGAACAGCGACACCACATTGACCTTGTCCACCGGAATACCGAAGTAGCCGGCCAACTGTTCGCGGTCCTGGTAGACGTTCTGGCTCTTGTTGACCACGGTCAGGGTGTCGCCGATCCAGTAGCCGATGCCGCCGTGCGGCTCCATCGGGTTGTGATGCTCGACCGGCATCGTGTACGCAGCCTCCAGCTTCACCGGCGCGGCGGCGAACGCCGCGGCCGGGTTGCCGCGCGGCTTCGGCGAGTCTTCCGGGGTCGGATCGTGCGCCTGGTCGAGCAGCGCGTCGAAGTCGGTGTGCGCGGGCTCGGCGGCGTAGTCCACCCGGATCAGCCGCGAGGCATGCCGCGCCTGCTCGAAGGTACTGGCCACCACCACCGCGATCGGCTGCGCGTTGAAATGGATGCGGTCGTCGACCAGGGCGCGGAACGACAGGTCTTCGCCCTTCTTCTTGACCGCGTCGGACACCGGCTTGATCGCGTTGAGGTGGGTCAGCACCTTGATCACGCCCGGCGCGGCTTCGGCGGCGCGGGTGTCGATGTGCACGATGCGGCCCTTGGCGATGGTGCTGGTGAGGATGTAGCCATGGACCAGATGCGGGATCTGGAACTCCGCCGCATAGCGTGCCTTGCCGGTGACCTTGGCGTAGCCGTCGACGCGGCGCATTTCCTTGCCGATGTAGTTCATTGCCGGTTCTCCGGTTGGCCGCTCACGCGGCGTCGCTGCCGCTGGCGTGGTGCAGGGCGCGGATCATCGCGTGCGTGCCCATCGGGATCTTGTAGGCGTTGTGCGCCAGCGGCCGTGCCGCCGCCATCTCGGCCTGCGCAGCGGCGGCGAAGGCGGCTTCACCGACACGCTGCCCGACCAGCGCCCGTTCGGCGGCGTGCGCGCGCCAGGGTTTGTGCGCCACCCCGCCCATGGCGATGCGTGCTTCGTGAATGCGTCCGTCCGGTTCCAGCGCCAGCGCCGCGGCCACCGACACCAGCGCGAACGCATAGCTGGCCCGGTCGCGCACCTTCAGGTAGTGGCTATGCGCGGCGAAGCGCTGCGCCGGCAGCGTGATCGACTCGATCAGTTCGCCATGCGCCAACTGGTTGTCCAGGTCGGCGCGTGCGTCGGGCAGCAGGTGGAACTCGGCGAACGGGATGTCGCGGTGTGCGCCGGCCGGCGTGCGTACGTGCACCGTGGCGTCCAGCGCGGCAAGCGCCACGCACATGTCCGACGGGTGCACCGCCACGCACTGCGCGCTGTGGCCGAAGATGGCGTGGGTGCGGTTGAGCCCCTCGCGCGCGCCGCAGCCGCTGCCGGGTTCGCGCTTGTTGCAGGGAAGGGCGTTGTCGTAGAAGTAGCCGCAGCGGGTGCGCTGCAGCAGGTTGCCGCCATTGCTGGCCATGTTGCGCAACTGCATCGTGGCCCCGGCCAGGATCGCCTGGCTCAGCAACGGATAGCGTTGGCGCACCAGTGGGTGGTTGGCGGTCTGCGTGTTGTTGGCGAGTGCGCCCAGGCGCAGGCCGCCGTCGGCGGTTTCGGCGATCTCGGCCAGGCCCTTGAGCCGGGTCAGGTCGACGATCTCGTCGGCGCCGGCCACCCCTTCCTTCATCAGGTCGAGCAGATTGGTGCCGCCGCCGAGGAAGCGGGCGTTCGGGTTGGCCGCCACACGGTGCACCGCGTCTTCCGGCGAGGTCGCACGCTGGTACTTAAACGGCGTCATCGGCCACCTCCTTCGCCATCTTCAGGGCGGTCAGCTCGGACTGGTCGACATAGCGCCAGCTCAGCGGCCGCGGCGCGCCGCCGCTGTGCACGTCCTGGATGGCGGCGACGATCTTCGGGTAGGCGCCGCAGCGGCAGATGTTGCCGCTCATGCGCTCGCGCACCTCGGCGTCGCTCAGCTCGGTGACCGGCCGGCTGACGTCGGTGCTGACGTGGCTGGCGTCGCCGCGCTTGATCTCGTTCAACAGTGCCACCGCCGAGCAGATCTGCCCGGGCGTGCAGTAACCGCACTGGAACCCGTCGTGCTGCACGAAGGCGGCCTGCATCGGATGCAGCCGTTCGCCGTCGGCCAGGCCTTCGATGGTGGTGATCTGCGTGTCTTCGGCTTGTGCGGCCAGGGTCAGGCAGGACAGGCGGCGTTCGCCATCGACGATCACCGTGCAGGCGCCGCACTGGCCGTGGTCGCAGCCCTTCTTGGTGCCGGTCAGCGCCAGGTGTTCGCGCAACGCGTCCAGCAGCGTGGTCCGTGGATCCAACTGCAGCGCGTGGCGCTGGCCGTTGACCTCCAGCACCACCGGCAACGCGTTCTGCGGCGGCGCGGCCTTGGCAACGGGCGCCGCGAAGGCGGCCTCGCTGAAGAGGATCTGGCCGCCTGCGCTGCTCAGGCCGGCGGCCGAAAGCAGGGCGATGAACTCGCGGCGCGACAGGCCGTTGATGCCGAGCCGACGCGCGAGCGCGGCCTCGTCCTCGCTCAACGGGGTATCGCGCGCGCTGTCGGCGGCGGCGGACGCGTCATCGGAACGGCGGGGGTCATGCTGCATCGGTCTCTCCTGCCTGGGGACCGCCGCCGCGCGCGCCGTGGCGCAGCATGGAGCGAATCGACCTGGGTACCGGCACCGCCATCGCGGCGCCGGCGAATGGGCACGCATCCGAACCCGGCCGCCAGCATCGCGGCGTTACCGCGAAGGGATTGCGAAGAGAGCGCGAAGGGAGGGTGTCGAGACAGTGAGGTGTCGCGGTTACTTGGGATCGGCGATGGCGCGCGCGCGTCTGCACGAGCGGCTGCCACCGCGACAGGCGCCCGATCGCGTCTGTCGCGGTCGACGCCGCGCTACCGCCGCGGTGATCGCATCACATGCGTCTGCAAGCGTGCAGGCGTTACCAGCGGTACGCCACAGACAGCTGATACTGGCGGCCGGCGATCGGACGGCCCATGAACACGCCCCCGGTGGCCGCACCCGGCACGCGCACATTGCCCTCGGTCAGGCCCAGCGTGTCGGTCACGTTGCTGCCGCTGACGGTGAACTCCCAGTGCTCGCCGCTGTGTAGGCTGGCGCCGACGTCGAGCATGTCGTAGGACGGCAGGCGCTGGCTGTTGGCCAGGTCGGCGTAGCGTTCGCCGATGTAGGAATAGGTGGCGAACACGCGCAGGTCGCCGAACGGCAGCATCCAGTAGTAGCTCGGGGTCAGCCGGAACTGCCGCTTGGGCTGGCGCATGACCTGGTTGCCGGTGTACTCGCGGTAATTGCGGTACCTGGCGTCCAGCCACACTCCGGTGCCGGCCAGTTCGAAGCCGCCGAACGGGCGGATCGCGCCCTCCATTTCCAGGCCATAGGCGCGCGAATCGCCGACCGTGGTGAAGTTGCTGCCGTTGGCCAGGAAGGCCTGGAACGGCGAGTTCCTGAAGGTGTTGTAGAACGCAGTGAGGTACAGATCGTAGTCGGCCGCGCCCGACTTCAATCCCAGTTCGTACTGCCGGATGTCCTGCACCTTGGTCTGCCCGTCGCGCAGGTTGTCGAAGCCGGGAAATTTGACCCCGGCATTGACCCGCGCGAACACGCTGTTGTGCGCGTCCAGCTTGATGTTCAGTCCGGCGGTCCACGACAGCGCGTCGTCGTCCTGGTCGATGCGCCGCGCGCTCGGCAGCGAGATCGAGGTGGCGTTGTCGTAGAGCGTGGCCGGATTGCCGTCCAGGTTCACGGTGGCGGTGTCGTGCACCGTGCCGGTGACGTGCTGGCGCTCGTAGCGCACGCCCAGGTCCAGGCGCAGGCGCTCGTCCAGGTCCCATTCGTCGGCGACGAACACCGCGGCGTTCTCGCCTCGGTAGTGCGCGCGCAGGGCCAGGAAGGCGGTACTGGTGAAGCCGTCGCGGGTGGGCTGGCGGCCGTCGTCCAGGGTCACGTCGATGCGCCGTGCATGGTTCTGCGCGGTCAGCAGCATGGTGTTGCCGAGATACCAGGTGTCGTTGGAGGTATACCTGGCGTAGTAGCTGCCCACGGTGAGCGTATTGCCGGCGAACAGCGTGCGGCTCAGGCGCAGATCGTTGGTGAAGGAGTTCAGGCGCTTGTCCACCGACCACCAACCGGCTTCAAGTACCTGTTGGTTCGGATCGACCGCACCGCCGCCATTGGTATAGCGCGCGCTGCCGGGGCTGCCGTAGCCGGCGATGAAGTCGCCCAGCCGCTGCGGCGCGTCGCCGGTGAACAGCGCATAGGTCGGCGCGGTGCCGCCCATCACGTTGAAGCGGTCGGCGATGGTCCAGTCGCCCACCTGCCAATTCAGCTCGCCGCCGAACACGTCGATGTTGACGCCACGGCCGTCGCCCAGATCGCGCTGGATGGTCTGGCCGTTCGGGCCGACCGGCAGGGTGACGTTGCGGAAGTCGTCGCTCAGCAGCGTGCCGCGCTGCGCGTTGAGGCCGGGGAAGCTGGACAGATCGTGGCCGTTGTTGCGCGACAGCAACGGGATCGCCGTGTAGAAGGCGTTGTTGTCGTCGGTGTGGCGCGCATAGAACGACAGCTCGCCGCTGTCCCAGCGCTTGCTCAGGGTGGCGCTGAACTGACCGCCCTTGTCGGCCGGGAACTGCGGGTCGCGCACGCCGTCGGTCTCGCGGAAGAAACCGCCGACGCTGTAGTACCAGCCGTTGCCCATCGGCCCGCTGTCGAACAGATCGATGCGGCGCAGGGCATCGCTGCCGCCGGTGACGCGCACGCTGCCTTCCGGCTCGTCCTGGCCCTGCTTCTGGATGAAATTCACCGTGATGCCGGCCTGGCCGTTGGAGAAGATCGGGCTGGGGCCGCCGCGCAGCACTTCCATGCGCTCGATGGTGTCGTCGGTGCGGAACAGCGTGGAGTTCTCCAGGAACGACAGGGTCGGCGGCGGGAACAGTGGCGCGCCGTCGAGCTGGAAAGTGACGAACGGCGCGTCGCCTTCGGAGGGCATGCCGCGCACGAAGATGTTGGCGCCGGTGCCGCCGCCGCTGGGTTCGGCCCACACGCCGGGCACGATCTTCAGCAGGTCGGCGCTGCTTTGTGGCACCGCCTGCTGGATCTGCTCGGGCGTGGCGGTGGTGATCGAGAAGCTCGCGTCGCGCTTGCGCAAGCCCTTGAAACGCGCGGTGCCGCTGACCACGACGGTATCCAGGGTGGTGGCATCGGGTTGCGCTGCAGGCGCAGCGGGCGCGTCGACGGTCTGTGCCAGCGCGGGGGGCGCGAGCAGGGCGGCGGCGACGGACAGGGGCAGCAGATGGCGAAGCGGGGCAAGGCGCATGAAGAATCTCTCCTTTCTTCATTCGGAACGATCGGCCGGGATGCGGCACGCGCGTGCAGCGCGCGGCCGCGTCGCATCGGCCGGGACGGCGCGAGACAGGGGGCAACGCGCGGCGCCCTTTGTAACGCCGTCGGGCGATCGAACTGTTGTGCAGCGCGGTACAGACCGCGTTTGCGTGACAGGTTGCCCAGGCAGGTCGCCATCGCACTGCAACCTGCGGCGTGCGCTGCGCAGTGCGGCGTCGCTTCGGTTGGTCGTGCGTGTGGTCATGCGTGGCGTCGCAGGAGGGACGCAGCCGTGACAGAGACGATCCCGGAATGCCCATCGCAGTCTATTTCCAGGAGGGCACAAAGCGCCGCTCCTGCGCAGCGTGCATCCGCGACAATGACCTTCGCCATCGCCACCACGCGCCGCTTGCTATCGTGGCGCGCGTGTTTCCAAGAGTGTCCTGCAATGAAGAACTGGCTGTTCCTGCTGGTGGCCATCCTTGCCGAGGTGGTCGCGACCTCGGCGTTGAAGGCCAGCGAGGGCTTCACCCGGCTGTGGCCGACGCTGCTGGCGCTGTGCGGCTATGGCATCGCCTTCTATCTGCTGTCGCTGACCCTGCGCAGCGTGCCGGTGGGCGTGGCCTATGCACTCTGGTCGGGCATCGGCATCGTATTGATCTCGCTGCTGGCGTGGTGGCGGTTCGGCCAGGCACTGGATCCGCCGGCGATCGTCGGCATGGCGCTGATCGTCGCCGGCGTGGTGGTGATCAACGTGTTCTCGCGCAGCGCGCCGCATTAGCCGGAAAAAAGAGGCCGCCCGAAGGCGGCCTCGTCACGCTGCGGCGAACGTGCCCGATCAGAAGAACAGGCGCACACCGAACGAGGCACTGCGGCCGGGCAGCATGACATCGTCCTTGAGGAACGAGGTGTGCACGCGCGCGTCCTGGTTGGTCAGGTTGTTGCCGTCCAGGAACACTTCCCAGGCGGTGCTGCCGGTATCGACGTGATACGCCAGGTGCGCATCGACCAGGGTATAGCCGGCGGTCGGGGTCTCGTTGACCGCCACCTTGTCCTGCTTCTGGTAGCGGGTGGCGCCCAGCGCGGCGCGCCAGTGGCTGGCGTCCCAGCGCAGCTGCGCGCCGTAGCGCGCCGGCGCGATGCGCGGCAGGTTGCCGCCGTCCTTCAGGCGCGCACGCACGGTGTCGCCGAACACACGCAGGTCCCACGCGCCGTTGTCGTTGTTGGCCAGGTGGAAGGTGGCCTCGCCCTCGAAGCCGTGGAACACCGCATCGGCCTGGGTCCACTGGCGGATCGGCAGGAAGTCGTTGTCTTCCTCGTGGAACCACTGGCCGCCGGTGTCGACGATGTAGATGAAGTCGTCGTAGCGGTTGTAGTAACCGGCCACCTTGGCGTCGACCCAGTCGTTCTTGAAGATCAGGCCCAGTTCGGCCTGGTTGGCCTTCTCGGTCTTCAGATCGGGGTTGCCGATCTCGTAGGCGAGGGTGGCGATGTGCGGGCCGTTGGCGAACAGTTCTTCCTCGGCCGGGGCGCGCTCGGCGTGGTCGAGGTTGGCGGTCAGGCGCCACTGCTCGTTGAAGCGGAAGCCGCCGCTCAGCGACAGGCTCTTCGGAGTGAAATCGCGGTCCACGCCGGTGTCGGTCTCGTACTTGGTCTTGTCCACGCGCGCGCCGACCTCGGCCTGCACGCGGTCCCAGCTGTTGCGCGCCAGCGCGAACACGCCGATGGCGCGCGTGTCGGTCTTCGGCACGAAGGCTTCTTCGCCGACCGCCTGGAAGGTCGAGTCGCTACCCTGCACGCCGACCGCGGTCTGCCAGCCGCCGCCCAGGCCGAAGGAGGCCTCCACGCGGCCTTCGTTGGCGCGCTTGTCGAACTTGGTGCCCACTTCCGCGCCTTCGAACTCGGTATGGGTGTAGGCGGTGTGGCCGAAGCTGTAGCGCAGTGCGCTGCCGTCGCCCCACGGGTCGTTCAGCGCGCCCTTGAGTTCGAAGCGGTCCTGGTGCAGCTGCAGCGACACGCCGCGCTCGCCGGCGGCCGGATCGCCGGGCTCGCCCGGGTTGCCGTAGTTGTCGCGGAAGCGTGAGACCGACACGCCGACGAAGCCCCAGTCGCCGGCCAGCGAGCTGCCGATCGAGCCAACCTTGGACTTGACGAACGAGTTGAGCTGCGGGCCCTGCGGCGTGTCGTAGTCCTTCAGGTTGCGATACACGCCGTCGGCATGGATCGACAGGCCGCTGCCGTTGCCGGCGTCGACGCGGAACATGTCGGTGTTGCCGCTCTTGTCGCCGCCTTCCCAGCGCGCTTCGGCACGGCCGTGCACGCCGTCGACCGGGGTCTCGGCGATGCGCCCGTCGACCACGTTGACCACGCCGCCGATGGCGCCGGAGCCGTACAGCAGGGTGGACGGGCCCTTCAGCACTTCGATCTGGTCGGCCAGGAACGGCTCCACCGCCGGCGAATGGTCCTGGCTGACCGTGGACACGTCCTGCGAGGACAGGCCGTCGTTGAGCACCGCCACGCGCGGGCCGTCGAGGCCGCGGATGATCGGCCGGCCCACGCCGGGGCCGAAGTTGGAGCTCTGCACGCCCGGCAGGCTGGCCACGGTCTCGCCGATGCTGGCGCCGCGGTTCTCGTCCAGGCGTTCGCCGGCCAGCACGTCCACCGGCTGGCTCAGCGCGCCGGCGGCATCGCGCAGCGGGCTGGCGGTGACCACCACCTGGTCCATGTCCTTCACGTGCCGATCCTGCCTGTGACCTGCGCCGTGGCGGCTGTCGCTGGCCGGCGGGGTGGCGTCGGTCGCGGTCGTCGTGGGGGTCAGGTCGGCAGCCAGGGCCAGCGACGGGCTCAGCAGGCCGAGCAGGGCCAGGGACAGGGCGGAACGGCGGAGCAGGGCGGGACGGGGAGAGGGCATGGGCATTCCATTAGGAGGGACAGTCGGGGGCGACGTGCGCGCTGCCGGCACCGCACAGCGGCGGTGGACGGTCGGGGAAGGGACTCGGGGCGCGCTGGTCGCCGGCGGCCGAATGTTATATTATTCCGTAACACTTTCAACCCGTGCCGACCGTCATGTCCTCACCGTTCGATCTGCGCGCCGCGCTCGACCGCCTCGGCGCCACCGGTTCGCTGCTGTGCGCGGTGCATTGCGCGGTGTTGCCGCTGGCGCTCGCCGTGCTGCCATCGCTGGGGCTGTCGATGTGGCTGGGCGACGGCGTGGAGCGCACCCTGGTGCTGTTCGTGACCTGCCTGGGCCTGTTCAGCCTGATGCTCGGCTATCGCCGGCATCGCGTGTGGCAGGCGTTGGGATTGCTGCTGCTGGGCCTGCTGTCGTTGTGGGCCGGGCTGCTGGTGCCGGCGCTGCACCACGCGGTGGCGCCGCACGCGGCGATCATGACCTTCGGCGGCACCCTTGTCGGCTTGGCCCACCTGCTCAACCTGCGCCTGAACCACGGCCACGTGCACGACGCAAGCTGCGCCCATTGAGCGCACGTGGTAGGCTTGCCGCCCTTGCGCGAGGGCGCTGACCGCGTTGGCCTCGCCAAACCCCGTGCATCTCGCGGGGGTTTTCGCAAACACATTCAGGAGTCGATGAGCATGGGTAAGGGTGACCGCAAGACCGCCAAGGGCAAGCGCTACAACGCCAGCTACGGCAATTCGCGCTCGCACAGCGTGAGCAAGGTGGCCGTGGGCGCTGCCTCGCCGGCCGCGAAGAAGTCGGTGGTCAAGGCGCCGGCGGCAAAGAAGGCCGTGGCCAAGAAGACGGTCGCCAAGGCCGGCTGAGCCAGCCACCGGTTGCGACGAAGAACGCGGCGCTTGCGCCGCGTTTTTTTATGCCTGTTTTCCTGCGGGCGCTCGCCGGAAGACGAGCGGCCTTGCGCAGGGCGAAGCGGGAAGTGCACTGTCCGGGGCGCGCCGCCACGCAGGGCATCGGCTGCGCAGGGCAAGCCGCCGCTCAGTGCGGACGTGGCGCGGTGGGGCCGTCGTCGCGGTCGTCGTGCTCGCTGCCGGCCAGATCGGCGACCAGCGAGGTCGGCGCGTCCTCTTCGGCGGGCGGCGTAGGCGCCGGCGGCGGCGCCACCAGCAACAGCTCGGCCAGGCCGCGGTAGATCGGCGTACGGCACACCAGCGCCGAGGCGCCGCGTGCGATCAGCACCGTGGCCAGGATCGGCAGCAGCATGTCGCTGCTGTCGGTGAGTTCCAGCGAGATCACCGCCGAGGTCAGCGGCGCCTGGGTCACCCCGGTCAGATAGGCGCACATGCCCAGCAGCACGAAGATGCGCGGGTCCACGCCCGGCATCAGCACGGCCAGGTTGTGGCCGAGCCCGGCGCCGACCGCCAGGGCCGGCGAGAACAGGCCGCCGGGAATGCCGGCCACGTAGGACACCAGGTTCGCCAGCAGCTTCATCAGGCCGAATTCATGGCCGACGCTGGCATGCCCCTGCACCAGGCTGCGCGCCTGCTCGTAGCCGGTGCCGAACGCGCCGGCGCCGAAGATCAGGCCCAGCAACACCAGCGCCAGGCCGCACAGCGCGGCCAGCAGCACCGGCTGGCGTCGGCGCAGCTCGCCCAGCCAGCGTGGCCTGCCGGCGGCGCTCGCCAGCACCATGCGCGAAAAGGTGCCGCCGAGCAGGCCGGCGACCACGCCGCACAGCAGGATCGCCAGCCACGCCTTGCCCAGCGGCAGGCCGGCGGTGGCGACCCGGCCGAAGTAGGTGTAGTCGCCGAGCAGGCCCAGCGAGATCACGCCGCCGACGATCACCGCGGTCAGCAGGGTGCCGGAGAAGTGGTGCTCGAAACGCCCGCTCAGTTCCTCGATGGCGAACACCACCCCGGCCAGCGGCGTGTTGAACGCGGCGGCGATGCCGGCGGCGCCGCCGGCCAGCAGGAAGTGGCTGGCCTGGCGCGCGTCGCGGAAGCCGAACCAGCGCCCGAACACGTACATCAGGCTGGCGCCGACGTGCACGGTCGGGCCTTCGCGGCCGATCGAGGCGCCGCCGAACAGGGCCATCGTGGTCAGCATCAGCTTGCCGGCGGACACGCGCAGCGACAGGTTGGCCTGGCGGAAACCGTCGTCGGGACGTTCCAGCGCGGCGATCACCTGCGGGATGCCGCTGCCGCGGGTGGGGCGCAGCGCGCCGTTGGTCAGCCAGGCGAGCAGGGCGAACACACCCGGGGTCAGCAGCAGCGCCCACCACGGCGAATGCGCGGTAATGCGTTGGAACACGTGGAAGGCGGCGTCGCTGGCCTTGGCGAAGACGATGGACACAAGGGCCACCGCCACCGCACCGCCCCACAGCACGGCGCGCTGCTTCCAGCTCTCCTGCGAGATCAGCGGACGCAGACGATGGCGCAGGCGCGGCGGTTGCGCGGAGTCGGGCGAGTGCATGCGGCCATTGTCGCACGCGTCGCCCAACGTGGGCGCCGGCGGGACGCGGCCGTTGCCCCGACGCTTAGGGCGTGTCACCCATTCCCGAGTATGCCGCGTTGGGTCTGGCAGGCGCGCTGCCGGCGTTGCGTGGCGCAGCGCCTGACTGGCCGTCAGGTCAAGCCGCGCGGCGCCGGCCGCGCGCCTGCCAGGCCCAACCCGAAGGGCCGCGGTTGCGCGCGCCCGCGGCCGCGTCATCGCTCGGGCGTGGACGGACGTCCACTTCCTCGCTCTTCCTTGCCACAGGCACGCGCAATCGCGGCGCGGCATGCTCGGGGATGGGTGGCCCGCCCTAACGGAGCGCCGGCAGCAGCGCCTGCGGATCGCCGTCGTTGGGCGCGGCGGGGATGCCGAGCAGGCGGGTCAGCAACGGGTAGACGTCGACGTTGTCGATCGGCGCCAGGGTGACGCCGCGGCGGAACGCCGGGCCGCGGGCGACGAACACCGCGCGCATCGACGGCAGCGCCGGGTCGTAGCCATGCGAGCCGCGCAGGCCGCGCGGTTTCTCGGCGATGCGCGCACGCGGCAGCGCATCCCAGCCCTCGTGCATCTGGCACACGATCGGCGGAATGCGCGGGTTGCTGCCGTAGTGCCAACGCGCCGGCAGCTCGCCCTTGCGCCAGCAGTCGTACTGCGGGTGCGCGCCGAGCAGCCGCGCTTCGACCGCCGCCTCCTGGCCCGGACGCGGGGCGATGCCCACCGATTGCCCGTAGCTGATCACCGTGACCTGCTGCGGCGGCACCATCTCCTCGACCGCCAGCACCTGCTTGGGCGGCACCGCGGCCATGCCGTGGTCGGAGACCAGCACTAGGTTGACGCGGTCCAGTTCGCCACGCTGCGCCAGGCCGTCGAGCAGATGCCCGATCGCGGCATCGATCCGGGCGATGGCCTGCGCGTAATCCTTCGACTCCGGGCCGTGGTCGTGGCCGGCTTCGTCCACCTGTTCGAAGTACAGCGTCAGCAGTTGCGGACGCGGCGCGCTGGTATCGTCGAGCCAGCCCAGCACCTGATCGACCCGTGCGTTCGGCGGCATGTCCGCGTCGAAGGTCTGCCGGCGGCTGGGGCGCACGCCTTGGATGGCCGCCTCGCTGCCCGGCCAGGCCCAGGTCGCGGCATGCAGGCCGGCCTTCTCGACGCCGACCCAGATCGGCTCGCCACCCCACCAGCGGCCATCGCCGACCGCGGCGCGATCGCTGATCTGGAACGCGCCCAGCAGCGGGTCCTGCATGCTGTTGTGGACGATGCCGTGATGGTCCGGGCGCAGGCCGGTGGCGATGGTGTAGTGATTGGGGAAGGTCAGCGACGGATACGAAGGCGTCATCCACTGCGCGCGCACGCCGTCGTGGACCATGCGGCTGAGGTTCGGGGTGATGCCGCGATCGAGCATGTCCGCGCGCAGGCCGTCGATCGAGATCAGCAGCACTGGCGCGGGCAGTCTGGCCGGTGCGGCGGCGTTGGGCGCGGCGGCCGCGGCGGTCGCGTGCGACGGCGTGGAGGGGGCGGAGGCGCAGGCACCGAGCAGCAGGGTGGCGCAGACGAGCGTGGAGCGCAGGACGGAGGACATCATCGCGGCATCATAAGGCGCGCACGGTGACGTGGCGAAGACAGGGCCGTCGCGCGTCCATCGGCACTGTGGCGGCGCGCGACGCCGTCGCATTCGCTGCAGGGCGCGGGGATCAGCCGAACAGCGAGGCCATCGTGCCGGCGGTTGCGTCGCCGCCCTCGCGCCGTTCCAGCGCCAGCAGCGCGGCCTTGGTCGGCAGGCCGCCGCCGAAGCCGGTGAGCGCGCCGTTGGCGCCGATCACCCGATGGCAGGGCAGCACGATCGGCAGCGGGTTGCGGCCGTTGGCGGCGCCGACCGCACGCACCGCACGCGGCTGGCCGAGATGCTGTGCCAGCTGCGCGTAGCTCCAGGTCGCACCGAACGGAATCTCGGCAAGCGCGAGCCACACGCGGCGCTGGAAATCCGTGCCGTGCGGGGCCAGCGGCAGGTCGAAGCGTTCGCGCTCGCCGGCGAAATAGGCCAGCAATTGCTCGCGGGCCTCGCGCACCGGCGCTGGGTCGTGGATCCAGTCGGCGCGGCCGCGCGCGTCGTAGCGGTTCTCCGGGAACAGGATGTGGCGCACGCCATCGTTGCCGACGGCGACGGTCAGGGCGCCGATCGGCGTGTTGAAGCGGTCGTAGTACAGCGGGGACGCGGTCATGCAAAGGTCTCCTCGGGAGGATCGTTGGCCAGGTGCCACAGGTGCAGCACCGCGTAGGCGCGCCAGGGCCGCCAGGCCTGCGCGCGTGCCTCGGTGGCGCGTTCGCTCAGGCGCGCACCGTCCGCACCGAGCATGCGCTGCAGCACCAGGTCGCCGGCGGGGAAGGCGTCGGGCTGGCCGAGCGCGCGCAGCGCGATGTACTGCGCGGTCCAGGCGCCGATGCCGGGCAAGCTGATGGCGTGGGCGACGAAATCGTCCAGGCGCTGGCCGGCCCGGAAGGACAGGCGGCCGTCCAGCACCGCCTGCGCCAGCGCACGGATCGTCGCGGCTCGCGAGCGCGGCAGGCCGATGGCTTCCAGCGGTGCGTCGCGCAGCGCCTGCGGCGTCGGGAACGCGCGATCCAGCCCCGGCGGCTGGCCGGGCCGCGTGGCGCCATGCCGGTCGACCAGGCGCGCGGCCAGGGTCGCGGCACCGGCGACGCTGACCTGCTGGCCGAGCACCGCGCGCACCGCCACTTCGAAGCCGTCCCAGCCGCCCGGCACGCGCAATCCGGGGCGCCGGGCGATGGCCCGCGCCAGCAGCGGATCCTCGCCGAGCGTGGCATGCACAGCGCGCAGGTCGGCATCCAGATCGAACACGCGGCGCACCCGGCGCACGATGTCGGGAATGGCGCGCGGATCGGCTGCGGCGATGTGCAGGCGCAGCTCGTGGCGCTGCGGATCGGCCTCGACGCGGATGCGGGTGGAGGCCTCGCACGGGCCGAGCACGCGCTCGTAGCTGGCCTCGCCGATGCGTTCGATGCCGGGGATCGCGCGCTTGCGCAGGAACGCCAGCATCGCCGGGAAGTCCAGCGGCGGCCGGTAGCCCAGGCGCAGCACCAGGTCGCCGCCGGGGCTCTCGGCGCGCTGCTTGCGGATCGCCGATGGCGGCATGCCGCAGCCGTCCAGGAAGGCGGCGTTGAAGCGGCGCAGGCTGTTGAAGCCGGCCGCCAGCGCCACCTGGGTGATCGGCAACGCGGTCTCGGTGAGCAACTGCTTGGCCAGCAACAGGCGCCGGGTCGCGTGCACCGCCGCCGGGGTGGCGCCGAGCTGGGCCACGAACAGGCGCTGCAGCTGCCGCGCGCTGATGCCCAGTTCGGCAGCCAGCGCGGCGACGCTGGCGTCCTGCAGCGCGCCCTCGGCGATCAGCGCCAGGGCCCGCCGCACGACCTCTTCGCCCAGGTGCTGCTGCGCCTCCGGCGACAGTTCGGGCCGGCAGCGCAGGCACGGCCGGTAGCCGGCCGCCGCGGCCGCGGCCGCGCTGGGGTAGTAGCGCACGTTGCTGCGCTTGGGCGGCGGTGCCGGGCACACCGGCCGGCAGTAGATGCCGGTGCTGCGCACTGCGGTGAAGAACACGCCGTCGAAGCGCGCGTCGCGGGATTGGCGGGCGCGGTCGTAGAGGGCGTGGTCGGTGGCGGCGAGGGCAGGCATGGCGCCAGTCTAGTCGGCCTCGGCGCGGCGCACTGGCCGTTTTCGGACAGCAATGCCGCCGCTGCCGCGTGGCCGCGGCGTCCGCGGTTTAGGCGCAGTTGGGGAGGTTCCGCGCGGCGGCACTAGACTAGGTCCGCAGGTGCCTGGCGCCTGTCTTTCGTATCGTCCATGGATCCTTCGTTTGGCCGCTCCGTTCAGACTCTGCTGGTTGTCGCTGTGTTGCCTGGGCCTGTTGGCCTGCGGGCAGCAGCCGGCGTCGGCACCGCGGACCGTCGCCGACAGCCCGTCCGCCGATGGCGAGCACATGGTCTCGATCGGCGCGCCGCCGCCACCGCCGCCGCATGCGGCCACGCCCAAGCGCGACCCGCAGGCCTGGGACGAGGCCACCCTGGAGAACGGCGAGGCCTTCGTCAGTTGCGACACCGACTATGCCGCCGAAGCCGGCGACGGCCAGCCATTGGCCGGGCTGGATCGGCCCGCCGTGGAAGCGGCGCTGGCGCCGTGCCGCGAGCGTGGACTGATGCGGGTGCGCTATGTCGGCAAGATCAACGCCGGCTTCGCCGACATGGTGCGGCGGCTGGCCGAGGTGGCTAAACAGACCGGTATCGGCAAGCGCGTGCTCGACCTGGATTCCAGCGGCGGCCAGGTCGAGGCGGCGATCCGCGCCGGCGATGCGATCGGCGAATCCGGCTGGACCGTGTGGGTGCGCGAGGGCTCGGTCTGCCACAGCGCCTGCGTGTTCGTGCTGGCCGCCGGCGACAACCGGCTGATCTCCGGCAAGGTCGGCATCCACCGGATGATGCGGATCAGTTCCACCGCGACCTCGCGCGCCGAACTCAACCGCGAGCTGCAGGAGGTCTACGGCAACGTCAAGGATTACCTGGAGCGCAACGGCGTGGCGGTGGCGGTGGCCGACCTGATGATGACCGTGCCCAACCGCAGCCTGCGCCTGCTCACTAGCGACGAGCTCAAGCAGTACGGGCTCGACGGCACCAACGCGGTGCAGGACGATCTGGAGCGGATCAAGCAGTTGCGCAAGTGCGGCGACGATTTCGTGCGGCGCAAGGATGCGTTCCTGGTCGCCTTCGACCAGGAGTGCAAGACCCGCAAGGACGTGGATCTGGAAAGCCTGACTGCCTGCGGCCAGGCGCTGAAGCAGCGCTTCGGATTCCCGGACCAGGCCTGCCCGATGGAAAGCCCGCTGTCGGAGATCGACGTGGCGACGCTGCCGCTGGCTTCCCCCGGCGCCTGAACGGCCGCTGCGGCGCGTGCCACCCATTCACGTGGCGGGCATGGACGCGGGGCTAGCGTCGCCGCATCCCATCCCGGAGCACGCGCATGGCCGCCGGAACCCGCTTGATGCTGCGGCTGTATCTGCCCCCGGCGTTGCTGGCGTTGGGCGGCTTCGTGATCGCCGAAGTGCTGCTGCACCTCGCCAACGGCCTGCACGCGCCCTGGCTGGCGCGGATCGGCTCGCTGCTCAGCCTGTTCGGCCTGCTGGCGGCCACCGCCTGGGCGTTGTGGGTGAGTTGGCGTGCCTGGCACCGCCAGCGTTACGCCGCGCCGGCCGCCGCCGTCGCGGCGCCTGGGGAGGAGACGCCGTAGGCGCTGCGCTGGCGCGCGAGCGCGGCGTAGACTGCGGACCTTGCCACCGCCGCTGCCGAGCGATGTCCTTGTCCATCTCCGTCCCGTTTCGTCTGGCTGTTGTCCTGCTGACTCTCGTTTCCGGTGCCGCCGCTGCGCAAACCGCGGCGCCGACGCCGTCGGCTGCACCTGCGCCGCCTGCTGCTCCGCCAGCGGCACCCGCCGCACCTGCTGCCACTCCCGCGGCGGCCCCGAAACCGGTGCCGCGCCATGCCGGCGCTGCCGCACCCGCGCCCGGACCGCTGGCCAAGCAGGACGCGCAGATGGCGCAGGCCGGCCTGCGCGCCGCGCAACTGGTCGATGCGGGGCGCACCGGCGAGTTGTGGGACGGCGTCTCGGTGGTGGCGAAGAAGGCGGTGACCCGCGCCGTGTTCGTGCGCGAAATCGATGCCGCGCGCGCGCGGCTGGGTGCGCTGCTCGGCCGCGGCGTCGCCAGCGTGGCGCGGGTGCAGTACGCCGCCGGCTCGCAGGTGCCCCCGGGCACCTACGTCAACATCAGCTTCCCCAGCCGCTTCGCCAATGCGCCGCAGCCGGTGCGCGAACTGGTGTCGTTGCGGCTGGACGAGGACAAGACCTGGCGCCTGGTCGGCTATCACGTCGGCCTGCCCGACTGAGCGGCATGCTGCGCGCCGTCTTCCCTTTCCCTTAGAGGCTCCGATGCCCGTCGAAATCCGCATGCTGGCCTGGGCGATCCTGCTCGGGATCGCGCAACTGCTGCTCGCCTCCGCCTTCGTCACCGCGCAGCGCGGGGTGAAATGGAACGCCAGCGCGCGCGATGCGCCGCAACCGCCGCCGGCTGGCGTGGCCGGGCGCCTGGACCGCGCGCTGCGCAACTTCCTGGAGACCTTCCCGTTCTTCGCCGCCGCGGCGGTGGCGGTGGCGGCGCTGGGCAAGGGCGATGCGCACACCGCGCTGTCGGCGCAGATCTACCTGTGGGCGCGGGTGGCCTACGTGCCGCTGTACGCGGCGGGCGTGCCGTACGTGCGCAGCCTGGTATGGGTGGTGTCGCTGTGGGCGATCCTGCAACTGGTGTGGGCGTTGTTCTGAGCATGGCAGGCTGCGACCGATCGTCGCAGCGCTGATCCAGATCAAGGACGCGGCGCGCAGCGGTCGTATGCTGGCCGGGTCCGATCACGGAGTCGCCGCATGCAAGTGGATATCGCCATCGTCGGGGCCGGCCCTGCCGGCCTGTGCTTCGCCCGCGCGCTGGCCGGCAGCGGCCTGTCGCTGGCGCTGATCGAGCCGCAGCCGTGCGTGGCGCTGGCCGAGGCCGCCTTCGACGGCCGCGAGATCGCGCTGACCCATGCCTCGCGGGCATTGCTGGAACAGTTGGGCCTGTGGGTGCGGATCGACCCGCAGGCGATCGCGCCGCTGCGCGATGCGCGGGTGATGAACGGTTCCTCGCCGTTCGCGCTGACCTTCGCCGCGGGCGAGGGCGGCCGTGGCGACCTCGGCTGGCTGGTGCCCAATCACCTGATCCGCCGCGCCGCGTTCGCCGCGGTGCAGGACCAGCCTGGTCTGACCCTGCTCGACGGTGTCTCGGTGCAGGCACTGCGCCGCGACGCGCGCCAGGCGCAGGTGCAGCTCTCCGACGGGCGCAACGTGGCCGCGCGCCTGGTGGTGGCGGCCGACAGCCGCTTCTCCAGCACCCGGCGCATGAGCGGGATTGGCGCACAGCTGCGCGATTTCGGCCGCACCATGCTGGTGTGCCGGGTGCGCCACGAGCGCCCGCACCATCAGACCGCCTGGGAGTGGTTCGGCTACGGCCGCACCATGGCCTTGCTGCCGCTGCACGGCAGCGAGGCCTCGGCGGTGCTGACCCTGCCGCCGGAGCGCGCGCAGGCACTGCTGCAGATGGACGAGGCAGAGCTGGGGGCGGAGATCAGTGCCTGCTTCGAGCATCGCCTGGGCGCGATGACGCCGCTGGTGCGGCCGCAGGCCTATCCGCTGGTGGCCGTCTATGCGCAGCGCTTCGTCGCCGAGCGCTATGCCTTGATCGGCGACGCCGCGGTGGGCATGCATCCGGTGACCGCACATGGGTTCAACTTCGGCCTGCAAAGCCAGGCACGGCTGGCGCGCGCGCTGCACGCGGCGGTGGCGCGTGGCGGCGATATTGCCGCGCCCGACCTGCTGGCCGCCTACCAGCGCGGCCACCGCTTGGCCACGCGGCCGCTGTACGAGGCGACCAACGCGATCGCCGCGTTGTACACCGACGACCGCCTGCCGGCCCGTGCCCTGCGCAGCGCCGCGCTACGCGTGGCCGACCGGGTCGCGCCGTTCAAGCGTGCCATCGCTGCACATCTGACCCAGCGCGTTGCGGCCGTGGCGCGCTGAGGGGCGGTCGTGCCGATGCATGCGTGTCTATCGATGCTCTGCGCGGCTTGGCTTTCGCCAGGAGGGATTTGAAGCGCTTCCGTTTGTCGTAGGAGCGGCTTCAGCCGCGATGGGCGTTACCGGTGGCGCCTGTCGCGGCTGAAGCCGCTCCTACGCGGGGACGCGATACACACTGGGCGGCGCTGTGGCGAATCTTCAATCCCGAATCCCGACTCCCGATCTCAGCGGCGGCTAACTGGCGTCGCCGCGCCGCTGTTCCGCACCGGCGACCAGCGCGTCGAGGGCGCTCTGCAGTTCGCCGGAGCGCAGCGCCGCTTCGATCGGGGCGATGGCCCAGGCGCAGCCGGCGTGGCGCAGGTGCTGGCGCCAGTCGCCAGGCCAGGCCTCCAGTTCGTCCAGCGCCAGGTGGATGGAGCCGCCGCGCTCGGCATGCCCGCCGCGGATGGACTGCCCCAGGCAGAACGGCCGCGCTGCGTCGGGATCGAGCTGCGCGATGTACACGTCGTGGCGCGGATCCTCCGCGGACGGCGCGATGTTGCGGATGCCGAGCGTGATCAGCATCGCCCGGCGACCCGTGGTATCCGGCAGCGCCGGCCGGCGAGGGGCAGGCCGGGCGCGCCGATGGCGGTCATACCTTGCCGAGCACCTGCACCTGTACGTCGCCCAGCTGCACCACCTGGCCCGCGCGCACCTTGCAGGCCTTGCGCAGTTCGACCTCCCCGTCCACGCGCTCCTGGCCTTCGCTGATCACGGCCTTGGCCGCACCGCCGCTGTCGCACAGGCCGGTCAGTTTCAACAGGTGCTTGAGTTCCACATAGTCGCTTTCTAGCTGGAGATCGATGGTCTGCATTGGGGCTTGCTCGGAAATCGGCGCCCATTGTCGGTCATTCACGGGCAAAACGCCCGCCATGTTTGCGGTTGCCGCTGTCGCCGTTGCCGCGGCCTGCGGCGCCGCGCCTGCTGGAGGCGGCCGCGATGGCTGGCGGCCGGCAGTGCGGAGCGGGTCACGCCTGAACGGTGCCGTTCACCTGGTTTCGACATGCGGCCCGGCAGGGCGCACAATAGGGGCTTCTTTGCGCCTGCCGGTTCTCTGCGGCGCCCCCGGAGTCTCCCATGTCCCAAGATACCCCCGCGCCGCTGCTGTTCGCAGATCTCGGCCTCTCCCCTGCTGTGATGAAGGCGGTCGCCGACGTCGGCTACGAGTCGCCGTCGCCGATCCAGGCCGCCACCATCCCGGCGCTTCTGACCGGCCGCGATCTGCTCGGCCAGGCGCAGACCGGCACCGGCAAGACCGCCGCCTTCGCGCTGCCGATCCTGTCGCGGCTGGATTTCGCCCAGCGCAAGCCGCAGGCGCTGGTGCTGGCGCCCACGCGCGAACTGGCGATCCAGGTGGCCGAGGCGTTCCATCGCTACGCCGCCGCGATCCCCGGCTTCCAGGTGCTGCCGGTGTACGGCGGCCAGCCCTACGTTCAGCAGCTGTCGGCGCTCAAGCGCGGCGTGCACGTGGTGGTGGGCACCCCCGGGCGCGTCATCGATCACCTCGACCGCGGCACCCTGGACCTGTCCGAGCTGAAGACGCTGGTCCTGGACGAAGCCGACGAGATGCTGCGCATGGGCTTCATCGACGATGTCGAGGCGGTGCTGAAGAAGCTGCCGGAATCGCGCCAGGTGGCGCTGTTCTCGGCGACCATGCCGCCGGCGATCAAGCGCATCGCCCAGACCTATCTGAACGATCCGGCCGAGGTGATCATCGCCTCCAAGACCACCACCTCGGCCAACATCCGCCAGCGCTACTGGGCGGTGAGCGGGCTGCACAAGCTCGACGCGCTGACCCGGATCCTGGAGGTCGAGCCGTTCGACGCGATGATCATCTTCGCCCGCACCAAGGCCGGTACCGACGAGCTGGCGCAGAAGCTGCAGGCGCGCGGCCTGGCCGCGGCGGCGATCAACGGCGACATCCAGCAGGCGCAGCGCGAGCGGGTGATCCAGCAGCTCAAGGACGGCAAGCTCGACGTCCTGGTCGCCACCGACGTGGCCGCGCGCGGCCTGGACGTGGAGCGGATCAGCCACGTGCTGAACTACGACATCCCCTACGACACCGAAAGCTACGTGCACCGCATCGGCCGCACCGGCCGTGCCGGGCGCAGCGGCGAGGCGATCCTGTTCGTCAGCCCGCGCGAGCGCGGCATGCTGCGCGCGATCGAGCGTGCCACCCGGCAGCCGATCGAGGAGATGCAGCTGCCCAGCGTCGACGCGGTCAACGACCAGCGCGTGACCCGCTTCATGGAGAAGATCAGCGAGACCATCGCCAGCGGCGGCATCGACATGTACCGCGATCTGCTGCAGAAGTTCGAGGCCGAGAAGAACGTGCCGATGGTGGAAGTGGCCGCGGCGCTGGCGCGCCTGCTGCAGGGCGACACGCCGCTGTTGCTGGCTCCGGACCGTCCGCGTCCGCCGCAGGGCGAACGCTTCGAGCGCCGCGAGCGGCCCGAACGTGGCGAACGTGGCGAGCGCCCGGAGCGCCCCCGCTTCGAGCCGAAGTTCGAGCGCGAGCCGCGTGCGCCGCGTCGCGACGACGGCGAGCGTCCGGCGCGTCCGGCCCCGGCCGCGCGTGGCGAGGATTTCGATTACCACCGCGACGTCGGCAGCTTCGAGGCACCGCGCCGCGACAAGGCGCCGAAAGCACCGCGCGGCGCGCCGGAAGTGGGCATGGAGACCTACCGCATCGAGGTCGGCCACCAGCACGGGGTCAAGCCGGCCAACATCGTCGGTGCGATCGCCAACGAAGCCGGGCTGGAGAGCAAGTACATCGGTCGCATCGACATCCATGACGACCACTCGGTGCTGGACCTGCCGGCGGACATGCCGCGCGAACTGCTGACGCATCTGAAGAAGGTCTGGGTGTCCGGCCAGCAACTGCAGATGCGCAAGCTCGAGGGCGACGATGCCGGCGGCGCGCCGTTCAAGCCGAAGTTCGCCCGCACCGGCAAGCCCGGCGGCAAGCCCAACGCCGCAGGCCCGCGCCCGGCCGGCCGCTTCGCCGCCGACCGCCCGCCGCGCAAGGGTCCGCCGAAGCGGTGAGAGGCTGGGATTGGGGAGTCGGGATTGGGGATTCGCAAGCGCGTTCCCCGATTCTGATTTTTCCCTGCGATGCCGTGGACTAGGCAGTCACGTGCTATGGCTCAGGCGTGCGGCAAACGGCTACGTTCGTTCCAGTCTTTCGCGCCGCTGTCCGACTTCCTGTGTTCCCGCACGACACGCGACCCTGCTTTGACGAATCCCCAATTCCCAATCCCGAATCCCAGCCCATGCCAGTCCGCCTCAACAAGCACATCGCCGAGACCGGTTTTTGCTCGCGCCGCGAGGCCGATCGGCTGATCGCTGCGCGCCGGGTCACCGTCAACGGCATGCCGGGCGGGGTCGGGTCGGTGGTGGGCGAGGGTGACGAGGTCAAGGTCGACGGGCAGCCGTTGCGCGCGCGCGCCAAGGCCAAGAGCGGCCGCCGCCACGTCTACATCGCGCTGAACAAGCCGGTCGGGGTGACCTGCACCACCGAGAGCGCGGTCAAGGGCAACATCGTCGACTTCGTCGGCCACGAGCAGCGCATCTTCCCGATCGGGCGCCTGGACAAGGAGTCCGAGGGGCTGATCCTGATGACCAGCAACGGCGACATCGTCAACGAGATCCTGCGCGCCGAGAACCGCCACCAGAAGGAATACCTGGTGGCGGTGAACAAGCCGGTCACCGACGAATTCCTGCGCGGCATGGCGCGCGGCGTGCGTGTGCACGACCAGATGACGCTGCCGTGCCGCACCGCGCGGATCGCCAAGTTCGGCTTCCGCATCGTGCTGGAGCAGGGGCTCAACCGACAGATCCGGCTGATGGCGGCCGCGTTCGACTACCGCGTCACCCAGTTGCGCCGCGTGCGGATCGACAACATCAAGCTCGGCGCGCTGAAGCCGGGCCAGTGGCGCAATCTTACCGAGCAGGAACTGCACGGCCTGCTGCCGCAGCGTCAGGAGTGGTAACCACGTCGCAGTGTCGGTGGCCGGCCGCCGCCACGCGGCCAGCCTGCGCCGGCGGTGCGTCCGCCTGGGCTGGCGTCCGCCGCGGATTTGGCCATACTGCGCAACGCGAACCATCGCCGCCGCCGGGTATCCCGTGATCAAGCCCCGCAAGCCCGACAACGAAGCCGCGCGCCTGCAGGCGCTGCACGCATTGCAGATCCTCGATACCGAACCGGAAACGTCCTACGACGATTTGGTCGACATCGCCGCCAAGCTGTGCAACGCGCCCTCGGCGCTGATCTCGCTGGTGGACGACGAGCGCCAATGGCTGAAGGCGCAGCGCAACGTGTGCCTGTTGAGCGACGCGCGCGACGAGTCGTTCTGCGGCCACACCATCCTGACCCCGGAGCAGGTCATGGTGGTCGCCGATGCCACTGCCGATGCGCGCTTCCAGCAGAATCCGCTGGTCACCGAGGGTGGAGTGCGGTTCTACGCCGGCGCGCCGTTGCTGACCCGCGACGGCCTGGCGGTCGGCACGGTCTGCGTGCTCGACAACCGTCCGCGCACCCTGGAGCCGGCGCAGTTGGAAGCGTTGCAGGCGCTGTCGCGGCAGGTGATGCAGTTGATCGAGCTGCGCCGCAGCAGTCACGCGCTGGCGCTGCAACTGCGCGAACGCGCGTGGTACGAGCAGCAGTTGCTGCAGTACCAGGACGCGTTGGAATCGCTCAACGCCGAACTGCTGGAGCAGGCGCGCACCGATCCGCTGACCGGCTTGCTCAATCGCCGTGCCTTCGCCACGTCGCTGATGATCCATGCCGAGGCGGCGCAACTGAGCGCCGCGCCGCTCAGCGTGGCGATCCTGGACCTGGATTATTTCAAGAGCGTCAACGACCTGCACGGCCACGACAAGGGCGACGAGGTGTTGTTGGCGCTGGCCGAGATGCTGCGCACGCGGATGCCGCCGGACAGCGTGGTGGCGCGCTACGGCGGCGAGGAGTTCGCGTTGCTGCTGCCGGGCCTGGATGCGGCGCGGGCGGTGCACGCCTGCGAACGCTTGCGCCAGGACACCAGCCTGCTGCAGCTCGGCGTGCCGCTCACTGCCAGCATCGGCGTGGCCGCGCTGCAGGGCCGCGAGAGCGCCGAGGACCTGCTCAAGCGTGCCGACCAGGCCCTGTACGAGGCCAAGCGCGCCGGCCGCGATTGCGTGTCGCTGGCGGCGTAGGCGCGTCACTTCATTGCGGGACGATGCTCAGGCTCCTCCTTCTTCCACGGGAAAAAGTACCCCGCAGGGGGGAGGCGCGTCGTCTCGCGAACGCAGAGTGCGTAGACGCTTTCGCGCCGTACCCTCACCCCAACCCCTCTCCCGGGGGGAGAGGGGCTAGAAGTACCGCGCCTCCCCGAACATGCCGAGCCCATCGCATTGGGCCTGCGGCCATGCCGCACATGCGCAGGGCCGGGCCAATCCCGACTCCCCAATCTCCAATCCCGGAGTGAGCGCGCCAGCGCTCACTCCATCACGTTCTTCGCCTCGCAGGTCGCCAGCAGCTCCGGGTGCCGCACCGTGCGGGTGCGGGTCAGCAGCGGATGCAGGAACACCGCGCCCAGGATCACCGCCACGCCGAGGTAGAACAGCCCGGTGAGCTGGCGCTGCTCGTCCAGCAGCACGATCGCGAACACGATCGCGTAGACCGGTTCCAGGTTGGTGACCAGTTGCACTGCGTAGGCGCTGAGCCGGCGCAGCGCGACCAGGGCCAGGGCGAACGGCAGCAGCGTGCACAGCAGCGCCAGCGCCAGCAGCAGCGCGGTGTCGTGCAGGCTGGGCAGCACCAGCAAGGGCCCGCTCAACGCTGGCAGCACGAAGGGCAGCAACGGCGCCAGTGCGGTCAGAGTCAGGGTGCCGGCGCCCAGTTCCAGCGCGGTCACGGTCAGCGGATCGGCATGGTCGACCAGGCGCTTGTTGAGCGAGCCGAAGGCCGCCACCAGCAGCGCCGACACCGCACCGATCGCCACGCCGGCGCGCATCCCGTGCGGGCCGCCGCCGACCACCAGGGCCACACCCGGCAGCACCGCCAGGCCGAAGGCCAGTTCGCTGGGGCGGAACGGCCGCTTCGCCACCCACGGTTCGATCACCGCGGTGAACACCGGCGCCAGCGCGATGCAGGTCGCTGCGACCGAGGCGTTGGCCAGCTTGATCGCGCCGTAGAAGGTCAGCCAGTGCAGGCCGACCAGGGCGCCGACCACGGCGTAGCCCAGCGCCAGTTTCGGCGTCAGTGCGGCCAGGCTGCGCCACACCCGCGGCAGCAGGGCCAGCGCCGCCACCACCATCAGCATGCGCCACCACACCAGCGGCAGCGCGGGCAGGGTGATCAGCTTGCCGAGAATCGCGGTGATTCCCCACAGCAGGACGCAGAAATGGATTTGCAGCTGGGCTTTGGTGGTGGGGTGCATCGGCATCCGCGTATTGTCGCGCAAAGCGCGGCGCGACGGTCGCGGATCGGGTTACGGATCAGCCGTCCGCTGCGGACGGCGACGCGGTCCGCGCCATCCTGCGCGCGTAGGCGGCGGTGAGCGGCGGCACCAGCAATGCCGTCACCACCACCGAGGTCGCCACCAGCGCGGTCGCGGCCGGCGCGGTGGCCTGGAACTGCGGCGCCACCGTCGCCACCAGTGCGGGCGTGGCCACCGCCGCGCCTGCGGTGCTGGAGGCGGCGAGGCCGGCGCTGCCGTTGCCGCCGGCCAGCCAGCGGTCGGCCAGCAACAGCGGGATCCCGGTCGCCACGATCACCAGCAGGCCCAGCGCGACGCCGGCCACGCCGGCGTGGGCGACCATGCGCAGGTCCAGGGTGTTGCCCAGGGCGAAGGCGAAGAACGGGATCAGCGCCGGCACCGCCCGCGCGAACAGGGCGCGCAGCGCCGGGTCCAGGTTGCCGAGCGCAAAACCCGCCAGCAGCGGCAACACCGCGCCCAGCAGCAGCCGCGGTTCGAAGCTGGCAACGCCGGCGCTGCCCAGGATCAGCATGGTCACCAGCGGTCCGGATTCCAGCGACATCAGCGCCATCGCCCCGGCCTCGCCGCGGCCGCCGTACTGCTGCATGAGCGCGGCGAACAGACCGGCGTTGGTCATGTCCATCGCCGCGACCAGTGCCAATGCCGACATGCCGCTCCACACGCCAGCAACGATGCCGCCCGGAGGCAACAGCCGCGCGGCGAGCACCGCGGTCAGCCATGCCACCGCGATCTTGGTCAGCACCAGCACGCCGGAGGCGCGCAGCACGCGGCCGCCGCTGCGCAGCCGGATCGAGGCGCCCAGGCAGAAACACCACACCGCCAGGATCGGCACCAGCCCACCGATCAGGCCCTGGGTGAACGAGCCGAACCAGGCGCCGGCCTGCGGCCACAGGGTGTGGCAGAGCGCGCCGAGCAGCAGCGGCGCCAGCATCATGCCGCCGGGAAGACGTTCGAGCGTGCGCTTGATCCGCATCGATGGGCTCCGTGTGTGGAGGTGCGGCGCGTGGCCGCGGCCCGGCGACGGCGCCGGACGGGCGCTTTTGTACCGCAGCGCGGCGACCGCCAGGTGTCGCCGGGTGCGCGCGGTCGAGGCCCGGTTCAGCCATCTTGCGCCCGTGGCGTCGGCGGTCGCGCTTGCGCTGTGCCGCACGTCGCGTGCGTGCGGCACAGCGCGTCACGCCTGTGCGGCAGACCCGAGGATCTTCAGCAAGGCCATCGCCGCCGCAGGATTGCGTTCCTTGGCAGCGCTGATGAAGTAGACGAACACCTCACGCGGCGTGGGTTTGGCCAAGCTCGTGTCGGCATGCGGCAGCGCCTGCGGATCCTCGCCGCGGCGCCAGGCCTGCGCGTGCGCGGCCCAGGCCTGCAGTTCCTTGGCGGTGTAGCCATGGGCGAGGTCGGCGCGGCTGCGCATCAGCCGCGCATAGACGAAGTCGGCGCCCAGGTCGGCGAAGGAGGGGAACTCGGGGGAATCGGTGAACACCGTGGCCACGCCGTGCCGGCGGGTCAGTTGCAGCAGTTCCGGGCCGACACAATCGGGATCGCGCACTTCCAGCACGTGGCGCAGCCGGTGTCCGTCGGCCTTGCGCGGCAGCAGGTCCAGGAACGCGGCCAGGTCGTCCAGGTCCAGGCGATGGCCGTGCTCGAACTGCCACAGCAGCGGACCGAGGCGGTCGCCGAGGCTGGCGATGCCGCCGACGAAATCCTCGATCTGCGTGCCGGCGCCGGCCAGCCGCCGCAGCGCGGTGATGCGCTTGGGCGCCTTGGCCGAGAACAGGAAACCCGGCGGCGTTTCGTCGCGCCAGCGCGCATAGGTGTCC
This sequence comes from Xanthomonas sp. NCPPB 1128, assembly GCF_001043115.1. GTDB lineage: Bacteria > Pseudomonadota > Gammaproteobacteria > Xanthomonadales > Xanthomonadaceae > Xanthomonas_A. Next base: position 9,563 of record NZ_LFME01000015.1, on the reverse strand, counting down.
GGCTTCTGCGCACCGTAGTAGGTCCCGTTGATCTCGATGCTGGTGACGTGGCGGCTGGCGTATTCCAGCTCGCGGCGTTGCACCAGGCCCTGCGGATAGAACATGCCGCCGCGCCACGGCGCGTAGGTCCAGCCGCCGATGCCGACGCGGATGCCGTCCGGCGCGGCCGGGGCGGAGTCGAAGAGGTCGTTCATGCGGGCGTGTCCGGCGGCAGGCGGGGAGCGATTGTGCCGCAGCGCGGCGTTGCGGGGTGTCGTCGCGGGCGCCAACGGCCTCGTGGCGTCGCCAGGCGGTGCGCGGCGCGCGCCTGTGCAGCGTGTTCGTCGCCTACGCGATGGCGTGCGGCGTGCGGCATGCAAGCGTGGAAGCGGGAATGGCCGCCAGGCTCCGCTGGCCGCTGCGTGCGGGATCGACGTCGGCGGCAGGTGTCGGCGCCCGTCTGGACGGCACCCGGAACTGCGCGGCGTCGACGCAGCGCAGCGTGGCTCCGCCGCAAACGGCCCGGCAGGCTCTACACTCGCCCTCGACGCGCGCGGCTGCGTGCGGCCTTGGTTTCCCTTCTCAGGAGCGACGCAGTTGAAGAGCATCTCGATGGGCTGCGGCCTGTTGTTGGCGGTGAGCGACACCGTGCAGGCGCAGGCGCCGGCCCCCGACGCGGCCCCTGCACCGGCCCCGGCCGCGTTGCCGCCGGCCTTGCAGGACCTGGATGCCCAGGTGGAGCGCGTGCGCAAGCAGTTCGACGTGCCGGGCATCGCCATCGCCATCGTCAAGGACGGGAAGGTGGTGCTGGAGCGTGGCTACGGCGTGCGCGAACTCGGCAAGCCGGAACCGGTGGACGCGCAGACACTGTTCGCCATCGCCTCCAATACCAAGGCCTTCACCTCCGCGGCGCTGTCGATCCTGGCCGACGAAGGCAAGCTCAAGCTCGAGGACCGGGTGGTGGACCACCTGCCGTGGTTCCAGATGTCCGACGCCTACGTCACCCGCGAGATGCGCGTGCGCGACCTGCTCAGCCATCGCAGTGGCCTGAGCCTGGGTGCGGGCGACCTGCTGTTCTGGCCGACCACCAGCTACAGCAACGCGGAGGTGGTGCGGCGCCTGGCGCACGTGCCGCTGAAGGGCGGTTTTCGCGACCGCTACGCCTACGACAACATCCTGTACGCGGTGGCGCAGAAGCTGATCGAGCAGGTGTCCGGGCAGAGCTATGCCGAGTTCGTGCGCCAGCGCATCTTCGTGCCGGTGGGCATGGCCGGCGCGCGCATCAACAGCGACCATCTGCAGCCGGGCGACGAGGCCGCGGTCGGCCACGCCAAGTTCGATTTCCGCGAGCTGCGCACGGTGGCGCCGCTGACCTGGTCCAACAATTCCGGCGCCGGCGGCATCTACGCCAATGTGCACGACATGGCCAAGTGGATGCAGGTGCAGCTCGACGGCGGGCGCCTGCCGTCCGCCGATGGTCAGCCGCATCAGCTGTTCAGCGCCCAGCGCCAGCAGGAGATGTGGCAGATGATCACGCCGATCGCGGTGTCCGAGCCGAGCGTGCCGGAACTGCTTCCGGCCAAGCCCAACTTCGCCGGCTACGGCGAGGGCTGGAGCCTGAGCGACTACCGTGGCGCCAAGCTGGTCTGGCACACCGGCGGCTGGCCGGGCATGGTCTCGCGGTTGACCCTGGTACCGGAGCGCAAGCTGGGCGTGATCGTGCTGACCAACCAGGAGGTGGGCGCCGCCTTCAACGCGATCACCCTGCGCGTGCTGGACGCCTACCTGGGCGCGCCGGCGACCGACTGGACCGGTGCCTACGCCAAGGCCGTGGCCAAGGCCGACGCCAACGCCGACGAGGACTGGGCCAAGCACGTGGCCGCGCGCGACGCCAAGTCGACGCCGTCGCTGCCGCTGTCCGGCTACGCCGGCACCTACCGCGACCCGTGGTACGGCGACGTGGTGGTGCGCCAGCAGGGCAAGCGCCTGGAACTGCAGTTCAGCAAGACCGCGCAGCTGGTCGGCACCCTGGAGCACTGGCAGCACGACACCTTCATCGTGCGCTGGCGCGACCGCTCCCTCAACGCCGACGCCTTCGTCAATTTCGCGCTGACGCCCGACGGCAAGGTGCGCGAGGCGCGCATGCAGGCGATCTCGCCGCTGACCGATTTCAGCTTCGATTTCCAGGATCTGGTGCTGACGCCGGAGTGAGGCCGGGATTCGGGAGTGGGGATTCGGGATTCGTAGGAGCGGCGTCAGCCGCGACCAGGCGTTATCGGTAACGCCTGGTCGCGGCTGAAGCCGCTCCTACAACAGAAAGCGATAGGCGCCATGCGCGCGGGATGCCGCTCTTGCGATTCCCCAATCCCGAATCCCCAATCTCGGCTTCACCTCGAATCCCCAATCCCGAATCCCCATTCCCGGCGTCACAGAACGTGACGCCCGATACGCTACCCTGGCGCCCCTTTTTCAGCATGGCGTGGCGATGTTCCGCTGGTTCGAGTCCCTGATCGAGGTCTTCCCGAAGATCGAGACGCAGATGCCGCCGCGCGGGGTGGTGCGCTTCTATCTGCACTACCTGCGCCCGTTGTGGCCGCTGCTGCTGGCCACGGTGGTGGCGGGGTTGCTGCTGGCGCTGGTGGAAGTGGCGATGTTCGATTTCCTCGGGCGCATCGTCGACATGGTCGCCGAGCAGCCGGGGCCGGACTTCTTCCAGCGCCACGCCGGCGAGCTGCTGTGGATGGCGCTGATCGTGCTGGTGGCGCGGCCGTTCTTCGTCGGCCTGCACAACCTGCTGGTGAACCAGGCGATCGTGCCCGGCCTGAGCAACCGCGCGCGCTGGCTGATGCACAACTACGTGGTGCGGCAGAGCCTGGGCTTCTTCCAGAACGACTTCGCCGGGCGCATCGCCAACCGGGTGATGCAGACCGGCACCTCGCTGCGCGAGTCGGCGGTGCAGATGGTCGATGCGCTGTGGTACATCCTGGTCTACACGACCAGCGCGCTGTGGCTGTTCGCCCAGGCCGACCCGTGGCTGATGGTGCCGCTGATCGCGTGGCTGCTGGTCTACGTGGGGTTGATGGTCTACTTCGTGCCGCGGATGAAGCAGCGCGCCTGGATCGCCTCGGACGCGCGCTCCAAGGCGATGGGTCGCATCGTCGACGGCTACACCAACATCGCCACGCTCAAGCTGTTCTCGCACGCCGGTCGTGAGCAGGGCTACGTGCGCGAGGCGATCGACGAACTGGCGGTCAAGCATCGCCGGCAGACCCGCATGACCACGGCGATGGATACCGCCATCGCCATCGCCAACGGCTTCCTGATCGTCGGGACCTGCGGCCTGGCGCTGTGGCTGTGGAACCGCGGCCAGATCAGCGTGGGCGCGATCACCGTGGCCACCGGCCTGGTGATCCGCATCCACAACATGTCCGGCTGGATCATGTGGACGGTCAACGGCCTGTTTGAGGACATCGGTGCAGTGCAGGACGGCATGGAGACCATCGCGCAGCCGGCGCAGGTGCAGGATCGCGCCGATGCCGTACCGCTGCAGGTGCAGCGCGGCGAGGTGCGCTTCGAGCACATCCATTTTCACTACGGCAAGCGCGGCGGGGTCATCGCCGGGCTCGACCTGCAGGTGCGTGCGGGCGAGAAGATCGGCCTGGTCGGGCCGTCGGGCGCCGGCAAGTCGACCCTGGTCAACGTGCTGCTGCGGCTGTACGACCTGGAGCAGGGCCGTATCCTGATCGACGGGCAGGACATCGCCGGCGTCACCCAGGAGAGCCTGCGCCAGCAGATCGGCCTGGTCACCCAGGACACCTCGCTGCTGCATCGCTCGATCCGCGACAACCTGCTGTACGGCCGCCCCGACGCCAGCGAGGCGCAGCTGCGTGCGGCGGTGGCCAAGGCGCGCGCCGGCGAGTTCATCGAGCAACTGCTGGACGGCGAGGGCCAGCGCGGCTACGACGCGCAGGTCGGTGAGCGCGGGGTCAAGTTGTCCGGCGGCCAGCGCCAGCGCATCGCCATCGCCCGCGTGCTGCTCAAGGACGCGCCCATCCTGATCCTGGACGAGGCGACCTCGGCGCTGGATTCGGAAGTGGAAGCGGCGATCCAGGACAGCCTGGACGAGCTGATGGCCGGCAAGACGGTGATCGCGATCGCCCACCGGCTCTCCACCATCGCGCGGATGGACCGGCTGGTGGTGATGGACCGCGGCGCCATCGTCGAGACCGGCACCCACGCCGAACTTGTGGCCCGCGGCGGCCTGTACGCGCGGCTGTGGGCGCGCCAGACCGGCGGCTTCGTCGCGTCGGACTGACGCGGCTCGCCATCCAGGATGGCTGGCGACGGCGCGACATCGGTGTCGCGCCGTCGGGGCAGGGCGGCGCCGGCTACGCGCCCCGGCATGGTCCTGGGCGGCGCCTGCGCTGTGCGTGCCCGATGCGGATGCGACCAGCCGACCGTGGTGCTTCCGCTGGGCGGCGCACTGCCAGGCGGTTCGGCGCCGACGGCCCGGCAATGCGACAATGCGCGGCTTACCGAGATGCGCCAGACCATGTCCCGATTGCAGTTCGAGCTCCACACCACCGACGGCGCCGCGCGCCGCGGCCGCCTGACCTTCCCGCGCGGAACGGTCGAGACTCCCGCGTTCATGCCGGTGGGCACCTACGGCTCGGTCAAGGGCGTGCTGCCCGAGCAGATCAAGGCGCTGGGCGCGCAGATCATCCTCGGCAACACCTTCCACCTGTACCTGCGCCCGGGCCTGGACGTGATCGGCGACCACGGCGGCCTGCACGGCTTCGCCCGCTGGGACGGGCCGATCCTGACCGATTCCGGCGGCTTCCAGGTGTTCTCGCTGGCGCACCGGCGCAAGATCAGCGAGCAGGGCGTCACCTTCGCCTCGCCGACCGACGGCGCCAGGGTGTTCCTGGGGCCCGAAGAGAGCATGCAGATCCAGCGGGTGCTCGATTCGGACATCGTGATGATCTTCGACGAGTGCACCCCATACCCGGCCACCGAGGACGTGGCGCGGCGCTCGATGGAACTGAGCCTGCGCTGGGCGCAGCGCTCGCGCGACGCGCACGACGCGCTTGGCAACGACGCGGCGCTGTTCGGCATCGTCCAGGGCGGCGTGCATGCGGACCTGCGCACCCGCTCGATCGAGGGGCTGCAGGCGATCGGTTTCGACGGCTATGCGATCGGCGGGCTGGCGGTGGGCGAGCCGGAGCACGAGCGCAACGCCATGCTCGAGCACCTGCATCCGCGCCTGCCGGGCGACCGCCCGCGCTACCTGATGGGCGTTGGGCGCCCGGAGGACCTGGTCGAAGGCGTGGCCCGCGGCGTGGACATGTTCGACTGCGTGATGCCGACCCGCAATGCGCGCAACGGCCACTATTTCACCTCCTTCGGCACGGTGCGCATCCGCAACGCCCGCTACGAGCGCGATCTGGACCCGATCGAGCCGGGCTGCGGCTGCCATGCCTGCAGCAGCGGCTACACCCGCGCCTACCTGCGCCACCTGGACCGCTGCAACGAGATGCTGGCGCCGATGCTGGGCACCCTGCACAACCTCTGGTACTACCAGAAGCTGATGGCCGACATGCGCGCGGCGATCGCCGCGGGAACCTTTGCCCAGTTCCGGCGGTCCTTCTATGCGGCCCGCGGGGTGGAAGCCACCCCACTCCCAACGGAGCACGGATAAGCCCCTCTCCCCCCGGGAGAGGGGTTGGGGTGAGGGTCGGGCGAAGCCTCGTGCGGTCGAAATGACACGAGGCTGCGCCCGTACCCTCATCCGCCCCTGCGCGGCACCTTCCCCCGAGAAGGGGGAAGGTGCCGAAGGGAGAAGGAAAAGCGCGCTGCGGCCGTTCCGGGGGTTGGGGGAAGATCGTGGCATAATCGGCGGCTGCTTGCTGCCGCAAGGCAAACCAGCGGTCCGTGCCCCAGGGCGTCGGGCTGCCCAAACCATAGGACGTACCCGATGAATCCGCTCGATTTCCTGATTCCCGTCGCCCAGGCGCAGACCGCCGGCGGCACCGCCCCGGCCGGTGGCGGCCTGCAGATGTTCCTGCTGCCCATCATCCTGATCGCGGTGATGTATTTCGTGATGATTCGGCCGCAGATGAAGCGCCAGAAGGAACACAAGTCGATGCTGGACAAGCTCGGCCGTGGCGACGAGGTCATCACCTCCGGCGGCGTGGCCGGCGTGGTCACCGACATCGGCGACAACTTCATCACCATCGAAGTGGCCGACAACGTGCGCATCCGCGTGCAGAAGGGCGCCGTCGGCAATGTCCTGCCGAAGGGCACGCTGAAGTCCGCCTGATCCATTTCTCCTACTGCTAGGCGCGACGCCGGCGTGGCGTCGTGCGGGGTCCCGCAATGCTTGAGTTTCCGCGCTGGAAGTATGTCCTCATCCTGATCGTGCTGGCGTTGAGCGCGTTGTACGCGCTGCCCAACGTGTACCAGAAGGATCCGTCGGTCCAGATCACCGCCAGCCGCGGCGGCAAGATCGACGACGTCCTGCGCGAGCGGGTCCTCGCCGACCTGAAGACGGCCGGGATCACCCCGAAGCGGGTCGACAAGGAAGGCGACAGCCTGATGGTGCGCCTGCCGAACCTGCAGGCGCAGACCCGTGCCAACGACGTGCTGCGCCAGCAGGTGGGCGAGAACTACACGGTGGCGCTGAACCTGGCCTCGACGGTGCCGGACTGGCTGTCGCGGCTGGGCGGCAAGCCGATGGTGCTGGGTCTGGACCTGGTCGGCGGCGTGCACTTCGCCCTGCAGGTGGACCAGAAGGCGGCGCTGGAAAAGCGCCTGGACGCCTTCGCCGAGGACATCCGCACCACCTTGCGTGACGCCCGCCTGGCCTACCGCTCGGTCGATCGCCGTCCGGACAACAGCATCCAGGTCAGCCTGGGCGAGGGCGTCGACGCCGCCGCCGCGCGCGCCGCCATCGCCAAGGCGCAGCCGACCCTGAGCTACGCGGTGTCCGGGCAGACCATCACGGTCACCGTGCCGGAGGCGGAGCTGAAGCAGATCGCCGCCGGCGCCATCGAGCAGAACCTGACCACGCTGCGCAACCGCGTCAACCAGTTGGGCGTGGCCGAACCGATCATCCAGCGCCAGGGCGACGACCGCATCGTGGTCGAGCTGCCGGGCGTGCAGGACACCGCCGAAGCCAAGCGCATGATCGGCGCCACCGCCACGCTGGAGTTCCGCGGCGTGGTCGACGGCAATGCCGAGGATGCGGTGCGCAGCGGCAACATCCCGCCCGACGCCAAGGTCTACCGCTTGCGCGACAGCGGCGCCCCGGTGCTGCTGAGCAAGCGCGTGCTGGTGTCCGGCGACCAGATGGTCAACGCCACCGTCAGCACCGACCAGAACGGCATGCCGGCCGTGGCGGTGACGCTCAACAACGCCGCCGGCCAGCGCATGTTCGACTACACCAGCGCCAATACCGGCAAGCTGATGTCGGTGGTCTACATCGAGCGCATCCCCACCGTGACCATGGTCGACGGCAAGGAAGTGCGCAGCGTGCGGGTCAACGAGGAGGCGCTGGCGCCGACCCGGATCGCCGGCGTGTTCGGCAAGAATTTCCAGACCACCGGCCTGGAGAAGACCGAGGCCGAGAACCTGGCCAAGCTGCTGCGCGCCGGTTCGCTGGCCGCGCCGATGGACTTCGTCGAGGAATACGTGATCGGCCCCAGCCTGGGCGCGGAAAACGTGGAGCGCGGCGTCACCGCCGTGGTCTACGCCTTCCTGTTCACCCTGGTGTTCTTCAGCGTGTACTACCGCATGTTCGGCCTGATCACCTCGGTCGCGCTGCTGATGAACCTGCTGATCGTGGTCTCGGTGATGTCGCTGTTCGGCGCGACCATGACCTTGCCCGGCTTCGCCGGCCTGGCGCTGTCGGTGGGTCTGTCGGTGGACGCCAACGTGCTGATCAACGAGCGTATCCGCGAAGAGCTGCGCCTGGGCGTGCCGCCCAAGTCGGCGATCGCGGCCGGTTACGAGAAGGCCGGCGGCACCATCCTCGACGCCAACCTGACCGGCCTGATCGTCGGCGTGGCGCTGTACGCGTTCGGTACCGGCCCGCTGAAGGGCTTCGCGCTGACCATGATCATCGGCATCTTCGCCTCGATGTTCACCGCGATCACCGTGTCGCGCGCGCTGGCGGTGCTGATCTACGGCCGTCGCAAGAAGATCAAGTCCGTGGCCATCTGAGCCACGCACGCCACCTTCCGCACGTCCCCGCGCCGGCAGGCGCGGGGTCCAAAAAAACGCAGAGCGGTCTCTAATGAAAATCTTCCCGCTTCACCTGATCCCCAACGACACCAAGATCGACTTCATGCGCTGGCGGCACCCGACCCTGGTGCTGATGCTGCTGCTGGCGCTGGCCTCGTTCGCGGTGATCTTCGCCAAGGGCTTCAACTACGCGCTGGAGTTCACCGGCGGCGCGCTGGTGCAGACCAGCTTCCAGAAGCCGGTCGACGTGGACCAGGTGCGCGAGCAGCTGGCCAAGGCCGGCTTCGAGAACGCGCAGGTGCAGAACGTCGGCAGCGGCAACGAGGTGGTGATCCGCCTGCAGCCGCAGGGCGAGCACAACAACGAGGACATCACCAAGAACCTCGCCGAGCAGGTGCGCAAGGCGGTGAGCACCGCGCAGAACCCGGCCACGGTCAAGCCGGGCGAGTTCGTCGGCCCGCAGGTCGGCAAGGACCTGGCCTTGAATGGCGTCTACGCCACGGTGTTCATGCTGGTCGGCTTCCTGATCTACATCGCGTTCCGGTTCGAGTGGAAGTTCGCGGTGGTGGCCAGCCTGACCGCGCTGTTCGACCTGCTGGTGACGGTGGCCTACGTGTCGGTCACCGGCCGCGAGTTCGACCTGACCGTGCTGGCCGGCCTGCTGTCGGTGATGGGCTTTGCGATCAACGACATCATCGTGGTGTTCGACCGCGTGCGCGAGAACTTCCGCAGCCTGCGCGTGGAACCGATCGAGGTGCTGAACCGCTCGATCAACCAGACCCTGTCGCGTACGGTGATCACCGCGGTGATGTTCTTCCTGTCGGCGCTGGCGCTGTACCTGTACGGCGGCGAGTCGATGGAAGGCCTGGCGCTGACCCACATGATCGGTGCGGTGATCGTGGTGGTCTCCTCGGTGATCGTGGCGGTGCCGCTGCTGTCGATCGGGCCGTTCCAGGTCACCAAGCAGGACCTGCTGCCGAAGGCCAAGGATGTGGAGGCGCTGGCGCGTCGGCCCTGAGTGGGGCCGGGAGTGGGGATTCGGGAATGGGGAATCGTAGAAGCGTGATTTCCTGGTCCTGAAACACTCCTCCTGCGAACAAAAAAGCCGCGCGGATGCGCGGCTTTTTCTTTGTGCGGATGGCGGAGCCGGGCAGCGTCTCTTTTGCCGTAGGAGCGGCTTTAGCCGCGATGCCTTACCGGTAACGCGTCGCGGCTAAAGCCGCTCCTTGTATCTGGACGTGACGCCCCTAAACAGGTGTCATGTCTTCCGACTGATCATCGGAGGAGGTGCGGGAAGTCCAGTCGCTCCTAAAGCTTCGAGCTTGCATCGTAGATCGGCTCCG
>NZ_LFME01000014.1 GCF_001043115.1 Xanthomonas sp. NCPPB 1128 | reverse complement strand
GGGCGTGGGCGGCAACACCGTCACCCGCAAGCTGGGGCCGGGGCGGCGCAGGCGCTGAGGGGCGGGATTGGGGATTGGGGATTGGGGATTCGCAAAAGCGGGCGCCATGCGGCTCGGCGCACTGCCCTGTCACGCCATGCCGCAGCAAGCGTTCCACGCAGCGGGAGGCACCCGTCCGCGCACGGTACCTCGCCGTTGCGAATCCCCAATCCCCAATCCCCAATCCCGCCGATTAGACTGCGCCCCGTGCGCCTTCATGGGGTCTGCACGGCTGCCCCTCTAGTTTCGCCCTGCCACAGGAGTCGATGTCGATGCGTTATGGATTGCCCCTCGCCGCGAGTGCCTTGTTGATGCTGGCCGCGTGCAGCAGTGCGCCGCCCAAGGCCCCACCACCGCCGCCGCCCAAGGCGCCGCCGTTGGCCAGTGCCGGTACGGTGCAGCAGGCACAGGCGGTGCTGGCGCCGGCCTCCGGCAGCCTGGTCAGCGGCAAGCTCTCGCTGGTTCCCGCCCCCGGCGGCGTGCGCATCACCGGCACGCTCGGCGGCCTGCAGCCCAACCGCAGCTTCGCTTTTCACGTGCACGAACGCGGCGACTGCAGCGCGGCCGACGCCAGCAGCGCCGGCGGCCATTTCAATCCGCTCGGCGCGCCACATGGCCGCGCCGGCAACGGTCCGCACCACGCCGGCGATATGGACAACCTCAACGCCAATGCCGACGGCACCGCGCAGATCGACGTGCTGCTGCACGGCGTGGTGCTAGGCGGCGGCGCAGCCAACGACATCGTCGGCCGCGCCCTGGTCGCGCATGCCGATCCGGACGACTACCGCAGCCAGCCGGCCGGCAATGCCGGCGCGCGCGTGGCCTGCGGCGTGATCCGCCCGCTGCGCTGACCTCGCATCGCTACTTCCGCCCGGGTCCGCCTGGGAGGTCCGTCCGCATTCCGCGGCTCTGCAACGAAGGAGAACCCCCGTGCGTCGTACCCTTCCCAGTCTGCTGTTCCTGGCCACCACCCTGGCGCTGAGCGCCTGCAAGCGCGAAGAACCCGCCGCCACCCCGGCGGCGACCCCCGAACCTGCTGCCGCTCCCGCGGCGAGCGCACCGCCGGCCGCGACCAATGCCAGCGGCAGCGCCAGCGCCGCGCTCAGCCCGACCCAGGGCAACGAAGTGGCCGGCGAGGTCAAGTTCACCACCGTCGACGGCGCCGTGCACGTCACCGGCACCATCACCGGGCTCAAGCCCAACAGCGAGCACGGCTTCCACATCCACGAGTTCGGCGATTGCAGCGCGCCCGACGGCAGCAGCGCCGGCGGCCACTTCAACCCGGCCAAGACCGAGCACGGCCAGGTCGGCAGCGATCCGCACCACGGCGGCGACATGCCAAACCTCAAGGCCGACGCCGAGGGCAAGGCGACCATCGATGCGGCGGTGTCCAACAACGTCAACATCGGCAAGGGCGACGGCTTCGACATCCTCAACCACGCGGTGATCGTCCACGCCGACCCGGACGACTACAAGAGCCAGCCCACCGGCAACGCCGGCGGCCGCCTGGCCTGCGGCGTGATCAAGGGCGACGCGGCGGCGGCGCCAGCTGCGGCCGGTAGCCACTAAGCGCTTAACGGTGCCGGCGGCGGCATGCATGCCGCCGCCGGTAGCCTGTACCGACCTGCTCAGGGCGCATCGACGCGCTGCGAATGCCGTTGCATTCTCGGGGTTGGAATAGCCACATCGATCAGCGCACCGCGAATGTGCGCTGGTTCGCTACGCGTCTTGCGGCTCAGGCCGCCAACAATGCCTGCCTGGCGTCGTGGCCGCTCTCGCAATGCACATACAGCACCGGCAGACCATGGGCCTCCAGCACCGCGGCCAGCTGCCGCTGCCGCGCCAGGTATTGCTCGTAGACCCGCTGCAGGCGCTCACAGTCCTGGCGGTCGTAGGCGTAGTGCGCGCACCAGCTGGCCGGATCGAACAGCGCCATGCGCACTTCGCCGCCGCGGTAGCGCAGTAGCGGCTCGGGCGGGGCCTGCAGCCATTCTTCCTGGTCCGGCGCCAGCAGGGCGGTCTCGATCAGCGGCCACAGCGGCGCCAGGCCCTGGTTGTCGTACTGCATCGACATCATCGCCGCCAGGTCGTTGCCGGTCAGGTAGCGGGCGTGCTCGACCTGGGCGCCGAAGCCCTGCTGCGCCAGCAGCGCGGTATCGGCGTGGGCCATGCCCTGCGCCAGCAGCACGTCCTCCAGCGCCGCGGCCACCGCCTGCACGGTGTCGGCCGGGCCGCTCAGCAGGAACGGCACCACCCGCAATGCGCCGCCACGCAGGCCGGGGTCGGCCTGGAACGGCAGCGGCACGCTGCCGTCGGCATCGGTGCCGAACGCCAGCAGCCGCGGGCCGTCGTGACGGCCAGGGGCACGGGCAGCAAGTTCCTCCAGGCGCCGGTGCAGCGGCCAGCCCGGGCGCAGCGCTTCGGCCGGGTCGAAATGCGCGCCGGCCAGGCTCAGCTCCAGCTCGCGCACCGCTGGCACCAATTGCGCCAGGTCGCGACCGACCTTCTCGGCCAGCTCGGCGGCCTGCGCGTGCGGCAGCGCCGGATGCGCCGGTTCGCGCCCGGAGGACAGTTCCAGGGCGATCACCGCGCGGGTGTGGCTGTTGGCGAAGGCTTCAGTCATGGGGATTGGCGGTTGGCCCGTCGCGGGCGCATAGCTACACTCGCTTCATTATGCCTGCGCTAACGTGCAGGCCATGTCCCCGACTCCCCTCGCGCGAGGTAATCCCATGCCAGCAGCCCGTCCCGTCGCCATTCTCGGCGGCGTCCGCATTCCGTTTTGCCGGCAGAACACGGCGTACGCGGATGTCGGGAACCTCGGCATGTCGGTGCGCACGCTGGGCGCGCTGGTCGAGCGTTACGGGCTGCACGGGCAGCAGCTGGGCGAAGTGGCGATGGGCGCGGTGATCAAGCATTCCAGCGACTGGAACCTGGGCCGCGAGGCGGCGCTGTCCTCCGGGCTGTCGCCGCTGACCCCGGGCATCACCCTGCAGCGCGCCTGCGGCACCAGCCTGGACAGCCTCATCACCGTGGCCAACAAGATCGCGCTGGGGCAGATCGAGTCGGGCATCGGCGGCGGTTCGGATACCACCTCCGAGGTGCCGATCGTCTATGGCAAGAAGCTGCGCGCGCGGCTGCTGGCGGCCAACCGCGCCAAGAGCACCGGCGACAAGCTGCGCGCGCTGACCCGCGGCTTCAAGTTCGCCGAGCTCAAGCCCGAGTTCCCGGGCGTGGCCGAGCCGCGCACCGGCAAGAGCATGGGCGACCACTGCGAGGACATGGCCAAGCAGTGGAACATCTCGCGCGATTCGCAGGACGCCTGGGCGGTGTCCTCGCACCACAAGCTGGCCGCCGCCTACGAGCGCGGCTTCTTCGCCGACCTGATCGCGCCGTTCCGCGGCGTGGAGCGCGACAACATCCTGCGCGCGGACACCTCGCTGGAGAAGCTGGCCACGCTGAAGCCGGCGTTCGACAAGGTCAGCGGCCGCGGCACCCTGACCGCGGCCAACTCGACCCCGCTGACCGATGGCGCCGCCGCGGTGCTGCTGGCCTCGGAAGAATGGGCGCAGGCGCATGGCCACGTGCCGATGGCCTATCTGCGCGATGCGCAGGTGTCGGCGGTGGATTTCGTGCACGGCGAAGGCCTGTTGATGGCGCCGACCGTGGCCGTACCGGAGATGCTCAAGCGCCATGGCCTGCGCCTGCAGGACTTCGACATCTACGAGATCCACGAGGCCTTCGCCGCGCAGGTGCTGTGCACCCTGCGCGCGTGGGAGAGCGAGGACTACTGCCGCACCCGGCTCGGCCTGGACGTGCCGCTGGGGCAGATCGATCCGGCCAAGATCAACCCGGTGGGTTCGTCGCTGGCCACCGGCCACCCGTTCGCCGCGACCGGCGCACGCATCGTCGCCACCGTCGCCAAGCAACTGGTCGAACGCGGCGGCGGCCGCGCGCGCGTCTCGATCTGCACGGCCGGCGGCATGGGCGTGGTGGCGATCGTCGAACGCTGATCCGGGTCCGCGCGTGCCTGCACGCGTGTCCGCACCCTTCCAGGGACGCGTCTCGGCGCTTTCCAACGCTAGCGCCGCTGGCGCTTACCGCGCTGCATCCGCCGCGCTACCATGCCCGCCGATTCGCCCGCGCCATGCGGGCGACACGGCGCGCAGGGGGCGCAGGCCATGACCGAGCAGAGCAGTTTCAATCCGTACCAGGCGCCCAGCGTCGCCAGTCCGTCCAGCCTGCCGCCGCCGTTGCCGGGCGAGACGTTGTGGCGCGACGGCAACGAGTTGTTGTGCCTGCGCGACGCGCCGTTCCCGCCGCACTGCGTGAAGTGCGGGGCGGCGCTGCGCAACGACGAACTCAAGAAGCGCACCTTCTACTGGCACGCGCCGGGCTGGTACGCGCTGATCCTGGTGAGCATCCTGGTCTATGCGATCGCGGCGCTGGTCGCGCGCAAGCGCAGCAGCCACGTGCTGGGGGTGTGCGCAGAGCATCGGCGCCGGCGCAACCGGTACATCCTGTTGATCGCCGGTGCCTTCCTGGTTGGTCCGCTGCTGGGATTCGCCGTCGGCGGCGAGAGTGGGTTCTGGCTGGGAGGTGCCGTGTTCCTGGTCATGCTGATCTGGGGCATGTTCGGCGCGCGCATCCTGGTGCCGCGGCGCATGGACGAGCGCTATGCACGCTACAAGGGCCTGGCGCCCGCGTTCCTGGCGCGCCTGCCGGCGCTGCCGCCGGCTTTGCGGCGCTGACCGGACGGACGCGGCCGGCCTACCTTCGGATTCGATGACCGACGCGCGGCTGGCCTGGACACAGGACGCGCCCCATGCGCTCTGCCGTGCTCCTGGGATGTTCGCTGATCGGCCCAGGAGCGATGCGCGTGCGCTGCCGCGTCCGGACGCATCATGACGCGCTTTTGCCGCGGATCAGCGTGCCCGGTCTTGTCTTGTGGGCTCGGGCATCTCCAACAACGCCGGGACGGATCCTGTAGGAGCGGCCGGACTCAACCCTCCAGTCGCGGGAACCCATGGTCGTCGCGGCGTTCCGTGCTGTCCGGCGCCGGCGCGATCGGGGTCACCGGCGCGACCGGCGCGACCGGCTCGGGCAACGGCTGGGCGAGTTCGCCGCGCTGCACGCGCAGCGCATTGGCGTAGCAGCGCTGCGCCGCGAGCATGTCGCCGGCGTCGGCATAACCGTCGCCGAACACTTCCCAGGCTTCGGCGCCGGCACCGAGCGCCAGCGCGCGGTGCAGGAATTCCTCGGCCTGCGGCCACTGCTGCTGGTGGCGGGCCAGGCGCGCCAGGGTCAGCAGCAGCGCCGGGCTGTCCGGATGCGCCTGCAGCCAGCGCTGCGCACTGGCGCGGCGCGAATCGTATTTCTCCACCGGTAGGCGTCCGTACAGCGCGGCCAGCCCTTCGTCCCAGCGCGTGTCCAGAGCCTGCTCCAGGCTGCGCAGCGCCGCATCGTCCCAGCGCAGCGCCGCCGCGCGCACCGCGTAGGCGGCGACCACCGCCGGCTCGCTGCGCAGCGATTTGGGCAGGCTCTCCCAGCGCTCGGCCAGGGCATTGGCGTCGCCGGCCTGGTCCAGCGAGCCCGCGGCCAGGCGCGTTTCCAGCGTGGCGATCGCCTCCAGCGGCAAGGCCTGCTGCTGGCGGATCGCGCCGAGCTGGCCGTAGGCCTCACCGGCGCGGCCGATGCGGGTCAGCGCCTCGGTGCGCAGCAACAGCCCGCGCGGCGGCAGCGGCTGCGCCGCGGCCACGTCCAGCGCATTGATCGCATCGACCGGGCGCTGCTGCTCCAGGTGCAGTTCGGCCAGCAGCAGCGCATGCGCCGCGGCATCGCGTTCGGCCAGGCGCCGCATGTGGCGCTCGGTCGCCTCGCGGTCGCCGCGCGCATCGGCCGCGCGCACCGCGGCGATCATCGCGATGGCGCTGACCTCTGGGTCTTCGGCGGCGGCATTGAGTTGCTTCTCGGCCCGGGTCCACTGGCCCGCATGGGCTGCGGCCAAGCCGTCGAGCAGGCGCGCGCGCGACTGCTTGCGGCGGCGCCGGCCCCACGCGCGGAACGGGAAGCTGAGTACGTTCCACACCAGCCACAGCGCCAGGAATGCGATCACCAGCAGCAGCGAGGCCTGCGGCAGCGACGCGATGTAATCGGTGCCGCCGACGCGCACGATCACCTCACCGAGCTGGCGCACCTGGTCCTGCCCCAGCCATTGCGCACCGATCACGCCCAGCGCGATGACGATCAACAGCACGATCAGGGAACGGAGGGATTTCATGACGGGCTCCTTGCGTCGCGCATCGCGCGCAACTGTTGCAGGGTGGTTCCGAGTTCGGGAAGGGTCGGGCGCAGATCGGCGTTGGCCAGCGTGCGCAGCGCGGCGCGGCGTTCGCGCAGCTGCGGCGACTCCGGCCACAGCCGCGACAGCCAGCGCCCGGCGCCGGCCAGTGCACTGCGATAGCCGCGGGTGTCACCGCGTTCCAGTGCCGCGCGTGCCAGGGTCAGGTCGAGCTGCAGCGCATCGTGGGCGGCGACGCGCTCCGAGCCGGCGGCCAGTACGCCGCCCTGCGAGGGGCGGATCTTCACCAGCGGCGCCAGCAGGCGTTGCCACAGCGGCTGTTGCGCGCTCTCCGGCAATTGCGTCGGTAGCTTGTCCAGGCTGGCAGCGAAGGCGTCCAGTTGCGCCGCCAGGCGCGCCTGCGGTCCGTCGCCCAGCGCATCCAGGGCGGTGCGTTCCTGCAGCAGCGCCTGGCGCAGGTTGAGGAATTGCGGATCGTCGATGCCATCCAGCACGCCGCTGGCCAGGGCATAGGCGCGGCGCGCGCCGGCCGCGTCGCCGGCCAGCAGCAGTCGCTGCTGGCCCTGGTTGAGCAGCAGCTCGACCTCGTCCAGGCGCAGCGCCTGCGCGCCGTGGCGGTTGGAATCGGCGAGCTTGGCGACATTGGCCTCCAGCAGCGCGCTGCGCTGGCTCAGGCCGAGCATTTCGTCGCGCAGCACGCGGTTGGTGCTGGCCGCATCCTGCAGCCGCTGCACGGTGGCGCGCTGGTCGCGGCGCAGACTGTCCTGGGCCTGCTGCAAGGCCTGCAGTTGCTGCTGCAGGTCCGATTGCTGGGCCAGTTCGCGTGCGCTGCGCGCCTGCCACCAATCCCAGCAACGCCAGCCGGCGAACGCCAGCGCGGCCAGCGTGGCGAGCACCAGCAGCAACCAGATCCAGTGTGTGGAACTGCGAGGCGTGATCGGGATTTCGTCGGTCATCGGCAGCGTCCTGAGGGCCGTCGCCCGTCGCGAGCAAGGCGGCGGTCGGCGCGGCACCGCCGGAGCATGGCGTGAGCGGCACTGCGGCCGCAACCCGGGCGGTGGCCCGCGTTCAGCGAGGTGGCGAGCGCGTCACGATCGCGGCCGCTGCGGCGACCAATTGCTGCGGCATCGGTCCGGCCGCCTGCACGACGTCGACGAATCCCAGGTCTGCGGCCAGGGTCGCCAAGCGCGCACTGGCCGCGACCACCGGACGCGCGCGCCAGGCCTGGGCCAGGTCCTCGGGCAACTGCGCCAGCACCTGTTGCAGCGCCTCGCCGCTGCTCAGCGCCAGCACCCCGGGCGCGGTCGCACTCAGGCGCGCCAGGTCGGCTGCACGCAGTCGGACCGGTTCGCGCACGTACACGTCGGCGCGCAGCAGCGGGGTGCCGCGCGCCTGCAGGTGCGCGGCGATCAGGCCGCGGCCACCGGGGGCAGTGATCAGGCCCACTGGCAGGTCGTGCGCAGCCAACTCCGGCAACGCCAGCAGCCCGTCGCTGTCCATCCGCGCCGGCGTCGCCACCTCGGCGATGCCGTGCTGGCGCAACGCGTGCGCCGTGCCCGCGCCCACCGCCAGCCAACACTGGCCGGGGCGTGCGGCCAGCGGCTGCAGCGCCGCGGCCGCGCGCACCGCCGCCGGGCTGCTGACGATGACCCGCGGTGCGGCCAGCGCCGTGGCCAGCGCCGCGCGAGTGGCGGGATCGGCGCGCGGCCGCAGCCGCCATGGCGACACCGCCAGCACGCGCCCGCCACAGCGTGCCGCGGCCCGCCGCAGCGCTGCGTGCTCGCCCTGCGGGCGCAGCGAGATCAGGGTCCAGGCCGGGGCGGCGGTTGCATGCGCGCTCATGCCAGGCATTATGCGAGCCCCCACCGGCAGCACAATCGCACCATGGCAGCGGATCTTTCCATCGAGGCGTTCCTGCAGCAGTTGCAACGGCAGTTCCAGGCCATGCCGCCGGTGGCGGCGCTGCAGGTCGCCGTGCACGGCTATGCCGACCAGCGCCTGCACGTGGTCGCGCCGCTGACGGCCAACATCAACGACAAGGGCAATGCCTTCGGCGGCAGCCTGGGATCGGTGATGACCCTGGCCGGCTGGGGGCTGGTCAACTGCGAACTGCACCGCGCCGGGCTGCAGGCCGACGTCTACGTCGCCGACAGCCAAGTGCGCTACCTGGCGCCGCTGTACGCCGATCTGCATGCCCAGGCCAACGCCGATGCGGAGGGCGACTGGGAGGTATTCGTGAACACCTTCCGCCAGCGCGGGCGCGCCCGCATCGGCGTCCAGGCCCAGGTCGGTGCGCCCGGCACGGCGGCGGCAGCGACCTTGAGCGGTCGCTTCGTGGCCATCGCCAAAGGGTAGGATGCGCGGATCGCGCGCGCCGCGCGCCGCCACCTGGACCCGACCATGCCTTCGATGTTCCGTGCGCTCGCGCTGCTGTTGCTGCTGGGCTGGACCGGCGCGGCCGTGGCCGGCAGCCGCGCGCAACAGCGCAAGCTCGACGACCTGCAGACCGCCTATGCCGCCGCGGTCCGCTGGAGCGAGTTCGAGACCGCCTGGCAGGCGGTGGACCCGGCCTACCGCCAGGCGCACCCGCTGACCGACCTGCAACTGGAGCGCTACCGGCAGATCCAGGTCTCCTCCTACAAGGTCGGCGGCGGCGCGGTCGGCGACGGCGAGGCGCTGCGCGAGATCGAACTGGGCGTGATCAACCGCAATACCCAGGCCGAGCGCATCGTTCGCTACCGCGAGCGCTGGCGCTGGGATCCCGAGGCCAAGACCTGGTGGCTGCAGGACGGCCTGCCGGACCTGTGGAACGGCCAGTAGCGCGGTCGCCGAGCTGTGCGACAATCGGCGCCCGCTTCCCGCCCCCGAGTCCCGTGAACTTCGAAGAACTGCTGGCCTTCGCCGGCCGCAACCCGATGCTGGCCCTGGCCCTGGTGGGCCTGACCATCGCCCTGATCGTCACCGAAGTGGCGCGCCTGTTCCGTGGCTACAAGAGCCTGCGGCCGGCCGAATTGACCCGCCTGATCAACGCCGGCAACGCGGTGCTGGTCGACCTGTCGGCCTCGGCCGATTTCGAGAAGGGTCACATCGCCGGCAGCCGCAACGCCACCGCCAGCCAGTTCGGTCCCGAGCACAAGCTGGTGGCCAACGCCAAGACGCAGCCGGTGGTGCTGGTCTGCCGCACCGGCACCACCGCCGACGGCGCCGCCAAGCAGCTGAAGAAGGCCGGCTTCGAGCAGGTCTACGTGCTCGACGGCGGCATCGCCGCCTGGCAGCAGGCCGAGCTGCCGCTGGTCAAGGGCCGCTGAGACACCGCGTCCGGCCCGACCTCGAGGGTCGCGGCCGGCGTGTGATAATCCCGTTTCTTTCTGTTACCGAATCCACCGGAGTCAAGCAATGTCCGACCTCACCAACAACGGCGCCGCGGCGCCGGCCGACGCCGCGGCCGGTCCCGCTTTCACCATCGAGAAGATCTACGTCAAGGACGTGTCCTTCGAGTCCCCCAACGCGCCGTCGGTGTTCAACGACAACGCGCAGCCGGAACTGCAGCTCAACCTCAACCAGCGCGTGCAGCAGCTGAACGAGCAGGCCTTCGAAGTCGTGCTGGCCGTGACCCTGACCTGCACCGCCGGCGGCAAGACCGCCTATGTGGCCGAAGTGCAGCAGGCCGGCGTGTTCGGCCTGGTCGGCCTGGACCCGCAGGCGGTGGACGTGCTGCTCGGCACCCAGTGCCCGAGCATCCTGTTCCCGTACGTGCGTTCGCTGGTCAGCGACCTGATCCAGGCCGGCGGCTTCCCGCCGTTCTTCCTGCAGCCGATCAACTTCGAGGCCCTGTACGCCGAGACCCTGCGCCAGCGCGCGCAGCAGGGCGAGGGCCAGTCGCTGGCCGATTCGGAGCCGGCCGGCAACGCCTGAGCGCGTTCGCCGTTGCGCATGCGCGATCACGCCAAGAAGAAAATCGCCGTCCTCGGCGCCGGCTCCTGGGGCACGGCGCTGGCGTCGCTGACCGCACGGCACGGGTATCCGACCGTGCTGTGGGGCCGCGATGCCGTGGTCGCCGAGGCCATCGGGCAGCGCCACGAGAACCCGCGTTATCTGCCGGGGATCGCGCTGCCGGAAGGCCTGCAGGCCACCACCGATCTGGCGGCGGCCATCGACGGCGCCGACTGGATCCTGGTCGTGGTGCCGTCGCATGCGTTCACCGAGACCCTGCGCCAGCTGGCGCCGCTGCGCCCGGCGCAGGCTGGCGTGGCCTGGGCGACCAAGGGCTTCGAGCCCGGGTCGGGGCGTTTCCTGCACGAAGTGGCGCAGGAGATCCTCGGCGAGGACGTACCGCTGGCGGTCGTGACCGGCCCATCCTTCGCCAAGGAAGTGGCCCTGGACCTGCCGACCGCGGTGACCGTGCACGGCGATGCCGCGTTCGCGCAGCAGGTCGCTGACGCGATGCACGGCCCGACTTTCCGTGTCTACACCGGCGACGACATGGTCGGCGCCGAGCTGGGCGGGGCGATGAAGAACGTGCTGGCGGTGGCCACCGGCGTGGCCGACGGCATGGAGCTGGGCCTCAATGCCCGGGCCGGCCTGATCACCCGCGGCCTCAACGAGATGCTGCGGCTGGCCGCGGCGATCGGCGCCAAGCCGGAAACCCTGATGGGCCTGGCCGGGCTCGGCGATCTGGTGCTGACCTGCACCGGCGACCTGTCGCGCAACCGCCGGCTGGGCCTGGCGCTGGGCCGCGGGCAGCCGCTGCAGGAGGCGGTGCGCGCCATTGGCCAGGTGGTCGAGTCGGTACAGACCGCCGACGAGGTGATGCGCCAGGCCGAACGCCACGGCATCGACCTGCCGATCTCCAATGCGGTGCGTGCGGTCCTGCACGGCGAGCTGACCCCGGCGGTCGGCCTGCAGCAGTTGCTGGCGCGCGAACAGAAGCCCGAGTACCCGACCACTCTGTTCAGTTGATCCGGCCTTGCCGGAGACGCGAACGTCCGGTCTCTGGCCGGGCGTTTTCGTTTCCGCACGCCGACGCGCCGACGCGCCGACGACGGCCGGATCGACATGCAAAAAAAAGCCCGGTCGTGGGACCGGGCTTTCCGAACCGCGCGCGGCGGGAGAGAGACGACGCGCGCAGCGCTAGGGAACGCTTACCAGCTGAAGCGCGGGCCGACGAACCATTCCTTGTCGCCGTTGCGGTCCATCTTCAGGTCGGCGCTCAGGCCCCAGTTCTGGTTCAGCTTGGCCTGGGCACCCAGACGGCCGTAGAACTCGCCTTCCGGATTGATGCCGTCCTTCTTCAGGTAGTCCTCGTAACCGCCCAGGACATAGACTTCCAGGTACGGGTTGAACGCGGTGCGGATACCCGCTTCGGCGCTCCAGCCGTTGAACTTGGTGCCGTACTCCGGGGCGAAACGGTTGTAGGCCACGCGGGTCACCAGGTCGGTGCTGGTCGCGATCTCGTGGTTGTAGCCGGCGCCGACGCGCCACTGGTCGACGCGCACGTCGCCGAAGTCGGTCTTCTGGCGGTTGAAGTCGCCGAACACGCTGAAGTTCGGGTGGAACGCGTAGGAACCCTTCACCGCCCAGCCGTCGGCGTCGCCGCCATTGGCGTCGGTCTTGACGTAGCCGGCTTCGGCGTAGTTGTAGGAAAGGCCTTCGGCAGCCGAAGCGGCGAACGGCAGGGTGGCCAGGAGGCCGAGAGCAAGCAGAGAGGTCTTCATAATCGGGTACCTTCGTTATTAGGTTTGTCGGCGCTGAGGCGTGGGGCCGTTCGCTGCCGATATGTAAATTATCCGTTAGCGACCCGAACTCGCCCTGAATCCCAAACCGACTAGTCCATAAATTAAACGCCCTGTTCAGGCGTCCGCGGTGCATGTTGTGATGCGCTTCGTTGCATTTCAGGCAACCGGGAATTCCATGATTGCCAGCGCGGATGGCGACGCACTACAGCGCCGCGAGCTTCTCGATCGCCGCGCGCACCCGCTGCCTATCCATGGGCACCACCGAGCGGTGGATCGTCGCACCTTCGATGAAGGCGTCGATGGCGGCGGACGCCGTGGCGGAGAAATGCGTTTCCAGGGCCGCCCGGCTCCTGGCCATCCATTGCTGCATGATCGCGGCCATCTCCGGATGCCGGCGGGCAAAGGCATACAGTTCGTAGCTCAGCAGCAGCACCCGCGGCGACGCCGTGCCCTCGGCGAAGATGATGTTCACCATCGCGTCGCAGGCCTGGTCGTGGTTCTCCGCGGTGCGGAGTTCGGCGGCGAAGTCGGTGGAGACGTCCTGGGAGAACCGGGTGAACGCGGCGACCAGCAGGTCGTGCATCGAGCCGAAGTAGTAACTGGTGGCGCTGAGCGGAACGCCCGCTTCCGCGGCCACCTTGCGGAAGGTGGTGCCCGCGACACCGTGCTCCAGGATTACCCGCAGGGCGGCCTGCTCGATCGCGTCCTTCCGGTGCGGATCCTGGCGCCAGGTCCTGCCACTCATGCCTGTCCAACGCTGCTTTCGACGAGAGCCGATGATCGCAGGTCGCGGTTGACGCCTCAATTGGTACGGATGTACAAATTCGTCGATGAGGTCGATGAAGGCCATCGCACCGATGGCGCCTCCCATGCAGCGACGCGAAGGAGCGGAGCGATGGCCAATTCCGGGGAGCGGGACGTTGATGGCGGCCATCGGGCGACCCTGGGCGGCCTGGCCGGCGGCGTGGTACTGACCGCCGGATCGCGTGCTGCGACGCCTGCCGGCTGGGAGGCCGGCACATGGCTCAACCCACCCAAGGTCCACCGGATCCTGCCCGGCGGCGTGCTCGAGGTCGTCACCGACAAGGACAGCGACTTCTGGCGCGAAACCCACTATGGGTTTACCCGCGACAGCGGGCACTTCCTCGGCATCGCCGCGCCCGCGCGCTTCACTTGCCAGCTGCGCGTCCGCGGGAAATTCGAACAGCTCTACGATCAGGCCGGCCTCATGGTCCGGGTCGACGCGCGCCGCTGGGTGAAGGCCGGCATCGAACTGAGCGACGGCCGGCTGATGCTCGGCAGCGTGTTGACCGATGGTCGCTCGGACTGGGCCAGCGGCCCGTACGAAGCGGACGCCTCGGATTTCTGGATGCGCGCCACCGTGGACACGGGCGTGCTGCGCCTGCAGGTTTCGCGCGACGGGAACCACTGGCCGCTGGTGCGGCTGTGCCCGTTCCCGGTCGCGTCTTCTTACCTGGTCGGCCCGATGACGTGCACGCCGGAACGCGAGGGATTGAGCGTCCGCTTCTCCGACTGGAGTCTGGGACCGGTGCTGGGCAAGGAGTTGCACGATCTCTCCTGACGCCCGCAGCGCCGCGGGGCATGCCGGGTGCAGCGCTGGATCGTTGAGGGCGTTGCCAGGCGTCGTGCGCCACGCGCTCAGTCCGCGCCGGGGAACCCCAGTTGCCGCCACGCCTCGAACACCACCACCGCGACCGCGTTGGACAGGTTGAGGCTGCGGTTGTGCGGCTGCATCGGCAGGCGCAGGCGCTGCGTGTCGGGCACCTGCTCCAGCACGGCGTCCGGCAGGCCGCGGGTTTCCGGGCCGAACAGGAAGGCGTCGCCATCGGCGAAGGCGGGCGTGTCGTAGCGAGTGCTGCTGCGGGTACTGAGGGCGAACAGGCGGCGCGGGGCGATGGCCTGCAGGGCCGCATCCAATGACGCATGGACCTGCAGTCGTGCGTATTCGTGGTAGTCCAGGCCGGCGCGCTTGAGCTGACGGTCGCCGAGGTCGAAGCCCAGCGGCTCGATCAGGTGCAGTTGCGCGCCGGTGTTGGCGCAGAGGCGGATGACGTTGCCCGTGTTGGGCGGAATCTCGGGCTGGTACAGCAGAACGTGCAGCGTTGGGGTGGCGATCATCGGCGCAGTGTACGCGCCGGCGCGGCGGGCTTGCTGCGGTTCAGCGCACCAGGCCGACCGCCAGGTCCTGGCCCAGCTTCTGCAGGCTCGGCTGCAACTGCAGCATTGCGGTGTCCAGGGTCTCGCCGACCACGTCGCCGATCGCCAGCATGCTACCCATGTCCGCATCCGGACGCACCTGCACGGTGGCCAGGGTCACCACGTGCTGGCCGGCGGCTTGTTCCAGATTGCGCTCGGCGACCTGCTCGGCCGAGGGACGCACCTGCACCGCGGCCAGGGTGGCGATGCCGCTGGACAGTTCGGTGTCGCGCTGGGCGATCTGCTCGGCGGAGGGGCGCACCTGCACGGCCGCCAGGGTGGCGATGCGGCTGGCCTGTTCGATGTTGCGTTGGGCGATCTGTTCGGCCGACGGGCGCACTTGCACCGCATCCAGGGTGGCGACCTGCGTGGCGGCGAAGGACGGCGCGGCGAACAGGGCGGCGATGGCGGCGGTCAGGAGCAGGGTGGTGGTTTTCATGGCTTGCCTCGTTGGTGTTGTTGATCAGTGGTGTGGTAGTAATGTAGTACACCTAATCAGGTGACGCAAGGACTTTTTTGCGTCCCGTGGTTTCATTAAGCTTGCATTCACTAATTGGCGACGTCGTTTGCGTTCGAGGATGTGTAAGCAGACTGTGTGCCAACTACAAACTGCTGTTTTTGAAGGGGAAAATTTCGATGGCGAGTGTCCGCGGGCGGACACTCGGGCGCTCGCGTACGCCGGACGCGGACATCGCGGCGCCGTCCGTGGCGGCAGCCGACCCGCTGATGGTGTGGTTGCGACGCTGTTGAAGCAGGACGTCAGCGACAACGGCGGAATACGCGCAGTGCGGTACGCCCGGTACGATCGGCGTTCACCGGCTGTTTCACTGGCCCCAAGGAAGAAGGAATCCGCATGACCGTCTCGACCCGCCCGCGTGGCGCCCTGCTGGCCGTCGCTCTGTCCGCCGCGCTCGGCGCTCTGAGCTATGCGCCGCCCTCGACGGCGGCCAAGCCCGCCGCCGCCGCGTCGGTGGATATCGCCTACGCGCAATTCACCCTGCCCAACGGACTGCGGGTGGTGGTGCACACCGATCGCAAGGCGCCGATCGTGGCGGTCAACCTCTGGTACCACGTGGGCGCCAAGGACGAGCCGGCCGGGCGCACCGGCTTCGCGCATCTGTTCGAGCACCTGATGTTCCAGGGCAGCGAGAACCACCACGGCGAGTTCTTCGAGCCGTTCAAGCAGGTCGGCGTCACCGACCAGAACGGCACCACCAACAGCGACCGCACCAATTACTTCGAGAACGTGCCGACCACCGCCCTGGACATGGCGCTGTGGATGGAATCGGACCGCATGGGCCACCTGCTCGGCGCCATCGACCAGGCTGCGCTGGACGAACAGCGCGGGGTGGTGCAGAACGAGAAGCGCCAGGGCGAGAACCAGCCATACGGGCAGGCCTGGAGCCGGCTGAGCCGCGCGCTGTATCCGGCCGGGCACCCGTACCACCACACCGTCATCGGCTCGATGAACGACCTCAACGCGGCCTCGCTGGCCGACGTGAAGCAGTGGTTCCGCACCTGGTACGGGCCCAACAACGCGGTGCTGGTGCTGGCCGGCGACATCGACGTGGCCACGGCCAAGGAGAAGGTGACGCGCTACTTCGGCGACATCCCGGCCGGTCCGACCATGGCCCAGCCCAAGGTCGACGTGGCCCAGCGTAGCCAGTCCACCCGCGAGACCATGACCGACAAGGTGCCGCAGACGCGGATCTACCGTGTCTGGAACGTGGCCCAGACCGGCACCGAGGATGTCGACCGCCTGCAGCTGCTGGCGCAGGTGCTGGGCGGCGCCAAGTCCTCCCGGCTGGACCGGCGCCTGGTCCACGAGGACAAGGTGGTCGACCAGATCAGCGCCTCGGTGTGGCCGTCGCAACTCGGTTCCGGCTTCGGCATCATCGCCATGGTCAAGCAGGGCGTGGATCCGGCCAGGGTCGAGGCGGCGATCGACGAGGAAGTGCGTCGGCTGCTGGACAAGGGGCCGGACAAGGCCGAACTGGCGCGCGCCAAGACCGCCTTCCGCGCCGGCTTCATTCGCGGCGTCGAGCGCATCGGCGGCTTCGGCGGCAAGGCCGACGTGCTGGCCGAGTGCGCGGTGTACACCGGCGACCCCGGCTGCTTCCGCACCTCGCTGGCGACCATCGCCTCCACCCGCCCGCGTGAGCTCACCGCGGTCGGCCGCAAGTGGCTGGGCAAGGGCGACTACACCTTGCTGGTCCAGCCGGGCGAGCGCGTGGCCCTGGCCGAGGAGCCGACCGTGCAACCGGCGCCGTTGAATCCGCCGCCGGCCGATCCCAAGTACCGCACCCTGCCCAGCGTGGTCGACCGCAGCGCCGGCCCGCCCAAGACCACCCAGTTCCCGCAGCTGAAGTTTCCGGCGCTGCAGCGCGCCACGCTGAAGAACGGCAGCACGGTGATCCTGGCCGAGCGTCACGACGTGCCGGTGGTGCAGTTCAGCTACGAATTCAAGGGCGGTTACAGCGCCGACCAGGGGCGCAAGCCGGGCACGGCCAGTTTCGCCATGGGCATGCTCGACGAGGGCGCCGGCGACCGCGATGCGCTGGCGTTCGCCGATGCGGCCGATGCCCTGGGCGCCACGCTGGCCGCCGGTGCCTCGCTGGATGGCAGCAATGCCTATCTGTCGGCCCTGAAGGAGAATCTGGCGCCGTCGCTGGCGCTGTATGCGGACATGCTGCAGCGGCCGCGCTTCGCGCCGGACGAGATCGAGCGGATCCGCGCCAGTTGGATCGCCGGCATCCGCCAGGAGAAGGCGCAGCCCAACGGCGTGGCGATGCGGGTGCTGCCGCCGCTGCTGTACGGCGCCGGCCATCCCTACGCGATCCCGTTCAGCGGCACCGGTACCGAGGCGGCGATCGCGGCCCTGCAGCGCGAGGACCTGGTCGACTTCCATCGCGACTGGGTGCGCCCGGAGGACGCCACCCTGATCGTGGTCGGCGATACCACCCTGGGCGAAGTCGTACCGCTGCTGGACGCGCAGTTCGGCGACTGGAAGGGCGAGGGTCCGATGCCGTCGGTGCCGGCCCCGGCCCGCGTGGCGCGGCCGGCCAAGCCGCGCGTGTACCTGATCGACCAGCCCGGCGCGGTGCAGGCCAACCTGTTCGCCTCGGAACTGGTGCCGCCGACCACCGATCCGGCATCGGTCCGCTTCGACATGGCCAACGGCGTGATCGGCGGCGACTTCACTTCGCGCCTGAACATGAACCTGCGCGAGAACAAGCACTGGTCGTACGGTGCGCGCAGCAGTGCGTCCAATGCCCTCGGGCAGCGGCCGTGGGGTGCCTCTGCACCGGTGCAGATCGACAAGACCGCGCCGGCGCTGCAGGAGATGTCCAAGGAGATCAGCGCCTTCGCGAGCGGCAAGGCGCCGCCGACGGCGGAGGAGGTCGCGCGCATCCGCAACATCCAGACCCTGAGCCTGCCCGGCGCCTACGAGACCGCCAGTTCGGTGATGGGCGTGATCGGCGGCATCGTCCGTTATGGCCGCCCCGACGACTACGTGTTCAAGCGCAAGGCCGAGATCGAGGCGATGACCCCGGCGCAGGTGCGCGAGGCGGCATCGATGCTCGACCCGAACAGCCTGACCTGGGTGGTGGTGGGCGACCTGAAGCAGATCGAGGCACCGGTGCGCGCGCTGAAGCTGGGCGAGGTCACCGTGATCGACGCCGACGGCGTGCCGCAGGGCGGCGCAACGACGGCCCCGGCGCCGCGCTGATCGGGACAGGTGCGCGTCGGCGATGGCCGGCGCGCGCCGTGGCCCGGTCCGGAGACGGAACTGTCATGGCCGATTCAGCGTTTTGCGGCACAATCCGGATTCACCTGCCAACGGTCCCGTCCATGCGTCTACCGATCGCCTTCGTCCTGCTCGCCACGCTCGCCGGCTGCACCTGGGTGCCGATGGCGCCGGAGGGCAAGGGCGTGCGGGTGCTGCCGCCGGGGCAGGCCGCCAGCGGCTGCGAGAAGCGCGGCGAGGTGGTGGTGTCGGTGAAGAGCAGCGTCGGCTTCTACCAGCGCAATCCGCTGCGGGTGCGCGAGGAGCTGGAGACCCTGGCCCGCAACGAGGCGCCCGGCGTGGGCGCCAACACCGTGCAGGCGATGGGTGACCCGGTCGATGGCGACCAGCGCTTCACCGCCTACCAGTGCGGCGGTCGCTGAACCGCTCAGACCATACGCTTTCTGTGGATTTGTTAAAGATGCGGTAAAACCGTGTTACCGCTAGAATTGGCGCCCCCTCGCCTGACCCTGGCGTACACCTCGATGCTCTTCACCAACGTCTCGATCGCGGGACTGGCGCATATCGACGCGCCGCATACGCTGACCTCCAAGCAGATCAACGCGCGCCTGCAGCCGACCTTGGACCGGCTGCGGATCCGTGCCGACGTGCTCGGCGACATCGCCGGCGTCCATGCGCGGCGCATGTGGGACCAGGATCTGCAGGCCTCCGATGTGGCGACGCTGGCGGCGCGCAAGGCGATGGGCGATGCGGGCATCGAGGCCGGGCAGGTCGGGCTGCTGGTCAATACGTCTGTCAGCCGCGATTACCTGGAGCCGTCCACCGCCAGCATCGTCGCCGGCAATCTGGGCGTGAGCGAGCAGTGCATGACCTTCGACGTCGCCAACGCCTGCCTGGCCTTCATCAACGGCATGGACATCGCGGCGCGGATGATCGAGCGTGGCGAGATCGACTACGCGATGGTGGTCGATGGCGAGACCGCCAACCTGGTGTACGAGAAGACCCTGGAGCGGATGGCCTCGCAGGACCTGACCGCCGACGCCTTCCGCGACGAAATGGCGACCCTGACCCTGGGCTGCGGTGCCGTGGCGATGGTGATGACGCGTACCGACCTGGCACCGGATGCGCCGCGCTACCGCGGCGGCGTGACCCGCTCGGCCACGCAGTGGAACACCCTGTGCCGGGGCAACATGGACCGCATGGTCACCGACACCCGCATGCTGCTGATCGAAGGCCTCAAGCTGGGCCAGAAGACCTTCGCCGCCGCGCGGCAGGCGCTGGGCTGGGCGGTGGACGAACTGGACCAGTTCGTCATCCACCAGGTCAGCCTTCCGCACACCAAGGCCTTCATGAAGAGCTTCGGTATCGACCAGAAGAAGGTCATGACCATCTTCGGCGAATACGGCAACATCGGCCCGGCCAGTGTGCCGATCGTGCTGAGCAAGCTGCGCGAGCTGGGCCGCCTCAAGAAGGGCGACCGGATCGCGCTGATGGGCATCGGCTCGGGCTTGAATTGCTCGATGGCCGAGGTGGTCTGGTAAGCGACGGGACGCAGCGCAGGACAGGCGCGCGAATTTTCCTTGCGCGCCGCAAGTTGGGTGTTTAGAAAGAAATTTGCTAAATTTCTTTCCTAAGAGCCGTCTCCGGCCACGGCAAGGATTGCCCAATGTCGCTTCGACGCTGTACCGGACACTACGTCCCCGGGTCGCTGGCGGGCAGCCGTTATCAGGCGTTCGTCCCTGACCCGCTGCCGCCCGAGCCGCCGCTGCAGTTGGCGGCGGCGCCGCTGATCGCGCGCAAGGAACAGGCCGACCAGGCGCTGGGTCGCCTGGATGGCATCACCCTGATGCTGCCGGATCCGGAGCTGTTCCTCTACCACTACGTGCGCAAGGAAGCGGTGCTGTCCTCGCAGATCGAGGGAACGCAGTCGTCGTTGTCCGATCTGCTGCTGTTCGAGCTGGACGAGGCGCCGGGCGTTCCCCTGGAGGACGTGGAGGAGGTCTCCAATTACGTCGCCGCGTTGAACCATGGGTTGCGGCGCTTGCGCCAGGACGACTTTCCGCTGTCGCTGCGCCTGATCCGCGAGATGCACGCCCTGCTGCTGCAAGGCGGACGTGGCGCCGGCAAACGTCCGGGTGAGTTTCGTTCCGGTCAAGTCTGGATCGGTGGCGCCTCGCCGGCGTTGGCGCATTTCGTGCCGCCGCCGCCGGAAGCGCTGGATGCGGCGCTGGCCGCCTTCGAGCGTTTCCTGCACGCGCCGGACCGCGATGTTTCGCCGCTGGTCAAGGCGGCCCTGGCGCATGTGCAGTTCGAAACCATCCATCCTTTCAGCGACGGCAACGGCAGGCTGGGGCGGCTGCTGATCGCATTGATCCTGTGCAACGAAGGTGTGCTGCGCGCGCCCAGCCTGTATCTGAGCCTGTTCTTCAAGCGTCACCGCGCGCGCTACTACGAGCGCCTCAACGCGGTACGCACCGAGGGCGACTGGGAAGGCTGGCTGGATTTCTTTCTGGAGGGTGTGGCGGACACGGCGCAACAGGCGGTGACCACCGCGCAGCGCTTGCTGGCACTGCTGGCGGCCGACCGCGGACGCATCGCCGGGTTGGGAACGCGTGCGGGCAACGTTAGCTTGGTGTTCGAGCAGTTCGCCCGTCGTGTGCTGCTGGGCGTGCCGCAGGTTCAGCCGCATTTGCCGCTCAGCGCGCCGACGATCCGTGCTGCCATCCGCACCCTGCAGGAGTTGGGCATCGTCAACGAGCTCACAGGACAGCAGCGGCACCGCGTGTTCGCCTATCAGGCCTATCTGGACATCCTCAGCGAGGGTGCGCAACCGCTATGAATCCTGCTGTCGCGGACACCGCCGGCCATGTACCACGCGCCGTGGCAGCGTTGTCCTCATCCTTATCCACATCGCATCGGTCCCCTGCATGAACTACCCCGGCTATCCCTTCACCCCGCAGCGCTTCCAGGTTCGTCCGGGGCTGCACATGTCCTATCTCGACGAGGGCCCGCGCGACGGCGAGGTGGTGCTGATGCTGCACGGCAATCCGTCTTGGAGCTATCTGTGGCGCACGCTGGTGAGCGGCTTGTCGGACCGCTACCGCTGCATCGTGCCCGACCACATCGGCATGGGCCTGTCGGACAAGCCGGACGATGCGCCGGGCGCGCGGCCGGGCTACGAGTACACCCTGCAATCGCGCGTGGACGACCTCGACGCGCTGCTGCGGCATTTGCGCATCGACGGGCCGGTGACGTTGGCGGTGCACGACTGGGGCGGCATGATCGGCTTCGGCTGGGCGCTGTCGCACCATGCGCAGGTGCGGCGCCTGGTCGTCACCAATACCGCGGCGTTCCCGCTGCCGGCGGCCAAGCCGATGCCGTGGCAGATTGCGATGGGCCGGCACTGGCGCCTGGGCGAATGGTTCATCCGCACCTTCAATGCGTTCTCCTCGGGTGCGTCGTGGCTGGGCGTGTCGCGGCGCATGCCCGCCGACGTGCGTCGCGCCTACGTGGCGCCGTACGACAGCTGGGCCAACCGCATCTCCACCATCCGCTTCATGCAGGACATCCCGCTGTCGCCGGCGGACAAGGCCTGGTCGCTGCTGGAGCGGGCCGAGCAGGCGCTGCCGTCGTTCGCGGACCGCCCGGCCTTCATCGGTTGGGGCCTGCGCGACATATGCTTCGATCATCATTTCCTTGAGGGTTTCCGCCGGGCGCTGCCGCAGGCCGAGGTGATGGCGTTCGAAGATGCCAACCACTACGTGCTGGAAGACAAGCACGAGGTGCTGGTGCCGGCGATCCGCCGGTTCCTGGACGCGCATCCGCTGTCCTGAGCGCGCACGTCGGCACGATGCCGGCGTGCAGTGGTGCGCCGCATCGGTGCGCATGTCACGAGGGAAAGGCATTGCTGCGACGTGGCGCGAGATGGCGTCGTCGCTGCGCCGCCGATCGTCTACACGGGCGCACGCAAACTGCTACCGATTGCCGTGCCGCAATATGTTTGGCTGGGTACAGTCGCCGCCGATGTACGCGGCGCGCCGAAGCGGACGCTGCACCAATCCGAACGGAGACAGAGAGTGAAGGCGATGGCGATGGCGATGCTGCTGACGGCGATGAGCGTGCCTGGTGCGCATGCGGAAGACCTGACCACGTCCGCGGACGGCAAGACGCTGACGGTGGGATTCGGCCAGCCCACCTGGAAACAGGTGTTGCACTACCGCAAGCTGTACGACAAGAAGCCGTTCCCCGATGCGGAGATCTATTACTACAGCAACGGCATGTACAAGATCATCTCGCAGGGCGAGAACCACTACGGCGTGTACGTGCTGCAAGGCAGCTTCGACGACCAGACCTACACGATCCGCTTCGTCTCGCTGCCGTCCGAGGACTGGGGCAACAAGACCGCCTTCCACCAGCTGACCTTCATCCGTGGCGAGGACAAAAACGTCTTCATCCAGAACGCGGTCGTCGATACCGGCGAGGCCATCGCCCAGCAGAACGGCACCTACACCCTGGAGAAGAACACCGTGACCAATCCGGTGCCGACGGCCTGGAAGCATCGCTGAGCCATGCGGCGCGCGTCTGCCGCTCTTCGGATGCCGCCAGGATAGGTGTTTGCACGGATTCCGTAGGAGCGGCTTCAGCCGCGACGGGCGTTACCGGTAACGCGGGTCGCGGTTGATCCCAAAAAAGAGGACAAGAGCCGCTCCCACGGCACCGCTGTCATGCTGATGGCATCGGCCGCTCAGGCGTCCGGCAGATTGCGTTCGACCACGCCGTCCCAGTCGGCCGGGGTCAGCAGCGGCAGGCCGTGCGCCAGCCGCGACTTGTCGCATTGCGCGCTGCGCTCGCCGAACTCCAGCGACGCCGGCACCGCGGCGCACACCGACGGCCGCCGTTCGTGGATGCTGCAGCGGCTGTAGCGGCCGATGTCCGCGTCCAGGGCGATGCAGCGCGGCTGCGCCTGCGAGGTACCGCGCATCACCCGCTCATGGGTGCGCAGCGGCTCGGTCAGTTCGAACGGGACCCTGCCGCCCAGCGCGGGATCGGCTTCGCTCCAGTGGAAACTGACGCGGAAGTAGGCGCAGCAGGCGCCGCAGGTGAGGCAGGGATGGGACATGGCGGCCGGGCCTTGCGCGGCGAACTGCGATGGGGGGCGCGGCATTCTGACCGAACCGGGGCGCGCTGCAAGCACTGCGGCATTCAGCCACGGCGGTCACGGACGGCGTGGCGGCTGCGGCCCGGCGCATCGGCGATAATCGGCACATGACCACGACCTGCAACATCGCGGCCACGCTGCCGCGGCTGGCGCGCGAGCGCCCGGACCAGATCGCCATGCGCTGCCCCGGCCGGCCCGGCCCCGGCGGCATGGCCGCCTACGACGTGACCCTGAGCTATGCGCAACTGGACGCGCGCAGCGATGCCATCGCCGCCGGCCTGGGCGGCTACGGCATCGGCCGCGGCACCCGCACGGTGGTGATGGTGCGGCCGTCGCCGGAGTTCTTCCTGCTGATGTTCGCGCTGTTCAAGGCCGGTGCGGTGCCGGTACTGGTCGATCCGGGCATCGACCGGCGCGCACTCAAGCAATGCCTGGACGAGGCGCAGCCGGAGGCCTTCATCGGCATTCCGCTGGCGCAGCTGGCGCGGCGTCTGCTCGGCTGGGCGCGCTCGGCGAAACGGATCGTCACCGTCGGCCGGCGCTGGGCCTGGGGCGGCACCACGCTGGCGCGGATCGAGCGCGCAGGCCAGGGCGCCGGCGGCCAGCTGGCCGATACGGCCGCGGACGACGTCGCCGCGATCCTGTTCACCAGCGGCTCCACCGGCGTGCCCAAGGGCGTGGTCTACCGGCACCGGCATTTCGTCGGCCAGATCGAGCTGATGCGCAATGCCTTCGACATGCAGCCCGGCGGGATCGACCTGCCGACCTTCCCGCCGTTCGCGCTGTTCGACCCGGCGCTGGGGCTGACCTCGGTGATCCCGGACATGGACCCGACGCGTCCGGCCAAGGTCGACCCGCGCAAGCTGCACGATGCGATGCAACGCTTCGGCGTGACCCAGCTGTTCGGCTCGCCGGCGCTGATGCGGGTGCTGGCCGACTACGGCAAGCCGTTGACCAATGTGCGCTGCGCCACCTCGGCCGGCGCGCCGGTGCCGCCGGACGTGGTGGCGCGGATCCGCCGCCTGCTGCCGGAGGATGGACGGTTCTGGACGCCCTACGGCGCCACCGAATGCCTGCCGGTGGCGGTGATCGAGGGCCGTGAACTGCAGGACACGCGCGCGGCCACCGAGAGCGGCGCTGGCACCTGCGTCGGCACGGTGGTACCGCCCAACCAGGTGCGCATCATCGCCATCGACGACGCCGCGATTCCCGAGTGGAGCGGCGTGCGCGAAGTCCCCACGGGCACGGTCGGCGAGATCACCGTGGCCGGCCCGACCGCCACCGACACCTACTTCAACCGCGACGCGGCCACGCGCCTGGCCAAGATCCGCGAACGCCTGGACGACGGCAGCGAGCGCGTCGTGCACCGCATGGGCGACGTCGGCTATTTCGACGACCAGGGCCGGCTGTGGTTCTGCGGGCGCAAGACCCAGCGCGTGGAGACCGCGCAGGGGCCGCTGTACACCGAGCAGGTGGAGCCGATCTTCAACGCGCTGCCGGGCATCGGCCGCACCGCCCTGGTCGGCATCGGCGAGCCGGGGCGGCAGCGCCCGGTGCTGTGCTACGAGCTGGAAGTGGGCGCCATGCTGTCGAGCGGCCCCGAATTGCAGGCGCTGCAGCAGCAACTGCGCGACACCGCCGCCGCACATGCGCACACCGCCGGCATCGTCGACTTCCTGAGCCACCCGGGCTTTCCGGTGGACATCCGCCACAACGCCAAGATCGGGCGCGAGAAGCTGGCGCTGTGGGCCGCGGAACAGGTGCGCTGAGGCGCGACGATGGCCGAGCGCTACCGGCTGGGCGACCTGCGCATCGACGCGGCGCGGCAGCGGGTCGAGCGCGACGGTGCGGTCCTGGAAGTGGGCGGGCTGAGTTTTCGCCTGCTGCATTACCTGCTGCAGCAGGGTCAGCGCGTGGTGGGGTTCGATGAACTGATCGCGCAGGTGTGGGCGCCGGCGCTGGTCAACGAGGAGACCGTCACCCAGCGCGTGCGCTTGCTGCGCCAGGCGCTGGGCGATGCCTCGCGGCAACCGCGTTATCTGCGCTCGGTGCGCGGCCAGGGGTATCAACTGTGCCTGCCGGTACAGCCCGACGCCGATCCGGTTCCTGCCGACGCCGCGCCTGCGCCGCGGCCGATGTGGCGCAGGCGTGGCGTCTGGGCGATCGCGGCAGGTGCGGTGGCGATCGCCTCGGCATTGGTCGTATCGCGCTGGCAGGCAGCCGCGCCAACGCCGGCCGCGGCGCCGTTGTTGCAGCGCGCCGAGTACTACGCCGGCATTGGCCAGCGCGACAACAACGCGCGTGCGATCACGCTGTACCAACAGCGCCTGCAGCAGGCACCGGACGAGGCGGCCGCCTTGCTTGGCCTGAGCCGCGCCTACAGTGCGCGCGTCTGCCAATACGACGGCGACCAGCAGGTCGCATTGCGCGCGCAGCGGTTGGCGACGCAGGTACTCACGGCACATCCGCGTCTGGCCGCCGCGCATGCTGCGCTCGGCTATGCGTACGATTGCCGCGGCGACAACGCTGCGGCGCTGGCCGCCTATGAGCGCGCGTTGCAACTGGACCCGCAGGCCGATGCCGTGCGCGGCTCGGCGGCCTATCTGTACGAACGCCAGGGCCGCCTGGCGCAAGCGCTGGCGGCCAACCTGCAGGTGCGCGATCCAACCCGGGTGCGCTTTCTGCCGCTGCAGATCGCCAGCAACCTCGACCTGCTGGGCTACGTCAGCGCCGCCGAAGCGCGCTACCGCGACAGTTTCCAGCTCTATCCCGACAGCGCGTATTCCAATCTGGCGTGGCCGCGCTTCCTGTTCGTGCATGGCCGCACGGCCGATGCGCAGGCCGCGCTGGATCAGGCGCTGGGGCGCGGCACCGACTCCGCCGGACTGTTCCTGCTGCAGGCGGAGGTGGCGCTGGCGCGTGGCGACCCCGCGCGGGCACGCCAGGCGAGCCTGCAGGCCATGCGTCTGCGCCCGCAAGGCAGTTTCGCCCAGGCCGTGGCCTGGACGCTGCAGGCGCAACCGCCGCCCCCGGCGCCGCAACTGCGCGCGCGGGCGCAGGCCTTGCTGGACGCCGTGGCACGCGGCACCGACCCGCTGGATGCGCTGGATGCGGCGCTGCTGCTGCAGTTGGCCGGCGACCGGCCGGCGGCGCTGGACGCGCTGCGTCGGGCCCAGGCCGCGGGCTATCGCGACGGTGCCTACCTGCGGGTGTCGCCGCTGCTGGCACCGCTGCGCGCGGAGCCGGGTTTCGCGGTGTTGCTGGCGCGCAACGAGGCCGATGTCGCCGCGCAACGGGTGCAGGCGCAGCGTGCCGGACTAGTGCCTACGGCAATGCCGTGAGTACGTAGTCGGCGAGCAGCGCCTGCGATTGCGGGTGCATCTGCGGACGGTTGTAGGCACGCCGGGTGATCACCACCACCAGGCGTTCCTCCGGCAGCACGAACACATAGTTGCCGCCGTTGCCCGACATCGCCCAGACCCCGCGTTCGACGCCGTGGGCCTGGAAGCGGAAGCGCCACAACAGGTAGCCGTAGTCGGCATCGCCGCGGGCCTGCGCATGCACCTGGGTCATCGCCCGGATCCATGCGGCCGGCAACACTTGCGTGCCGTGCCAGCGGCCGTCGTCGAGCAGCAACTGGCCGAACTTGGCCAGGTCGCGGCTTCGGTAGCGGGTGCCGCCACCGCCCATGCCCACGCCCTCGGCGGCGTGCAGCCAGTGCGCACCGACGATACCCAGCGGCCGCTCCAAGACTTGCGCGGCGAAGTCCTCCAGGCGCTGCCCGGTGGCCTTCTCGAGCAGCGCGCCGAGCAGGAAGCTGCCGGCGGTACAGTAAGAGAAGGCGCGTCCATATGGACTCTCCTCGGGGCGGCGCATCCAGGGCGCATAGCCCTTGAGCGGCAGGTCCAGTGCGAACTGCGTCCAGTCGGCGCTGACGTACATGCGTTCCTCGTGGCCGCTGGAGAAGGCGTTGTCGTCGTCGCACTCCCATTGCGAACTCATCGTCAGCAGGTCTTCGATGGTGATCGCGCGCTTGCGCGGCGCATCGTGCTGCCACTGGCGGTCGCCGAAGAAGTCGTAGACGCGGGCTTGTACGCCGGGCAGACGGCCGCGGGCGATCGCCGCGCCGACCAGCAGCGCGGTCACGCTCTTGGTCGCCGAGCGGGTGTCGTGCAAGGTCTGCCGGTCGGCCCCACCGAAGTAGTGCTCGTAGACCAAGGCGCCGTCGCGCACGATCAGCACGCTGGTGGTGTCCGGCGCCGCGCCATCGGCGATGGCGCGCTCCATGGCGGCAAGCCGGTCCAGCTTCCAGCCGCTGGCGGCGGCGTCGGCGACCGGCCAGCCGTCGTCCTGCGCCGGCGGTGCGGTCGCGGCCGCTGGTGCGGCGGCGCAAGCAAACGGAACGACGAGGGAGAGGG
Organism: Xanthomonas sp. NCPPB 1128; assembly: GCF_001043115.1. Classification (GTDB taxonomy): domain Bacteria; phylum Pseudomonadota; class Gammaproteobacteria; order Xanthomonadales; family Xanthomonadaceae; genus Xanthomonas_A. The sequence continues at coordinate 79,634 of NZ_LFME01000014.1, read as the reverse complement.
TGGCGCACAGCAGCAGCGGCAGGCGTGACATGGCGGAACTCCGGTGGAAAGGCCGGTGCACTTACGCCCATGGCATCGCTGAAGTGCCTGATGCCAGACTGAAGAATTCCGAAGGCCAGTCGGATCAAGGGGTTGCACGACTTGCGTCGTCGGCGTCGTCACCGCGGATCGCCTTCGCCGGCAGCCCCGGCTATCGTGTGCGCCCTGGTTCGATCGGTGCGACGCGATGAAGATTGTGGTGACGGGCGGTGGTGGATTCCTTGGCCAGGCGCTGTGCCGCGGGCTGGTCGCGCGCGGACACCAGGTGGTCAGTTACAACCGCGGCCACTACCCGGAGCTGCAGGCGCTGGGCGTGGCCCAGGTGCGTGGCGATCTGGTCGACGTGCAGGCGCTGCAGCATGCGCTAGCCGGGGCCGATGCGGTGTTCCACAACGCCGCCAAGGCCGGCGCCTGGGGCAGCTACGACAGCTACTACCAGCCCAACGTGGTCGGCACCGAGAACGTGCTGGCCGCCTGCCGTGCGCAGGGGGTGGGCCGCCTGGTCTACACCTCCACGCCGAGCGTGACCCACCGCGCGACCCACCCGGTCGAAGGCCTGGGCGCGGACCAGGTGCCCTATGGCGAGGATTTCCAGGCGCCGTACGCGGCGACCAAGGCGATCGCCGAGCGCATGGTGCTGGCCGCCAACGACGCGCAGTTGGCGGTGGTGGCGCTGCGCCCGCGGCTGATCTGGGGGCCGGGCGACAACCAGATCCTGCCCAAGCTGGTGGCGCGTGCGCAGGCTGGCCGCGTGCGCCTGGTCGGCAGTGGCGACAACAAGGTCGACTCCACCTACATCGACAATGCCGCGCAGGCGCACTTCGACGCCTTCGAGCATCTGGCGGTGGGCGCGCCCTGCGCCGGCAAGGCCTACTTCATTTCCAACGGCGAGCCGTTGCCGATGCGCGAGCTGCTCAACAAGCTGCTCGCCGCGGTCGGCGCGCCGGTGGTGACCAAGACGCTCTCGTTCAAGGCCGCCTACCGCATCGGTGCCACCTGCGAGACCCTGTGGCCGCTGCTGCGCCTGCGCGGCGAGCCGCCGCTGACGCGGTTCCTGGCCGAGCAGCTGTGCACGCCGCACTGGTACAGCATGGAGCCGGCGCGGCGCGACTTCGGCTACGTGCCACAGGTGTCGATCGAGCAGGGCCTGCAGCGGCTGGCGTCCTCATGGCGCAACGACACGTCCGTCACCCGCTGACGACCGCGGGTTGCCGAAGATGATGCCGCGCCGATTCGGCACGACAACTCTCTGGACATTGCCATGCTGCATTACGCCATCATCTTCTTCGTGATCGCCATCATCGCCGCCGTGCTCGGTTTCAGCGGCATCGCCGGCGCGGCGACCAACATCGCCTGGATCCTGTTCGTGGTGTTCCTGATCCTGGCGGTGATCTCGATGTTCCGCCGCGGCAAGGTGTAGTCCGCCGCGACAATCAAACCTCGATGCTTGCCCGCGGCGCCCTGTGCCGCGGGCAAGTCGTTTCTGGGCTCCGCGTCGCCAGGGCGCCTGCTGCCCGGAGACAGCGCGGCGAGACCGGGCTAGACGTTTCGCCTGGCGCTTGTCACCATCCTCCGCTCAGGGGACAGGGGCGGGTCGAATGCGAGCGTGGATCGTGTGGGCAGGCCTTGCGCTTGCGGGGAGCGCGTGCGCGCAGGTGGCGCCGGTGGACCTGGCGCCCTATCTGCAGCGCGACCAGTTCGACCGGGTCAAGATCTCGCCGACCGGCGCCTACTACGCGGTGATCGCCCCGCTCGAGGACCGCACCGTGCTGGCGGTGATCCGGCGCAGCGACAAGCAGGTCTCGGCCAAGATCATGGGCCAGGCCGATTCGGTGGTGCACGATTACTGGTGGGCCAGCGACGAGCGCATCGTGGTGTCGATGGCCGAACGCCTGGGCGCACTGGACCGCCCGGTGGCGATCGGCCAACTGCATGCCATCGACGCCGATGGCAAGAATGCGCGCCTGCTGGCCAGCCCCTACGGGCTCAACGACAGCGTCAACGGCGTCACCTACAAGGCCGGCCTGGATCCGTCGGTATTCATGCTCGACACCTTGCCGGACGACCCGCGCGCGGTCCTGGTGTCGGTGGTGGAGCAGACCAAGGACCCCACCGTGCATGTGGACAAGCTCGACATCTACAACCACCGGCGCACGCCGGTGGCGCGCGCCCCGGTGGCGCGTGCGGACTTCGTCACCGACCATGGCGGCCACGTGCGCTTCGCGCAGGGTGCCGAGACCGGCAGCAACGCCAATAAACTGTTCTACCGCAACGACGACGCCAGCCCGTGGCGGCTGATCAACGACGAGGCCAGCAGCGGGCATCGCAGCTTCCCGCTGGGCTTTTCCGCGGACGACAAGATCGCCTACCTGCAGGTGGAGCAGGCCGAGGGGCCCGATGCGGTGGTGGCATGGGATCCGCAGAGCGACCGCTCCACGCCGCTGCTGCGCGACGCGAAGGTCGATCCCTACCAGGTGCTGCGCGACCTGGATGGCCGCACGCCGATCGGCGTGTCTTTCATGAGCGACCGCGTGCGCAACCGCTTCTTCGACGACACCGCGCCGACGGCGCGGCTGTACCGCGCGCTGGAGCAGGCCTTCAACGGCGATGCGGTGTTCATCACCTCCGCCACCGCCGATCGGCGCCTGCTGATGCTGTATGTGTGGAGCGATCGCAACAACGGCGATTACTTCCTGTTCGACACAGCGGACAAATCGGCCAAGCGGGTCTTCAGCCGGCGCGAATGGTTCGTGCCCGAGCGGATGCCGCCGACCCGCGAGGTGGCGTTCAAGGCCAGGGACGGCATGTCCCTGTACGGCTATCTCACCCTGCCGCTGCAGGCGCCGGCCGGCAAGCCGCTGCCGATGGTGCTGCTGCCGCATGGCGGGCCGTTCGGCCTCTTCGATGGCTGGGAGTTCGACGACGATGCGCAGGTGCTGGCCGCGGCCGGCTACGCGGTGTTGCGGGTGAACTACCGCGGCTCGGGCAACTACGGCCGCGCCTATACCCAGGCCGGTGCCCGGGAGTGGGGCGGGCGGATGCAAGACGATCTCACCGACGCCACCCGCTGGGCGATCGACCAAGGCATCGCCGATGGCGCGCGCATCTGCATCTACGGCGCCAGCTAGGGCGCCTATGCCGCGCTGATGGGCGCGGCGAAGGAGCCGGACCTGTACCGCTGCGCTGCCGGCTACGTCGGCGTCTACGACCTGGAGACCATGTACCGCGACCAGGCCAGGTACGCGCGCTGGACCAAGGCCTGGGCCGGCGACTGGCTGGGCGAACGCGACAGCCTGGCGGCGCGGTCGCCGGTCAACCTGGCCGCACGCATCCGCGTGCCGGTGTTCCTGGCGGCCGGCGGCAAGGACGAACGTGCGCCGATCGAACACACCGAGCGCATGGAGAAGGCGTTGAAGAAGGCCGGGGTGCCGGTGGAGTCGCTGTACGTCGCCACCGAGGGCCATGGCTTCTACACCGAAGCGCATCGGCGCGCCTACTACACGCAGTTGCTCGCCTTCCTGAGCAAGCATCTGGGCGGTGCGCCAGCGAAGTAGCGGCGAGCGCCGGCATGGCGGGGCATCTGTCTCGCCATGCGCACGGCCTTGCGACGTGTCTGCCGCTAGAATGCGGGCATGTCTGGATCCCCCCTCGATGCTCTCAAGCCCCTGGCCGGCCGCGCGCTGGAAGCGGCGCTCAATCGCGCGCTGGCGCTGGACCCGGAAACCGGCGATGCCCTGCGCGACCTCGACGGCCAGCGCGTTGCGCTGACCCTGGAGGCGCCGGCGCTGGCCCTGCAGATCCGCGTCGACGGCGCGCAGCTGCGGGTCGGTCCGGTGGATCCGGCGCAGGAGCCGGACCTTGCGGTGCGCAGCACGCTCGGCGGGCTGCTCGCGCAGTTGCCGTTGCTGGCACAGGCACGGCGTACCGGCAGCCCCGGCGGGCGGGTGCGCGTCTCCGGCGATGCCGAACTGGCGCGGCGCCTGCAACACCTGGCGACGCGCTTCGATCCGGACTGGCAGCGGCCGTTCGTGCAGGTGTTCGGCGAGGTGCTCGGCGTGCAGGTGGCGAATACCGCACGCTCGGCCCTGCAGCAGGCCCGGCGCAGCGCGCAGGATCTGGCGCAGAGCGCGGCCGAGTACGTCACCGAGGAGTCGCGCGACGTGGTCGCGCGCGCCGAACTGGAGGCCTTCTACGACGACGTCGACGTGCTGCGCGACGACGTCGAGCGCATGTCCGTGCGCGTGGCCAGGCTGCAGCCGGAGCGTGGCGCATGAAGGCGATGTTCCGTGCCAGCCGTATCGGTCGGGTGATCCTGCGCTACCGCCTGGACGACCTGCTCGACGGCACCCCGGCCGAACGCTGGTTGCGTCTGGCCAAGCCGTTCGTGCCGCGCGCCAGCCCCGACATCGCCGCGCAGTCGCGCGGCGCCCGGCTGCGCCTGGCGCTGCAGGACCTGGGGCCGATCTTCGTCAAGTTCGGGCAGATCCTCTCCACCCGCCGCGACCTGATGCCGCCGGACGTGGCCGAGGAACTGACCCTGCTGCAGGACCGGGTGCGCCCGTTCGACGGCGAGGCCGCGCGGCGCATCGTCGAGCAGGCGCTGGGGCGGCCGATCGCGATGGCCTTCGCCAGTTTCGACACCGAGCCGCTGGCCTCGGCCTCGATCGCGCAGGTGCATGCGGCGACGCTGCACGACGGCCGCGAAGTGGTGGTCAAGGTGCTGCGCCCGGACATCGAGCGGCAGATCGACGCCGATATCGCCTTGCTGAAATCGGCCGCCGCACTGGTCGAGCGCACCCATCCGCGCGCCGACAAGATCCGCCCGCGCGAGGTGGTGGCCGAGATCGAGACCACCCTGGCCGCGGAGCTGGACCTGCAGCGCGAGGGCGCCAACGCCAGCGTGCTGCGCCGCTTCTGGCTGCACTCGGACGACCTGTACGTGCCGGAGGTGATCTGGACCCACACCGCCGAGCGCGCACTGACCCTGGAGCGGGTGCGTGGCATTCCCTCCGACGACATCGCCTCGCTGGACGCCGCCGGCATCGACCGCCGCGCACTGGCGGCCAAGGGCGTGCGGGTGTTCTACACCCAGGTGTTCCGCGACAACTTCTTCCACGCCGATGCGCACGCCGGCAACATCTGGGTCGACAGCGACCCGGCGCGCCGCGACAACCCGCGCTTCATCGCGCTGGACTTCGGCATCATGGGCCAGCTCTCGCAGGAAGATCAGTACTACCTGGCCGAGAACTTCATGGCCATCTTCAACAAGGACTACCGGCGCATGGCCGAGCTGCACGTGGAGGCCGGCTGGATGCCGGCCAACGTGCGCATCGACGAACTGGAGGCGGCTGCGCGCTCGGTGTGCGAGCCGTACTTCACCCGGCCGCTGTCGCAGATCTCGCTGGCCGAGGTGCTGATCAAGCTGTTCCGCGTGGCCCAGCGCTACCAGCTGACCCTGCAGCCGCAGCTGATCCTGCTGCAGAAGACTTTGCTCAACATCGAAGGCGTCGGCCGCCAACTCGACCCGGAACTGGACATCTGGGCGGTGGCGCGGCCGGTGCTCGAGCGCATCCTGATCGAGCGCTACAGCCCGCAGCGCGCGCTGCACGAACTGCGCAAGCGCCTGCCGGAGATCATGACCCACGCGCCGGACATGCCGCGGCTGATCCACGGCTGGCTGCGCCAGCAGGTCGAGGGCCGGCACGAGCTGTCGATGCGCTCGCGCGACCTGTTCGAACTCAACCTGCTGGTGCGGCGCATGCAGCGGCGGGTGGTCGCGGCCATCGCCGGCGTCGGCCTGCTCACCGTGGCCACGTTGCTGTACGCGCTCGATGCCGGCGGCCCGCACCTGGGCGGCGTGTCGTTTTGGGCCTGGACCAGCGGCGGTGCCGGCGCGGCGGCCTTGCTGTCGGCGTGGTGGCGGCGCTGAGCATGGCGGTGCTGGATCGCGCACGGCTGCAGGCGGTGCGCGCCGAACTCGGCGCGGAAGGTCCGCGCCACGACGCCGGCCAGGCCGAGCGCGCGCAACGCCTGCTCAACATCACCCCGGAGACCGGCGAGCTGCTCGTCGTGCTGGTCCGCGCCAGCGGCGCGCGGCGGGTGCTGGAGATCGGCACGTCCAATGGCTATTCCACCCTGTGGCTGGCCGAGGCCGCGGCGGCACTGGGTGGCGGCGTGACCACGCTGGAATATGCCGCGCACAAGATCGCGCTGGCGCAACGCAACTTCGCCCGCGCCGGCGTGGAGGGCTGCGTCGAGCTGATCCATGCCGATGCCGGCGCCTGGCTGGCCGATGCGGCGTCCGCGGCGTTCGACCTGGTGTTCCTGGACGCCGAGCGCACGCTCTATTGCGACTGGTGGCCGCAGCTGCGTCGCGTGTTGCGGGCGGGTGGGCTGCTGGTGGTGGACAACGCGCTGTCGCATGCGACGGAGATGGCGCCGTTCGCCGCGCTGCTGCAGGCCGATGCCGCGTTCACCTGCACCACGCTGCCGGTGGGCAACGGCGAACTGCTGGCGGTCAAGGACGCATAGCGGTCGGCGTCGTCGGGCGCCATCTTCTGCGCACACGGTCGACCACCGCCGCGGCATGGCGACAGGCCAGGCGGCCGCGACGTCACGGTCGAGTATCTGCCGCGATGCGGGCATCCCCGCGTCGTAGTGCGCCGACGCGTCACGCGTCTGGACGCAGGCAAGCGATGCGCATTGTGGCGCGTCGATGCGGCACGGATAATCCGCAGGTGAATACCGCCGATACCCCTTTGCAGATCCTCCACCAGGACGCGCTGCTCGCCGTGGTCGACAAGCCCGCCGGGCTGATGGTCCACGACAGCAAGCTCGCCCGCGGCGAGGACGATTTCCTCGCCGACCGCCTGCGCGCGCAGCTGGGCCGGCCGATCTTCCTGGTGCACCGGCTCGACCGCGCCACCAGCGGTTGCCTGCTGTTGGCCTTCGACCGCGACACCGCCAGCGTGCTGGGCAAGGCGCTGATGGGGGGCGAGGTGGACAAGGACTATCTGGCGATCTGCCGCGGCTGGCCGGCCGAAGACCGCTTCGAGGTCGACCACGATCTCGACGGCGGCCCCGGCAAGCCGCTGAAGAAACCGGCGCAGACCCGCTTCGAGCGCCTGGCCTGCGGCGAGTTGCAGGTACCGTCCGGCGAGTTCGCCACCTCACGCTATGCGCTATTGCGCTGCAGCCCGGTGACCGGACGCTTCCGGCAGATCCGCCGCCATCTCAAGCATCTCTCGCATCACCTGATCGGCGACACCAGCCACGGCGATGGCCGCCACAACCGCATCTTCCGCATGCAGGGCGTGCACCGCATGCTGCTGCACGCTGAACGCCTGGCGTTTCCGCATCCCGATGGACATCGGATCGCGGTGACGGCGCCGCTGGATGCGCAGTTCGTGCGCGCATTCGGGTTGTTCGGTTGGGATCCTGCGCCTTGGCAGGTGGATGCGGGCGGCAGTACGGCCGAATAGGGGCAGGCAAGCGCGGCGTGGCCGGTGTGGAAGCGGCGACGTCAGGGCGTCTCCAACACGACGCGAAGCGTCCTGTAGGAGCGGCTTCAGCCGCGACCGGAGCGCATCGGTAACGCCCGGTCGCGGCTGAAGCCGCTCCTACGACAGCGCAATCGATACAGCATTACTTCGCCGGCGGCGCGTTGACCGTCTGCTCCAGGTCCTTCTGCAGGTCGGCGAAAAGCGGGGTCATCTTCTGCTGGATCGCGCCCATCAGGTTCTGCATCAGCTGCGGGGTCTTGTCGAGCAGGCTCTGCCCGGCCGGGCTCTCGTAGAACTCGGCCATCGCCAGCACGTCCTGCTTGGAGAAGGTCTGCTTGTACAGGTTGACGTAGAGCGGACGCATCTCCTGCCAGGACAGCGCCTTGCGCACGGTGGCCTGGGTGCGCTCCTGGATCTGCTGCAGCTTCTGCTGCTGCGCGGCGTCCAGCGGATGCTGTGCGGTGAGCTGGGCGAACTGCTGGCGCTGCATCGCCTCGATCTGCGGCAGCATGGTGTCGAGCATGTTCTGCGCACGCGAGGCCGACAGCAGGCGGTTGACGTCGGCCTCGCTGGGCGGTTCGGCCAGCGCCGGGACGGCGGCCAGGGCCAGCAGCAGGGCCAGCAGCAGGCGCTGCGGCCAACGGAAGAAGCGCGGAGTCGGGGACATGGAGCATCCTGCAGGGCGATGACCGGCGGCCAGAATACGGCAATCGCCGCGCCGCCGCCGCCGCGTGCGGGGACACGCGACCGGCCGGTGTCCGCTCCCTGGCTCGTTCAGGCGGCGCCGACGCGGAAACCGGGCGGTCCGGCGAATACCCTACAATCCGCGGCATGGGTAACGGGGCCATCCACATCTCGAGCAGCCTGACGATTCCGGAGGACGAAATCGTCGAGCGCTTCGTGCGCGCCAGCGGCGCCGGCGGGCAGAACGTCAACAAGGTCGCCACCGCGGTCGAGTTGCGTTTCGACCTGGCCGGCTCGCCGTCGCTGCCGGAGCCGCTGCGTGCGCGCCTGCTGGCGCGGCGCGACCGCCGCATCACCGCCGACGGGGTGCTGGTGATCGATGCGCAGCGCTTCCGTACCCAGGACCGCAACCGCGACGATGCGCGCCAGCGCCTGGCCGAGTTCATCGCCGCCGGGCTGTCGGTGCCGAAGCGACGCATCGCCACCAAACCCTCGCACGGCGCCAAGCTGCGACGCCTGGACGCCAAGCGCGAGCGCAGCCAGATCAAACGCGGCCGCTCGCCCGGCCGCTGGGAGTGACTTTTGACCGAACGCGATTACCGCCTGCCCGCAGCGCCGCCGAACATGCCGATGGTCAAGCCCAGCCGCTTCATGCGCTGGCTCGGCCGCACCGCCTTGCGGGTGACCGGCTGGCGGGTCGTGGGCGAGTTCCCCGACGTGCCGAAGCTGGTGATGATCGTGGCACCGCATTCGTCCAACTGGGACGGCTTCCTGGGCTTCGCGGTCAAGTTCGCGGTCGGCTTCGAGGTGCGCGTGCTGGGCAAGACCCAGTTGTTCTGGTGGCCGCTGGGACCGCTGCTGCGCAGGCTCGGCGGCATCCCGCTGGACCGCAACTCGCCGCGCGGGGTGGTGGAACAGGCGGTGGCGCTGATCCGCGGCGCCGAACGCATGTGGTATGTGATCACGCCGGAGGGCACGCGCAAGCGTGTGGAGAAGTGGAAGACCGGGTTCTGGAAGATCGCTCACGGCGCGCAGGTGCCGATTTTCCCGGTGTACTTCGACTACCCCAGCCGCACCGTCGGCCTTGGCGAGGTGGTGTGGACCAGCGAGGACATGCAGGCCGACATCGCCGCGATCCGTGAATGGTACCGGCCGTGGCGCGGCAAGCATCGCGATACGTTGTGACGGGTAGCGGCGGCTGACGGCGAGGCGCATCCGCCGTCTTATCCAGCGGCACCACCCGATGCCGTAGGAGCTGCTTCAGCCGCGACCGGGACATCGGGAACATGCCGGTCGCGGCTGAAGCCGCTCCCACAGGTGCGGCGCCAGCAGCGTCGGAGTACTTCTCTGTGGGAGGGACTTCAGTCCCGACGATGGACGGTATCAGCCGACCTTTCGCTTTCGCTCGTCGCGGCTGAAGCCGCTCCCACATGCAGGCGTCGACCCGGCGCTACAGCGCGCTGCCGCCGAACTTCTGCGTGTATTGCAGGTACACGCTGCGGCCCACGGTATCGAACCAGGACACGTCGTAGTACGGGTACGACGTATAGGTGCGGTCGTGCGGCGGCATCTTGTCGAACAGGTTGGTCACCGTCAGCGACAGCTGCGCGTGGTCGGTGAAGCGGTACTGCAGCGAGGCGTTGTAGCGGTAGGTGGCGCCGATCCAGGGGCTGTCGCCGCTCTCCGGGTCGTAGACCTGGTCGTAGGAATCGGAGGTCGGCAGGCGGCCCAGGCGTTCGCCGTGCAGCGTCGCGGTCCAGGCGTTGCGCTCCCACGACACGCTGGCGCTGGCCTTGGTGCGCGGGATGTCGTAGCCGCTGTTGACCGCGAATTCGTCCACCATCGCTTCGCCGGCGTACACCTGGATGTCGTGGCGGCGTACCCAGGTGTAGTTGCCGCTCAGGCGGAAGGTGCCGATGCCGGTGTCGAGGCGGTACTGCGCGCTGAGGTCGACGCCGTTGGTGCGTTCGCGGGCGATGTTGATCGGGTTGACGTAGACCCCGTACAGGCGCCCGTCGGCGCTGCGGGTGACCCGTGCCAGCGCCTGCTGGCAGGTGGTGGAGGTGGCCTGCAGCACGCCGAGGCGGCAGTCGGCCTCGTCGCGCAGCACCTGGTCCACGCGCAGGTCCTGTACCTGGTCGCGCATGTCGATGTTGAAGTAGTCCACCGACAGGTCCAGGTCGGCCATCGGCGACCACACCAGGCCGGCGGTCCACGAGGTGCTGTTCTCCGGGTTCAGCGCGCGGTTGCCGCTGCGGCCGCGGATCACCGCCTCCTCGTTGTAGCTGCAGTCCTGGATCGCCACGCCCGGTTCCTCGCTGGCGCAGCGGTAGTAGTCCACGCCGGTGGTCTCGTCGTTGCCGGGGCCGGCATACACGTAGTGCAGGTCCGGGGCGCGGAACGCGGTGCCGTAGGAGGCGCGCACCAGCAGCGTGTCCACCGGCCGCCACTCCAGCCCGCCGCTGTAGGTGAACTTGCCCAGCGAGCGCCCAGCGAAGCGGTACTGGTCGTAGCGTCCGGCCAGGCTCAGCGACACCGTCGACAGCACCGGCAGGCGCAGCTCGCTGGCCAGCGCCCAGCGGTTGCGGCTGCCGTGGCCGTCGGAGTCCTTCCAGCTGTAGTAGTAGTACTGCGTGGCCAGCGGATCTGGGCGCAGGTTGTAGGCCTGGTTGCCGAATTCGGCGGTCGCGGCCATGCCGGCATCGCCGCCGGGCAGCGAGAACAGCGCGGTGTTGGTGGCGGTGAAGGCGAGGGTGTCGATGCGCGAGCGCGGCTGATACACCGTGCGCTGGGCGATGCTGTCGTACTCGGCGCGGCTCAGCGGCGTGTACAGGCGCTGCGGGTCGGCATTGAAGATCGGCAGCCCCGAGTCTTCGTCCACGCCCAACTGCGGGCCGAGGAACAGCGCGTTGGCGCGCGCGGCGACGATCTGCGGCCAGCTGATCGTGGCCTGGTACTGCGAGTGGCTGAGGCTGGTCTCGTAGTCCCAGTCCGCGCCGAGGTGGCCCTTGAAACCGGTGGTGACGCTGAAGGTCTTCTGCCGGGTGCGGATGGTGCCGGCGTTGAGGCCGCCCATTTCTTCCGGGCTGAACTGGCGTCCCCAGGCTTCCACCTGGTCGGTGGCCTGGTTGTAGAAATAGCCCTGCTCGTTGCCGTCCGGGGCCATGTAGCCCCACTGGGTCACGTCGCGGAACAGCGACAGCTCGTGGTAGCCCATCTGCACGTCGGCGAACCATTCGCTGCCGTTGTCGAAGGCGTAGCGCAGCGAGGCGTAGCCGTTGAGGCCGCGGCGCTTGTTGGTGATGGTGCCGTAGCCGATCGAGGCGCTGCTGCCGCAGAACGCGCCGTAGCCGGGGCGGGTGGCGTAGCCGGTGCTGCCGCCGTTGAGGCCGGACACCGCCGCGCAGGTGTCCGCGCCCGGGTCCAGGTAGTCGTCGTTGCCGTCGGTGCGCAGGAAGGTGCGGCGCGGCACCTGCGAGCGTGCGGTGGGGCCGTCCAGGGTGCTGTCCTGGCGGCTGCGCTCGTAGGCCCACAGCGGTGTCTGCGAGACCAGTTCGGCGCCGAACACCGCGTCGAAGTTGCCGCGCGACCAGCCGCTGCTGAGGCTGAGGTTGAAGCTCTCGCCGCCGCCGCGGGTGGTGTCGCCGAAACGGTAGTCCAGCGTGGTGCCGTCGGCGTGCTTCTTGAGGATGAAGTTGACCACGCCGGAGATCGCGTCCGAGCCATAGATCGCCGAGGCGCTGCCGGTCAGGATCTCGATGCGGTCGATCATGCCCAGCGGGATGTTGGAGATGTCGGTGAAGTTGCTGCGGCCCTTGAACGGCATCGGGAAGTCGGCGATGCGGCGGCCGTTGACCAGCACCAGGGTGTGGTTGGGGCCGAGCCCGCGCAGGTCCACCTGCTGCGCGCCGGGCGAGAAGTCCGCGCCGCTGGCCGACTGCGGGCTCTGCGTCTCGCCGCCGTTCTGGGTCATCGCGCGCAGCACGTCCGGCACCGAGGTGAAGCCGTTGGCCTTGATCTGCTCGGCGCTGATCACGCTGATCGGCGCGGGGCCTTCCACCTGCGTGCGCGGGATGCGCGAGCCGGTCACTCGCAGGGTGTCCAGTTGCGCCACCGGCGCCTCGGCCGCCGCGGCCGGCGCCGGTGCGGCGGCACGGACCGGCTGCGCGCGGGCCGGGGCCGGCTCCTGGCGCCGCACCAGCCAGGCGCCGGAGGGATCGCGCTGGGCGACGAAGCCGCTGCCGCGCAGCACCTGCTGCAGCGCCTGTGCGGTATCCAGTTGGCCGTGCGCGCCGCCGCTGCGGGCCTGGCCGAGTTGGTCGGCGCGATAGATCAGTTGCGCGCCGGATTGCCGCGCCAGGGTGTCCAGCGCCGCGCGCAGCGGGCCGGCGGGGACGTCCACCGTGCCGGTGGCGGCAACGGCAGCGGGTTGCGCCTGCGCCGCACAGGCGCTCGCACAGGCCATGCTCAGCAGCAGGGCACGCATCGGATACCGCATCGAGTTTTCTCCCCAAACGGGCGCGGAGCGCGCCTCAGTAGCTCCAGGACGAACGAGACCGACAAATCCCCCCGCCGCCGCGCCGGCCCGGCGCGGGACGGCCTACCGGCTGTGCAACAGCACCGTGTCGCCTTGGCGCTCGGCGCGGATCGGGAACCCCTGTTCGAGCAGGCGCACGAAGGCGTCGACGTTGGACCAGCGCACGTTGCCGCCGACCCGCAGCGCCGCGGCACCGGCATCGGCGACCTGCAGCTTGACCGTGTTGTAGCGGTTGAACTCGGCCACCGCCGCCTGCAGCGGGGTGTCGTCGAAACTCAGGTAGCCGCTACGCCAGTCCAGCACGCGCTCGGCCTCGGCCAGCGCAACCCGGCGTACCAGCACCCCGTGCGGCCCGGCCTGGGCGATGCTGCCAGCGTGCAGCAGCAGCGGCGGCGCCTGCGGCGCGCTCGCCGATTCCAGCCGCACCGTGCCTTCGGTGACCACCACGCGCAGCGCATCGGCCTCGCGGCGCACCGCGAAGCGCGTGCCCACCGCCACCACCCGGCGTGCGCCGCTGTCGACCACGAACGGCCGGCCCGGGTCCTTGCTCACCGCGAAGAACGCCTCGCCGCGCTGCAGGTCGATGCGCCGCTGCGCGCGTGACAGCGCCACCGCGATGCGGCTGTCGCTGCTCAGCGTGGCCTGCGAGCCATCGGCCAGGGCCACCGGGCGCAGCTGGCCGGTGACGCTGGCATAGGCGGTCGGTACCGGTTCGACGGCATGCCGCCAGACCAGGGACAGCACCGCGGCACCGAGCAGCGCGGCCGCCAGCGCCGCCGGCCAGCGCCGTCGTCGCGGCGCACGCGGACGCGGGGCGAAGCGCAGGCCGCGCAGGTCCGGCGCGGCGGCGGTGGCGGCCGGCGCCAGCGTGCTGCGGCCGCCCAGGCCCTGCCAGCGGCCGCGTTCGGGCACCTGCCCATCGCGCTGGCCGGCGCCGAGTGCCTGCAGGCGCCCACTCTCCTGCCAGGCGGCCTGCAGGCGCAGGAACGCCACCCGGTGCGCGGTGGCCGCCGCCAGCCAGGCATCCAGGCGCGCCTGCCGTGCGTCGGTCCAGTCGTCGCGGTCGCGCCGCGCCAGCCAGGCCGCCGCACGCGCCTCAATCCACCTGCTGTCCATCGCGTGCCCGCGCCTGCATCGGCTTCGCCGGCGCCGCCGCGCCCTCGTCGCCATGGAAATGATCGGCCAGCAGGCGCATGCCCCGGGCCACCTGCTTCTCCACGCTCTTCTCGCTGATTCCCAGGCGCACGGCCACCTCCTTCTGCGGCAGTTCCTCGACCCGCCGCAGCCAGACCACGCTGCGGCAGCGGTCCGGCAACCGGTCGAAGGCCGCCGCCAGCCGGCCCAGCACCTGCCGTCCGCCGCACCAGCGTTCCGGCGACAGCTCGTCTATCAGGACGTGCATCGACTCCAGATCCCCCACCGCCTCGATCGACACCACCCGGTTGCGGCGCAGCCGGTCGGTCATCAGGTGCCGCGCGGTGGCGAACAGGAACGACTTGGGCAGGCTCGGCCGGGCCTTGCCGGCGGCCTCGTAGACGCGCACGTAGATCTCCTGGCGCAGGTCGTGCCACTCCTCGCGATGCGGCCAGCAGCGCCGCAGGTAGCCGCTGAGCGCCTGCTCGTGGACGAGGATTTCTTGGACGAACCAATCGTCGAGGGAAGCGGACATGGATCCCACATTAGCCGATCGCCGGTGCGTACGGGCAAGTGCCGCGCGCGCCGACGTGGGAGGGTGAGGCGGCGGGGGGAAACCGTGCCGCCGTTCGTCCCCTCTCAGCAACGAGCCGCACGCTCGCCTGCCCGCCCCGTTCCCGAGGAGATCCGCATGACCCGTTCCGTCGGCATGTTCCGGCCCTGGATGTCGTTGCTGCTGGGCCTGTGCCTGGCCACGCCCGCCGTCGCGCGCGATTACCGCCAGTACCTGGTCGGCGATCCGGCCGCGCCCACACCCGGCCCGGTGTCGCCTGGCCTGCTGCTGATGGGTGGCGGCGACCGCAACTACGACGCGCTGCGCTGGTTCATGGCCAAGGCCGGGCATGGCCACGTGGTGGTGCTGCGCGCCTCGCAGGCCAACGAGGTGGGCGAGGAGTTCTACCGCAAGGTCGGGGGCGTGGCCTCGGTCGAGACGTTCGTGTTCAGCGGCCGCGGCGCCTCCAGCGATCCGGCGCTGCTGCGCGCGCTGGCCCGCGCCGACGGCATCTTCATCGCCGGCGGCGACCAGTCGCGCTACGTGCGCTACTGGAAGAACACCCCGGTGGCCGACGCGCTGGACGCGCACGTGCGCGCCGGCAAGCCGCTGGGCGGCACCAGCGCCGGCCTGGCGATGCTGGGCGAGTACCTGTATGGGTCGATGGACGGCGGCAGCATCACCAGTCCGGCGGCGCTGGCCGATCCGCTGGGGCCGGCGGTCACCATCGAGACCGACTTCCTGCACCTGGACCTGCTCAAGCGGGTCATCACCGACACCCACTTCCGCGAGCGCGATCGCCTCGGCCGCCTGTTCGCGTTCCGCGCCAAGGCCGCCACGCTGGCGCCCAAAGGGGAACCGCTGATCGGCCTGGGCGTGGACGAGAGCGCCGCACTGGCGGTGGAGGGCGACGGCACCGCGCGCGTCTATGCCACCGATCCGCAGGCCGTGGCTACCGTGGTCGCCGGGCCGCTGCAACCGTCCACCCCGGCCGGGCAGCCGCTGCAGGCCGCCCGCATCGAGACCGTCGGGGTCGGCCCCGGTTCCACCCTGCACTTGCCGGACGGCCGCGTCGAGGCGCCGGTGTTCCACCGCTACTACGCCGTGCAGGACGGGCGCATGCGCGAGATTCCCGCCACCACCCTGGTGATCCATGGCGGTGCCGGCGTCGAGCGTGCCAGCAGCAGCCCTGCCGACCTGGCCGAGGCGCGCGCGGCGATGGAGAAGGCGCTGCGTACCGGGCAGGCGCTGCTGGCGCAGGGCAAGCCGGCGGTGGATGCGGTCGCCGCGGCGATCGCCGTGCTGGAGGACTCGCCGCAGTTCAACGCCGGCAAGGGCGCGGTGTTCACCCACGACGGCCGCAACGAACTGGACGCGGCGATCATGGACGGCCGCACCGGCAAGGCCGGCGCGGTGGCCGGCGTGCACCGGGTCAAGAACCCGATCGAACTGGCGCGCGCGGTGATGGACCAGTCCG
Organism: Xanthomonas sp. NCPPB 1128; assembly: GCF_001043115.1. Taxonomy (GTDB): domain Bacteria; phylum Pseudomonadota; class Gammaproteobacteria; order Xanthomonadales; family Xanthomonadaceae; genus Xanthomonas_A. The sequence continues at coordinate 63,708 of NZ_LFME01000014.1, read as the reverse complement.
AGCACGTGATGCTGGTCGGCGACGGCGCCGAGATCTTCGCAAAGCAGCACGGGATCACGCTGGTCGCGCCGTCCTACTTCCGTACCGAGAAGCGCTGGCAGCAACTGCAGCAGGCGCTGAAGGAAGAGGCCAACAAGCAGGCGCACGCCGACCTGGAGACCGCCAAGCACTTCGGCACGGTCGGCGCGCTGGCGCTGGACCTGCGGGGCAACCTGGCCGCCGGCACCTCCACCGGCGGCATGACCAACAAGCGCTACGGCCGCGTCGGCGACTCGCCGATCATCGGCGCCGGCACCTTCGCCGACACCCGCTGCGCGGTGTCCGGCACCGGCTGGGGCGAGTTCTACATCCGCGCGGTGGCGGCCTACGACATCTGCGCGCGGGTGAAGTACGCCGGGCAGAGCCTGGCCCAGGCTGCCGATGCGGTGATCGACCAGCAGATCCCCAAGGCCGGCGGCGACGGCGGCGCGATCGCGCTGGGCGCGGACGGCAGCGTGGCCTTCCCGTTCAACACCGAGGGCATGTACCGCGGCTGGATCGGCGCCGACGGCGTGCCGCACGTGGCCATCTTCAAGGACGAGGCGTTGCCGCTGCCCGGCGGGCAGTGAGCTCGCGTGCCGGCCCGCGACGCGGTGCCGGCCGCTTCCCTGCGCCGGGCTGGCTTCGCGTGCCGGCCGGTGGGACGACGTCGCACTGCCGGCGCTGGCGCCACGCCCGCGCCCGCGCCCGGCGATCTGTACGCCGGCTGGCTGGCGCGCCTGCCCGAGCCAATGGCACATGCCGCTGCCATGCAAACCCGGTAACGTGGGCGGCTGTCTTGGCCCCAAGGTCCTCCCAGGAGTTCCACCTCATGTCGCGTAACGTCGTTCTGGCCGCCGCCATCAGCCTGGCGCTGGCCGCCTGTTCCGGTAAGGAGTCCACCCCCGTGCCCGCCGCTCCCGCTGCTCCGGCCGCCGAGCAGCCCGCCGCCGCCGCCAACCCGCTGCTGACCCCCAGCACGCTGCCGTTCCAGGCGCCGCCGTTCGACAAGATCAAGGACAGCGACTACCTGCCGGCCTTCGAAGAGGGCATGAAGCAGCACCTGGCCGAGATCCGCAAGATCGCCGACAACCCGGAGCCGGCCACCTTCGCCAACACCCTGGAAGCGATGGAGCGCAGCGGCGAGACCCTGACCCGCGTGTCGCGCATCTTCTTCGGCCTGGTTCAGGCCGACACCAACGATGCCCGCCAGAAGATCCAGGAAGAGATCGCGCCCAAGCTGGCCGCGCACCAGGACGAGATCAGCCTGGATCCCAAGCTGTTCGCGCGCATCAAGAGCCTGTACGACCAGCGCGACACGCTGACCCTGGACCCGGAGCAGAAGCGCCTGGTCGAGTACGAATACCAGGAATTCGTGCGTGCCGGCGCGCAGCTGTCCGACGCCGACAAGGCCACCCTGCGCAAGCTCAACGTCGAAGAGACCACCCTGGCCACGCAGTTCCACACCAAGCTGGTCGCGGCCACCGCCGCCGGTGCGGTGGTGGCGGACGACAAGGCCAAGCTCGACGGCATGTCCGACGGCGACATCGCCTCGGCCGCGCAGGACGCCACCGCGCGCAAGCTCGACGGCAAGTACCTGCTGGCCCTGCAGAACACCACCCAGCAGCCGGTGCTGGCCTCGCTGAAGGACCGCGACCTGCGCCAGCAGGTGATGGCCGCCTCGCAGTCGCGCGCCGAGAAGGGCGATGCCAACGACACCCGCCAGACCGTGCAGCGCCTGGCGCAGCTGCGCGCGCAGAAGGCCAAGCTGCTCGGCTTCGACAGCTATGCCGCCTACAGCCTCAGCGACCAGATGGCCAAGACCCCGGACGCGGCGCTGAAGCTGCTCACCGACACCGTGCCCGCCGCCACCGCCAAGGCGCGCAGCGAGGCCGCGGAGATGCAGAAGGTGATCGATGCCCAGAAGGGCGGCTTCAAGCTCACTGCCGCCGACTGGGATTTCTACGCCGAGCAGGTGCGCAAGGCCAAGTACGACCTCGACGAGTCGCAGATCAAGCCGTACTTCGAACTGGACAACGTGCTGCAGAACGGCGTCTTCTACGCCGCCAACGAGCTCTACGGCCTCACCTTCAAGGAACGCACCGACATCCCCACCTACCACGACGGGATGAAGGTCTATGAAGTGTTCGACAAGGACGGCAAGTCGCTGGCGCTGTTCTACACCGACTACTTCAAGCGCGACAGCAAGTCCGGCGGCGCCTGGATGGACGAGTTCGTCGGCCAGAACGGCCTGACCGGCACCAAGCCGGTGGTCTACAACGTCTGCAACTTCACCAAGCCCGCCCCGGGCCAGCCGGCGCTGCTGAGCTTCGACGACGTCACCACCATGTTCCACGAGTTCGGCCATGCGCTGCACGGCATGTTCTCCAACGTGAAGTACCCGACCCTGGCCGGCACCGCCACCTCGCGCGACTTCGTCGAGTTCCCCTCGCAGTTCAACGAGCACTGGGCGTCGGATCCGAAGGTGTTCGCGCACTACGCCAAGCACTACCAGACCGGCGAGGCGATGCCGGCCGACCTGGTGGAGAAGATCAAGAAGTCGCGCACCTTCAACCAGGGCTACGCCACCACCGAGTACCTGTCGGCGGCGCTGCTCGACCTGGCCTGGCACACCCTGCCGGCCGACGCGCCGCTGCAGGACGTGGACAAGTACGAGGCCGACTCGCTGAAGAAGTACAAGGTGGACCTGGCCGAAGTGCCGCCGCGCTACCGCACCACCTATTTCGACCACATCTGGGGCGGCGGCTACTCGGCCGGCTACTACGCCTACTTCTGGTCGGAAGTGCTCGACGACGACGCGTTCCAGTGGTTCAAGGAGCACGGCGGCCTGACCCGCGCCAACGGCGACATCTTCCGCGCCAAGATCCTCTCGCGCGGCAACACCGTCGACCTGGCCACCCTGTACCGCGACTTCCGCGGAAAGGACCCCAGCGTCGAGCCACTGCTGGAAAACCGCGGCTTGAAGAACTGATCGGCGCTGCGCCGATCGGGTGTGTGGAGAACGGGATGGCCTTGCGGCCATCCCGTTTTTCGTTGGGGTGATCTGGAAGTACCTTTGCGGCCCAGGTATTGACTTACTTCAAGGCAACGAGGGAGCCGGATGTCATCGCCATGGCGACGCGCTGGCTAGCGTCGAAACTCGACGATCCATTCCGCTGGGGTGGTAATAGCGGATATGCGTCGTCCTCTTTCCGTACATGTTCGCGCGTTCTGCCGTGGAAGGCGCAATCCTCAATGCAGGCGGACTTCTCAGCCGCGCCAGTAGCGAAGACCTGAAATTTTGTCTACGAGCATGGACGGTTCGAAATCAACTTTTTATCGATCCAAACCTGTCAGACCTTAGGCTTTAAATCTCTCAAGGCGCAGCAGGGCTCGCATTGATGGATTCCAAGACCTGCGTAAGAGTTGCAGCGACGGATCGCCTATGTACCATCAGGGCGTGGTCCGAAGAGTCAACCAAATCCACCACGAGGAGATGACGATGAAAGGAAACTGGATTGTGGGCGTTGCGATGCTGGGCGCTTGCTTTACGGCGTCTGCTGCAGGACAGCTGGACATTCGGCTGGAGCATGCGCAGGTTGCCAGAGCTAGCGATGGCGGAGCGGTCATTACGATGACCTTGACTAATGCGGGGAATCAACCTATCGCGGTGCCTGATGCTTATGTTCCCGCGGTAAGCCGCGCTGGGGTAATGCAAGCGAATCTGTTACGGGTACTGCAGGAAGATGGAAGCCCGGTGGACTACCGCGGCATTTACGTAAGCAAGCTGCCAGGTTCGACGCCTGACGTCATCCTGCGTCCGGGTGAGTCGAAATCCGTGACGGTGGATCTTTCCCTGAGCTACCAGATCATGCCTGGCCGCCACTACTCTGTAACAGTGCAGCCTCTTCTGCGGTACCGCGAGCTTTCGACAGCCGCCGCCGCGAACGCTTCCGATCAACCGAGCCAACTCAAGGCTGCCACATCCAACCGTATCGAGGTCACACCGCAGGCATCGGCCGAGCCTCAATCCGATGCTCGAACCCTTGAGGCCGCACAGGCTGTTGCCTGTAGCGCCGAACAGCAAAGCGCGATTCAGGAGGCGGTACTCAACGCCGGCGACCTCGCCCTTGCAACCTCGAACTACACGCAGTCGCTTCTTCAATCCGACGGGAACGGAAACCTCACCTTCAACCAGACTCCGCGTTACACGAAGTGGTACGGGCAGTATGGCGACCCGAACGACATGTCCAGCCCGAATGGCACGGTCAACGGAAAGATCGCGTGGAGGATCCACGTCAATGCAATACGCCTTGGGAAGGAAGAGAACCAGTTGCCTAACCCACCTACGTTGTCCACGCAATGCAATTGCGAAAAGCAGGGTAAGGTTGATCCGGCGAACACGGTCGCATGGGTGAACCCTTCTGAGCCCTACGCCATCAACATCTGTCCGCTGTTCTTCTCCCTTCCGGCCATCAGCAACGCGCAGAACACGTATTCCAAGGCGGGGACGATCCTGCACGAGATCTCGCACTTCAACGATGGGTACACGACGGGCACGGACGATCTTGGTAACCCCAATCAGCCTGTCGAGGACGCGAAGCTTCTGGCCGAATCCGCAAGAGATTTGGCGGCCGACGCCGCGAATAACATCGAGTTCTACAGCGTCAATCTGGAAGGCGATCAGTAGCAGTAGCAGACTGCTGGGCTTGCGATGCAAGGTTGTCCTGACATGAATGCGGACTTCGTAGGCTGACCCGTCGAAGCCAGCTACTCGTGACGACTTGGGGCAAAAGCCGCACAACCTGACAACCTGTTCACCGCCGCTCCTTATGCTCGCATACGGGTGCGTGGTGTAGCCCGGGCCGACCCGCAACGCGAGGCCAGCCCTCACCGGCGAAACATCCTGCCTCACCCAACCCTGCCGGGATCAATGCAGTCGCCCACCTTTCGCAGGCAGCGCATAGACCGCCCGATCCTCGCGCACGCCCTTGGGCGTTGGCGCGCGCAGCGGCTGGCGCACGATCTGCAGCAGCAACGCCCTCATCGCGTTCGCTGCATCGCAGAGCGTGTCGGCCTCCGGTAACGCTTGGCCGGCCCGTTCTGTCGTATCGCCGACTGCCGCTGCGCGGGCATGCGTTGAGACGGTCTCGGTCAACAGGGTGAGCCGGTCGACCTGCTCACGCGTCACCCGGAACGCGCCGCTTTCGACGTCCGGGCCCATCTCGGTGGCGGCATAGCGCCGAGTGCCATAGGTCGTATCGGTCCGCTGAGCAGGGTAGGACAGCGCGTCCAGCACCAGGTCCACCTGGTCGGCCAACAGCTCCAGACAGAGCGCCAGTTCGCCCATGCGCACCTTGGGGTCGGCGGCACGCTCCTCGTGCTGAGTGCGCGGCTGCGCCAGCCGGACCAGGAACCGCACGTGATCGCGCAGCTTCGCCAGCCGGAACTGGCTGTCCTCCGGCAGGAAATAGCCGGGCATGTCTCCGTCGTCCAAACGATCGTGCGACATCGTTGCCTCCTCGTTCCATGATGAGTCTTGCCCGCCATGCATGGCGGACGGGAAGTCGGGAGGCTAGAAACCGCACACAGCCGGCGGGCTTATTCCCCTTGCGGGTGTTGTATTCACCGCCCTCCCGACGCAGGCATCGCGTCGGTTGCGCCTGCACGACACGCAGACACAAAAAAACCACCGATTTATCGGGGGTGGGTACCGCTGTGTGCGGAGTTTCTAGGCTCCTTGAATTAAGGGTGCTAGCAAATTCAAGCCAAGTCAATAGAAATTTTCTGCTCGCACTTGTGCTGTCTGTGCGATGCTCGCACCTTGGCAGAAATAGCACGGTAGATGAATTGATCTTCGCTAGAAGAAAAATAAAACACCCTCAACTTTGCAGAGTTGAGGGCGTTCTGATGGGTTGCACTAATGCTAAAGAAGAAAAGTTAGATCAGCTCTTCTTGAAATTTCCAAATGCCACCACGTTGGAGTCGCTGCCTTCAGATGCGACTGTTTGAGTGATCTCGCTCGTATCACGGCGCTTTATCGTCAGTTCGACAATATCAGCTTTCTTGCGAGATAGCTGGCCGAATGGAAGACCAAGCAGACCTTCCACGTCCCTGGCTGAAATGCCAAGCATGCCAGGAAGCGCATCAGGAACCACTATCCCTTCATTCACCAGTAGTTCCATGGTGCGCTTCAACAACCGCGGCTGCTCTGGCTCTCTGTCATCATCGTTTGGCTCTTGTCGTTGCCCCCACCTTGCCGAACGATGCTTGATCAAGCGCATGTAGTCATCTTCACTGACGATGCCCAAAGCGCGCAGCCGCATGATCATGGCACCCACGGATACACCCCAACGCCTTTTAAGGGCCAGCAAACTTTGCAGCGAAACGGGAACATTCACTTCTGCAGAGAAGCCGCGGGCAGGTAACAAAAAAGCGCCCGCGAACCGATGAGCTTGCTGTTCCATGAGCTTATGGCTTGCGGCATCACCTGGCGCATCAATGTATCGATGAAGTACTAAATGACCAAGCTCATGTGCCGCATCAAACCGGCCACGATAAGCATTCTCCTTATCCGCGCACAGGAAAACGAACGGACGTCCTGACCTATTCCAAGCTGAAAGCCCCTCAATGCGCGTGATTCCGGTTTCCTCTCGAGCAACCACTACTCCGGAATTCTCAAGAAGCAACAAGATGTCACCAGCAGGTCCATCAGAAAGCCCCCAGGCGTTACGGCAAGCATTAGCTGCATCCTCGATAACACTGGTGGTTATCTGAGACAAGCTTTCCACGTGAACATGGGGAATCTTAACTTCAGGATAGTCCACATATTGTTCAAAATGCGCAGCCAACTCTTCCAGCCAACTCATCCTTCCATTCAGGAGAGCCCGTTCTGGCTTCAGCTGAGCAATGCTGCCTCGAAAATTTGGCTTCGTTGTTTCTTCTCTGAATGGTCTACTCAGCCATTCAACAGTGACGCGCAGTTCGCGCGCCATAGCCTCAAGCATTGCGCTGCTCGGCACTTGGGCAGAGTTTCGCCAGCGGCTAATCGTAGTGTTTGTAACGCCAATGCGTGCTGCCAGTTCTGTGGCTGAAAAACCGCGAACAGCTAACGCTTGGGTTAGCCGCTCGGGAACAAATCTCTCAATCGAACGTGTCATGTTTTTGGCTCAATCTCATCGCCACTTTGTTGCTTATCCTGCCGCCTAACCCCGACTTTGAGCTTGACCTCAACACGGTCAATAACATCCTGAGGCTGCTGATAGCGCTGAAGAAACAGGGACAGCGGCTCCCTGAATAATGTGTTTTTGAAGTCCAAGGTGTCGTCAGTCACGACTACGAAAATGGGAACGCTCCCATTAGCGCCGTCGCCCTCAGTGACAATAAAAATTGCCAACTCCGTAATGCTTGTCTCACGCTGAAATAGGTCCCCTTGGACCAGCCGCTTTGCGAGCGCATTGCGCTGAACTAACTCCAGCTTCTTCTTACTACGAGCGGAGTTGTTCCACTTACTGGTCCCCATGTGTGCCCGAGCAATCTTGGTGCCAACAATGGTGCCAACCATGATTCCATTGCCGCGAACAGGCGGGTGAGGGATCCCGCATTCGTCCAAGCTCTTTACATGAACCTCGTTGAGGGCGAAATGACGCAAGTGCCCCCTCACCGACGCTTGATGGCCAGCCATGAAACTCTGGCTAACTTCGGCGGCGCGTTTGATAGCGCCGCAGGCCATCTGCTCCCAGCTAAGCCAGAAGTCACGAGGCACCGTTGACGACACAAAATCACCGATCTTTTCGTATCCACTGGCAGCCAAGGCGATGCCCCCTTTGTCGTTGAGACGAAATTAACACGAAAAAGTTGTCGTGCAAAGCCGTCGACGGAAGCTGGGTGGCTTGCCACAGGCCTCGTTCCATACCTGCGGGTATGGATGCGTGTGGCAACTAGGGTAAGTAAGCGAAAGCCCGAAAAAGCTTTGGAAGAGTTCGCACATATCGCAGTTGAAGTGAACATCGCCATGCCTTTCGTCACTGGTCGGCCGAGCCTTCGAGCGCGCACTGTCGCGACGACACACCCCGTGCCGCCCTCGCTCACCACAGGTGCCCCATGACCCACGCCGATCCGCATGCCACCCGCCTGCAGCGCGCCGCGCGCTGGGCCCGCAAGGAACTGCTGCCGATGGCGGTGATGCTGTTGCTGCTCACCGCCGCGCGGTCGTCATTTGCCAATCACTACGTGGTGCCCTCCGGCTCGATGCAGCCGACGCTGCAGCCCGGCGACCGCGTTGCCGTGGACATGAGCGCTTATGGGCTGCGCGTGCCGTTCACCGAGTATCGCGTGTTCGAACGCGGCCGGCCGCAGCGCGGCGACGTGGCGGTGTTCGATTCCCCGCGCGATGGCACCCGCCTGATCAAGCGCGTGGTGGCGGTGGCGGGCGACCGCGTCGACGTGCGCGACGGCCATCTCTCCATCAACGGCCAGCCGCTGCAGGTGAGCGCCGCAGGCGAAGCGGAGCGGTTCGGCGCGCGCATTGCGCGGCTCGATCTGGACGCGGGTGGCGGCCCGGACCTGCACGGCGTGCGCGTGCCGCCCGGCAAGCTGCTGGTCATGGGCGACCATCGCGGCGACAGTTTCGATGGCCGCTACTTCGGCTTCGTCGATGCCGACAGCGTCTATGGCAAGGCGCTGGCGGTGTTCTACCGTCGTGGCGAGGGCCTGGAGTGGGCGCGGCTGTAGGGCATCGCTCGCAACGACGGGACGTGATCGGTAGGAGCGGCTTCAGCCGCGACGGGCTTTACCGGTAAGGCCTGTCGCGGCTGAAGCCGCTCCTACAAGGGGGCAATCTGGTTCTGCTGGGACATGGCGAGTGCAGGCCTTCAGTCGGCGGGCAGGAGCTGCTGCCCGTGGTGCGCTCAGAACGCCACGCCCGCCAGCGTGCACGCCACCTCCCACAGCCGCGCGGCCACCTGCGGGTCGCGTGCCTGCCGGGCGATCCTGGCCGGCGCCGGGTCGCCTTTCAGTTCGAACGGGCCGTCCGGTCCGTAGTACGCGCCGCCCCGCACGTGCGGCGAGGTCGCGGCGTAGAGCGTGGGGAGTGCCCCGGCAGCGGCGGAATGGCTGATCAATGGGGCCAGCCATCTGGTCGCCGTACCCACCACACTGCGGCGCCCGTCTGCGTCCGGGCCATTGGCGACCAGCGCGGTCTGCGCGATGCCGGGATGCGCGGCGACCGCGCACAGTCCCCAACCGCGCGCATCGCTGCGCCGCTGCAGTTCCAGCGCGAACATCAGCATCGCCAGCTTGGATTGCCCGTAGGCCTTCCAGGGCCGGTACGGGCGTTCGCACTGCAGGTCGTCGAAGTCGATGCGGCCTTGGCGGTGCGCCAGGCTCGACAGGTTCACCACGCGTGCGGCCGTTGCGGCGCGCAGCAGTGGTAGCAGCCGCGTGGTCAGCGCGAAATGGCCGACGTAGTTGCTGCCGAACTGCAGCTCCAGGCCGTCGGCGGTGGTCTGCCGCTGCGGCGGCGCCATCACGCCGGCGTTGTTGATCAGCAGATCCAGCCGCGGGGAGCGCGCCGCGATGCGCTCGGCGAAGGCGGCCACCGAGACCAGCTGCGCCAGGTCCAGCACTTCCACGCGTACGTCGGCCGCCGGATGCGCGGCCAGGATCGCCTGCCGCGCGGTCTCGCCCTTGGCCGGGTTGCGGGCGGCCAGCACTACGCTGGCGCCCGCGCCGGCCAGCGCCAGCGCAGTTTCGTAGCCCAGTCCGCCGGGGCTGGCGCCGGTCACGATCGCGAGTTTGTCGCGCTGCGAGGGCAGGTCGGCCAGGGTCCAGCGGCTCACGGTGCTACCGCCTGCGCCAGCGCACGCCACCAACGCTCTCCAGTCGCCGGTTGCGTCAGGTCGACGCGCTCGCCCATCCGTGGCGTGGCCAGCGCCACGCCGGCGGCGTCGGCCAGTGCGGCGAGGCGTTCGAAGGGTTCGTGCCAGGCATGCATCGCCAGGTCGAAGGTGCCGTTGTGGATCGGCAGCAGCGTGCGTCCACCGATGTCCAGATGCGCCTGCAGGGTCTGCTCCGGCTGCATGTGCACGTGCGGCCAGTCCACGTCGTAGGCGCCGTTCTCGATCAGGCTCACATCGAACGGACCCAGCCGCTCGCCGATCGCCTTGAAGCCGTCGGAGTAGCCGCCGTCGCCGCTGAAGAACAGCTTCAGTTCGGGCGTCTCGATCGCCCACGAACACCACAGCCGACGCCCGCGGTCGAACATGCCGCGCCCGGAGAAATGCTGCGCCGGGGTGGCGGTCAGCGTCACCCCGTCCACCGTGGTCGACTGCCACCAATCCAGTTGCCGCACCTTGTCCGCGGCCACGCCCCAGCGCAGCAGCAGGTCGCCCACGCCCAGCGGGGTCACGAAGGTCCCGACGCGCTCGGCCAGGCGGCGGATGCTGGCGCGGTCCAGGTGGTCGTAGTGATCGTGCGAGAGGATCACCCCGGCGATCGGCGGCAACGCGTCCAGCGCGATCGGCGGTGCGTGGAAGCGCCGTGGGCCGGCGAACGGAAACGGCGAGACGCGTTCGGAGAACACCGGGTCGGTCAGCCACAAGCGCTCGCGCAGCTTGAGCAGCACGGTGGAATGGCCCAGCCGGTACAGGCTGCGGTCGGGCGCCGCCAGCAGCTGTGTGGCGGCCAGCGGCAGCACCGGCAGCGGCTGCGCGGGTACCGCCTCGGGCGACTTGCGGGTCAGCAGATGCCACATGATCCGCAAGGTCCCGGCCAGGCCGGGCATGCCGCTGGTACCCGGGGTGGCGTTGCGGAAGCGGCCGTGGCGGTACTGCGGCGACGCCAGATGCGAAGGCGGGACACGGGACAGCGGGGGAGCGGATGCAGACATTGCAGCAATCCTTAGAGGGTGATCTTGCGCGAGAATTGCACTACACAGTGTAGTTTCCTTTTCGTGAAAGTAAACCGGTCGGTGTAACATCTGCCCATGGCTTCTCTTTCCACGTCCGCGCCGGCACGGCTGACCGAACGCAAGCGCCAGGCGATCCTGGAGGCGGCGATCGCCGAGTTCCGTGGCCATGGCTTCGAAGCCACCAGCATGGACCGCATCGCGGCCAGCGCCGGCGTGTCCAAGCGCACCGTCTACAACCATTTCCCGAGCAAGGACGCGCTGTTCGACGAAATCCTGTTGCAGCTATGGCAGCGCAGCCTGGACACGGTCGGCGTGCCTTACAGCCCGCAGCAGCCGTTGCGCGCGCAGTTGCTGCAGTTGCTGCAGCAGAAGTTGCAACTGTTCGACGATCCCGCCTTCCTCGGCCTGTCGCGGATGGCGATCGCAGAAGGCATGCGCGCGCCCGAGCGCGCACGCGAGTTGATCGCGCGCCTGGGCAGCAAGGAGGAGGGCACCCTGGTCTGGTTGCGCGCGGCGCTGGCCGATGGCCGGCTCAAGCCGCTGCAGCCCGAGTTCGCCGCGCAGCAGCTGCATGCACTGATCAAGGGCTTCGCCTTCTGGCCGCAGTTGACCATGGGCCAGCCGCCGCTCAGCCCCGCGCAACAGGCCGAGGTCGCCGCGTCGGCGACCGACATGTTCCTCGGGCATTACGCGCGGGATCCGGGTTAGCGGGACTGCGTGGGTGCACCCGCGCAGCACGGTTCTCTAATTCCGAGTGTGCATAAGGAGCGATGCAATGAGATACACGGAACAGCAGATCATCGGAGACCTCGGCGAACTCGCGGTCGCGCGCGCCTTCATTCGGTATTTCCGCTGGCCGTGCCGGCGCCAGACCGTCGATCTGGGCGTGGATGCCGAAGTCGAGATCACCGACGACGATTTGAACGCCACCGGCAAGATCGTCAAAGTCCAGGTCAAGGCCAGCATGAGCCCATTTGTGGATGGGAAGAACACGGTCTATCTCGAGACGCGCCATGTCGATTATTGGAAGGACTTTTCCGTGCCGGTGCTGCTGTGCGCGGTGAGCGTGGCGACCGACGAGGTGCTTTGGAAAGTGATCGCCTCCGATCGCGACTATGCGACGGGCCAGGGCGGTGCCAAGGTCGAATTCGATCGGGTCGCCGACGCCTTGTCGCCGGCGTCTCGCCACGCCATCGAACGGATCGCGGTCGAAGGCGGCGACATGATCATGCAGATCCTGGGGATCGCCGAAACGTCGATCGTGACGATGCTCGATAACGCCGGCAACCCCAGCCTCTCGCTGGACAATACCGCGCAGGTCGAGCGCCATGAGTTGAATAGGAGCATCCTGAGCATGGCCTATGAGCTTCTTCGGCTGACCGGCAGACGCCCACGCGCTGGCGCCAACGCCCGCCTGGCATCGCTGCAGCGCCTCTGGAATGCGATCGATCTGGAACTGGACAGGCAAAACAAAGACCAGTTCTATTGAGCGGACAGCGCCACGCAAGCCGCTGCTTCGTGTCGACAGGTGGAAGGACGCAGCACCTGCTCTCGCTGTACGTTGCTGGCTGGCCTTGCGCACCCCGCCAGTGCGCGCGTGTAGGGCATCGTCCAGACCGGCATCAGCCCTCGCACCACACCGCCAGCTCGTAGCCATCGCGGTCGGCGAAGTGGAAGCGGCGTCCGCCCGGGAACGCGAACACGGGGCGCACGATGCGGCCGCCAGCCGCTTCGATGCGGGCCTGGGTGGCGGTGAGATCGGTGGAGTACAGCACCACCAGGGCACCGCCAGGCTGCGCGGTGCCGTGGAAGAAACCGCCGCTCAGGCGGCCGTCGCGGAACTCGCAGTAGTCCGGACCGTAGTCCTGGAAGGTCCAGTCGAAGGCCTGGCCGTAGAAGGCCTTGGCCGCATCGATCGAGGCGACGGCGAATTCCAGGTAGTCGATGCGGTGATGCTGTTCGGCGCGGGACATGGGCGGCTCCTGTGGATGGGGCGCCAGTATCCCGCGCCGCGAAGCGCTCGGCTTGGCGAAAACGGCCACCGCGGCGGCGACTGCGTTCCACACGCGTAGCGGGAGGTGTCCCGGGCGCATGACACGCCGCGGTGCCCGCTGTACGTTCTTGGCGAATCCTCCAGGAGTCGCAGCATGGACATGCAAGCGTTGGCGCGGCAGATCTTCGAAGCGCAGCCCTTCAGCCGACTGATCGGCGCGAGGCTGAGCGTGCTCGGCGACGCGCAGGCGGAGATCGTGGTCGACATGCGCGACGACCTGCGTCAGCAGCACTGATTCGCGCATGGTGGCGTGCTGAGTTATCTCGCCGACAACGCCCTGACCTTCGCTGGCGGCTTGGCACTGGGCGGCGATGCGCTCACCGCCGAGTTCAAGATCAACTATTTGCGGCCGGCGCGCGGCACACGGCTGATCGCGCGTGCGCAGTCGATCGGCAAGGGCAAACGCCAGGCGGTATGCCGCTGCGACATCGTCTCGGTCGAGGAAGGCGGTGAACGTCTGTGTGCAGTCGCGCAGGGCACCATCGTCTCCGCGCGCTGAGCGCTCTGTTCTCGGCTGCGTGCTGCGCGCCGCCTTGGCGCGGCTGAGACGGTCGTGCCACACGCGGCGTCCGCGGTTACGGGCTGGCGCGGTACGCGAGCGGCGACGAACGCGCGGCGCGGTGCGCTCACTTCGGCGGCAACGTGCGCACGAAAGCGATCGCCTCGCGCAGCAGGCGCGCGGCGAGCGCGTCGTCGGCAAAGGTCTCCGGCGCGACCCGGACCCAGCCGGCCATCGCCCGGCCGCGCGACAGCATCGGCACGATTCCGGGCAGCGCCAATGCCCACGCGTCGCGACCCTTGCCGAGTCGCACCAGCACGCCATCGTCGCGCGCGCCGCACAGCAGATGGCCGTGCAGCAGCCAGGCCCAGCCACCGAACATCGGCTTCTCGGTCAGATCGCGCTGCGCACCGAGCGTGTCGCGCAGCATGTGTTCCAAGCCTGCATCTCTGGCCATGTGTCACCCAGGTCTTCGCACTTGGCGGCACGGTAGCAAACTGCGCAAGACGACAGCCTGCGCTCGATGCAGCGCGGCGCAGGCGCCGGCATGCATGCAGGCAGGCAGGCGGTTTTCGCCGTGATCCAAGCGAATGCAGGTGCGCGCGTAGGCGCGGTTCCTGGCCCCTTTTTCGTGATCAGCCGCGATGGGTGTTATCGGGAATGCCTGTCGCGGCTGAAGCCGCTCCCACGGGTGCGGCACCAGCCGTGTCGGAGGACCGCACTGTGGGAGGGACTTCAGTCCCGACGACGGAGGGTGTCAGTCGGCGTTCGGCTTCGCTTGTCGCGGCTGCATGACAGGTGATTCCTACAGGGGGCGACAGCGCGCGTTTGTCGCGATCAGCGGCGCATTGCCGTTGCAGGCCCTGTCAGCGCGCGTGCCGTTGCACCAACTCGCGTGGGCTGAGCCCGGTCAGTTGTTGGCTGTCGCGCACCAAATGCGGCGCGTCGCCGTAGCCGGCTTCCAGCGCGGCCGCGGTCAGGCTGGGATGCTGGCGCACCAGGCCCAGGAAGCGCAGCAGGCGCAGGATGCGCTCCAGCGTCTTGGGGCCGTAGCCGAAGGCGTCGTGGCTGCGCCGCCGCAGCGTGCGCTCACTGACGCCGAGCGCGCGGGTCAGCGCGGCCAGTCGCGGCGGCGCGGTGCCGGCGAGTTGCGCGAACAGCCAGGCCATCGCGGGGTCGGCCTGCAGCGGGCGGCTGGCGCACAGTGCGTGTAGCGCCGCCAGCGGGTCGGCGGCGTCTTCCAGGCGTGCCTGCCAGTGGCGGCCTTGCCCATCCCACAGCGCCTCCAGCGGCACGCGCTGGTCGGCGACGGTGTGCAGCGGCACGCCGAGCAGACTGGCGCCGGCCCCGGCGGCCAGGCGCACGCCGGTGAGCACGCTGCCTGGCGCCAACACGGCGTTGGTGGCGTGACGATCCGGCCCGGCGACGAACAGCGCGCGGCCGTCCCAGATCAGGTCGACATGGCCGTCGGGCAGCACCTGCGTCGCGGCGGTCTCGGCCTCGCCCTGGCGGAAGCGCCAACTGCAGCGCAGGCGGTCGCGCAGCGCCGGTGGTGCGTCGACTTCGGCGTAGCGGGAGGGCAGGGACACGGGTGGTCTGTGTGCAGCGGGCGTGCCGCCACGGTAGCAGAGCCCAAGGGCGCCGCTGACGCGTGGCCGTGGCGCGGCTACCGCTCCGACGGCCCGCTCTCGTCGTAGCCGCGCGGGGTGAACAGGTCCGGCTGGATCAGTTCGATAAAGGCACGCGCCTGCGGCGACAGGTACTTGCCCTTGCGCACCACCACGCCATAGCTGCGCGCCGGGAAGTAATCGCCCAGGGCGCGGGTGGCCAGGCGCGCGCGGTCGGCGTCGGTGAGGCAGATCGAACTGACGATGGATACGCCCATGCCCATCGCCACGTACTGTTTGATCACCTCCCAGCCGCCGACCTCCAGCGCCACGGTGTAGGGCACGCGCGCCTGCTGGAACACCAGGTCGACCAGGCGATAGGTGACCTGGCGCCGGGGTGGCAGGATCAGCGGGTAGGGCGACAGGTCCTCCAGGGTCAGCCTGGGCTTGCGGGCCAGCGCGTGGTCGCGCGGGGCGATCAGCAACTGTTCGAACCGGTAGACCGGGGCGTAGCTGAGGTCCGCCGGCACGTCGAGCATCGAGCCGACCGCCAGGTCCACCGCATCCTCGCGCAACAGGTCGGTGCCGTCGGCGCTGATCGCGTTGTGCAGGGTCAGCCGCACCTGCGGGTGACGGGCGCGGAACGCCTCCACGATCTTCGGCAGCAGATAGAGGATGGTGGAACTGTTGGCGGCGACGTTGAGTTCGCCGGCGTCCAGCCCGCGCGCCTTCTCGCGGAAGTCCGCCTCCAGCCGGTCCAGGCTCTCCACCAGCGGCTGCGCCATCTCGTACAGCAACTGGCCCTCGCGGCTGGGTACCAGGCGGCGCCCGCTGCGCTCGAACAGCACCACCCCCAGTTCGCGTTCCAGCGCCTGCAGCTGCAGGGTCACCGCCGGCTGGCTGACGAACAAGGCCTCCGCGGCCCGCGATACCGCGCCTAGCCGCACCGTCTGGCAGAACGCGCGCAGCGGCTTGAGCCGGTCGGATTTGTAAGGAAATCGCGGGGTTGCGGCGCTGCCCGTGGCCATGACGTGATGGATATAAGTCTTACTTATATAAAGCATTGACAAAACTGCTTTGTCAAATACATGTGCTGGCAGCACGGTGGAGCCCCGGAAACATCGAGGAATCCCCACATGTCCGCCCCCGCTTTCGCTGCTGCTCCCGACCCGTCCACGCGCTCCACGCCGGGCATCGCCCTGACCGCCTCGCTGGCCGGCCAGGACGCCCTGCTGCCGCCGCCGCTGCTGGCTCTGCTGGTGTCGCTGCACCGGGCGATCGAGCCGGAGCGCCAGGCGCGGCTGGCGGCGCGGCGCGAGCGCCAGGCGTTCTTCGACGCCGGCGGCCTGCCGGACTTCCGCACCGACACCGGCGCGATCCGCGAGGGCGACTGGCAGGTGGCGCCGCTGCCCGAGGCCCTGCAGGACCGCCGCGTCGAGATCACCGGCCCGACCGATCCGAAGATGGTCATCAACGCGCTGAACTCCGGCGCCAAGGTGTACATGGCCGACTTCGAGGACTCGACCGCGCCGACCTGGCGCAACCTGGTCGCCGGCCAGCGTGCGCTGGCCGAGGCGGTGGCCGGGACGCTGACCTTCACCGCGCCGGCCGCGCGCGACGGCAGCCCGGGCAAGCGCTACGCGCTGCGTCCCTACGAGGAACAGGCGGTGCTGATCGTGCGTCCGCGCGGCTGGCATCTGGACGAGAAGCACGTGCTGGTCGACGGCCAGCCGCTGGCCGGCGGCCTGTTCGACGCGGCGCTGTTCGCCTTCCACAACGGCCGCGCGCTGCAGGCCAAGGACCGCGGCCCCTATCTGTACCTGCCCAAGCTGCAGTCGATGGAGGAAGCGGCGCTGTGGGAGACCGCGCTGGCCCACATCGAGGACATGCTGGGCCTGCCGCAGGGCCAGATCAAGGTCACCGTGCTGATCGAGACGCTGCCGGCGGTGTTCGAGATGGACGAGATCCTGCACGCGCTGCGCGGCCGCATCGTCGGCCTGAACTGCGGTCGCTGGGACTACATCTTTTCCTACCTGAAGACCTTCCGCCGGCATCCGGACCGGGTGCTGCCCGAGCGCGGCCAGGTGACCATGACCCAGCCGTTCCTGAAGGCGTACTCGGAACTGCTGATCCGCACCTGCCACCGCCGCGGCGCGCATGCGATGGGCGGCATGGCCGCGCAGATCCCGATCGGCCACGACGAGGCGGCCAACGAGCAGGCGATGGCGCGGGTGCGCGCGGACAAGCTGCGCGAAGTCACCGCCGGCCACGACGGCACCTGGGTGGCGCACCCGGCGCTGATCCCGATCGCCCGTGCGGTGTTCGACGAGCACATGCGCTCGCCGAACCAGCATGCGGTGCGCCGCGAGGACGTGCAGGCCGACCGCGACACGCTGATCGCCCCGTCCACCGGCACCATCACCCGCGCCGGCTTCGAGGGCAATATCGAAGTGTGCGTGCGCTACCTGGCGGCGTGGCTGGACGGTAATGGCTGCGTGCCGATCCACCACCTGATGGAGGACGCCGCCACCGCCGAGATCAGCCGCAGCCAGTTGTGGCAGTGGCTGCACGTGGGCGGCCTGCACCTGGACGACGGCACCGCCATCGACTTCGCCCTGTTCGACGCCTGCCTGCGGCAGTTGCCGGCGCGGCTGGGCGAGCGCGCGCTGCTGCCGGGCGGGGCGCGGGTGGACGAGGCCATCGCCTTGCTCGACAAGCTGACCCGCGACGAAGAACTGGCCGATTTCCTGACCTTGCCGGCCTATCAGTTGATTGATTGAAGCCGGGAGTGGGGATTCGGGAATGGGGAATCGTGAAAGCGAGGTCCCTGCGTCCGACCCCTGACGAGCCTTTCAAGCTCTCTCTATCCGGAATACCCCCACCGTTTCATCGCTGCATCCATTTCGAGGAGAACGCCAGATGAGCACCACGCTGCAGACCGCCGAACAACTCCAGCGCGACTGGGACACCGATCCGCGCTGGGCCGGGATCACCCGCAACTACACCGCCGCCGACGTGGTGCGCCTGCGCGGCACGGTGCACGTGGAGCATTCGCTGGCCCGGCTCGGTGCCGAGAAGCTGTGGAAGTACCTGCACGAGAAGGACTTCGTCAACGCGCTGGGCGCGCTGACCGGCAACCAGGCGATGCAGCAGGTCAAGGCCGGGCTCAACGCCATCTACCTGTCCGGCTGGCAGGTGGCCGCCGACGCCAACCTGGCCGGGCAGATGTATCCCGACCAGTCGCTGTACCCGGCCGACTCGGTGCCGGCGGTGGTCAAGCGCATCAACAACACCCTGCTGCGTGCCGACCAGCTGCACCATGCCGAGGGCAAGGACGAGATCGACTTCCTGCAGCCGATCGTGGCCGACGCCGAGGCCGGCTTCGGCGGCGTGCTCAACGCCTTCGAACTGATGAAGGCGATGATCGAGGCCGGCGCGGCCGGCGTGCACTTCGAGGACCAGCTGGCCTCGGTGAAGAAGTGCGGGCACATGGGCGGCAAGGTGCTGGTGCCGACCCGCGAGGCGATCGAGAAGTTGAACGCCGCGCGCCTGGCCGCCGACGTGATGGGCGTGCCGACCCTGCTGGTGGCACGTACCGATGCCGAGGCCGCCGATCTGGTGACCAGCGACATCGACGCCAACGACCGCCCGTTCACCACCGGCGAGCGCACCGTCGAAGGCTTCT
This sequence comes from Xanthomonas sp. NCPPB 1128, assembly GCF_001043115.1. Taxonomy (GTDB): domain Bacteria; phylum Pseudomonadota; class Gammaproteobacteria; order Xanthomonadales; family Xanthomonadaceae; genus Xanthomonas_A. Next base: position 44,937 of record NZ_LFME01000014.1, on the reverse strand, counting down.
ACCGCACCAACAAGGGCCTGGACCAGGCGATCAGCCGTGGCCTGGCCTACGCGCCCTACGCCGACCTGATCTGGTGCGAGACCGGCAAGCCGGACCTGGAGTTCGCGCGCAAGTTCGCCGAGGCCATCCACGCCAAGTTCCCCGGCAAGCTGCTGGCCTACAACTGCTCGCCCAGCTTCAACTGGAAGAAGAACCTGGACGACGCCACCATCGCCAAGTTCCAGCGCGAGATCGCCAGCTACGGCTACAAGTTCCAGTTCATCACCCTGGCCGGCTTCCATGCGCTGAACTACTCGATGTTCAACCTGGCGCACGGCTATGCGCGCCGGCAGATGAGCGCCTTCGTCGAACTGCAGGAGGCCGAGTTCGCCGCCGCCGACCGTGGCTTCACCGCGGTCAAGCACCAGCGCGAGGTCGGCACCGGCTACTTCGATGCGGTGACCCAGGCGATCCAGCAGGGCCAGTCCTCAACCACCGCGCTGAAGGGTTCGACCGAGGAAGAGCAGTTCCATGGCGAGAAAGCGGCCTGACCTGCAACCAGACGCTCACGACTCGCCCCTCCCTGGCAGGAGGTGGGAAGCCCGGGTTAGCCCGGGCTTTTTTTTACGCGCGCTTTTGGCGAAGGCGGGGACGGTGTCTACCGCGTGCGACAGCTGGCCGTCGTGTCTCTTGAAGGGGCGAGATCGGCTGTGAAACGTATCGTGAGCGCCACGTGTAGGTGCTATGCTCCCCAGCCAGGGGCCAGCGACGTCACATGAGGGGGCCGGATGAGCTGCGACAGCGCCGCATCCACCGCACGCGGCACAATTTCCAACGCTGCTGCGGTCGCTCCGAAGCCGAACGAGCTGGCGGTGCTGACCGCTGCGGAACTGCGCCTGTTCTCCGAATTCGGCCGCGCCCGTACGGTGCGCGCCGGCGACGTGCTGTTCCGCCGCGGCGATGGCGGCAGCGCCATGTTCGTGATCACCAGCGGCGTGATCGATCTGGATTTCGGCGAGGACCTGGTGGTGAAGCACCTGGGCCACGGCGAGTTCTTCGGCGAGCTGGGCCTGCTGATCGGCAACCACATGCGCAGCGCCGACGCGCTCGCCGCCAGCGACGGCGCGCTGGTGGAACTGGACCACGACGACTTCCAGCGCCTGGTCGAGCGCGACCCGGGCGTGGTCGCCTACTTCCTGCGCCGCACCATCATGCGCGTGGTGATGAACGAGCAGACCCTGATCCGCCAGCTGCGCCGGCGCAACCGCGACCTGGAAGCGGCGCTGGACAACCTCTACGCCACCACCCACCAGCTCACCCAGACCGAAGAGCTGGTGCGCACCGACGAACTCACCGGCCTGCACAACCGCCGCGGACTGATCCTGCGCCTGCAGGAGTGCCGCCGCGACGGCCGCTCACCCGGCCCAGGCCTGCTGCTGATCGACTGCGATCGCTTCAAGCACATCAACGACGCCCACGGCCATCTGGTCGGCGACCGCGTGCTGCAGAACGTCGCCAACATCCTGCGCTCGGTGGCCGGGCCCGACGACATCGCCTGTCGCCTGGGCGGTGACGAGTTCTGCCTGCTGGTGGCCGCCGGCAACGTCGAGGACCTGCGCCGGATCGGCGAGTTCGTGCTCGCCACCGTGCAGAACCTGCTGGGCGTGCCGCACCCGGCGCCGCACATCTGCCCGGTCAGCATCGGCATCAGCCGGGTCGATCCGCATTCGGACTGGAACGACTGGTACGCCAACGCCGATGCGGCGCTGTACGAGGCCAAGCGCCAGGGCGGCAACCGGTTGTACTGGCACGACCTCGCCTCCGCGCCCTGCTGAGCCATCACGCCCCCGCGAGCCGCCGCCATGACCGACGCCCCCGCACCGCCGCCCGAGGTCCCGCAGCTGCGGACCCTGCTGCTGACCGACCTGTGCGACTCGGTGGCGCTGGTGGAAAAGCTCGGCGACGCCAATGCGGCCGAGTTGTTCAAGCGTCACGACTCGCTGGTGCTGGAGCTGCAGCAGCGTTGGCGCGGGCGCCTGATCGACCGCTCCGACGGCCTGCTGCTGCTGTTCGAACGGCCGATCGACGGCCTTGGCTTCGCCCTGGACTACAGCCGCGGCCTGCACGACCTGGGCGCGCAGCGCAAGCTCGACCTGAAGGTGCGCGCCGGCCTGCACGTGGGCGAGGTGCTGACCTGGCGCAACAGCGACGCCGCCGTGCAGGTGGGTGCCAAGCCGCTGGAGGTGGAAGGCCTGGCCAAGCCGACCGCGGCGCGGCTGATGACCCTGGCCCGGCCCGGGCAGATCCTGCTCTCGGCGGTGGCCGAGTCGCTGACCCACCGCGCCGCGCGCGAGCTGGGCGAGCGCGGCGAGCGCCTGCTGTGGAAATCGCACGGTCGCTGGCGCTTCAAGGGCGTGCCGACCCCGCTGGAGATCTACGAAGTCGGCGAGATCGGCCACACCCCGCTGCGCGCGCCCAAGCCCACGCCCAAGGCCTGGCGCGACATCCCGCTGTGGCGCCGGCCGGCGGCGCTGGCGGCGGAAGCGGCGCTGATCGCCGCGTTCGCGCTCGGCGCCTGGTTCGTCACCCGTCCGCAGCCGGCCATCGCCTTCGCCGAACGCGACTGGGTGGTGGTGGGGGATTTGCGCAATCTCACTGGCGACGTAGCCCTGGACGACTCGCTGCAGCAGGCCTTCCGCATCAGCCTGGAGCAGTCGCGCTACGTCAACGTGCTCAGCGATCTGAAGGTGCGTGACACGCTGACGCGGATGCGTCGCGATCCGGAGCACACGCCGTTGGATCGCGCCACCGCCTCGGAGATCGCGCAGCGCGATGGCGCACGCGCCGTGCTGCTCGCCACGGTCTCGGAGGTCGGCGGGCGGGTGCGGGTGAGCGCGGAGGTGGTCGATCCAAAGACGCAGGCGACTGTCTATGCCGAGTCCCGCGACGGCCGCGGGGCCGGCTCGGTGCTGGCCTCGATCGATGCGGTGACCGCATCGCTGCGCGAGCAGTTGGGCGAAGGCGAGGAGATCATCAGGAAGAATTCGCCGCCGCTGCCGAGCGTGACCACCAGCAGCCTGGACGCCCTGAAGGCCTACGCGATCGCGGTGAAGTACTTCACCCGGCGCGACTTCCAGACCGCCGATCAGTACTTCGCCAAGGCGGCCGAGATCGACAAGGATTTCGCACTCGCCTACATGGGATCGATGCGGGTCGAGATCTCCACCGCCAACAATCGCGCGGCAATGCAGTACCTGGCCAAGGCCATGGCCTTGCGCGACCATCTTTCCGAACGTGATGCGCTGTACCTGGATGCATGGGCGAGCGAACTCGGCCCGCACCCGTGGCGGCAGGCGAAGCAGAAGTGGAAGATGCTGTCGGAACTGTATCCGGACTACTACGCCGGCGCGGCGCAGTTCGCCTGGGACGAATTCACCGAGGGCAACTACGCATCGGCCGCGCACAGCGTGCAGAAGTTCGCGGTGCCACAGAATCCGCTGCGCGACGTGGCAGTGGAACTGCAGGGCCGCATCTACCTGGCGCAGGGCCGGTACGGCGACGCGCTCAATGCCTTCAAGCAGGCCGAGGAACTCGGCGGCTATCCGGCGACCCGACGCCATGCTGCCGCGTTCGCGGCGATGAAGGACTACGCGGCGGCAGACAGCATCATGGCGTCACTGGCGGCGTCGGGGGCGGCTCTGACCGACCACTTCGAACAGATCTCCATTCCGCTGGACCAAGGCCGTTTGCGCGACGCAGCCGCTGCCGCGCAGGCGGCCGTGGCGGCGTCGGCGGAGGCAGAGCCGGTGATCCGGTATCCCTTGCAGATCGCGCAGCAAGCAGTCGCGTTCGTCATCGATCCACGGACGGTGGACAGGCGAGCGCTGGCGCGGATCGCCGACGAAGCGTTGCAGCAGGCCGTCCACGGCGACGCCGGCGATCGCGACGATCTGGTCATCGTGGCGATGTCGGCCATCCGCCTGGCGCAGCGCAGCGGCGACCCAGCGCTGTACGACGTGCATGCGGCGCAGCTCGCCTCGCTGGTTGCGCAGTCCGGTTTCCCGCCGATGACCAAGTTGTTGTCCCTGCTGCGGGCGCAACAGCTCATCGACAGCGGAAAGCCCGCGGGTGCGGTCGCCCTGCTACGCGAACAGATCGATGGCAGGGAGCCGTATCAGCTCCACGTCAGCCTGCGCGACGCCTTGCTCGCAACCGGCGAGAAGAAGCAGGCATTGGCCGAAAACGACTGGCTGGTCGCGCGCCGCGGCCTGGCGTACATCGAGCCGACCGGCGGACTGGTGCTGCAATCGATGAATGTCGCCGACGCGAACCTGGCGGTGCTGAGTACCACGGAGATTCTGGCCAGCCTGGGCCAGCCCGACCAGGCGCGGCAGAAGGCGGAGACCTTCCGTCGCGCCTGGGCGGGGCAAGCATTGCCGACCTATTTGGCAGTCAGGCTGGCGACGACGGAACCCGCTTCGAAACAGTGAACGACCGTGTGCGTACCCTCGGCGGTGAGGTAGGCCAGCAGCAATTCCAGGGCTTCCTGGATTTCTTCCTTGGTCGCCAGGTCAGAGGTGCACAGGCAGGTCGGCTCCTCCAGCGCGGCGGCGGCGCGTTGCTCGGAGAGGCCGAGGCTGCGCAGCGCCGCACCCGGATCCTGCGCGAACAGCGCGCGGAAGGCGTCGTCGGTGGACAGAAGCGTGAGCAATTGCTGGGCAGTGGCGAGATCGAAGGGCGGATGCCCCTGCGGCTGGTCGGTCATGATGTGGTCCCCTGTTTCGATAGCGGTGGACATGCGCTGCACGCATGGCGGAGGTGCGGTTGCCACGGCCGATCGCAGGAACGACCGGGGCCGCGGCGGTATCCTAGCAGCCCGGCATCTCTCCAATGTGGCCAATCGATGCAGTGCTCCCGCACCACGGAAACGAGGGGTCCATGCGTCTGAGGCGCTGTGCCGTGCTGTTCGTCGAGGCGCGGGAACGCGTGGCGTTCGACCTGGCCAGCCTGCTCCGTGGCGGTGCCGGGCTGCGCCGCGAGCGTGCGTGGGTCGCGTTGGCGCCGCACCTGGACAGTGAGCTCGAACTGGACGTGGCCGACCTGCCGTTGCTTGGCCAGGTCAGTCCCACGGAATGGGTCGAGCGCGCGCACCTGGCCGGCCATGCGGACGCCGCGATCGAGCGGGCGCTCGATCGCGGCCTGCTGATCGGCGACGACGCGCGTTCTGCCGCGTTTCGCGAACGCGACGAGGCGTTGCGGTCCGCGCATTGGTGGCCGGCCGCGGCCGTGGCGCACTGGGCCAGCCGTTGGCAGGGCATCGACGGGGTGACCGCGATGGAGCGCAACGGCATGGTGTCTGCCCCCGACCTGCGCCGCAAGCTGGGCGCGCCGCCACCCGAGGTGCAGGAGGTCGGTTCCGGCCTCGCCAGGATTCCGCTGCCGCGGTTGGACGACGGCGCCTTCGACGCCATGCTTGCGCGTCGCGTCACCTGCCGCAACTACGACGATGCCCGCGCGCTGCCGCATGCGCTGTTCCTGCGGATGGTGCAGCGCGCACTGATGGCGCGGGCGACGCTGCGGGTCCAGGACGATACGGTGTTCCTGAAGAAGAACGTGCCGTCGGCTGGCGGATTGCACCCGACCGAAGCCTACCTGCTGGTGCGCCGGGTGGAGGGGATCGAACCGGGCTTGTACCACTACCATCCGGTGGATCACGCGTTGGCGCCGTTGCCGTGTCCAGGGCCGGACATCGATGCATTCGCGCGGTTGGCGCTGGCCGGGCAGCACTGGTTCGCCGATGCCCACGTGCTGGTGCTGCTCGCACCGCGATTCACCCGCACGTTCTGGAAGTATCGCCAGCATGCCAAGGCTTATCGCGCGCTGACCCTGGACGTCGGCCACATCTCGCAGGCGCTGTACTTCTCGGCCACCGAGCTGGGATTGGGGGCGTTCGTCACCTCCGCCATCAATGACGTCGATCTCGGCAAGGCGCTGGACCTGGACCCGATGCGCCAGAGCGTCATGGCGATCTGCGGTTTCGGTTGGAGGTCCGAGCACGCGGCGACGACCGAGTTCGATCCGGCGTGCGACGTCTGGGCGGCCGAGTCCGCTTCACGGCAGGCGTGACCATGTTGGACGACGTGGTCAGTCGATGGCGGTAGGCATCTGCCAATACTCCAGCAACGGCCCCTCCGCCCCGAGCAGCGGATCGCTGTGCGGAAACGGTACCTTGGCGATCCGTTGCAGCATCGCGGCGGTGGGCGCCTCGCGGCAGATGTCCCAGTCCTGGCCCTGGGGGTAGGCGCCAACGACCATGAAGTCGGCGCTGGCGGACAGCCGGCAATGGCCGGTGCCGGCCGGCAGCAGCAGGGCATCGCCGGCCGCGAGTGCGACCTCGATGCCGCCCGGGCCGCCAAGCACCACGCAGGCGTTGCCGCCGGCGACGCCGAGCACCTCGTGTGCGGTGGAGTGGTAGTGGTGGTAGTCGTAGATGCCATCGCGCCATTGCGGCGGCCAGCCGTGCGCGGCGAAGCGGCGTTCGAAGCCGTCGGCGTCGATGGCGCCCACGCAGTGCCGGTAGTGCAGCACCGGCAGGAACGGGTGGTTGGGTACCCAGTGGCGTGGCGACAGTCGCCAGTGGTCCAGCGGCATCGCGCGTCTCCTGCACAGTCGGTCGGCAGGCCGATGCTAATCGTGCGATGTCGTCGCCATGTCAGCGCACGAGAGGAGCGCGACGATCGTCGTGCGGCGACCGCCAGCTGGCGTGTCCGACGCACGGCGCGTCCTCTCGCCACCGTGTCGAGATTGCCTGGTGCGGCTCAATGCAGCGGAACGCTCTCGGCGTCGCCGCGCTGGTGGGTGCCCAGCCGCCCGACCATCGCCGCACTACTCGCATTCAATCCCACCACGTGGACCTGCGCGCCGTGGCGGCGGAACTTCAGCACCACCTGGTCCAGTGCGCCGATGGCGCTGATGTCCCAGACGTGCGCTTCGCTCAGGTCCAGGGTGACCCGCGCCCGCGCCCGCGCATGCGCAAAGTCGAAGGCGCCGGCGAAGCTGCCGGCCGAGGCGAAGAACAGCTGGCCGCGGATGCGGTAGGTGTGGCCGCCATCGGCGTCTTCGCTCCTGGTGATGTCGAGCATGCGCCCGACCTTGCGCGCGAAGAACAGCGCCGACAGCAACACACCGGTGAGCACGCCGCGCGCCAGGTCGTGGGTGGCCACGGTCACCACGACGGTGCCGAGCATCACCACGCTGGAGCTGGCCGGGTGGGTACGCAGTTGCGCCAGCGAACGCCAGCTGAAGGTGCCCACCGAGACCATGATCATCACCGCCACCAGTGCGGCCATCGGGATCTGTCGCACCCAGGCGCCGGCGAACACCACCAACAGCAACAGCACGCTGCCGGCCACCAGCGCGGACAGGCGCCCGCGCCCGCCGGACTTCACGTTGATCACCGACTGCCCGATCATCGCGCAGCCGGCCATGCCGCCGAACAGGCCGCTGACGATGTTGGCCACGCCCTGGCCCACGCACTCGCGGTTCTTGTCGCTGGGCGTGTCGGTCATGTCGTCGACGATCTGCGCGGTCATCATCGACTCGAGCAGGCCGACCACCGCCATCGTCGCCGCGACCGGGAACACGATCCGCAGCGTCTCCAGCGTCCACGGTACGTCCGGCAACAGCAGGCTGGGCAGGCGATCGGGCAATTGCCCCTTGTCGCCGACGGTGGGCACGTGGATGCCGAAGTACAGCGCCAGCCCGGTCAGCAGCACGATCGCCACCAACGGCGGCGGCACGGCCAGCCCACGCGTCCAGCGGTGCCCGAGCAGCAGCGCCGCCGCGCCACCCACGGCAACCGGCAGCAGCGTCCACGGTGCCATGCTGCCCGCGGTCAGTGCCGCGCCCAGCACCAGCAGCCACAGGCCGATGCCTGGGAAGCTGCGCCGCGACAGCCAGGGCAGGCCGTAGATCAGCAACAGCCCCAGCGCTACCAGTGGGTAGACCGGCACGGGCACGCCGATCAGCTCGGGCAGTTGCGCCATGAAGATCAGGATCGCCAGCGCGTTGACGAAGCCGGTGATCACCGAGCGCGAGACGAAGCGCATCAATGCGCCGAGTTTGAACAGCCCGGCCAGGATCTGCAGCAGGCCGGTCAGCAGCGTGGCCGCCAGCAGATAGGGCACACCGTGCTCTTTGACCAGGCCGATCATCAGCAGCGCCATCGCGCCGGTGGCCGCGGAGATCATCCCGGGGCGCCCGCCGGCGAAGGCGATGGTCACGCAGATGCAGAAGGCGGCGTAGAGGCCGATCTTGGGATCGACCCCGGCGATGATCGAGAACGCGATCGCCTCGGGAATCAGCGCCAACGCCACGACCAGGCCGGCGAGCACGTCGCCACGGAGATTGCCGCACCACGATTGGCGCAGGGAAGAGGAAAGCTTCAAGGTAAACGCTCCTGTCACCGCCCTGTCGCAGGGCAGTGCTCGCTAAATGCAAGGAAAAACCAGCAACCTGCGGCCTGCCGTCGAGGGTGGGCCGATGCGTGTCGCGGGTGTCAGGGTGGCGTCATGGGAGCGCTTGGTGAGCGGGCGCGCGCCGGACGGGCGCGGTGCGCGAGTATACGCGATGCCTGTCCGAGGACCCAGCCGCGCCGCGCGCGTGTGACGGCATGCACGTCGATGCCGCCGCATGACTCACGTTGCGCTCACTTTCGCCGCGCAGAATGTGCGGATCGAAACGCCGTCATCGTGGAGTCGGCCATGCAGGATCTACGCATCGATCATGTCGATGGCGCCTTGTCCGCCCTGGACCAGGCGGACCCGCAGTACAAGGCGGCGCTGTGGCAATGGGCCTGCCTGGAAATGCTGCACGAGACCCTCAGCGCCATGCACCAGCTCTCGCATCGCGCCGGCGTGGCCGAACTGGTCGCCGATGCCTGGCTGGCGCCGGTCGACGTCATCGCGCCGGAGCAGCCGTTCCTGGAGCGCGCCGCGCTGGCCGACCCGCGCGTACCGGCATTCGCACTGGCACTGAATGCGGCCGCATCGCGGCAGTCGCGCGCCGAGCTGTGGCGCAGCGGCTACGCCAGCGCGGTGCAGGCCACCTTGCAGGGCATGCAGGCACTGGCGGGCAAGCACCGGATCGATGCGCGGCTACCGCAACACGCCGCGGCAGTTGCCTGATCATTGTGCGGCGCGCACTCTCCGTGCGCCGCTGTGCCCTCGGGCAGCCGTGACAACGCGGTACGCTTTCTCGTACTGAGCCGTCTTCGTCACGGGCGTCGGCGGCGCATGGCGACCGCGGCACCACCTCGACAGCGCGCCGCGCTGGTCGCGCAATGACACACGGACTACATCGTGTTCACCCGCATGCGACGGCCTGCGCGACAGCCTGGGGCCATGCGCCACGACGACCGCCATCCTGGGGCTCCCCCTTCCGCGCCCATGCCGCCAACGCGGCGCGTCCGTGATGCCAGCGGCACGTCCGAAGCGGCGGCCTGGTGGCGACAACTGCGCGGCAGCCGCTGGCTGGGTGCCGTCGCGGTGCTGGTGTCGCTAGCGTTGGTCGCCGTGGCCCTATTGCGTTGGTCTGGCGCATGACCGAGGCAGCGCGTCATCCCGATCCGCACGGAGTGCCCCGCATGGCCCGATCCGCCGCTCACGCCAATGTCCGCGCCTGCCATGTGCGCCAGGCTGTGTCTGGTGGCCACGAGGCGGCCACGCATGCCTGGGTGGTCGCCGAAGTGGCGCGGCTGATGCGCCTGCCGCTGCACGAGGAACGCTGCACCGCCGGGACGTCCTCATTCTGCGTGCCGGATGAAACCCTGACCATCGCGCAGGCCGAGCAGATCGGCGTGCATGCCGCGGCCGATCTGCTTGGCGGCGTGGTGCCGCATGCCTTCGTCGCCACCAAGGCGATCAGCCACCCGCTGGTCGATGTCGATGCGCAGGCGCCGGAAGGATGGCAGCCGGGCCTGGGCGCCGCGATGGCGGCCACCACGTTGCCGGGCTATACCGCCTTCAGCGTGGGCGACGCGCGCCGTGCCTTCGCGCGCCTGTGCGATGGCGGCCAGGTGCGGCTGAAGCTGCCGCATGGCGTCGGTGGCCTGGGGCAGGTGCTGCTGCACGATGCGCCGGCGCTGGATGCGGCGCTGGCGACGCTGTCCGCACGGGAGTTGCGCCAACACGGCGTGGTGCTGGAACGGCATCTGCACCAGCCGACCACCTTCAGCGTCGGCGAAACCCACTGCGCCGGCGTGACCATCGCCTACTGCGGCACGCAATCGATGACCCGCGACAGCAGCGGCCGCGAGGCGTACGGCGGCTCGGAGCTGCACGTGATTCGCGGCACGCTCGATACCCTGCTGGAGCAACCATTGCCGCCAGGTCAGCGCACGGCGGTGACGAAGGCGCGCGACTACGACCGACTGGTGGCTGCGGCCTATCCGGGCTTCTATGCGTCGCGGCGCAACTACGACGTGATCGAGGGTCTGCTTCTCGATGGCAGCACCGCTTGCGGTGTGCTCGAGCAGTCCTGGCGTGTCGGTGGCGCGACCCCTGCGGAACTGGCCGCGGTGGCCGCGTTCCAGCAGTCGCCGACGCTGCAGCGCGTCGTCGCCGCCACGGTTGAACGCTACGGCGCGCATCCGGCGCCGCCGGCCGGAGCCCAGGTCTACTACGTCGGCGAGGAACCGCGTACCGGCTTGCTGACCAAATACCGCTACATGCGCAGCGCGGACGCATGATGGAAGCGGAACTTTCCAGTATCGACATCCCGGTCGACGGCGCGGCGCTCAGCGGCACCTTGCTGACGCCGACCAGCCGCCTGCCCGGCGTGCTGTTCGTGCACGGCTGGGGCGGCAACCAGCACCACAACCTGGTGCGGGCGCGCGAGGCGGCGGGCCTGGGCTGCGTCTGTCTGACCTTCGACCTGCGCGGTCACGAAGGCCTGGCGGCCATGCGCGAGACGGTGACGCGCGCGCAGAACCTGGACGACATCAAGGCCGCCTACGATCGCCTGGCAGCGTCGCCGCAGGTAGATCCGGAGGCGATCGCGGTGGTGGGGCTGAGCTACGGCGGCTACCTGGCCGCGTTGCTGACGCTGGAGCGGCCGGTGGAGTGGCTGGCCCTGCGCTCGCCGGCGCTGTACAAGGACGCGCACTGGGATGGACCGAAAGTCGCACTGAACCGCGATCCGGACCTCATGCCCTACCGCAACCGCGTGGTGGCGCCCGAGGACAACCGCGCGCTGGCGGCCTGCCAGCGTTACTGCGGCGACGTGTTGCTGGTGGAGGCCGAGCGCGATGTGATCGTGCCGGGGCAGGTGCTGCGCAACTACGCGGCGGCGTTCTCCAACGCGCGTTCGCTGACCACGCGCACGATCGCCGGCGCCGACCACGCACTGACCGAGAAGGCGCACCAGGCGGCCTATACACGCCACCTGATCGACTGGCTGAGCGACATGGTGATCGGGCGGCGCGTGGCGCTGGCCAGCAGCGTGGTGGAACAGCGCAAGCAGCAACTCAAGCACAGCGAGGGCGAGGCAGCGACGGCGCCGGGCAAGGGGTCGAGCGCGTTCCATGGCCGCCTGGAAGCGAAGGAGCGTAGCGCCTCGCCACCTACCTCGTCGCGTTGAGCCGCATGCAGCGCGGGAGGCGTACAGCAGCAACACGCGGTGCACGCCCCGGTGCGCCGTGCACGTGCTGGTGTGCCATCCGGTGGTCGCCGCTGCGCCGGCAGATGGCGCCGCAGGGGCGCCTTCAATCACGACCGAAGACCCGTCGTAGGAGCGGCTTCAGCCGCGACAGTCATTCCAGGTAACACCCGTCGCGGCTGAAGCCGCTCCTACACGGACAACGACGGCTAAGCGCTTTTCAGTGCCGATGCCCCGAATGCGCCAAGTGCTGCCAGGCATGCCGCACCAGCCAGCGCGCCTCGTCCCATGGCACGGACAACATTGGCGCGCACTGGTGATAGGCGTCCTGCAGCACCCGGTACAGTTGCGCTTCGTTGGCGCGCGGGTAGGCAAGGTACACGTCGTAACCGATCTTCAGCAGCTGCGCGTAGTCGGCGAAGCCCTGATGGCCGAGGCGGCCCTCGGCGTGGGCCTGACGCCAGTAGGCCATTTCGGCGTCCAGATCGACCGCGTGGCGTGGCTGGTGAGCAGGTTGGGCAAGTGCGGAGACGGTGTGCATGGACATCACTCCGGTGTCGGCGATCCCCTGTGACGCCGATCCTACCCGATGAACGAAGGCTGACCGTGAGGGACCCGTTGGCTGAGTGTGAAGCGACGCCGTGGCCAGCCTGACCGCTTGCTGCGTTGGAATCGCCCGCACCCTGCGTCGCGTGGCCCTTTGATTGCAGGCACCTCCGGCGGCACTCGACGCCGACCTGTCACGGCATCCCGACCATGTTGCACTGCAGCTTGCGCCGAAATAATGATGATCTATAACTATTATCAGTCATAAGTTATCGCCTTCCCCCCCACCTTCCCATGCAGGCCTATCCATGAGCAGCTACCAAGACCGCTGGCAGACCGTCCAGGTCGAGATCGACGCAGGCATTGCCTGGGTCACCCTGAACCGGCCGGACAAGCGCAACGCGATGAGCCCCACTCTCAATCGCGAGATGATCGACGTGCTGGAGACGCTGGAACTGGACAGCAGCGCCGAGGTGCTGGTGCTGACCGGCGCCGGCGAATCCTGGTCGGCCGGCATGGACTTGAAGGAATACTTCCGCGAGACCGACGGCAAGGAAGAGATCGTGCAGGAGCGCATGCGCCGTGACTGCTCGCAGTGGCAGTGGCGCCTGCTGCGTTTCTACAGCAAGCCCACCATCGCCGCGGTCAACGGCTGGTGCTTCGGCGGCGCGTTCTCGCCGCTGGTCGCCTGCGACCTGGCCATCGCCGCCGACGAGGCGGTGTTCGGGCTGTCGGAGATCAACTGGGGCATTCCCCCGGGCAACCTGGTCAGCAAGGCGGTCGCCGACACCATGGGCCACCGCAACGCCATGCTCTACATCATGACCGGGCGCACCTTCACCGGCACCGAGGCGGCGCAGATGGGCCTGGTCAACGCCAGCGTGCCGCGCGCGCAGCTGCGTGACGAGGTGACCAGGCTGGCGCAGGAACTGCAGCAGAAGAACCCGGTGGTGCTGCGCTTCGCCAAGCACGGCTTCAAGCGCTGCCGCGAACTGACCTGGGAACAGAACGAGGACTACCTGTACGCCAAGGTCGACCAGTCCAATCACCGCGATCCCGAGAAGGGCCGGCAACAGGGCCTGAAGCAATTCCTGGACGACAAAACCATCAAGCCCGGTCTGCAGACCTACAAGCGCTGACCCGTCGCGTCGCCTGCGGCCCGCGGGGCCGCGGCGGCGCTGCCGCACGCCGTGCCGTCTCTCTCCTCCGGATGGTTCCGATGAATGCCGCTGAGTCCGTTGCCACCGCCGCGCGCTACCGTCCTGTCGGACTGAGCCACGCGGATACCGAGGTCCACCGCGATGCCGACGGCGTGCTGCGCCTGCGCGCGCGCGAACCGCTGGCGCCGCTGCCGCGGCATCTGCTGCAGCGACTGCAGCACTGGGCGCTGCACACCCCCGATGCGACCTTCGTGGCGCAGCGCGACGAAAGTGGACAGTGGCGGCGCCTGAGCTATGCGCAGATGCTCGAGCGCACCCGCCGCATCGCCGCGCACCTGCTGGACATGGGCCTGTCGGCGCAGCGGCCGCTGGCGATCCTGTCCGGCAACGACCTGGAACACCTGCAGCTTGCGTTCGCGGCGATGTACGCCGGCATCCCGTACTGCCCGGTGTCGCCGGGCTATGCGCTGCTGTCGCGCGATTTCGCCAAACTGCGGCATGTGGCCGAGGTGCTGCGTCCGGGCCTGCTGTTCGCCAGCGACGGTGCGGCGTTCGCCCCGCCAATCGCCGCGGTGTTCCCCAGCGACGTGCCGGCGGTGTGCGTGCGCGGCACGCTGGGCGACCGCGCCTGCGTGCGCTTCGAGGAGCTGCTGGCGCCGCGTGCGCTGGACGCCGCCGATGCCGCCTTCGCCGCCTGCGGCCCGGACAGCATCGCCAAGTTCCTGTTCACCTCCGGCTCCACGCTGCTGCCCAAGGCGGTGATCACCACGCAGCGCATGCTGTGCGCGAATCAGCAGATGCTGCTGCAGACCTTCCCGGTGCTCGGCGAGACGCCGGTGCTGGTCGACTGGCTGCCGTGGAACCACACCTTCGGCGGCAGCCACAACATCGGCATCGCCCTGTACAACGGCGGCAGCTTCTACCTCGACGACGGCAAGCCGACCCCGGCGCTGTTCGAGCAGACCTTGCGCAACCTGCGCGAGATCGCGCCCACCGTGTACCTGAGCGTGCCACGCGGCTGGGAACAACTGGCGCAGGCGCTGGAACAGGACGCGGCGCTGCGCGAAACCTTCCTGTCGCGCATGCGCATGTTCTTCTTCGCCGCCGCGGCGCTGTCGCAGGAGGTGTGGGACCGCCTGGAACGCATCGCCGAGGCGCACTGCGGCGAGCGCATCCGCATGCTCGCCGGCCTGGGCATGACCGAGTGCGCGCCCTCGTGCACCTTCACCCACGGTACCAGCAACACGCCCGGCGACGTCGGCGTGCCGGCGCCGGGCTGCGAGGTCAAGCTGGTGCCGGTCGGCGACAAGCTGGAAGCGCGCTTCCGCGGGCCGCATGTGATGCCGGGCTACTGGAACGCGCCGCAGCAGACCGCCGAGGCCTTCGACGAGGAAGGCTTCTACCGCTCCGGCGACGCGCTCAAGCCGATCGATCCGCAGCATCCCGAGCGCGGCCTGCTGTTCGACGGGCGCCTGGCCGAGGACTTCAAGCTGTCCTCCGGTGTGTTCGTCAGCGTCGGTCCGCTGCGCACGCGGGTGCTGATGGAAGGCGCCGCCTACGTGCAGGACGTGGTGGTGACCGGCGCCGACCGCGATGCCATCGGCCTGCTGCTGTTCCCGCGACTGGACGCGCTGCACGGGCTGTCGGGGCTGCCGGCACAGGCCGAGGCGGCGCAGGTGCTGCAGGCGCCGCCGGTGCGCGCCTGGCTGCAGCGCCTGCTCGATGCGCTCAACCGCAGCGCCACCGGCAGCGCCAGTCAGGTCGCGCGCGCCGCGTGGCTGGAACAGCCGCCGAACCTGGAGGCGGGCGAAATCACCGACAAGGGCTCGATCAACCAGCGCAACGTGCTGCGCGCCCGCGCGGCGCTGGTCGAACAGCTCTACGCCGGGACCGCGCCGGGCGCGGTGGCGGCGCCGCCGTCATGAGCGGGCCATCGGGCCACAGCACCGGATAGCCGGCGCGCGCTCCTTCGCACCACACGCTTCGAGACTTGGGAGGGAATCGATGACTGTGCAAAATGCGCGCGCGCGTCGTGCGCCCCGTACCGTGTGCCTGGCCATTCTGTGCAGCGTCGGCTGCGGCCAGGCCGATGCCGAATCCAGCGGCCCGCAGGGCAAGCTGCTGCCCGATCAGGAAGACTATTCGGCGCTGGCGGCGCGTCCGCGCCAGGGCTGGGAGAAATGGAAGTACATCCCGCTCGGCGACGGCTGGCTCAGCCTCGGTGGCGAAAGCCGCACGCTGTACGACTATCGCGAGCACGCGGGCTTCGGCCGCTTCGCCACCGATCCGCACGGCTATGCGCAGCAGCGCCTGCGGCTGTGGGCCGACTACCGCCCATCGCCGTACCTGCGCCTGTTCGGCGAACTCGCCGACAGCCGCGTCGCCGGACTGCAGACGCGGCCAGTGCAGGCCACCGACCGTAATCCGCTGGACCTGGCGCAGGGCTTCGTCGAACTGTCCGACGGACAGCCGCAGCCGGCCTGGCGCCTGCGCGCCGGTCGCCAGCAGATCGCCTACGCCTGGCAGCGCCTGCTCGACCCGCGCGACCCGGCCAATTCGCGCATGCCGTTCGACGCGGTGCGCCTGCTGACCCGGCAGCCGCGCTGGAGCGGCGGCCTGCTGTGGGGACGCCCGGTACTGACCCGCACCGGCAGCTTCGACGATCGTGCCAACCGCGACCAGCGGCTGTGGGGCGCGCATGCCGAAGTGCCGCTGTCGCCCAGCCAGCCGAAGGCGGCGCTGCTGGAGACCCTGTACCTGGACACTGTGCAGGACGGGCGCCGCTATGGCGGCGTGGTCGGCGAGGAGCATCGGCACACGCTGTCCACGCGCCTGAGCGGCGCGGTGCAGGGCTGGGACTACGACCTGGAACTGATCGGCCAGCGCGGCCGTTTCGCCGGCCAGCGCGTGCGCGCCTGGCAGGGCACGCTGTTCGGCGGCTACACCTTCGCCGATGTGCGGTGGACGCCGCGCCTGGCCTGGCGCATGGAGGTCTCCTCCGGCGACCGCGATCCGCGCGACGGCGAACTGAACACCTTCAACGGCCTGTACGCGCGCGCCTCCGTGTTCGACGGCAGCATGATCAGCAGCAACGTGCGTTCGTTCGGCCCGGAACTGGTGCTGCGTCCCAGCGAGCGGCTGTGGATCGACATGTACGTGCTCAAGCTGCAGCGGCAAAGCCTGCACGACGGCGTGTACGCCGCCGGCTGGCGGGTGCTGCAGCCGGGCGACGCCAACGACGCGCGCGACATCGGCACGCGCTCGGTGCTGTGGGTGAAGTACCGCTTCAATGCCTTCGCCAGCCTGGACGTGTACGCCCACTACACCCAGGCCGGGCCGTTCCTGCGCGAGGGACCGGTGCGCGGCCGCGACTACTTCTACATCGCCCCCTTCCTGACCCTGCGCTTCTGAGCCGGAGCCTTTCCATGCGCGATCCGCTGCCATCGTCTGCGCCGTACCGCCCGCTGTATGCGTGGTACGTCACCCTCGTGCTGTTGCTGGCCTACACGCTGTCCTTCGTCGACCGGCAGATCCTGGGCCTGCTGGTGCAGCCGATCAAGCGCGACCTGCAGTTGTCCGACTCGGCCTTCAGCCTGGTCCACGGCTTCGCCTTCGCCGTGTTCTACACGCTGATCGGGGTGATGCTGGGCCGCGTCGCCGACCGCCGCAACCGCCGCAACCTGATCGTGCTCGGCGTGGTGGTGTGGATCGCGGCGACCGCGGCCGGCGCCTACGTCACCAGCTTCTTCACCCTGTTCCTGGCGCGGGTGTTCGTCGGCGTCGGCGAGGCCTCGCTGTCGCCGGCGGCGTACTCGATGCTGGCCGACTACTTCCCGCCGGAAAAGCGCGCGCGGGCGATGAGCGTGTACACCTCCGGCGTCTACATCGGCTCGGCGGCGGCGTTCATCGTCGGCGGGCTGGTGATCGCCGCCACCAGCAAGGAGAGCACGGTGGTGCTGCCGCTGCTGGGCAGCTTCCGGCCCTGGCAGGCGGCCTTCATCCTGGTCGCGCTGCCCGGCCTGGCGGTGATCGCGCTGATGGCCACGGTGCGCGAGCCGGTGCGGCGCGAACAGGCCGCGGCGGTGCCGAGCGTGCGCCCGGACCTGAGCCACCTGCGCGACAACGCGCGGGTGTACGTGGCGCTGTTCCTGGCCAACGGCGTGATCGCGATGATCACCTTCGGCATCACCGCGTGGCTGCCGGCCACCTTCATCCGCCGCTGGCAGTGGACGCCGGGCGAGATCGGCCCGGCCTACGGCATCATCATTCTCACCTTCGGCATCGCCGGCATGCTGTTCAGCGGCTTCCTTGCCGACCGCCTGGCCGCGCGCGGCAGCCGCGACGCGGCGCTGAAGATCTCGCTGGTCGGGGCCGTGTTGCTGGTGATCAGCAGTGCGCTGTTCGCGGTCGCGCCGGGACCGTGGCCGGCGCTGGCGGCGATCGCGCTGACCACCTTCCTGCTGGGCATGCCGGTGGCGCTGGCGCCGGCGATCCTGCAGGCGGTCACCCCCAATCGCCTGCGCGGCCAGGTCACCTCGATCTACCTGCTGCTGGTCAACCTGATCGGGCTGGGCCTGGGGCCGTACCTGGTGGCGCTGGGCACCGACCACGTGCTCGCCGACGAGCGCCAGGTCGGCCTGTCGCTGGGCGTGGTGTGCATGGGCGCGGCCCTGCTCGGCGCGCTGTGCCTGTGGACCGCGGCCGCGCCGTACCGGGCGCTGCTGCGGCGCGTGGACGCGGCGTTGTGACCATGCGCGGTCATGCCCCTACAATGCAGCTGCGACGGCGCTGCCGGCCGGCGCCGATGGATGCGTGCGCATCCGCCGTGGCCTGGCCGCAGGATGCCCCATGCAGGAAGCGCAGTGAGTTCGAAACCGAGTCCCGAGATGTCCAGCAGCGCGTTGCCCGCCGATCCGCACACGGCGGACAGCGTGGACCAGCGGCGCCTGACCAGCCTGATCGGCTACCGCATCACCCGCACCGAACTGCAGGTGCGGCGCCTGTTCCAGGACTGCGTGCGCGCCTTCGAGCTGAAGCCGGTGGAGTATTCGCTGCTGGTGCTGGTGGACGCCAATCCGGGCATCAACCAGCGCCAACTGGGCGAAGTGCTGAGCGTGTCGCCGCCGAACCTGGCCATCGTGGTCGCGCGCCTGGTCAAGCGCAAACTGCTGCGGCAGGTGCGCGGGCGCCAGGATCGGCGCATGCAGCACCTGCATCTGACCGCCGCCGGCGCGGCGCTGCTGGCGCAGGCCGAAGCCGAAGTGGTGCGCATGGAGCAGCAGCTTGCCACCGCACTCGGTGCGACCTCGGCACGCGCGCTGCTGCAGGCGCTGGACCGGCTGGACGTGCTCGAGCGTCTGTAGCCCTGTGCGTGGGTGCGGCCGGCCTGCGCCGCGCGCCCATCTTCCTCGCTGATCCCCGACCCGCCGCCGGCGTCCCGCTGACGGCATGCGTCGCCGCGTGGCCGCGCCCTGCGCGCGGCGGCGCCTGCTCGCGTTCCTGTCCCCCCGCACCCCGCCGTTCCCCTTTTGCCTGGAGTGCCTGCCCGTGAAGCGTGTCCGCCACCATATCCCCCCACCGCCGCATGCCCGCGCGCGCCTGTTTCTGCTCGCCCTGCTGACCATCGCCTGCGTCGCGCCCGCCGCGGCGCAAACGGTGCCGCAAAGCGCCACCCTGCCGACCGGCATCAACACCGGTGGCACCAGCTTCTTCGATGGCTTCAGCAAACCCAACCCGGGTTGGAGCGCGATCCAGTACCTGCGCCGCTACGACTTCGATGCGATCAAGGACGCGCACGGCGACGACGTGCCGGTGTTCCGCGATCCGCACATCGGCTCCTCGGTGTGGGTCACCCAGGTCGCCTACCTCAGCGACTACAAGCTGTTCGGTGGTTCGCTTGGCGTCACCGCGCTGGCCGCGCTGGTCGACCTGGACACCTCGTTCGCATACGACAGCCCGGTGGCGCTGCGCGACAACGGCGCGGGCCTGGGCGATCTGACCATCGGCCCCTACCTGCAGATGGCGCC
This sequence comes from Xanthomonas sp. NCPPB 1128, assembly GCF_001043115.1. GTDB lineage: Bacteria > Pseudomonadota > Gammaproteobacteria > Xanthomonadales > Xanthomonadaceae > Xanthomonas_A. Next base: position 25,571 of record NZ_LFME01000014.1, on the reverse strand, counting down.
GGTGATCCGCGATGGCCGCCCGGTGTTCTCGCAGCGTTTCGAACTGGATGTGCTGGCGCCCATCGGCAAGTTCGACCGCAACCGCGACGTCAACCAGGGCGCGGGCTACTGGTCGGTGCTGCCGAGCTGGGCCTTCAGCATCCTGCCGACGCCGCGCTGGGAAATCAGCGGACGCTTGAACTACATCTACAACTTCCGTGCCGACAAGGCCTCCAACGTGCCGCAGGGCGAAGGCTTCGTGTTCCGCAACGGCCAGGCCGGCGACGCGGCGTGGCTCAACTTCGCCAGTTCGCTGGAAGTGGTGAAGGACCTGCACCTGGGCATCAACGGCTACTACCTCAAGCAGTTGCGTGACAACCGCACCAATGGCGAACGCGTCGCCGACAGCAAGCAGACCCAGTTCTACCTGGGCCCCGGCCTGTCGTGGCGGATCGACCAGAAGAACATCTTCAACGCCAACTTCTACATGCCGGTGGAGGTCAGGAACGCGCCCTCCGGCCACAACGTCAACCTGCAATACATCCACGTCTTCTGACGCCCAACTCCGCAACGGACACGCGCTGCCATGAATCTGCACAACAAGACCCTTCTCGTCACCGGCGTGGCCTCCGGCATCGGCGCCGAGGTCGCGCGCCTGGCGCGCTTCCACGGCGCCACGGTGATCGGCATCGACCGCCAGCCGGTCAACATGACCCTGCACGGCTTCCACCAGGCCGATCTCGGCGACCCGGCCTCGATCGACGCGCTGGTGGCGCAGCTGCCCGAGCGCATCGATGCGCTGGCCAACATCGCCGGCGTGCCCGGCACCGCGCCGGTGGACGTGGTGGCGAAGGTCAACTACCTGGGCCTGCGCCATCTCAGCCAGGCGTTGCTGCCGCGCATCGTGCCCGGCGGCAGCATCATCAACATCGCCTCCATCCTCGGCGCCGAGTGGCCGCGGCGGCTGGACTTGCACAAGCAGCTGGCTGCCACCGACAGCTACGCCGCCGGCAGCGACTGGCTGGCGGCGCATCCGGTGCCGCAGGCGACCTGCTACCAGTACTTCAAGGAAGCGCTGATCGTGTGGACGCTGCTGCGTTCGCGCGACTGGTTCGCCGAGCATTCGGTGCGCGTCAACAGCGTCGCGCCAGGCCCGGTGTTCACGCCGATCCTGGGCGATTTCGTCACCATGCTCGGGCCCGAGCGGGTCCAGGCCGATGCCGGCAAGATGAAGCGCCCGGCCTATGCCGACGAGGTCGCCGAAGCGGTGGTGTTCCTGGCCTCCGATGCGGCGCGCTGGATCAACGGCGTCAACCTGCCGGTGGATGGCGGCCTGGCCGCCACTGCCCTCTGAACGACTTCTTCTTCCTCTTTCTACGAGAGCACACAGCATGCACAGCACCGAACCCCTGGCCGCCGCGTCCACCTGGAGCGAGCGCATCTTCAACGGCGAGTGGGTCGCCGCCCAGGGCGGCGTCCTCGAGGTGATCGAACCGGGCAGCGGCATGCCGCTGCACCGCGTCGGCCAGGCCAATGCGGCCGACGTGACCGCGGCGGTGGCGCAGGCGCGCGCCGCGCAACGCGCCTGGGCGGCAACGCCGCCGCGCGAGCGCGCGGCGGTGTTCCATCGCGCCGCGCAGGTGCTGCAGCAGCATGCGGCGGCGGCCGCGGCGCTGATCGCGCGCGAGACCGGCGGCATCCTGCCCAAGGGCGAGCACGAGGTGCGCGAGGCGATCGTGCTGCTGCAGCAGGCGGCGGCGATGCCGCTGCAGGCGCAGGGCCAGGTGCTGCCGACCGCGCCCGGCCGGCTGAGCCTGGCGCGGCGCCTGCCGCTGGGCGTGGTCGGGGTGATCTCGCCGTTCAACTTCCCGCTGGTGCTGTCGCTGCGCTCGGTGGCGCCGGCGCTGGCGGTGGGCAATGCGGTGGTGCTCAAGCCCGATCCGCGCACGCCGTATGCCGGCGGTTTCGTCATCGCCGAAGTGCTGCAGCAGGCGGGCCTGCCGAAGGGCCTGCTGCACGTGCTGCCGGGCGGCGCCGACGCCGGCCAGGCGCTGGTCGAAGCGCCGGGCGTGCCGATGATCGCGTTCACCGGTTCCACTGCCGCCGGCCGCCGCATCGGCGAACTGGCCGGCAAGCACCTGAAGAAGACCGCACTGGAACTGGGCGGCAAGAACTCGCTGATCGTGCTGGAGGATGCCGACCTGGACAAGGCGGTGTCGGCGATCGCCTTCGGCGCGTACTTCCACCAGGGCCAGATCTGCATGGCCACCGGCCGCGTACTGGTCCAGCGCAGCATCGCCGCCGAACTCACCCGGCGCCTGGCCGAGAAGGCGCGGCACCTGCCGGTCGGCGATCCGGCCACCGCACACGTGGCGCTCGGCCCGATCATCGACCAGCGCCAGCTGCAGCACGTCAAGGAGGTGGTCGATGCGTCGGTGGCGGCGGGCGCGGTAATCGAGGCCGGCGGCACCCACGACGGCCTGTTCTACGCGGCTACGGTGCTGTCGAACGTGCAGCCGGGCATGCCGGCATTCGAGGAGGAAGTGTTCGGCCCGGTGGCCAACGTGATCGCCTTCGACAGCGACGACGAGGCGGTGGCGCTGGCCAACCAGACCGAATACGGCCTGTCGGCCGGCATCCTGTCGGCCTCGGTCGGCCGCGCGATGGCGCTGGGCGAGCGCCTGCACACCGGTCTGCTGCATATCAACGACCAGACCGTGGCCGACGAAGTCACCAACCCGTTCGGCGGCACCGGCGCGTCCGGCAACGGCACCAGCATGGGCGGCCCGGCCGACTGGGGCCAGTACACGCACTGGCAGTGGGTGACGATCCAGGACAGCGCGCCGCAGTATCCGTTCTGAGGGGAAGTAGCCGGGCATCGCATCGGCGCCCGGTGATGCTCGTGGATGCATTGATTTCGGGAGAGATGATTGTTCCGTTGCGTGCGTGTTGAGCTGCATTGTGGGAGGGACTTCAGTCCCGACGCCTCTGCGGTGACTCGCCATTGCTGCTTCGTTCGTCGCGGCTTCAGCCGCGACGAACGAAGCGGGACTGGTCGATCATCGATCACGCGTCGGGACTGAAGTCCCTCCCACAGTAGAGCGACCGCACCGCGATCTGCGTGCTGGCTGCGGGTCGTGTCACCCCTGCGCCCTCTGCCGGAACTGCATCGGCGAACACCCGGCATGTCGGCGGAAGCAGCGGCTGAAATACGCCGCATCCGCATAGCCCAGGACTTCCGCGAGCTGCTGCACGGTCAAGGTGGTGTAGACCAGGCTGCGTCGCGCCTCGAGCATGATCCGGCGCTGCAGCAGTTCCAGCGCCGAGGCGCCGGCCAGGCGTCGGCACAGCGCGTTGAGATGACTGCGGCTCAGCCCGAGCCGGTCGGCATAGCGTGCCAGCGGCCAGTGCTCGCGGTAATGCGCGTCGATCAGCGCGGCGTAGGCGCGCACATGGCGCGCGCCACGGTCGGCGTCGTGCGGATCGGCGTGGGCCTGCGCCAGCGCGCCGCGCGCCGCCCACAGCAAGGCCTGCGTCGCCAGCGCCTGCAGCATCGGTTCGCGGCCGGGGCGACGCTGCGCGTGTTCGGCGGCGATCGTGGCGAAGCAGGCATCGAGCATCGGTTGCTGGTCGCCGGCGGGCAGGCACAGCGGCCGCGCCAGCGCCTCGTCCACACTCGGCCACTGCGCCGCCAGGCGCTGCCGCAGTGGTGCCGACACGGTCACGATGTGACCGCGCACATTGCGCTGGAAGCGGAAGCCGTGCACGCACAGCGGCGGCAACAGCAGCAGGCAGGGCCCGCGCAGGCGCTGCTGCGTTCCGTCCAAGTGCAGGCCGGCGCTGCCGCGCTGCAGATACAGCAGTTGCAGCAGGTCGTCGTGGCGGTGCGGGCGGATGTGCCAGTCGTGCAAGCGGCTGCGCGCGGCGATGGATTCCCAGTGCAGCAGATCCGGCGTCTCGCGGTCGCCGGTCTCGCCGTACAGGCGGAAGGCCGGGACCGTGACGGGTGACGTGGCGGCAGCTGAAGCAGTGCGGGGCATCGGCGAAAAGTACCGGAATCGGTCGCAATGATCCATGTCCTCGGCGCGCCTATGCCGGAACACTGTGCATCGGCCCCATCCTTCGGAGGACGCATGCGTACCCAGGTCGCCATCGTCGGCGCCGGCCCGGCCGGACTGCTGCTCGGGCAGTTGCTGCACGGCCACGGCATCGACACCGTCATCGTCGAGCGGCAGACGCCGGAGCACGTGCTGTCGCGGATCCGCGCCGGCGTGCTGGAGCAGGGCACCGCCGACCTGCTGTGCGCCGCCGGGGCCGGCGCGCGCATGCAGCGCGAAGGCATCGTCCACCATGGCTTTGAGCTGGCGCTGGAGCAGCGCCGCGAACGCATCGAACTGAGTGCGGCGACCGGTGGTCGTGCGGTCACCGTCTACGGCCAGACCGAAGTGACCCGCGACCTGATGGACGCACGCCGTGCCGCCGGCGCCACCACCCTCTATTCCGTCGAGGATGTGCAGCTGCACGACATCGCCGGACTGCAGCCGTGGCTGAGCTTCGTGCAGGATGGCGTCACGCAGCGCCTGGATTGCGACTACGTGGTCGGCTGCGATGGCTTCCACGGGGTCAGCCGCCGTGCGATCCCGGCCGAGGTGCTGCGCGTGTACGAGCGGGTCTATCCGTTCGGCTGGCTGGGCGTGCTGGCCGATACCCCACCGGTGGCCGACGAGCTGATCTATGCGCGCAACGCGCGCGGCTTCGCCCTGTGCAGCATGCGTTCGCCCACCCGCACCCGCTACTACGTGCAGGTGCCGGCGGACGAGCGCGTGGAGGAGTGGTCGGACGATCGCTTCTGGGACGAACTGCGCAAGCGCCTGCCCGACGACGTGGCGCAGGCGTTGGTCACCGGCCCGTCACTGGAGAAGAGCATCGCGCCGCTGCGCAGCTACGTCGCCGAACCCATGCAGTACGGCCGCCTGTTCCTGGCCGGCGATGCGGCGCACATCGTGCCGCCGACCGGCGCCAAGGGCCTGAACCTGGCTGCCGGCGACGTCGGCCTGCTCGCGCACCTGTTCGCGCAGGCGCAGCAGGAGCACAGCGGCGCGCCGCTGCAGCGCTATTCGGAACTGGCCCTGCAGCGCGTGTGGAAGGCCGAGCGCTTCTCCTGGTGGATGACCACGATGTTGCATCGCTTCCCGGACGAGGACGCGTTCAGCCGCCGCCTGCACGATGCGGAACTGGACTACCTCCTCGGCAGCGCCGCCGGCCGGGCCACCATCGCCGAGAACTATGCGGGATTGCCGTTGGCGCTCTAAAGCCGGGATTCGGGAATCGGGATTGGGGATTCGTCGAGCCGCGTCCCAGTCCCTCTGCGCATGTCGATCGTGCCCGTCTTGGCTTTCTTTCGATCCCGAACCCGGACTCTCCGGCTTTTCAGCAGCCGAATGGCTGATCATCCCGAAAGGCCATCGATCGTCGCTGTCGATGACATCGATGGGATACGTCGATGCCCGACAAGGCAGACCGCCAACGTATCGCTGCGCCGTGCACTGCACACGCACCTTCAGGTGCGTGTGCAGTGCCATTTCTGATGTCGAGGTAACTGTGGCGATTCTCCCAGGTCAGGAAAAAAGCGGCTAAATTCGCGTGTTTCTTGCGGTTTCCTGCATCGCGCAAGCGCTGCGCGTCGCTACGCTGCAGTCGCGACGGTGCCATCGCTGCCGCGCATCGCGTCATCGCGGCGTCATCGCGCATTCCCCTGTTCCCCCATCGGAGAGTCTTCCATGAAGATCCGTTTTCAGGCCTGTCTGCTGGCGCTGCTGCTTGCGCTCCCCGCCGCGTCCGCGTTCGCGCAGACCGCGGTCACCGCCAATCCCAACCACCAGCAGCTGCTGCATGGCGAGGACTGGCGCACCACCGCCAACAAGCGTCTGGTCTACGACTTCTGGCGCATCGTGTTCGAAGCCGGGCACACCGAATATGCGCCGATGTACATGGCCAAGGACTACATCCAGCACAACCCGAACGTGGCCAACGGCCGCGATGCGTTCCTGGCGTTCCTGACGTCGTTCGTCAAGCCGACGCCGATCCAGCCACGGGTGCAGTTGCCGCTGGTGGCGATCCTGGCCGAAGGCGACTACGTGACCCTGGTGTCGGTGCGCACGCTGCCCGATCCCAAGGATGCGAGCAAGACCTACACCACCACCTGGTTCGACATGTTCCGCATCCAGAACGGCAAGATCCAGGAGCATTGGGACGCGGCGACCAAGTGACGTCGCACGGATGATGTTGAACACCCGCAGGCGCCGCCCACTGCGGTGGACGGCGCCTGCGGTACGTGCGGATGGCGTCGCGCGTGCGCGTCAGAACGCGTCGGCGCGGTAGCCGGTGTCGATGCTGAGGCTGCCGCCGAGCGCGCGCGAGACGCAGGCGCACAGCTTGCGGTTGCTGTGACGCTGCTCGTCGCTGAGGAACACGTCGCGATGGTCCAGCGGTGCGGCGGCTTCCAGCACCTCGACCACGCACAGGCCGCATTCGCCGCGGCGGCAATCGGCCATGACCTCCACGCCGGCCGCGCTCAGCGCATCCAGCAGCGATTCGTTCTCGGCGACCTGGACGGTCTTGCCCAGCGCCGGCACCTGTACCACGAACGGTTGCGCCGGCGCATTGCCGCTGTTGCCGAACGTCTCGAAGTGCAGGCGCGCGCGAGCACGGCCGTCGTCGCGCCAGCGTTGCCGCAGTTCGTCCAGCAGCGGCAGCGGACCGCAGGCGTAGACGTCGGCGCTTTTGGGCCACTGCGCGATCTGCGCGGCCAATTCGAGCTGGCCGAGATGTTCCGGGCAGAACAGCTGCAGACGCTTGCCGAGCAGATCCTGCAGATGCTCCAGATACGCCATGCTGGCGCGGCTGCGGCCGGCGTAGAGCAGCTGGAAGGGGATACGCCCGCGCGCCAGTCGTTGCGCCATGCCCAGGATCGGGGTGATGCCGATGCCGCCGGCCACCAGCACGATGTGCTCGGCGGTCTCGTCCAGCGCGAAGTGATTGTTGGGCGAGGAAATGTCCAGTTGGTCATCCGGCACCAGCGCCCACATCGCGCGCGAGCCGCCGCGGCTGTCGGGCACCGCGCGCACCGCGATGCGGTAGTGGCCATCGGCCGCGGGCTCGCCGACCAGCGAGTAGGAGCGCTCGTGCGAGGCGTCGCCGATGCGCACGCGCACGTCGAGGTGGCTGCCGACGCTGAAGGGGCGGCTGGCGCGGCCGGGATCGAGCACGATCTCGCGCACGTCCTGGCACGGCGTGGCGACGGCGACGACGCGGGCGGTGGTCCACTGGGTGTCTTTGCGCATGGCGGGGTCCGGCAGGCGGGAGGGGGAGCGGGTACGGCGTGGGACGCGATCAGGCGGGTGGGCGGCGCCGCAGCAGGCGGCTGCCGGGGATCTGGCCCAGCGCGTTCTGGTCGTGCAAGGCATGATGGGCGTTGCGCTGCGCCAGCCGCGCGTGTTCGCGCATCAGCGCTTCGGCGCGCGCGCCTTCGCGGCGCGCGATCGCGTCCAGCACCTGGCGGTGCTGGTCCTGCGCAATCGACAGCACGGTGGCGGCCTGGCCGCGTTCGAGCACGAAGCTGCTGGGCGAGGCGAACGGCAACTGCGCGACCCGCGCGAACTCGCGTGACAGCAGCGCGCTGCCGGCCATCTCGAACAGCAAGGCGTGCAACTGCGCGTTGCAGTCGACATAGCGAGCAAAGGCCTCTTCGCTCAGCGGCCGCGTCGTCAGCACCGCGTCGATCTGCGCCAGCAGCGCCTGTGCCCGCGCCAACAGTGCCGGGTCGGCACCACGTTCGGCGGCGCGACGCGCGGCCAGGCCTTCCAGGGTGCCGCGCAGTTCGATGGCGTCGTCCACGTCGGCCTCGTCGAATGCCTGCACCGCATAGCCACCGCCCCGCAGCGGCTGCACCAGGCCTTCCTCGGCCAGTCGCTGCAGGGCGGCGCGCACCGGCGTGCGCGAGACGCCCAGGCGTTCCACCAAGGCGACCTCGGACAGGCGTTCGCCGGCGGTCAGTTCGCCGGCCAGGATCAACTCGCGCAATTCCAGCAGGGCGCGGGTGGTCTGGGCGGCACTGGAGCGGAACGGGTGCGCGGCGGACATGGCAGTGGCTCCCGGGATCTGTCGGCGATTCATCCGACCATGCGCAGTTGCAGGTCCTGGCTGCGCTGTTCGGCCGCGACCATGCGCTCGATCAGGCGCCGCGCCCACATGCCGCCGGCATCGACGTTGAGGTTGTAGAACACGTGGTCCGGATGCGCATCGATGGCGCGCTGCTGCGCTTCCAGGATCAGCTCGTCCTCGCCGAACACGCCGCTGACGCCATCGCGCAGGCGCGTGGTGATCGACTGTTCGTGCAGCGAATGGTTGCGCGCGAACGCCCAGAAGTAATGGCAGGTACGGTCGGTTTCCGGGGTGATGGTGTTGAGCACGTAGCCGTTGACCCCGCGCGAGCGGTCACCCTGCGGCGCGCCGCTGCCGGCCACCGCCACGCCGACATCGATGGCGATGGTGCACGGCGCTTCGAAGCGGATGATCTGCCAGCGGTCGACCTTGCCGCGGTAGCCGTGCGCGTGCTCGATCTGCCAGGCCCAGAACGGCGGCGGGTCGATATCGAGCATCCAGCGCGAGACCACCGTGCTGCGCTCGCCGTGGACCACGTCGAACGGCGCCTCGGCGACCTCGTCCTGGCCGATGCTGGAGCCGTGCACGAAGGTCTCGTGGGTCAGGTCCATCAGATTGTCCAGCACCAGCCGGTAGTCGCACTTGACGTGGATGGTGCGGCCGTCGCCGGCCCAGGCCGGGTCGTCGTTCCAGTGCAGGTCCGGCACCAGCGCCGGATCGGCCAGCGCCGCGTCGCCCGGCCACACCCAGACGTAGCGGTGCCGCTCCACGGTGGGAAAGCGGCGCACGCAGGCGGACGGATTGATCGTGTCCTGCGAGGGCATGTGCACGCAGCGCCCGTTCGCGTCGTAGACCAGGCCGTGGTAGCCGCAGACCACGTCGTCGCCGCGCAGCCGGCCCATCGACAGCGGCACCAGGCGGTGCCAGCAGGCGTCCTCGAGCGCGGCGACGCGGCCGTTGCTGGTGCGGTACAGCACGATGTCCAGGTTGCACACCTTGCGCGGCAGCAGCGCGTGCTTGACCTCGTGATCCCAGGCGATGGCGTACCAGGCATTGAGCGGAAATGCCGGAGCGGACGACTGCATGGCGGCGACCTCGATTGTGTATACAACAGGCTGGGGGAAGATCCTTGCGTGTTGCGGCGCGCAACGACATAGCGGTGCAATTGCGCCATCGCCCGATGCTTGGCGATGGTCGAATGTATACAACGGGGCAGGTCCGGTGCACCGTTGCCGTATCGTTAAATTGTTCGTTTATCGAACTATGCATCCGATAATCGGATTGACCGCCCGCCGGAGCGGGCCTAACGTGGCCTCCCGGAGCGACCTGGAGGAGGATGTCGTGGCAGACCCCGTAATGCGCCTGCGCCGCCGTGCGCTGCGCCCCCGGCCGGCGACGGCGGAGCGGCGCCGATGATCGACAAGACTTTGCCGTCGTGCGCCGCCGCAGTGGCCGACATCCACGATGGCGCCACGGTGATGATCGGCGGCTTCGGTACCGCGGGCATGCCCGATGCGCTGATCGATGCGCTGATCGCGCAGGGTGCGCGCGAGCTGACCATCGTCAACAACAACGCCGGCAACGGCGAGACCGGGCTGGCCGCGCTGATCAAGCACAAGCGCGTGCGCAAGATCGTGTGCTCGTTCCCACGGCAGAGCGACTCGCAGCACTTCGACGCGGCCTACCGCGCCGGCCAGCTGGAACTGGAACTGGTGCCGCAAGGCAACCTGGCCGCGCGCATCCATGCCGCCGGCAACGGCCTGGGCGCGATCTTCACTCCCACCGGCTACGGCACCGAGCTGGCCGCCGGCAAGGAGACCCGCGAGATCGACGGCCGCCACTACGTGCTGGAGTATCCGATCCGCGCCGACTTCGCGCTGATCAAGGCGCACCACGGCGACCGCTGGGGTAACCTGGTGTACCGCAAGACCGCGCGCAACTTCGGCCCGCTGATGGCGATGGCGGCGACCTGCGCGATCGTGCAGGTGGAGCAGGTGGTGGAACTCGGCGCACTGGATCCGGAAGCGGTGGTGACCCCGGGCATCTTCGTGCAACGGCTGGTGGCGGTGAGCGCCACGCAGGAGGACGCATGCACGCATTGAACGGGCGCGGCATCGACCGCAACGCGCTGGCCGCACGGGTGGCGCGCGACATCCCCGAGGGCGCCTACGTCAACCTGGGCATCGGCCTGCCGACCGCGGTGGCCAACTTCCTGCCGGCGGACAAGGAGATCTTCCTGCACAGCGAGAACGGTCTGCTCGGCATGGGGCCGGCGCCGCCGCCGGGGCAGGAGGATCTGGACCTGATCAACGCCGGCAAGCAGCCGGTGACATTGCTGACCGGCGGCTGCTATTTCCACCACGCCGACTCGTTCGCGATGATGCGCAGCGGGCGCCTGGACGTGTGCGTGCTCGGCGCGTTCCAGGTGTCGGTGCACGGCGACCTGGCCAACTGGAGTACCGGCGCGGCCGATGCCATGCCCGCGGTCGGCGGCGCGATGGATCTGGCGATCGGCGCCAAGCAGGTCTACGTGATGATGGAACTGCTGACCAAGCACGGCGAACCCAAGCTGGTCACCGCGTGCAGCTATCCGCTGACCGGGCTGCGCTGCGTGTCGCGGGTGTATACCGACCTGGGCGTGTTCGCGCTCGGGCCGGACGGCGCGCGCGTGCTCGAATTGGTCGAGGGCGTGAGCCTGGACGACCTGCGCCAGGCCACCGGGCTGGCGCTGACCCTGGCCGATTCCACGGAGGCGGCATGAACGAGGCCTACATCATCGACGGCATTCGCACGCCGATCGGCCGCTACGGCGGCGCCCTGGCCGGGGTACGCGCGGACGATCTCGGCGCGGTGCCGCTGCAGGCGCTGCTGGCGCGGCATCCGCAGCTGGATCCGGCGCGCATCGACGACGTCTATCTGGGCTGCGCCAACCAGGCCGGCGAGGACAACCGCAACGTCGCGCGCATGAGCCTGCTGCTGGCGGGCCTGCCGTTCAGTGTGCCGGGCAGCACGGTCAACCGCCTGTGCGGCTCCGGCCTGGATGCCATCGGCACCGTCGCGCGCGGCATCCGTGCCGGCGAACTGGGCCTTGCCATCGCCGGCGGCGTGGAGTCGATGTCGCGCGCGCCGTGGGTGATGGGCAAGGCGGAGAGCGCCTTCGCCCGCAACCAGCAGCTCGAGGACACCACCATGGGCTGGCGCTTCGTCAATCCGAAGATGCAGCAACTCTATGGCGTGGACCTGATGGGCGAGACCGCCGAGAACGTGGCCGCGCGCCACGGCATCGCGCGCGAGGACCAGGACGCCTTCGCGCTGCGTAGCCAGCAGCGCACCGCCGCCGCGCAGGCGGCCGGTTTCTTCGACGGCGAGATCGTGCCGGTGACCGCGCCGGGCAAAAAGCGCGGCGAGACCATCGACGTCCGCGTCGACGAGCATCCGCGCGCCGACACCACGCCCGAGGCGCTGGCCAGGCTCAAGCCGATCTTCCGCCAGCCTGGCACGGTCACTGCCGGCAACGCCTCGGGTATCAACGATGGTGCCGCCGCGCTGCTGCTGGCCAGCGCAGCGCAGGTGCAGGCGCTGGGCCTGACCCCGCGCGCACGTGTGCTGGGCTTCGCCAGTGCCGGCGTGGAGCCGGCCTACATGGGCATCGGCCCGGTGCCGGCCACGCGCAAGCTGCTGGCGCGCCTGGGGCTGTCCATCGGCGACTTCGACGCGATCGAACTCAACGAAGCCTTCGCCGCGCAGGGCCTGGCCTGCCTGCGCGAACTCGGCGTCGCCGACGATGCCGCGCACGTCAACGCCAACGGTGGCGCGATCGCGCTCGGTCACCCGTTGGGCATGAGCGGCGCGCGCCTTGCCCTGACCCTGCTGCGCCAACTCGAAGCCAGCAGTGGCCGCCGCGGCCTGGCGACCATGTGCATCGGCGTCGGCCAGGGCGTGGCGCTGGCGATCGAGCGGTTGTAGCCGCTCGCCCCATCGACGCTGCGCCCCGCACGCCTGCATCATCCTTCCAGCCAACCGGCTCCGCGCGGAGCCAGCGAGACCGCACGATGCGCGACGACACCCCCATCGATCCCCTGCTCGGCTATCGCCGCCCCTACCCGGGCACGCAACCGGCCTTTCTGCATCCGCCCTACGCCTCCACCGGCGCGCGCGGCCCGACCCGCGATCCGATCGCGATCCCGCTGACCCTGTCCGAGGCCACCGGCCCGACCCTGGACCGCACCACCCTGGGCGAACATGCCGCCGATCTCACCGCCGGCTTCCCCGGCGCGCCGCTGGGCGAGCGCATCATCGTCAGCGGGCGCCTGCTCGACGAGAACGGCAAGCCGGTGCGCAACAGTGTGGTCGAGGTGTGGCAGTGCAACGCCGCCGGCCGCTACCTGCATGCCGGCGACCAGCACGACGCGCCGCTGGATCCCAACTTCACCGGCACCGGCCAGGTGCTGACCGACGACCACGGCCGCTACCGCTTCACCACCATCAAGCCCGGCGCGTATCCGTGGCGCAACCACTACAACGCCTGGCGCCCGGCGCACATCCACTTCTCGCTGCACGGCGACGGCATCGGCCAGCGCCTGGTCACGCAGATGTATTTCCCCGGCGATCCGTTGCTGGCGTTCGACCCGATCTTCAACTGCGTCGAGGACCCGAAGGCGCGCGAGCGCATGGTCTCCGCGTTCGACTGGGAGACCACCGCCAACGAGTTCGCGCTGGGCTACCGGTTCGACATCGTCCTGCGCGGACGCAAGCAGACCCCTTGGGAGTGAGGCGATGAGTTTCCAGGCAACCCCGTCGCAGACGGTCGGCCCCTATTACCGGATCGGGCTGGAACCGCTGTACCGCACCGAGATCGCGCCGCCACAGGCGCAGGGCACCCACGTGGAGATCGCCGGCAGCGTGTTCGACGGCAATGGCGTGCCGGTCGGCGATGCGCTGCTGGAGATCTGGCAGGCCGATGCCGCCGGCATCTACGACCATGCCGCCGATCCGCGCCGCGGCGAGCACGATCCCGCCTTCCACGGTTGGGGCCGGGTACCGACCGACGCACAGGGCCGCTTCGCCTTCCGCACGGTCAAGCCCGGCCGAGTTGCCGGGCCCAAGGGTCTGCAGGCGCCGCACCTGGTGGTGCTGGTGTTCATGCGCGGCCTGCTGCGCGCCGCGCCGACGCGGCTGTACTTCGGCGACGACCACCTGGACAGCGATGCGATCCTGGCGCAGGTGCCGGCCGAGCGCCGCGCCACCCTGGTTGCGCAACCGCTGGCGCCCAACCGCTACCAGTGGGACGTGCGCATGCAGGGCGAGCACGAGACCGTGTTCTTCCGCTATTGAGTGCGACAGACATCCTGCACAGGCCGCAGCGGTTACCCTGCTTGACCTCTCCACCACGTACGAACCGATGAGCGTGTCCGAGTCCCTGTTGCGTCCGCTGTTCGGCGATCCGGCCGTCGATGCAGCCTTCGACGATCGCGCCCGCCTGCAGGCCATGCTCGACGTGGAAGCGGCACTGGCACGCGCGCAGGCGCGCTGCGGGGTGATCCCGGCCAGCGCCGTGGCGCCGATCGTGTCCGCGTGCGACGCGGCGCGTTACGACCTGCCCACGCTCGGTGCCGCCACCGCGCTGGCCGGCAATCCGGCGATCCCGCTGGTCAAGGCGCTCACCGCCCAGGTCGCCGCCGCCGATGAAGACGCCGCGCGCTGGGTGCACTGGGGCGCGACCAGCCAGGACATCATCGACAGCGGCGCAGTGCTGCAGCTGCGCGCCGCGCTCGACCACGTGGAAGCGCAACTGGACGCCCTGTGCGCGGCGCTGGCGGCGCTGGCGCAGCGCGAGCGCGACACCGGCCTGCCCGGGCGCACCCTGTTGCAGCAGGCGGTGCCGGTGACCTTCGGGCTGAAGGCCGCCGGCTGGCTGGACGCGCTGCAGCGCAGCCGCCGGCGCCTGCAGGCGCTGCGCAAGGATGCCCTGGTGCTGCAGTTCGGCGGTGCCGCCGGCACCCTGGCCGCGCTGCAGTCGCAGGGCCTGGCGGTGGCGGAGGCGCTGGCCGCGGAGCTGCGGCTGCCGCTGCCGTCGCTGCCCTGGCACGCGGCGCGCGACCGCATCGGCGAGATCGGCGCGGCGTTCGCGCTGCTGGCCGGCAGCCTGGGCAAGATCGGCCGCGACGTCGCCCTGCTGATGCAGTCGGAAGTGGCCGAGGCGTTCGAACCGGCGGCGGCGGGCAAGGGCGGTTCCTCGGCGATGCCGCACAAGCGCAATCCGGTCGGCTGCGTGGTCGCGATCGCCGCAGCCACGCGTGCGCCGGGCCTGCTGGCGACCCTGTTCGCAGCGTTGCCGCAGGAGCACGAGCGCGCGGTCGGCGGCTGGCATGCCGAATGGGAGACCCTGCCGGAGCTGGTGCGGCTGAGCGCCGGCAGCCTGGCCCAGGTGCGGGTGCTGATCGAGGGCCTGGAACTGGACCGCGCGCGCATGGCCGCGCATCTGGACAGCCACGGCGGCCTGCTCTACGCCGAGGCGGTGGCGGTGACCCTGGCCACCCACCTGGGCAAGGCCGCCGCGCACGCGCTGGTGGAAACGGCGGTGCGTCGCGCACTGGCCGCGCAGCAACACCTGCGCGCGGTGCTGGCCGAGGACCCGCAGGTGACCGCGGTGCTGGCGCCGACGCAACTGGACGCGCTGTTCGCCAGCGACAGCTGGCGCGGCATGGCCACGGTGTGGATCGAGCGCGTGCTCGCTGCGCAGGCGCGCGCGTGAGCGGCCGCGCCGCACCTGTCTGCCGCAGCGTCGGCGCCACGTTCTAGACTTGCCGGTGCCGCGCGGTCCATGCCGCGATGGCCCCTTCCATCTTCTCAGCGAGCGCCGCCCATGCCGATCCTCGACCTGCCCACGCATCGTCTGCATTACCGCATCGACGGCAGCGAAGGCCGTCCGTGGCTGACCCTATGCAATTCGCTCGGCACCGACCTGCACATGTGGGACGCGCAGATCGCCGCACTGTCGCCGCATTTCCGCGTGCTGCGCTACGACCGCCGCGGCCACGGCGCCTCCACCGCCGCGCCGGCGCCGTACGCCATGGCCGATCTCGGCGGCGACGTGCTGGCGCTCTGGGATGCGTTGTCGATCGAGCGCAGCCATTTCTGCGGTCTGTCGATCGGCGGGCTGACCGGGCAGTGGCTGGGCCTGCATGCCGGCGAGCGCCTGCTCAGCCTCACCCTGTGCGCCACTGCGGCCAGGATCGGCAGCGCCGAGAGCTGGCAGGCGCGCATCGACCAGGTGCGCGCCGAGGGCCTGGCACCGCTGTGCGACGGCACCCGCACGCGCTGGTTCACCCCGGCCTTCGCCGAGGCGCAGCCGGCTGCCGTCGAGGCGATCCTGGACAGTTTCCGCGTCACCGATGCGCAGGCCTACATCGGCTGCTGCCAGGCGCTGGCCGAGGCCGACTTCCGCGAGCGCCTGGGCGAGATCCGCGTGCCGGTGCTGGCCGTGGCCGGGCACGACGACCCGGTGTGTCCGTCGGCCGAGTTGCAGGCCATCGCCGCGCAGGTGGCGAAGGGTGACTATGCCGAGGTGCATGGCCGCCACCTGTGCAACGTCGAGTCGCCGCACGCCTTCAACGACGCGCTGCTGCGCTTCCTGCTGCAGTAGCCGCGCCTGCCTTTTCCCTACGTTTCAGGAGTCGACCCGATGGACGAGAACGAACGCTACGCTGCCGGCCTGCAGGTGCGCCGTGCGGTGCTCGGCGATGCCCACGTCGATCGCTCGCTGGCCGCGCGCACGCCGTTCACCGAGGAGTTCCAGGACTTCATCACCCGCACCGCCTGGGGCACGGTGTGGACCCGCGAGGGCCTGCCGCGGCACACGCGCTCGCTGCTGACCCTGGCGATGATGGTCGCGCGCGGCCACGACGAGGAGTTCAAGCTGCACGTGCGCGCGGCGCGCAACAACGGCGTCAGCGCCGACGAGATCAAGGAAGTGCTGCTGCAGGCGGCGATCTATTGCGGTGTGCCGGCGGCCAACCATGCCTTCGCCCTGGCCGCGCCGATCCTGGCCGAACAGGCCGCCGAGGGCGCCGCCTAGCGCGCACAGCGCTCCGCTCAGCGCACCTTGCGCACTTCGGTGACCGCCGGACTCAGCCGCGTGCCGTCGGCGGCGCGCGGCTGCATGCGCGCGACCGGCTTGCCACTGCGCGTGTCGATCAGCACCGAATGGCGCTCGCCGTGGTCGAACAGATGCCGTTCGCCCCATTGCCGCAGCGCCAGCACCACCGCGAACAGGTCCTCGCCCTTGGCGCTCAGCGCGTACTCGCGGTAGGCGCTGCCGTCGGACGCCTCGCGCGTCTCCAGGATGCCGGCCTCGACCAGCTTGCGCAGCCGGTCGGCCAGGATGTTGCGCGCCATGCCCAGGCTGCGCTGGAAGTCGCCGAAGCGGCGCACCCCATCGAAGGCATCGCGCACGATCAGCAGCGACCAGCGGTCGCCGATCAGGTCGACGCTGCGCGCCACCGGGCAGGGCGAAGCGGGCAGGGCGGGGCGGGACGGCATCGGCGTTCCTGGAGGCGCTGGGCGATAGTGGTTGCATTTTAAAACCTATCGACCTAGCCTGGAACAAGTTTCGTTTTGAAACCAGGCGAGCCGTCTATCATGCAACCCGTCACCGCTGCGCCCGCCATGCCGCGTCGCCTGCTCTGGCTGTTCGCCATCGCCAGCGGCCTGAGCGTGGCCAACGTCTATTACGCGCAGCCGCTGCTGGATGCGCTGGCAGCGGATTTCGGGATCCGCCCGGCGGCGGTGGGCGGCGTGGTCAGCGCGGCCCAGATCGGCTGCGCGCTGGCCTTGTTGTTGCTGGTGCCGCTGGGCGACCTGGTGGAGCGTCGTCGCCTGATGGCGGTGCAGGCGCTGGGGCTGGTCGCGGCGCTGGTCGTGGTGAGCGTGGCGCGGTCGGCGCCGGTGTTGCTGGCCGGCATGCTCGCCGTCGGCATGCTGGGCACGGCGATGACCCAGGGCTTGATCGCCTACGCCGCCAGCGCTGCGGCGCCGCAGGAGCAGGGACGGGTGGTCGGTGCGGCGCAGGGCGGGGTGTTCATCGGCCTGTTGCTGGCGCGGGTGTTTGCAGGCGGGGTCAGCGAACTGGCCGGCTGGCGCGGCGTCTATGCCGGCGCGGCGGTGCTGATGCTGGCGCTCGCGTTGCCGCTGTGGCGCTGGTTGCCGGCGCTGCCGGCGCTGCCGGTGCCGTCGCAGCCGCTGCCCCATCCGCGTCTGATCATGTCCATGCTGACGCTGTTGCGGCAGGAGCGCGTGCTGCAGGTCCGCGGCGGACTGGCGCTGCTGATGTTCGCGGCGTTCAACATCTTCTGGAGCGCGCTGGTGTTGCCGTTGCGCGCGCCGCCCTATGCGTTTTCGCACCTCGCCATCGGCGCCTTCGGCCTGGTCGGCGCGGTCGGGGCGCTGGCGGCCGCGCGCGCCGGGCACTGGGCCGACCGCGGCCATGCCCAGCGCACCAGCGCCGCGGCGCTGGTGGTGTTGGTACTGGCCTGGTGGCCGTTGTCGTGGCTGCCGCAGTCGCTCGCCGCGCTGGTGCTGGGAATCGTCCTGCTCGACCTGGCCGGGCAGGCGCTGCACGTCACCAGCCAGAGCATGATCCTGCGACGCCGGCCGCAGGCGCATGGCCGACTGATCGGCTTGTACATGCTGTTCTACGCGGTGGGCAGCGGACTGGGCGCGATCGCGACGACCGCGACCTACGCGCAGGCCGGCTGGGCGGGCGTGTGTCGCCTGGGGGCGGCGGTCAGCCTGCTGGCGTTGCTGTTCTGGTGGGCGACGCGGCGGGTCGGCGCGGCATCGGTGACGCTCAGTCCAGCACCCGACTCAACTGCTGCGCCGCATGCCGCAGCGCCGGCAACACCGTGCTCTGCAGGCTGCCCAGGGTCATCCGTGCCACCGAGCTGCCGACGTTGAGCGCGGCGACCACGCGGTCCTGGCGGTTGCGCACCGGCACCGCCACCGAGCGCAGGCCGATCTCCAGTTCCTGGTCCACCACCGCATAGCCGTCGCGCTGCACGCGTTCCAGCAGGGCCTGGAACTGCGCACGGTCGGTGACGGTGCGCTCGGTGCGCGGGCGCAGCGGATTGCGTTCCAGGTAGCTGTTCAAGGTGTCGCCCGGCTGCGCCGCCAGCAGCACCCGTCCCATCGAGGTGCAGTAGGCCGGCAGGCGGCTGCCGGCGCGCAGGCCGATCGACATGATCCGCACCGTCTCCGCGCGCGCCACGTACAGCAGGTCGTCGCCGTCGAGCACGCCCAGCGAGCAGGATTCGTGCAGGGTGTCGCGCAACGCATCCAGCACCGGTTGCGCCGCCACCGACAGGGCGGCGGTGGACAGGTAGCCGCTGCCGATGCCCAATGCGCGCGGCAGCAGCACGTAGCCGCGGCCGTGGGTGCCGGCGTAGCCGAGCTTCTCCAGCGTGTACAGCACGCGCCGCACCGCCGCGCGCGGGATGCCGGTGTCGGCGCTGAGCTGGGCCATGCTGACGTCGCGGCTGTGCTGGCCGAAGGCGCTGAGCACGGCCAGGCCGCGCGCCAGCGAGGTCATGAAGTTCGGGTCGCCTTCGCATTCGCCGATGCGCCGCATCAGTTCCGCGGCCAGGCCGCGCTCGGGCGGGGTGGGAGCGGTGGCGGCGCGTGCGGTGCGGCGTGCGCGAGGGGGACGCGGGGAATCGGACATGGAAGCGGCGGCGGCGGCGATGCGTCCGATGGTAGTGGCTGCATCCGCGTGCGTCGATGCTGGGGCGTGCATGCGCACCACAACGCCGTGCCGCGTCATCGACCCATGCTGTCCGTAGGAGCGGCTTCAGCCGCGACCGGGCGTTCGCGGGAACGCCCGGTCGCGGCTGAAGCCGCTCCTACGAGAGTCGAGTTTCGGCCCTTGGCCTCAGTCGCCCAGCCGCACCACCAGCTTGCCGAAGTTGCCGCCGCTCAGCATGTCGATGAACGCCTGCGGTGCGTTCTCCAGCCCGTCCACCACGTGTTCGCGATAGCGCACGCGGCCGTCGGCCAGCCAGGCGCCCATCTCGCGCAGGAACTCCGGATACAGCTTGACGAAGTCGCCGACGATGAAGCCGCGCAGGGTCAGGCGCTGGCGCAATACCTGGCCCATCAGCGCAGGCAACCGATCCGGCCCCGGCGGCAAGGCGCCGTTGGCGTTGTAGGTGGCGATGGTGCCGCACACCGGCACCCGCGCGAAATCGTTGAGCAACGGCAGCACCGCATCGAACACGTGACCGCCGACGTTCTCGAAGTACACGTCGATGCCGTCGCTCGCGGCGGCGCGCAGTTGTTCGGCGAAGTCCTTGGCGCGGTGGTCCAGGGCCAGGTCCACGCCCAGTTCCTCGCGCAGGTAGCGGCATTTCTCCGCGCCTCCGGCGATGGCGATCACCTTCGCCCCACGCAACCTGGCGATCTGCGCCACCGTGGCGCCGACCGGGCCGGTGGCCGCGGCCACCGCGACGGTCTCGCCCTGCTGCGGCTTGCCGATCTCGTGCAGGCCGGCGTAGGCGGTGAAGCCGGGCATGCCGTACACGCCGAGCGCGGTGCTCGGCGGCAGCGGCGAGGTGGGGTCGAGCTTGCGCCGCAGGCTGGTGCCGTCGACGACCAGATGGCTCTGCCAGCCGCCGTTCTGCACCAGCACCAGATCGCCCGGCGCATGGTCGGGGGAGTTCGACTGCAGCACCTCGGCGACGGTACTGCCGACCATGGTCTCGCCCAGTTGCACCGGCGGCGCGTAGGAGGGCGCATCGCTCATGCGCCCGCGCATGTACGGGTCCAGCGACAGCCAGCGGTTGCGCAGCAGCACCTGCCCCGGCCCGGGCGGCGCCAGCGGCGCCTGTTCGGTGCGGAAGTTGTCGGTGCCCGGCGCGCCCTGCGGGCGCGAGGCGAGCACGATGCGGGTGGTCTGGGTGGGGGCGGTCATGCGGTTTCCTCACTTGCGGTATTCAATTCCGCGATGTCCTCGGCCGACAGCTGCAGGCGCGCGGCGGCGAGCAGATCCTGCAGTTGGTCCAGGCTGGTCGCGCTGGCGATCGGCGCGACGATGCCCGGCCGCGCCATCAGCCAGGCCAGCGCCACCTGCGTGGGCGTGGCGGCATGCTTGCCGGCGATGTCGTCGAGCGCGGCGAGGATGCGCAGGCCGCGCGCATTGAGATACCGCGCGACCACGCTGGCGCCGCGTGCCTTGCTCTTGCCGGCGTCTTCGGCGCGGCGGTACTTGCCGCTGAGGAAGCCGCTGGCCAGCGCGTAGTAGCACAGCACGCCCAGGCCTTGTTCGCGCACCAGCGGTTCCAGGTCGGCCTCATAGCCAGCGCGGTCGTACAGGTTGTACTCCGGCTGCAGCGTCTCGTAGCGGGGCAGGCCGTACTGCGCGGAGACGTTCAGGGCTTCGCGCAGGCGCGCGGCGCCGTAGTTGGAGGCGCCGATCGCGCGCACCTTGCCCTGTTCGATCAGCCGCCCGAACGCCGCCAGCGACGCTTCCAGCGGCACCGAATCGTCGTCCTCGTGCGCCTGGTACAGATCGATGACGTCGGTCTGCAGGCGCTGCAACGAGTCCTCCGCGGCGGCGGCGATGTTGTCGGCCGACAGGCCCGGGCGTTCGGCCCACTTGCCGACCTTGGTCGCGATCAGCACCTTGTCGCGCTTGCCGCTGCGCTTGAGCCACTGTCCGATCAACGTTTCCGATTCGCCGCCGTGGTTGCCCGGCACCCAGGCCGAGTAGATGTCGGCGGTGTCGATGAGATTGCAGCCGGCCTCGACGAAGGCATCGAGCAGGGCGAAGGAGGTCTTGGCGTCGGCGCTCCAGCCGAACACGTTGCCGCCGAACGCCAGCGGTGCCGCATGCAGGCCGGAACGGCCGAGTTCGCGCGTGTGCAGCATGGAAAACGTTCCACTGTGGGGGAGGCGACAGGATAGTCGCCAGGGGTTGGGCGGTCGTCAAATGCTCGCGAAAACATCGTTCTGTAGACGTGATTCGCGCTAACGGAAGTGCAACATTCGTCGGTATCGGGCCGCGTGCTAGGCTCGCGGCACCTCTCTTGCGGATGCCTGCCATGACGCTTCGAACCTCGCTCGCCTGCGCCTGTACCCTGGCCGTCGCCGCCGCGTTGCTCGCCCCCGCGGCGCAGGCGATCAAGCCGGCCGACACCGCCACGCTACCGGCGCCGGACGCGGCGCTGCAGACGGCGATCAACGGCAGCTGGCGCGACCGCGCCAACGTCGCCCGCGACGCCTATCGCCACCCCGGCCAGACCCTGGCGTTCTTCGGCATCAAGCCGACCCAGACGGTGATCGAAATCACCCCGGGAAGCGGCTGGTACTCCGAGATTTTGGCGCCGTACCTGCGCGAGCGTGGTCAGTACATCGCCGCGGTGGTCGATCCGGCGGCGGTGCCGGAAGGGCGCGGCCGCGACTACCAGCAGAAGGCGCGCAGCGGCCTGGAGCAGACGTTCGCCGCGGCGCCGGCGCAGTACGACCGCGCGCGCATCGTGGCGTATGCGCCGAACGCGCCGGTGTTCGGCCCGCCCGGCTCGGCCGACCTGGTGCTGACCTTCCGCAACGTGCACAACTGGCGCATGGCCGGCCAGGCCGAGGGCATGTTCAAGGGCTTCTACCAGGTGCTCAAGCCCGGCGGCGTGCTCGGGGTGGTCGAACACCGCGCCAAGGCCGACGTGGCGGCCGACGACAAGAGCGGCTATGTCGGCCAGGCGCAGGTGATCGCCATGGCCGAGGCGGCCGGTTTCAAGCTGGCCGGCAAGAGCGAGGTCAACGCCAATCCGCGCGACACGAAGGATTATCCGGGTGGCGTGTGGACGTTGCCGCCGAGCAACCAGCACGAGGCCGCCGACGATGCCAAGTACCAGGCGATCGGCGAGAGCGACCGGATGACCCTGAAGTTCGTCAAGCGCTGAGCCGGCGCGCGGGCGGGGCGGCGCGGGCGCATGGGACAATGCCTGCGCCGCGCCGTGCGGCGCAGGTCCGCCGCCGTTCCCGCCGATGCTGATCGCCTTCAACAAGCCCTTCAACGTGCTGTGCCAGTTCACCGACCGCAGCACGCCGCCGCGGCGGACCCTGGCCGAGTTCGGCCTGCCGGCCGGCGTGTACGCGGCCGGACGCCTGGACTACGACAGCGAAGGTCTGCTGCTGCTGACCGACGACGGCGCGCTGGCGCACCGGCTCACCGATCCGCGGCACAAGCAGCCCAAGACCTACTGGGTGATGGTGGAGGGCGCGCCACAACCGGAACAATTGCTTCGCCTGCGCGACGGCGTACTGTTGAACGATGGTCCGACCGCGCGTGCAGAGGTGACGTTGCTGGACGCGCCGCCACCGCTGTGGCCGCGCGATCCGCCGGTGCGCTTCCGCAAAAGCGTGCCCGATGCCTGGTTGCAAGTCGTACTGCGCGAAGGCCGCAACCGGCAGGTGCGGCGGATGACTGCTGCGGTCGGCTTGCCGACCCTGCGCCTGGTGCGTGCGGGGATGGGCGCGCATCGGTTGGACGGATTGGCGCCGGGCGCGTGGCGCGCGCTGTAGTGCGTGTTGTGCCGAGTGACGCGTAGGAGCGGCTTCAGCCGCGACATCGGAACCTCGGAAACGCAACGGTCGCGGCTGAAGCCGCTCCTACGTTAGAAAAGCAGGGTCGCGGCGACCCCATAAAAAAGCGACCTGGAGATCTCCCGGTCGCTGCGTTTCATGCTGCGGCTGCCGTCAGCGGCAGTACGCGGAACTCACTCTTCGGTGGCGTCCTGCGCTGCGGCATTGCGGCGCGTGCCGCGGCTGCTGGCGGCGCTGCGGCGCGCGCCGACATTGCCGCGCTTGTTGGCTGCTTCGATGCGCTGCGCATTGCCCTCGATCGGCGCGCCCTTGTCGCGCTGGCGCTTGCGGTAGATAGCATAGCCGAGCAGGCCGACGCCGACCGCGGCGGCGGCGATCGCTACGGCCGGGTTGCGGCGCACCGCGGTACGCGCGACCTTGGTGCCGGTCTTGACGGCGCCCATCGCCGCGCCTGCCTTGAGCGCGCCCATCGCCTTGCCCGACTGCAACCACTTGTTCGCCTGCGGGCCGAAGTGCTTGAGGCTGTCGCCTGCGTGGCTGGCGAGATCCAGGGCGCGATCGGTGATGATGGTCAGCTTGCTCATGGGCGTCCCCTACTGGCAGGAATGAAGGGCTGCAGTGTCTCCCGCCTACCGTATACGGGGCGTTAGCGCAGCGCCGTGGATTCGTCTGGTGGCTGAATGCCGGGCGCACGCTGAGGGCGCGTCATCCAAACCCGAATACTCGGTGGGGCCAGGCGAAGCGCCGTTGGCGCTGCATGGTGCAGCGCCGGAACGACCGTCAGCTCGAACGCGCGCGGGCGCCTGCCAGGCTCGACCCGAAGGGCCTGGCAGGCGGCCCATCGCTCGGTCGTGCAAGGGCATCCGCTTCCTCGTTCTTTCTTGCCACAGGTGCGCGCAGTCACCGCGCGCACGCCTGGCACTGGATGGCACGCGTTAGGTGCCGCGCGGTTTGGCGCGGTGGCTGGCGGTGGCGGTCCAGGGATCGTCCGGCCATGGGTGGCGCGGGTAGCGGCCCTTCATTTCCTTCTTCACTTCCGGATAGGTGTTCGACCAGAAATTGCGCAGGTCCTGGGTGACTTGCAGCGGTCGCCCGCCGGGCGAGAGCAGATGCAGCAGCAACGGCACGCGGCCGTCGGCGATGCGGGGGGTGTCGGCCAGGCCGAACAGCTCCTGCAGCTTGACCGCCAGCACCGGCGGCTGCGGCTGCCCGGCATGGTCCAGGCTGTAGTCGATGCGTCGTTCCATCCCCGACGGCACCGCGATGCGCACGGGTGCGTGGCGGTCGATGGCCTGGCGGCGGTCCCACGGCAGCCGCGCCTTCAGCGCCTCGCCCAGTTCGTCCTCGCTCAGCGCGTCGAGCCGGGTCTTGCCGGCGAAGGCCGGGCGCAGCCAGTCGTCGAGGCTGTCCAGCAGCGCGGCATCGCCCAGGTCCGGCAGGTCCAGTTCCGGCATCCACTGGCGCAGTCCCGCCACCCGCGCGCGCCATTGCGACAGGCCCTCGCTCCAGGGCAACGCCTGCAGTCCCAGTTCGCGTACCGCCTCGGTCAGTGCCGCGGCCGCCTGCGCCGGCGCCACCCGGCCGGCGGGACGGCTGTCGAGCACGATGCGATCGAAGCGGGTCTCGCGCAGCGCGCTCAGCGCGCGCCGCTCGGCGTCCCAGCGCACCACGTCTTCCTGCGCGAAGCGCTGCGGGAACTGCGCACGCAGGTAGGTCTCGTCCACCGGCGCGGCGCGCAGCAGCAGCGCGTCCTTGGCCTCGTGGCGCAGTTCGGTGGCGACCAGCCAGGGCTCGCCACGCAGGTCGCTGTGCTCGAACAGGCGCACGCTGCGGCCGTTCGCCAACTGGTAGCGCAGTGGATCGCTGGGATGGCGGGTGCCGATGCGGTCGGGAAAGGCGTGGGCGAGCAGATCGCCGAGTTCGTGCGCCTCCACGCTGTCCGGCGCTGCGGCGTCGCTGCGCAGGCGCCGCCGCCATTGTTTGGCGGCCGCATCGATCGCGGCCAGCGCGCCGCGGTTGGCCTCCTGCGGTACGCGGCCACGGCGGAATGCGGCCAAGGCGCGCCAGCGCGCGGCCAGCGCATCGCCGCCCTGGCGCAGCGGATCGCGCGCCTCGATCAGCCCGGCGAGGTCGCAGGCCAGCGCCTGCGCGCGCGCATCGCCGGCGGCCAGCAACATCGCCGCCAGCCGCGGATGCGTGCCCAGCGCGAGCATGCGCCGGCCACTGGCGGTGATGGCGCCACCGTCGGCGAGCGCGCCGAGCCGTTGCAGCAGCTCGCGCGCGGCGGCCAACGCGCCGGCCGGCGGCGGATCGACGAAGCGCAGGCCATCGCTGCCCCAGGCCGCCAGTTCCAGCGCCAGCCCGGCCAGCTCCACCTGCAGGATCTCGGCGCGGCGCTGCGCCTCCAGGCGTTGCGACTGCGGCCACAGCCGATAGGCCCAACCGCTGGCGACACGGCCGGCGCGGCCGGCGCGTTGGTCGGCCGACGCCTGGGCGATGGCGGCCACGTCCAGCCGCGAGAAGCCACTGTTGGGATCGTAGCGCGGCTCGCGTGCCAGCCCGGCATCGATCACCACCCGCACCCCGGGCAGCGTCACCGAGGACTCGGCGACGTTGGTCGCCAGCACCACGCGCCGCCGCCCCTGCGGATCGGGCTGCAGCACTTTGCTCTGCTGCTCCACCGGCAACTCGCCATGCAGCGGCAGGACCTCGCTGCCTCCTCCTTCTCCCCCCGGGAGAAGGTGGCGCGCAGCGCCGGATGAGGGTACGCCAGAGGCGGTGCCGGCTGGAGTAGAGCGGGACGCGGCATCTGCTGGGGTTGTCCCTCATACACATCT